>JAVJRZ010000011.1:0-355055 GCA_040219675.1 Phycisphaerales bacterium | reverse complement strand
CAGCACCGACGCGAACACGCTGTGCCCGGGGCCGGTCGTGTCGTGCAGCACCGGAGCGGTCTTTGTCTACGACAACGTCGCAGGTCAGTTGGAACTCGTTCAAACGATCGTGCCGCCCGATGCTGAGTTGTACGACAATTTCGGGATCAGCTTGGACGTGGACGGCACCCGCTTGGTCGTCGGCTCGTTATTCGCGCGAAATCCGTCTTCGGGCGAGCGGACGGGCGCCATATTCGTCTACGAGTTCGATGGCGTCGAGTGGGTGGAGGTCGACCGCATCTGGCCGCCAGCAAGCCTGGCGCAGGACTTCCCGCGCAAGCTGCACCTCATCGGCAACGCGCTCGTTGCCACGCCTGTCAATGCCGTCAATGCGTTGGTGTACATGCTGAGTGGCACGGGCGACTGGGAGTTGTTGCAAATTCTCGAGCATCCCGACCCCTCTCAACCGCCCGCTGGATTCGGGTTTGAGTGGGCGTCCATGGGCGATTGGCTCGTGACCGGAGCGTACATGGACAGGCGTGTGCATCCCGGTGGTGGAGCGGTGTTCGTCTTTCGTCGCAGCAGTAGCGGCGTGTTCGAGATCGTGCAGGAACTCTTCCCAGATGAGCAGCGGATGTGGATGGGCGCGTCCGTGGGCTTTGCTGGTAGTACTCTCTTGGTCGGTGCGCCAGTGGCTTCAAGAGACGTGCCGTTTCAGGGCATAGTCCGCTTGTACGAATATGATGGCGAACGCTGGGTTCTCTCTGGCGAGGTTGCTCAAGACCGGCCACGCGACGGGCGGAAGTTTGGGATGGTCGTCTACGCCGAGGGCGATCGGATCTTCGCGACGGCGTCGGAGGAATGGACGGCCGATTCCATTGGCGTGGTCTATGGATTCGAGCGGGATCGCGAAGGCCGATGGGCACAGACCGATCGCTTCGTGCCTACAAGCGCCTTCTTCGCCCGCCAGTACGGCTCGGCGCTCACCAGCGACGGCAGGCACTTGCTTGCGGCAGCGCGCCAAGACGAATCCTCGACGGGCGAGCAGGTTGGTGCCGCCTACTTCTTCGACCTCTCCTGCGGCGCCTGCACCCCAGACCTCGACCTCGACGGCGCGCTCACCATCTTCGACTTCCTGCTCTTCTCCAACCTGTTCCAGGACGGCGATGCTCAGGCCGACTTCGACGGCGACGGTGAGCTGACGGTCTTGGACTTCCTGGCGTTCCAGGACGCGTTCGACGCGGGGTGTTGAGGGGGAAGAGACGGAGAGACGAAGTGGGGCCCGGGATCGCTCCCGGGCCCGCGAGGTAGATCTATCCAGCGGTGTGGTCGTGGGTCAGCCAGCGCGTGCCGCTGTTACCATTGCTGCGCGAGTCGGGCCAGCAGGCGTGCTCCGAAGCCGGTGGGGCCCTTGATGTAGGGGCCCTCGTCGCCGTCGACCGCATGGGTGCCGGCGATGTCCAGGTGGCACCAGGGGATGGTGTCCTCGACGAAGTAGCTGAGGAACGCCGCGCCCTGGATGGGGTGGGCCTTGCGGTTGGGGTTGCTGTTGATGATGTCGGCCACGGGGCTCTTCATCATGTCCTTGTATTCCTGGTGCAGCGGCAGGCGCCACACGCGCTCGCCGCTGGCGTCGCTGGCGTCCTGCACCTTGCTTCGCAGCTTGTCATCATCGCACCAGAGGCCCGCGTAGGTGCTGCCCAGCGCGACGACCACGCCGCCGGTCAGGGTCGCGACGTCGACGATGGCCGCGGGCTTCTCCTTGGCGCAGGCCCAGCAGAGGCCGTCGGCCAGAACGAGCCTGCCCTCGGCATCGGTGTTGGTGACCTCGACGGTCACGCCGTTGCGGAAGGTCAGCACGTCGTCGGGCCGGTAGGCCTCGTCGCTGATGCTGTTCTCGGCGGTGCAGAGGAGCGCGACGACGGGCACCTTGGGCTTGATGGTCTTGGCGATGGCGTGCATGGCGCCCAGCACGGCGCAGCCGCCGTCCTTGTCGCGCTTCATGCCGACCATGCCGCCGCCGACCTTGATGGACAGGCCGCCGGAGTCGTAGGTCATGGTCTTGCCCACGAGCACGATGGGCTTGGCGGTCTTCGACGCGCGAGCCGGCTTGTATTCGATCCGAATGAGGCAGGGCTCGTTCTCGCTGGCCTTGCCGACGTTGATCAGGCCCTCGAGCTTCTCGCGTTTGAGCGCCTCGCCCTTGATGACGCGGACGGTGCAGCCCAGCTTGGTGAGCTTCTTGGCCTGGGCGGCCATGAAGTCGGTGGTGGCGATGTTGGGGGGTGTCTGGCTGAGCGTGCGCGCGACGTTGGCGCCCTCGGCCAGCCCAAGGCCGAGCTGGAGCGCCTTGGTGCGCGCAGCCGAGCCCTCGACGATGGCCAGCTTGGGGCTGGTCTTCTTACCGGCGACGCTGCCGCGGAAGTCCTCGCAGCGCCAGCCGAGCAGGCCCAGGCTCTCGCCGACGGCGGTGAAGGCGTCGCCGTCGTCCAGCTTGGCCGTGCCGATGGCGTCGTCGAGCTCGAAGCGGACGCTCTCGGCCTTGACGCCCGAGAGCTGGCGGCCCGCGGCGGCGATGGCCGTGCGCAGCGTGTCGGCGGTGAGCGTGCCGGCGTCGCCCAGGCCCAGCAGCATGATGCGCGCGGCGGGCTTGTTCTTGCTCGGGAAGGCGTGGGCGATGGCGCCGATCTCGCCGGTGCACTCGGGCCGCTTGGCCGCCGCAGCGAGCGAGCCGTCGGCGTCGAGCTTCTTGGCCTGGGCGCCCAGGGCCTTGCCCTTGAGCACACCCACGACGATGGCCTGGGGCTGGCCGGTCTTCTTCACGGAAATGGCGTCGAACATGCGGTCCTCCTCTTGGCCCGGCGATCCGGGTCGGCAACCCGGCCGATCGATCGTGCACGGCGTGCGAAAGGGGGCAGTGTAGGGAAGGGATCGCCGGACAAGCAGCGGGCGTGCGACCCCTGGAAGGATCGCACGCCCGCGACGGGGAAGAAGCCTGTATTGCCGTGGGCCCGTGGTCAGGACCCCGGAGCGGGCTTTATGGGCAGCCCAGGTCGAACTCGTTGGAGAAGGTCAGGAAGTCGAAGAGCGTGAGCGCGCCATCGCCGTCGAAGTCGGCGATCGGATCGCCCGCGTCGAACAGGTTGGAGAAGGTCAGGAAGTCGAACAGCGTCAGCTCGCCGTCGCCGTCCAGGTCGACGCGGCAGGGCGCCTGGGCCTCGACCAGCAGCACGTCGTCGATGTACGACGGGTTGGCGTTGGGCGTGTACAGGTCGAGCACGTCGATCTGCGTCAGGCCGCCGCCCGAGACGTTCTCGCTCCAGATGAGGTCCTCGGCGAGGATCTGGTCGTCGTAGTAGATGTCGAACAGGTCGGCGTCCAGGTCGATCTCGGCGCGCACCTCGACCCACTCGTCGTAGATGAGCGCGGTCGTCGCGCCATCGAACTCGCTCTCGACGACGCCATCGATCGTGCCCAGGCGAAGCTGCATCGACCAGTTGCTGTTGATCGGGTCGGCGTCGTTGAACTGGTTCAGCAGCAGCACGTAGAAGTCGCCCACGGCCGAGGAGGACATGAACGTCTGGCAGGTGAACGTCCACTGCCCGCTCTGGGCGATCGGTGCGCCGCTGCCGTCGCGCATGCGGTAGATCATGTCGGTCTCGAACTCATCGGCCAGGAACGACTTGGTGCCCGAGACGGCCTGCGCATCGGAGATGACGGCGCCTGCGCCGCCGGGCCAGACGTCCCAGCCGCCCTGGCCGATGAGGCTGCTGCCCACGTCGTAGGACTCGAAATCGTCGTCGATGAGCACGGTTTGGGCCAGCGCGGTCGAGGCCAGGCCGGCAACGGTCAGAGTCAGGATCGTGTTTCGCATGGTGAACTCCCCTTCGAGTTTGCGTGCCCGCGGGGAGCGGCCGCCCGGTCATTGGATCCGCGTTCGAGCCGGGATTGCTGGCAGTGCAAGCCGGCGGCGGATCACTGGCGAGACCGTCTCGCCCGAGCGACGTCCGGATCGGCGGGTTGGCCGCCCGCCGAACCGAGCGCTTCGACTCCCCACGGTGGGGCATGCTTGCCCCTTATCTACATACCCCAGTTTGCACAATCTTGCTCGGCAAGCAAGCGGGAAGTCCCGCGTGCAGAACCAACTCTTCGGCGCAGCTCATGCATCCAGTTTCTCAAACCGAAGCTAAGTGTCTTCACTCCAGCGGTTTGGCGGTGAAGCCGTCGCACGATTGCTGTTCGAACGGGGCCGAAGATGGGCCGCAGAAATTCTGCTGCGCGTTCTGTCGAGGTATCAACGCCTTGCGAACATCGACACCCATGCTGAAAGCCGATGCGCATTCTCGGCCTTGCCTTGGCGCAGTCCCCCGCCGTCTGGGCGTGGGGCGCCGCTTCCAGCGTGCACTACCATGGCCGCGATGACCAGTTCCACCGTCGAGGACTATGTCAAGGGCATCTACATGCTCCAGCAGGACTCGCCCGCCGGCGAGGCGACGGTGGTGCGTCTGGCGGCGTTGCTGGGGGTGACCAAGGGCAGCGTGACGGCGATGGTGCGCAAGCTGCGCGAGGCCGGGCTGGCCAAGGCCGAGCGCTACGGGGGCATCACGCTCACGCCCAAGGGGCGGCGGCTGGCCCTGGACATGATCCGCAGGCACCGGCTGATCGAGGTCTTCCTGGTTGACACGCTGGGCTTTGATTGGTCGGAAGTGCACGAAGAGGCCGAGCGGCTCGAGCATGCGCTCTCGGCCAAGGTCATCGATCGGCTGGATGCGTTCTTGAACCACCCGCAGATCGATCCGCACGGCGACCCGATCCCCGATGCGCGGGGCAAGGTCGAGCAGGGCGACGTCGTGCCGCTGGCCGACCTGGCCCGCAGGGATCGTGCGGTCATCGCCCGGATCTCCGATCAGGACGCGGGCTTCCTGGACTTCGCCGCCCGGCACGGGCTACGGCCGGGAGCCCGGGTCGAGGTCGTCGACGTGGCGCCCGAGGCCGACTCGATCACCGTGCGCGTCGGACGCCGGGCGGCGGTTGGCTTGTCGCTCTCGGCGGCGGCGCGGGTGTTCATCGCCTCGGAGAGTGTTTGACTGCACAAACTTTTCAGTCTATGCTGCCACACTCCATTCTTGTGTTCCCCCGTGTTGCCAGGTTGCTTGGAAGGGTTGTTGATGCGCACCGCGAGCGTTTTGTCGTTGCTGGTCCTGCTTGCCGGTTTGGTGATGCTGAGCGGCTGCGGGGCGGGAGAGGCCGAGGACGGCCAGGCCGAACCGGCGAGCACCGAAGCGCGTGAGCGATACACGATCGTCGCGACCGTGGGCATGGTGGCCGACGTTGTCCGCAACGTCGCGGGCGAGCGGGCCGAGGTCGTGGGCCTGATGGATTCGGGCGTTGACCCGCACCTGTTCAAGCCCACGCGCGACGATGTCCGGCGGCTCATGGAGGCCGACATCATCTTCTACAACGGCCTGCTGCTGGAAGGCAAGATGGCCGACTCGCTCATCCGGGCGGCGACCAGCGGCAAGCCGGTGCACGCGGTGACCGAACTGCTCGACGAGCAGTACCTGCTCCAGCCCGAGGCGTTCGACGGCCTGTACGACCCGCACGTATGGATGGATCCGGCGGCCTGGACGGGCACGATCGACGTGGTGCGTGAGAAGCTGGCCGAGTTCGACCCCGAGGGCGAAGCCGAGTACGAGGCCAACGCGCTGGCGTACGGGCAGCGGTTGCAGGAGCTGGACGCGTACGCCCAGCGCGTGCTGGCGAGCGTGCCCGAGGCGCAGCGCGTGTTGGTCACGGCGCATGACGCCTTCAACTACTTTGGCCGCCGATTCGGCTACGAGGTGGTGGGCATCCAGGGCATCTCCACCGAGTCGGAGGCGGGCGTGCGCGACATCGAACGGCTGGTCGACCTGCTGGTCGACCGGCAGATCGGCGCCGTCTTCGTCGAATCCACGGTGAGCGAGCGGAACATCAACGCCTTGATCGCGGGCGCGCGTGCTCGCGGGCACAAGGTGATCATCGGTGGCGAACTCTACAGCGACGCCATGGGCGCGAGCGGCACGTACGAGGGCACCTACATCGGCATGATCGATCACAACGCCACGACCATCGCGCGGGCGCTCGGCGGCGAGGCCCCGTCCGGTGGGCTCAAAGACAAGCTGTCGCAATAGCGGCGATTCCACGGAGATCCGATTGCCGACGATCGTCCATCCAGCACGAACGACCCGCGAAGGGCTGGCGAGCCGGCCCGAACACTCGTCCGACAGCCCGCTCTCGATCCATGCGATGACCGTGGCCTACCACCGCAAGCCGGTGCTGTGGGACGTGGACTACGACGCGCCGGCCAATCGCCTGATCGCCGTCGTCGGGCCCAACGGCGCCGGCAAGAGCACGCTGATCAAGGGCTGCCTCGGCCTGGTGCCCCGGGCCTCGGGCGAGGTCGAGTTCTGGGGCGAGCCGTACCGCAAAGCCCGTGCGCGCGTCGGATACGTACCCCAGCGCGAGAGCGTGGACTGGGACTTCCCGGTCTCGGCCTTGGACGTCGTTTGCATGGGACGGTATCGCCGCATCGGCTGGTGCCGGCCCGTGACCCGTGCGCATCGGGAGGCCGCACGCCGCTGCCTCGAGCAGGTGGGCATGCTCGAGTACGCCGGCCGGCAGATCAGCCAGCTCTCCGGCGGGCAGCAGCAGCGGGTCTTCCTGGCCCGAGCGTTGGCGCAGGAGGCCGACCTGTACTTCATGGACGAGCCATTCGCCGGTGTCGATGCGGCCACCGAGCGAGCGATCGTCGCCGTGCTGCGGCAGATGAAGAACGACGGCAAGACCGTGGTCGTCGTGCACCACGACCTGCAGACCGTGCCGCAGTACTTCGATGAGGCCATCCTGCTGAACATGCGCATCGTGGCTGCGGGCCCGGTCGGCGAGGTGTTTACGCAGGACAACCTGACCAAGACCTACGGCGGCCGGTTGACCCTTCTGGCCGAGGCGTCCGAAGCCATCGCTCGTGCATCGTCGGGCGGGGTGTAACCCTTGATTATGAGCCCCCTCATGTTGGCGGCCAGCGAACCTGCGTCGGCCGGGCTCCAGCACGCGACGCACGCGGCAGAGTTGCCCAGCGTTCGCGAGGCGTTGGAAGTGCTGACCTTCCAGAGCGGGCTGAACACGACCATGGTCGTCGGCGGCACCACGCTGCTGGGGCTGGCCGCGGGCGTCGTCGGCGTGTTCGCCATGCTGCGCAAGCGGGCGCTCATGGCCGATGCGCTCAGCCACGCGACCCTGCCGGGCATCACCCTGGCGTTCCTGATGGCCGGGGCACTGGGCGCTCAGGGGCGATCGCTGCCCGTGCTGCTCGCCGGGGCGGCGGTGACCGGTATTCTCGGCGTGCTGTGCATCCAGGCAATCCTGCGCCTGACGAGGCTGCACGAGGACGCGGCCATCGGCATCGTGCTGAGCGTCTTCTTCGGCGCGGGCGTCGTCGGGCTGAGTTACATCCAGGCCAATGCAGCGGCGGGCTCGGCCGGATTGACCGGATTCATCTACGGCCAGGCCG
This sequence comes from Phycisphaerales bacterium, assembly GCA_040219675.1. GTDB lineage: Bacteria > Planctomycetota > Phycisphaerae > Phycisphaerales > UBA1924 > JAHCJI01. The sequence goes on along the minus strand of JAVJRZ010000011.1, from coordinate 347,527 downwards.
CCACCATGCAGCGCGGCGATGTGCTGATGATGGGCGTCATCGCGATGGTCGCGCTGCTCGCAACGATCGTGCTGTTCAAGGAGTTCGCGCTCACGTGCTTCAACGATGCCTTCGCTCGCGTGGACGGCTGGCCGGTGAGCCTGATCGACCTGCTGATGATGGCCCTGGTGGTCATCGTCACGGTTGCGGGCCTGCAAGCGGTCGGGCTTATCCTGGTGATCGCGATGCTCATCATCCCGCCGGTGGCGGCACGTTTCTGGACGGAGCGCCTGTGGCTGCTGGTGCTCGTGGCGGGCGTCATCGGGGCCGCAAGCGGCTACCTGGGGTCCTCGGTCTCGGCTTTGCTGCCGCGCAAGCCGGCGGGCGCGGTCATCGTGCTCGTCGCCGGTGGGCTCTTTGCAGTGAGCTTCCTGTTCGCGCCCGCTCGGGGCGTTGTCGCGTCGGCCTGGCGGCGGGCCGGGCTGCGGCTGCGCATCGCCGAGGACCATGTGCTCGAAATGGCCCACGAGAACGAGGGGCAGGGCCTGTCGCGGACGCGGCTCGAAGACCTCGCACGGCTGCGGGGTTGGTCGTGGCCGCTGCCCGCCATGGTTCGGTGGTCGCTCCGTCGGCGGGGCATGATGGCCTTTGCAGATGGTGTTGCGACCGTGACGGAGCGAGGGCGGCTGCACGGGGCTCAGGTGTCGCGCAACCATGCGCTCTGGGAGCAATACCTGACCAGCTATGCCGACATCGCGCCCAGCCACGTGGACTGGTCGGCCGACCAGGTCGAGCACGTGCTCAGCGAAGAGCTCGTGCGTGAGCTCGAGGGCCGCCTCGCCGCGCGCGGGCTTGCCGTTCCAGGTGGTGGGGGGCGATCATGACGCTCGCCAGCTTCCGGTTTGACCTCGGCCTGGACCTCTTCCCGATGCTCGCCGTCACCCTGGCCGCACTGTGCTGCGGAGTGCTTGGGAACTTCCTCGTGCTGCGTCGGCTCAGCCTGATGGGCGATGCGATCAGCCACAGCGTGCTGCCCGGGCTGGTCATCGCGTTCCTGATCACCACGAGCCGCAGCCCGGCGGTGATGATGCTCGGCGCCGCCGCTGCCGGCGTGGCCACGGTGGTGCTCGTCGAACTGGTGAAGAAGCTCGGCCGGGTCGAGCCGGGCGCAGCCATGGGCGTGGTCTTCAGCGTGCTCTTTGCGCTGGGCGTGCTGCTCATCGAGCGGGCGGCCGTCCGGCATGTCGACCTGGACGCCGACTGCGTGCTGCATGGGCAGCTCGAGACGCTCGCCTGGTATGGCGCGCCGGAATCCGTCGGCGAACTGCTTCGCTGGTCGACCCTATCGGCGGTGCCCATGCCGATCATCACGCTGCTGCTGATGTGCGCTATCGCGGGTGTCTTCGTGGTGCTGTTCTTCAAGGAACTGCGTCTGGCAGCGTTCGATCCTGAGCTGGCGACTTCGCAGGGCTTCAACGCCACACTGATGCACTACATGCTGATGGTTCTGGTTGCTGGCGCCACCGTGGCCAGCTTCGAGGCCGTGGGCTCGATCCTCGTGATCGCCATGCTGATCTGCCCGGCCGCGACGGCGCGTCTGCTGACCGATCGGCTCGGTTCGCAGATCGGGGTGAGCCTGGGCATCGCGCTGCTCGCGGGCATTGGTGGGTACATCGCCGCGGCCGCTGTGCCGGATCTATTCGGCAAGGAGGCGGTCAACGCCGCGGGGAGCGTGACGGTCTTCTCGGGTTTGCTCCTGGTCGCGGCCATCGTCGCGAGCCCGAGGTACGGGGTGATCAGTCGCCTCGTGCGTCGTCGCCGGCTGGCCGTGCGGGTGGCGATCGATGACCTGCTCGCCTCCATGCATCGAGCGGGCGAGTCGGGAACGCACGAACTGGATGTGTCTCGATTGCGGCAAGAGCTCGTCGGCCGGCCGTCCCGGGCGGCGATCGCTCGAGCGGTGCGTCGAGGATTGCTGGATCGGACGCGCACCACCGTGCGGCTGACCGACAAGGGCCGCGTTCGGGCCGCCGATGTGGTCCGCCGGCACCGGCTCTGGGAGCACTACCTGGTGGATCGAGCCGGCTTGGCCGAGGACCACGTCCACGCCGTTGCTGAGCAACTCGAGCACTTCCATGCCCAGCCACCCACCGGGCCGCTGCACGACCCCCACGGCAGGATTATCCCAACCGTGGACGACCCGGACCGGGGGTAGCTTCGCTGCCCGTCGTTGTGCCGGTCTTGAGCCAACGAGACCATCCCCGTGTGTTCACCACCGGAATGGAAGAAACAGGCCCGCATCCAAAGGACGCGGGCCTGGGAAGCTCCCCGAGCAGGACTCGAACCTGCAACCTAGCGGTTAACAGCCGCTCGCTCTACCATTGAGCTATCGGGGATCGCTGAGATGTCGAGGCGAAAGCCTAACCGGTAGTTTCCCATCGTCAAGCGGGAAGATGGTCTGTCGATCGCCAAGAACCACGAATCCCTGCTCGCGCAGAGGTTCGCACCAAGATTGGGGGAAGCCCTAGTGTCCAAGCCACAGGTCCAACGCGTCCGCTCCACGATCGCCCGCCGGCGTGCCGCTCGCCCCGGGCTGTACTCCCGGCATGCCACACCGGCCCGCCGCGGCAACCTCCTGGTGGGCTGCCTGGCGGTGCTGGGCGTCGTGGCCCTGATCGCTGTCATCGGCGGCGTGGTGGTGTACATGAACTGGAAGGGCTGGACGGCCGGCGCGATGAACACGGCCATGAAGGCCGCCGTCGCCGAGACGCAGCTTTCGGCCGAGCAGGCCGGCCGGATCAACACGCAGGTCGATCAGCTCACCGCGGCCTTTGAGGCGGGCGACGTGACGCTCGAGGACCTGATGCAGGTCGTCCAGGCCCTGGAGAACCACCCGCTGCTGGGCGTGGGCCTGCTCGAGTACGTCGAGTACACCACCCTTCGCACACCCGGCCTGACCGACGAGGAGCGGGCCGCTGGCACCCTGGCCACGCAGCGCCTCCAGCGCGGCATGATCGAGCAGGGCCTGAACATGAAGGACATCGAGTCGGTGCTCGAGCCGGTGTCGCAACGCGGCCAGAACGGCGAACTCCAGCCGCTGCAGAACCCCACCGCTCCGCAGGTGCGACTGTACATCGACGCGGCCCAAGCGAAGGCCGACGAACTGGGCATCGCCGAGGAGCCCTACGACGTGGACGTCGCCGAGCAGATCGAGCGGTTGATCAACGACACGCTGGGCCGCGAGGTGGTCAGTGCGCCGCCGGCTCCCGGCGAGGTCGATCAGGGTGACGCGGGTGCGGAGACGCCCACCGAAGAGCCCTCTGAGCCGTCCGAGCCCGCCGAAGAACCAGTGGAAGAGCCCGCCGGCACCACCGGCGGCGGCTGAGGCTGGAACCTGCGGCACACCCACCGCACGCCGAAGCCCAACGCAATCAACGCGACCATTACGCCGAGCACGACGGGCTCCACGAACACCCCCAGCGCGAGGCAGCCGGTCAGGCCCAGGGTGTGCACCCACCGGGCGATGAACCGCCCTTCGGCTACGCGCATCGCCGAGAGGTTGGTGATGGCGTAGTAGACCAGCACCGAGCCCGCCGCGAGCGACCAGGCCATCGGCACGCTGCCGATGGCGATGATGGCCGCGATCGCCAGGGCGACCACGATCGTCGCGATCATCGGCACGCCGTGGCGGTCGAGCCGCGAGAGCGGCGTCGGGAGGTCACGCTCGCGGCCCGCGGCCAGGGCGACGCGTGACAGGCCCATGATGAGATTGAGCTGCACCGCGAGCAATGCTGCGGCCGAGCCCGCGGCGAGCATCCAGGCGAGGGTGGGGGCCTTCACCGCCCGTGCGACGGCCATCAGCGGCGCGGCGTCGGCGCTCGAGCGCGCCGCGAAGTCGCCCGCACCCAGCACGCCCAGGCCGGTGAACGCAACCAGCCCGTAGAGCACGATCGCCGCCAGCAGCGTGAAGACGACCGCCTTGGGAATGGTCCGGCGCGGCTCGCGGACTTCTTCGCCCATCGTCGCGATCCGCGCGAAGCCCGCGAAGGCGACGAAGGCGAGCGCTGCGGCCTCCAGGACGCCGGGGGCCGAGATCGAGCGATCGCCGATGGCCGCCCACGACATCCCGCTCCAGCCCTTGAGCGCCGCGGGTGCGGCGGCGAAGACCATGGTCACCAATGCGAGCACGGTGACGGTGAGCAGGATGTAGTTGAACCGCACCGAACGCGTCACGCCCGCCAGCGCCGCCGATGTGACCACCAGCAGCGAGCCGAGCGCCGCCAGTGTCATCGTCCACCCCTCGCCCGGCTTGCCGGTGATCCAGGCGACAAGCCCCCCAAAGCCCAGCGCCGCCGTTGCGCACGAGGTGCTCTTGGCCAGCAGGAAGACCCAGCCGGCCGTAAAGCCCGCCAGCGGGTGCAGGAATCGCGAGCCGTAGGCGTACGTCCCGCCGCTGACCGGATGCACGGCGGCGAGCTGGGCGCTGCTCAGGCCGTTGCACATCGCCACGCCGCCCGCGATGGCGATGGCCACCAGCAGCCAGGGCCCGGCCAGCCCCGCCCCGAGCCCGAGGGTGACGAACACGCCCGTGCCGATGATCGAGCCCAGCCCGATGCCGATGGCCCCGGGCAGCGTGATGACTCGGATGAGTTGGTTCGATGCTGGGCTCATGGCGATCCTGGGAGGAAATAACCACAGAGGCGCAGAGACACAGAGAGGGAGGATAGTGGGGGGGAGAGCTCTGGAACTCTGAACCCGATTCCCAGTCTTACTCTTCTTCCTCTGTGGCTCGGTGCCTCTGTGGCTATCCGATCCGTTCCTGCCCGCCCATGTACGGCCGCAAGGGCGCGGGGATCGTGATCGACCCGTCCTCCTGCTGGTGCATCTCGATGAGCGGGATCAAGAACCTCGGGCTCGCGAGGACCGTGTTGTTCAGCGAGTGGCAGAAGGTCGTGGCGCCCTTGCCCTGCGCGCCGCCGGGGCGGTACCTGAGATTGAGCCGCCGGCACTGGAAGTCGTACAGCCGGCTCGCGCTGTGGGTCTCGCCCCAGTCGCCGGTGGGCTGGCCGTCCGTGCCGGTTTCGCCGCGGCTGGGCATCCAGCACTCCACGTCGATCATGTCGGCGTTCTTCTGCCCCAGGTCGCCCGTGCAGCACTGGAGCAGGCGGTAGGGCAGCTCGAGCGATTGCAGCAGGCTCTCGACGTAGGTGATCATCTTGCGGTGCCAGGCCCGGCTCTCGCCCTCGTCGGCCTTGCAGATCACCACCTGCTCGACCTTCTCGAAGTAGTGCACGCGGTAGAGCCCGGCCGTGTCCTTGCCGGCCGCGCCCGCTTCGCGGCGGTAGCACGGCGACAGCGTCGTGTACTTCAATGGCAGATCGTCCTCGTCGACGATCTCGTCCATGTGCAGGCCCATGAGCCCGACCTCCCCGGTGCCGGCGAGGTAGCCATCGGGTTCCCAGTGCGTGCCATTTTCGCCCGCTTCGTGGATCCCCACCTCGTACGTCTGCTCGCGCCCGCCGGGGAAGAAGCCCGTGCCCACCATGGCGTGCTCGCGGACGATCGACGGGGCGCTCACCGGCGTGAAGCCCTGGGCGATGATCTGGTCGAAGGCGTACCGCAGCACGGCCTGGTGCAGCCGAAAGCCGTCGCCCTTGAGCACGTAGCTGCGCGAGCCGCTCAGCTTCACGCCCCGCTCGAAGTCGATCAGCCCATGGAGCTCCCCCAGCTCGGCGTGGCTCTTGGCTTTGAAACCCCGCTGCTCGGCGAAGGGCTTCTTGGGGTCAAACCCATGGGCCGCCCACCGCCGGATCTCGACGTTGCCCTCGCTGCCCACGCCATCGGGCACGTCGGGGTCGGGCGGCTGGGGGATCATCAGGAGCAGCGCGTCCAGCTCGGGCTCGACGCCGGCCAGCTCCTGCTCGAGCGCTTCGATCTCTTGCTTGAGCTTCGCCGGCCCGGCCTTGAGCCCCTCCATCTCGGCCTTGAGCCGGCTCGCCTCGGCGCCCACGGCCTTCTTGATCTGCCCGGCGAGCTGGCCCATCTTGGGGCCCATGGCCTTACTCAGGGCGTTCTGCTCGGCCTTCAGGGCCTCCCTCTTGGTCGTCAGCTCCCGCCGCTGGCTGTCCAGGGCCAGCACGCGGTCGATATCGACGCGAGACCCCTTGCGGGCCGCGCCCTTCTTGTAGTGCTCGGGGTTCTCACGCAGGTGCTTGAGGTCGATCATGGGGGGCCATGGTACGCGGCCGTGCGGCGGGGCCAGGCCGTCTCGGACGGGATTGCCGTGGGGCCGTGGTCGAGCCGGCCATCCGCTCGTGCAGGTGTCGCGGGCACTCGTGACAACCGTGTGACACGGCGGATCGAATACCCTTTCACAGGAAGGAGCCACGCCATGCCCCCCACGCCCCGTTTCGTTCTGGCTAGCGCCATGCTCGCCACCCTGGCCCTCACCACCCTCGCGCCCTCGCAGACCGTCGGCCCGGGCAACCGCCAGCCGGCCGACTTCGTGAGATCGTCGGGCAGCATCGCGCTGCAGCTCGAGATCCAGCGGCGCCGCACCGCGGCCCAAGAGGCCGAGCTCGAACGCGCCAGAGCCGACGGCGACGAGACGCCCAGCGTCGCCTATCTCCGCGCAAGCCGGGCCATCTGGGACGACGACCGCCTGCGCGACACCCCGTGGATCATCCAAGTGGGCAAGGACATCCTCGACATCCACCGATACCGCGACGACCACCAGCGGCGCCTGGACACCAGCGTCGAGATCCTCGCCGTCATCGACGCAAACCGCGAGCGCTGGCTGGCCATGGCCGACTCCGACACCATCCGCGAGCAGATGGCCGAGCACATCGACGGCCAGATGATGACGATCCTCAGCGGCATGCAGGGGGCGTACAACCTGGGCCGCCCGCAGCTCACGCTGGCCGCGCTGGAACGCATGATCGCGCTGGAGACCGACGAGAAGAAGCGCGAGAACTTCATCAAGCAGCGCGAGGACCGGCGCAAGCGCATGGCCCTCGGCCTGTACGGCCCCGAGGAGCCGCCGGCCGAGTGGCGGCTGCCCTAGGACCCTCGGCGCGATCACGCATCCCGCGCACGCGAACGCCGCGGCCCTTGGAGGCGCCGCGGCGTCGCGACTCGTGGGGGTTTGATTTAGAGCGTCTTCACCCCGCCATGGAGTGGCTTAGCCGGCGTCCTTCTCCGGCGCCGTCGCGGGCGCGATCGCGCCGGCGACCTCCTGCTGGTTGCCGCCCGCGCCAAGTGGGAGGGTGACCGGCAGCGAGTAGGCGCTGGGCCCGGCGAAGCGCTCGGCCCGCACGCGGTAGCCCACGCTCTGCACGCCGCTGGGCGTGGCCAGGTCGATGAAGGCGCGCTCCGAGACGGTCACCAGCGTCGTCCACGGGCCGGTCTGCCCGGCGGTGCTGGTGGTCCGCCGCTGCACGGTGAAGACCGTGCCGCCCTGCCTCGTGCCGCCCCAGCGCAGGTTGGCCCGCCCCTCGGTGTCCAGGACGATCTCCAGATCCGTGGGGGTGGCCGGCTTGCCCAGCGGCTCGCGCTCCTTGGGCGGGGCGATGGACGCCAGGGCGTAGATGGCGTCGGGGTTGGCGTTGTTCTTGGCGAAGGCGTCGATGGCGCGGATGCACCCGCGCCCGTCGTCGACGGCCCCACCGATGGCGTCCAGCCACAAGACGCGGGCGTCGCTGGCCTCCTGACGCTTGAGCTGGTAGGCCTCCCACGCGGTGCGGGCGGCCTCGGTCTTGGTCTTGGCCGAGGCGGCGAGCTCGAGCGGCACGCCGATGGCGGCCTGGTTCTCCTCCCAGCCGTCGACGCGGCCTTCGAGGTACTGCAACTGCTGAATCTTACTCTTCGGTAGACGCATGGCGTTCTCCGGATGCGGAGCCGACGCCGCCGGCAACACGCGTGGGCGACCGGGCTCCAAGGTTTCGGCCGCGCCACCCACGGACGCCGGCCATGCACGCTTGATCGACGCGCCGCCGCGCCGGCTCCATCGGAACATGCAAGATTCGTCGAAATTCTTACTATCGGCCGTTGTCGTGGTTGGGCCATCCGCGCGGCGATGGGGCGGACCTTCGATTCCATCGCAGGCCGCCGCGAAAAATAATGGAAGAATGGGCGTTTTTCGGCCCGCGATCGCCCGGACACGACGCGATATAACTTGTTGCAACGATCGTGGCGGCCGCCACGGGATCGGCGTCGGCCGCCACTGGGGCCGCGTGGGCACGCCCGGCTCGCGCACCGCGCCGCCCACCCCCGCCGCCGGCCGCCACACGCTTTGGGCCACCACGCCGGCCCCGCACGGTGGGCACGCCGCGCCGGGGTCGAGCCACGGCGCCGATGGAACGATCGCGCCCACCGGCCGAAGCACGACGAGCGTGGGGCGGGACGCCGGGTTCGCCGCGCGGGCCGCTCAGCCGTGCGCGCCGCCCGGCTCGGCCACCAGGTCGAGCCCGCGCCCGCCGAATCGCCACAGCGTCGCCGCGCGTGCGAGTTGCACGCTGCCCAGCAGCTTCGTGTTCTCGTCCACCGCGCGCGAGACGACCAGCACCACGCCCAGGCTGTCCGGATCGCCGTCGGGCCGCTCGGCGATGGGCCCCGCGTCGCGCATGGACGCCCGGCGGTTGTGCAGCGATGCCGCCAGCACGCTGGCGACCTGGGCCAGCAGCTCGGGCCCCAACGCCCGGGCGTCCACCCAGAGGAGCGTGCGTCGCCCAGCCCCGGCCGAGGGAAGATCGTTGAGCCGGTCGTGGATGGCCAGCCAGACCGCATCCTCGGGCCAGCGTTCGGCCTCGACCGGCCAGCTGGTCTGGCCGTCGACCTCGGCGAGCACGCGGCCCACGCTCGCCAGGTCGCGGGCCTCGCGCAGGTCGGCGTCGCGGATCGACCAGGTGACCGCGGCCGCGCGCCGGAGCACGCGAACGCTCGGGTCGTCGATGCGGACGATCAGCAGTGATCCCCGCAGCGCATCGGTGGAAGGCACGGCCATGGTCCGATCCTTGCCGCCGCGCCCCGAGCGCGTCGGCCACGCCCGCCGCACCGGCCGCCACGGGCCCGGCGGGCCCGCCAACGTCCGGATAGGAAGCCGCCCCGGCACCCGGGCCGGCCGGCCCCGCTCGCCAGCCGGCCTGCCCAGCGCCCGGGCCCGCGTGCCCGGCTCGCGCGTCGGCACGCTCGGCCGCCGGGCCGGCGTGCCCAAGGGCGGGGCCGGCCGGCCGCACGCTGGGGCCGGCTTCCGCGATCGGCGCGTCGGCACGCCCGGACGCGCCGGCGGCCGCCATCGCGCCGGGGCCGATCAGCCCCGCTCGCTCGCCAGTTCGCCGAGCACCGTGAGCCCGTCCTCGCCCACGCGGTGCAGCGCGGCCCCGCCGAAGGCCTGCACCTCGGCGGCCATGCCCGGCCGGTCGTTCTGCTCGAACCGCACGACGCAGACGATGGCCATCCGGTAGCGATCGAAGTCCGAGGGGTACTCCACGTCGCGCGGATGGGTCAGCACGCCGCGGCGGAACTTCAGCGTGCATGACAGCACGCCCAGCATCTGCTCGAGCAACTCCTGCTCCACGGTCGTCGCGTTGACCCACAGCAGCAGGCGCTCCACGCCCATGTCCTCGGGGGCCGGACCGAGCATGTCGTTCATGCTGTCCCAACTGCCGCCGCGGTACCACTCGGGGAACCGGCACACGTCGCCGAAGTGCTGCATCAGCGGCACGGGCTGTTCCCGCCTGCGCAGGTCGACGTCGTGCACGTCCCACTCGGCCTCGGCCGCGCGCCGGAGCGCATTGAGGCTCGCGTCGTCCTCACGGACGATCAGCAGCGATTCACGCAGCGCGGCGGTGGAGGGGGTGGGCATGGTGCGATCATTGCGTGCCCGCCGCGTCGCCGCTCAGATCGGCAGGATAATCACCAGCGGCCCCGCCAGGATCGTGGCAACCAGCGACACGATCGGCAGCGCCGCCAGCAGCGGGCGGTCGCCCTCGAGCGTGGCCCAGGCGATGGCCATGAGCAGGTCGAGCAGCAGCACCGCGATCGCCCAGGAGGTGAAGATCTTGAACCTGCCCGAACCCACGGAAAAGCCGCTGTCCGCGGCGATGCCCACGATCGGCACGTGCACCAGCGCGACCAGCAGCAGCCCCACGCCGCTGAGCCATCGTCGCCGAGTGCCCCAACACGCGGGCGGCTCGCTCTTGTGTTGCGGCGGGTGGCTCATGGCTGGATCTTTGGGTTCCGATGCCCGGGCGTTTCAATCTCATCCACCGGTCACCGCGCCCCTCTTCCCGATTGCCGAGTGCCGAATGCCGATTGCCGCCCCCGCCCCGCACTCCGGGCACGCCGCTTCGGCGTCCAGCCCCTGCCGGTCGTACCCGCACCGCTCGCACCGCCCACGCCGCCGCCGCAGCCCCCGATGCAGCACGCGCGGGGTGCGCATGAGGGCGAACGCAAGAATGGCGTAGAAGACGATGTTAATAAGGAAGCCGGGCCAGAGGGGGAGCAGGGGGAGGGCGAAGCGGTCGCTGCGAAGGCTCTGGCGGGGCACGCCGACCTCGATGCCGCCGAGCCAGGACACGGCCGGCGTGACGGGATACGGCACGGGCAGGCCGACGCAGGTGTTCCGGGCCTCGTAGGCGTCGCGCCGCAGGGCCGGCCACGGCCAGCCGATGGTCGTGCGCACGAGCGTTTCTTCGATCGTGCTGGGCGTGGGGCCCCGGCCGGCCAGCGACCTCGCTTCATGCTTCTCGCGGAACCAGCCGATGCCCGCCTGCGCGCGGGTGAAGATCGACTGCACGAAGGTGCGCTCCAGCGGCACGGGCACGCGCGGCGCGGTGCGCACGGCGGGCCAGGCCTCGGGGGGCATGGGCGTCAGGCCGCTGTGCCACATCGCCAGCGGCCCGCCGGTGGCCCGGTCTCGCGCCAGCCACTGCGCCCCGTGGATCGCCCACGACGAGAGCACCGTCGCGAGCGCCCCGAGCAGGACGAACACGAACAGCGCGGCGATGGCAGGGCGGGGTTGCATGGCAGGAGGGTACCGAGCGGGCGGCGGGGGGATTCAGGCCGCGGGCGCGCGGCCGCACTCGGGGCAGGGGGTGTTGGGCTCCAGCCCCGCGCGGTCGTAGCCGCATGCCGGGCAGCGCCCGCGGCGGATGCGCACGAAGCGCCGCACGGGGCGGTGGCCGTGCAGCAGCAGCACCATCACCCCCGCGGCCAGCAGCGTGTTGACGGCAAACCCCGGCCAGATCGGGCGCAGGGGCAGGGCGTGGCGGGCGACGCCGGACGTGCCCTGTGGGGCGGCCTGGTAGAGCGTGAGGCCGTACGCCAGGCTCGCCGGCGGCATCGGCGGCGCGGGCGGGGCGGTGGGTGTCCGCGCGGCGACGACGCCGTGGTCGGCGTAGCGCATCGCGAGCATCGGCCAGCCGGCGCTGAACTCGGCGAGCCGTTCCAGGGTGTTGTCGTCGCGCCAGGCGTGCCCTTCGCTCACACGCGCGTAGCTCGCCCGGGCGCGCCAGCCGAGCAGGCGCGTGCCGCCCTGGCGGATGGGGTGGATGGTGGTGTTCCCGGTGGGCGGCGGGCCCTGTGGCGCGCGGCGCAGCTCGGCCCACTGCCGGTCGGTGAAGCTGCCCGCCGCCGGCGAGCCGGTGAGCTCGAGCATCACGCCCGCGCTGGCCAGGCGCTGGAAGTGCACGCGGTGGACGGCCCACGCCACGCCCACGGTGACGCCCGCGGCGACGGCGAGGTAGACCGCGGCGGCCAGGATGACGCGCAGCGCCCGCATAAGCGAAGCCTACGCCCGGCGGGCCGGCCTCCCCGTCTTCCCGAGTGCCGAGTGCCGGATGCCGGTTGCCGCTCTTTACCGCAGCGCCGCGAGCACCGAACCCACATCGCGCCCCTCGCCCACCGCTTCCATCAGCGCCGAGCCCACGATCACGCCGTCGCACGCGCCGCGCAGGGCGTCGACGTGGGCCTTCGAGCGGATACCGAAGCCGGCGCACACGGGGATGGTCGCGGACGATCGGACCTTCTGGAGGTAGCCGGTGATCTTGGGCTGGTCCGACCGCTGCTGCCCCGTGACGCCCACGCTGGTGACGGCGTAGACGAAGCCGGTGGCCCGTTCGGCAATCTTCGCGAGCCGATCATCGCTGGTGACGGGGCTGACCATGCCGATCGTGGCGAGCCCCGCGTCGGTGAGGGGCCTGGCCATGTCGAGGGCTTCGAGGGGCAGGTCGGGCACGATCACGCCGTGCACGCCGGCGCTCTTCGCGTCGTCGGCCAGGCGATCGAGCCCGTAGGCCAAGAGCGGATTGAGATAGCCCATCAGCAGCAGCGGGGCGGGCAGCGTGCCGTCGAGGTCGCGCAGCGCCTGCATGATCTTGTGCATCGTCGCGCCGCCCTGGAGCGCGTGGCGGGCGGTCTCTTGCAGCGAGCCGCCGTCGGCGATGGGGTTGCTGAAGGGGATGCCAACTTCCACGACGTCGGCGTGCGCGCAGGCATCGGCGAGGATGGTCGGGAAGGCGTCCATGCTCGGGTAGCCGGCCGTCACGTACGCGACCAGGGCGACGCCGTGCCGCTCGCGGCCGTCGGTGATGGCCTTCGAGATGACCTCGTGCGCGCGCATGGCCTACTGCTTCCCTTCCTCGGCCAGCCGCGTCAGGATTGGCATGTCCTTGTCGCCGCGACCGCACACGTTGACCAGCACGGTGGGGTTGTTGCGGCCTTCGCAGAGACGCTTGGCCAGCGCCAGGGCGTGCGCGGGCTCGACGGCGGGCAGGATGCCCTCGAGCCGGCAGAGCTCGTCGAGCGCCGTGATCGCCTCGCCATCGCGCACGGCGTGGTAGTGCGCGCGCCCAACGTGCGCAAGCAGCGCGTGCTCGGGGCCGATGGCAGGGTAATCGAGCCCGGCCGACACGCTTTGCGTGTCGCTCACCTGGCCGTCGGCGTCCTGCAAGAGCATGGACCGCGAGCCGTGCAGCACCCCCGGCGTGCCGCCCGACATGGTCGCCGCGTGCTGGCCCACGGCCGAGCCGATCCCGCCCGCCTCCGCGCCGTGCAGCTCGACCTCGGCGTCGCCCAGGAATCCATGGAAGAAGCCGATGGCGTTGGAGCCCCCGCCCACGCACGCGACGGCGATGTCGGGCAGCTTCCACGCCTGCTCGAGCATCTGGCGACGGCATTCCACGCCGATGACCTTCTGGAACTCACGGACGATCCACGGGAACGGGTGCGGCCCCACGGCGCTGCCCAAAATGTAATGCGTGCCCTGCGGATCGCCCACCCAGTGCCGGATGGCCTCGTCGACGGCCGCGCGCAGTGTTGCGTCGCCGGTGGTGACGGGCCGCACTTCCGCGCCCATGCGCCGCATGCGCACGACGTTGGGGGCCTGGCGTTCCACGTCCTTCGCGCCCATGTAGACGATGCACGGCAGGCCCACCCGCGCGCACGCGGCGGCCGTCGCCACCCCGTGCTGGCCCGCGCCCGTCTCGGCGACGACGCGCTCTGCCCCGATCCGCTTGGCGATGAGCGCCTGGCCGAGCGCGTTGTTGATCTTGTGGGCCCCGGTATGCGCCAGGTCCTCGCGCTTCAGCCACACCTGGGCCCGCCAAACTTCGCTCAGCCTCGGCGCGTACATCAAGGGCGTCGGCCGGCCGACCCAGGTGGCCTGGTGCTGGCGCAGCTCGGCCTTGAAGGCCCCGTCCTGGAGCGCCTCGCGGGCGCCCTGCTCGAATCGCTCGAGCGCGGGCACCAGCGTCTCGGGCACGAAGCGCCCGCCGAAGGGGCCGAAGAACCCGTCCTTGTCGGGCAGCTCGCCGTCGATGAGTTGTTGGAGCAGATTGCTGGTATCGGTGGTCATCCCCGCTCCCCTTCGCTCACCGCCGCGACGAACTCGCGCACCATGCCGGCGTCCTTGATCCCCGGCTCGCGCTCCACGCCCGAGGATACGTCCACCGCGAACGGCCGGAGCGAGCGGACGACCTGGCCCACGTTCTGGATCGTCAGCCCCCCGGCGATGACCACGCGGCAGCGGTCGATCCACGGCCCCGCCTCGTGCCATGGCGCGGGCGCGCCGGTGCCCGAGTCCTGGCCCTCAATCAGGACCATCCGACCGTCCAGGCCCGCGATGTCGCGCTCGAACGTGGGACCCAGTCGCACGACCGGCACCCGCCGGTCCTCCCGCGCGAGCGCCAGCGCGTCGGTGAAGTCGGCACGGTCGGACTGGTGCAGCGTCCACGGCGGCAGCACGCTCATGGCTCGCTCGACCAGTTCGGCCTCGGGATGGCGATACACCGCCACGCCCGCGACGTAGCCCGGGAGGTGCGCCAGCAGTTCCGCGGCCCGGCCGGGCGTCACCTGACGCCTGGAAGGGCTGAGCACCACGCCCACGGCGTCCGCGCCCGCGTCGACGGCCGCCTCGACCATCTCGGGCGTCGTCAGCCCGCAGATCTTGATCCGCACGCGATCAGCCACGGGCGGCCCTCCCCGCGTCGATTATCGCCCGAGCCAGTGCCGCGGGTTCGTCTGCGCGCATGAGCGCCGTGCCCACCAGCACGCCGTCGTATCCAAGGGCTGCGACATGCGCCGCATCGTCCGCCGTGGCGATGCCCGACTCGGCAATGCGCGGCACGCCGGGCGGGAAGGCGCCGGCGAGTTCGGCAAATCGGCTGATATCTTCGTGCAGCGTGGCCAGATCGCGGCAGTTGAGCCCCAGCAACACGCCGCTGCGCCCTTCGATCGCACGGGCCGAGCGTTCGAGGTCGGCGGCATCGAACGCCTCGAGCAGCACCGACAGGCCGGCATCCGCGCATGCGTCGAGCATGGACGCGAGCAGGCCGTCGTCGAGCATCCGGGCGATCAGCAGAACCGCCGAAGCGCCCCAGGTTCGCGCCTCGTATACCTGGTACGGATCGACAAGGAAGTCCTTGCGCATCACGGGGGCCTCGACCGCGGCTGCGATCGCACGCAGGTCGGTCTCGCTGCCGCCAAAGCGCGAAGGCTCGGTCAGCACGGAGATCATGGCCACCCCGGCTTGGGCGTATTGGCTCGCTTGGGCAACGACGTCGAGCCCCTGGCGCTCCAGCACACCCGCGCTCGGGCTGGTGCGCTTGACCTCGGCGATGAGGGCGAAGCGATCGAGCCGAAGGATGGGCAGCGCATCAGCGGCCATCGCCCTCAGGTCCGTCAGTGAGCGCACGCTCCGGGCGGCCTCCGCTCTTGCGCGAGAACGATCGGCCATCAAGTGCAGGAAGTCGCTCATCGCAGCGCCTCGACCAACGCGGCCGCCGAGCCATCGTCGATCGCCCGGGCGGCATGTTCGACCCCAGCGCCAGCATCCGCTGCGATCCCGCTGACTTCGAGTGCCAACGCCGCGGTGAGGACCAGTGCATCACGGTGGGCCCCCGTGTCCTCGCCCGAGAAGACGCGGCGAAGCGCCTGGGCATTGTCCTCGGGCGTGCCGCCACGGAGTGCATCGGGCGAGCAACGCTCGATGCCTGCCGACCGCGGATCGCGCTGCGTGCGCTCGACACGGCCGGGCCGAACATCAAAGAGCAGGAACGGCCCAACCGGCGTCGCCTCGTCCCACCCCGGCTCGCCGTGCACGACGAACACCCGTTCGATGGCCATGCCCGAAAGGGCGTGGGCCATGAGCTCGGCAACCTGCGGAGAGAAGGCGCCGATCACGCCAAAGGGTGGCTGCGCCGGATTCGTGAGGGGGCCCAGGATGTTAAAAACCGTGCGCACGCCCATGGCCGTTCGGATCGGCGCAATGCGTGCCATCGCGGGGTGGTACGCCGGGGCGTGCAGATAGACGAAGCGTGACCCTTGGAGCGCAAGCGACGGATCGGGCATCGGCACCGTGACGCCAAGGACGGTTAGCAGGTCGGCGGCGCCCGATCGGGAACTGATGGACTTGTTGCCGTGCTTGACGATGGTGGCGCCCGCCGCGGCCGCCAGCAGTGCTGCGCCTGTTGAGATGTTGTAGCTGTGGCTGCCGTCGCCGCCGGTGCCTACGAGGTCGCACGCGGTGGGCGGCGTTGTGAACTCTGGCCTCGTGGCAAGCTCACGCAGCCCCTGGGCCAGCCCACGGACCTCGTCGGCCGATTCGCCCTTGGCTCGCAGGGCGCTCAGGAGCGCTCCGGCCAGCGCGGGCTCCATGGCGTCGCTCGCCAGCGTGTGTGCGAGGTCCCGGGCCTGCTCGACCGTCAGCGACTGGCCTTGCAACAGCGCATCGAGCATCACCGCGCCTCCACCGTCGGCGCATACACGCGCGTTGGGTACGGCGGCCTGATGTCTCGCCCCCGCACGCCCAGGAAGTTGGCCATCATGCGTCCGCCCCAGGGCGTCAGCACGCTCTCGGGGTGGAATTGCACCGCCTCGATCGGCAGCGTGCGGTGTCGGAAGGCCATAAGCTCGCCGCCATCGAGATCGCGGGCCGTGGCGACAAAGTCCGCGTGCAGCTCGCCCTCGTGCACGCCCAGCGAGTGATACCGGCCGACGGCGGCATGCTGCGGCACGCCCTCGAAGACGCCTTGCCCATCGTGCTCGATGTCCGAGGGCTTGCCGTGCATCAGGCACGCGGCGTGGCGGACGGGTGCGCCCCACACCGCGGCGATGCCCTGGAAGCCCAGGCACACGCCAAGCATGGGCAACGCGCCGGCAAACGCCTCGATCATCGCCATCGTCGTTCCGGCATCCTGGGGCCTGCCGGGCCCGGGCGAGATGACCACGTGCGTGGCTTCGAGGCCTCGTGCCTGCTCGACCGAGATCGCATCGTTGCGATAGGTCAGGACATCAGCGCCGAGCTCGCGCATGTACTGGACGAGGTTGAACGTGAACGAGTCGTAGTTGTCGATCATCAGCACCCGCGCCATGTCACCAGCCCCCCTGAGCCAGCTCGAGCGCCTTCTCGAGCACGGCGACCTTCGAGCGCACTTCCTGGTACTCGGCCTCTGGCTGCGAGTCGGCGACGATGCCCGCACCCGCCTGGTACGCGTAACGCTCGCCGTCGAAGACCAGCGTGCGGATGCAGATGGCCTTGTCCGCCCCGGCCGGCGCCCCATCGATGGGCTTGGCGAAGTAGCCCACCGCGCCGGCGTAGAAGCCTCGGCCCACCGGCTCGTATCCATCGATAAGCTGCATGGCGCGAACCTTCGGTGTGCCCACCAGCGTGCCCGCGGGGAAGCTGGCTGCAAGCAGGTCCATCGCGTCGGCCCCCTCGTCGAGCTCGCCGCGCACGCCGCTGACCAGGTGCATCACGTGCGAGTATCGCTCCACTACGCGGAAGGGATCAACCCGGATCGTGCCGGGGCGTGCGACACGGCCCAGGTCGTTTCGCGCCAGGTCCACCAGCATCACGTGCTCGGCGGCTTCCTTAGGGTCGGCGATGAGCTCGGCCTCCATGGCCCGATCCTGCTCCTCGTCTTCGCCGCGCTTGCGCGTGCCGGCGATGGGCCTGAGCATGGCCTGCCCGTCTTGACACCGAAAGAGCGCCTCGGGTGAAGCGCCGACCACCCGCACGCCCTCGATGTCGAGGTAGTACATGTACGCCGATGGATTCAGCATGCGCAGGGCTCGATAAACCTGGAATGGCTCGGTGTGTGCCTCGCCCTCGCTGCGGATGCTCAGGACGAGCTGGAACACCTCGCCGTTGTAGATGTCGTTCTTCGCGCTCGCGACGCGGTCGAGGAACTCGTTCTGCGAGAGGCTGTGGCGGGCCGGCGAATGCCCGCTGCGCACGGGCTCGGGCGGGTGCGCGCCGCGCAACGCGTGGACAACCTCACGCCGTAGCGACTCGCGCTCCCACGCCTCTCCCGCGTGCAGCAGCGCCATCCGCCTGGTGAGGTGGTCGAACACGAGCAGGCTGCGGGGCGCACAGTACAGTGCCACCGGCGTGCTCGCGCCGTGGCCTTCGGGCATGGGCAGGGGCTCGAAGAACCGCACGGCGTCGTAGCCGCTCACGCCCACGATGCCGCCGGCAAAGGGCACGCCCTGCGGCACGGGACCCAGCGTCGGCGCACGATCCCGCAGGTCGCGCAGCATCGCGAGGTAGCCCGCCGAGTCCGATGGCGCAGGGTGTTCCTCCGCACCCTGCGGCGTGCGGACGATCAGGGGCGAGCCATCGCCCGGCAGCTTCGCCGTGAACGCCGGATCGAGCCCGATGAACGAGAACCGCGCGAGCCTGGTCCCGCCCTCGGCCGATTCCAGCAGGAAGCAGGGGCTGAACGCCCCGAGTTTGCGATAGGCCGACACCGGCGTGTCGAGATCGGCTGGGATGTCGAATGGAGCCTGCATGAGAGCGCCGATTCCCGGGCGGCTCGTTGCTGGTTGGGCTCGGTCGGGGAGGCCAGCCGCACGCCGCCCCGAAGAGGTTCGCGTGGGGCGGGTCGCTCTGGCTATCGCGTGCCGGGGCCTATCGCCCGCAGCAGCACGCAGCATCGAGAGCACGCGCCCCGTCACGCCAACGCCACCACCAGCCGCATTTGCGGGCCGACCGGAGAACGTTCTCGTGCAGAACACTGCTCATCGGCGTCATTATGCCAAAGAAAGAGGTCCCGGTCAAGCCGATCTCGCGAGCCGGGCGATTCCATCGAGCTATCGGTCCCCGGGCCCGGCCACCAGCGGCAGCCGATCGCGGTAGGGAACCCTCGGGCCAGCCTGGGGCAAGGCGCCGTCGGGCGGTGACCAGTTCTCCGCCTCGATCCTGGTGTTTGCCTTCCAGGTGATCGAGCCCTCGGCCATGCGGCGGGTCTTGTAGAGCGGAACCTCCGGGCGATGCACCAGGGTGTTCTGGGTGACCGTGTGCGGGCCGGCCATGTTCCAGCGCAGCGGCGCTCGGCCCACGTCGTACACGATGTTGTCTCGAACCAGGATGTGCATCGAACCCTCGTCGAAGAACATGCCGTTGTTCTCGGCTCGACCGGCATTCTCGGGTACGCCGTGGATGTGGTTGCCTTCGATGACGGTGCCCGGCTGACGTCCCAGCGTATAGACGCCAGCACCGTCGGAGAGCACCTGCATCACATCGTGGATGTGGTTGTGCGCGATCCGGTTCTCACAGGCCGGCGTCGGTTCGAGAGACCACTTCCAGCCAAGCGAGATGCCGCTGTAGGGCATGTTTCGGATGGTGTTGTGCGCGATGCTGGTGCGCACGGTCAGGCCGGCCCAGATGCCGACGGATCCGTAGTAGACCTGGCCCACCCGCTCAACGAGGTTGTCTTCGATGGCGTTCCCCGTGGCGGCCTCTTCTGGCCTTGCCACTTCCCACGCCACGCCGTCGATCCAACGCCCGCCCGCGCCCTCTCCCACGGCGATGCCATTGCCCGCGGTGTCATGCACGTGCATGCCCCGAACGGCGCAATCACGCACCCGGCTGCGCAGCCAGATGCCTCCCGTGCCCGTGTGCGCAATGCTGCCGCCCTCGAACGTGACGTTCTCGGCCAGATTCACATGGATCGCGGCGGGCACCCAGCCCGGCGGGAGACCGCGGCGATTGGGTTCAAAAGCGGTGGCCTGGATGCCGAAGTACCCCATCTCCAGCGGCTCCCATCGGCAGAACGAGAAGTGGATGTCGCGGAAGTGCAGGTTCGTGACCGGGTTGCCCGGCTCGCCTCGGATCTCGAGCAGCCGATCGGCCACGGGCGCCTCGAAGCGAGCCTGTTCTACCGTTTCGCCCGCCATGGGTCGGTACCGAACCACCCGTCGCTGCGGATCGATCCACCATTCGCCTGGCGCGTCGAGGAAGCCCGGGTCGTTCTCCAGGTAGTAGCGCGGGTTTGGCTCCCAGTTGTCGATGAAGAACATCGGCAGCGTGTTGCCGATCGGCGCGATCGGTGTCAGGATGCGCTGCCGGCGGTCGATGTCGGCTACTGGCAAACGCGTGATGGTCCAATCGTGCAGGAAGACCAGTTCCTGGCCGCCGGCCTCCCGTGCGGTGTCGAGCGCGCCCGCGTCGAAGTAGAAGTAGCTCCGACGATCCGACCCGGCCTTGCTCACGCGCAGGAAGCCCGAGTTGGGATGCCGGGCTCGTGGTCGCCGCTCGCCGTTGACGAACAACTCGCGGAAGCCGTCGTGGGGCCAGTTCGAAACATCCGCTTCCCACGCGCCGTCATCCGAGGGCGTCCAGCCGGTGATCTCCGCGGCCCCGTTGATGACGACGTGGGCGTCTTCGGCGGCCGTCCACACCACCGCCCCCCAGCCCGACGCGCCGTCGCGCGCGTCGAGCACCAGCGGCTCGTCGAGCCGGTATACACCCTCGTGCAGCACCACCTCGATCAACTGCTGGGGCTGCTCGGCCAGCCTCGACCGCACGCGGTCGCGGATGCCATCGAGATCATCTTGCGGGTAGACGTGGATCCGAACGGGCTCATCCGGATACGAGACGACCCGTTGGGCCGCAGCGTCCTGGCCGGAGATCAAGCCGGTCAAGAAGGCCACAGCGAGTGCCAGGGCTCCCGGTGTCCGAACGGCAGGCGTCATACGGCCTCCTCTGAGAACATGGCGAGATGTCGTATCGCCCCAACTGGCGAGATCGAAGGTGCGGAACGCCCGCGCTTTGGCGGCCGGCGGGCGACACGCGGGCCGCCGGGCTTCAACAATGGCTCACCATAGGTAAGGGAGTTGTATGCATTCTACCGATCCGCTCTTGCAACCCATCCGCGTGGGCAGCCTCGACTCGGCCACCCGAGTCTGGATGGCGCCGCTGACACGAAGCCGCAGCCGCCAGCCCGGCGACATCCCCTGGGCCCTCAATGCCGAGTACTACGCCCAGCGGGCCGATCCTCGCCGTGGAGCGGCGGTCATCATTTCCGAGGCCACGCAGATTTCCCCCCAGGGCAAGGGGTACGCCTTCACGCCGGGCATGCACTCGCCCGCACAGGTCGAGGGCTGGAAGCTCGTGACCGACGCGGTGCACGCCAAGGGCGGGCTCATCGTGGCCCAGCTCTGGCACGTCGGCCGCATCAGCCACACGGCCCTCCAGCCCGGCAACGCCCAGCCGGTGGCGCCGTCGGCCATCCGGGCCAACAGCTTCACGTACGTCGATGATCGGATGGGTCGCGAACCGGTCAGCGAACCCAGGGCCCTCGAGATCGGTGAGATCCCGGGCGTGGTCGACCAGTACCGGCACGCGGCCGCTCACGCGAAGGCCGCCGGCTTCGACGGTATCGAGATCCACGGAGCGAACGGCTACCTGCTCCAGCAGTTCCTGCGGCGTTCGACCAACAAGCGCGACGATGCGTACGGCGGATCGCTCGAGAATCGGGCGCGGATCTGTCTGGAGGTGGCTCGGGCCGTTCTCGACGTCTGGGAGCCCGGCCGCGTTGGCTACCGCATCAGCCCGCTGGGAGAGCCCTTGGACGATCCGCAGGACCTGCCCGAGGAAACCTATGGCTACCTCGCGCGCGAGCTCGGGGCCATGCGTCTGGCCTTCCTGCACGTGGTGGAGCAGTTTGGCGATGCCGCGAGAACGCCCCAGACCGAGCCGGTCCTGAGGGTCATCCGAGAGGCGTTCCGCGACGCGGGCGGGTCGGCATACGTCGCCAACGGCGGCTACGACGGACCAGCGGCCTCGGCCCGCATCGCCGAAGGCAAAGCGGACCTGGTTGCCTTCGGGAAGGCGTTCATCAGCAACCCCGATCTGGCCGAACGATTCCGACAGGGCGCCTCGCTGGCCGAGTGGGACCGGGACACCTTCTACGGCGGCGGCGCCGAGGGGTACACGACGTATCCGGCCTTGCCCGAATGAGGGGGTGGGAAGTCCCAGGGAGAAGAATCGCCGGGATGCGGAGGCGAATACATCTCCGTAGACATTCGTTCCTCTCGTGCAGCGCCGGGTCGGCCCGGCGCTACGTCGGGAGTAGGTCCGCATGGCTTCAGGGGTTCAGATCGTGATCTATCGAGTCCTTACCGTTTGCGTTGTGGCGCTGCTCGCGGCCACGGTGGCCGTGGCGGCGGTGCTCCGCCCCGTACCCTTCGCGTCGCCAACCCCATCGCAGGAGTCTGCTGCCATGTCAACGACCCAGTCCGCTTCGGCTACGGTGCCGCTGGCCGTCTTCTCGAACTCCGGCCGGCTGGTCGGGCCGATTTCGATGCCACGGCTCGAGTTGACCGAGGCCGAGTGGAAAGAGCGGCTGAGCCCCGAGGCGTTCAAGATCCTGCGCAACGCGGGCACCGAGGCGCCCTTCTGCGGCACGCTTCTGGACAACAAGCTCGAGGGCGTGTATTCGTGCGCGGGCTGTGGCCTGCCGCTCTTCGCCAGCGACTCGAAGTTCACCAGCGGAACCGGTTGGCCCAGCTTCTTCAAGCCCGTGGCCGCCGAGAACATCAGCTTGAAGGAAGATCGAAGCTACGGCATGGTTCGCACCGAGATCCTGTGCGCCCGCTGCGACGGGCACCTGGGCCATGTCTTCAACGACGGACCAGAGCCGACGGGCCTGCGGTTCTGCGTGAACAGCGAGAGCCTGGACTTCACCGAGCGGCAGAACGTCGCCGAGCTGGGTGAGGTCGGCGTGGCATACTTCGCGGGCGGATGCTTCTGGTGCGTCGAAGGCGTGTTCGAGCAGCTCGCTGGCGTCTACGACGTGACAAGCGGCTACACCGGCGGCCATCAAAACCCCGAGACCTTGCCGGTCACGTACAAGCAGGTGACTACCGGCGCCACCGGGCATGCCGAGAGCGTCCGCATCGTGTACGACCCCAAGATCATCAGCTACGAAGACCTGCTCGTCGTGCACTTCGCGACCCACGACCCCACGACGCTCAACCGGCAGGGCGCCGATGTTGGAACGCACTATCGCAGCGCTATCTTCTACGCCAACGATCAAGAGAAGCAAGCCGCGCAGAAGTACATCGATCAGTTGACGGCCGATCAGGAGTTCAGGGACCCCATCGTCACCACGCTGGAACCGCTCAACGGCTTCCAGGTGGCCGAGGACTACCACCAGGACTACGCCGAGCTGAACCCCGATCAGCCCTACATCTGCAACGTCGCCTTGCCCAAGATCGAGAAGGTACGGGCGAAGTTCCCGCAGAAACTCAAGCAGAAGTAAACCGACGAAAACCTGCCCGATCCGAAGCGGCCGCGTGATCGGCCGCTTTTTGATGCGCTCCTCGAAGGTGAGGGCGGCACTCGGCCGCCCAGCACCAACCCGAGAGGAGCAGACCATGTCAAGCTGCATCACGAAGCAAGAGTCTCGATTCTCACATCTCGCGCAGGCATCAGCGTGCATGGCCGCGGCAGTGGTGGCCGCTGCTGGCCTGCCCGCATCGAGCGCGTACGGCCAGGACTACCTCGTCGAGCACGAGTTCGACGTCAACACCCGGGGCAACCTGCCGCCGCACCTGGCGCTCAAGCATCGCGAGTACGCCTATGCCCGGTGCGGACGCATGCGCGACCGGGAGGACAATCGCGCCGTCGATGTCGTCGGCCTGGGCACCACGACGTTCACGGAGGTCGCAGCGGCGGGCACCGTCTCGGAAGCCAACAGCGAGGCCGACGTGACCGCGCTGGCCGTCGGCAACGCCGCGGGCGAGATCAGCGTGTACGGCAGCGTTGACCTGTGTGATGCCAGCGTGGCGCGATCGGCCTTCGGTCGCGCGTTCTCCGCCGCGAGGCTGTACTACCGCGGCCGCGGCATGGATCGACGCGGCCGCATCGGCTGGGTGGGCGGCTGGCGGGCCGAGCCGGGCATCCAGGGCGGCATCGGCAAGGTCCGCCGCATCGATCCCGTGATCGGCCGCGTGATCGACCGCACCACGGGCACGATGACCGAGCACCTGCTCATCGACATCGACAACTTCGTGCAAGACGGCGTGTTCGAATGGCAGAACGACGTTGTGTCCAACACCGCCCGCACCATGTGCTTCCGCGTGATCATGCCCGGCGACGTCACGACCGAGCGCGGGCGCCTGATCATCAAGGCCGAGGATGGCGTCATCACCGAGTCGGTGGCCACCGGGGCCTATGCCGGTGTGCCGGTGCCGCCGGTGGGGGCCTCCTCGACATTTCGCTTCGATCTGGCCAACCGCACCGACATCGAGTTCGACATGCCCGGCGACGACGACCACGACTTGGACGTCGAGATCGAGATGGGCGGTGCCGGCGAGCACGAGGAAGCCGCCGGCGCCGCGGCGGGCGACACGTACATCACCACCGATCTGGACGGCGGCGACGACCTCTCGCCCGTGTACCAGGTCCCCATCGATCTGCCGCTGGGCGCGCCGCTGATTCCCGGCGAGTTGAGCGTTGCCCAGCCCTTCATCGTGCCTGCCGACCAGGAGTGGTCGCTGGACGAGATGATGCTGCGGTTGATTCACCCCGGGGCCGACGACGATCAGCCGCTGGAAGCCGTGGCGGTGCGCATCTGGGCGGGCGAGCCCGGACCGAGCGGCCGCATCATCGCCGGCAATTTGCGCGAGAACCGGCTGCTGGAGACCGAGTTCACGGGCATCTACGCGGTGCACGAGGGCGACGAGGGCAACCAGAACAACCCGATCCAGGACGCGATCGTGGACCTGGGCTGGCTTCCGCCGTTGCCCGCGGGCCGCTACTACGTCGAGGTGGTGGCCCAAGGCACGTCGCCCGAGCCGGTCTTGCTGCCGCCAAGCCCCTTCGCTCCCGGCGACCTGTGGCAGCCCGCCGTGGTGGGCGTCGGCGGGTTCAACTACCAGCCGCTGCCCGGGCACGGCGGCGATGCGGCCAGCGCGCCCATCATGCTCTTCGGAGGTACCGGTGTGCCGCAGCCGTGCCGTGTCGACCTCGACGGCGATGGCGAGCTCACCATCTTCGACTTCCTCCAGTTCCAGAACCTCTTTGACGCCGGCGACCTGGCCGCCGACTTCGATGGTGATGGAGAGCTGACGATCTTCGACTTCCTGGCGTTCCAGAACGAGTTCGCGGCCGGCTGCCCATAAGCGCTCCAGCCACGCATCACCTTCGCCCGGCGCGGCCGGATCAGTCCGGCCGGCGTGCCGGGCCGTTCTCGCGTTCGACAGCCGACCGCAGCACGGCCATCTGCTCGGCCATCTCCTGCATGCGTCGTTCCATCGCGGCGAGTTGGGCGCCGATGTCCTCGCCCTCGCCGCGCTGCTCGAGCATCGCTCGGGCGTTCTCGGCCTGGGCCTCGGTCATCGAGCTGATGACCACACCGATGAACAGGTTGAGCACGATCATCGTGCCGATGATGACGAAGCTCACGAAGTAGAGCGCCGCCACGATGGGCATGGGCTGAGCAACCGCGTCGGGATACCGCTCGATGCCCGGCGGGGGATACTCGGCCGAGCCGAGGCTCTGGGTGTAGTACAGGTCGGTCCAGTCCTCGAGCGTCACGGTGCGCAGCAGGCTGAACATGCTGTCCTGGAGCGAGCCGAAGTGTACCGGGTCGTTCTTGCCGAAGAGCACCGTACCCATCACGGCGTACACGTAGAAGAGCAGCAGGAGCAGCAGCGTGACGTAGATGATCGACGGGATGGCGTGCAGCAACGCGATGACCAGGATGCGCAGCCGGGGCACGACCGTGATCAGCCGCAGCACGCGCAGAACGCGGGCCAACCGAAGCACCGCGGCGTATGGCCCGCCCAGCGGCAGCAAGCACACCGCCACGATCACGAAGTCGAAGACGTTCCACCCGCTGAGGAAGAACCGCCAGGGCCTTGGCCAGTGGGCGCCGATGCGGACCACGAGCTCGACCACGAAGATGCCGATGATCAGCTTGTCGAGCCCGAGCAGGATCGGCCCCACGCGATCCATGATGTTCGGGTAGGTCTCCAGCCCCACGTTGATCGCCGCGACCAGGATGACGCCGACGATCACCGCATGGAACCACCCGGCCTCGGCGATCCGCCTGAGCCGATACACGAGCGAGCCTGGCGGGGGCTCTCCGAGGTAGGCCACGGTGGGTTCCATAGGGCTAGCTGATCCGCGGATCGACCCAGCGGTACAGCACGTCGACCGCGAGGTTGAAGATGACCAGCATCGTGGCGAACACCAGCACGACGCCGATGATCAGGAACAGGTCCTTGTTCTGCACGCCGTTGACGAAGTGCTGGCCCATGCCCGGCACGTTGAACACGCGCTCGACGATGAACGAGCCGGTCATCGCCAGGGCGGCCGCGGGGCCCAGGTAGCTCAGCACGGGCAGGAACGCGTTCTTCAGCGCATGCCGGAGCAGGACGATCCGCTCGCTGACGCCCTTGGCGCGCGCGGTTCGCACATAGTCGGTGTTCAGGGCATCAATCATGCCCATGCGCGTGAGGCGCGCGATGTACGCCGCGAACGGCAGGCTCAGCGTGATGGCGGGAAGCAGCATGTCCTGCGGCCCGGCGCTCGAGCCTACCTCGCCGATGCCCAGCCATACCGGGAAGATCAGCAGCAGCACCGTGCCGATCACGAAGCTCGGCAGGCTGATGCCGATGAGCGCGACGACGAGCGTGGCCAGGTCCGCCATCGAGTTCGGCTTGACCGCGCCCACGATGCCCGCCAGCGTGCCCACGCCCAGCGCGATCAATATGGCGATCGCCCCCAGCGTGATCGAAACCGGTAACGAGTCGCGCACGATCTCGTTGACGGTCCAGTCCTCGTACTGGAGGCTGGGGCCAAAGTCGAACACGTAGCGCCGCGGCGGCGCCTGGCCCTCGGCCTGCGCACGCTCGCGTTCGGCGGCCAGGTCGCCGCTCAGCGCGTCGCTGGCATACTTCACGCCCGTCGCGCTGGCCAGATACGACCAGTAGAAATTCGGGAAGCTATCGAGGTTGTACTGACGCTTCATCGCCTCGATGACCTCGGGCTTCGGCTGGCGACCCTCGGGGTTTTCGAGCGGGTTACCGGGAATGGCCCACGCGAGCGCGAGCGTTAGCGTGTAGATCACCAGCACGATGATCGGCAACTGGACCAGACGGCGAACGATCAGCCCGAGCATCGGCTACTCCTCGCCCTTGCCCGCGCCGCCACGCAGCGCGAGCAACTCGTCGCGGTCCAGCATCGCCGGTTCGATGCCCCTGGGATCCACCGAAGACGACAGGCCCGCCGGCGGCAACGGCGGCATCATGCGAACCCGGTCGGTCCCCTTGCCATCGCCGAGGATGTCGAACAGATACACGTTCTGCTCGGTCCGAGGATGCGGGTTGAGGCCGCTCAAGCGGTCGGGGTCGAACAGGTACACCGTCATGTAGTGGAACAGCGGGACCATGGGCAGGTCCTCGTCCATGATGATGCGTTCGGCCTCGGTGAGCAACTCGAAGCGGCGCTGGGCATCGAGCTCGACCGAGGCCTCGTCGAGCAGCGCCTCGTACCGGGGGTTGTTGTACTTGCGGTCGTTGTTGCCGTCGTCGAAGCGGTTGATATCCAGGAACGTCGTCGGATCGCCGTAGTCGCCGTACCAGCCGGCGCGGCTGACCATGTAACGCTGTTCCTTCAGGTCGTCGCGGAAGACCTTGATCTCCTTCTGCGAGAGCCGCACGCTCACGCCCAGGTACTCCTGCCAGTTCTTCTGCACCACCTGGGCGATCAGGTCGTGCCCGCCGTCCTTGTTGAAGAGGATCTCGATCGTCGGCAGGTCGCTCGGCGAGGGATAGCCGGCCTCGACGAGCAACTGCCGCGCCTGGGCGATGATCTCCTGCTTCTGGGCGTCGTTCATCGCATCGCTGATGCAGCGCAGGCCACCGGGGCTCTCATAGCCGGGGATCGAACCCTGCGGGATGAGCGTCCTCGCGACCGGGTTGCCCAATCGCAGCACGTCGTCGACGATGCTCTGCTTGTCGATGGTCATCGCGAACGCCCGCCGGACACGGGCATCGGCGAACGGATTGGGCCGGCCATCGGGCAGCGTGGGCAGGCAGTTGAAGTTGTACCAGTACGTGCCGAAGGCGGGAACGGCGTGGATGTCCTTGCGCGGATCATCGGGCAGCCGGCGATCGATCTCGAACATGTCCAGGCCCTGGGCCCGCAGTTGCTCGTACAGCTCGCGATTCTCCTGGTAGAAGGCCATCTTGTCGGCCAGCATGTCCGCCCGGTAGGCGGGCGTGACGTCGCTGACCCAATCGACCACGCCCGAGGTGTACGCCAGCACCGCGGCGTTCGGGTCGTTGATGGACGGCGTGCTGATGGTCTCGATGTTCAGCGCATCACGGTTCCAGTAGTAGGGATTCTGCTCGAAGCGCATGTCGCGCTTAAAACGCCAGCTCGTCAACATGAACGGACCATTGCTGACCAGTTCCGGCGGCTTGGTCCATCCGGTCTTTGCCTGGATGAGCCCGGTCTGCCCATCCACGCTCTCGTACTGCCGCACCAGCGGCGGGTAGACCGGGTAGAACACCGCGAAGGCCAGCAAGTCGAGGAAGTAAGGGGTGGGCAGCTTGAGCCGCACCCACAGCGTCCGGTCGTCCACGGCTCGCAGGCCGACCATCTCACCAAACTTCGCCTCGGCCTCTTCCCACAGCCGCTCGGCCTCGATGCGCCGCGCCTCGCCCTGCAAGGCGCTGCCGGCGAACGCGTCGAGCTGGGCCTGGCGCCAGTCGGCAAAGTCCGTCGCGCCCTCGATGAGCTGGAAGAGCTTTGTGTAGTCCGCCGCGGTATCGGGCAGGATGGCCCGGCGCCAGCTATACACGAAGTCGCCCGCCTTCACACGCTCCCCGTTGCTCCAACGCGCGTCGTCGCGGATGGTGAAGGTGTATTCCAGGCCGTCGGGGCTGACCTCCCAGCTCTCGGCCGCCGCCGGGATGATCGCGTAATCGTGCGTGAACACGTCGTTGGCCACCAGCCCCTCGAACAGGATGCGGGCGACCCGAAGGTCCTGCATCCAGCTCATCTTCTGGAGGTCCAGGGTGTTCACGTCGCCGCGATTCACGAACGACAGGTCGGCCCGAGGCAAGGGGCGATCGGTCACCAGCGTGGCGGCGACGACCAGGAGGAGCAAGATCACGGGGGCGAAGATCTTGAGCATGGGCCACTGTACGACAGCCCTGCGAGCCCGGCGAGGGCCAGCAGGGCCGATTGCGATCTCGCTCGAAAGATTCCCGCCTCGGGCGCTCGATCTCGGGCCGATCAGCGATCGATGTTGAACCGGTCGCGGGGCAGCCCGAACTCGTTCTGGAGCAACTGGAAGAGCGACGTGGCGGAACGCTGGTAGGCGTCGCCATCATCGTCGGCCGCCCGATCGAGGCCATCGGCCAGCATGAGCTGGCCCAAGCGGTTCTGCGTGGCCTGGTTGAGCCGCAGCAGCGTCGGGATGGTGCTGGCAACCTGGAGCGCCGTGCGCACGCTCCGCCGCGCGGCTC
The DNA here is from genome assembly GCA_040219675.1 of Phycisphaerales bacterium. Lineage (GTDB taxonomy): Bacteria > Planctomycetota > Phycisphaerae > Phycisphaerales > UBA1924 > JAHCJI01. Next base: position 318,283 of record JAVJRZ010000011.1, on the reverse strand, counting down.
CGGGCTCGTCACCGAGCCTTCCGGCCTGCTCGGCCCGGACGAGGCGGAAGCCCAAGGCGCCCGCCCGGCCGTACATCTCCATCACCGCCGTCTGCCAGCCCGCCGACACATTCCCGCGGCGCTGCGTGATCGACGTGCGGATGTCGGCCATGGCTCGGATGAGCGGGGCCATCCGCATCGACAACTGGTCGTCGATGGGCATCGTGTTCAAGCGACGACCGACGGCATTGGTCAGAGCCTCACCGCTGCGCGCACCGAAGCCGGCGATGGACGACTCGGGCACCGCCATCGCGTCGCTGAGGGCCTTGGCGGCGCCGTCCAGCAGGCTTCGGTCTTCGGCACTGGCGAGCAATTCGGCCAGCCGATCGACCGCTTGGTTCCCGACCTGGGCCTGGAACGCCACGGGCGCGAATCCGGAAGCGCGAAACGCGTTGCTCAGCCCACTGATGGCCGCAAAACGCAGGGCGACCTGATCGTCATCGACAAGGTTGGTCAGCGCTCGGACCGAGCGGTCGGTCGCCAGCCAGCCCATGAGAAGAGCGGCGTTCACGCCGCGGAACACGTCGTCGCCGGCCAGGGCCGTGGCGAACTCACCGGCAAGGGCCTGATCGACGGCCACGCGGAAACTCGCCGAGGTGTCCTGCGAGAGCAGCGGAGCGACCAGGCGACGACGGGCCTCTCGAGCTCGCACCGGATCTTCGGCGCTCACCTGCGACCAGTTGTCCAGAGCCCACCGCGCGACGGCCTGCTCCTCGGAAGGGCTCAGGCTGGCTCGCGTGGGGAGTTCTGGGGGCAGATCGGCCTGGCCGAATGCGGCCGCACCAGTCGCCAGAGCGAGGACGATCGCCAAGATCCGCGGCAGGGTTGCTCGCAAGGGCCGGCTCCTTTAGATGCCAATCAGAAGGTACTCGGGGCGCTACAGAGACGGGGCAAGCGAGGCCCGGTGACCACTCGGCGGGATGTGCCGGCGATGGCCCTCCCATACGACCACCCCGGCCCGGGCGGTTCCAGGGGGCCCCAAACCTAGCCGAACATCATCGCGCCGTCAACGCTGGACACGTCGCGCTGGCCCGGATTCGCCCAATCAAAAGGCGATCATCAGCCCATGGCGGACCTAGTAGACCTCCACGAACATCCGGCGGGTGGGCTTGACCTGGCGGTGCACCATCTTCCGCGTCCACCCCGCGACATCGCCGGCGACGTCCGGATCGATCTTGAGGTACCGCTCCAGCGCCTCGGGCGGCAGGGTCCGCGCCAGGCCCTGGACGATGCCCAGTTCCATGCCCAGCAGCCCGCAGATGTAGATCAGGCCGCGATCCCCGAGGAGGATCTCACTCAGCCGCTCCGCATCCCGCTCCAGACGATCCTGCACGTAGCAGCCGGGCGCGCCATCTCTGTTCGCGTGGCGGCTGATAGTGGGGTGGTAGCTGAAGTTCGCGTGCTTGCGCGCCAGGTCCGTGAACAGATCGTCGTACAGCAGGTCAGATTCATACGGCGCGCCCATGATCAGCGCGATCTGGCTCTGCGGAGCCGTCCGAAGCAGGTCGAGCACCATCCCACGGAATGGCGCGATGCCGGTGCCCGTGGCGAAGAACAGGTAGTCGTGGGCTTCGGGCCGTGCCGGCAGCACGAACCGCTTGCCGTTGGGCCCGCTCAGGCGAACCTCGTCGCCCGGCCGCAGATCGCACAGGTAGTTGCTGGTCAGGCCAACAAAGAGCCCCGGCCCGTCGCTGCGCTCATCGATGAGCCGCTTGACGGTGGTCGCGATGACGCCGCCCTGCCCGTCCTCGCCAACGCTGGGTGACGCGATGGAGTACAGGCGCAGCGCGTGCGGCCGTCCGCGGTCGTCCTCGCCGGGCGCGTGCACGCCAAAGCTCTGGCCGGGCACGAACGACCCGGCCAGTGGCGTTTGCGATACGTCGATCTCGATGTGACGAACGAACCCGGCGGCCCTTCGGCCCGCGGTGCACAGGTCGTTGCGCGTGACCACGCCGACGACCGGGTCCCTGGGGCCGACCAGGTGCATCCGGGCCTGCGCGAGTTCGGGGCCCGGGTCGGCTTGGGCCTGCCTGCCTTCAAGATTCGCTGCTGTCATCGCTGGAATGATAGCGGCGGCCGCTCGGCGCTCGCCGCCGGGGTGTGGATCACCCGCCCATCTCAGAGGCCGAATCTTCGCCCATGCCGTCATCCGAGCCGCCGTCGTCCGCGCCGCCAGCGGGGCGACCACCCAGCCGCTCGATCGCCCGATCGAGGGCGTCGGCCGCGTTCTGGAGATCCTCGCGCACGTCACCCTGGGCCCGAACCCGGCGGAGGTTGCTGGCGGCTTGCTCGAAAGCGGCAATGGCGTCTTGCTTCAGCGACGCGGCCTGCTGATCCAGTTGGCCGGCGATGCCGCTCAGGCGATTGGCCAGTTCCCCCTCACCACGGTCCGCCAGGCCGCGGAAGGCGCTGGCCGTCTGCTCCAGGCTCGACGCCCGCCGGGCCAGGAGATCGCCAAGCGTCCGCGAAGCACCCGCGGCCGACAGCGTGCCGTCGACGACGCCCGTCGCCCGCCGAGCCGACGATGCGGACTTCTGGAGCGTCTGGCGGGCCTCATCGACGGCCCCTGCCGCTTCGTTCTGATGGAGTGCGGAGATCTCCTGGGCGAGCGCCACCAGTTGGGCGGTGAACTCCTGGGCCGAAGCATCGGCCGCCTGCGCGCCCTCGGTCGAGCTGCGCGCCTGGGTGGCCACGTTCTCCCGGGCCTCGCTCAGGATGTTCAGTTGTGCGTCGATGGCGTCGATACGCACGTCGAGCGCCTCGACCTGCGGTCGCAGCACGGTGCGACGGGCGTCCAGCGTGCTGACTTCGACCTCCAGGCGGTCGGCGCGTCGGCCGACTTCACGGGCTTCCTGGATCGTCTGGGCGGCCTCGATCGGGTCCTCGCGCAAGGCTCGTTCCCGGAGCTCGCCCTCCTGGGCGCGGATGCCGCCGACCTGATCGTCCAGCCCCTCCATCTGCGCCGAGAGTTCGCCGATCTGCTGCTCGAGGGCCTCGCGTCGGCTCCGAGCCTCGGTCAACTGCTGCTGCAACGTGCGGCTCTGGGCATCGATGGTCGAACGCTCGGCCGAGGGGTCGTACCCGCGGAGCGCCTGGGCCGTCTGCCGGGCCGAAACGCGGGCGGTCTCCAGCGACATCATCCGCGTCAGCTTCGAACCGATCTCGTGCTCGATCTGCGCCAGCCGGGACATCGCCGGGCGCGCAAGGCCCGACTCCACCTCGGCGTTCAGCAACGCGGCAATGGCCTGCTGGGCCTGAGTGCCGGTCGTCGCCGGTCCGAGTTCGGCCGCTGCAGCCCGATATCCCTTTGTCGCAAAGTCGTCGCTCACCGGGGGCACCGAACCGGGCGAGACGGTCTTCAACTGGACGCTGGCGTCGCTGATGGCCTGCGCCCCCGCGTCCTGCTGATCGCAGCCGACCATCACGCCGGCGGCCAGTCCGGCCAAGGCCGCAAGCGGGGCCCCTCGAACGAAGCCCATCGCGCCGCGCTGGCCAGGGAAACGAAACGCCTTGACAGATGCCATCCCGATGCCTCCGAGTTCTCTTGAATCACGCGCTTCGCGCAGGCCGCGACCGCAGCAGCGGCTCCAGACCGCTCAAAATCCACTCGCCTGTTCGCCCGTACCGGGCGGCCGGTTCGGGGGCCAGTCTAGGGCAAGGACCGCGCCGGTGCGGCTCAGCCCGGATCCGGTTGGCCGCCCGCGTCGCCAGCGGATTCCGGCCCCTGGTCCTTCTCGGGCCCGTCCTCAGTCCCTTCCTCGTTGGGCGGGTAGGTGATGGGGTACTCCGGCCTGGGCTGGTAGAGGGCTCGGATCCACGCCGTCGTCGCCCGCCAGCGGGCGTCTTCGGTCCGGCCAAACACCTCACGCCAGGCGTCGCCATCGCCTTCCTCGCGCGGCACCTCCGGGTGCGGGAAGCGTGAGCCGGTTCGCCGAAGGCCCATATGGAGCAGCGGGCTGTTGTCCGGCTCTTCGAGATCGATCAGCGGCGTGCCATCGGGCAAGGTTGCCTGCGTGAGGATGTAGAAATTGGTGTACGCCTGCGGCTCCGACCGGGCGCTGCGATACGCCAGTCGGAGCTGGCCGGCCTCGGTCCCGCCGTGGCACCTCGACGTGGCGCAGCCGGCCACGAGCCAGCCGGTGACGTCGCGACGGAACCTTCGCAAGACGTCGGGATCATCGAGCACCCGCACCTTGCCGTAGAACTCTCGCGCCTGCAACTCGAACATCAGCCGGAGGACGTCCAGCGGATCGCCGGCGATCATGGCCTGCCGGCCCTCGGGTGTCTGGGGCACGCGCGGGTCTTCGCGGTAGGCCAGGAGGAACTCCTGGATGTCTCGGGGCTCGATGCGCACGCGCGGCGGGTCGAGCAGGTCGATCTCGTAGACGCGGATGAGGTTGATCTGCTCGGGTGTGAGCAGGGGCAAGGGCTTGTCCCGCGGGTCGGGCGTTCGGGGCACACCCTGCCCGCGCTGCTCGAAGAGTTCGGCCATCCCGCGCATCTGCCGCTGCAACGCCGCGACGCGAGGGTCCCTGGGCCGCTGACGCGCGAGCAACGCGGCTTCGTAATGCGCAACGTGGTACAACTCCTGGCTGACGAGCCACTGGATCAACTGCTCGATGTGCCCGACGTCGCTGTCTTCGATGTTCGCCCGCCAGTCACGGTACCGAGAAGCCAGGTCCGGCAGGCGGACCAGACGCTCGATCTGGGACTGGGGGAACCGCCGCTCGACGCCGGCGATCTCCAGCGTGACGCCCTCGACGGTCTCGGCGAGGAGCCTGCCATCGATGGCCCGCCCGGTGCGGAAGACCAGCCGCACCTCCGAGCGCTGCCCATCGGCGCTGTCCAGTTGGCTCTCGGACTTGGCCCGGAGCGCTTCGATCTCATCCGCGATGGCCTCAGGGCCCTCCTGCCGCGAGAGGCTCGGGCGTTCATAGATCTTGGGGCCAAAGAGCATCGTGCCCAGCGCGACGATGGCGCACAGCCACGCCAACCCCGCCATCGGGCCCGGGCTTGGCGGTCTGGTCGATCGCTGATCAGAGTCGGCCTTGGTCAACGACAATCACCGGAGCTTGATCGAGGCCAGGGCCAGCACCACGAGCAGCACGCCGACGATCCAAAGGCGCGCGACGACCTTGGGCTCGGCCAGCCCACCCAGGTGCAGATGGTGATGGAACGGTGCACAGCGAAAAATCCGCCTTCCCTCCCCCGTACGCTTCGTCCACTTGAAGTACCCGACCTGGAGCACCACGGATGCGATCTCCAGAAGAAACACGCCGCACATCAGCAGCACGACGACTTCCTGGCGCGTCACGAGGGCCAGATACCCGAACAGGCCTCCAATAGCCAGCGACCCCGTATCGCCCATGAAGACCTGGGCCGGATAGCCATTCCACCATAGGAATCCGAGGCAGGCCCCGAGCAGGCCGCCCGCCAGGATGCTCAGCTCCTCGGCGCCCGGCACGTACGGCACCAGCAGGGTCTGCGCCGTGGCCTGCCAGCCGGCCACCATCGTCAGCACCACGCAGCCGGCCGCGACGATGGCGCTCAGGCCCCCGGCCAGGCCGTCCATGCCGTCGGTGATGTTGGTTGCGTTGCTCATGCCCGCGATCATCAGCGTGCCCAGGACGACGAAGGCGCCCATGGGCAGGAACCACACTGCGGGATTGACCTGGCCGCTGCCCGGCAGCGTGCTGCGCTGGAACGGCAGGTTCAGCACGTGGGCCATGTCCTGGCCCGAGCCCGTGTCCCCGTGCCGGAACACGAAGTAGGAGATCAGCGCCCCCACGCCGAGTTGGAACAGCAACTTCTCCCAACTGTGCAGCCCCTGCCGGCCGCCCTCACGCCGCGAGGCGAGGATCTTCAGCACGTCGTCGGCGGCCCCGACAACGCTGAAGCTCACCAGCAGGAGCAAGCCGGCGTTCACGTAGAAGTTGCTCAGGTCGCCAAGGAGCAGTGCCGAGGCCACCACCGCGCCGCTCGTCAGCACGCCGCCCATCGTGGGCGTGTTCTTCTTGGATGCCGCTCCCCGGCGCAGCGCCTCGGCATCGGTCAGGCCCGAGTCGCCGATCTTGAACTTGACCAGTTGCGCGATCGTCGGCTTGCCGAAGAACAGCACGAGCGCAAAGGAAAGCACCGCGGCCGCCAGGGCGCGAAACTGCTCCTGGTACAGCACCCGAAGGATGGACATGATCCCATCGGGAAGCCGACCTTCAAGCACGCTGACGAGCCAGAACAGCATCCGCTAGACCACCATCGACCTGGGAACACTGTCCTGATCGGCGGGCAGCAACCCCTCGAGCGCGAGCCCGCGAGACCCCTTGAGCAGCAGCACGGTTCCCGGTTGGAGCATGCTGCGCACGTGCTCGCGGGCGTGGTCGATCGACTCGAACCATGCGCCCCCAACCGATCGATGCGCCGATCGGCTCAGCGCGCCGATGAACACGCACTCGTCCGCCACGGTCGAAGCCCGCAGCCCGATCTCCTCGTGCCATCGCTCGGCATCGGGGCCCAGTTCGAGCATGTCGCCCAGCACCGCCACTTTGCGGCGGCCCGTGCCCAGGTCTTCGAGCGTGGTGAGCGCGGCCTGGGTCGAATCAGGATTCGCGTTGTAGCAATCCACGATGACCGTCGCGCCGGCGAAGCGCCGGATGGCCAGCCGCATGTCCGCGGGCTCGAAGCACGCCAGTCCATCGGCGATCAAACCATCGGGCAGGCCGAGCATCCGGGCGGCCGCGATGGCCATAGCGGCGTTCTGCGCATTGTGCAAGCCGGCGACCGGCAGCCTCCAGAACGATCCGTCCGAAAGCTCGAATACGCACCTGTCCTGCTCGTGGCGAGCCTCGCAAACACCGCTCCACGGCGCACCGGACCATCCAAGATCGGCCGGTGCGATCGCGCACCCCGCCTCGGGCAGGTCTCGAAGCGCCTGCTCGAACTCTCGCCGCACCGCTTCCAACCCGCCGAGCTCGCCCACGTGCGCCCGGCCGACGCTGGTGACCAGCGCAAGATCCGGCTGCGCGAGCCGGACGTAGCGCGGAAGTGCCCCGGGTTCGCCCTCGCCAAGCTCGCACACCATGACCTCGGCGGTGGGAGGGCAGTTGAGGATCGTCAGCGGCAGGCCCAGCGCGTTGTTGAACGAGCGTGCCGAGGCATGGACGGCATGCGAGCGACCCAGAATCGATGCGAGCATGCGCACCGTGGTGGTCTTGCCATTGCTACCCATGACCGCGACCACCCGGCCCGGCAGGTGCGCACGGTAGTGCTCGGCCGCACACCAGAGCGCATCGCGCACGCTGCTCACGCGCAGTACCGCTAGCCCGTCCGGCACGGGAACCGCTCGTTCCACGACGGCAACGCTGGCCCCGCACCGCTTGGCAGCGTCCAGGAAGTCATGCCCATCGACCCGCGTCCCGGGCAACGCGAAGAACGCCTGGCCCGGCTCGAGCGAGCGCGTATCGATGCCGGCACCCACCACCAAGCCCGTGCCCGGCGCGATCCACCGGCCATCCACGGCCCGGGCGAAGGCATCCAGCGCGATCATGACGCTTGCCCCGCGAGCCCCGCGCGAGCCTCGAGGGCGGCTCGCGCAATCAGGCGATCATCGAAATCCCGCTTGTACGTTCCCCCCGCGCCATCCGAGACGATCTGGTAGTCCTCGTGGCCCTTGCCGGCGATCACGATGACGTCTTCGGGATCGGCCTGGTTGATCGCCAGCCGGATCGCGGCCTCGCGGTCGACGTCGCTGGTGGTCCACATGGCCTTAGGCAAGCCCGCGAGCACCTCGTCGACGATCGCCTGTGGATCTTCTGTGCGCGGATTGTCACTGGTGACCACGATGCGGTCGGCCAGCCGACCGGCGACAGCGCCCATGCGCGGACGCTTGGTTCGGTCGCGGTCGCCTCCGCAGCCGAAGACCACCCAGAGCCGGCCGCGACCAACTCGGCCGGCGACCGCCCGCAGCGCCTTCTCGAGCGCGTCGTCGGTATGGGCGTAATCCACGAGCACCCGCGGCCCCGCCGCCCCGGAAACGACGACCGGCTCGAGCCTCCCCGGAGGAGGCACGAGCGTGGGCAACACGTCGGCCAGTTCGTCCGCCCGGACGCCAAAGCTGTGGGCGACGGCGACCGCCTGCAAGACATTCATGGCGTTGTGGTCGCCTACCAGGGACAGCGTCGAACCAATCTCGCCCCAGGGGCCGGCCAACTCGATGCTGCTCTCCAGGCCTTGCGCGCGGACACGAACGCGGGCCTCGCCCGCTTCGCCCATCGAGCACCGCAGCACGCGCGCCTGGCTGTCGCGAAGCATGCGATCGCAGGCGGGGTCGTCGGCGTTCACGATCGCCAGCGCATCGGGACCAAGCCCCTCGAACAGCCGGGCCTTGGCAGCGGCGTACGCCTCCATCGAGCCGTGGTAGTCCAGATGGTCGCCACTGAGGTTCGTGAACACGGCCGCCGCGAAGGTGAGCCCCGCCGTTCGATCCTGGTCCAGGGCATGGCTGGAGACTTCGAGGGCCGCACACTGGCACCCGTGGCCCACCATGCGGGCCATCGAACCGCTCAGGTCCTCGGCTCGGGGGGTGGTGAGCTCGGCCTGGCGAGGCCCGGCACCCTCATCGACCTCGATGGTTCCCACCAACCCGCAACGCATGCCCGCGGCGTTGAGGATCTGGCGCACGAGCCACGCAACCGTGGTCTTGCCGTTGGTGCCCGTAACGCCCATGACCCGCATGCGCCCGCTGGGCGAGCCATGCCAACGCTCGCTGAGTGCAGCGCCGACCGCCGCGGGCCGCTCGCACACGAGGGACACCGGAGCGTCCGTTGGTTCATGAGAGAGCACGGCTACCGCCCCGCGCTCGACGGCCTGCCGAACGAAACCCGTGCCGCTCTGGCGAGAGCCCTGCCGGGCGACGAACAGCCAGCCGGGCTCGACGCGGCGGCTGTCTTCGGTCACGCCCCGGATGTCCAAAGCGCCGGCTTGCGGCCCAGGGACCGGGATCGGGAGCCCGCGGATGAGGTCTTCAAGGTGCATGCGGTGCCTCGACGGTAGCTCCTCAAGCATCGGCCACGAAGCGCTCGGGCTCGGAGATTTCCGCCCGCGTTCTACGGCAGAATGAGCATGGCATCGCCATAGCTGTAGAAGCGATAGCGCTCCTCGATCGCCGTCGCGTAGAGCGTGAGCAACTGCTCGACCCCGCCGGGCAGCAGCGCCGCGATCATCGCCATCAGCGTCGAACGGGGCAGGTGGAAGTTGGTGATCATCCCATCGACCAGCTTCCACGAGTACCCCGGCGTGATCAGCAGGTCGGTCTGGAGCCAGCCGCCCGGGCTATCGGCGCTGGCCTCGAGCGTCCGCGCGGCCGTCGTGCCTACCGCCAGCACGCGATGCCCGTCGCGCCCGGCTGCCGAGAGGTCCGCAAGCGTCTCCGGCGGGGCGTGGCAGAACTCGTGGTGCATCTGGTGCTCTTCCACGAACTCGGACTCGACCTCGCGGAACGTGCCCGCCCCGACGTGCAGCGTCACATCACGCCGAAGCACCCCGCGACCGGCCAGTGCATCCAGCACGGCGGGCGTGAAGTGCAGCCCGGCGGTGGGGGCCGCCACGGAGCCCGTGGCGCCAGCATCGGCGTACACGGTCTGGTAGCGTTCGGCATCGGTCTCGAGTTGGTCTTCAGCTCCCGCATTGCGCCGGGCGCTCCGGATGTAGGGGGGCAAGGGGACGCGCCCGACGTCCGCCAGCACGGCCATGCTGTGCTCGCGAAACGAAGCGGCATCGGGCCAAGGCCCCCCGGTTACCTCCACCAGCCAAGCCCCGGGAATGCTCTCGTGCCGCCGCAACAGCGTGATGGCGTGCTGCGACGCGTTCCCAGTGGGGCTCAGCAGGCCGATGGTGGCCCCCGCACGAAACCGGCGGGCCTTGATCATGCACACCCACTGGCCCGGCTGGGGCCCGAAGTCGAGGAACAGGCCCTCGGCCTTGCCGCCGGTGTCCTCCCGAACACCCGCCAGCCTTGCCGCGATCACCCGGCTCGTGTTCACGACCAGACGATCCCCGGGCGAGAGCAGGTCCGGCAAGTCGCGGAAGACCAGGTGCTCTGGGGCTGCCGAGCCGCGGACCACCATCAGCCGGGCGCTATCGCGAGGGTCGGCCGGCGCGGTGGCGATGAGCTCGCGAGGCAGGTCGTAGTCCAGGTCGCTGGTTCGCAGCATGTGGTCCTCACGCAACGTTCGGGCGTTGAAGGGAGGCATCATTGACCGGCGGCTACGGGCGGCGTGGCGCGCCAGCGGCCTTCCAAGGGTGTTTTTATCGGGTCTGGCCAATCCCAGAAGCTGTGGCATGTTGGTTTCACAGGGTTGGGCATGTCCGTCGTCGGCTCCAGCCCATCGCACGCCTCTTGCGGCGCTTTCGAGCCGCTGCGGTTTGCCGAGTACTTGGCTCGCGTGAACAAGGGCGAACAGATCGAGCGGGCGGCCGGGCGGCGGTCCATGGAGGCGGGCGCCGGGGAGGAGAGCCGCCGGCCGTGCGTCGTCCCGGCCGCCCGCGCGGGTCATGCACCCAGACTGGCCGAGGTTTCGCCCACCGATGGCTCGGCCCAGCCCGGGCCGGTGCGCGACGTGCCGCAGGTCACCATCCAGCAGTTGCTGCCCATCGGCTCGATCATCGATGTGACGATCTAGCGCGACCAGGGGCGATGGCATCCAGCGGCCCGCTCCCCCTAAAGTCAGCCCTTGGTCATCTTCCCGCCCGAAGTTCGCCCATTTCCACGGTTGCCCGCCCCTGAGAGCCGGCGGCCGGCGGTCTTCTTCGACCGCGACGACACGCTTATCGAGAACGGGACGCTGCCTGCCGAGGCCTTCGCCGGCAAGGCGGGCGACCTCGCTGACCCGGATTGGATCAAGCCGCTGCCGCACGCCTTCGAAGCCTGCCGTCGCGTGGCCGAGATGGGCTTTGCCGTCGTGATCGTGACCAACCAGGGCGTGGTCGCCCGGGGCGGCGCTTCGCTGGACGAGGTCGAAGCCGCATGCCAGCGCACGCTGGAAATCTTCGAGCCCCATGCCCAGGCGGTGCTGGCCTGCCCGTTCCACCCACAAGGGGAAGGACCACCGCGGTTCTGCCGAGAGCACGCGTGGCGCAAGCCCGCGCCGGGCATGCTGCTGGCCGCCGCCGACCTGCTGGGGCTGGATCTGAGCCGATCGTGGATGGTGGGCGACGCCGAGCGGGACGTCCAGGCGGGTGTCGCCGCCGGGCTGGAATCGGGCCGATGCCTCCGCGTGGGCGATGGTGCCCTCGACCTGGCCTCGGCAATCGACCGAATCGCCCAAGCGAGCGTGGTGCGTGGTGGATAGGCCCCAAGCGTCCAAGCGGCTGCTGATCGTGCTGCCCTCATGGATCGGCGACGCGGTGATGGCCACGCCCGCGCTGCGGCGCATCCGCGACGCCCTGCCCGGCTGGTTCATTGGCGGTGTCTGCCGGCCGGGGGTCGATCAGGTGCTCGCCGGCCTCGACTCGCTCGACGAGATCCATGTGGCGCCCATGTCGGGCGTGCTGGGGCCCAAGCGCGTCGCGGCCCACTTGCGACCCCGCCGCTACGCCGCCGCCCTGTTGCTGACCAACTCCTTCTCCACAGCGCTCGCCACGCGCGTGGCGGGCATCCCGCTCAGGCTCGGCTACGACCGCGACGGGCGGGGCCTGCTGCTCACCCATCGCTTGCAGGCTCCCAAGCGAGAAGTCGGGGGCTGGGCCGTCGTGCCCGCCGCGGCGTACTACGACCACGCCGCACGCGCGATGCTGGACATCCTGGCCGACCGTCCGGTGGACGCGGCCGCGGCGATCCAGCCGCTGCCCGCACACGCGCGACTGGAATTGGTCGTGCGCACGGCCGAGCGGGAGGCCGCGGCGGCGGTGCTCGAGCGAGCGGGCATCGGTTCCGACGCGGCGCTGGCGGTCTTGAACCCCGGTGGCAATAACCCCGCCAAGCGGTGGCCGGCCGAGCGCTACGCCGCGCTGGCCGACTGGCTGGCCAGGACCCATGGCCTGACGCCGGTCATCAACACGTCGCCTGCCGAGGCCGAGATCGCCGAGCGGATCCGGCGAGCGGCCCGTTGCACGCCGCCGTGCCTGGCAGATCATGGTGGGAGCCTGGGGTCGCTCAAGGGCGTGCTGGCCCGCTCGTCGCTGATGGTGACCAACGACACGGGGCCACGGCACATCGCGGCGGCCCTAGGGGTCCCTGTTGTCAGTCTGTTTGGGCCGACGGATCACCGCTGGACCGCCATCCCCGCGCCCGCCGGCGAGGCCCTGGTGCTGGCCGATCCAGACATGAGTGAGACCGAGACCGCCAACGACGACCCGCAGCGCCACCGCGTAGATCGGATCTCGCTGGAGCGAGTGCGGGCCGCGGTCGATGCGGTGCTCAATCGCAAGCCCGAGCCCGCCGATGAAAGGGAGCGGGACGGACTGGCCCCGGGTCGGTAAGCCCGGCTATCATCGTGGCCTTGCCGCGGTCGGCCGAGAGGCCCCGGGGCGACAATCAGGGAACTGTCGGGGGCGTAGCTCAGTTTTGGTAGAGCGCTTCCATGGCATGGAAGAGGTCGTCGGTTCGAGTCCGGTCGCCTCCACTCGACAGCCGGGCCCGCTTGGGCCCGGTTTTGTTTTGGGCCGGTACTAGGTGATCATTAGAAGGGTGATTGCGTAGGCCACCCACAGGCCCGCCAGCACCACCCCCTCGCCGCGGCTGATGCGCTTGCCGGTGTACGCGATGACCGCGAGCGCCAGCACGAGCCCGAGCATCAGCGGCGTGTCGAGCCACAGCGTCTGGTGGGCGATGCGCTGCGGCGTGATCATCGTCGCCACACCCAGGATTCCCAGCAGGTTAAAGATGTTCGAGCCCAGCACGTTGCCCAGGGCCAACTCGGCGTGGCCCTTGAGGGCGGCCACCACGCTGGTGACCAGTTCGGGCAGGCTCGTGCCCACCGCCACGATCGTCAGGCCGATGACCAGCTCGCTCAGGCCGGCCGCCCGGGCGATGCCCACGGCCGAATCTACCAGCAGCTTGGCGCCCAGCACCAGCATCGCCAGCCCCGCGATCGAGCCGATGATGCCCAGCGTGATGCTCTTGCGCGGCTCGTAGTCCTCGGCCATCGCCTCGCCTAACTCGGTTTCGGCGTCCTCAACCTTGCCGTGGCGGAACGACCGGACGATGAATGCCGCCAGGCCGAGCAGCATCAGCCCGCCCATCCAGCGTGGCAGCTCACCGCCGGTGAGCATCGATAGGAAGGGGATCACGCTGACGGCGCTGGCGACGGCCAGGTCGAAGCGGATGGCCCTGGGATCCGTCGGGATCGGCCGGATCAGCGCGGCTACGCCGAGGACCATGGCCACATTGAAGATGTTCGAGCCCACGACGTTGCCCACGGCGATGTCGGTGGCCCCGCGCAGGGCGGCCACGGTCGAGGCGCTCAATTCGGGCGTGCTCGTGCCAAAGCCCACGATGATGGCGCCGATGACGAAGGGCGAGACGCCCAAGCGGCGGGCCATGCCCGCCGACGAGCGAACCAGAACCTCGGCGCCCAGGGTCAAGAGCCCAAGAGACAACAGGATCCAGAAGATCGTCGCCATGGCTGGGACCTAGCGGCCCCAATCGATTCCGGCCAGCCGCTCGAAGGCCGCGGCGATCCTGTCGGCCTCGACGGTCATGGCGATGCGGAACCAGCGCTTGCCGTCCTCGCCAAAGCCCGCGCCGGGCACCAGGCTCACGCCGGCCTGATCGATGCAGCGCAGGGCGAAGTCCCAGCTCTCCATCGACTGGCCGTCGGGCCCAGCCGGGCACTGGGCCCACACGAACAGCCCCGCGCTGGGGCGGTCGGCTTGGGCCCCGATCTTCCTGACGCCTTCCATCGTCGCGTCGAGGCGCTGCGTGTACATGGCGCGCAGGGCGTCCATGTCGTCGTGGTCGTAGTTCTCCAGCGCGACGATGCCGGCTTCCTGGACGGCCGTGAACGCGCCGCTGTCGATGGGGCCCTTGGCCTTGGCCAGCGCATCGATCACCGCCTGGTGGCCCACGGCGAAGCCAATGCGCCAGCCGGTCATGTTGAAGCCCTTGCTCAGGCTGTGGAACTCGATGAACGGGTCGCGTTCGATGTCGACGCCCTTGGCCTTGAACAGGCTGTCGGGCTTGTCCTTCTCGTAGTACAGTTCGCTATACGCCTGGTCGCTGGCCAGGATGATGCCGTGCTCGCGCGCGAAGTTGGCCGCTTGGGCGTAGAAATCCAACGGCACCGACGCGCCGGTGGGATTATTGGGATAGTTCACCCACATCAGCGCCGCGTTCTGGACGTCCGAGGGCGAGACCTCCTCCCACAGGGGCGTCCAGCCGCTGGCGGCCCGCATCGGCATGGACACCGGCTTGGCATCGGCCAGGATCGCCCCCGCGTGGTACACCGGGTAGCCCAGGCTCGGGCACAGGATGGTCCGCCCGGGGTTCACCACCGCCAGGGGCAGGTGGGCGATGCCCTCTTTGGAGCCGATGCACGCCAGCACGTGCCGGTCCGCGTCGACCTTCACCCCGAACCTGCGGTCCATGAAACGCGTGGCCGCCTCGCGGAACTTCTGGCTGCCCTTGCTGGCCGGGTAGCGGTGGGTGCTGGGGTCCTGCACGGCGTGCCGCAGCGCGCTGACGATGAAGTCGGGCGTGGGCCGGTCGGGATCGCCCACGCCCAGGTCGATGAGCGGCGCCCCCGGCCCGCGGCGGCGGTACTCGGCCTTGGCCTGGTCCAGCCGGTGGAACAGGTACGTCGGCAGCGCGGCCAATCGCTGGGACTGGATGGTCTGGAGGGTGGGGGAGGCGGCAGGGTCGGTGGCGGTCATGGCACCATCATCGTAGCGTTGCCCTCGATCCGTCTACACGTTTACAGGAGGCCAACGCCCATGCCCGACACCATCCGCGCCGAAAAGCTGCTCGCCGAGCTCAACCGCCTCCGCCAGGACCTGGACAAGGATCCCAGCGATCTGGAGTGGGTCACCCTCCACCACGTCTTCTGCTTCGTCAGCTATAAGACCGGCGAGTTCCAGAAGTACCTCGACGAGGAGGCGAAGAAGGGGGCGTTCGAGGAATTGGAGTAGGGCCTACGGGCAGCCCGCATCGAACCGATTCTGGAACACCAGGAAGTCGAAGATCGTCAGCTCACCGTCGCCATCCAGGTCGGCCCGCAAGTCGCCGGCGTCGAACTGGTTCTGGTACTCGAGGAAGTCGAACAGCGTCAGCTCGCCGTCGGCGTCGCGGTCGGCGGCGCAGGCAACGACGAGCACCGAGTCGCCCGTATACACAACGTGCGCCGGCCCGACCCCGCCGACCGGCTCGATACTGATGTCGGCAAACACACCGTCGACGCTCGCTGCGCGGATGATCTCGAACTGGTCGAGCGGCCCGGGGACATATCCGTCGCTGAAGTTGATTTCGAGGCTGCCGTCCAGCGTGATGGCGGCGGTGATCGGGGATCCGGGCTGGCCAACAGCCTCGAGGCGATCGAACCGATCGTCGTCCGTCCCCGCCACGTCGATCTTCAGGCGCGAGCGCGGCGTTAGATTGAGTATCGGCCCGCTGAACTCGAGCAGCCCGATCGGGCTGCTCGCATCACCCATGGCAATGATGGCCTCGCTGGTCCACGGCCCGGTGAGCCGGCCGTTGGCGCCGGTGATGACGGCGCTCTGCCCGAGCGCGTGGAAGCCGCCCAGGCCGAAGAGTTCGCTCTCGCGTGCGGCAAGCCGGATCGGGAAGTCAAACGTCACGCCATCCTGCGCGTAGAGCTGCGTCTGGGCGGTGACTCCGGGGGCGCCAAGGGTCAGGCTGCCCTGCACCTCCACGCCCACGCTGAAGGTGAGGCGCTGCCCGCTCGTGATCGTGTAGTCGCCCACGATGGTCGAATCCGACACGACCGTGGTGGTCGTCGTTCGGAAGCTGCTGCCCGGCCCGGCCTCGATGGTCGTGTCGATGATCGAGGCGCCGGCGAGGTCCAGCCGTCCGCCGTTGCTGCTGTGGAGCGTGCCGCCCACGAAGCTCAAGCCCGAGAGACCGAAGCCCCCTGGCCCATCGTTGATGATCGTTGCCTGGCTGGTCCATGGCCCGACGATCGAACCACGCTCGCCCGTGATGACCGCGTCCGGCCCAAGGAAGTGCGCATCGCCGAGCCCGATGATCTGGCCGCCCTGAGAAGAGCCCTCGAGCCGGATCGGGCCGTTGAGCTCCACCCCCTCCTCCACGAAGAGCCGCGCCTCTCCGATCGAGCCGGGCTCGTTGATGGTCAGTTCCTCTTGGAGCACTACGCCGTCGCCAAAGGTGATGTCCTGCCCGCTACGGATCGTGAACTCGCCCACGAAGGTCGAGTTGGAGACGACCGTGTTCTGGTTGGTCACGAACCGGGCGTCGGGTCCGACCTCGATCGTCGCGCCCGTCACCGTTGCGTTGCCCAGGATCAGCAGCCCGCCGTTGCTGCTACGCAGCGTGCCGCCGACGACGTTCAGGCCGCTGGCGTTCAGCGTGCCGGGGCCGTCCTTGATGATGGTCGCCTCGCTGGTCCACGGCCCTGTGATCGATCCGCTGGCCCCGCTGTCGGCCCAGATCAACGCGCTGCGGCCGAGCCTGTGCGACGAGCCGAGCCCGTGGATGCGGGCCCGATCGGTCCTGGTGCCCCTCAGGCGGATACTCGCATCGATCGTCGCGCGATCTTCGACCAGGAGTTCCGCCGCGTTCGTACTCGAGCCGTCGCTCATGAGCACCTCCCCCGTGCCCATCAGTTCGCCCACCGCCAGCGAAGCGCCAGGCCGGACCAGCAGCGATGCTTCGGGGTTGGGCAGCATGACGGCGCCCACGGCTGTCGACGTATCCACAGTCACGATGTATGGCCCGAAGCCGCCCAGCACGGCGGTGTCCATCGCCCCGGGCACGACCATCGGCAGCCAGTTGCTCGCCGCGGCAAAGTCGCCATCGGCGGGAGTGGCCCACTCGATGGTGCTCTGGGCGCGCAAGGCCGGCGTCAGAACTGCAGCGCCAGCGGTAGCCAGCACGGCCATGGACGTGCGCGAACGGAACGCTTTGGCGGACGAGCGTCGGGGCATGTCTTTCTCCTCGATTGGAACTCCACCGGCCAGCCCAGGAGCGACGTCACGTTATTGGTCGTCGTCGTGCTTGATGAGCATCGCGGCCCGAACTTTTGGGGGTTCGCCCTGCGGATGTCGCCGGACGCACCGGATCTCGTTGGAAGGTGGCCGAATCCTGGCGCTTGGTGCCTCACCGGAACCCTTGGCCCGCCCGCCACGTACAATCCCACGCTTCCGCGAAGCGCGCGCCGCGGGGCATGGGATCAAGACCTGTGCACCCCCCGGCGAGAGCGGCCGCGGCGACTGGGTCGCGTGTGCGATCCAGGCGGTGTGCCCGGGGTGGCGACCCCGGGGGAAGAGCCCGGCGGCGGCCATGCTTCGACCCATCGCAGGTTGAGGGTCGCGGCGGCCGGGCGGGTCGGCCCGAAGGGGCCCGTGCATAAAGGAGGTGGTCCAGTGATGAATTGCAGTCAGGACTTCAATATGACGGAGTCCAACGACGGGTCACTGCGCTAGCCAACGGACCCGACGGGGTCCGATTGCCGCGCGGTGACCGCGCGGGAACGGCTCCTGCGGAAGCACAGGACGCGTATCCCAACGGCCGGCGCTCCTCGGAGCGCCGGCCTTCTTCGTGAGCCACCGCGTACCCTAAGAGATGCCCGCGACCCGGGGTACAACCGCACCGGACATGGCCCTGGCCGATGCCGTCGTGTTCGACGACGTCCGCGCGGCGGCCGACCGCATCGCCGGCCGCGTGCGACGCACGCCGGTGCTCGATCGCACGCCGCTGGACGACGTCCTGGCCCGGCAGCTCGCGGGCGCGCGGACAGAGGTGTTCCTCAAGTGCGAGAGCCTGCAACACACCGGGGCCTTCAAGCTCCGCGGAGCAACGAACGCGCTCTTGCGGTTGGATGATGCGGTCCAAGGCGTCCTGACCTACAGCAGCGGCAACCACGCCCAGGCGATTGCTCGGGCGGGAGCGGACCTTGGCATCCCGACGGTGATCGTGATGCCCACCAATGCGCCGCGCGTGAAGCTGGAGGCCACGAGACGCGAGGTGGCGCGCGGGCACGAACGCTCGCGCATCGTTCAGTACGACGCGGCGACGCAGGTGCGTGAGGAGGTCGGCGCCGCCATCGCCGAGGCCGAGGGGCTCACGATCATCCCGCCCTACGACCATCCGCACGTCATCGCGGGCCAGGGGACGGCGGCGCTGGAGCTGTTCGAGGAGGTTGGGACGCTCGATCTGCTGCTGACGCCCTGCGGCGGCGGGGGGCTGCTCAGCGGCTCGGCGATCACCGCGGGCAGCATGAGCCCCGGATGCCAGGTCATCGGCGTCGAGCCGGCCAACGCCGACGACGCGACGCGGAGCTTCCGCAGCGGCGTGCTCCACAGCGTGCGCAACCCCGACACCATCGCCGATGGCACGCGTACGCCGTCGCTGGGTCGGTACACCTTCCCGCTCATCCTCAGGCACGTCGACCGCTTCGTGACGATCGAAGAGGACGAGATCGTCGCGGCGGTTCGGCTGGGGATGGATCGGTTGAAGCTGGTGCTCGAGCCGTCGGGGGCGCTGGGCATCGCCGCCCTGGTGCGCCTGGTGCACGAGGAGCCCGGCCTGCTGGCGGGCAAACGCGTGGGCGTGATTCTCAGCGGCGGCAACATCGACCTCGAAGCGATCGCCGAGATGCTGTGATGTTCGTCGGCGTGCCCGCTACGCCAGCACGCGCTTGATCTCGGCCTCGTCGGTCATGCCCTTGGCCGCCTTCATCTTGGCGTCCTCGATCATGGGCTTGAAGCCCGCGCGCTTGGCGGCCTCCATCAGCAGCACGCCGTCGGCGCGCTGGGCGGTCAGCGTGCGCAATTCGTCGTTCATGCGCATGAGCTCGTAGACGCCCATCCGGCCCTTGTACCGCTGGCCGGTCTCGGCCCGTTCTTCCTCGCTCGCCAAACGGCGCACCAGGCGCTGGGCCATGACCCCCAGCAGCGAGCTGGTGACCAGGAAGGGCTCGACGCCAATGTCCAGCAATCGCGGGATGGCGCTGGGCGCGTCGTTGGTGTGCAGCGTGGCGAGGACGAGGTGGCCCGTGAGCGACGCCTGGACGGCGAGCTGGGCCGTCTCGTGGTCGCGCACCTCGCCGACCAGGATCACGTCGGGATCCTGACGCAGCAGGCTGCGCAGGCCGGCGGCGAAGGTCACGCCGCGCTTGACGTTGACCTGCATCTGGCTGATGCCCTCGAGGCGATACTCCACCGGGTCCTCGATGGTCATGACGTTGCGCGAGTCGCGGTCGACCATGCCCAGGGCCGAGTACAGCGTGGTCGTCTTACCCGAGCCGGTGGGCCCGGTCACCAGCAGCATGCCGTTGGGACGGTCCACAGTGGCCTTGAGCTCGGCCTGCATCTCCTGGGTCATGCCCAGCGTGTCCAGGCTGAGCTTGTTCTGGCCCTGGTCGAGCAAACGCATGACCAGCCGCTCGCCGTGCACGGTGGGAATGACGCTCAGGCGGATGTCGACCTTGTGGGCGCCCACGCGCACCGTGGTCTGGCCGTCCTGGGGCGTGTGGCGGTTGGCGATGTCCAGCTCGGTCATGACCTTCAGGCGGCTGGAGATTGCCGGTGCGAGCGACAGCGGGGGGCTGAAGGCGTCCACGAGCATGCCGTCGACGCGCAGGCGGATGTTCAGCCGCGTCTCTTCGGGGTGGACGTGCACGTCGCTGGCGCGCCGGCGCAGGGCCTCGAAGAGGATCATGTTCACCAGGCGGATGACCGGACCCTGGCGCGCCAGCGCGAGCAGGTCGTTGCCGCTGCCGATCGAGCCCGCCGCGCTGGCGATGGCCCGCTCGTCGAGGGGCATCTCCTCGATGATCTCGGTGACCAGGTCTTGGCGCTGCTCGTAGCCGCGGTTGACCAGGCTCTGCACGACGGCCCGCGGCGTGAGCACCAGCCGGAGGGGCATGTCCAGGTGATCTTCGAGCTCGCTGAAGAACGCCGGCTGCATGGGTTGGGACGTGGCGACCGTCATGGTCCGCCCATCGCTCTGCACGCCACCAACGTGGCGCTCGCGCGCGATGTCGGGGGGGACGATCTCATAGAACCGCAGGGCGCTCTCGCTCAGCCTGGGCTCGGCGACGAAGGGCAGCCCGGTGCGCTCGGCCAGCAGCTTCAGCGAGCTCTGCTCGTCGGTAGCCATCGTGCTGATGAGCATGTCCCACGGCTCGGTGTCGCTCCCGGGCATCTCGCGGAAGGCGCGCAGCGCATCGGCCGTCAGCCTGGGCACGCGCAGCGCCCGGGCAACGCCCGGCAGCGCATCGCCCGAGCCCCGGGTGTCGGAGCCGTTGCTCTCTTGCTTCTGCTTGCCGCGGAGGATGAGCTTACTCATGGTGATCGCTCACTGGCCCGACTCTGGCTGCTGCGGCTCGATGATCTCGATGCCGAACTCGTCGTCGCTGCGCTCCCGGGGCGTGCCGGGGGTGAAGTCGGTGGGCACCAGCACGCGGACCATGAACGTCTCGAGTTCGGGCGTGTCGTCGTCGAGCTCGGCGATCCGGCGTGGGCCCTCGGTCAGCAGCTCGTAGTCGCTGATCGTCGGCTCGTAGAGGATCTTGGGCGTGATGAAGACGTACAGCGTCGTCTTCGAGTCGTTCCAGTTGGTGTCGCTGAACAGGTAGCCCAGCACGGGGATGCTGCCCAGCAGCGGCACCTTGATCTTGGTCTCGCTGTCGTTGTCCAGCGTGATCCCGCCCACGATGATGGTCGTGTCGCTGGGGATCGTCACCGATTCGCTGGTCACCGTGCGATCCTGGCGCGGCGGGGGCACGCCGTCGCTGCCCGAGCCCACGAAGTTCGAGAGCGTCAGGTCGTAGGTCAGCGTGACGAACCCCCCGGGATTGATGCGCGGGGTGACGCTGAACTGCGGGCCGGCCTCCTCGAAGCCGCCAAAGCCCGTCTGCGTGCTGGTGCCGTCCTGGCTGGTGGTCTGGAAGGGCTGGGCCTCGACGCTGACGATGCTCGACTCGGTGTTGTTGTCCACCAGCAGTTGCGGGCTGGCCAGGATCCGCCCGTTCACGTTGCGCTGGAAGGCGTTGATGACGATGGGCACGTAGTTGCTGCGGATCACGGCACTGGTCAGGCCCAGCAGGCTGTCGCCCACGATGTTGCGATCGGTCGCGTCGCCGCTGGCCTCGGTCAGGCCGAAGTTGGTCTGGAGCAACCCCTCGCGTCCGCCGGCGTTGATGATCTGGGTCTCGAAGGCCAGCCGCATGTCGTCGGTCCAGGTGACGGCCAGGATCTTGGCCTCGATGAACACCTGCGGCCGGCGCTTGTCGATGGTCTGGATCAGCCGGCGGAACTCCGGCTGCATGTTCAGCGGCGCCCGCACCAGCACCTGGTTGGTCGCTTCGTCAAAGGTCACGAACGCGTCGGCGCTCTGGATGTCGCCCACCGCGCCCTCGGGGGCGGTCTGGCCCGGCTGGGCCTGGGGCAATCGCTGGGTGGCCTGGCGGCCGGTCTGCCCGGCGCCGGGCAGCAGGTCGCTGGTGGCCGCCGCCGAGCCGTCGATCAGTTCCTGGAGCAGCGTGGCCACGTCCTCGGCCCGGGCCCAGTCGAGCTCATAGTTGCGGATCACCACCTGCTCGTCGCCGGGGTCGTACTCGGCGACCAGCGCTGCAAAGTCCTCGTGCTGCGCCTCGGTGCCATAGAAGACGATGCTCTGGCGCACCTCGTCGACGACGATGGCCGAGCCGCCCAGCACCGCCTGCTGCTGGCCGAAGGGGTTGCCGCCCTGGGGGAACTGCTGGCGGGCCTGGCCGGCGCCGAAGGCGCTCGCGCCGCCCTGCTGGTCCATGCTGGAGAACTCGATGATCGTCCCCAGCCCGCGCTGCTGGGCCAGGGCGGCGATGTTGGGCGTGGACGAACCCGTGCTGTACCGACGGGGCAAGAGGTTGTCCTTCAGGTCCACCATCGAGATCAGCTCTTGCACGCGCGTGGCCTCGTCTTCGGTGCCGCGGAAGAGCAGGCGGTTGCCCGAGGGCGCGATGATCAGCCGCTGGCCCAGGTTGCTCAGCGCGCTGGTCAGCGTGGCGCTGCCCTGCTCGGCCTGGCCCCGGCTGCGCGGGTCGGGCACGGTCGGCCCGGAGTCCTCGAGCACGCCGGCCAGCCGCAGCACCTGGTCCTTGGCCGCCACGGCCGACAGGTGCGTCAGGTCGAAGGGGATGAGCTTCTGCTGGTCGCGCTCCGACAGGATCCGTTCGACCAGTTCCTTGACCTCCAGCGCGTTGCCGGGCGAGGCCGTCACGATCAGCACGCCCAGCTCGTCGAGCGCGGCGATCCGCCCGCCCGTGGTCACCTGGCTGGTGATGGCCTGCTGGAGCACGCTGGGCTTGGTGTTGGGCGTGCGGATGACCAGCGTCGTGGGCAGGGGGCCGGTGGCCTTGGCCGGCACGGTCGTCTTGGGCACCACCTGGAAGAACCCGTCGATGGCCCCGGGCACCATGGCGAAGCCGTTCTGCTCCAGGAACGAGTTGAGCAGCTTCAGGTACTGATCGGGCGCGACGCGCAGCTCCTGGGTGATCATCACCGTGCCCGTCAGGCTGGTGTCCACCGCGAGCTGCACGCCCAGCCGGCTGACGGCGATGTCCAGCAGCGTGCGGAGCTGCACCGGCTCGGCGAAGGGGCCGAGGATAATCGGCGAGTCGTCGGGCGTCGTCGCCGCGCCCTGCGGGCCACCCTGTGCCTCGCCCTGGCCGGCCGGCTGCGGGCCCTGGGTTTGTGGGTCCTGGGGTTGTGGGTCCTCGGGCTGGTTCTGGGCCCACCCCGCGCCCGCGGCCAGCCCCAGGGCCAGCCCGGCGACCAGGGGCAGCACGGCCGCCCGCTTGCCCGCACCCATCCGTCGACACCCTGTCTCAAGCCGCATCACAACGCTCCTGCCTGCTGTCCCACGCCCCGGCCAGCGTTGCCACCAAAGGGCTCGGGCCGCCGAAGGGCTAGGGTAGTATGGGCTCCGCCCCGCCGAAGCCACCGGATCGGCCCGCTTCGGCCGGCCGTTTGGCCCCGCTCATCTCCCGACCGCGGCCGGCGCGCCCGGGCCTCCATCGGCCCGTTGGCCCCCGCGGATACACGAAAGGCCTCCCCTTGAACGGGCACCCCCGCCCCATGCGGATCGTCAGCCTCCTGCCCTCGGCCACCGAGATCCTCTGCCTCGTGGGCGGAAAGGACCTCCTGGTCGGCCGCAGCCACGAGTGCGACTTTCCGAGCGGTCCAGACGGGGGCTTGGGCCACCTGCCCGTGCTGACCGCCGCCCGCACCACCTACGCCGGTGGTCCGGGTGCGTCGGCCGCGGTCGATCAGCAGGTCCGCACCGCCCTCTCTGGCTCGTCTGAGGGCTCCTCGCCCCCCTCCCTCTACGAACTGGACACCCAGATGCTCGAGACCCTCGAGCCCGACATCATCCTCACCCAGAACCTCTGCGAGGTGTGCTCGATCGCCCTGCCGGAAGTTGAGGCGGCCGCCCAACGCATCGGGGAGCGCACCGGCCGCGAGCCGCGCGTGATCAGCCTCGACCCGCACACGCTCGAGCAGGTCTACGACGATTGCCTGGCGATCGGCAAGGCCATCGGCCACGAGGGCGATGCGATGCACGCCGTCGCGCAGTTGCGTGAGCGCTTCTACGCCGCGGCCGACCTCGTCCCCGCCTTCGCGCACGCGCCGGTCGTCGGCTTCCTGGAGTGGACCGAGCCCATCTTCATCGCCGGCCACTGGACGGTGCAGCTCATCGAGCGCGCCGGCGGGCGGCACCCCCTGAACGAGACCGTCGCGAAGGCCGGCGCCGGCTCGGCCATGGGCGCCATGCACAGCGAGCGGGTGGCCGGCAAGTCCATCGCCGTCCCGCCCGAGGTCTTCGCGGCCACGCAGCCCGAGGCGCTGGTCGTCGCCCCCTGCGGCCTCACGCTCGCCCAGACCCGCGAGGCCGCGCAGGAACTGGCCGACCAGGACTGGTTCCAGTCCCTCCCCGCCGTGCAGGCCGGCAAGGTCGCCCTCGTCGACGGCAACCAGTACTTCAACCGCCCCGGGCCGAGGCTGGTCGACGCCTTCGAGTGGCTGGTGGCCTGGCTGCACGATCGGCCCGAGCGCATGCCGGCGGGGTTCGCGTGGGAGGCGTGGGGAGGCGATGGAGTGAGATCGTGAACACACCCGATGTTGCCGAGCACGCGTGCGCTACGGCGGCGTGGCTGGCCGTGCTGCACGAGCGAATGCGTGCCGGACGATTGCCGATCCGATCGCTCGGCGATGGCTCCGCTGCGGCCCATGAGCACGCCGATCGCGAGCGGCGGTCTCTGGCGGCTGATGAACCCGAGCACGCGTCGGCGATCGCAGCATCCTGGGACGTGCCGCCCCGCTGCGCCGTCGTCGACCGCCTGCTGGCGCAGCTCTGCGGCGGGGCCCGCGACCAACCGTGGGAGGACGAGTTCTGGCGATGCGTGCTGCCCGGCGTGACCACGCTGGTCCCCGACGCGCTCGCGTCGACCCTGCTCGACCGTGGCGTAGCGGTCGACGCCCTCGGGCACATGCCCCTGTGCGACACGATGCTCTTCCGCCTCATGGACGAGGTCGTCGAGGCGTTGCTAACGCTCGCCAACCGCCGGTACGTGCACGATCGCTTCAGCGTCGACCAGTTCGAGGAGGTGCTGCACGCGGGCCGGGAGAGCGAGTGGATGCTCCGTTCGCTCATCACGCTCGAGCCATCGCACGCCGAGAAGGCTGAACGGCTGGCTCAGCACGTCGCCGGGTACAATCCGCCGCTGGCGTGGCCGAAGCTGGTGAGCCAGACGTTTCAGCGCGCTTGGGACGCCCGATGATCCTGTTCGGCGTCGACACCCTCGAAGCGCTCGCGAGTGGCGAGCTCCATCACGCCAAGCTCGTCTTCAACGACCGCGGCTTCATCGCCTTCCCCACGCCCATCCAGCACAACACGATGAAGGCCGAGGGCATCTCGTACGAGGACAACTACGCCGGCACCGCGCTGGCGGCGATCCTCAAGCCGGGCGCTATCGCGGTGCGGTTCCGGCGTGGCTTTGGAGATGAGGCCGTCGATCGGACTTTCTGAGGGCTTGCAGGGACGACCTCGCTCTCCGTGCCGAGGCCGGGCGCACTCAGGTCGAGTAGGCCACGTATAATCTGTTCCTTCGGGAGCAAGCTGGAGTGTCCATTCGGTCCGCCCACGTCGTTTCGCTGATGGTCTGGACGCCCGTCCTGATCGCGAACGCGCTGTGCTGCTGGTGGTTGTACTCGTTCGCTCGCCTTGGCGTCTTCTTGCCAGACGTTCACACGCTCTTGCGCATCGCAACCTTCGTGGCCCTCTTGTCCTTCGTCTGGGTCATGTCGATCGCGACGGTCCCACTCTACTTCGTGTGGTACCGAAGGCAGGTGCGGTACAAGCGGTTCACAGCGCAGCGCTGCACGCGCTGCACGTACTGCCTGGCGGGGCTTGAAACCCGGTTGTGCCCCGAGTGCGGCACCGCGGTGGTGGGGGTGCACGAGCCACGGCTGCGATCACGCGGGATCGTGGCTGCCGTTGCCGTGGTGCTCTGCACGTCGGTGCTGGTCATGGCGGCGACCGAACTGCGAATGCGGTACGAAGAGCGGCGTTTCGATGAGAGGATCCGCGCGACCGACGGGACGATCCGGCTGTACACCGCGCGTGCGTGGCCCAACCAGGACGCCGGCATGGCGTACATCCCCGGCTACGGATTGTCCTTGCATGATTAGCCGACCGCCCCCCCCACACACACGCACGCGACTCGCCGTGGGCGCGGCATTGCTCTTCCTGGCTCTACCCACCGCCGTGCTGCTCTACCACCGTGACACGCCCGAGCAACGCCTGCTCCGCCACGCGCAGGCCCTGGTCGCCCGTGTCGAATCGGGCACGATGACCCACGCCGACGAGCTGCGCGAGGCCATGCCGATGCCGCCAGACTTTGATGGTGTCGACGACGACGGCCGACTGGAACTCTTCTGGTACCTCGGTCCCGATGGCTGGTTCGGTGTCCGCTTCCTGATCGTTCACGCCCACCCGCAGACCGAGCGCATCGAGCGGGCATACGTCGTCTTCGATTAGCCGGCCTTCGCTACCGCTGCGTCGCCCCGAGTGTCTCCGGCCGGCCCCGACTGGCGCTTCGCCGTCCCGAAGTTCACGGTCGGCCCCTGGGCCCAGTCGCTGCGGCCGCCGTTGCTGCGGATAGCCCGCACGCGGTAGCGCACCAGCCGCAGGCCCTCGGGCACGTCCTCGTCGATGAAGCGCCGCCCGGCGATGACGCACAGCGGCTCGAAGGGCGCTTCGGGCCGGCCGAGGCGCTGGAGCTGGCGCTGCACCTCGTACACCAGCGACCCCCGGCCGCCGTCGTCGATCTCGAAGCGCACCTCGATGGCCCCGCCGTTGCGCAGCGCGTGCGTGAAGCCGCCGGGCGCGGGCGGGGCCGGCAGGGGCGCGCGCGGGCCGGGCGGGTCGATGCGGGCCCGCGCGTACACGCCCTTGTCGCCGCTGGTCTTGGCCACCCCGTCGATGATCTCGGTGAGCCCGGCGAACTCCCGGCGCAGCTCGGCCAGGCGCTCGCGCTTCTCGATCGTGCGGGCCCGGGCGAGCGCGCGGGCCCGCTGCGCGCTGCGCAGCGCCCCGCGGGCCGCCTCGTAGCGGTCGACCAGCGCCCGCACCTGATCCTCGTCCAGGCCGAAGCTCGCCGGGTCGGCCTGCGACCAGTGGGCCAGCAGCGTGCCCATGTCCTCGATGAAGTCGTCCTGCCGCTTGCTGGCGCGACGGCCCATGGCGTGGTCCCTCCGCGGCGGCGGCGGCCGGGCCGGCCGCGCTGCGCGCCCGCCATGGCATCGGCGCTTCGTCGCCCCGGCTCCAGCCAAACCGTCCCTCGGGCCAGAACACGGCCCCCCCGGGCCAGCCCCGCCCGCCCCCGCACCCCGCCATCGTGCCCGAGCCATGGGGGCACGATGCCCGGCGCCGCGGGCGGGCGGCGACCGCCCGGGGCTCTGCCGACGACGCGTCCGGAGCCAGCTCCAACGGCTTCGTCGCTCGCCCAGGCGGCTCTGGTGGGCCCCAGAACGGCCCTGGAGGGCCTCTGGCGTCCCGGCGATCGGGAGAACCCGCCCGAAACGCGCCCCGGATGCCCGCCCTACGCTCCATCCATCATGCGGCGGACCTTCCCAAGCACGGGGACTCGCCAGACCCGCTTTCGTGAAGCTGGGTCCGAGCGGCGCTCCGTCCTGCAGAACCGGCGCCAGGACCCGGTCGTGGTCATGGACGAGGCCCCACGACCCCCACGACCCCCACGAACCCAGCGCGAGCGGGCCCGCTTCAGCGACGGTCTTGAGTCGCTGCGCTCGGGCGGCCGCGTCTTCGGCCCCCAAAAGGAACAACTCGCCGGCGACACGGACGCGACCGGCTTCGACGGCGACTACGACGGCACCGACGAGTCGACCATCAGCGGCTGGGCGGGCGCGAGCCTGCCGTACCGGGCGTACGTGGACATCGACCTCGACGGCGACGTCGACACGACCGACGCGGGGTATACCGCGAGTGATTCGATGGGGTGGGACGTGCTGTCGAGGGATGGCTCGACGATCGGCTACGCGGGGTACGTGCAGGATTCTTATATCCCCACCATCAACCACGTCCGCCACCGCGCGATGAAGACCGACCTGGGGCGGTGGGTGCAGAGGGATCCGGCGGGGTATGTCGATGGGGCGAGTCTGTATGAGTATGTCAGGTCACAGCCTATCAAGTTGAGGGATCCGATGGGGCTGGTCAGTGAAGTTGTAATTGGACTAAATTGTGTCTGTGAAGGTGCAGAGAGTACAGGACTACCGCCTGAGACACTTGCCTTCGTTCGAGACATGATGAGAGGCATTCTGAACACGCCCACCACAAGTATGAGTAGCCCAGAGCTAAACTGGCTAAGCCCGGCCTACACGTACACTGATGCACTTGCGAAGCACTCAGGCCATATGAGCGCTTCATCCAGTGCGCACAGTTCACCTGAGGCAGAGATCAGCTCGCACATGTTCAGCCAGATTGGTAGCCAAATACCTGGCTTGAAGCCTTCGCCCCCAGTTGGTCAGCTTCCATGTAACGGGCCTGGCTCAGGCGTCACTATGCCTGGGCAAACCGTGGAAGTTCCTGGAAAGATCATCAGTTGCCGCAACTGCAAGGCCGATCGATGCCTGTTGGTATGGCAGTGTGATCGTCGATGCACAGCACCCTATGATTCTCTGAAGAAATACAAATGCGTAGATGGCAGATGGGTTTATACAGGATGCAAAACGCTTCCTGGCCAGACGTTCAAGGAACCGCCAATGTGTGATCCATGCTGCTCACCAAGTACGATCAAGTACTGTCCACAGGCCCCGTAATAGTCTCTCATGAAGAAACGTCAAAAAATATTGTGGGCCGGCGCTGGAAGTGTCGTGTGCTTAGCGATGGCCATCGCATTGTGGCTAACTACTAGACCATCATGGTTCGAGAAGTGTGTACCGTACTTGCAAGGCATGCCGTATGCAATCTTGTACAATGATCCTTCTCCCGGCGAGGCAACACGCCAGCACATTGCAAATCAGCGCCGTGCTCGGCCAATTCACCCACAGCACGATATTGGGTTCGGCAGGACTGACATGCGATATGCAAAGCTGTCGCTCTCGCAGCAAGACGCATTAGCTCTACAAGAGGCGCTAGTTAGTGATGCAATGTGGGTCGTGCGATCTCCCGAGCACACGCAGGACATAATGCGAGTCGGTGGCTGGGCGCCAGGTTGGTTCAACGAGGCATCCTTGTCTACATCAATGGATTATCTCGCATCGAATCGGGACAGGGGTATCACCATCTGGCTATCTGAGAGTAGTGGTGAGATTGTCATCAGACAGGTGGGGCCCTAGCAAGTATGAAGACTGCTGGACTTGGTCCGATTCGGCTCGGCTCAAGTGAATGGCCGTGACCTGCCTAGGATGCCCATTATGCATGTTGCTGCACTGCAAATAGGGCGTCAGATAATGGTGATCTTGATTCTGAGTTGGGAAGCAACCGTCATGGCGGCAGTTGCTCCCACCTTGATTTTTGGCGCCCCAAGCGGGCGGTCCGGCACCGCTTTAGGAGTAGCAACCCGACACGAGCTGCACGTAATCGACGAGGCCGCCGTCCAGCGTGAGCGGCCGCACTTCAGCCCGTACGGCCGCGTCTTCGGTATGGTCGCTGGCCGGTTGGTGTGACGTTTCGGCCGTTCTTGGTAGCGCTCCTTCGATTCCCTCTCGCCGACCAGTTGAGCTCCACCCATTCCTGCCCCGTCGCCTCGAGCGGATGCACGCGCGACCGCCAGCTTCCCGGGCGTCGCGTTTGTACACTTCGCCGATAACTCCTTCGGGCGCAGGTCCGGATATAGAAACCGTCCTGGCGCCCCCAAGAAGAGTTTTGGGTGCACCAGGAAGAGTTTTCGGCACGCCAGGAGTTCCTCCGTTGACGCCAGGAACTCCTCCGGACGCGTCAGGAACTCCTCCGTGGACGCCCAGAACTCCTCCGGACGCGTGAGGAACTCCTCCGTGGACGCCAGGAACTCCTCCGTGGACGCCAGAAACTCCTCCCGGGACGCCAGGAGTTCTTCCCGGCGTGCCCTGAGTCCTTCGGCGTGCACTACTTCGATCGCTCGTACACGCTCGACGCGCTCGGCCGCTTGCTCGGTGAGGACCGCGGCGACTGGAACGGCTCGTCGATCGCCACGATCCGCGAGGATCGCGACTGGACGCTGGGCCTGACCGGCAACTGGGCGACGCGGATCGTTGATCGCGAGAACGACGGCACGGACGAGGTCAACGACCTGAACCCGCTGACCGGCGTGAGCGCCCACTTTAACAACGCCAACGAGTGGCGCAAGCGTGACACCGACGGCGACGGGACGGACGACCGGACGCTGGACTACGACGCCAACGGCAACCTGATCGACGACGGTGCCGACTACGACTACGTGTACGACGCGTGGAACCGGCTGGCGACGGTGTACGAGCGTGGCACGACCAACGAGGTGGCCGAGTACCGCTACAACGGGCTGGGCCAGCGGATCTTCGAGAGCGATGGGACGACGGACGAGTACCTGATCTACGACGACCGCTGGCGGCTGATCAGCCGGGCGGATAGCAGTTCGGACTACCTAGAAGAAACCGTACACCAGCACGCCGGGCTCGATGGCTACGGCGGGGCCAGCGACGTAGACTCGGTCATCATGCGGCGGACCTTCCTGAGCACGGGCAGCCCCCAGACCGAGGACGAGCGGTGGTACGTGCTCCAGAACTGGCGGCAGGATCCGGTGGTGGTCATGGACGAGGCCAGCGTGCAACGCGAGCGGGCGCACTTTTCGCCGTACGGAAGAGTCTTCGGCATGGTCGCTGGCGACACCGACGCGACCGGCTTCGATGGTGATTATGACGGCACCGACGAGTCGACCATCAGCGGCTGGGCGGGCGCGAGCCTGCCGTACCGGGCGTACGTGGACATCGACCTCGATGGCGACGTCGACACGACCGACGCGGGCTACACCGCCAGCGACTCGATGGGGTGGGACGTGCTGTCGAGAGACGGGTCGACGATCGGGTACGCGGGGTACGTGCAGGATGACTACGTGCCGACGTTGAACCACGTCCGGCATCGTGTGCTCAAGACCGACTTGGGACGGTGGGTCCAACGCGATCCGGCGGGGTATGTCGATGGGGCGAGTTTGTATGAGTATGTGAGGTCGACGCCGATAAAGTACCGGGATCAAACTGGCCTTGCCGCTGTTTCCGCGGCCTGTGCTGGACTTGGTTGCGATACTGCAAGTACCGCCTTCGGTGGTGACTGGCTCTATGAAGGCATCGGAGAGTGGGGTGCGGAAGCAGGCGTCGGCGAGTGCTGCTTCCCCATTAAAGCAGGTGTGATGTTTTGCATTGGCGTCAAGGTAACGCCGGTGCAGGTATCGGTGTGTCGATGTGAGGGTCTGATGCAAACATGCACACGAACTACAATTAGTTCTCAAATCTGCATAACCGTTTCGATTAAGGTTGGTGTAAGGCCCGGATGCAAGTTCGACAAAGACACAAAAAAGAAAGGGTTTAGCCCTGCCGGTGGTGCATTCATTCAGAGCCCTTCAGGTTGTCCGCCAGTTGGGTCATCCTGCAGTAGTTCGATGTGCATTAACGGAAGCGGGGCCGGCTTTAGTTGCAAATGGTGTTTCGGTGATCGACTGCCAAAGTGCTCATTCGGTTTCGGATGGGGAAGACTATTGCCCAAGGCAGGCGCCACCTTGTGTGCCAAGTGTGAGCGAGCGAAAGGTGACCCTGACTGTGCATGCGACTACCTCGACTGAACGAGGCCAGAGCCCGAATGCCTCGATGCTATCACTTGCAGCACTTGGCCTACTATTACTCGGTATATGGCTGATCTGGATGGCATCTGGAGACTTGCTATCTCATTTATCTCTGACGCGTACCGAATGGGACAGGCATCCAGCTACGCTTCATCATATCGAATCAGTGGAAGCCAAAGGAGGCATGTGGGCGGGAAGCGACGGCCGGCGATGGATCGCCACTGTTGCCTACACCTACACGACCTCTGACAATGAGTATTCTGGTTCGAACTTATACATAGGC
Source organism: Phycisphaerales bacterium (assembly GCA_040219675.1). GTDB lineage: Bacteria > Planctomycetota > Phycisphaerae > Phycisphaerales > UBA1924 > JAHCJI01. The sequence goes on along the minus strand of JAVJRZ010000011.1, from coordinate 286,480 downwards.
CCAGAACACCTCTGGTCCAGGCTGGGGAGCCGAGAGCGCGGTCGCGTTGTTGCGGAAGTCAGAGCGCGGCGTCCGTTCTACGTCTGGATCGACAAGAGTGATCCATCAAGATCCGTAGTGACAAATGAAGACCTTGGAATATTAGCTGGGCGCACATACGTACTCGCGATTCTTGGTGGCTTGATGATTGCAGTGTCAGCCATGCAATTCACCAGACTCGTGATCCCGACTTCTCCGAATGAATCATAGCTATAAGTAAATACGGGATCGGTCGGCTTTCGAGCATAGTGCGGTTCCATGGCGGCTGACCAGCCGTTCGGACGGATCCGATTACCTAGAGGAAACCGTACACCACCACGCCGGCCTCGATGGCTACGGCGGGGCCAGCGACGTAGACTCGGTCATCATGCGGCGGACCTTCCTGAGCACGGGCTCCCCCCAGACCCGCCTTCGTGAAGCTGGGTCCGAGCGGTGGTACGTGCTCCAGAATTGGCGCCAGGACCCGGTGGTGGTCATGGACGAGGCCAGCGTGCAGCGTGAGCGGGCCCACTTTTCGCCGTACGGAAGAGTCTTCGGCATGGTCGCCGGCGACACCGACGCGACCGGCTTCGACGGCGACTACGACGGCACCGACGAGTCGACCATCAGCGGCTGGGCCGGCGCGAGCCTGCCGTACCGGGCGTACGTGGACATCGACCTCGACGGCGACGTCGACGCGACCGACGCGGGCTACACCGCGAGTGACTCGATGGGGTGGGACGTGCTGTCGAGGGACGGGTCGACGATCGGGTACGCGGGGTACGTGCAGGATGCGTACGTGCCGACGGTCAACCACGTGCGGCATCGGGTGCTGAAGACCGATCTAGGACGCTGGGCCCAGCGCGATCCGGCGGGGTATGTCGATGGGGCGAGCTTGTATGAGTACGTCCAGTCGCAGCCCATTGAGATGAGGGATTGGAGCGGGTTGGCGAGTCGAGTGGGGATTGGTGGAAGTTGTGGTGGAGGCGTAGGAGTTGATTCGTGTGGTGGCAGAAGCGATCCCGTGTTAGGGTGGTGGCGCAAGCCCAGGAAGCAGATTAAGTCGTGCCTTGAATGTGCACAACAGCTGTTACAAGCGGCACGAGAAAACGAGTTCAACAGGAACAGATGCGAGAGGTGCTGCGCTAACTATGTCTGCCAGCCATGTGAGAGCGACCCTTACGTTCCGGGCGGCAGCTATCATGACTGCGATCTAGAGTGCACAGCTTGCTGCCATAACTGGACTTGCGACGCGCTCAACCGACTGTGGAGGCGACTCCCCGATTGCATTGAATGCGCACTTCGCATCGACGACGACCTCTACGAAGATTACTGCGACAGCGACATTGCTCGCTGTCTTCCGAACCAGTTCGGAGAAGAGCTTCGTTGCAAGCCCGAAACACGGGCAAAGATTGCCCGCTGTCGGGACAGAGAAGCATGGGAAACTGGCTGTCCGAAGCGCCCAACTTATGGCCGCAGCGTGGCAGTAGATTGATGGAGAACAAGACTGCGATGCGAAAACCTTACGTGTTCTGGAGCTTGTTGAGCGTGCTTTCGACGCTTTTGCTGGCCGGATGTCAGGAGAGCCCTAGCGGTGGACATGCGGCCATGGCCCCGCTGGATACGAACTATACTTTCTACCAGGAGGGCGAACTGCTGAATTCCTCTAACAGAGCGGAAGAGTCTTCTGGCAGCGAGAAAATGGAAACTGCAGAAGCGCTTGCGGCGCTCCATGTCCGGGAAGTCATCATTGCCAATGATGACGATGATCTCGCTAAGTATTTTGCTTCGGACGTTCCAGTGTTGCTCAGTTGGGGAGCCAACTCCGATTCTTCGGTTTCGTGGGTGTCTGGGCACCGAGAATCAGCTGAAGACGAGTTTGACTACATTCGCGTGTCCACTGGAGATCCCATACTAGCCGTAAACGTGGCACGCTACCTCTCTGCGCTGGGTGCAGAAGTGAGGGACGGCGGTTGGGCCCAGTTCGAGAATCCGGATGAGTTGGCCGACGCTTTGCTCAACATCGGATACGGTGTTTTCCAATCTAGCAACACACTGGGAACCGCAGGTGGCCGGCATCGAATCTTGACGTCTGCCTGGATCGCCGCTTTCGAATTGAAGCGAAGCGTGGCCGAGCAATCGGAGAATCAAGAGGACGTTGAACGCTGGAGCCGTATGCTCGATGAGATACAAGAGTTTGGCCATCAATTTAACGCCCATCGTCTTGAGCAGTTGAACTAGCGGTTGATCGCCGCACCGGATCATGAGTGTTTGGCGCCGCGTAACCTTAGACGGATCAATTGTGAGCCAGTCACTAAATACCTCACCTTGAACGTCGGCGACTCCTTCGACCGTGACCCTCTCCGGTGATAGAGCCTGGTTGTAGCCATGGACGCGCGCCGAGCCACATCTGGACGTTGGCGATGTCGGCCTGGTGATCGAGGGCGTTGGTGGCGGTGGTGGCCCGCAGGGCGTGCAGGCTTGGCCCACAACCAGTGGACTAAGCGGAACATCACCACCGGCGGCAGCCCGGTGACGCCGGACTACGACGCCAACGGCAACCTGATCGACGACGGCAAGGACTACGTGTACGAGTACGACGCCTGGAACCGGCTGACCAGGATCGAGAACCGCTCCACCAACGCCATCGTCACCGAGTACCGCTACAACGGCCTGGGCCACCGCATCACCGAGGGTGACGGAACGGATACCGAATACCTGATCTACGACGACCGCTGGCGGCTGGTTGGCCGTGAATCTCCGTGGCCGATCGCCGCATTGCGGCCTACTTTGGCTCTTCCTTTGGCTCGTCCTTGGGTTCTTCCTTCGGCTCCCCCCGGGGCCGCCGCCCGGGGATCAGCCCGCCCAATCCCTCTGGCAGCCGCTCGCCCACGCGCTCCTCGATCTCGCCGCGGACGCGGTCGGTCGCGCGGTCGACCTCGTCCTGGACCCGGCCCTCGACCTCGCCGCGGACCTTGTTGGCCAATTGCGTGGCGCCGGCCTGGGCGAGGGCCGTGCTCCAGGCCTGGGTGTCGATCGACAGCCGCGGGGCGTCCATCGGGCCGGTGACGCCGATGGGCAGCCGCAGCTCGTCGACCGGGGCCGAGCCCGCGCCCGGCAGCGTGATGGTCGAGCCGTTGATCACCACGTCCAGCGGCAGGCTGATCCACCGCGGGCGGAACGCGCCGCTGATCACCGCGTCGACCGTGCCGCCGGCGAGCACCGGCTGGTCGCCCCCGGCCGACAGCGCGCCGCTGACCCGCTCGGCCGGGATGCCGCGCCGCGCCAGCAGCAGCGTCGAGTCGCCGCCGGTTGCCGAGGCGCCGGCGAGCACGACGTCGGCCTCGTACAGGCCCGAGCGGCTGCGCACGCTGATCCGCGGCGCGCCCTCGACCAGCCACGGCTGCGTGGACAGGTTCTCGCCCCGCGCATCGAACACCTCGCCGGGGGCGTCCGCCGCCGTCATGCCGTCGACGACCACCTCGCGCACGAGCACGGTGGGGGCCCGGTCCACCAGGTGGTCGGCGGCCACGCGGGCGTAGCCCTTCTCGGCGATCTCGCGCGCCAGCCGCTCGCGCAGCGTCTCGCGCTGCGCCTCGGGTGGCGCGCCCGGGCCGGTGTCTTCCTCGCCCGGCCGGCGCTCGCCGACCTTCTCGAGCCACTCGCGGGCCTGGGTCAGGCGCTGCTTCCACGCCTCGGCCTGGCGGACGTAGTCCTCGAGCGTCTTGCCCTCGCCCTCTTCGGCCTCGGGCGGCTCGCGCTGGGGCCCCACGAGCACGCCGGGCGTCGCGCGCCGCTCGCCGGTGCTGGCCTCGCTGGCCACCAGCGAGTCGATCGCGAAGCGCTTGCGCAAGAGGTCTGCGTTGCTCACCAGGCCCTCGAGCCGGGCGGCGCGGAACACGTCGGTCTGCAGCGCCCTGGGGTCGGCCATCGCCAGCCCGGTGACCGTGAGCCGCCCGCTGGACAGGTCCAGGTCGGCGCTGGCGACGTCGACGGTGGCGCCATTGGCGCGCTCCAGCCCGGTCTTGAGCGCGTAGGTCACCACGGGCTCGGCCAGGAACATCGACGCCACCCACACCAGCGCGACCAAGAGCACCGCCGCGACGATGCCCACCGGCCGCACCGGCAGGCCGATGCGCCTGGCCATGATCTCCTGGTACGTCTTCTTCTGCTTGCCGAAGAAGACCCAGATCAGCGAGCGAACCCACTTCTTGCCCGTCGCCTTCTTGTAGCGATCCGAGCCGGCCTCGAGGCCCGCGAGCGTGCGCCGCAGCCGCACGAGCGCCAGCACCAGCGCCGCCGCGCACGCCGCGCCGACGACGGCCCCCAGCAGGATGCCGCCCGTGGTCGCGTAGTACTCGAAGCCGAACCACGCCAGCACTGGCGCGTTGATGAGCGTGGACATCACCCCGCCCAGCGGCCCGTCGAGCACGACCCGCCCCACGCCGAACTGCGCGGGCATGATGAGCAGGCTCAGGAGCTTGGAGCCCGCCGCGACGATGGTCGCCACGAACAGGTTGGCGTTGAGCACCAGCAGCAGCGCGAACAGGAACAGCACGAGCGCGGGCGACGTGGTGATGCTGGGCACGAAGCCGATCATCGCCCCCAGCACGCAGGCCATCGCCACCTGCACGGGCGTGACCTTGCCGCGGACGAGCTTGCCGATCTTGCGTGTGAGCATGGGCGCCTCCTTGCGCTGCAAGGGTAGGGCGTGATCGACTCGTCCCCTGCTACGCCGTCACGCCCACCTCCACCGCCGCCTCCACCGCGTTGATGAACAGCCGCAGCCCCGGCGATGGCTCGCCCTGGATGCTGGCCTTGTCCAGCCGCGTGTAGTGGGGGTGGCGCGTCCAGTCCAGGAAGCGGTCGGGGTGGGGCATCAGGCCGAAGATGCGCCCGGTGGGGTCGCACACGCCCGCGATGGCGCCGGCCGAGCCGTTGAAGTTGTCGATGTACGTCAGCGGGGCCTGGCCATTGGCCTTCAATGCCTCGACCACCGCCGGCGGCGCGAAGAAGCGGCCCTCGCCATGGCCGACGGGCAACATGAACGTACGCGTGGGATCATGGTCAAGATCGCGCGTCCACACGCACGGGCTGTTCGCGTCGACGCTCAGGCGCACCCAGCGATCGGCGTACCGCCCAAGCTCGTTGTCGCACAGGGCGACGGCGGGGGAGGCCGGCTGCTCGGGCCAGGAAATCCGCTCGGCATCCGGCCGATTGCCGATTGCCGATTGCCCATCGCCGAATCCCGGCAGCAGCCCCGCCTGCGTCAGCACCTGGAAGCCGTTGCAGATGCCCAGCATCGGCACGCCGCGCCGGGCCGCGTTGCGCAGGGCGGGGTAGAGCTTCTCGCGGACCAGCAGGGCCAGCACGCGGCCCGAGGCCACGTCGTCGCCGTAGCTGAAGCCCCCGGGGAAGCCGATGACCGAGTAGCCATCGAGCGAGCCGGGGTCGTTGGCCAGGGTGCGCGCCACGTGGTTGATATGCAGCAGGTCGACGTCGGCCCCGGCCATGCGGAAGCCGCGGGCCATCTCCTCGTCGCAGTTGATGCCCGCCGCCCGGATGACCAGTGCCCGTATCGCTCGTGCCATGGCCAGACTGTATGGCCGATTTCGGGGCCGATGGGGCATATCCTTGCCGCGTCGGGGCCCGGTGGCGTGCCCCGCGGACTCTCCAGCCTGCGTTCGTGATGTGAGGAGGCCTTGCATGCCTGCTGTGTTCCCCTTCCGGGCCGTCCAGTTCAACCAGGGCAAGGGCGACGTGAGCGCCTTTATCGCCCCGCCGTACGACGTGCTGGACGCCCGCGGCAAGCAGAAGCTGCTGACCAAGAGCCCGGCCAACATCGTCGCGGTCGATCTGCCCCACACCCCCGCCAAGGAGCTTGGCCCGCCCGAGGCCTACTCCAACGCCGCCAAGACCTACAAGGGCTGGCTGGACGAGGGCACGCTGGGCGTGACCGACAAGCCCTGCATGTTCGCCTACCGCCAGACTTTCGACTTCATGGGCCAGCGCTTCCAGCGGAGCGGCATGGCCTGCACCGTCGAGACGCGCCCCTTCGGCCCGCGCGACGGCGGGGGCATCTTGCCCCACGAGCAGACCTTCAGCGGCCCCAAGCAGGACCGCTTCGCCCTGATGGAGGCCAGCGCCACGCAGTTCAGCCCCATCTTCGGCCTGCACGCCGACGATGACGGCGCCGCCACCGCCCTGCTGCACAAGATCATGGACTCGCGCGAGGCCGACATGACCGCGGATATGGGCGACGGCGTGCAGCACGAGGTCTGGACCATCGACGACCAGGAGACGCTCTTGGCCTACGAGAAGGCCCTGGAGGGCGAGGACGTCTTCATCGCCGACGGCCACCACCGCTACACCACCGCCATCAACTACCTGGCCAAGCTCGAAGAGAGCGGCAAGGAGATCGGCCGGGACCATCCCGCCCGCCGCACCATGATCGTCCTCGTGGGCATGAGCGACCCGGGCCTGGCCATCGGCGCCACGCACCGCGTGCTGGGCGGCATGAAGGACTACGACTTCGCCAGGCTCACCAGCGAGCTGGACGCCTACTTCACCCTCGACAACGTGGGCGCCGAGCCGAGCCAGATCGAGGCGCACATGGAGAAGCGGGCCCATGGTCCTGATGGGGGCGCCCAGAACGTGCTGGGGCTGATCGACCTGGCCAGCAACCAGTGCCTCGTCATGACGCTCAAGTCGAGTGAGGGGGACGGCGACCCGCTGGCCGACCGGTTCGCCGACAAGCCCGAGGCCTGGCGCAAGCTCGACGTCGCCCTCGTGCAGCACCTGATCGTCGAGAAGGTGTGCGAGCCCAAGTTCAACGGCGGCGAGGCGGTCAAGTGGGCCTTCCCCCACACGGTGGATGAGGTCATGGAGATCGCCAGCGGCGAGGAAACCGGCGCCGGCGGCGGCGCGGGCTTCGCGCAGGTGGCCGTCATCGTTCGGCCCACCCCGCTCCAGGCCGTCAAGGAGATCGGCGCCGCGGGCGAGCTGATGCCCCAGAAGTCGACCTTCTTCTACCCCAAGCTGGCCACGGGCCTGTTCATCAACCCGCTGAGCGAAGAGGTCGCCGCGCCGGTGGAGGGCGTTGAGGCGTAGGCATAACGAGATGCCGTACAACCAGCACGGTCGCGAGCGGGCTTCTGGCCCGCTCGCGTTGTTTCGTGCTGGATGGTGGCCACACCTCAGGCCGCCTCGCCGATCATCTGGTCCTGGTTCGTTGAGCCGAAGCGCACCGTCAGGATGGTGCTGCCCACGGCGAAGTCGGTCTGCCGTGCGATGACGCGGTACATCGCCTGGCTGGTGCCCGCGGGGATGGTCTCGTCGGTCAGTCGCTTCTTATTGGTGTCGCCGATGACGCTGAAGCCCACCTCGCCCGGCAGCATGCGGGTGACGTCGTAGCGCGTGCCGGCGGGCCCTTTGCCCTTCCAGCTCAGCACCAGCGCGCCGTCGGTGGTGAGCGCCGCCCGCAGGTCGCTGGGCTGGTCGGGCGGGGTGCCGTCGCCGCGCGGCGAGGGCGCGTCGATCAGCGCCTTCTCGTAGACCGAGGGGTCTTCGGTGGCCTCGGCGTACGCCTTGATGGTGGCCAGCAGCGCCGAGCCCAGCACGCGCATGGTGTCGGCCTCGGTGCGCAGCTTGGCCGTGGCCGCCTTGCGCTTGGTAGCGGCCAGATTCGCCGCCGCATACGCCGCCCGGGCCGACTGCGTACGCAGCTCCAGGTCGGCCACCTGCTCGGGCGAAAGCCCGATATTTGCCGCCTCGGCCGTCCACTGGGCGATGCGTTCCTCGAAGAACTCGATGCGTCCGAGGCGATCGTCGGGAAGCAGAGCCATGATTCGTTCCTCCGGTGCGCCGGTGCTCACGTTCGCAGCTTCCGGCGACTGCGTTCGACGCGTCCGGGCGACCATCGCCCGCGGCGGTCGAGTCACAGGTTCCAAAGCGGGGCGAGGACGTGCCGCCGCTTGCGGAAGAAATCTCGGTGCTCACGTTCGCATCGCGTGCCGTGGGCGAGGCGGGCAGCGGGGGCTGGGTTGTAAAGCATTGCCGATCGTGCCGACGCCCCGCACGACCGGCCGTGGCGGTGGGGGGCTCTGGGCAAGGCCTGGGCGTGAAGGTGGGCGGGGCGGGGAGGGTCGAGCGGGCGCGACGCGGCGGGGTTCGGAGCCGCCGTGATCAGGGTGGTAGCTGGCGTGATGTGGTTTCGGGCTGGCGGTCGATGGGTGGAATTGGGCGTGCGGGCGACAGGCCTTGACGTTCGTTACGCCGAGCCGCGGACCGACCTGCCTGACGCCAGCGGTCGATCGGCGATGAAAGCGCGTTCAACTGGTTTGACGAGCGGGGTAGCCTCGAGACCAATCTGCTCGCCGTTGCCAGACCTCGACCCACGCTTTCCGGGCATCTCTGTCGCGTCCGGCCACCTTCAGTGCGGACAGCGCCACGACGCGGCTCAGCGGCCATGAAGCGAGCAGGGCCAGGCCGAACGGCGCCTTCCACCGCGGCCAATGCCGGCGGATGAGCGTCGCCTTGGCCGCCAGCAACCGCACCAGCTTGTCGGCCCGGACCTTCTCTGAGGCCCCGCCATAGTGCACGATCGTGGCGTCGGGTGTGACCATTGTCCGCGCGCCGTGCTCGCGCGCTCGCAGGCACAGGTCGGCCTCTTCGCCGTACATGAAGTACGTGAGGTCGAAGCCGCCGAGTTTCTCCCACAACTCGCGGCGGATCAGGAAGAAGCAGCCGCTGACGATGTCGACGAGGCGCACGCTGTCGCGACCCCACCCGCCGTAGGCCTCGGGGTTGAAGACCGAAGAGTTCCTGAAGATGCGGGCCAGCCCCGACGCCTGGCACAGCATGCTCCACGCGGTGGCGCGCTTCCAGCACGACGCGGGGTTGAGGCTGCCATCCGCGAACACGGTGCGGCCGCCCCAGATGCCCGCACCAGGGTTCGCTTCGGCGAACTCGAGCAGGCGATCGATGGCATGGTCGAGCACCACCGTGTCGGGGTTGAGCAGCAGCAGGTACTCGCCGGTGGCGTGCCCGGCCGCCTCGTTGTTGCCGCCGGCGAAGCCGAGGTTGTCGGGCGACTTGATGAGCCTGAGCCGATCGCCGAACTCGGCCTCGATGGCCTCGGCCGAGCCATCGCTCGAGGCGTTGTCGAGCACGATGAGCTCGAAGTCCTGCTTCTGGGCCTGCTCAAACACGGAGCGCAGGCACGCGAGCGTCATCTCGCGTGTGTTATAGCTGATGATCAGGATGGCAATGCGCGTCGGGTTCATGCCTGATCCAGCACCGGCATCGTCCTGCCTCTTTCCGGCTGCGGCTTCCGCTTTGCGGGCCTGCGAGGCAGCGAGGCTCGCGCGACTCCCTCGAGATTTGCCGCCATCGCCAGCGTGAAGTACCACAGCATGGTGATCTGGCCGAAGTACGACACGCCGATGAACGACACGCAGTGCACGGCAAGTGACACGCCCACGGCCCATGCCATCATGAAGTTGGGCGAGTAGGGCTTGAACATTCGCCATGCACGCCCGACCGATCGGAAGCACAGGGCAACAATGGCGATAAACAGCGCCAAGCGGAGAAAGCCCCCGCGAACACCCTCCAGCACGTACTGGTTGGTGATATCTTGCAGACCCCACCCCCAGTGTGCCGTTGACCTCGTGCCGAGAATGGCCCATTCGGGGAACCGCTCGATTGCACTGTCAATCAGGTGGTATCGGTGCCAGCCTGTGGAACCTCCGACCGCACTCACACGTGCGATCAGGTGCCACACCGGGGCGATCATCACCATGTGCAGCGTGAAGATCATGGCAACCGTCATCCAGCGAAGCTGAGAAAGGTAGAGTCGAAGCGGCAAGAGCGTCGCTCCAGCGAAGACCACCAGCAGTGCTAGCACCGGCGTGCTCGACGCGCAGAAGTAGATGATTGCCACTGCACACGCGCAACCCACTACGGCCTGAAACTTCCGGATCCCACTCTCCCAGAAGAGTGCCGCCATCATCGGGATGAGCGCGGCCCAGAAGCATCCGGCAAGGATCGCGTGCGAGAAGGGGCCCTGGCAGCGCAACCGGCCATCGCGAACCAGCGTGACCTCGGGCACGCCGCCCAGCGCCGCGAACGGGTTGCGTCCCGTGAGTTTCTCGACGAGGAACAGGCCGCACACGGGGATGACGATCAGCGCCATCGCACGGGCCATGGCACGCAGGTCGCTCATGTTTCGGAACAGTGCCCGGCAGATGAAGTACACCCCCAGGGCTTCGAACGTCTTCCCACAGATGGTGATGAAGGCGCTGACGGCGCCCCATTGGAGGGTAAAAACGACGATCGACACTAAACCCCAGGCCAGCATCAGCCAGTCGACCGTGAGCATCCGGAAGCCCTTGTACTCAGCCCTTGAGAGCACGCGGAGCGCCCCGACCAGCACCAGCACTCGGATGAAGTTGAAGTCCAGCCCCGCGATCACCAGCCGCTGGGCGGACGACACCAGGCACGCCATAACGATGAAGGCCAGCGGCGCGATGTGCCGCGGTGCCAGGAAAAAGTAGGCCGAAATGATCAGGACGACGGCGAGTCCCGCGGGGTGCACCGTGGTCTGGTTGATGTATTCCGCCTGCTCGCCCATCTCAATCCACTCTCATGCCGTCGCCGCATCCAGCCGGCGCTGGCGCGGGGTGTGTCTGCGCAGCCGGCCCAGCATCCCGGGGGGCAGCAGCCCGTACAGCAGCGGCTTGTAGTAGTAGGGGTCCAGGGGGTGGAACGCCGCGCACTGGAGCCCCGTTCGCAGCGCGCCAAGGAGATTCCCGTCCCGGCGCTGGTCGATAGCGCTCTCGATGAAGTCGCTGGCGATGAAGTTGTCCCGGTCGCGATTGCGCTCCTTCACCGGAGCACGCGGGGGAAACGTGGCCTCGTAGTCAAGCCCGCGTCGATCGCATGCTTTGCGCCGTGCGCGGGCGACGAATTCCCGACGCTTGGCCGGGTCCTTACGCGTGATGGATCGCAGGTCGATGCGGTATCGGTACAGCGTACGCCCGATCACGAGCATGGGCAAGCGCTCTCCGACGCGGAGGATGTAGTCGTAGCCCTGGCCGATGCGCAGCTCCGGGTCGTAGCGTAGGTCGCCGACGGCGGAGACTCGGTACATCGCCGTTGGATCGTGGGCAGGCATCCGGAACTGACGGATGTCCCGCGCGCAGGCCTCTCGGTCCTTGCTGCGTGATTGGGGCGCCATGGTCTTGCCGTCCACGATCAGTTCGTGGCCACAGAAGACGGCGGCAACATCCGGGGCTTGGGCGAGGGCGGCCGCCTGCGCGGCGACACGCTCGGCGTGCATCTCGTCGTCGGCGTCCAGCACGCAGTAAAAATCACCGGTCAGCTCTTCAAGCGCTCGGTTCATGGCCGCCGACTTGCCCGCGTTCTCCTGCGTGAGGATCCGAAGCCTGGAGTCCCCGGGAAGCGAATCGGTCGAGCCATCCGTGCTGCCATCATCCACCACGATGACTTCGAGGTCATTGTGGCTTTGGCGCAGTGCGTCGGCGACCGCGCGGCGCAGCAGCGGACCGCCGTTATAGGTTGGGATGACCACGCTGACCCTCGTCATGGCGCGAGCCTGCGTACGGCACGACGCACCTTCCCGCGCCAGCCAAGATAGTCTCGCCAATCGCTGCTGCCGGTCTGCAACTCGAGGGCTGCTTCTCTAACCCGCTCGGTCATGCCGGCGACGGTATCGATGCCACGCCACGTAGCCGTCAGCCCGCGGTGGGCGAGCACGTCGGCATCGGTCTTGAAGACGGTGTGTTGTGAACGCGGATCATCCATGTGGTCCATCACCAGCGGCGGCATTGGCCAGCCTACGGCCCAGCCCGCACGACACACGCGCATGCAGTACGTCGTGAATCCCTCGGTTTCGCCCAAGGGGCCGCACCGTTCCTGACACTGGCGTTTCATGATGTACCCGGCGCCTCCCACCCAGGGGTTGGCCATGACGGCGTGGCCGCCCAGGCGCACCATCTTGCGTGCTACCAGGTCATCCTGGAGGTCCTGCGCAAGGAAGGGCCAACAGCTCAGGATGCCAGCCTGCTCCGAGTCGTTGTGGATCTCAATCAGCCGGTCGATCCAGCCGTCGGGCATCAGACAGTCGTCGTCCACCTTGCCCAGAAAGGGCGCACCGGCCTGCGCCCAGAACCAGTTGGTGGGCTCGCGGAGCTTCAGGTTCTCGTTGCTGAAATGCACTTGGGCGATGTTCGGGTGTCCCTCGTGCTCACGGACGGCGTCGATCGTCTCCTGATGGGTCCCATTGTGCCACACCCAGACCCGGTCGTCCGGCCGGCAGGTCTCGAGCAATCGCGGCAACGAAAGCCGAACGTACCCGGCACGGTTGTACGTGATCATCAGTATGTCGGCGTGATTGTCCACGGGTTACCCCCGGCTATGCTCGGCCGGCCATGCGCAGGATCTGGACGACCGTCGCGTTCAGCAGCGAATCGTATTGCTCGGCGTACGTGCCGAAGGTATCGGCAGGATCGACCGTCAAGATTCGTTGCAAGACCGAGATAGCCTCGCTCCGCCCCATCGCCTCGTCGCGGATCACCCGCCACGCCGGTGCTTGAGCCAGGAACTTGGCGTAGTTGATAAACGAGCCTTGAGAGAACCACGGCTCGGTCGATGCTCCCGGTCCTCCCACGGGGGCCACGGGCTTGCGCGGCCGGACTTTGCACACCACCCGGGAGGGCAGGTATGTCATCGTTGCGGGATAACCCGTGTCCGGGTGTGGCAGCCTCGCGACGGTTGGTGCGACGCGCAGTGCCAGTCGCGAGATCAGATCGAGCCCCTTCTTCCATGCCCACGGGGTGGCCATGCTCGCCTCCACGAGGCCCGCCCGGAAGAAGAACTCGTCGTGCGGGAAATACCGAGAAATCAGCGTGGAATCGATGCTGGTGGTGTGACTTATCGGGTAGAAGCCCATCCACTCCTCAGCGGTGTCGGGGCGTATCTCGCGCAGCGATCGCTCGTACGCGTCGCGGCGCTCGAACGCTGCGGCAACAAGTTCGGGGCAAACGATCGATTTGCGTTTGAGGACGTGGCTGTAGTTGTGCTTGCCGATGCGTTCTTGATATGGCAGCCTGCGCAACCGATGGTGTTGCAACAACACATTGACCATGCTGTAGGGCACGTAAGCGCCCTTGAGCAGGATGTCACAGCCAAAACCACTCACAACGACGTCCAACCCGGCAATCGCAGGATGGTCTGCGACACACAATGCGTGGCATGGCAGCGAGTTCTGCTCGTAACCCAGAACTCTCTGGCCTTCCACAAAGGCATGGGCGTAGAACTGTGGATCGCGACGAACCAGGTGGTGGGGTAGGCCCAGCACGCTCGCCGTTCGTGCCGCGGAATCGGTCTCCGGATTCGGGCGATCGCAATACGTGAACGTCTCGACCTCCGCGTGCTGCGATAGTGTCGCGGCGATGATCCGGGAGTCCAGCCCACCGCTCAGCAGCACGCCGATTCGGCTCGCGTTAGCGGTAATTTCGCGTGCCGCTTCCCCAACGCCAGCCGCACAGGCTTCGATACATGCACGCTTGCCGGGCCAGCGGTTTGGCTCACGCGGTTGCCACAGCGTCGTGGTGCCGATCGATGCGGCGCCCTCCTGATCGAGTGTGACCTCATGCAGGCTGCCCGGGGCAAGCTGGTGGATCCCATCGCGTGTCGTGTAGGGGTAAGTGGCATTATTCCATAGCAGTAGCTCGGCGAGAGAAACATCGTCGAACGCCGGGGCAGTTCTCAGCGCGTCGATGATCCACTCGACATTCGACGAGATCGCAAAGCAGTCCTGATGGGGCTGGCGCGCCGTGGCGTACGCCGGGCGATGCGCGAACCGGTCGGTGACCAGCGCCAGGTTGGTTCGCGTGGCTTGGAGCACCAGGAACATGCCGCTGATCGCGTGGTACGCCGAAGCGCTGCCATCGAGCGCCCCGGCGATCGAACGCTCCACGTCGCCGCCGTGTGCACGGCGTGCGGGCCGTCCGCAGATGTACGTGACGAGGCCATCGCCCTGGACCCGTCGCCACAGCTTGGGGTTGACGCCCAGCCAGCCCCATGGCCAGCGGTTCCACGCCAGGTCTCTGCCGGCCTGCGGCTCGTCGAGGGTGTCCACTCGGCCGCGGATCCGATCGCCTGGAACGTCGAAAATGGCAAGGAAGTCAGGCACGACGCTTCTTCTCGATCAACCTTGGTACAAACGACTCAACGATATAGACGAGCTGAGACCTCAGCTTCGGCTGGAGCAGGACCGTGAGGCCAAAAACCACGCCATAGATGGCCGAGCCGACGCCCGGGATATACCCGCCCTGGAACCACCCGGCCGCGAAGAGCACCCCGCCAGCGATGGCAAGGCCGGGCAGGGCGAGCAGGAGCACTATTGCCGTGTGCCGGTACAGGAACCTCTGGCCCACGGGTCCACGCCGACCAACCATAGCATAAAGAGCAGGGATCAGAAAGACGTACCGAAGGCTGAAGGCGATCGCCAGGCCCACCGCGCCCCACCACACGGCGATTGCTGCCGCCAATATCTTGGCCAGCGCGTCGATGGCCTGCCACCGCAGCATCTCGCCGCCGCGGCCCTGTGACACGAAGAGCCAGCCGGTGCTGTTCCACAGGGGCAGCAGGATGCTCCCCACGCAGAACCAGCGGAAGATCGGGATGGCGCCCGACCATTGGTCTCCAAGGACCAGCAGCACGATAAAATCCGCCTCGAGTAGCAGAACGCAGGCGATGGGCGTGGAAATCAGTGTCAGGCCGGTGATCAGCCGGTCGTACGTGCGGGCATACCGTGACGGCTCGTCAGCAGCACCGCTGAGGGCCGGCAGGGCGACCTCGGCAAAGGCCGGTGCGACGCGCTCCAGTGGCAGCGTGGCGAGGTTCAGCGCTTTGTTGTACAGGCCGGTGGCCGCCGTGTTGAAGAAGCCGAGCAAGGCCCGGTCGGCATTAGCGCCCAGCTGATTGGCCGCTCCGGCCAAGGCGAGCGTGATGCCAAAGCGAAGCATGGGTAGCACCTGCGACATCGGCGCGGGGCGGCTGGGCATCCATCGCGCCAATACGATGGAGCCGATCGACTTGCTGGTATTCAGCGCCAGGTGCATGATCGCCAGCGACAGGACGCCGGCGCCCAGCAATGCGGCCACGATGCCCGCGGTGATGGAGATCAGCAGCGCGGCCAGTTCAATACCCGCTAGCATGCCCAGCCGCATCCCACGGTGCAGGATGCCGTTGGACTGCACGCCGATCGATCCGACGAAGAAGGAGATGCCCAGCACTACCATGACCGGCAGCAATCGAGGCTCGCCATAGGCGGCAACCAGTGCCGGCCCGAGCGCCGCGGTCAAGAGGCCCAACCCCAGACCCAGTCCGCAGTTGATCAGGAGTAGGCCGGTCGCTTGGCCGTGTGTTAGCGTATTGGCTTGGACGTTGGCCATGCGAAGCCCCGCGTCGCGGAACTTGGCCAGGATCATGGTGAACGCCGTGGCGATGGCGAAGATGCCGAACTGCTCGGGGTTCAAGAGCCGGGCGAGCGCCGCCGTCGAGCCGATTCCCAGGGCGAAGCGCGCGCCCTGAGAGGCGATGGAGATTGCGCCTCCGCGGCTCGCATCCCGGCGCAGTGTCGACCGGTCAGACCGCTCGATCAACCGGTCGCGACGAGACGTGGATTCGGACACGTGTTGTCCCCCTAGTGGGCCCTGCGCTTGGCATCCAGTAGCTTCTTGAGCGGTCGAAGGCGTTCCTTCAGCCCGCGGGGCAGCGCCCTGCGAAGCGGGCTACGAGCCTTGGTGAACGGGATCTCGAGCAGTTCTGGCCACAGTTCGGCTATGACGGCCCTGTGCAGCCGGCCGCCTTCGAGCATCTGATCCGGAGCAAAGGCCGCCGCCATCGCGATGCGGCGCGAGTTGAAGGGAGAGTACGGGTCATAGAACAGCGTTGAAGCAAGGTCTGCCGGCCCCATCCATCGGGACGCCCTTTGTTCCAAATACATGAGCGTGCGTTGGAGTTGTGGCGGGAAGCAACGTACCGAAGACAGCCACTGTTCAACTGCCGCGCGGATCAACTCGGGCGGCCGATCAAAGTCCGTCAATAGCTCTGAAATGCGGACCATTTGCGAGCGCGATCCAAGTCGCGCGCCATAGAAGTTCTTGAGCAGCACGCCCAGGCCGCCATTGATGTGGATCGCTGGGCCATTTGCGACCAGGGCACAGCCGCCGACAATATCCCGCCTCGCGCCGAAGGCCTGTAATCCACACTGGCGGTCGTAGGCGGCGAGTTGTTCCGGGGTTGGGTTGGGACAGTCGATGACGCGGAACTGAACACCCACCGCGTCGGCAATGCGCTGTGCCAGCACGATATCGGCCGGTGATACGCCGCGATTGCGAAGTGCGAAGAACTCCATCCGATGCACAACCTTCCGTGCCGCCGCCAGGTTGGCACGACTGTCGTGGCCGCCAGTGAGCGACATGTGCAAGCGCCGATCGTCCCTCGTGACTGCTTCCACCGCCGACCGTAGGTCATCAGAGATCCACTCGGCCGCCTCGCTTCGCCCACGCTCATCGATGACTGTCGGCCAGAACCGACGAACCTGCCATGTACCGACATCCAGCACATGGTTGGCCGGAAGAACGAGAATGTCTTCAAAAATGGTGTAGGGGCTCGGAACCCAGTTGTTGGGAGGCCTGGCGCCGAACCATTCATTGGTGTGCGGATCCCTGGGGTAGTCTCCAAGCAAGAGCGGGGTGGAAGCGATTCGCGGGACGGACGGGTCGTAATACACTCCCAAGGCTGCCGCGGGATCGGTCAGTATGCGGCAGGTCCCTCCGGACCACGCGAACACTACATAGCAGCCAACGATGTCGTATAGGGCCCGTTCGAGGGCGTCGTTGTCCAAAAGAGCAAGTCGGGAAGCGATGTCAGTCATCGAAGCTTGTGGATCACCTGCTTGAGTAGCTACTCCACAAATCACGACGGTTCGGTCGGCGGAGGCGCATGCACGGTCGACAAGTTCCCCGTTCGCGTAGAGCGTCCACCTAAACTGATCATGCACGCGAATGGCGTTCTTGGGTGCAGGCATGTCGGACGCTTGCAGCATCCACTGCCTAGGCAGGTGTCCGAGCATCGAGTTCTCCGAGGTCAGCCTCCGATTGGTCTGTCGCTACCGATGGGGATGATGGTAACACCCTCCAAGGTCGACGGATTGGGCATCCACGAGGGGTCCCCGTACCAATCATTGTTTTCCATGTAGACATTGTGGGGGTTGAATTTCCAGCGCGGCTCGCTCACACGGTCGGTGAGACGATAGTTCCACGATTGGTCGCCGCGCCAGACGTTGTCCTTGATCACCATGTGATTGACCTGGCCTCCGAGGTAGAGCAACTGATTGCCCTCGGTGGTCTTGTTCGTGACGCAGCCGACGATGGCCACATCGGTGTGCTCCCAATGATCCCAAGTCCCGTTGCGGAAAGCCCATGCCTTTTGGCGTGTGATGATGTCCAAGCCGAAGTAGATGCGGTTGTCATGCTCGATCGGGTTCGCAATCACGCCGGGGTGCCAGCGCAGGTGCGCCGGTGGGGTGCCTTGGTTGTTCACGGAGGTATTGAGAATCAGGTAGCTTCGGTTGAACGTGTCGTCACCAATGCGTTCGAAGCGGGAGTTGCGCACGAAGTGTTCCGCTTGGCCCCATCGCGACTCGCGAACCACGGAGTTGGTCCAAAAGTGGTGGCGCGCCTTGATGGCGTTTGCGTCTTCGTACATGCCTCGCCCGACGTACTCCACTTCATCGAACCAAAGGATGTTGTGGGTTGAGCCGCGGACATGGGCCTCAGCATCGGGCTGAATCAGGTCAAGGTCATGCAGCCGCACGAACCGTGGCTGATCCCGCCAGAGACCAGGCAAAATCGTGACGCTGGCCCCCGCCTGCGGCTGGATGACCAGCCAGCGATCATCGGGGATCTCGTCGGGAATCCCGGGAAAAGCGCCCCATTCGTAGATGCCCTGGGGAAGCTTGACCACGATCTCGTCCGACGTTCCTTCGCCGTTGGCGAACAGGAACATGGAGTGCTCGCCGGTCCACTGCGGACCTTGGTAGCGGTTGTCCCAGTCCATCTCGCCTGCAAGGACACGAGGAATGCCAACGGTGGGGTATACGACGGCACGGACTTCGACGGGCCCATCCTGATCGAACAGCGCGGCGTCCAGGCCAACCCAGTACTCCTCGACCTGGGTTCGCGGGTTGAGCGTCATCTCACGCACGGTGACCCAGTCGCCTCCATTGACGCTGAACTCCACCCGGTCGATCCCACGCATGTGGAAGGCCACCACACCGATCTCAAACAACCCATCAAAGGTCTGGTAAGGCACGACGTCCCAGCGGGCGATGGCCTTGGCGTCGTAGCCGAGCATGGAGGCATCGCCGGCAGCCGGCGGTTGGGCTGTCGGGCCCGCAAAGCCGCGGCCGGGCACGAGAATCGGAAACTCGCCCGAGCCGCCGCCCGAACCCCCACCTGCGCCCCCGCCCGAGCCACCCTCGGGCGCCTCGGTCAAGGCCCCGCCGATGGGGCTCGGCCCGGCGATGAGCCCCGGGTTGGGACGGCCCGCCGAACCACCAAACTCGCCCACAGGCGGCAGCTGGCCCGGATTGCTGATCACGATGCGGCCAAGGGTGGGGTGGCTGAGCACCGCGCCGCCGCCGCCGGGGTTCTGCGGGCCCGCCGTGAGATCGCGGATCAGCCGGATCCGTGCAGCCCGGATCTCGGCCAGCTCTTCGGGGGTGTAGCCCCGTGTCAGCGCGGCGTTGACGCTCGCGGCACGCGATCCGGTCCGGATCGCGTGGCGGCTGGGGCCGGCGATCACAAACCGCCGATCGGCCTGCCCGGAACTCGTGTTGGAGCCCGCATCCTGTCCGGAGTTAGACCGGCGTTCCTCGGACTGGGCCTCCCTGGACTCGCCCGACTCCTGGGCGGCCAGAAGGGACGTCGGGAGGGCAAAGACGGAAGCGGCCGCAAGAAGGGCCATCGCGGTTCGGGGGCGATTGAGCATCGTGTCCTCCAGCGTCCCACACCCGGACGCGTCCCAAGGGTCGATTCCATTCGCCTACGGGGCACGGCCTCTTGCCCGGCTTGCTGGCCTTATCAGCCTTCGCCAGACGGCACGGCTCGACGAATCGATACGAGCAAACCTCGGGGCGGGGTTTCCCAGGTGGGGTCGGGCCTCTCGGCGGTAGGCCTCACCCGGGGGTGAGCCTCGCAGCCGGATGGTGGGGGCGTCGGCCTCCGTACCAACGCTCGGGCGAGCGGCAGCGGCCACTCGCGAGGCCGCAACCATAACCACCGTCTGTGCTCCTGCCAGCTCGGCCACGAGATATCGGCCAATTTCCCACGAAATTCACGGTTCTGGCGTAACCTGTCCGGCTAGCACCTGCCGTACACGCCCTAGAGCAGCGGGTTCTTCGAGCCGTGGATGTACGCACGGGTTGGGCTCAGGTTGGCCTGCGGGAAGATGAAGACGTCCGAGTACAACTCGGCGTCCACATCGGGCGCCTCGGCCTGCTCGGCGAAGTCCACCGCGTCCTTGACCTCGTCGCGGATCTCGCCGCGCATGGTCTTCCAGGCGTCCTCGTCGATGGCCTGCCGATCGTTCATCAGGTGATCGAGCAGGGCGGCGATCGAGTCCTTGGTCTTGTACTGGTCGACCTCGTCCTTGGTCCGGTACTTCTGCGGATCGCTCATCGAGTGGCCCTGGTACCGGTACGTCAGCAGGTCGACGAACGCCGGCTTCTGCTCTTCGCGGCACGTGTCCACCACGGGCTTGAACTGGTCGTACACGTCGCGGATGTCCAGCCCGTCGATCTGCACCGAGTGGATGCCGTAGCTCTTGCCCCGCTCGATCAGGTTCTCGTGGTTGGCGGTGTGCCGACCGATGGCCGTGCCCATCGAGTAGCCGTTGTTCTCGATGATGTAGATCACCGGCAGCCCGAAGAGGGCCGAGAGATTGAGCGCCTCGTGGAAGGCGCCCTGGTCGACGGCGCCATCACCCAGGTAGCACAGGCACACCTTCTTGCTGCCCGTGCCGAGCACTTCCCACTCGTAGCGCGTGGCGAACGCCAGGCCGGCGCCCAGAGGCGTCTGGGCGCCCACGATGCCATGGCCGCCGTACAAGTGGTTGGGCTTGTCGAACATATGCATCGACCCGCCCTTGCCCTTGGCGCAGCCGTCGATCTTGCCGAACATCTCGGCCATGCATGCGCGGGGGCTCATGTTTCGTGCGAGCGCGTGCCCGTGGTCGCGGTAGGCCGTGATCACCGGGTCATCGGCATTCGTGCAGGCGATGGTGCCCACCGCGCAGGCTTCCTGCCCCGAGTAGATGTGGCAGAACCCGCCGATCTTGGCTTGCTGATACGCCTGCTGCGTGCGAGTCTCGAACTCGCGGATGAGCTGCATCGAGCGAAGCCAGCCGAGCAACACCTGGTCGTCCAGCCCGTCAACCAGCCGCTTGCTGGACGATGCCGATGTGTCGCTGCCTGAAGTCGTGGTCACTTGGGCCATGGTCCTGGGGTGCTCCGCAGGCGTTGGCGGCGCTGGGCCGCAACGCGGATGCTTTCCTCGCGGCTCGTGCGTTCACGAGCTCGGAAAAAGTGTAAGGCGGCGGTCGCGCCAAGTCGCCCGCCGCCCAGGTCCAGTTTCGGGAAAGATCAGGGGTTTCGCCGCTCGTCGTCGGGCAGCATCGCCGCCGCCGGGCCCATGGGCCTCGTCTGGCTCTGCAGCAGCACCAGCGCCGTGTACAACTGCAGGTCGATGCCCTCGCCGATCAGGCGATCCGGATCGGGACGGTCCTCCTTGGCCGGGGGGTTGCCGTGCTCATCGAGCACCAGCACGTCGGCCTCCTGACGCAGCACCAGGCTCTCGGCGACCTTCTCGGGCAACATCGAGATCGACAGGTCGGGCTTGACCCCGTGCTCGATCTTGCCGGGGATGCGGTGGATCATCCGGCCCCCGGGCAGCACGTAGTACTGCGTGGTGAGCTTCATCAGCGCCCGCGGCGACGTCCGCCGCTCGGGGTCGATCGGCAGCACGTTCTGCACGCTGCCCTTGCCGTAGCTGGTCTGGCCGATGACCACGGCGCGCGAGGCCGAGTTGTCCGCGTAGTCCTGGATAGCCCCGGCGACGATCTCGCTGGCCGAGGCGCTGCCCTCGTTGATCAGCACCACGACGGGCAGCTCGGGCAAGGGCGTATCCCGCCGCAGCAGCCGCTCGGCGGGCATGCTGGTGCCGTCGCCGCGGTCGTTGCGCGTCGAAACGACCACCCGGTTGAGCGACTTGCGGGCCTGCGTGTAGTCCACGAACCGGCTGGTGATCTCCACGGCCTGGTCCAGCAGCCCGCCGCGGTTGAACCGCAGATCCAGCACCAGGCCCTGCAAGCCCTGCGTGCGCATCTGCGCGATGGCCTTGTCGAAGTCGTCGGCCGTGTTCTCGGTGAAGCCCGTGAGTCGGACGTAGCCGATGCCGTGGACCGGATCGATCAACCAGTCCCAGTTGTCCTCCGTGGCGTCCAGGCGTTCCCAGCCCTTGACGGTCTTGAGCTCCACCGTATCGCGCACGATGGTGAAGGTGATCTCTTCGGCGTTTTCACCCTCGCCACGCTCGACGGTGATGTCCACGGGCGTGCCCTTGGGCCCGGTGATCTTGTCGACGGCCTGATTGAGCGAGATGCCGAAGATCTTCTCGCCGTTGACGGCGGTGATCACGTCCTCGGCCCGAACGCCGGCGCGCTGCGCGGGCGTGCCGTCCAGGGGCGTGACGACCTGGATCTCGCGCTCGGCGTTCATCTGGATCGAAACGCCGATGCCGCTGAAGTTGCCACGCGTGCTGCGCTCGAACTGCCGCACGTCGAACGGCCAGATGATCTCGGTGTATTCGTCCAGGGCGCGCATGGCGCCGTCGCCGAACACGCGAAGCACCAGGGCCTCGGGCAGGCGCACGGTCTGCCGGTTCCAGGCCTGGACCTCACGAACGACCTGTTGCAACGTCTGGTCGGTCACCCCGCGCGCTCGCTCCACGTCGGCGGCGCGAGAGGCCAAGGCCTCGATGAAGCGACCGCGGGCGTTCGCGTCGGCGAGCTGCGGATAGGTCTCGTGCAGGTCGTCGGTCTCGGCCAACAGTCGGACGGCCTTGAGCCCAGCTACGAGCAGGTCCTGCATCTTTGAGCCCGAGACGTGGTGCCGGTCGGCGTTCACCATGGCGTACAGCAGCATCAGGGGCTCGATGTCCTCCAGACGCTCGGCGACCGAATCGCCGGCCGGGTTGTACGGCGGCAAGGGTTCTTCGCCGGACTCCACCAGGCGATCGCTGCGCAACTTGTGGTTGCGCTCGGGCGCGTAGAGCGCGATCAGCGAGAGCCGCTTGAGCTGTCGCTGGCGGTCGGGTTGGTAGGTGCCCTCGTTTTCGTACAGGGCGTGCAGACGCTCGAACATCTCCGCGGCGGCGTACCAGCGGCCATCGGCCTCGGCCTGGCGGGCGGCATGATCCGTGGCGGCGACCAGACGCACGACCTCGGGTTCTTCCAGCACGCCTTCCTTGTTGTCGGCCAGCATGTGCAGCGAGATGGCGGCGCTCATGCCTTCCATCAACGCGTCCTCGGTCTCGCCCGGCTCGGCATCGCCGGCCAGCGTTTCCAGCGTTTCGGCGATGGTCTGCCGATGCTCCTCCACCTTGGCGTGGCGTTCGACCGTGCTCTCGTCCAGCGCCGTGCCCAGCGCCGCGGCACTGTCGGCCAGCAGGACATCTCCAAGTTGATCCGGGGCACGGTGCAAGGCGTCGACCAGCGTCGCACGGTCGCCCGAAGCCGCCGCGGCCCACAGACGCTCGGACCACGCCTCGCGCTCGGTGATGGGCGTGGCCTGGCTCTGCGTCTGGAGCGCCACCGCGGCCGACGGGGCGGGATGCGGGCCCCAAGCGTTGGCGGCTGCGGCGATGCCGATGGCGGCCAGCAGCATCGCTGCCGACTTCATGGTCCGCTTGCTCGTTCCGGTATCTCGCATAGTGCCTCCTGGGTTGTGGGGACGCGTGGCCTACAGGGACCATGCCGCATCGGGCATTACCGAGCCAAGGCATCGGCTCATCGGGGCGTCTTGGCCTGCCTTCTCGGCCAATCACAAGGATTGTCCGGGAAGGTTGTACCGTCACCCAATCGGGGTTATTCGCCAGAGCGGCCTCGGGCGTTCAAGAGTCAGGGTATTTGTTATCGGCGGCCGGGTCTCCCCTGGAGCGTCCATCGCCCCTGTCGGCCCGCCCAGACAGCAGGGCCCACGCCACGGAGCCCAGGCCCAGCACCAGCACCACGCTGCCCGCCAGCGCCAGCAGCATCAGGCTCGGGCTGATCGCCGCCGGCCCATGCGGCTGCGTCAGGTTGTACGCCATCAAGCCCACCAGCGGGCCGCCTAAGTAGCCAAGCCCGATGAACGCCTCGTGCTTGCCCCCGGCGTCGATCTCCGCGTCGCCGACCTCCATCGCGTAATACAGGGCCCCGGTGTAGATCATCCCCACGCCCCAGCCCAGCACCGCCAGCCCGCCCAGCACCAGCAGCCGAGCCGTGCCCACGGCCTCCAGGTTGGGCCCGATGGTGATGCCCGCAAAGCCCAGCAACAGCAGCACGGCGGCGATCGTCGGCATCCACCAGCGCCCCTGCCAGCCGTGCCAGCGGGCCAGCAGCACGAACGCGGCCACGCGCGTGGCGAGCCACACCGCCGCCGCCGGGGCCCGCCAGGGGTCCTCGATCGCCACGCTGGCAATCAGGAAGGGCGAGGCCGGCTCCAGCACCGCCACGATCAGGAAGCTCGTGGGCAACTGCACCCGGAACACCTTCAGCAGCTTCTTGTACCGCCCCGGCCGCGTCGGGTGGGCGTCGGGCAGGCTCCGCGCGGGCTCGCGACCCATCCACCGCGTCAGCACCGCGCAGAGCACGTAGACCGGCAGCATCGCCGCCAGGGCCTCTAGCGGGTGCGGCTTCACGAAGGGCCCCAGCGCCGCCAGCGACACCACGATGCACCCGCCCCAGGTGATGTTGAACAGCCCCGTCGCGTGCCGAAGGCTCTGCCCGCGTCGCCCCCCGCTCAGGTAGCTCTCCACGATGGGCCAGGTTGCCCCGCTCAGCACGCCCTGGGCGGCCATCATCAGCCAGATGGCCCACGCGCCCATGGCCCCGCTCTCGGCCCCGGGCCGCGTCAGCAACGGCAGCACCGCCAGCACGCCCAGCACCAGGCTGATGCCCGCCAGCAGCCGGCCGCTGGTCAGCCAATCGTGCCGGGCGGCCAGGCGCCGCAGGGCCGGGCCGACGCCCAGCGCCCCGGGGATGTACACCGCGCCGTACAGCAACGCGAGCAGGAAGATCTCCGTCTCCCCATACCCATACGCGCTCTGGGCCAGGAAGGGCACGCCCGCCGTCGCGACGGCCGTCCCCACGCTCCCCGCGAAGGTAAACGCCAGCACGGCCCAGAGCGGGGCGGGCAGCATCGCCGCCTGCGGGTTGTCGATCGCCGTCCCCTTGCTTGCCACCGCAGGTGTCCTTACCATGAGCCCATAGGCTGGCGCCGTGCTGGCCCTTCGAGCCCGTAGCTCAATTGGATAGAGCGCTGGCCTCCGAAGCCAGAGGTTCCGCGTTCGAATCGCGGCGGGCTCGCTTCCCCTTCTTCGACGTCAATGCCTTCGGCCCCCGGGCGTTCTCGCAGAACTTCCGGCAGATGTCGTCTTGCTCGCACAGCCAGCCTCGGGCCTTGCACACCTGCCGCCCGTGGTATATCAGCCGGTGGCTCAGGTCGGTCCACTGGTCCCTTGGGAAGAGCGCAATCAGGTATCGCTCGACCATCGCCACCGTCGCGTCGTGCGGCGCCAGCCCGAACCGCTTGGCCAGCCGCTCGATATGCGTATCGACGACGAACCCCTGATTGATCCCAAAGGCGTTGCCCAGCACCACGCTGGCCGTCTTGCGGGCCACCCCCCGTAGCGTGAGCAATTCGTCCATCGTCCGCGGCACCTGCCCGCCAAAGTCATTCACCACGCTCGTCATCGCCGCGTGGATGGCCTTGGCCTTGTTGCGGTACAGCCCGATCGACTTGACGTACTTCTCGATCTTCGCCGGCGTGGCCCTGGCGTAGTCCTCGGGCGTGGGGAACGCCGCGAACAACGCCGGCGTCGCCTTGTTCACCCCGGCGTCGGTCGACTGCGCAGAAAGAATGGTCGCGATCACCAACTCGTGCGGCGACGAATATTCCAGCGCGCACACCGCGTCGGGGTACCGCTCGGCCAGCGCCTTGGCGATCCGCCGCGCACGGGCCTTCTCGGCCTTGGTTACTTCGGGCACACGAAACGGCAGGTCGCGCAGGCCCCTGGGGTTGTCCGGTGTCCGCACCGTCAACGCCGCGGCCCCTTCGCCAACGCCGGCTCCTGGAGCCTGGGCGCCGCGGGCGTCGTGTCGCCGGCCTGGCCGGTCATCACGCGCCTTGTCGTTGCCAGGGTGAAGCCCAGGGCCGCCAGCGTCAACGCGAGACTGCCCACGATCACGTTGCTGGCGGTCTTGTGGTGCACGTCGTACTCGCGCTGGGCCGCGAGCGCCGTTTCGGTATTGCCCAGCGCCGCCGCCTCGCGATACGCCGCCAGGTCCATCTGCATCGCCGGGTCGAGCACCGCGAAGCGGTACGTCATCACGCCCACCATGGCCATGATCAGCAGCGCCCGGAACGCCGCCGTCCACGTCCGCGGGTGGGGGTAGCCCTTCCAGCACGCCAGCGCGAAGGCTCCGCCACCCACGCAGATGGCCAGGAACCCAACCACGTCACCGCCCAGGAATAGCCGCTCGGCCACGTACCCGCCCAGCAGCCGCCAGTGCTCGCCCTCGTACGCCGAGTACTCGGGCAGTTGCGGGTCGCGCACCTTCAGCAGCGTGAACACGAAGTACGCCGTCGCCCCGGTCACGAGCAACGCACCCGCCCACGTCGCCCAGGCGGCGACCTGGATGGCCTCGAGTCGGTACGGCGGCGTCCTGGCAGAACCCTTCGACATCGCCGGGAGCCTATGCCGGCGCGATGCTCTGCCGGCCTACAACACCGGGTGTTCCACATGGGTTCCAGTTCGCCCCTCGGCCTTGCCTTGTGTGCCTGGCGTGACACACCGGTGCGTGAATCCATCGCCATGGCCAGCGCCCTGGGCTACCGGGCCGTCCAGCTCGACGCCACGCACCCCGACGCCCGACCGCGCGACCTCGATCGTTCGGCCCGCCGAGACCTCGCGGCCCTGCTGCGACGCCACGAGCTCGAACTGACCGGCATCGATCTCTGGCTGCCCCCCGAGCACCTGGCCGAGGTCGTCCACGTCGAACGCGCCGCCGACGCGGTGGTGGGGGCCATGGGGTTCATCCGCGAACTCGCCGGCCTGGTGTCTACCCAGCCCGTGGTGAGCCTGACCCTGCCCGAGGCCCCCGACCAGCACGCCCTGGCCGCCATACACGCCGCTGCCGAGCGCGAGGGCGTGGCCATCGCCAACCACGCCTGGCCCGCCTCCGAAGAAGGAGCCCTGGGCCTCGACCCCGCCCTGGCCATCATGGCCGGCGCCAGCCCCGCCAAGCTGGCCACCACGCTCGGCCCGCGTTTGTCCGCCGCCCGCCTCAGCGACGCCGGTGTCGCGGGCCGCGTGTCCGTCGACGCGCCCACAGGCCGCCTGGACGTGTCCGCCTACGCCGCCGCGCTGTCCATCTCCGCGCCCTCCGCCCCAGTCGTCGCCGACTGCCGCCAACTGGCCGACCCGAGATCGGCCGCGATCGACGCGCTCAAGGCCTGGACCGAGGCGCTGGCCTTCCCCGGCTCGTAGACTCGCCCCGCCGTGCCCCAGCCCCTGCTCTCCATCGTCACGCCCTCGCTCAACCAGGGCCGCTACATCGCCCAGTGCCTGGAGTCGGTCGCGCGCGAGATGGCCACGCCCTTCGCCCAACAGCAAGGCGTCGAGCACATCGTGATGGATGGCGGCAGCATCGACGAGACCGTTGGCTTGCTCGAACGAGCGACCCACCTCGCGCACTGGCAGTCCGCCCCCGACGCCGGCCAGAGCGATGCCATCAATCAAGGCCTCCTCCAGCACGCCACGGGCCGCTACGCCACATGGCTCAACGCCGACGACTGGTTCGAAGACGGCGCCCTCGAGCCCATGCTCGCCCGCCTCACCCAGCACGACGCTCCCGACGTCCTGGTCGGGCGCTGCCGATTCGTCCAGGACGGCGCCACGATCTTCAGCCCGAGCCCGCCCGGGCCGATCGACCTGGCCAGCCTCCTGAGCCTGCGCAGCAAGTGGTTCGCCGGCCAGCTCATCGTCCAGCCCGAGGCCTTCTTCAGCCGCAGCCTGTTCGAGAGGCTCGGCGGCCTCAACGAGGCGAACCACTACACGATGGACCACGAACTCTGGCTGCGCCTGCTCGAAGCCGGCGCCCGCTTCGAGACCATCGACCACCCCGTCGCCTGCATGCGCGTCCACGACGCCCAGAAGACCGCCGACAACGCCCGCATCGTCCGCTCGCTCATCGATTTTGGCAGGCCGTTCCTCGAACGCCATCAGGACGCCATCGGATCCGAGCCCGCGCGAGAGTTTGCGGCCCTCGAACACAAGCTGAGCCTGAGCCAACCCGTGCTGCGTCGCCTGAAAGCGCCGTGGACCGCGCTCGCGGCCGAGTCGAGCACGCACGCTGCGCCCGCGGCCGGGCCCGCCAGCTTCCACCTCGCGCCACTCCGAGCGGCGCTTGCGCGAGTCCCGGCTCGGCCCGGCCCACTTCGGGCCTATCGAACGCGAACCATCGGCCAGCCTCCAGCGGACCTGCCAATCAAGACCAGGCCCGCGGCGAGTCAGCCGGCCGAGGCCATCGTGCTGTGGCACGCCCTGAGCACCGCGGCGGATCCCAGGGCCCTGCTGGCCGACGCTGTGGATGATCTGCGTCCTGGCGGCCTGCTGATCGCGGGCGCGGAACTGAACGCCTGCGAAGCGGCACTGCTCGAGTACACCCAGGCCATGGCTCGGCTCGTCGACCAACAGATCAGCCAGGATCATGACTGGCTGGTCGACCCCGCCGCCATGCGCTGGGTCCGGTCGCTTGCCGATGCAACGCCAGAAGACGACGCCCGCTTCATGGCGACGCAGCCGCACGCGACGGGGCTGGATGTGGAGGCCCTCATGCAGGAAGCCGGCCTCGAGCGTCGGGACTCGATCGCGTACGGCGGGTTGTCATGGCATCCGCTCACGCCCTTCCCGGCTGTTGAAGGCCTGCCGGGCCGGGACGCCAACGCCTGGGTCTGCGGCGTGTGGGCCAAGACCTGAGCGGATCCGCGGCGGATTGCTCGCAACGCCCTACTGGCTGAGGGCCTGGATGAGCTTGACGCGCTCTTGCATCAGCCGCGTCTGCTCCTGCTGGATGGGCGCCAGATCGCGTCGCAATTGCGAGACGCGGTCACGCAGCCGCTGCGCGTAGGCCCGCCCTTCCACGGTGTCGGGCACCATCCGCAGTTCCAATTCCATCTGGCGGATCGACTCTTCGAGGTCGATGGCTCGACGCACGACCCGCGCCAGGTCGGCGTTGACGCGGCTCAACTCCGCTCGCACGGCCGACTGCGGATCGGTGCCGGGCAAGACCTGGGCCACCACGCCCGCGCGCCGCGCGGCGTTCATCGCGGGCTCTCCGCCCAGGCTGATGTCCGCAAGCCGAGGACGCACCCGAGAGGGCGAGTTCGGTTGTGGGGCTTCGAGCACCAGCCGCGGGGCTTCGGTGTTCAGCCGCTGGCGATCCGACAGCCCGCGCAGGCGGTCCATCCGCATCGCCCAGGCGCGCCGCAGCACGGGCTCATCCAGCCGGCGAGCCGAGTTGAGGTCTTCGCGGCGACCCAGCGTAACCATGACGCTCGTGCGTTCGCCGTCGCGGATCAGTTCGATCTCCGCCTGCTCGCCGGGTTGGTGCGAAGCGATGGCAACCGGGAGGTCGGGCGTGCCGCCCTCGATGGGGATGCCCGACAGCGAGAGCACGATGTCGCCGCTGCGCAGCTTCTCGTGCGCATCGAACCCCGGGACCGTGCCGCCAAGGCGAACCCCGATCTCCGCTGGCGACTGGTCATAGGTGATGCCAAGCCCGGCCCGCGGCGAGTTGTAAAACGCTTCCGAGGCCGCAAACTCGAACCGCGCGAAAACCTCGGCTACGTCGCCGGTGCTGTCCGCATCGTCCTTGGTGGTTGCCAGCCAGGCTTGCAGCGCGTCTTCCAGCACCGCCAGCGAACGCTCGCCATCGATCGACCGTGCCAGCTCGAGCAGCGTGGCGCTGGCATCGATCCGCTCGGTCCACGCGTCGCTGGTCAGCCGCTCAACGGCTTCTCGCGCGAGTTGCGCGTCGCGGTCGATCGACTGGGCGGCCATCGACCATCCCGCGGTTGCCGCCAGCACCATCGCCGCCAGACTGACTCGCACACCGGGCATCAAGGGATAGTACCACCCTCAGGGGTGGGCCGTGGCGAGCACGTCGCCGGCATGGTCCGAGAGCCATTGGGCCTTCCGAGCCACCATCCGCAGGAACGGCGCGGGATCCCGGCCGTGGAACGCGCCCGTCGCCGCGATGGGCACGGTCGCTTCGGCGATGAGCGCCTCGGCCATGAGCCAAGGCAGGGCGCCCAGCGCCTGCTGGCCGACTCCGGGCACGCCGATGATGGCTCGTCCGCCGTGGACGCCTTCCATGAAGCTGCTCAGGCGATCGACATCGGGGGGCGTGGGCCACTGGCGGAAGTCCGTCCCAGAGCCCTGCAACGAGAACTGGAGCGCCCCGTTGGCGATGTCCAGCATCGCCGGGGCCACGCCCGCGGCCTCGTGGTCGAGCACCGCCGCGAGCTGGCCGTCATGGAACAGCAGGTTCCCGGGGTGCCAGTCGCCGTGCACCACCTGGACGCCCACGCCCTCAAGGGCATCACGCGCCCGGGCGGCAGCCTTCTCATACAACGCGCCAAGCCGTGCGGCCAGGTCATCGCCACCCGGGGCGTCCAGGGCCTGGGGCAATCGCGACAGTGACCTGCGGATTCGCACGTCGTCGTGGTACACGCCCGTCAGGGGCTCGCCGATCGTGCGGCCCATAGCGCCCAGATGGTCGTGCGCGTTGGCCAGCAGCGCGTGGTAGCGCCCAAGCGCCTCGCCCGCGAGCCGGGTTTGCAACGGCGATCGGTCGCATCGCCCGCCCCGGATGAACCCGCAGACCTCGTAGGCCTTGCCCTCCAGGCGGAGCGCGCTCGCGCCGCCGCGCGTCGGCAGCAGCGGCGCGAGCGGGAAGCCATGGGCGGCCAGCCGCCGATGGATCGAGTGGATGACGTGCACGAACTCGGGACCATCTCGACCCGGGGCGAGCCGCTTGAGCACCACCGGCCCGCAGAGCGAGCCGACGAGCACGATCTTGGGCGCCTCGGGCGAGCCGGCGTTCAGCGGCGCCGCCTTGAGCACCTGCCCGATGGGGTAATGCACGCGGACGTGGTGCACCTCGCCCACGGCAAAGCCGGCCTGTGCCTCGGCGGAGGCCAGCGTTTCGGCGTCGACGGGGCCGCGGTCGGCCGGCCTGTTCGCGGCTTCGCTCACGGCAACCCTACTCGACGTTCTGGATCTGCTCTTTGATGCGGTCGATGGCCGCCTTGGCCTCGATCGCCGCTCGCGAAAGGTCGGCGTCGGGGCTCTTGCTGGCGATGGTGTTGGCCTCGCGCAGCATCTCCTGGGCGATGAAGTCCAGCTTGCGACCCACGGGACCGTCCTCATTCAACGCGGCCAAGAACTGCTCGACATGCCCACCCAACCGCGAGATCTCTTCGTTGATGTCGCAACGCTCGGCGTACGCCGCCACCTCGCGCACGATGTCCACCGGCTGCGCCTCGGGCAGCAACTGCTCGATCCGTGCTTTGAGGCGCGCTTCGTACTGGCGGCTGACCTCGGGCGCGCGATCGACCACGGTCTCGAGCGCTCCCGAAACCACCCCGCAGAGCTGCGCGAGCTCATCGTGCAGGGCCCGCCCTTCGCGGCTGCGCATCTCTACCAGCTTGTTGCAGGCTTCGGGCAGCAGCGACTCGAACGCCTCGCGGGCTGCTTGGAGGCGCGCATCCAGCGGCTCGACACGCAGCACGCCGGGCAGTTGCAGCAGGCCGGCCATGTCGATGCTGGGTCGCACGCCGCCGATGCCGCTCTGCTCGATCCGGGCGGACGCCTGGCCGATCGAGTGCATGTAGGCTTCCAAGGCCTCCTGGTTCACGGCGCCCGCCTGGCTGGCCGGAGAGCCCTCGGCCGAGCAACGCATGGTCACGCTGCCGCGTTGGAGCAGGCCTCGCAGCATCTCCTCGAGCCCGCCCTCCAGCGGGGCGAGCTCTTCCGGCAGGCGAACGTTGACCTTGAGGTAGCGGTGGTTGACCGATCGCAGTTCGAGGCTGTAAGTCACCCCGCCGCGCTCCAGCCGCGCGTCGCCAAAGCCGGTCATGCTCCGGATCATGGGCGGGCCCACTCCGCTGGCCAGTTCACGAGCCGGGCTCCGGATCGCCGCCCGGCTCGGCCGGGGGATCCTGCGCCGCGGTGTCGGCCGGATCTTCGGTCTGCTCTACAGGCTCAGATGATTCTGGCTCGGCTGGTTCTTGCTCGGAAGCCCCGGGCTCATCGGCGGGCTGCCCCGCGTCTGGCTGGGTCTCGGCGGGCATCTGCTGGCCGGCGGGCGCCGCGGTCGCAGGCTGCGGGAGCGTGGCCGGGGGCCGGCTGGTGAACACCAGCAGGATCGCCGTGAGGATGAAGACCACGAACGTGCCGATGGTCATCAGGGTCAGGGCGTCGCCGGTCTTGGCGCCAAAGGCCGTCTGGCCCGAGCCGCCGCTCGAGGCCCCGAACGCGCCGCTGAGCCCGCCGCCCTGCGGCCGCTGGATCAGGATGACCAGGATCATGACAACGGCCACGGCGACAAAGAACAGCATCAGCAGGTTCGATACCACCGGACTAAGCGCGAGCACCAAGGGCATGCATTCCTCCAAAACCCGAACGAGCGGGCCGAGGCCCGCCGGGTCGAGAGTCTAGGAGCACCGTTGCCGCGGGTCTTAGGCCTGCTGCGGTTCACCCCGCTGGCAGATCACGCTCGGGCGGCCCACGCCGTGCAGGCTGAAGCCCAACTCGGCCATGTGGTCCCGCTTGTACAGGTTTCGGCCGTCGAAGATCGTCTTCTCGGCCAGCCGCTGGCCCATCTTCTTGAAGTCTGGGGTCTTGAACTCGTCCCAATCGGTCGAGACCACCACCCCGTCGCAGCCTTCCAGGCAGTCGTACATGTCGGCCACGATCTCGGCGGGCACGCCCATCTCGTCCAGGGCTTTCTTGCCGGTCTTGTCGGCCACCGAGTCGTACGCCCGGATCGTCGCGCCGTGCTTGTGGGCCATTTCCATCAGCGAGAGCGCCGGCGCCTCACGGACGTCGTCGGTGTTGGGCTTGAAGGCGATGCCCCAGAAAGCCAGGGTCTTGCCCGCAAGGCTCCCGCCGTAGTGGCCAAGGATCTTCTCGAAGAACAGCCCACGCTGGCGCTGGTTCACGTCGTGGACGGCCCTGGAAAGCTGGGTGTCAAAGCCCGACTGCTCGCCCATGCCGATGACCGCCAGCGTGTCCTTGGGGAAGCAACTGCCGCCGTAGCCCAGGCCCGGGTACAGGAACTTGTGGCCGATGCGGCTGTCGCTGCACATGCCCTCGCGGACGCGGTTGATGTTGGCCCCGAACTTCTCGCAGAGCATGGCCATCTCGTTGATGAAGCTGATCTTGGTGGCCAGGAAGTTGTTGCTGGCGTACTTGACCATCTCCGCCGAGGGAATGTCCATGATGAAGATGGGGTGCCCGTTGCGGGTGAAGGGCTCGTACACGTCCCGGAAGCGCTTAGCGGTCAGATCCTCGGGATCCTCGGGGTGCTCCACGCCGCACACGACGCGATCGGGCTTGTTAAAGTCCACGATGGCGTCGCCTTCCTTGAGGAACTCCGGATTGTCGCCCACCGTGAAGGGGGTGTCGCCAACGATCGAACGGATCCGGTCGCGAACGGCCATGGTCGTGCCCACGGGCACGGTGCTCTTGACGACGATGGTCTTGGGCGTCTGGTCCGGCCCAAGCCGCTTGATCACCTGGGCGATGTCCTCGGCGGCCTGCATGACGTACTTCAGGTCGGCCTTGCCGTCGGCCCCGCTGGGGGTGCCCACGCAGATGAAGATCATCTCGGCGTCTTCGTAGGCCTCGTCCTTGTCCAGCGTGGCCTTGAGCCGGCCCGACTTGAGGTTCCGCTGCATGAGCTCGGTCAGCCCAGGCTCATAGATCGGGCACTCGCCCCGGTTGATCTGGTCGACCTTGTCGGGCAGCACGTCCAGGCAGATGACCTCGTTGCCCGTGTTGGCAAAGCACACACCCGTCACCAGGCCCACATAACCGGTGCCCACCATCGTCAGCTTCATGCCGCTCCTCCGTCGCCCACGCCGCGTCTTTCGGGATCAACTCGTGCCGGCCACTCCTACGGCCTCCGGCTTGCCGGGTTCGTCGCCGGCACGCCGCCAGTGTAGGGCCGGCCCCGCAGCCCTCCATCGGCCATTTTCGGTCGGCTCGACAGTCCGCGTAACCCATGGGCGAGCAACCGCTACAGTGGCCGATGCCACGCAAGCAAGACGCTGAATCGAAGTCCAAGAACGCCCGAGCCACGAAGCGGACCGCCCGCCGCAAGCCCAAGCGGGCGCCCAAGCTCACCGCGGCGACCGCCGATCGCCACCAGCTCTACACCGCCGCCGTCCAGAACGTCGAGGGCGAGATCGACTTTGTTGACGAGACCTACGAGGCACTCCGGGGCAAGAAAGCCTCGCGTTTGCGCGAGGACTTCTGCGGCACCGCCCAGACCAGCGCCGAGTGGGTCCGCCGGCGGGCCACCAACGTGGCCGTGGGCATCGATCTGGACGAGCCCACGCTCCAGTGGGGGCGAGACCACGTGCTCAGCCAGCTCTCCGAGGCCCAGCGCGATCGGCTGACGCTGCTCAACCGCGACGTCCGAGATCCCGGCCGCAAGGGGCGGGAGATGGACGTCATCCTGGCCATGAACTTCAGCTACAACGCCCTGATGGCGCGTGCGGAGATGCTCCAATACCTCAAGGCCGCTCGCAAGAGCCTGGCCCCCGGCGGGCTGTTCATCATGGACTGCTACGGCGGCTACGAGAGCCTTATGGAGCAGGAAGAACGACGGGCGTGCAAGGGCTTCACCTACGTCTGGGAGCAGGTGCGTTACAACCCCATCAGCGCCACGCTCGATACGGCCATCCACTTCGAGTTCAAGGACGGCACCGAGCTGCGCAACGCCTTCACCTATCACTGGCGCTTGTGGACCATCGCCGAGCTGCGCGACCTGCTGGACGAGGCCGGGTTCAAGAAGTCGACCGCGTACTGGGAAGGCGACGACGGCAAGGGCGGCGGTGACGGCAACTTCAAGCCCGCCACCGAGGGCGACGCTGATGCGTCCTGGATCGCCTACATCGTCAGCGAGGTCGACTGAGGCCTCAGGCCGACATGGACTCGGAGGTGGTGCTCGAGGGATCCTCGCCACGCTCGATGGCGTGGATCTTGGCGACGCGTCGGGCGTGCCGGCCGCCCTCGAACTCGGCGGTCATCCAGGCCTCGACCATCCGCTCGATCAGCCGCTGCCCGAGCATGTCGGCCGAGAGGCACAGGACGTTCGCGTCGTTGTGGCTCTTGGCCATCTGCGCGGTGAACTCGTCGTGCACCAGGGCCGCTCGAACGCCGGGGACCTTGTTGGCGGCGATGCACATACCGATGCCCGAGCCGCACAGCAGGACGCCCTTGTCGGCTTGGCCCTTCGCGACGGCGTGCCCCACCTGGAACGCCCGATCGGGATAATCGCAGGACTGCGAGCCGGCCGCATCGCCATCGTTCTGCACGTGCACCTCATGGCCCATGGCCTCGAGCGCGCGGGCGAGGCTGCGTGCGGCGTCGTGGCCCCGGTGGTCGGCTCCGATGGCGATCTTCATAGTCCCAGTTCCTCCAGACGCCGCTCGATGACTCCCACGAAGCGGCGGGCCACCTCATCATAGAGCGCCTGCGGACCACCGATGGGGTCTTCCACGTCGCCCGCAGGATCCAGCAGGTGCACCTTGGAGCGCTGCGACGCCGGCAGCATCGCCTTGGCCGCCTCGGCATGGCTCGAGGTCATGGCGTACACCACATCGGCCCGCTCAAGGAGGTCCGTCGTTGCCGGCTGGCTTCGGTGGCTCTCCAGTGAAGCTCCAACCGCCTCGCTGGCCCGCTCGGCTTCGGGGGTCGGCCGAGCGCCCCGCGCGGCGGCCACGCCCGCCGAGACGGCGACGGCCCGGTGCTCGTGGCCCCTGCGTTCGATGAGGCTCGTCGCGATGGCCTGGGCCATGGGGCTGCGGCAGGTGTTGCCCGTGCACACGAACACGATCAGCGTGGCCAGACGCTCGGTGAGCTGCTGGGCGGTCAGGGCGCCCTCGGACCGCACGGTCCAGGCGCCCTCCGCATTGACATCCAGCACGGTGCTGTGGCGGCCAAATCGGGTTGCGCCGTCGTCGAGCACCACCGGGATGCCCAGCCGATCCAGGCCCTTGGGGCATGTCCCCGGCGCGTTGGCGCCTTGTCCAGCGTCGATCACTTCCGCAGAGGCGCCAACAACCGCGCCCTCGGCCTGTTGCAAGGCCATCGATACCCAGGCATCGCTCGGCACGCGAACGGCCAGCGTGGTGTCGCCGCCCTCTTCGGTCGTGTCCGCCGCGCCCGGCAGCAGCCCGATGCTCTGCCGCAACGCATCGGTGGCCGCACCGTGCAGCCGCAGCGTCACCGGCCCGGGCCAGACCCTTCGGAACAGGCGTCGCAGCGCCGGCGCCAGCTCGATGGACGCCCGCTCGTGGGCCTCGATCACCGCCTCCACGCTCGGCGCGTGCCAAGCCAGCGCGCCCCACGCCCCGGCGCCCTCCCGTCGTGGCAAGGACCGCAGGCGATCCACCGCCGGCTGGCGGTCGCCACGCGCGAACACGCCGTAGACCGTCTCGGTGCGCATGACCGCCAACTCGCCGCGGTCCAGGGCGGCCGCAGCCTCACGCGCGTCGTCGATTCGTGTTGAAGAGGTGTTCGGTGTCACGAGTCCATCCTCACGTCCAGGAGTGCCGTCGGGAGATCCATCTTGGGCCTCATGAGCCAGTATCGGCTCGAAGTGCGGGCGACAGGGATCGAACCTGCACAGCCTCTCGGCCACGGGAACCTAAATCCCGCGCGTCTGCCAATTCCGCCACGCCCGCGCACGACGGCCCCTCGATGGTATGGAGGCCGTTCGCGTAGTGTTCCCCATGCCAGCCTTCCGATTGCTGTTGATGCTCGCCGCGATCTTGGCTCTTGGCCGCCCGGGGGTGGGCGCCGCCTGGCTCGATCGCCAGGAGGCACGAGACGACGGGCCGACGCAATTGCGCGATCTGCTCCCCGCCCAGCGTCTGGGTGCTCGGGTCCGCACCGTGGAACGGGCGGTGGGGGTGTCCCCGGTCGTGGTCATCGTCCGGGACGAGCCATCGTTCGTCGAGGCGATCGCCCGTTGGACGCCGGCGGTGCGATACCCCGTGCTGTTCGACGACGGTTCGCCCGAAGCGCGCGAGGCGATCGCCCGATTCGTGCACGCCTTCGCTCCGCAGCAGGTGATCTCGTGGGAGGCTCCGCGGCAGCCCGAGGCCTGGAACGCGCGCGCTCGCCGCGATGCCATCGAGGCGGCCCTGCAGCGTTCGTGGGCGTTGCCCGTGGATGAGGCCGTGCCCGCCATGCCCGCGCTCATCGCCCGATGGCGCCAACTCGGCGCCCCGCCTCCCGGAGTCGTCGTGGCCGGCGAGGGCGAGAGCGCCTGGCCGGCGGCGCTGGCCTTGGCCGCCGCCCGCATGCAGCCCATCGTGTGGCTGAGCGCGCCGGGCGGCATCAATCAGACCATCAGCGACACCGACGCCGATGCTTTCTGCGAGGCGCTCGAGCGCTCGCTCGACGCGCTGGGATTGCGTTGGAACGGGCTGGGCGACGAGATCGATGCCGTCACGCTGTGCATGAACGCGCCGGCCAGGCTCGATAGCGAAGCGCACGGGCTCGTTGCGTTCACCGCGCGGGTCGGCCGGCTCGGCTCGGCCGATCGCCGGGCGCCGCGCTGGGCGTGGAGCGGGCACATCTTCGGCTCGACAGCAAAGACCGCCGCCGACGCCATGGCCTCTATCTTCCTCGATACGCAGGGTGTGTGGCTGTTCGATAGCTATCCGAGCGATCCGCCCTGGTCCACGTACGCCCTCGCATCGGCGGCCGAGATCTACACGCAAATGGGCCTCGAGGTTGAAGACAACACCGAGCGCGAGCAGGGCCTGGACGACTTCCTGGCGCGCTCGCACGACGCGATCGACGCCGGCTTCATCGCCGTAAACACCAAGGGCCGGATGGCCGAGTTCCACCTCGCACCCGGGACGGCCGCCGGCCGCGACGTGCCGTTCCTGCAAAGGCCCGCCGCGGTGTACTTCATCCACTCGTTCTCGGCCCAGCGGCCCGGGGTGAACACCAGCGTCGCGGGCTCGTGGCTGAGCCGGGGCGTGTTCGCGTACATGGGCTCCGTGGCCGAGCCCGGGCTCCAGAGCTTCGTGCCACAGGCGACCTACGCGGCCAGGCTGGGCTCGCTCTTCCCATTCGGCGCCGCCGGCCGAGAAGACGGCCTGCTTGAGAACCGTAAGCTGGCGCTGCTCGGCGATCCGCTGTGGATGCTCGACACGCTGCCACGCACCCGAGTCCGAACCCTGCCGCCCCTGGAAGACGCCCGGCCCATCGACGATCGGGCCCGGGCCGCAATCGAACGCGGCGAATTGGGCACCGCGGCCCGCCTGCTGCGTCTAGCGGGGCGGGGTGACACCCTCGTGGATCTGGCGATCGCAACGCTGCGGGACGAGCCGGGCAAGGTCTCGGCAAGCCTGGCCGACGCCTCTTTGCACGCCCTGTTCGAGGCCGGGGAGCGGCGGGCCTTCGCGGCGATGTTCGCCCGCCTGCCCGCGTCGCGCCAGTCGGATGTCGAGGTCGAGGACCTGGCCTGGCACGCGCTGCGGCCCTTACTCGGCGAGCCCGACGCCGCGGCCACCATGGCCCGCCTGCTCTCGCCGCACATCCGCCCGCAGAAGCTCGTCGAGGATTCGCGAGCACTCGCCCGGGCGCTCGAGTTCGCGGGGCTGGCCAACGAGGCCAGATCGCTCCTGCGCACCAGCCTCAACAACGCCCAGAACGACAAGGACCGCAGCGCCCTGGAAGCCACGCTGGTGTCCATCGGAAGCTAGCGACCGCGGGCCGACCGCACCAGGCCCAGCGCCTCGGCGATCGCGTCTTGCAGCGATTCATTTACGACGAAGTGTTCGTACACCCCGCTCGCACGTGCGGCGGCGATCTCTCGCTTGGCTTCGGCGAACCGTTTCTGGATGGCCTGCTCGTCCTCACGCTTGCGCGCCCGCAGGCGTTCGAGCAGTTCGTCTTCGCTGGGCGGGAGCACGAAGATGGTCAGGGCCTCGGGCATCCGCGACTTGATCTGCTTGGCGCCCTCGACGTCGACGTCGCAGATCACCACACGCCCGCGGCGGAGCTGCTCACGGATCCAGGCGCTCGGCGTGCCGTACAGCCGGCCGAAGACCTCGGCCCACTCCAGGAACTCGCCGCGCTGGATCATCCCGCGAAACGTTGGCTCGTCGACAAAGTGGTAGTCCACGCCGTCCACGTCGGCCTCGGTCTTGGCCCTCGTCGTCGCCGACACGCTGAACATCGCATCGGGCACCGCGCGCTCGACGGCCCGTGCGATCGTGGTCTTGCCCACGCCGCTGGGGCCGCTCATCACGACCAGGATGCCGTCGTCGGTGTCGGTGGGCAGTCGGTGCTTGGTCTCGGTCATCAGGGGCCACTGTAGCGGCCCGTCCGAGAATCTCACCCGCCGCCGCCCAACACCTTGGGCACAACAATGAACGGCCCGTCCATGCTCGGCGCAATCCGCTCGAGGTGCTCGCGGGCAAGTTCGCCGCCGGGGGCGTCGTCGGCCAGCGGGCACTCCAGGTCGGCCGCGTGCGAGAGGGGCTCGACGGCGGACAGGTCCAGCGACCCGAGCTTCCCGGCATACGCGAGCACGGCGTCCAACTCGCGGCTCAAACGCCCGATATCCGCTTCGGAAACGTCCAGGCGGGCCAGCTTGGCCACGCGCGCGACGTCCACTTCCGGCTTGTTCGAGTCGGTCGGCATCGAATCAGTCTATCTCGGCGACCCGGCTGAAGTCCGGGGCCCAAGGGACCGATGCTCACAGCGTCGTCCAGGGCGCGAAGGGCTGGCGACAGATCCACCACGCATGGAGCTCACCGATGCAAGCCAACCAGGACCAGACGGGCATCCTCCTGAACGCCGGCACCAACGAACTGGAGGTTCTGGTGTTTACGCTGGGAGGCAGCGTCTGCGGCGTCAACGTGGCCAAGGTCCGAGAGGTCGTCCGCTGGACGGCGCCCACCAAGACCCCCAACCTGCACCCCTCGGTCGACGGCATGTTCAAGCTGCGCGGTGAGGTGATCGCCCTGGTCGACCTGTCTCGGCACCTGGGTATGGAGTCGTGCCAGGCCGACGAGAACGACCGCCGCGTGATCGTCATGGAGTTCAACGGGCGTCGCACGGCCTTCCTGGTCGACTCGGTCGAGCAGATCCACCGCTTGAGCTGGACCTCCATCGATCCGGTGCCCGACCTGAACACCTTCGCCGAGATGGGCGCGGCCACCGAGCGCGCCGCCAGCGCTTGCACCGGCGTGCTCAAGCTCGGCGAGCGGCTGGTGCTGATGATCGACTTCGAGTCCGTGGCCGACTCCATCGTGTTCGACGAGCGGCTGCACACGCCCGAGATTGCCGACCCGCCCGCGGGCCTGGATCGCTCGACCATCAACATCGTCGTGGCCGAGGATTCGGGCTTCATGCGAGGGCTGCTGCGAGAGACCCTTTCCAAGGCCGGCTTCGGCCGCATCGAGGTCTTCGAGGATGGCCAGGCGGCCTGGGAGCGGCTGGAGTCCGCCCGGCCGGGCGAGATCAGCGTCCTGCTGGCCGACATTGAGATGCCGCGCGTGGACGGCTTGCACCTGACGTCCCGCCTGCGCAAGTCCGCGACGCTGCGCGAGCTGCCCGTCGTGCTGTTCAGTTCGCTGGTGACCGATGACAACCGCAAGAAGGGTGAAGAGGTCGGCGCGAACGCCCAGATCGCCAAGCCCGAACTCGGACGCGTCGTCGGCGTCATCGACTCGCTGATGGTCGAGATCGTCGGCCGCCAGGCCGCCTGAGGCGCCTAGGCGGCGGTGGTGGAGCGCATCGCGGCGCGATCGCGCTCGCTGCGCTCGACGACCGCCTCGACGTCTTCGTCGGACATCCAAGGCAGCAGCCGCATGTGCTCGCGGAGCTTCTCCGGGAAGGGCTTGTCCAGCCGCTCGTGACGCGGCCGACTCTTCCAGATGCGATACATCCACAGGTACTGCTCGGGCGCTTCGCGGACGGCGATCTCCAGGGCCCGCCGGTATCGGGCCGTCAGGTAGAACACAGGATCGGGGTGGGTCGACCAGTCTTCGGGCCCGAACGTGTCGTGGATCGTGAAGCGATACCGCATCGAGCCATCGGCGGTGTGCACGCGATGGGCCGCCCCGGAGATGATGTTGGCGCCGAATCTGAGAGCCAGCAGGCCCACCGACTTGTAGCTGCTGGCCAGCCGGCCGAAGTAGGGCACGAATACGCCACGATCGCCGGCGTTCTGGTCGGCCACGAACGCCGGGCACGCGCCCCGCTCCATGAGCTTGGGCAACTGATGCATCGCGCCGAACTTGTCGAGCATGATCAGGCCCGGGCGGCTGCGCTCCCGGCGTATCCAGTTGTCCAGGGGCTCGAAGTCCAGCGGCCGGTAGATCGCGTGCATGGGGATGCCAAGCAACCCCGCCGCCGTCGCCAGCACTTCCCAGTTCCCGCAGTGGCCGGTCATCAGGATGCACGGCCTGCCCGAGACGATGGCGTTGAGGCCCTTCTCGACATTGCGGAACTCGACGTGCTCCAGCACGCTGTCGATGTTCATCACGCGCGGGCCACGCGCGATCTCGGCGCCCAGCAGGAAGAGGTGCTCGTGCGACGCGATCGCCAGGCCCTCGATCTGGGCGTCGGTCGCATCGGGGAAGGCGATGCGCAGGTGCTCACGCGCCCGCTGGAGCCGCGTGCTGTTCAGAGAGCGGGTCGCGTAATAACAGCCCGCACCGCGCACCATCGCCCGAGCGATCGGCCAGGTCGGCGCCGCGAGGGCGGCGACGCCAATACGGACGGCCGCCATGCCGCCGTGGACGACGGGCGCCGGCAGTCCGCGATTGGGTAGGTGCTTCTTTCTGGGCACGGACCTCGCCGATCCTGCGAAGCGTGGTGGTCTTCGCCGTCTGGGCTCGCCTTAGCGGATGTCGCCGAACGGCTTGCCGACGAGGGTGTAGAAGCGGTTCTGGTTCAGCACCGGGATGCCCGCCGAAACGGCCCGGTCGAACAGGTCGTCGTACCGCTCCACCCGGCTGAGCGACTCCTGGTACTGGAGGATCTGCTCCTGGTTGGCGGTGATGTCCGGCTCGGGCGGCAGCGTCGGACGGGTGCCGAGCACGAGGAAGTCGACATCGCCCGAGAGCGACTCGACGACCTGGCCGTTCCAGTTGCGGATCGCCGCCTCGATGGCTCGGGTCTCGCCGAAGCTCTCGATGCCGTCGCCGTCGGCGTCGAAGAAGCCGTAGACGACGAACTTGTACACCTTGTTGGGGTCGTAGACAGCGTTGGCCACGACGTCGCCCTGGAGCAGCGGCCGACCCGAGACCGACCCGTTGATGCGGGCGATGGAGCGGTCGTCCAGAACGCGGATGACCTCGAGGTTGGCCTTGCCGCGGGGGTAGTTGCCCTGGGCGTCGGGGGTGATCTCCTGGGCGTCGCTATAGGCCGCAAACGTCATGCCCAGCGTCACCTTGTCACGCTCGCCGATGTTCAGGGTCACCTGGCGATCGCGCTCGTTGATGGCCACCACCACGCCGTCGACCAGCGACTCTTCCGGGCGCGGGCGCACGCCCGACGACCGGCCCTGGCCGCGCAGCTCGCGGAGCTGATCCTCGGCGGTGCGAAGCTCGGCGCGCGCCTGATCAAGCTGGGTGCCCAGGATCGAAACGCGATCATCGGCCCGCGTGCGGATGTCCGCGACGCGGCGGTCCATGCTCAGGCGTGCCTGGCCGTACTCGTTGCGGAGGCTCTCGACCTCGTCGCGATACCCGGCGACTTCGGCGCTCAGGCGGCTGATGGTCTCCCGGAAGCCCTCTTCGATCGAGGCCACGCGCTGGGTCTCGTTGGCGGCGTTTTCCTGGGCACGGGTGACCGCGGCCTGCGCCTGGGCCAGGCGGTTGGCCAGTTCGTCGCTCTGGCGGATGGCATCGCGGGCGACCGAAAGCAGCGCGCTCTGGTCGGCGCCGGGCACCGTGTCCAGCTTGGTGTTGAGCTGGGCCACCGAGTCCTGCGGCACGCCGGTCACGCGACGCATGAGGTCGCGCCGGCTGTCGACCAGGTAACCGACCAGGCTCTTGCGCTCACCGGCGGCGGCCTGCACGAGTTGGCGGACCTCGTCGCGGGAGCGCTCCTCGGGCCGGACAAACTCGGCCATGCCCGTTTCCAGAGCCGTGACCTCGCGATCGGCGGCTTGCGCCTGGAAGTAGAACACGACCGTGAGCACGAAGAGCACGACCACGAGGATGCTCGAAATCGCGGCAAAGATTGCCATGCCGCCACCACGTCCGGCCATCGGGGGGCCCCCTTTTGCTCCGCCCGAGGGTCGCATGCCCCGGGGTTGTTCACGCCATCCGAACCAAACCCGACTGTAGGCCACAAACAGGCCATGCTTCCGCAGCCGGAAAGACCATACGCAGGTCTCATACGCTCCCAAGCCGCCTGGTGTTGCCCCAGGGGCGGGGGTCAAGTGTGGGCCACCATAGGGCTGTGGTCAAGCCTGCGGCGGGCTCTGCGGTCCCTCGACCGTGGCCTCGAGGCCAATTCGCGTTCGCGTTTGGCCCGTTGTGGGGTACATTACAGGGTCGCCCAAGCAGGGCGGGCCGAACGTGACGTCTACCGACTTGGGGAGAGAGCATCCATGAGAATTGTCGACCTGACCCTGCTGGCCGCCCTGGCCGTCCCGGCCGCGGCGATGGCCCAGACCTTCGACATGACGCTGACGGCCGACAGCGGCCTGGCCGGTTCGCTTTCGCTCGGGGTCGATAACACGGGCTCGCTGATCGGCGATTGGGACCCAGTCACCAATCCGACCGGCACGCGCACGAAGCCGGGCCTGTTCGGCTCCTTCGGCCCCACCGAGAACGTGCCCGTCCCTGCGACCGTCGATCTGGCCATCGGCGATGATCTGGCCTCGGGCAGCAGCGGCGGCTTCACGCTGAGCCTCGATGCCGTCGCGAGCGAACTGCGGATCGAATCGGCGTCTTTGGACCTGTTGGCCGGCGGCAGCCTGGCGCTGCCCGCCGACGTGACGCTGAGCTTCGACACCTTCCGCACGCGCTCGCCCGACTCGACGTTCATCGGTGGCTTCCCGATCACCGTGCCGCTCGGAGAACTCTCGCTGACCGCCCTGGCCTTCACCCAGACCGGCGTCGCCGTGGGCATGATCACGCCGACGGGCCCCGATGCGTGGTCTTTCGCGATCGGCGTGCCCGGCGAGATCACCGGATCCGTGGACGCGCTGGGCTCCCCGCTCGAACTGCCGCCAACGCCCGCCATCCTGCCCCTGGCGGGCACGCTGGCCCTGGCCGGCAGCGAACTGACCCTCACCAGCAGCGCGAACCTGGACCAGAGCGTGGTGCAGGAGCCCATGACCGCGCTGCCGCCCCTGCCCCTGCCGCTGCCAACCATCCTCCCGGGCGGCTCGACGGCCAACCTGATCGCGAACCTCACGCTGGATCGGCTCGCGCTCGATCTGGCGGCCGACGTCGCGATCGATGCCTCGGGCCAGAGCGCCGCATGCCCGGCCGACTGCGACGGAGACGGCTCGCTGACGCTCTTCGACTTCCTGTGCTTCCAGAGCGCGTTCGCCAGCGGCGATCCGGCGGCCGATTGCGACGGCGACGGCTCGTTGACGCTCTTCGACTTCCTGTGCTTCCAGAGCGACTTCGCCCGTGGGTGCGAGTAGAGCCTTAAAGGCTTGATGACAGTCAGCGGCCGATATTCCCAATCAAGCCGTTGATTGGGAGTCAGGGAAGCTGTCGAACCAGGTCGATGATCGGGGACCGCCATGAGCGACTACTACTACACGGACCACAACCGCCAGCCCGCCGGCCCCGTGCCCTACGAAGACCTACGGGGGATGTACGAGCGCGGCGAACTCGCCGAGGGTGCGTTGGTGGCCGAGGTCGGAGCCGAGCAGTGGCAGGAAGCCCAAGCGGTGTTCGGCGGGGCATCGCCGCCCGCGCCCGCCATGGCCCCGCCCGTGCATCCTGGCCAGATCGCCGGGCGCGGTGATCGCTTCGAGGCCCTGGCGGGCTGGAGCTTCGGCCTGGGCATCGCGTCGTGGGCGTGCATCGGCATCCTGCCCGCGATCCCCGGTGTTATCCTCGGGCACATGGCTTTGCGCAAGTTGAGTCGCGAGGGCAACACCAACGGCGCCTCGAAGGTGCTCGCGATCATCGGCCTGGTCGCAAGCTACGCCAACCTGCTGATCATCCCGGTGTTTCTGGTGATTGGCCTGGGCTTCGGCCTGCTCAGCAGCTTCGTGCCCTGACGCTCGATTCGTTCAGTTCTCTCTGGCAGGCGCCCG
The DNA here is from genome assembly GCA_040219675.1 of Phycisphaerales bacterium. Classification (GTDB taxonomy): domain Bacteria; phylum Planctomycetota; class Phycisphaerae; order Phycisphaerales; family UBA1924; genus JAHCJI01. The sequence continues at coordinate 241,495 of JAVJRZ010000011.1, read as the reverse complement.
TTCCGCCGGCCCGCAAGCCTCGGACGAGGCCGCCGCGGCCACGTGGTCGCCGGGCAGTTCGCCGATCTCCGGCGTTCTGGTCTTTCGCCACCTGGCCAGCAGCGGGGGCTTGCCCTTGACCGCGCGGTGCTGGCTCCACAGCATCGAGCCCGCGCCGCCCACCGCGATCGCCCCGGCGACCCACTGGCCCGAGGTCAGCAGTTCCTTGAACAGCAGCAGGCTTGCGATGCTGACCACGAACGGCTGGAGCTGGATGACGCCGCTGGCCACGGCCACGCCCAAGCGGTTGATCGACATGTAGTACGCCACGTGGCCCAGCGCGATCCCGATCACGCTGCTGGCCAGCAGCAGCCAGAAGCCCGTCACCGAGAGCGCGCCCGCGTCGGCCCAGCCCGAAGGCAACGCGGAAAGCCCCGCCGCCCCGCCCATTGCCAGCATCAGCACGATCATCGCGGCGGCCGTGTACTGGCTGATGGCGGCAAACGCGACGATCGAGTTCACGCCCTGCATGCACTTGCGGACGCTCAGGGCATAACAGGCAAACAGCGCGCCCGCGGCGATGGAGAGGACCACCCCCAGCGTCCGCGCGAGGGCGGGGTCGTCGGCGAGCACGCCGCTGGCCTGGCTGGCGGTCGAGGCCTTGCCCTCGGGCGCGAGCAAAATCGTGGCGCTCGTGCCGCCGATGACCAGCGCGATCCCGATCAGGAACAGTGGCCTGCGGATGACCTCACGCTCGCTGGCGAACAGCAGCGCGGCCCCGACCGTGACGAACACGATGTGCGCCCGCAGGGCGAAGGTGAGCATGCCCGGGTCGAGCATGTAGTGGGCCCAGGTGAAGCACACCTGGCCCACGATGTTGAACGCCGAAGGCACGAGCGCCGCGACGTACAGGCCCTTGGGCAGCTTGCCGCGCAGCGCGACGACGATCAGTACCGGCAGCCAGATCAGCGCCGCAAAGCCGTAGCGCCAGCCGTTGCTGGTCCAGCCGTCGATGTCCTCGGCAAAGTGGCGCAGGAAGAGGGGGATGGAACTCCACCCCAGCAGCGTCATGACGACGAGTGCGACGCCCCCGAGCTGGCTCGGGGTGGCTGGGGAGGTCGGGCTCGAAGCGGTCAAGCGGCGGGCTCAGGCAGTCTCGGCGGCGGCCGGCTTGGGCTTGCGTGCGGGGGGCTTGGGGCGGGCGACGATCATGGTGACAAACGTCTGGAGGCTGACGGCGGCGATGGCCACCAGCGCCCCGCGGAGGTACGCCTTGTCGTACTCATCCGAGTTGGCCTCGTCGAAGAACTTCTCCCGCGCCCCGGGCGTGTTGATGCCGCCATCACGAACCCGCTGCTCCCAGAGGTCGCGCGTCTGCTGGTACTTCTCGCTGGCCTGGTGCGCCACGTAGCCGCGGTGCCCGACGGCGACGGCCACCAGCAGCGGGAAGACGATGCCCAGGTGGATGCCGATCATGCCGACGGTTCGCTTCTTGTGGATGAACAAGGCCATGACCGCGCAAGCGACGCTGATCCCCGCGATCACCAGGGGCACGATCAGGGCGGTGGCCTTGTTGGCGCCCTCTGGGGCGTCCAGATAGGCCAGCAGGCCCAGGGCAATGACGAGGACGGCGTACAGGATGAGGATAGCGACGGCTTTGAACATGCCCGGAGGGTAGGTTGCTCGCCGATGGCAATCGGCTGGTCATGCGGGGTTGCCCGTCGTGCCCCACAAGCGAACGCCCCGAGACCGCCGATGCAGGACCATGCAACCCGCAATAGACCAGAACTTCCCCGCCAGCGACGCCAGCCCCGCGGCGGTCCTCGATCGGATCTATGCCGAGGGGTACCTGCCCTCGATGGACGGTGGGGCGACCTTCCCGTGCTTTCCGGTGGGGCTCACACGGCGGCCGGGGGAGGGGCTGGCGGCGCTCATCCGGGCCGAGGGGGTTGGCTCCACGGTGGAGGTGGGCATGGCCCTGGGGCTCAGCACGCTGTGGATCATGCAGGGGTGCGATGGGCCGCACGTGGCGATCGATCCGAGCCAGCGGACGACGTGGCTGGGTGCGGGGTTGCGTGCGGTGCGGGAGGCGGGGCTTGAGGAGCGGCTGACGCTTCTGGAGCAGGATTCGCGTTTGGCGCTGCCGGCCATGGTGGCCGATGGGACGGCGTTCGACTTCGCGTTCATCGACGGCGTGCACCGGTTTGAGTATGCATTTCTCGATGTGTGCTACGCGCTGCGGCTGGTGCGGCCGGGCGGGCTGGTGGTGCTGGACGACCGCTGGATGCCCGCGGTGCGTGCGGCGGCGGATTATGCGGTGCGGAACCTGGGCGTGGGGCTCGAGGCAATGTACGACCCCGAGGCTGATCGGCGGATGATTGTGCTACGCCGGCCAGAGAAGGACTTCGTGCCCGCGTGGGATGGGTTCGAAGCGTTCGGGGCGGGGGGCGTTGCGTCGCCGGGGGAGGTGGATGTGGGGCGGGGGTATGAGCGATAGGGCGGTCAGGGGGCCTCGCCGACACGCACGAGCACGATCGAGCGATCGTCGAGGACGTCGCCTTTCTGCTCTGCTGCGGCCATGATGGCATCTCGGATGACTGGCAGCGACTCGTTCCTGTGCCGCTTGAGCACCGCTTCGACACCTTCGAGGCCAAGCTGGCGGCCGTCGGGACCGGCAACCTCGATGAGGCCATCGGTGACGATCGCCAGGAGGTCGCCGGGCGTCAGCGCGAGATCTTCAAGCGGAAAGCTACATTCGGGGAGAATGCCCAGCGGCAGGGCGTCGTTCTCGATCCGCCGGATCTCTCCTGTGCGGGCGCACATCCAGAGCAACGGCAGGTGACCCGCAAGGCAAGCGGAAGCAGATCCATCGTGGCCTAATCGCAGCGTCGCCGCGGTCACAAACATGCCTGTCTGAGTCAATTCGTGCATGGCGGCGTTCACACGTTCGAAGACTCCGGGAAGTTGCGGTTCGGTGATTCGAGCCGTGAAGAATGCGGACTTGGCCATGGCCATCACCACCCCACTGCGCACGCCGTGGCCGGTGACGTCTCCGAGCACGATGTCCGCGCCGTGCTTGGACTCGAACATCGCGACCAGATCGCCTCCGACCTCTTCGCTGGGCGTCGCGACGCCCAAGACTTCGAACGGCCCGATGCGTGCGTTGATGTCCGGCACCAACTCGTCGTGGATCGACTTGGCGAGGTCGAGGGAAGCTCGCATGCGGGCTTGCTCAAGTCCGGCCGAACCTATGAATCGCGAAAACATGAAGTAGGCGACGACGAGGCAGATCAGTGTGAACACACCCTCGACTGTCGGGATGGGCAGGCCGATGCTGGGCGACAGCCACCATTGGTTCGACTCGCTGACCCAACCTCCGACGGCAATGAAGACCGTGGCAGGAATTGCCGCGAATAGCCATTTCGGGTGACGAGCGACGCTCAGGAAGTAGAGCGCTCCGACCAAACCTCCAAAGCAGCACCAGATGATGAAAGGCACGTATCGCTCGCCAACGACCATTTCGCTGGTGAGTATCGCCCACAGCGGCGCAAACATGAAGAATACGGCCAGCACGATCTGCGACCAGCCGCGCAGGCTCAGTCGTTGGAAGAACGGATCGACTCCCACGCCGGGGCGATCGCTGAGGAACTTCGTCTTCGCAGAGCCGATCGCCACCACAAGCTCCCAGCCGATCAGGCCGTCTGGTGCCGCCTCGCCCGCTCCGCCTCGATCGTGCTCAGTACGTCGGCCTGGTGGTCGGCGTGGTAGCTGGAGCGGACGAGTGGGCCGCTCTCGACGACCTTGAAGCCACGCTTGAGGGCTTCTTCCTTGTACATGGCGAAGGTGTCGGGGTGCACCCAGCGGTCGATGGGCAGGTGGTTGCGGGTGGGCTGGAGGTACTGGCCGATGGTGAGGATGTCGCAGGCATCTTCGGTGCCGTCGGGGCCGGTGGCCCGGGTGCCCTCGAGGACGTCGTCGAAGAGGGCCAGGACCTCCTCGTCCTTCTCGCCGATGCCGACCATGATGCCGGTCTTGGCGACGCCGCCCTGTTCCTTGACGCGGCGTAGGAGTTCGAGTGAGCGGTCGAACTTGGCGCTGGGGCGGACGGCCGGGTACATGCGACGGACGCACTCGAGGTTGTGGTTGATGATGTGGGGCTTGGCGTCGATGACCATCTGGAGGGCGGCCCAGTTGCCCTCGAAGTCGGGGATCAGCACCTCAAGGGACATCCCCGGGCATGCCTCGCGGCCACGCATGATGGTCTCGGCCCAGATGCCCGCGCCGCCGTCGGCCAGCTCGTCGCGGTTCACGCTGGTGATCACCACGTGCTTGAGCTTGGCGTGCTCGTGCATGAGGCGGAGGCTCTCGGCCACGCGCCGGGGCTCGTCCTTGTCGAGCACCGGGGGGCGGCCGGTCTTGACGTTGCAAAAGCCGCAGGCCCGGGTGCAGGTGTCGCCCAGGATCATGATGGTGGCCACGCCTCGGGCCCAGCACTCGCCCATGTTGGGGCAGCCGGCCTCCTGGCAGACGGTGAAGAGGCCGTGCTCGTCCATGATGGCCTTGACCTTCTCGTAGCCCGGCCCGCCTGGGAGCTTGGCCTTGAGCCAACTGGGCTTGCGCTTGTTGGCAAGCTGCTGGGGGCCCTCGTTGTTGAGGACCTGGGCGGTCAAGCTGAGCACCGGCTTGTCGACGCGGCGCAGGGGGTTTCCCCCAGCGGGGCGGACGTGCCGGGGGGCCTTCACGGGACCATCAGCCTGGTGATCGACGGGGGGAGCTCCTGCCATAGGGCAAGGGTAGCGGCGGTGGAGCCATCAAATCCGGTGTTCTCGGGTGTTCCGACTCAGACTGGGCCCTCGACATGACGATGCAGGAATGTGCACGGTCGGGGGCGAACCCTCGCCGGGCATCGGAGTATGGCATCAGACCGGTTTCCGGCCTTTGCGTTGGGCCCGGAGCGTCGGGCTGATAACAATCGGAACCTTCGGGCCGGGCCATGGGCGGCACCGGCTGAAATCGAGAGAGTCTTCTCGCATAGGGCAAGGGGTGTGTTCCCGATGACCGAAACGACACGACCGACCACTCGCGGCCGCAAGGATGCCCGCCGGCGACTGCTCGCCTCGGCACTGGTGGCCGCCACCTTCCCGCTCGCTGGCTGCAAGATCCAGAGCTTCTTCGATCAGAGCGTGGTGGGCCGCTGGGAGGTCACCCCGACGACCGCCCCGATCCTTGATCGCATCGCGGCCATCGAAGGTCCGGATGACGAGTTCACCCAGTACAGCGAGGTCACGCCCGATGACCTGGTGCCCCGCCCGCGGGAGTATCGCGTGGGGCCGGGCGACTTCCTGCAGATCATCGTGTTCGATCTGCGTCCGGGTGGCGCCCCTGCCGAGTTCCAGACAGCCGTGGATACCCGCGGCATGGTCTACCTCGAAGAGGTAGGCGAGGTGCAGGTAGCCGGTCTGACGGCCGATGGCATCCGCGAGGCGGTTTCTGAGGCCGTTCTTGATTTCGTCAGCCGTCCGCAGGTGCTCGTTCGCGTGCTCGAGCGTCGCCAGGCGACGTACACGATGGTGGGCGCCGTCGCGCCGGGTGTTTACCCGATCCCTCGCGCCGATTGGTTCCTCATGGACGCCCTGGCCGGCGCCGGCTGGCTCCGCGAGGGCACCGAGGACATCTTCATCATCCGCCAGATCCCGCTCGCCGAACAGCGGCGGCTGAATTTCGGGCCCACGGGCCCGGCGGGCGATCGGGACGAGCCCTCGGCACCGACCGGCGAAGAACTGCTGGAGAGCGTCGATCAATTGCTTGATGGCGCCAGTCCGGGCGCGTTCCGCGTCGCTCAAGATGGTCAGCGGGGCGGCAGCCAGGCCGAAGAGCCGCTGATCGACCTCATCGATGACCCCGCCGGCCGCGTGCAGCCCTCCGAGGACACCCGCGGGCTGGGCGATGAAGAAGCGACGTGGATGTTCCTGGACGGCCAGTGGGTCCGGGTTCGCCCGGGCATGCGTGCCCAGGAGCGACCGAGCCAGCAGGGCGGCGTGCTCGCAGGCGAGCTGTCCACCGGCCAACTGGTGACCCAGCGCATCATCCGCGTTCCGGCACAGAAGCTCATCCAGGGCGACATGCGCTACAACGTGGTCATCGAGCCGGGCGACATCATCCGCGTGCCCCAACGTCTCGACGGCCTGTACTTCGTGGCCGGCTTTGTGAACCGCCCCGGCGGGTTCGCGCTGGCCCAGAACCTGACGCTGATGCGTGCGATCGATCAGGCCGGCGGCGTGAATGGGCTTGGCGTGCCCGAGCAGATCGAACTGGTCCGCATGCTGGATTCGGATCGCCAGGCGATCATCAAGCTGAACCTGCGCGCGATCAACGACGGCCTGGAGCCGGACATCTACCTCAAGGCCAACGACCGGATCAACATCGGATCGTCCGTGTGGGCGTACCCGTGGGCCGTCATTCGCAACGGCTTCCGCGCGACCTATGGCTTCGGCTTCCTGCTGGACCGCAACTTCGGTAACGACGTGTTCGGCCCGCCGCCGCTGGACAGCCGGTTCTAGCCGGCCAGGCCCGGGCTCGCGAGGGCGGCGTGAACCCCGCGGGCCCCCGTTCGTACCAACCGGGCACGCGCAGCGTGAAGGCCCGGGAAGAGGAGAGACGCATCGTGAGCATGGCCTCGTCAACCGGGAGCATCGGGCAGGAGGGCGGCCAGGCGGTCGCCTTGGCCTCGCTGCGATCGCCCGGCTTGGGGCTTCTGGCTCTGGGCGCCCTCGCATCGTTCGTGTGGCTGTTCTGGCAGTGGTTCGATCGCCAGGGCACCATCAGCATCAACCAGATGGACGACTGGGGCCACGCGTTCGCCGTGCCGGCGATCGTGGGCTATCTGCTCTTCCAGCGTCGTGAGCGGTTGATGCGAGCGAAGGTCGAGCCATTCTGGCCCGGCCTGCTGCCGCTGCTACTTGGCATCGCCTGCTATGTCTTCTTCATCGTGGGCGTGCCCACGCACATGCTCCAGGGCTTTGCTCTGGTGCTGGCAATCTTCGGTTTCGTGCTGCTGGTCTTCGGGCCGCAGGTGATGCGCGTGGCGATCATGCCCATCGCGTTCCTGCTCTTCGCGGTCACGATCTCTGAGCGCGTGATGATCGCCATTACGTTCCAGCTCCAGCTTGTCGCCAGCCAGGGCGGGTACCTGCTGCTGACGATCTTCGGCTTCCCCTTCGGCATCGAGTCGGTGGTGGAAGGCAACATCATCAGTGTCATGGACGATGCCGGCCAGAATCACCAACTGAACGTCGCCGAAGCGTGCAGCGGCATGCGCATGGTGGTCGCCTTCATCGCGCTGGGGGCGGCCGTGGCGCTGACCACCTGCAAGCACTGGTGGCAGCGTGTCGCCGTCGTGCTGCTCTCGCTACCGGTGGCGATCGGGCTGAACGTGGTCCGGGTCGCGGTGCTGGGCTTCCTGACGGTGCTGGTTGATCCCGAGCTGGCCTCGGGCGAGGCGCACATGCTGATCGGCACGTTCCTGCTGATTCCCGGGCTGGGCATGTTCCTGCTGCTCGTGTGGATCCTCAACCGGATCGTCAGCGAGGAGCCGGCTTCGAAGGACGCACAGAGCGCGCCCGCCAAGGTGGCTTCGACATGAGTGCGAGAACGCAGCGCATCCTGGGATTGCCGCGGGGCGTGGCCATTGCCGCGGTGGTCGCCATCGTGCTCCTGGCCACTTCTGGCGCGGTGCTCGGCCTGTCGATACGCGCACTGGGGCTGTATCTCCAGAAGAGCCCCATCTATCCGCGCACCGGGCTTGAGATGCGGGACCTGCCCGCCGAGACCGAGAACTGGACCCGCGTCGGGCCGGACCGTTTCGAGTCCAGCGAGATCGAGGTCACGCTGGGGACGACCAACTACGTGACGCGGACCTATCGAGAAAAGAACCCGGCCGATGGGCAGACGCCCCGGCAGATCGATATCCACGTGGCGTACTACACGGGCTCGATCGACACCGTGCCGCACATTCCCGAGCGGTGCTTCGTCGGTGGCGGCATGCAGATCGGCAGCGGCACGCAGGTGATCGACCTCGAGCTGGACGATTCGGCCTGGCTGCCCATGCGAGACGCCCCGGAAGTGATGCAGGGACGCGCGTACACCACCACGCTCGCCCGAGGGACCTATTCGAACCGCCCCGGCCAGCGGGTGCTGCTGCCGCTGGACCCCCAGGACATCCAGCTTCGGGTGACCGAGTTCTCGGTGCCTGGCGCGCCGAGCCTGTACGCCGGGTACTTCTTCATCGTCAACGGCGAGCACCGCTCCAGCGCCGAAGGCGTGCGGCTGCTTGCGTTCGATCTCAAGACGGATTATGCGTACTACCTGAAGGTGCAGTTCAACAGCCAGCGCGTGGACAGCCCGCAGGAGCTGGCCGAGATCGCCTCGGACCTGCTGGATGACCTGCTGGGCGAGCTGATGCTCTGCGTGCCGGATTGGTCCGAGGTGGTGACCGGGCGTTGGCCCGGTGAGGAATCGCAGTAAAGGCAGGACTTTGGGCCCGCGGCGCGGGACAGGCAATCGGGGTGTTGGCCCGCGTTTGGGACGGAGGCAGTTATGGCGGCTCGTGTGAATGTCCGGTTTGTTGCGATCCTCTGCACGGTGGTGGGGGTGGTGTTCGTCGGCATGGCCGGCGCGGCCTACTTCATCGTGAAGAAGTCCGCCTCCGATCACTACGCCACCGGCCAGGAGTACCTCCAGGCGGCCAACTATGCCGAGGCCGAGCGTGCCTTCTCCAAGGCCGTCAACAAGGAACGCACCAACACGGTGTACCTCGAGACGTGGATCGACACGATCGAGCGCCTGACACCCGAGACGCAGACCAAGTTCGGGGATATGTACTGGAAGGAGTACGTCCCCGCCATGCGGCAGTTGGCGGTGGCCAAGCGGACCGACGTGGACGCGTGGGAGCGGTACCTGCAAACACAGTACGAGCAGCGCAAGGTCTTTGGCGCCCAGGGCCGCACGGGCTGGCAGGCGCTGCTGACGGAGACCAACACGGCGCTGGACTACTTCCTCAATTCGCCCGAGGCCGCCAACGACGACGCCCAGTGGCACCGCCTCAAGCGATACCGCGCGCTGAGCAACCTGAACATGATGGCCCAGACCGGCAAGGCCGACGAGGTGACCGAGGACAAGACCGTCCTGGACTTCGAGGCCGCGCTGCGCATCGATCCGAGCGATGATGAGTCGGCCATCGGCCTGTACGAGTGGCTAATGTCCAAGGCCGACCAGGCCGAGGGCACGCGGGATGATCCGCAGCAGTACCTGGATCGGGCCGGCCGCGTGCTCGACGCGTTCCTCGCCGAGAACCCCGGGCACCCTCGGTCGCTGATTGCTCGTCTGTTCTATGACTTGCAGGTCCAGGCCCGCCCGTTGCGTGGGCTGCGGACCCAGGAAGAGCGCGTGCGGGCGAACGTCGCGCTGACCCAGGAGTTCGCGCCGCGCGTCGCCGAGACGGTCGAGCGCGTCCTGACCGAGGGCGATGCTTCGGAGCTGGACGTCCAGGTTGCCCAGCTTGTGAACCGTCTGGAGCGGTTGGTCGATCGCCAGAGCGAGATCCCGCTGACCAAGCGCGTGATCCAGGCCGCAAGAGAGGCCAACGCCCAGAACCCCGGGCAGATCGCCCAACTCGACTTCTTCCAGGGCGTGTTCATGGCCGAGGCCGGCCAGCACGAGGGCGCGATCGACGCGTTCGAGGCCGTGCTCGATGCTCCGGACGTGCCCGTGAGCCTGGACGGCATCATCAAGACCATGCTGGAGGGGCAGGCCGCGCTGCGTCGCACCGAGAGCGCCATCGACCTGCTCGCGCAGGCCGACGAGACCAAGGCCCCCGCCGTTCGCCAGCGTCTGACCGACTACCGCGAGGTCGTCGACACATACTTCCCCCAGGGCACGCCCTCCGTGCTGCTGCTGGACGCGCGCATCGCCCTGACCAACGGCCAACTCGCCGATGCCCAGCGGCTGGCGGTGTCGTACCAGCGCGAATCGGGCGGTAACGATCCCGAGGCGAGTTTCTTGCTGGGCTCCATCTACATGCAGCGCAACCAGCCGGGCCAGGCCCTGGAGGAACTGGAGCGTTTCGTCGAGCTGAGCCCCAACATCCCCGCGGCCTGGGCACAGCTCAGCTCGCTGCGCGATCGCCTGGGAGACCGTGCCGGCGCGCTCGAGGCCATCGAGCGTGCGGCCGGCCTGGCGCCCGATGACCCCAACATCCAGCGCCGCTTCCAGGCCATGCAGGCCTGGCTGGGCGAGGGCCTGTCGGACGACCCGGTTACGCAAGCGCTCGTCCGCGTCGACCGCTTCATCGATACCACAGGCGGCGTGTCGCCTCGCTACGACCGGGCAATCGATGTCGTCGACGCGGCGCTTCGCAACAACGGCGACGATGCCCGGCTCTACAACGCCTTGGTGCGTCTGTACGGCATGAAGGGCGACAATGAGCTTGCGCTGGAAACCGTCGATCGGGCCATCGCGCTCTATCCCGACGATCAGGCGCTGCGTCAGATGCGCGCTTCGCTGCGTTTCCGCGAGGGCGAGATCCCGCCGGAGATCCAGGGTGTTCGGCGCACCATGCTCCAGTATCGCCAGGCCATCAACGATGGCCGTGAGGCCGACGCCGAGCGATTCCTCGAGCAGGCGCGGACGCAGGATCCCGACGATCCCGAATTGCTCCAGGTGCTTATCGCTCGTGCGCTCGTCGCCGAGGACTACAGCGAGGGTCGTCGCCTCGTGGACCGTGCCACCGAGCTCAACATCGACCAGGCCGGCGGCCGCATCCTGCGTGCCGACCTGCTGGAGGCCGAGGGTCGCGGCGAGGAAGCGCTGTCGATGATCGATTCGGTGATCGCCGATGGCCTGACGAGCGTGCCGGTGCTGTACCGCCGGGCCCGCATCCTGCGCACGATGAACCGTATTGAGGACGCCGTGCAGGTCTACGAGGACCTGCTGCGTCGCCAGCCCGATAGCGTCGCCAACGTCCGGCAGGTCGTGGCGGCGTTGACCGAGCTTGGCCGCACCCGCCGTGCGCTCGAGATCGCCCGGCGTTCGCAGCGCGTGGCCGGCACCGATCCGGTGTTCGTGAACCAGTGGCTCTCGCTCGAGGCCGAGGTGGGCGATGCGACGGCGGCGATGCTCAAGCGTGAGGAGATCCGTGGTCGTGATCCCGAAAACGATCGCAACAACCTCGCCCTTGCCGACGTCTACGTGCGTCTTGGTGAGTGGGCCAAGGCCCGGCCCATCATCGACGCGCTGCGCCAGAAGGACGACAGCATCTCGCTGGTGATGCTCGACGCGCGGTGGCACGCCGAGCAGGGCCAGGTCGACCGGGGCATCAGCACGTTCGAGCAGTACCTCGCCGGCAGGCAGCAGTCCGGGGCGCTCGACGTCGTCGACGTGCTCAGCTACGCCAACTTCCTCCAGGTGCAGAACCAGACCAAGCAGGCCATCGACATGCTGCGGGGCTCGACCAACATCGATGACCCGCAGACCCAGCCGATCCGTCGGCGTCTGGCCCTGCTGCTGCTCTCCGGCGGTCGGGCCGATGAGGCCGTCCCGGTCATCGACGAGCTGATCGCCGCGGGCAGCGACACCGACGGCGTGCTCGAGCTCGCGCGTGTCGAGGCGCTCATCCGTGCCGGCATGGTCGATGAGGCGCGGCAGGCGCTGGAGAACCTCAGCCCGCGAGCCCAGGCGACCGAGGCGGCTGGCATCCTGCGTGCCGACCTGGCCCTTCGTGCGGGCGATCGCCGAGCGGCCGAGGAGGCGTTGAGCAACACGCTGGCATCGCACCCCACGTCGGCCCAGGCCTACACGCGGCTCGCACAGATGCGGTGGAACGACGTGCAGCGCGACGAGGACCTGACCCCCGCCGAGCGGAACCAGTGGGTGCGCAATGCGACGGCCGACCTGAACGAGGCGATCAAGCACGAGCCCAACGCGTGGGAGGCCCACCGCCTGCTCGGCGTCATGGCCATGGACGCGGGACGCTACGACGACGCCGCCAGGCACATCGAGCGGACGATCCAGATCCAGCCCGGTCAGGCGCCGCTGCGGACAAGCCTCGTGCGCCGCATGGTGGAAGCGGGCGATGCCCCCCAGGCCATGACGGTGATCGATCGGGCCATCGAGGCCAACCCTGCCGACATTGACCTTCAGGTGCGGTTCGCCCGCCTGATGGCCGACCTGTCGCGACCCACCGAGGCGATGCGCCTGTTCGAGAACGCGCTCCAGCGTCGGCGGAACCCGGAGATTGCGGGCCAGTACGTCGAGTTCCTGCTCGACCGCGACACGGCTCAGGATCGCGCCAAGGCCCGGCAGGTGCTCAGCGATCCGAACCTGGGCGTTGAAAGCTCCTGGCAGTTGCGGCTGATGGCTGCGGCCCTGGCCCTTCAGGAAGGCAACCGCGCCGCCGCCATCGCGCAAGCGAGGCAGTCTTTTGAACGGGCTCGGCCCGACCCCACGTCGGTTATCCGCTGGTTCAACGTGCTGCCGGCGCTCATCAAGGAGCACCCGGTGCGCATGGAGATCGCCTTGCAGATCGGTGTCGAGAACACTCCGGGCCGTGTGGGCGAGATCATGCTCGCCTCGCTGATGCTCCAGGATCCCTCGACCGAGCAGCGCGGCTTCAGCGAGCTCAGGCTGCTCGCCCAGGACCGTGACGAGATCGTGGCGGTCCGGTCCGGGCAGTTGCTCGGCGACACGCTTTATGGGCGCGGCGAGTACGAGGCCGCCGCCGAGGCGTGGCGCGGCGTCCTCGAGGCCAGCCCCGATGAGGCCCAGAGCCTCAATAACCTGGCCTTCGTTCTGGCGACCGAGCTGGGCGATTGCCGCCAAGCTATCGAACTCTCATCCCGCGCCCGCGAGATCGGGGTCGTCGCGCCGGCGATCGTGCTGAGCACGCTGGCGGTCGCCCACCTCGAGTGCGGCGAGATCGACCAGGCCCAGCGCGTCGTGGAGGAGCTGACCAGCATCTCCAGGAGCACCCCAGAAGAGGCCCTCGCGGCACTCCGGCGGGCCCAGTTGGCGCTGGCCCAGAGCGAGACGCAGCGTGCCCAGGACGAACTGCAGCGGGCCGAGTTGCTCATCGAGGCCTGGGGCGGCCGGGCGGAGTCCTACCGCTCGATCCTGGAGGAACTCCGGGCCGAGGCGGGCTGATCGGAGATTTTCGGACGTGTCCGTCCCATCTCTCTGGTGAGGTTGGCAGCGGGCGCACTTTTCGGGCCTCTTCCAGGCCAAGCGAGTCGAACCCGGAGGCCCAGACGGCCGACGTACAGCATGGTCCTCAACAGCATGACGACCCGAACGACGTGAGAACAGCATGACCATTGCATCAACATCGACTAACGGCTCGCTGAACGGCTCGCATGGCTCGTCCGGCGGATCGAGCGCGCACATTGGCACCAAGGCCGCGTCGAGCGTCGACCCGCTGCGGGTGTTGCGCAAGTACAAGTTCGCGTTCGTCATCGCCGCCTTCTTTGGCGCCGGCCTGGGCGCGGCGGCCCACTTCATCCTGGCCGAGTTCATGCCCACCTGGGCGACGCCGGTGATCTACAAGTGCTATCCGCCCCAGACGCGACCGAACCCCGATGAGATGAACATCGACGACGACGAGTTCGAGCGTTTCATGGCCACCGAGGCGGCGATGATGGTGTCCGAGAACGTCCTCCGGCAAGCCGTCGAGAACCCGCGCCTGCTGAACGAGGCCCCCAACTGGATCGAGCGGTACATGGACGGCGGCGTCGTCGACGTTGGCCAGGCAGCGCTGGCTCTGGAGAAGCAGGTTGGCGCCCGCGTGCTGGCGGGGACCGACCTCATCCGCATGACCGTCCGCTGGCGCGACCGCGAAGAGGTGGCCACGCTCGCCGAGGTCTTGAACTCGGCGTACATGCAGGACCTGCGTCGCCGCGGTTCGCGTTCGACTACCGAGCGTCGGGATGCGATCGAGCAGGCCATCCGCGGCCTCGAGGACGACTTCGGCCAGTCCGAGCGTCGTCGCAACGAGATCGTCTCCTCGCGCCAGATGGACGTGCTGGACATCAACCAGAGCCAGGAGCGGGCCGAGATGATGATCGTTCTGGGTTCCATGCAGGAGCTTGGCCTGCAGCTCGAAGCGGTCTTGTCGCAGAAGGCCGAGATGGAGGCGCAGCTTGCCAACCCCGGCGGCTTGCAGTTCAACGAGTCGCTGCGTGCCCAGGTCGAGTTGCAGCCCCTGATCCAGAACCTCCGGTCGCAGGTCGTGTTCCTCCAGGCCCAGCGTGCCACCGAGCGCGAGCGCCTGGCGGAAGAGAATCCCAGCATCAGGCGGATCGATGACCAGATCGCCGCGCTGGAACGCAGCCTCGATCAGGAACGCCAGCAGCTGCTGCAAGAAATCTTCCAGACGCAGCTCGACCAACTCCGCATTGCCGAGCAGCAGATCCGTGCGCAGATGGCCAGCTTGGCCGATCGTCGCGAAGTGCTGGGCCTGCGATTGCAGGAACTGGTCTATGCCGACACCGAGCTGACCGACATCGAGCGCCGGATGGTGCAGATCCTCGAGTTGCAGCAGGAGTTCGAGACCGATCTGCGGATGCTCGACGCCACCAGCCAGTTGACGACGGCCTCGCGCGTCGATGTCATCCAGAATCCGCGCGTGCCGACGCAGATGAGTTTCCCGAAGATCTACATCCTCGTGCCTGCGGGCATGGTGGTGATCGTTGGCCTGGTGGCCGGCGGCGCTTACCTGCTTGAGATGATCGACCAGCGTGTCAAGAGCCCGGCCGACATCGCCGCGCTGCCCAGCGTCCGCATCCTGGGCATGGTGCCGCACGTGACCGAGGACCCCGCCCGCATCGACTCGCCTGAGCGTGTGTTCGCCGAGCAGCCCCTGACGGCGATGAGCGAGAGCTACCGCCACGTCCGCGGCGCGTTGCTCAAGCGCATGAACGCCGGGGGCTTCAAGAGCCTGCTGGTCGTTCCGGCCATGCCCGGCTCTGGGGCGACGACGGTGGCCAGCAACATCGCCGAGTCGCTGGCGGCCGCCGACAAGCGGGTGATCCTCATCGACGCCAACGTCCGCCGGCCGCGGATGCACGAGGTCTTCGGGCTGCCCATCGGGCCGGGTGTGAGCGAGATGCTCGCGGGCGCATCGCTGGCCGACGTGGCCCAGAAGACGGGCAACCCGAATCTGCGGATCATCACGGCCGGCGAGCCCAGCACCAAGCAGCTCGAGGCTCTGGCCACCGGCGCGATCGCCAAGCTCATCAAGGAAGCGGCGGCCCAGGCCGACTTTGTGATCCTCGATGTCTCCCCGGCGACCGTCGCCGGCGACGCCCAGGCCCTGGCGCAGGTCGTCGATTCGTCGATGCTCGTGGCAAGAGCCTTCGGCGAGACGCGTGGCCAGATCGGCCGCTTGTCGCGAGAGCTCGACGAGCAGCCCGCCCGATACCTGGGCGTGCTGGTCAACGCGGCCCGCAACGCCAGCGGCGGCTACCTTCGTGGCAACCTCCGCGCCGGGCACAGCTACACCGCGAAGGGACAGGCACGCGCCAAGGCCAAGGCCTGAGGGTTGGTCGTCAAACCCCGGCGCCA
The DNA here is from genome assembly GCA_040219675.1 of Phycisphaerales bacterium. Taxonomy (GTDB): domain Bacteria; phylum Planctomycetota; class Phycisphaerae; order Phycisphaerales; family UBA1924; genus JAHCJI01. Next base: position 225,907 of record JAVJRZ010000011.1, on the reverse strand, counting down.
TTGGGGCGTAAGAGAGGTCGGCCTTGTCCCACCACGCGTCTAAACCGACCCAGCGACCGGGGCGAACGCTCGTCACCGGCGGCGCCGGGTTTATCGGTTCGCACCTGGTCGACCGGCTCCTGGCGCGGGGCGACGAGGTGGTCGTGGTCGACGATCTGTCGACCGGCAGACGCGAGAACCTGCCCGACGCCCACGAGCGGCTGGCCTTCGTGCACGCCGACCTTCGGCAGTGGCTCCGCGAAGGAGCGCGTGACGCCGGGGCGTTCCAGGAGATCTACCACATGGCCGCCGCCGTGGGCGTTGAGTTGGTGATTGCCGACCCGATCGGCAGCATCGAGACCAACACCGAGCAGACCAGCGCTCTGCTGCGGTACGCGTCGGGCGAGTCCGCCGGCGGCCCCCGCGTTCTGGTGGCCAGCAGCTCGGAGGTCTACGGCAAGAGCGATCGCGTGCCCTTCCGCGAATCCGACGACGTGACCTACGGGCCGACCACGGCCACGCGGTGGTCCTACGCGTGCTCCAAGGCGTTGGATGAGTATCTGGCGTTGGCGCACCATCGCACGCATGGCCTGGCCGTCGTGGTGGCCCGGCTGTTCAACACCGTCGGGCCACGGCAGATTGGTCGATATGGCATGGTGCTGCCCCGGTTCGTCGCCGCGGCGATGGCCGGCGAGCCACTGCGCGTGTTTGGCGACGGCAAACAGGTGCGATGCTTTTGCGACGTGCGGGATGTCTCGCGGGCGCTGATCGACCTCGTCGGCACGCCCACGGCCCATGGTGGCATCTTCAACGTCGGCGCCCAGACCGGCATCAGCGTGCTCGACCTGGCCCATGCGGTGATCGCGGAACTGCGATCGAGTTCAGAGATCGAACTGGTGCCCTATGACAAGGCCTACGGCCCGGGCTTCGAGGACCTCCGCAGGCGAGAGCCCGACCTGGGCCGGTTGAAGTCGACGATCGGCTTCGAGCCCGAGTTCGAGCTCACCGAGACGATCCGCGCCGTGGCCGACGCGATGGTGGCCGGCGGGGTGAGCCCATGAGCGCGCTGCTTGCGATGGCGATGCAGGGCGTCACGCCGCCGATCGAGGCCGGTGATGCCGCGGCGCAGGCGGGAGGTGAGTTGGCCACCAGCGGGCTAGCCATCTTCCATCGCTATATCTGGGTCTTCGTGGCCGCGTTTGCGATCACGATCATCGCCACGCCCATCGTTCGACGGTTGGCGATCATCTCGGGCATCATCGATCGGCCGAGCGATCCGCGGAAGGTGCACCGCGTCCCCGTGGCATACCTCGGCGGGCTGGCGGTCTTCCTGGGCATCATGGGCGGCACGCTGGTCAGCTATCTTGGAACAGCCTCGGGCGGCCTTGCCCAGGTCTATCCCAGCGAGCACTTGGTCGACGGCGAGTACCACGCCGTGGTGCCCATCAGCGTGCTGCTGGGCATGACCGTCATTGTCATAGTGGGCCTGCTGGACGACGCCGTGGGGATCCGGCCCGGGCTGAAGATCAGCGGGCAGTTGGTCGCCGCGGCGGCGCTGGCGATCGAGAACGTCGGTGTGCGCGTGGCCCAGGGCGTGCTCCGGCCGGTGGGCGAGGGCCTGGTGAACCTCGGGCTGCTCACCAACAGCGACCTGGTGTTCTTCATCCCGCTGCCCGGCCTGGAGTCTCCCATCCCGATCGACCTGGTCTACTGGGCCGGGGCGGCGGTGATCGCGGTCTTCGTCATCGGTGCGTGCAACGCGGCCAACCTCATCGATGGCCTGGACGGCCTGCTGACGGGCACGACGAGCATCACGCTGGTGGGCCTCACGATCCTCGCGTTGTCGCTGGCCGTGATCGACCAGGGGCCGCGCGACGCCCAGCGGCTGGTCATGTGCCTGGCGGTGCTGGGCGCCTGCATGGGGTTCCTGCCGCACAACTTCAATCCGGCATCCATCTTCCTGGGTGATTGCGGATCGATGCTGCTGGGCTACTGCACGATCGTGATCATCCTGACGCTGGGCGACATGGGCCAGACCCACCTCGTTCTGGCCGGCCTGATGATGTTCGCGGTGCCCATTATCGACACGATCCTCGCGATCGTGCGTCGCCGGATGTCGGGCAAGAGCATCAGCGACGCCGACGACCAACACCTGCACCACATGCTCAAGCGGGCGCTTGGGGTCAAGGGGGCGGTCTTCGCGCTCTATGGCATCACCGCCTGCTTCACCGCTCTGGGGCTGGCGATGAGCCTGAGCCGGGCCCGGGTCGTCTACGCCCTGGCGCTCATTGTCGTTTGCTACGTGGGCGTGACGGCCATCAAGGTCAGCCGCAGGCAGCACCTGGAGAGCCAGGCTTCTCTGGCGATCGACCGGGCCAAGCCCACCAAGCGGTCAGCCTCCTGAGGCTGGTTCTGGCCGCGGCCTTGGCGACTGTCGGCTATGGGGCGGATCGGCGTCCGCTGGGCGATAGAATCGCGCGATGGAGAGCAGCGAGGCAGCACCAGCGACACAACCGGCCCCGAGCCCGAGCGGCCCTCGAACGCAAGGGCCCGCCGTATTCGCCCTGATGAACCAGAAGGGCGGCGTCGGCAAGTCGACCACCGCGGTCAATCTGGCGGCCGCCCTGGCGCGGCTGGGCAAGCGCGTGCTGCTGATCGACCTGGATCCTCAGGCCCACGCCACATTGCACCTGGGCGTCGACGTGGAAGGCGACGCCGCCATCAAGACGGTGTACGACGCGTTGCTCGAGCCCGGCTCGGCCTCGCCCGTCGCCGCTGGTGAGAACCTGTGGCTGCTGCCCAGCGAGACCGACCTGGCCGGCGCCGAGACCGAACTGGCCCAGGCCGACGGACGGCACCACCGCCTGCGGCTGGCGATCGAGAGCATGTGCGGGCAGCGAGCCCTGGACGTCGTGCTGATCGATTGCCCGCCCAGCCTGGGCCTGCTGACGCTTAACGGGCTGGCGGCCGCCGACGAGGTCGTGATCCCCATGCAGGCCCATTTCCTCGCGCTGCACGGCGTGGGCAAGCTGCTGGAGACCGTGCGCCGCGTGGCGCAGCAGGTGCGGCCGCAGCTTTCCGTGGCCGGCGTGGTGCTGTGCATGTACGACCAGCAGGCCAGCCACACGCAGGAGGTCGTGGGCGATATCGAGGCTTTCTTCGCCGAAGCCAGGGACCGCGACGTGCCGTGGCGTCGCGCCCGCGTGCTGTGGCCGCCGATCCGACGGAACATCAAGCTCGCCGAGGCGCCCAGCTTCGGGCAGTCGATCTTCGAGTACGCGCCGCAGGCCGCGGGCGCCCGCGACTACGCCGCGCTCGCCAAGCACTTCGTCGCCCTGCTCGGGCCCGCCGCGCCCGAAGCCCCCGAGCGCGAGGAACGCGCCGACACGGCCCCGCCGCCTGCTATCGAGCCCGCCACCAAACCGGAGGATGCAGCGCCCGAGGCGCCGCCAGAAGCCGATGAGCACGGAGATGGGCGGGCGCAGGCCGCGAAGCAGCCCCTGCCCGAGGTCGTCACGCCGCCGCGGCCAGCGCAGCACCACACCTCGTGATCGAGCGTCACCGGCGGATCGCGCGGATCGTGTTCGTGGTCTACGCGATCACGCTCTTCGTGGCGACCCACAAGCCCGGCGTGGATGTCAACGTGGTGCCGGGCATCCGCCTGGACCTGTTCGTCCACGCGAGCGCGTTCGCTGTCTGGACCGCTCTGCTGGGCTTGACGGGCTGGCTGGGCGACGCGCGAAGCCCCCGTGGCCTCTGGATGCTGCTGGCCGTCGGTGTGGCGTACGCGATCGTCGATGAAGCATCCCAGGCGGTGCCGATATTCGATCGGGTGTTCGACGTCAAGGACATGCTTGCCAACTCGGTCGGCGCCGTTGCTGCGGCGATCGGGGTCTTCTGCATCGGCAGAGTGCGCCGCGGGGCGGGCTCCGGAGCCGAAGCGCGATGACCGCAGCGATCGCCAAGGCCGTGCGGCTCGTGTCCTCGTTGACACTGGTCTCACGCGTGCTGGGCATGGTGCGAGACATCGTGACCGCACGGCTCTTCGGCGATACGGCGATCGGTTCGGCCTTCGCCGCGGCCTTTGCCGTGCCCAACACGTTCCGCCGGTTGTTCGGCGAGGGCGCGCTCGCGGCGGCGTTCGTGCCCGAGTACGCATCGCTTGTCGAGCAAGATCCTCGGGCCGCTGATCGGTTCGCTTCGTTCACCGTAGGGCTGATCGGCCTTGTGACCTCGGCCCTGATGGTGCTTGGGGAGTTGGGCCTGTGGCTCGCGCTGGCCATGGCCGAACCAGGGAGCAACAAGCACTTCTCGATCGCGCTCGTGATGGTCGCTCTGCCCTTCATGCCGCTGATCTGCATTGCCGCGACCCTGGCGGGCGTGCTCCAGACCCATGGCAAGTTCGCTCCGGCCGCGGCCCAACCGATCGTTCTGAACACCCTGGTGCTCGCCGCGGCCGGCCTGCAGGCGTTCCGCGAGGGCGCGAGCCCGCAGTCCACCGCGATGCTCTTGTGCGCGGCGGTCGTCGCCTCGGGCGTGTTCCAGGTCGTCTGGAGCCTGTGGGCGCTGCGCCACATCGTCCGCTGGACTCGCGTGGTTCGAGGCGTTGGCCGCAGTGCTCGCAACCTGCTGCGGCGGTGGGGCGGGGCCATCGTCGGCCTGGGCACGTTGCAGGCCAGCGCCTTGCTCGACGTGCTGCTGGCGATGTGGCCCATCTGGTTCGGCGCGACGATGATGGGGCTTGCCTATCCGCTGGATGAGCAATCGAACGCGGTGCTGTTCTACGCGCAGCGACTGTACCAGTTCCCCCTTGGCGTCTTTGGCATCGCCGTGGCCACGGTGGCCTTTCCGCTACTCAGCCGCCTGGCGAGTGATCGCGAACGATTCCATGGGGCGTTGCTCGACGCGCTCTCGCTCTCGCTGGCGATCGCCCTGCCCGCGAGCGTCGGGCTCGTGCTGGTGGCCGACGACCTGACGACGGTGCTCTTTGGCGGCTTCGGTGGGTTCAGCGAGGCTGGCGCCGACCGCGCCGCCTCGGCGCTGGTTGGCTATGCCGCGTGCGTCTGGGCGTACGCGTGCAACCAGGTGCTCACGCGGACGTTCTATGCCCTGGGCGATACGAAGACGCCCGCCCAGATCGCGGTGCTGACCTTGAGCGTCAACCTGGTCCTGAACCTCGCACTCATCTGGTGGCTGCGGGAGGCCGGCCTGGCGTGGGCCACCGCCCTGGCCGCGGTGACGCAGACGGCCGTGCTCACGCTCGTCCTGGCACGCAAGCACAACGTGCGCATCGCCCGAGAAACGCTGGCTCGGGGCTGGCGGGCGTTGCCGTGCGTGCTGATCATGGCCGCCGCTGTCGTGTTGGTCCACTTGCTCTGGAGCGAGGAATCGACCTGGGCTTCGCGGGCGGGTCGATTGTTGGGCACGGTCACGATCGGCGCTCTCGCATACGCTGTCTCAGCGCTCGTGCTTGGGTACCGAGAGCCAGCGCGGGTGTTCCAGCGCAGGGGATAGGCGTGTGGCGATAGAACTCAAGGCGAAACCGATCGCGATCGCAGGCGCCAGCAGCGGCATCGGCCGAGAGACGGCGCTGGCGTGCGCTCGAGCCGGCATGCCCGTTGCCCTTGGGGCCCGTCGCATGGACAAGCTCCAGGAACTGGCCCGCGAGATCATCGACGCGGGCGGCCAGGCTACGGCGATCGAACTCGATGTGGCCAGCGATGCATCGAGCGAAGCCTTCCTCGACCGGGCCGAGGCCGACCTGGGCCCGTTGTACGCCGTGTTCGCCAACGCGGGCTTCGGCTTCGAGCGGCCCGTGCACGAGACTTCCGATGCCGACATGCGCGAGATCTTCGAGGTCAACTTCTTCGGCACGCTCCGCATCGTGACGCCCATGGCCAGGCGCTTCATCGAGCGACGATCGGGCCACGTGCTGATCTGCTCGAGCAGCATCGGGAAGATGGCGATCCCCGGCTATGGCGCGTACTGCGCGACGAAGGCGGCACAGTGGCACATCGGCCGGGCGATGCGCCACGAGCTGAAGCCCCACGGCGTGCACGTGTCCACGATCCACCCCATCGGCACGCGCACCGAGTTCTTTGACGAGGCCCGCCGTCGCAGCGGCGGGGGCAGCTTGGTCGAGAACACGCCCAAGGCGTTCATCCAGCCGCCCGAGCGGGTGGCGAGGGCGATCGTCGCCTGCTTGCGCCGGCCGCGGACCGAGGTGTGGACGAGCCTGCCGAGCCGGCTCGGGCTCGGGCTGCTGAGCACACTGCCCAAACTCGGCGACCTGGCCATGGACCGGTTCGCAAAGCGGCAGGCTGAGGTCAATCGGGCCGCATCAGAGCCCTGAAGAATCTATTGCAACAGGCCCAGGATTCCAGTAGGCTGTAGCAGTGGGGAGGCCAGTTTGGCGATACCCGATTCTTGTGTGTGCACGCCGGTTGATCGGTGATGAGGGGGAGTACCCATGCAAAAGCAACTGATTGGACTTGTCGCCCTTGCGGGGCTGGCAGGGTCGGCCTTGGCTCAGGATGTCGCGATCGTGGCGGCCGCGGGCAGCGCCGGTGCGATTGGCACCGAGGACGTTCTGGTCGCCAGTGGCGCGTTCGATAGCGTCACGAACATCGATCTGGCGGCGGGTACGCCCACGCTGGCGGAACTGCAAGCATTCGATTCGATCATCGTGTGGACGAACACGACGCCCCAGGATACCGACGCGTTCGGTGACGTGCTCGCGGATTATGTCGATGCCGGTGGCGGGGTGGTCGTTGCGGTCTTCGCCAATTCATCGACCACCACCAATCGCGACATCGGCGGTCGATGGCGCGGCAACCCGGACTACGAGGTCATCGTGCCGCGTTCGGGCAATCAGAGCGGTGCTGCTTCGTTGGGCACCATCCTCGAGCCCGACCACCCGATCATGGACGGGGTCGTGACGTTCTTCGGCGGAACCTCGGGTTTCCGACCGCGCGTGACGAACCTGAATCCCGGCGCTCGCGCGATTGCCGAGTGGGACGATGGTCGTGTGCTGGTGGCCGTCGGTGCGAACGAGCAGCGGGTCGATCTGGGCTTCTATCCGCCTCCGAGCACGGTGTCTGCGACGTTCTGGGACATTACGACCGACGGCGACCTGATGCTGGTGCAGTCGTTGCTCTTCGCGGCGGGTGGTGGTTGCCGAGCCGATTTCGACGGCGATGGCCAACTCACGATCTTCGACTTCCTGGCGTTCCAGAATGCCTTCGATGCCGGCGATCCTCTGGCCGACTTTGACGGCGACGGCTCGCTGACGATCTTCGACTTCCTGGCGTTCCAGAACGAGTTTGACGCGGGCTGCGAGTGAGCCAAGCCTCAGATCCGGACCGCCTGTGATGCAAAAGGGCCCCGCCAACCGGCGGGGCCCTTTCATTGGGTCAGTCTCGATCCGATCGGATCAGCGCGTCTGCATGTACTGGGCCTCCAGGGCGCGACCGATGCGGTCGCTCGCGTCCATGAGGTGGGCCTTGGTGTACATGTCCATGCCATCGGCCTTCAGGGCCTTGTCGATCTCCTGCCGCAGCTCACGCAGTTGCAGGTTCGCCACGTTGGCCAGGGCCGTGCCCGCGGCCCCGGGGAAGCCCCGGTTGGTCAGGCTGATCAGGCGATCGATGTGCTGGGCCTGGAGGCCACGCCGCAGCGAGCTGATCATCGGCTTGCGCTCGCTGAAGTCGCCGCTGGGCTTGTCCTTCAGCTCGCTCCACGCCGAGTCCTTGATGGTCCGCATCACCTCGGCGAGCGTGATGAAGTCCTTGTCGGCGTCGACGTGGACCTCGTTGTTGTACACGCGTTCGAGGGTGGTGGGGTTGAGGATCATCGTCATGGCCGAGGCCTGGATGCCGCGGATGCGGTCGTGCACGGGGAAGGCCGGCTCCTCGAAGAGCGAGCCCGTGCCCCCGCCGTCCCACCACTTGTCGGTGGTCATCTTGCTCAGCAGGTCGGGCGTCAGGCCGAAGGCATCGTCATAGAACGTGTTGTTGATGACGAAGTTGAGGGCGGCGCGCTGCTGCTGGGCGGGCACCGGGGTCAGCGGGGCCAGGTCGCCCGGATCGCCCTTCTTCGCACGGCTCTGGAAGGTGCCGCCGATCCAGTTGGCCATCATGCTGACCGAGTTGATGTGCTGGCCGAGGGTGATGTTGTAGCCACGGCGAGCGCGGGCCCAGCTATCGCCTTCCTCGACGTACTTGTCCAGGATCTGGTTGCGCAGCTCCTTGACCAGACGCATCTGGTTCTCGGCGTACTCCAGCGGATCGGCCGAGAGGTCGTACCGCCGCGCGAGCGGATCGGGGCCCCAGGTGTCCTCGTCGGTGGCGTAGGCCAGGCGAGGATCGTCAACCTTCTTGAGGACCTCGTCCAGGCTGCCGTCGGTGTAGCCATACTCGATGGCCCACTTGTCGTAGTCGCCGATGTCGATGACCTCGTAGTTGCCCTGGATCTCTCCGGACTCCACGTTGATGTTGATGGGGTTGTAGTCCATCACCGATGCGGCAAAGGGCTCCTTGTCCTTGACCTTCTCGGAGTTGATCTCGGCCATGGTGAAGATCGCCGAGGCCTTGAAGTTGTGCCGAAGCCCCAGGGTGTGGCCGATCTCGTGCGCCGTCAGGTGCGCGAGCGCGGGCCCGACGAACCACTCGGGAACGCCGTCGAGCATGTCGGCGCCTTCCTTGCCCTCGGCGTTCCACAGGCCGAGGATCTCGCCGCTCAGGCGGGCGACGTCCATGTTCATGGCCTTGAGGTGGCTCATGTTGCAGGTGCCGTTGACGCCGTAGCTGGCGATCAGGCTGTCCCGGCTGCCATCGATCATGTTCGGCCCGCTCATCGCCGGGTGGCCACCGAAGGGCAGCGGGCCGCGCGCCTCGCGCTGGGCGATGATGAAGTCGCGCTGCTCGGGCGCGGCCAACTGCACGCGCGGGTCCCACTGGGGGTTCTGGTCAAGCCAGGCCAGGGTCTCGGGGCCGAAGCCCTCCATGGCCACCTCGGGCAGCAGGTCGTTGTACTGGAACCAGTACGCCCGGATCCAGCCGTCCGTCAGGACGACGTCGGCGTCGAGGATCTCGCCGGTCTCGGGGTTCACGCGGCTCGGGCCGATGGCCGTGCCGATGCCGTTGGTCAGCCAGCGGACGAAGTTGTAGCGGACGTCCTCGGGGTCCTTCTCCATGTTGGCCCCGGTGGTGGCGTCCTGGTAGACGACCTCGATGGCGCCGACGATGCCAACCTCCTCGAAGGCCTTGTTCCAGTACTCGACGCCCTCACGCACCCAGCGGCGGTACTTCACGGGCACCTGGTGATCGACGTAGTACACGATCGGCTGCTTGGGCGGGCTCTTGCTCAGGCTCGAGTCGGCCTTCTCGATGTGCCAACGGTTGATGTACCGCGTCCACATCTGCGAGCCGTCCATTTCGGAGAAGTCGCGGTAGCTCGTGGTGAAGTAGCCCACACGCTCGTCGGCCTTGCGCGGCTTGTAGCCCGGCGTGCCCTTGATGTGGCTGATGGAGTAGTGGTACGTGGCAAGCTGGCCGCGCTGGTCGGGCGCCTCGATGGCGATCTCGACGTTCTCGGGGAAGGCCTTGGCGGTCTTGATCGTCGCCAGGCGCGAGTTCAGCCGCGCCGCGCGAGGACCGAAGAAGGTCCCGGCATTGCCCACGAGGAGCTGGTCCAGATCGATGACCGGCTGGCCATTGGGGCCCTTGGCCACGATGGGCACTTCCAGCAGCACGCGGTCGGTGAAGATGCGGTCGATGCCCTGCTCGAGCTGCTTGTCGCCACCTGCGCGAACCGACATCTCGGGCTGGATCAGCGCGAGGCGGTCGTCGTACTGCTTCCAGTACACGTAGAGGTCGCCGCTCTGCAGGCCGGCGAAGATGTCGCCCGAGCCCATCGTCATGGCAAAGAAGTGCTTCTGACGCTCGAAGCCGCGGGGCAACTCGGCGAGCAACTGCCCGTCCTTGTCGCGCTTCCAGATGTTGAAGAAGCTCTTGCCGTCGGTCGTCGAAACGACCTGCTCGAAGCCCTCGCTGACCTTCTCGAAGGGCGGAAGGTCGCCACCGCGGCCCTGGCCGTTGGCCTGTCCGGCCAGTGCCAGCAACGACGCGGCCGCGCCCGCAAGCGCCATCCTGCTCAACCCGCTCATCCTCATGTTCATGATCCTCGTACTCCGTTTCTCGGGGCCTTGCGGCGCCTGTTGTCCGGGCGTCCCTGCGGACGCTCCATCGCGGTGGCGGCTTGTGAGAAGCCCTTTGCAAATATCGGGGCTATCGATCGCCGTACTCTGGTCCTGTTTTAGACGCGCTGCCGCGCCCACTCTTGCGTACACAATCCTGCTATCGGGCGTTTTGCCGATCGGCTTGCCAATGGACAGCCCAGCGGCGATTCCGCCATCCTGGGTTCTTGGACGTTCGAGGCGGCCTGGGGTTCCGAAAGGTCGCTCAACGTCGGGGAAACCCACGCGGCCGGCGAAGCGTCGATTGGCGAGAGTGAATCCTCAACTGGCTGCGGTCGGTGTGCGGGTCCTGCCCAGAGCACAAGGCCGGCGGTGAGCGCGACGAACGCCAGAGCCGCCAATTGGAAAGGCTTGTCGCGGGTTGCCAGTTCGGTGGGATCGTCGAACTCTCCACGCTCGAGGAGGACGATGCTCCGCAACACCGCATAGGTGGCCGGCAGCATCGTGAGCCACAGCAGGTTCATGCCCAGGCGAGGCGTCTCGACACCGCCGAGGAACCGATCGCCCATGACCCACACGAATCGCGACTCGTTGTCCTGCACGTAGCCCGCGTAGGTCAGCAGCATCGCCACGGCGGTCACCACAACCATCATCCGCAACAGTTCGTCGGTGTACACCCCCTGGACCGCCCGGGCTGCGGCGGCGTCGGCGCCCAGCGTCCGCCGTTCGCCCAGGCGCTTGCCAAAGGCCAGGAACATCGCCAGGAAGAGCGTGACGTTGAGCAGCCACGTGCTGGGCGTGATGCCCACGGCCGCACAGCCGCCCAGCACCCGAAGGACAAAGCCCAGCGCCAGGCCCAGCACGTCGAGCACGGGCACGTGTTTCAGCCCGAGGCTATAGGCCGAGACGTTGCCGACGTAGATCGCCAGCACGGCTCCCAGGCCCAGCGCATGCACGGGTGTCAGCAATGGGCCAAGGGCGGCTACGCACCCCGCCGCGAGAATCCACAGGGCCAGCGCATAGACCTTGGCCACCTTGGGGGAGACCCGCCCCGAGGCGATCGGTCGGCGGCGCTTGCGTGGGTGCAGGCGATCGGCCTGAGCGTCGCGGAGGTCGTTGATGACATAGCACCCGCTGCTGGCCAGCGCGAAGGCGACCATGGCCAACAGCACGCCCCACAGCTCCGCGATGCTCGTAGCCCCGCCGAAAAAGGGGCCCACGGCCACGAACGAACTCTTGGTCCACTGCTTGGGCCGGGCCAGGCGGAGCAGGGCCTGCCACAGCGGCTCATCTCCGCCGGCACGATTGCCGATGCCTTGGACGGCATCTGGGTTGCCGGCTTGGTCAGTCGTCTGGGTCATGGGTGGTTCGTCGTCCCGGGTCCTTCTCGGGCTCCAGGACCGTGGCGATCCCTGGGCGGCTCTCAGCGTAACAATCGGGCGTTGGGGCCGATACGTCCACACGCTTTTGCCCGTTCGGGCGTGGCCCGAGTTCGGGAGAGAAGCCATCCACGAGGCCCAGAGCACAATCCCACCGGCTGGCAGGCCAGATCGGGTGCCGCTCTGGCTCTGCTGGCTGTTGCCCGTGGCCTGGGGCCTCCTGCTGTCGCCGATCGCCTTGCTGGACGTTCGGCACGCCGGCGGGCGTGCGTCCTTTGACCAAATCCTCTTCCACGAGCACACCATCGACGCGATGGCGCGCACGTGGCCGTTTCTGAAGCTAACATATCCCGATCATTTTGTGGCGATGACGCCGGGCTACCAATGGCTCCTGGCGGGCGTCAGCCGGCTGACGGGGATGGGAGACCCCGGCCTGCGGCTGGTTTCGCTGGGGTTCAGCGTCATGGGCTTTGGTCTGCTGGCCATGGCGCTGGGAACGCGCTGCGGCGCTCGACGGGCGACCCTGCTGCTGGCGCCGCTCATGGCCTCGGTGTACGTGGCCAACTCCGGGGCCTGGATGCTCGCCGACAACGCCGGCTGGTTCTGGGTCGGCCTGCTCTCGCTGGTTGCGCTCCGCACCAAGAACGACACACGGTGGGCGCTGCTGGCCGGCCTGGGCCTGCTGCTGGCCGTGTGGACGCGTCAAAACCTGCTCTTTCTGGCCTTGCCGATCTGGGCGGCGGCCTGGATGCGGCCCGCGCCGCACGGGCCTAAGAGCCTGAATCCGCTCGTCGGGATACCCACACGAGTGCGCACCGTCGCCCCGGTGGCGATGGCCACCATCCCCGCGATCGCGTCCATCGCGTACCTCTACAGCGTCTGGGGCGGCCTGGTGCCGTACGAATTCCAGGGGCAGTACGACGGGGCCAACCCGTCCAACATCGCGCTGCAACTGGTCATGCTGGCAGCCTTTGGCGTGTTCTTCCTGCCGTCGATCGTCGGCCTCGGCGAGCCGGGCGGTCGGCAACGGCTCATCGAGACCATCGGTCGCGCCCTGCCCTGGATCGTGCTGGCCACGGTCCTCGCTGGCCTGGCCGCCGCGGCGGTGCCGACGACCTACGCCCCGACAGAGGGTCGGGCCGGGCTGGTCTGGAGGATCGGACTGAAGCTCAACCCGTTTGGCCCGATCGGGCACATGAGCCCGGTCGTCGTGGTCATGGCCGCTATCGGCGGCGGCATGCTGGCGTTGATCCTCGCGTGCCTGCCGGGCCGCCAGCGTTGGATCCTCGGAGCCCTGTTCGCGGGCTTCGGCATCGCGCAAGGCGCCAGCTCGGAAGTCTGGCAGCGGTACCACGAACCGTTCGTGCTGCTGTTCCTGGCCATCACGACGACCATGGCCGTGCGAGCTCGCCCGCAAGGCGCCCAGCGGCTCCCGTTCTTGCAGTGGGGACCCATCGCAGCGCTGGCGTTGGTCCTGGCCGTCCTTGCCACCAAGCTGCTCTGGGAGCGCGAGATCTCGCCCTGGCGTCAGGGCGCGGATCAGACGCCGTTTAGCTCTCTCTTGCCCGAGCCACCCGACGGCGCATCCTCGCCCGGGCTCACCGAGCCGGAGTGAGAATGAGCTCCTGGGCCCGGTGCGTGCCCTGGCCGGTGTCGATCATCCGGTACGCCGTGGCGCGCCAGGCCTTGGCATCAACAAACGACTGATCGAGTCCGAGGAACGGCACGGCTGATCGATCGACGCCGTCCAGGCGCAGGAATCGAGGCCAGCCGTAGTCCGGCCCAATGCCCGCCTGCGCATGGGCGCTCTCGAGGCCCGGCAGCAGTCGGGCGATCGCTGCCGAACCCCGCGCGGTGTTGAAGTCTCCCACAACGACGTGCGGCGGAGGAAAGCCGCTGCGCTCGGATCGCTGCATGGGCCCGGCCGCCGTGGGCGAGAAGGTCACGCGCGTGGAGGCTGCGAGGGCCTCTCGAGACGGGGCCACGAAGCCCATGCGGCTTCGCTTCGGCTCGCTGGGCCAGTCCCAGCCCCAGACGGTGGTAGGGCCGTCGTCCAACTCGAGCGTTACGAAGATCGCGGTGCCGTTGTCGATCAGGTCTGGTTCGCTGGTTCGTCCTCGCAGGTCCAGCCCGGTCCATCCCGCATCGACGATGCTCGATCCGCTGATGACAACGAACCGCCCGCCGCGACGGACATGCCGCGCCAGATCACGCTGTGCGATGCGCTCGTCGGTCAACATGCGTGCGATCTCGGCCCAGTCGAGCCGAAGCGGCGGATTGGCCAGGACCACCACGGCTGGGCCGGTCCGCGCCAGCCCGAACGGATCGCATGCTCGCAGAAATTCCTGGAGCGAGGCGTCGGTCGCCTCGGTGGCGTTCCAGTGGTACACACGCAGCGCGGTCGGGCCGGGCGAGCGGAGCACCGCGTTGGGCAGACGCCAATGGCTCCACAAGACGTGCAGCACGACGAGCGCCGCGACGGCCAGCGGGCCAACCCGTGCCCAACGTCGACGGGAAGGCCCTCGGACCAACACGGCGGCGAGCATCGCCAGCGCGACGATCGCCAGGGCCCACGCCTCGGCAGGCACCCAGAACAAGTACTGGCTCCAGACGTAGCTGTCCGAGACGCCCACCGCGATGACATAGACCAGCGCCACGAGGAAGAGCATCGCACGAACGAGCATCGACAACGCGGTACGAGCCCGACCAGGCCAGAGGCTGCCGCGCGATCCTTGGGCTTGGGGGCCGGCGTTGACCGGTCCCTCGGGTTGGCCTTGCGTTGTGGTATCGGGCATGGTGGTCTTGTGCTTCTCGGTGTTCTCAGCCCATCGGCTGTGCGAGCGTCTGGCCTTCATAGACCGATAGGAGAACCATGGTTCGTTGGTGTTGCCTGATGATTGCCCTGCTCGGCTTGGCGGCTGGTTGCGAGGACCGCGTGGACACGCCGGCGGCCGCGTCGCAGGGATCGGCCGAGCCCGGCTCAGTCCTACGCCCAAGCCCGAACCCAGACCCATCAATCCCGGAGGCAATCGGGCGGTTGGACTTTGATACCAGCCCGCCAACGGCCCCTGACATGAAGTGGTCCGAGTTGGCGCCCATAATCGAGGCCGCTCGAGCGCAGCTCCCTTCCGATCCGATTGTGGAGGCTCCGGCCGCCGCCGCCGACCCGCTGGCCGAGCGAACCACAGCCGCCCAGTTGCGCGCGATCGCCTCCGCAGGCGGGCAGGCGATGGTCTATCGCGCCGAGGCGGCCAGGCTGGTTGCGCGGGGCGATCCCGATGCGGCAGCGATCGAGCTGGCCCGGGTGCTCGACCTCGCGCGGTCGCTCGCAACCTGGGGCGTGCCGAGCGCGGCAGAGGCCTCGGCCCGGATGATCGCGATCGTGCTCGATGCGGTCGAGCAGCCCCGCGCAGCGCCCGCCCCCGGCGCGATGTCGCCCGCGGCTCGAAGCGTGCTGCGCGATGCCTTGGCGGGCCTTGATTCGACGGATCCGGCCGGTCGCATGCGAGCGATGGTTGAAACGCATGCCGATCGTTCGAGGGCCTTGGCCGAGCACGCCGCGGGCGCGGACGGTCCGACGGTCGTTCGATCCATCGCGAGCCGATACCGTCGCGGGGTGGTTCGGGGCTCTCCGGCCGACATCCAGCGGTCCATCGAGGAGGCCTCCGCGTTCGCGATGGCCCTTGCCGACACATGGGACAAGCCCGCACGATCCGCGGTGACCCAGCGTCTGCGAGAGCGCACGCAAGCCGACGGTTCGGGCGTGCTGACGATCCTGCTCGGCGAGGCGCCCGACGCGTGCGATGCGGACGCGCAGTTGCGCGCCCGCATCGCTACCGCGATCGAGGGTTTGCGATGAGGGCGTCATGCTGGGCCGTGCTGGCGTTCCTGGTCGCGCTGTCCCTGGGAGCAGAGCGCGGTGTCACGCAGAGCAAGCCCGAGGGGCCGGGCTTCGCGTACGTCTTGGAGGCCGAGCCCGGCTTCATCGAGGCGGTCGAGACCGAGCGGCTGACTGCCGAGGGTGCGGCCTTTGCACAGCGGGCGGAGGCGTGGGCCCTGACGGTTTCGCTGCTTCTGGAGATGGCCCACGGCGCCGCCGCGCCGGCCGACAAGGCCCTGGCGCTCGACGCCGCGCTCGAGGAGCTGACTTCCTGGAGCGGCCGGTCCATGCTGGAAAGGGCCCCCGCGACACGGATCCGCGCCCTCCGCGCTTCGCTTGCACGCTTCGACGCGCGGGATCCCGCCGGCTTCCGTGAACACGCTTCGGGGCTCGTACGCTCGCGCATCGACGTGCTCGAGCGGGTCGTTCTGGATTCGCCCCGGCCGGAGTCGGGCCTTGACAGCCTCTTGAGCCAACACGGTTGGGTGGCCGCCGGGGGAACGGGGCCTCTGGGGCGCCAGCGTGCCGAGGATCGTTCGGATTTCCGCGTCATCGGGCGCCACGATGTGCACGAGCTGGACGGGATGGTGCGCCGCCATGCCATGCTGCCGCCGACCGAGGCCCGGCAGGGCGTCCCCCTCGACGAGCTGGGCCGCAAGGTGCAGCGAAGCCGCAACTTCGCACGGCGCATCGAATCTCTGTGGGACCACAAGGACGGCCCGCGGCTGCACGACTTCATTGTGGATCTGGCCCTGCGCGACGCGACGGGGATCGTGCGGCTGGTGCATGCCGACAGCGTCCTGCTGGCCCAGCACGACCGGCTGCGCCGCTGGCGCTTGCGTGAAGCGATCTGGCGCCTGGAAGCAGCGGCGAACTAGTCGGTCACGCCCAGATCGGCCTTGGTGAACAGCGCGTCGAAGGCAAGCCCCGCGGCCTCGACGTTCTCACGCGCACCTTCCTGGCGATCGATCGTCGCGATGATCCCCGCGACCGTCGCCCCGGCGTTCTTCAGGTCCTGGGCCGCCTCGATGGCCTGGCCGCCACTGGTGGCCACGTCCTCGAACAGCACGACCACGTCGCCGGCGTGCAACTCGCCTTCCAGTTGCTTCGCGGTGCCGTAGTCCTTCTTGGCGTTGCGCACGAAGATCGCCGGCAAGCCCATCCTCAAGGCACAGGCGGTGACCAGCGGTATGCCGCCCAGTTCGGCGCCCGCCAGGCGGTGGGCCGCATCGGGGTAGGCCGCAAGGAGGGCTGCCGCACGCTGGGAGAGCAGGTCGGCCACGGGTCCGAGAAGCTCCGGTCGCGTGCTGAAATTGTACTTGTCCAGGTAGTACGAGCTCGTGCGTCCGGAGCGCAGGGTGAAGGTGCCCCGGAGCAGGCACGCCTCGGCGATGCGCCGGGCCAATATATTCGTATCTTGAGCGGTATCAGGACGGGTTGTGGCGTGTGGCGACTCCATGTTTGGAGCGTAGGGAGCCAGATCGATCGAACTGCCGCGATCGACAGCCGAAGGAAGGTGGGGACGAATTGCTCGGGCCGCGCTGGCGTCAACAATGCCAGCACGAGCCAATCAGGTCTTGTTTGCAGGATAGGGGAGTGTTTGGATGTTCAGTCGCCATGGGGTCATCGGAATCACGCTGGTCGGTCTCGTCGGATTGGCGGCGGTCTGCGTATCGCCCAGCCCGGCTGTCGCGGGCGGGCTGGCGGTGCAGCAGGAGTCCAACCCCTTCGCCCCCAAGCCGCCCAAGGCCCGTCCGCTGCCGAGCATGCTCGATCGCGACGCCGACGGGAGCGTGATCTGGGTCGAGGGCGACCCGGCACGCCGGGCACTGGAGCTTCTGGACCTGTCTGAGTCCACCAGGCGCGCCGTTGACGAGATTGTCGCCGAGCGCGATCGCCAGCTTCGTGAGGCGGCCATCGTGAACGCCGACAAGATCGTGCGGGCCCTCCAGGCGTGGCGAGATGGCGCCGAGGTGGAGTACGACGCGTTCGGCCGCTACCTCATGTCCTCGCTCGGGCCCATCGGCCGCCGTGGCGCGATCCATGTCGACCAGACGGTCCGTGAGGTGCTCTCTCGTTCGGAGCGCGGCGACCTGAACGCAGTCGTCCGAGAGTACAACCTGGCCCGTGTTGCCGAGGAACGCGAGCGGCTGATGGCCGAAGCGGCCGACAGCGGCGAGGAACTCGCCGAGATCATGCTGCGGGATTCGACGATCCTCCAGCGCTTCATGCAGCGCGACGTGCTGGCCGACGCCTCGCGCATGCTCCACCAGCGTTTTGGCGGCGATGCGGCGCTGGCCGAGGCACACCCCGAGCTTGAGGGCACTATCCAGGAGGACGGCTACTGGGCGGCCATGAGCAAGCTCACCGACGCCCAGCTCTCGGCTTTCGTCCGTGCCCGGACGGGCCTGGAAGTCCACTTCCCCAGCCCGGAGGGCGAAGAGGCGCTCGTCCCCCTGTCCGCAACGGCGGGCGAGCAAGGTGTTCCGCAACCCGAGAACAAGCCGGACCACAGTGGCCCCGGCGGCGAGGGGTAGGATCCGGAGCCGGAACCCGGATCAGACGCGATAGAATCGGGCCAACGCGGTTCGACCGGCACAGAGAGGGGAGCCAGATGCTGCCGAAGACGTTCTTTTCGACGCCCCGCCGGGGCCTTCTCACGCTCGCCCTGCCCGTGCTGATGGCCGTTGGGTCATCGGCGGGCGCCCAGGACGCCGGGCAGGCGATGCCGCCCCTGGCGCCCCAGGCCCAGGCGCCGCAGCAGCCCGAGATTCCATCGATGTTCGAGGTGGGGCCGGACGGCATGCCCACCACGCCCTCGACCTGGACCGACATCGCGGCGCTGGCGGTCAATCCGCTGGTGGAAGCCGAGCAGCGGGCGGCGATTGAGGCGGGCGTTCGAGACTGGCTCGGCGGCGTGCAGCAACTGGTCATCGAGAACATCGATCTGGCCCTGGACGTGGCCCAAGGCCTGATCGAGAAGGTCGACATCGAGGAGCGCTCGGGGCTGAACTACGCGTCGGAGGTCATGAAGACGCTCAGCGCGGTGCCCAACCTGTCTTCCGAACTGACCAATGACGGTGTGCTGACCAACGACCAGGGCCAGATGAACCGCCGCATCGTGCAGGACTACATCCGGGCACGCAGCCAGGCGACCAGTGAGCAGGTCATGGCCTCGGGCACGCCCGAAGAGCAGCAGCGGCAGATGCAGGTCGTCATGGCTCGCATGACCATGACCAGCCTGACCGACGACGCCCATCGCATGTTCCGATCGGTCGCCGTTCGCGGAGCCCCGCTGGCCCGCCAGGCCCTGGCCGACGCCGGCCTGGACGCTTCGGCATACTCGAGCGAGCTCTCGGCGGTTGAAGGGGCGTCGGGCGACGACGAGCGCGTTGCAGCCATGATCGCGCTGATGGACGCCCTGCCGACGATGGACCTGTTCGCCTTCGCCAAAGCGCTGCATCCCAAGCTGCCGCCGGTGGCCTTGCCCGAGATGGCCGATCTCGTCGCCCAGGACGCGACCGACGGTTGAGGTCTTCGCCGGCTGGAGCGACCGCGTGGGCTCTAGACTATCGGCATGCCCACGTTCTACGCCACCACGCCGATCTACTACGTCAATGACCGCCCGCACATCGGGCATTGCTACACCACGCTCGTGGCCGACGTTCTGGCGCGGTTCCATCGCCTCGATGGCGACGACGTGCTCATGCTCACCGGTACCGACGAGCACGCGCAGAAGGTCATCGATCGTGCCGCCGAGGCGGGCGTGGGTGTTCAGGAGTGGGCCGATCGCAACGCCCGGGCGTTCCGCGATGCTTTCGACTTCATGGACATCCGATACGACGACTTCGTGCGCACCAGCGAGGACCGCCACAAGACGCGCGCGAGCGCCTACATCCAGCGGCTGGTGGACAGCGGCGACATCTACCTGGGCGATTACCAGGGCTGGTACGACCCGGGCCAGGAAGAGTACGTGACCGAGTCGGTCGCCAAGGCCCACGACTTCAAGAGCCCCGTAAGCGGCAAGCCGCTCGAGAAACGCACCGAAAAGAACTACTTCTTCCGCCTGTCGGCCTTCGAGCAGCGCCTGGCCGACCACCTCGACGCCAACCCGCGGTTCGTCCAGCCCGAAGCGCGTCGCAACGAGGTCCTCGGCCGGCTCCGCCAGGGGCTCCAGGACGTGCCGGTAAGCCGAGCCGTGCGCGATGGCGAGGGCGCTGATTGGGGCATCCGCATGCCCAACGACCCGGACCATCGCGTGTATGTCTGGATCGAGGCATTGTGCAACTACCTGAGCGTGGTCGATACGGACGACCGCCGACGCTTCTGGCCCGCCTCGATCCACCTGCTGGCCAAGGACATCCTCTGGTTCCACGCCGTGGTGTGGCCCGCCATGCTCATGGCCCTGGACGAGCCACTGCCCGGCTGCGTCTATGCGCACGCCTACTTCGTGGCCGAAGGCCGCAAGATGTCCAAGAGCATGGGCAACTTCATCGAGATCGACCAGCTCCGGGCCTACAGCGAACGTTTCTCGGTCGACGCGGTACGCTGGTACCTGGCCACGCAGGGGCCGCTGGGCTCGACCGATGCGGACTTCTCGCACTCGAACTTCGTCGATGTGTACAACGCCGAACTGGCCAACGGGCTTGGTAACTGCGCCAGCCGCGTGGTGAACATGATCCACAAGTACTTCGACGGCGTGGCGCCCGATGCCCGGGACGCGACGGTGCACGCGGGCGTCGATTGGCCCTCGCTGGTCACCAGGCACTTCGAGAACGCGCGCTCCTGCATGGAGCGAGTCGATCTGTACGGAGCGGGCCACCAGGGCATGGCGATCGTCGCGGCGGTCGACGGCTACATCAATTCCACTGAACCGTTCCGCCTGGCCAAGCAGGTTTCCGGGCCCGACGATCCGAAGCACGACGATCTCGCGCTGATCCTGTTCAACTGCGCCGAAGCGCTGCGCATCGCGGCGGCGCTGCTGCTGCCGTACATGCCAAGCAAGGCGGCGGCCATCCTGGAGATGCTCGCGGCGCCTGTGCCCGATGCAGGGGGCCTGGAGGCCTATTGCCAATGGCGCGGCGAGCACGGCCTGCGGCCGGGCGCAACGGTCCACAAGGGCCCGGGCCTGTTCATGCGCGCCGAGGCCGACGAGCCCGCGCCGACCGCTTGAGGAGCCTTCGCCAGTGGCGACCCGACACATCTTCCGATTCCGGTCGCCCATGCACGCCGTGGCGGTGCGCGACTACTTCGTGCAGAACGGCGTGCCCGCCCAGGTCGTTGGCGGAAACAGCGACGCCGCGGGCGTCTGGGGCCGCGATGCCGGGCCATACGAAGTGGTGCTGGCCTCGAAGGCCGATGTGCACTTGGCTGTCTTGCTGCTCGAGCAGTTCGGCAACGAGCCGGCCGAGTACGAGGCCGAGCTCGAAGAGCTGGCCGTCCCGGATCTGAGCGTGCTGGACGAGGCGCTGGCGCCCGACTGCGCAGCCTGCGGCGCGCGGCTGCCATTGGACGCGTCGGTGCCGGTGTGTCCTGCTTGCGGTGAGCCGGTGGACATCGCTGAACGCATCGTGGATCGCCACGGCCCGGAGGTCCTCGCGGCGTGCTACGACGCCATGCCCTCGTCGGACGAGCTCATGGAACTGGGCGGCTCGCCGGGCACCTGCCCGACGTGCGGGCGGCGGTTGCAACCAGGCTCCGCATGCCCGACCTGCCCGCGATTCGCGTAGCCCAACCAGCCGGAGCCTCAGGCCGTGAGCGCGGGCTCGTAGCGGTGCAGCCCCAGCAGGCTGCCCTCGCCCGGCAGGCAGTTTGGCGACACATCCAGCACGGCCATGTGCCCGGTCTTGAGCGCGGGGCCCACCATCGCGCTGGCCGCCGACGGCCCATGCAACAGCACGGAGACGGTCGCGGTCATCGTCGGGTTGTGGCCCACGACCACAATGGCGCCGTCTTCGCCGTAGCGTTCGATCGCGCTGATGGCGTTGCCGGCGCTATTGGCTGGGAGCAACTCGGAAAGGGCGGTGATGCCCAGGCCCAATTCGTCCGCGATGGCCTGGGCCGTTTCCATCGTCCGGGCCGCCGGGCTGGCAAGCACCCGCCGGACACGCGGCGCTGCCTCGCCCGAGCTGAGCAGGCTGGCCAGGTAGCGGGCTTGGACCTGGCCCTTGCGGCTGAGCGGTCGGTCGAGGTCCCGGCCTGTAACGGCGTAGGGCTGAGCCTCGCCATGGCGACAGATGCAGATGTGCATCAGAAAAACCCCCTGCAGGGCCTCCTCGCGGGGCGCCTCCCATACTTTCGCCGAAATCGTCGAGAGATGCAATACCAAACTTTACCCAAAAGTTGACCCAGATGTCGTTTGCAGAGGGAAGGTGCTGGCAGAAAAGGGGTTGCATCACCCGCGAAGATGGGGGAAGATGCTCTTTGGAGCCAGGAACCGGGGAGGCGTGGCATGCAGAAGAACGGATGCTCTCGAGTGGTGGCCATGACGGCCGCCGGTCTGTGCCTTGCTCAAGCGGGCCTGGCGGGTCCGGGCGTGGGCGAGCACGCGGTCATCGTGGTCGACCCATCGTCGACCGAAGCGATGTGGGCCGCCAATGCCTACGTCGCCGCACGCGGCCTTCCCGAGACCGCCGTGCTCTACATGACGCCCAACGCCGCGAACTTCTCGGCGTTCCGCGATCGACAGATCGTGGCGCTGTTGGGCGAGTTGGACGCTCGAGGCATTGCCGACCGGGCCGACTACGTGATCGTGGCCCCGCCGTCGAACTTCCGCATGGCGGCCTCGACGACGGTGGTCGACGCGTGCAGCCCGGTGAACAACTTCGGGATCTCCAGCGCGTACACCATGGCGTTCTACGCCGATGAGGTCCTCGCTGGCGGGCTGCCGGTCACTCGGACGCAGCCGTTCCACCGGCCCATCGGCGAGCCGCGCGGCTTCGACAGCGAGGTGGCCTACGCCGCGGGCAACCCCAGCACGTCGTCGCTGGCGCGACAGTCGTTCATCGGCGCAGTGCTCGGGTATACCGGCGAGCGTGGCAACACCATCGCCGAAGTGCTGGACATGATCGATCGTTCGGTGGCCGCCGATGAGGCTTCGCCCGGTGGTTCGAGCGACACGTACTACTTCATGAACACGACCGACGCGGCGCGCAACGTTCGGCAGACGCAGTTTGCCGGCGTTATCTCTGCGCTCACCGCCAAGGGCACGAGCGCCGTCCAGCAGGATGGGGAGGTCCCCGGTGGGGGCGCCACCGCGGCGGGCATCATGACCGGGGTGGCCAACCCGCCCATCGATACCGGGGACTTCTCTTTCGGTCCGGCGGCGTTTGCCGATCACCTTACCAGCTTCGCCGGCCACTTCGGGACTGGCAGCCAGACCAAGATGAGCCGGTGGATCGCCAAGGGCGCCGTGGGCAGCTCGGGCACCGTCGAGGAGCCATGCAACTACACCGGCAAGTTCCCGCACGCCCGGCTGCACTATTTCTACGACCAGGGCGCGACGCTGGGCGAGGCGTACCTGCGCAGCATCGGATTCATGCCCTTCCAGGTGCAGTTCATCGGAGACCCGCTGGCACGCCCCTTCACGCACGTGCCGTCGATCCCGGCCATCCCGCTCCCCGCCGAGATCAGCGGGCAGGTCCAGTTCACGGCCTCGGGTACGACCGCCAAGCCCGGCGCCGCGATGGGTCGATTCCTGCTCATGGCCAACGGCGTCACCGTGCAGGAGGTGCAGCCCGGAGAGCAGTTCACGCTCGACACCACGACGCTGCCCGATGGCCTGAACGAGTTGCGCGTGATCGGCTACGACAACACCGATCTTGAGAGCCGCGGCAGCACCACCCTGGAAGTGCTGGTGAACAACACGTCGCGCTTCGCAACGATCGATGTTTCTGGTACGCAGACGCTCGATGGCGCGCTGAGCATCGCGCTCCAGGCGCCCGGGGCGAGCGAGATCCAGCTTGTCCGCGGGGGCCAGGTGCTCGGCTCGGTCTCGGGCGAAAGCGGTTCGGTCGATCTGTTCGGCGTGAATCTCGGGCCGGGCCCGGTCCGCCTCTTCGGCAAGGCGCTGTACGCCGACGGCGGCGCCGTTCGGACGAACACGGTCGAGTCGGTCGACATCGCCTTCCGCGACACGCTGCCCGCCAGCACGCCGCCGGTGGCCTTCGATCACACCCGACGCGTTGAACCGGGGCAGACCATCCTGGTCGATCTTCCCGCCGCCCACGACGCGGACCCGGCGGGCGTGAGCTATTCCATCACGTCTTCACCCTCGGCGGGCGCCGAGGTGCTGTGGCAGGATGGAAAGGCCTTTGCCCTGGTTCGCATCGACGCCGACGCCACCACGTTCGACGATCTGGAGTTCGAGGTGGCGACGCCGGCCGGAACCGATCGCGGCCTCATTCGGTTCGAGCTCGGCGGCCCGACCTGCAGGGCCGACCTCGACGGCGATGGGTCGCTGACGATCTTCGACTTCCTGGCCTTCCAGAACCTCTTCGATGCGGGAGACCCCGTGGCCGATTTCGACGGTGATGGATCGCTGACGATCTTCGACTTTTTGGCCTTCCAGAACGAGTTCGACGCGGGCTGCTGATCGGCTCGTCGTCCTCGGGTTTCTACGGCTCGGGCGGAACGCCGGCGGGGAGGAGGCTGTATCCTCCTCCAACACCACAGGAGGGACAGTCCATGCGCACGATCATCAAGCTCTCGGCCGCTTCAGCACTGCTCGGGCTCGCCGGCATCGCATCGGCTCAGGCCGACTTCGGCACCGAGGTCTTCCTCACGGGGCTGAACCAGCCCACGGCGCTGGTGCATGCGCCCGGCGATTTCGGCCGGGTCTTTGTCTCCGAGAAGCGTGGCGTCATTCGCGTGGTCCGCGACGGCGAGTTGCTGCCCGAGCCGTTCCTGGATATCGATAGCCTGATGTCCAGCTTCGGCGAGCGCGGGCTGATCGGGCTGGCCTTCAGTCCCGAGTACGAGACCGACGGCTGGTTCTTCGTGCACTACACCGACAACGCGGGCGATACCACCATCGCCCGCTACAGCGTTTCGGACACCAACCCGGACGTGGCCGACCCCGACAGCGGCGTGATCCTGCTGACCGTCGATCAGCCCTTCAGCAACCATAACGGCGGCTGGATCGACTTCGGGCCCAACGACAACTACCTGTACATCGCCCTGGGCGATGGCGGCAGCGGTGGGGACCCCCTCAACGCGGGCCAACGGCTCGACACGCTGCTGGGCAAGATCCTGCGGATCGACGTGCTCGGCGCGCCCGATCCCGGCCTGCCGTATGCCATCCCGGCCGACAACCCCTTCGTGGGCACCGGCAGCCTTGAAGAGATCTGGGCCTACGGCCTGCGCAACCCGTATCGCAACGACTTCGACCCCGACACGGGCGATCTCTACATCGCCGATGTGGGCCAGGGCGATCGTGAAGAAGTGAACTTCCAGCTCGGCGACAGCGCGGGCGGCGAGAACTACGGCTGGAAGTGCCGCGAGGGCGACCTGTGCTTCTCCAGCTTCATGCCCTGCCCGCCGAGCTGCGACCCCTCGCCCTTTATCGATCCGGTGGTGTGGTATGACCACGGACCCTCGGGTGGCTGCTCGATCACCGGTGGCATGGTCTACCGCGGCTGCGCCGTCGATGGCCTGGCCGGCACGTACTTCTACGCGGACTATTGCACGAACCGAGTCTGGTCGATCCGGGTGGTCGACGGCGAGGCCACCGAGCTCACGCTCCGCACCAGCCTCTTCGGCGGGATCAGCAACATCATCAGCTTTGGCCGAGATGCCTACGGCGAGCTCTACGTGCTCAGCCAGGGCGGCACCATCCGCAAGATCCTGCCCGCGGATGGCATCGTGGATTGCGATGGCGACCTGGTCTCCGATGCGTGCGAGATCGCGGTCGGGGCCGAAGCCGACGTCAACGGCGATGGCATTCCCGACTCGTGCCAGTGTCTGGCCGACCTCGACGGCGATGGTTCGCTCACGCTGTTCGACTTCCTGGTGTTCCAGAACCTGTTCGATGCCGGCGATCCGGCGGCCGACTTTGACGGCGATGGAAGCCTGACGCTGTTCGATTTCCTGGCGTTCCAGAACCTGTTCGACGCGGGCTGCCCCTGAAGATCAGGCCGTTCTGAGCTGTCCGCTGGCCTGCTTGAGGACCTCGGCGGCAATCTGCTCGGGGTTGTAGCCCGCGGGCATGTGGATGAAGGGCACCGACGCCTGCCTCGCGAACTCGCGGGCGCGGTCGGCGTGCTCGTGGCCCGTGAGCTTGATCAGGATCACGACGAGCCTGGTGCTCGGGTTGGCTATCGGAGCCCGCATGGGTTCGGCCGGTCCGTGTTCGGTAAGCTCGGGCCAGGCCACCGATGCGAGGTCGAAGGCGTCCGTCATGCGATCCATGGCGTCTCGCCTTGGCTCGCCGCCAATCACCACCAACTGGCTCCCGCGCAGCAGCTCGCGAACCTGACCAACGTCCTCGCTCCACGAGCGTTCACGGCCTTCGGCGGTGCGCTCGCGCCGCGGTTTGGGCTCGATCTGGACCGGTGTTGCAGCGGACACGAGCCTGGGGTGGGGCGTGATGTCCGAAGGAAAGTCGTCGGGCCCGATGATGGTGGTGAGCTGCCGCACCGTCGCATCGAGCTCGGGTGGATCCAGCGCGATCAGTGCGTCGATGGCCTCGTTGATCTTCTTGCAATCGTGCGTGGGCTGCTCGTCTGCGAAGGGTGAGCTCACTACGTCACGCACCTTCTCCGCGTGGTAGAGGGCCTTCTTGAGAAGCCGCTGGGCCTGCTCGCTCCTCTCGGCAAGATCACGCCGTTCGGCGAGCAGCAGCCTGGCCCGCTCCGCGGCGGCCGGTACGTCAACGCTCGGGTCCGCTGGATCATGGAGCTGCATGTGCCTTCGCACGTGGTAACGGTGCTCAGCCGTCACGAGTTTGAGCCACTGGTGCACCTCCTCCTGGTCCTTGTCGGGCTGCGTCAGCCACGTGTCCGTCAGGGCGACACGCAGCGCACTGCACGCGGTAGAGAGCAGTTGCAACGCCTCACGCACACGCTCGTCGTCTCGATACTGGTCGAGCGGCTCCATGGTTTGGCAGAGTTCGGCGGCATCGGCCATCACGTCATAGCAGGATGCGATGAGCTTGAGGTCACCATCGCGAGTAGGCCGAACTCCGCGGTAGAACATCCACAGGAAGCAGTTGGGCATCGCCTTGGCCTGGGCGATCAGGCTCTTCATGAGCTCGCGAGACTCGACCTCTTCCGGAGTGTTGTGTTCCTGGTGTTGTCGGAGGATCTGATGTCGGCATGAGCGAGCCTTGAGCCGACAGCGTTCGACCACGTTGGTCAGGTCGATCGATCGCGCTCCGGCCGTGCGCTCCAGGTAGTCGTCTTCATCCTGGGGCCTGGGCGGGGGGGCTTGGGCTGCCTCGTGGGCGGCTTCAACGGCTTGGGCGTCGCCCGGCACGGGCACGTGGACCTCAGCGTCGCCGATGCGCAGCGGGGCGATGGCGGTGGGCTGCTGGGCCTTGGGTGGGGCGGGGGGTTCGGGCGGTGGCGCCGATGCACGCTGCTCCGTGTCTTCCAACTCGTCCAGGCGTTCGAGCGTGAGCGTGGCCAAGTGCCGTGCGAGCCTTCGCATCGCAGGCGATCGCTCCAGTTGCTCGTCGAGGAACTGCCGGATGAGATCTGACAAGACTTCGTGTTCGGAACGGCTCACGAAACCACGATAGGCCGGTCAGAACGGCCGCTTGGTCGGATTGATCACCATCCCGTCGCGGCCGCAGATCAACAGGTCGGCCACCTCGATCGCCTCGGCGAAGGACTCACGCGCCTGATCGACGCTGGCCGCGTCGTCGAGCACGCGGCCCTTGGCCAGATGCTCGCCATCGGGAATCGCGTCAGAACAGATCAGCACTGTGTGGCTGGGGAGCGAAAGCAAGAGGCCGCAGAGGCCCGGGGTGGCGCCCGGCAGCGGGAAGAGGTCGACCTTGTCGGCGAGGCGATCGGGCGCGGGCTTGCAGTTGCGAAGCTGCGCAACACGCTCACGCAGCAGGTCAACGGGGTCCGGGCCGTCCTCGTCGATCCCCTTCCGGCCGGTCGGCGCAGCGCCGGCCATGGCCCGATGCAGCGTCTCGGCAAGCACCAGGCCGATCGACTCCCGCTCGGTCTCGTGGATCCACCAGGTCGCGTGGTCGAACAGCCGCAGGCCTCGGGTCATGTCGGGCTTGAAGCACGTCAGGAACACGTCGGTGATGGCCGAGGGCCTGATGCCGGCCCGCTCGTACAGCCGCGCGGTGAGAGCGGCCTCGGGCAGCCCGGGGTCGACCAGGATGCGCCGGTCTCCCACGCCGATGAGGATCGTGGTGGCGTGCCCGGTCCGAACGGGGGTGGCTTCGTCCCAAAGCGGGTTCGCCGCCAGCGTGCCCAAGCTGATGATGCGAGTATCCATAGCGCCGCGAGGGTATCGCGCTACCGCGCTTCGAGCCGGCTGAACGCCACGGTGACCACGCCCTCGCTCCGCGGCGACTCGTGCGCCATGCGACGGATGAGCAGCGTGGACTGGTCCAGCCACAGCGACGCCGCGCCGCCCTCGATCAGGTCGATCTCCAGCATGATGGTGGGTTGCCCGCCCACCGTGGTCACGCCGAGGATGCGGGCATCGATGATGTCCTGGGTCGGCCCCCAGTTGTCGCCGGCTAGCAACCGGGGCACGCTCGTGGTATACCACGTCATGAGGTTTTGCAGCGGCACGATCGCCGCCTCGAGCGTTGCCGCTTGCCCATAGCTGCCCGACCGCACGGTCTCGAACCGTCGACCCGCACGCCGAACCTCCAGATTTGGCAAGGGCGAGCCCGCCGTCCCGTTGACCACGAAGACGAAGTCTCCGTCATACTCCCAATAGGTCGCAAAGCCGTACTCGTTGCGGCGGCTGGGCTGCACCACCGTGATGGTGCCCTGATCGGTGTATACGTCGGCCTGGCCGTACGCCATCGCCGAGCGAGCCAGCAACTCGTACGCGTCCATGCTCCCGGTATACGGGTCGGGCGCCGTGGCGCCTCCGCCAGGCCCCGAACCCCCAGAGGGCGACTCGGCGGGCAGCTCGGGCGGCGGCTCGGGCGCTGGCGGTGGGGGTGGCGGCGCCGGAGGGGGCGCGGGGGTGGCGTCGACGATCGGCGGCGGCTCGAACGCCCCGCCGCCACTGGAGCACCCCACGACCACGCAAGCGACGCTCGCGGCGGTCAGGGCCTGGACAGTCCTCGATACCGTGCTGGCAAGTGGTCGCATGGCAGACTATTGGCCCCTCAAGGGCGCCCCTTTGGCCCGGCGATCCCGCGCTCGCATCGCCTGGGCGTAGACGTGTTCGAGCCCAGCGACCATCGCCCGATCGCTGAACTCCCGGCCGGCAAACTCCCTGCCCACAGCCGCCAGCCGTAACCGTTCATCGGGCCGCTGGGCCAGTTCCCTGATGGCTCGCCCAAGCTCGGCCTTGTCCCCCGTGGGGATAAGCCAGCCGGTCTGTTTGTGCTGGCAGATCTCGGGCGTCCCATCACAGTCGTAGGCCACCGGGCACACCCCGGCGAGCAGCGCCTGCGTCACCGTTCTGGGCAGGCCCTCCCGATAACTCGGGTGCGCCAGCACGTCCATCGCCCGCAGCAGCCCCGGGACCTCGCCCGGCGGCAAGAGCCCGGTAAGCACGATACGGCCCGCAAGCCCCATCTCCTCGATGCGGCGCTCGAGGTGTTCGCGCAGGTACCCATCGCCCACCCAGAGCAGCCGCCAGTGCTCGCTCGTGGCCAAGTCTTCCCCGAGCGCGTCGAGCAGGTCATCGTGCCCCTTGTCCTGCGCCAGCCGGGCCACCGTCCCGATGACAAACTCGTGTGGCTCGATGCCATACCGCTCGCGGACCGCATCACGCGTGGGCTGCGTCGCCACGTACGGCCCGACATCCACGCCGCTACGCACCGTGGTGTACAACGCCGGCACGCCGATGCCGCGGTCGAGGAACTGCCGCGTCATCGCGTCGGCCACGCTGACGATGGCGTCGCAACGCTTCGCCGCGAACCGCTCGGCAACCGTGTAGATCGCGTTGGACACCGGCTTACCCGGCAGGAACGGTGGGCCATGGATCGTGTGCACCACCGCGGGCTTGCACCGCGCGTGCCAGCCCGCGAGGCGGCCAAGGATGCCGGCCTTGGACGAGTGCGTGTGCACGACGTCGGGCTTGATATTGTCGATCAACGCCTTGAGCTCGAAGTAGGCCCGAAGGTCGGCGATCGGCCGCACGGGTCGGACCAGGTGCGGCACCTCGTGCGTCTCGATCCGGCCAAAGTCCCGAACCCGATCCAGCATCGACCCCTCGGGCCCATAGATCGGCCCATAGGCCAGGTGCACCTCGTGCCCCAGCCCGACCTGCCCCTCGCACGAGAGGATCGTGTTCTCCTGGCTCCCCCCCAGGATGAGGCGGGTGGAGATGTGCAGGATGCGGGTCACTCCTGAATTCCATCAGAGCCGCGTGCGTGAGCACGCGGCCAACGATCCTGAAAATCGCGTACATACTCGACGGCGCGCGCCACCGAATCGACATCCCACAAATACTTCGTGCTCCCGTGCCTCGTCCACGCGGATTGCTCCGCCCCGAGACGATCCAAATCCCTCAGAGCGCGAGTGGCCCACGACTTGAACTGTTGCATGACGCGCTCGGGCGCGCATTCGGGCGCTCGGACCACCACGTGTACATGGTTCGAGCGAACGTTTAGAGCCAATATCGTCCAATCGCGAACCGCTGCGACCTTCTCGATGGCCTGGTGCACCAATGCTCGATCGTTCATTGATAATTCGATCGGATCCTCGTTCAGGTCCACAACCCTGCGAAGATGCCGATTCAAGCTCGGCTTCTCGGTTGGATGGCCATGCAAATTCCGATCACGATCCACCGAGCCACGGGAATCGCCATGGAGCCAAGCCCCCCGGGTCGTCCACGTCAGGAAGTAGGCTTGCGGTGTAGACATCTGTATCGTTTCGCTGGCCGCGTGCTCACGCACGCGGCTCGGTTTAGATCGGCTCAGTGTCCCAACCGCGCCGCGATCGCCTGGCCAACATACGCCCCACTCGCCGGGTTCACGCTGAAGTCCCCGCGCTGATCGTGCACGAGTTCCTCCCGCCGATCAAGGTCCTTGACCTGCACCTTGTCGGGCCCGTGCAGCACCACCGCAAATTTGGCGTGCTGCTTTTCCGCATCGCTGATCAGCTTCTTGAGGTTCCGCGTCGTCTTATACGTCCGCCGGGCGTGCATGGGCCGTACGGCGTAGCGGTCGGCGGCCCAGGGCCTGCCGTCGAAGCCATCACGTTCGATACCCCGCCGCAGATTTGCCAGCAACGGCTCGACCAACGCGTCCTCGTCCTCCGAGCCCGCCACCACGAACGCCTCGGGTCGCAGGCTCGCCCCCGGCCGGCTCAGGGCGTCCAGAAGATCAGCGCCCTGCGGCATCAACCCCTTGTCATCGAGCAACAACCCCAGCACGACATCGCCCATGCCAAACCCAACCGCGGGCGTGGGCGGCCCACCGAAGAGCTCGATGAGGTTGTCGTAGCGCCCACCGCCGGCGATAGCGCGTTCGCCCTCGGCGATGACCTCGAAGACGGTGCCGGTGTAGTAGGCCAGGCCGCGGACGATGGACGAATCGTGAACGAACCAGCCGGAACGAAATCCTGCGTTCAGGGTTCTGCCCATGAGCCTGTAGTCTTCGATGTCCATGATTGGACGGCCATCGATGAGTGCCTCGACTACTGATTCGTTGATTCCAAGTTCGATTGCGGATGTGCGGAATTCGCTACAAGGTATCTTGTCTTTTCTGTCAAGCAGTACAAGGGCTTGTTCGAGATCCTCAGTTGAGACACCCGAGTTGACAAGAGCACGTGACATGTGCCTTCGATCGCTAACTCGGATCCTTGAGTCATTCTCCCGCAGGCCAATCGTCTGAAGTAGGGTTGCGATGCACGCCAATGCGTCAAAATCACTGTCGACTTCGTCTCCCCCCAACACATCCACATTCCACTGCAAGAACTCCCGCAACCTCCCCCGCTGCGGCTTCTCCGCCCGGAAGTACGGCCCGATGCTGAACCACTTGGTCGGGCTGGGCAGGCTGGCCGCCTTGGCGGCGTACATCCGGGCCAGGGTGGGGGTGAACTCGGGCCGCAGGGCGTAGTCGTCCTCGCCGCCTTCCCGCCTGAAGCGGAAGAGCTCGCTGACAATCCCCTCGCCGCTCTTGCGGGTATAGAGCTCGAGCATCTCGAAGGTGGGGCCGTTGATCTCCTCGAAGCCGTGGCGGATGGCCGTGTCGCGCCAGAGGCGGGTGATGTAGTTCTGGCGGAGCATTTGGTCGGGGTACAGATCGCGCGTACCCTTGGGTGAGGAGACCGGGCTCGATGTAGGCTTGGTCATCGTGAGGGGCTTCCTGGGGCTCGATTGCCGAGCCCCGACTGGTCCGGGCCCTGCTTGGGCCAGCATAGTGCGAAAGACAGGAGAATTTCGATGCGTGCAGTGCAGACTCTGGCAATGGTTTCGATCCTTGGCGTCGGTGCGGCCCTGACCGGGTGCGCCGCCACCGGCCTTTCCGAGGACGCCTACGCCATCACCCAGGCCGAGGCTCAGGCCACCATCACCCACCTCTCCAAGACCGAGCCGGAGTTCGACGACCTGGTCCAGAGCAGCCACGCCTGGGCGGTCTTCCCCGGCGAGTTCAACGGCCTGTGGTACCTCATCGGTGGCGCTGGCTCGGACGGCCTGATCTACAACAACTCCGGCGAGGTCACCGGCTACAGCCGCCACGCCCGCATCAACATCGGCCTGGGCGGCATCGGCAGCTACAACGACTTCGTCATCTTCTTCCCCGACGAGGCCGCCCTCACCAGCTTCCAGGAGGGCAGCTGGTCCTTCGGTGGCGAGGTCGCCATCAGCATCTTGGGCCTGGGCGCCAGCGGCCAGACGTCCTTCACCAAGAACATGACCTATGTCAGCGACCCCCGCGCCGGGTTCGGGCTGGGCGCCTACTTCACCATCGACAACTTCAGCTACAACGACATCGAGACGGCTCTGAACAGCAACTGATCGGCCAACGGCCAGAGCCAAGAGCCATCAGGAAGACGCCTCACGCCCCGGCCACCACGCCGGGGCGTTGTCGTCTCCAGGATGACCCCCGGGGGCCTGGGAATTGGCCCCGGCGCCCCCATGCGCGGGGGTGCTGGCGGCTACCATCTCGACCAAACCGATCCCTGCCGCGACCCGACCCAGCCGGGCCGTGCCATCGGCCCCGGCAGCCCCATCACGGAAGACCCGCCGACCATGCCCAGCATCACCATCAACGGCACATCCGTCGACTTCGAGCCCGGGCAGACCATCCTCCAGGTCGCCAACGCCCACGACATCGAGATCCCCTTCTACTGCTATCACGACGCGCTCAGCCGCCCCGCGCAGTGCCGCATCTGCCTGGGCGAGATCTGGGCCCCCAACCCCCGCAACGAGAACAAGCTCGAGCCCATCGCCGGCGGCAAGCTCCAGCCCACCTGCACCACCCCGGCCGGCGACGGCATGGTGGTCTACACCAACAGCCCCAAGGCCGTGGCCAACCAGAAGGCGGTGATGGAGTACTTGCTCATCAACCACCCGCTGGATTGCCCGGTGTGCGACCAGAGCGGCGAGTGCTTCCTCCAGGACTACAGCTACGAGTACGGCCGCGGTGTCAGCCGATTCCAGGAGCAGAAGGTCAAGCAGGCCAAGAAGGACCTGGGACCCCACGTCTGGCTCTACGCCGACCGCTGCATCATGTGCACCCGCTGCGTGCGGTTCGATCGCGAGATCGCCGGCGCGGGCGAGCTGATGATCGGCGGCCGCGGCAACCGCAGCGAGATCGACGTGTTCCCCGGCAAGGCGCTGGATAACGAGCTTAGCGGCAACGTCGTGGACCTTTGCCCGGTGGGCGCGCTGCTGGACAAGGACTTCCTCTTTGCCCAGCGCGTGTGGTTCCTCAAGAAGACCGCCAGCATCGACGGCATCACCGCCAGCGGCGACAACATCTCCATCGAGCACAACGAGGGCAAGGTGTACCGTGTCAAGCCGCGCGAGAACCTCAAGGTCAACAAGCACTGGATCACCGATGAGGTCCGCTACGGCTGGAAGTTCATCCACAGCGCCGATCGCCTGACCGAACCGCAGGCCCGCCGCTATGGAGCCCTGGTCGAAGCCGAGTGGCCCCGTGCGTACCGAGCGGCGATCGAAGGCATGCAGGCGGCGGTCGACAAGGGCCAGCGCTTGGCCGTGCTCGTGAGCCCCATGCTGCCGTGCGAGGAGGCGTTCGCTCTGGCCACGCTGGCCAGAGCGATCGATGACCAGGCCATCTTCGCCGTCGGCCCCGTGCCCACGCGCGGCGAGGACAAGGCCTTCCCCCCAACCAAGAGCTTCGATGACCCCGAAGCGTTCGTCATGGTGGCCGAGAAGGCGCCCAACGCCCGTGGCGTGCGCCGGGTGCTCAAGGCCGTCACGGGCAAGGCCCCGGCAGAGTTCCACGACTTCCTGGCCGCCATCGAGGACGCCGGCGCCCTGATCCTGACGGGCAACTACCCCAGCGACTGGGCGCCGACCGAGCTCGCCGATGCGGCCGCGGACCGCTTCACCGTGCTGATCGACACGCTGCCCAGCCGCATCATCGATTCGGCGGACGTGGTGCTGCCCGGGGCGACCTGGGCCGAGAAGGCCGGCACGTTCGAGAACCATCGTGGGCTGCTCCAGGCCTTCGAAGCGGCCATCCCACCGCTGGCCCGCACCGAGGGCCAGATCTCCCACGACCTGCTCGCAGCGGCGGGCGTCGACGAGTTCATCTCGGCGATGCCCGAGAGCAAGAAGCGCCGCCCGGACGTCGTCGTGGTCGATGACGGGCCAGGCCAGGTGCCCCAGGCGACCGAGGTCGAACTGCCGCGCGGCCTGCTGTTCGTCGCCGCCGACGTGCGTCAGCGCATGGCCGAGGCGGGGCTGGCGGAAATGGCCAGCGACGTCGCGCTGCCGGCCAAGGCCAAGAAGGCTTCAGGCGATATGCGGGTGGTCGAGCTTTGATTGATCGGTCGTCCAAGGCGGCGACCGAAGACATCGACGAAGCAGCGCGGCCGAATCGCCTATACCTCGTGATCGCGGTGCTTGCGATAGCCAGCATCGTCGCTCACGTCTTGCTGCGCGTCTTCGACTCCGATCTTCGCAACTGGCCGCTCTACGTCACGCTGCTCTTGGGTGGTGGCCCGCTCGTCGTCGAACTCACCATCAAGCTGTTCAAACGCGAGTTCGGCTCCGATCTGCTGGCGGCGATCTCCATCGTCACGGCGGTGCTGCTCGAGGAGTACGTCGCCGGCGTGCTGGTCGTGCTCATGCTCTCGGGCGGGCAGGCAATCGAGGCCTACGCGATGGGGCGGGCGTCGTCGGCGCTGCAAGCCCTGGCGCGTCGCATGCCCAGCGTCGCGCACCGCAAGAGGGGCGAGACCATCGAAGACGTCCCGTTGGACGCCATCGAGATCGGGGACACGGTGGTGGTGCTGCCGCATGAAGCCTCCCCGGTCGACGGCGTGGTGCTCGAGGGCCGCTCGACGATGGACGAGAGCTACCTGACCGGCGAGCCCTACCAGATGTCCAAGATCGTCGGATCGGCGGTCATCAGCGGCGCCATTAACGGCGAGGGGGCGCTGACGGTTCGCG
Organism: Phycisphaerales bacterium; assembly: GCA_040219675.1. GTDB lineage: Bacteria > Planctomycetota > Phycisphaerae > Phycisphaerales > UBA1924 > JAHCJI01. The sequence goes on along the minus strand of JAVJRZ010000011.1, from coordinate 190,731 downwards.
CCGAGCGCACCGCCGGCGACTCGCGGTACGCCAAGATCATGGAGGTGATGCGCAGCAGCCAGCAGCAGCGGCCGCAGATGCGTCGCCTGGCCGACCGTCTTGGTGCTTGGTATACCCCCCTGGCGCTGTGCATCGCGGTGCTCGCGTGGGTGATCAGCGGCGACCCGACGCGGTTCCTGGCCGTGCTGGTGGTGGCCACACCCTGCCCGCTGCTGATCGCCATCCCGGTGGCGATCATCGGCGCGGTGTCGCTGGCCGCTCGGCGTTCGATCATCATCCGAGACCCGCTGGCCCTCGAACGTATCGACACCTGCCGCACCATGATCTTGGACAAGACCGGTACGCTGACGTTCGGCCGCCCGGCGCTCGTGACCCAGCACGCCGCGGAAGGCGTCGACACGGAGCGCACGCTCGAGTTGACGGCCAGCCTGGAGCGATACTCGAAGCACCCGCTGGCCACCGCGATCGTGAAGGCCGGTGAAGAGGCCGGTGTGCCGACGCTGCCAGTGGCCGAGGTCTCAGAGCCGCCGGGGCGGGGGCTCACCGGCACCGTCGACGGCCATCGCGTCACGGTCACCAGCCGCAAGGCCGTGCTGGCGGCCGACCCTGGTGCCGAGTCCGCGTTGCCCCCGTTGGCCGGTGGACTGGAATGCGTGGTCCTGCTCGATGGCCGGCTCGCGGCGACGTACCAGTTCCGAGATGCGCCCCGGCCTGATGGGCGGGCGTTCGTGGGGCACCTCGAACGGCGGCACGGCATCGACCGTGTGATGCTGGTGTCGGGAGATCGGGCAAGCGAGGTGGAGTACCTGGCCCGCGAGGTCGGCATCGAGCACGTGCTGGCCAGCCAGACGCCCGAGCAAAAGGTCGAGATCACGCGGCGCGAGACCGAGCGGGCGCCCACGATCTTCGTGGGCGATGGCATCAACGACGCCCCGGCCCTGCTCGCCGCCACGGTGGGCGTGGCGATGGGCGCCGCCAGCGACGTGACCACACAGGCCGCGGGCGCTGTGATCCTGGATACCTCGCTCAAGCGTGTGGACGAGCTCATGCACATCGGCCGTCGGATGCGTGTGATCGCGCTGCAGAGCGCCCTGGGCGGCATGGCGCTGAGCATCCTGGGCATGATCCTGGCGTCGATGGGCTACCTACCGCCCGTCGCGGGCGCGCTGGCCCAGGAGGCTATCGACGTGCTTGCGGTGCTCAACGCCCTGCGCGCTGCGTTCCCGTCTCGGACACTCTCGGACATGTAGTTCGCTGGGCGAAGCCAGACTCACCGCATCAGTTCATTCCGCCGCTTCGTGCTCCGAAAGCCGGTCTTGCAGCCAACGCCTGGCAACCGCCCAGTCGCTGTCGACCAGTCGCCGAGAGACGCCAAGCATCTGCGCGATCTGGGGCACGGTCTTACCGAAGTAAAACTTGAGCTCGACAACGCGCGCATGGCGCTCGTTGAGCGTCCGGAGTTCGTCCAAGGCGGCCACCAGGTTCTCCACATCGACCGTCTCGCCCTGCTGGCTATCGCCGAAGTAGTCCATCGTGTCGATGCCCACGCGGTCACGCCCACCGCCGCGCTTCTCCGCGTTGTGCGCCCGGGCATAGTCCACGAGGATCTGGCCGATGGCCTTGGCCGCATAGCCATAGAACTGCGACTGGCTCGACCAGTCGATCCGCTCGTTGCCCACCAGCCGGACGAAGGCCTCGTCGGCCAGCAGCGTCGGCTGGAGCGTGTGGTTCTGGCGTTCCTTGGCCATCGCCTTCTGGGCGATCCGACGCAACTCGTCGAGCACCAGGGGCGCGAGCCGGTTGCCCGCCTGCGCATCGCCCGCCGCGGCCAGTTGCAAGAGCTTGGTGACCCCACCTGCCGACGCCTGATCTTCCATCGCCTTCTCCCAATCTCGAGAGGCCTTGAGCCCGTCACCTCGACCGTCCTACGTTAGGGCTTCCCGCGGGAGGGTGTCCTATGGATCCGGCTGAGTACGAGCGGCTCTCTGAACACTTCGCCCGACTCTCGGACCTTCCCGACGACCAGCGCGAGGCCGAACTGGCGATCATCGAGGCGAGCGAGCCGGCCATGGCGGCCCGTCTCCGCGAATGGCTCCGTCGGACGCCATCGGGCGATTCGGGCGACTCGGGCGACTCGGGCGATGGCTCGGACCTCTTCGAGGCCGCCGTGCAACGCGGCATCGCGGGCGCGGCCGCTCAAGCAGCCCGCGCCCAACAAGAAGACGATGGGCATTCGTCCCAAGGGTCCGATCCGCATCGGCTCTCCAAGGGCGCCCAGGTGGGGCCCTACTCCATCGAGCGGCGCATCGACGAGGGCGGGTTCGGCGACGTGTACCTGGCCAGCCGCTCCGACGGCTTTGATCTCGAGGTCGCCCTGAAGATCATCAAGCCGGGCATGGACAGCCGCAGCGTCGTTCGTCGCTTCCAGCAGGAACGCCAGGCGTTGGTCCAGATGGACCACCCGAGTATCGCTCGGATTTTTGACGGCGGCACGACATCTCCCGAACTCGGATCCAGGCCCTATTTCGCGATGGAGTTCGTCGATGGACCGACCATCACCGGTTTCGCGGCGACCCAGGGGCTGGATATCCGCGCGAGAATCGAGTTGTTTCGCGAGGTTTGCGCGGCCGTGCAGCACGCGCACAACAAGAACGTAGCGCACCGCGATCTGAAGCCGAGCAACATCCTGGTCTCGACAAGGGGTCCCCAGCCGGTACCGAAGGTCATCGACTTCGGCATCGCCAAGGCGCTCGGCCAGCAGCTCACCGCCGAGACGCTCCAGACCCAAGTCGGGCAGGTCATGGGCACGCCGGCGTACATGAGCCCCGAGCAAGCGGCCGGCAAGGCAGTCGATAACAGAACTGATGTGTACGCGCTGGGGCTTCTGCTCTACGAGTTGCTGACCGACACGCAGGCCATCGACGAACAGGAACTCAAAGGACTCGGAACATTCGAGCAGCTCAAGCACGTCTGCGAGTCGAGGATCGAACGCCCAAGCACGCGCATCATGAACGTGTCCAGCGATCTACCGACCTCGCACGATCGGCAGAATCGCGCACGCCAACTCAGGAACGAGCTCGACTGGATCGTGATGCGCTGCCTCGAGAAGGAACCGGAACTTCGGTATCCGACACCTGACGCCATCAGCGAAGACCTCCGGCGGTTTCTGGAAGGCGAGTCCGTCGAGGCGCGCCCCCACAGCAGGACCTACCAGCTCCGGAAATTTGCAAAGAGGAACTGGAAGCTGGTGGGAGCTGGTGCTGCAGTTGCCGCAGCCCTTCTGCTCGCGGCCGTAGGCCTGCTCGTCCTCTCGATATGGCTGTACCAAGCTCGGGAAGATGCTCGCACTAAGGAACTATCCGCGGTCGAGTCGGCCGCCGAGGCTCGGCAGCTCGCCCAGCGAGAAGAAGCCGAGCGCATGCGTGCCGAGCGGGCGGTCCTCAGCGAGCAGCGGGCCCGAGAGCAAGCCGAGCAGCGCGAGATCGAGGCCGAGCGCGCGCGGGAAGAAGAGGTGAAAGCCCGGGCCCAGGCAGAGCTGGATCGCGAGCGCGCGATAGCGGCCGAGCAGGAAGCCGAGGAGGCTCGCGGCAGAGCCGAGCGGGCATTGGACGAGTTACAGGCTTCCAACGCCCAACTCCGCCAAGCGAACGATGATCTACAGGAATCGCTGCGAATCAACGACCAGCAGCAAGAGCAGATCAGGAGCCAGCTCCAGTCCCTGACCGAAGCCGCCAATCGAGCCGAAGCCGACGCAAAGGAAAAGCAAAGGCTCGCCAACGACGCCGATGCCGCCCGAGACGCCGCGGTGCAAGCCGCCGAACTCGCTCGGCAACGCGCGAGCGAGGCCGACCGCCTCCGCCGCAGCGCCGAGCGCATCGTCGCCGTCTTGATCGGCACGCCGGCCATCGACGAACAGGACCTCGCCCGCGTGGCGCAAGACCTCGCGTCCGAGCACGCCATGGCCGCCAGCATCTACGAGAGGCTCGCCGAGCGTGCATGGTCGCGCGGGGGCTTCGAGGCCGCCGAAGACTACCAGCGGCAGGCGCTCACCAGCCTGACACGCGTGTCGGCCAGCACAAGCGCCGAACTTGCGGACGCCACAAGCCGGTTGGCCACGATCCTCAACGACGCCGGCAAGCCGGAGCAAGCCCTGCGTGCCGTCGATGGGCGGGTGGGATTCGCGCGAAGCGGGCTGGGCGAGTCGGGCGCTTCCACGGTCTTGCTCGAGCTCGCCCGAGTCGACGCCCTGCTGGACCTGCGCCGCTTCGATGACGCCAACGAGGACCTCCAGCGCCTGAGCCGGATCGCCCAGGACGCGTTCGATCCGTTCGATCCCATCGCGCTTGCCGTTGTGAGGCGACAGGCCGATGCGATGCTCCGGCAGGGGTCATACACCAGGTTCGGCCAGGTCGAGGAACTTTACCGGCGGGTGCTCAACCCCAGCGAAGCATCCGACCTGGCCAACCGCGAGGCCGCGATCGCCGCCAACAACCTGGCGTATCTCCTGCGCGAGTCCGTAACAGATCCGGCGACCCTCCAAGATCAGCTCAAGAACGCCGAGTCGTTCCACCAGCGATCCATCGCGGCGGCCACGGGCGTGGGGGGCTGGGGCGAAGACCACTGGCGCACGGCGGTCATCAACGCGAACTACGGCGCAACGCTCGAACGCCTCGGGCGCTGGGCCGACGCCGCCGAAGTCTTGGGTCAATCGTACAGCCACCTGCGACGGACCCTGGGCGCAGACCACCCGCAGTCCATCGGCACGGCCCGACGCATGGAGGGCCTGTACCGCGGCTGGCATCGGGTCCGGCCCGGGCAGGGCCACGAGCGGACCGCCAACGAGTGGGGCATCCGAGCCGCAGGCGTTTAGCCGCCGTCGGCCTTGGACAGCTTCCACTCCTCGATCTCGATGGGCGCCTGGCGGCCGAAGATCGTCACCAGCACGCGGACGAGGCCCTTGTCGGGCAGCAGTTCGTCGACGGTGCCCTCGTAGCCCTCGAAGGGGCCTTCCTTGATCGTGACGTGCTCGCCCTTCTCGAAGTTCATGCGAACCTCGGGCTCCTCCTCGGGAGCGCGGCTGCTCATCTGGATCTTCTCGACCTCGTGCAGCTCCAGCGGCGTGGGGCGGGGCGTGCCCACGAAGTCGCCCACGCCCGTGGTCTCCTTGATCAGGAAGAACACGTCCTGGGGGATGCGGCCGTCGTCCTCGAGCTTCATCTCGACGAACACGTAGCCGGGGTACAGCTTGGTCTCGGTGATCTTGATCTTGCCGTTCTTGAACGTGCGGTTCTTCTCGGTGGGCACGAGGATCCGGCCGACGAACTCGGTCTTGTGCTCGATCTGGACCTTCCGCAAGAGCGTGTCGCGGACCGAGCTCTCCTTGTTCGAGGCCACGCGCAGCGCGAACCAGCTCATGCCCGGCTGCACGATGGGCTCTTCGTCCTTGGAAGCCGCCTCGGCCGCCGGTTCCTGAGCGGGCGCCGCCTCGGGCTCGCTCGCCGGCGCCGCGTCGGGCTTGGCCTCAACGTCCGAAGTGGAACCGGCCTGGTCGGCCTGCGACGGGTCCGTGGCCTGCTCGGGCTGGGTGGTCTGCTGCTCGCCTTCGATCATCGCGGTGTGCTCCAAAGGGAAGTGGCCCCAGAGAATGACAACGGCCGCAGATCCGCACTACGCGGTCCACGGCCGAGACACCCAATCATAGCCAGCAATCCTCCGGCGGGGCGACCGCCGGACGGCCAGTGGCAGCGAAGCGGGGCTCAGATGTCCAGCACGCCGATCTGCTCGAAGAAGAACGAGAACAGCAGGTCGAAGCCGAAAAGGTACAGGCCCAGGATGACCGAAGCGCCGATGACCACCCAGGTGCTGTTGATCACGTCCTTGCGGGTCGACCAGTTGACCTTGCGCATTTCGCCGTCGGTGGCGATCAGGAAGTCCACCGAGCCCTTCTTCATGGCCACGAAGTACACGATCGCGATGGCGCCGATCAGCACCGCCACCACCACGAAACCGCCCTGCACGTAGATGCGATCGATCACCGGCACGCCGCGCACGCCACCGCTCGCGATGGTGATCTCCTGACCGTCGGCCGCGCGCAGCGCCCCGATCTGGGACCGCGTGGCCTCGCCCTGAAGCTCGTAGTCTACCAGCGTCACCGTGCCGCTGGTCGCGCTGGCGTCCACGGTCTCCACCGTCGCCGTCCCGACAACCGGCCGGGCTCCCAGGCCCGAGGCGCCAAGCAGCTCCACGCGCTCGCCGGGCTCGAAGTCGGCCGCCACGCTGTAGGAGGTGATCCAGGCCCGGTCGGGCAGCGGGATGAGCAACGCCTGGCCGTACAGCCACGCCGCCGCGGCGAGCACCAGCACGCCCGCGAAGACCGCCGTCATGGTCCGTGTCCAGTAGCCCTGCCCGGGCTTGTAGATCGCCAATGCCATGGTCACTCCAGAACCAGCCGACTCCGTTCCGCCCCGGGCCCGATCGCCCGGGCAACACGTCAGGAGGGACTCGAACCCCCAACCTGCGGATTTGGAATCCGCTGCTCTACCAATTGAGCTACTGACGTTCGGGATTTCACCCAAGCGGGGGCAAACCTCCGCCGGGCCCTAATGATTGGCGCACTCTTGAGAGGAAGCGAGCCCCCAAACGACCCCAGAAAGCCCTGACGGGGGCCAACCAATCCCCACCCAGCCGGTACACTACCCCAGATGAGCCCATCAGCCCATGCCGACTCCGCCGCCCGCCTCGAGCAAGGTGAGGAGGGTGTGGCCAATCCCTACGCCGACCGGCCCACCGTGGCCGAGCTCAAGGCCGTCCGCAAGGTCTACTACAAGCCCGACGGCTCGGTCATGGTCGAGGCCCTCCGCGGCGTGGACATCACCGTCCACGAGGGCGAGTACGTGGCCATCATGGGGGCGTCCGGCTCGGGCAAGAGCACGCTGATGAACATCCTGGGCTGCCTGGACCAGCCCACCGACGGGCAGTACTTGCTGGCCGGCAAGGACATCAACGAGATGGACGACGAGTCCCTCAGCCAGTTCCGCGGCCGCACCATCGGCTTCGTCTTCCAGGCCTTCAACCTCATCCCCCAGCTCACCGTCGAGGACAACGTGGCCGTGCCGCTCTTTTACCAGGGCGTGGAGGCCAGCGAGCGTCGCGAACGGGCCATCGAGAAGCTGACGCTCGTTGGCCTGGGCGAGCGCCTGGGCCACCGGCCGCGCGAGCTCTCCGGCGGCCAGCAGCAGCGCGTGGCCATCGCCCGCTCGCTCATCGCCGAGCCCAAGGTCCTGATGGCCGACGAGCCCACGGGCAACCTGGACTCACGCACGGGCGAAGAGATCCTGACCCTCTTCGAGAAGCTGCACGCCGAAGGCATGACCATCCTGATGGTGACCCACGACGACTCGGTGGCCGACCGCTGCGAGCGGGTGATCCGCCTGAAGGACGGGGTGGTGGAGTGGGACCGGCGGCTAAGGACGCGGGCAGCGGGGACGGAGGCTTAAGGCTTCTCGTTCCTCGTCTGATGGCGTTCTTTCAGGACGTCCACCAGATACGGCCCCTCCAGCCGCAACAACCATGAATACACGAAGGGGCGGCGCCCGACCGGACGTTGCCAAGGTGGCGTCGGCGTGCTCGGGGCCTCGGGCAGCGGATTGAGGCCCTCTGGGTAGGGCTCGGGCTCCTTCGATTCTGCTTCAACGATTGCCATGGGGCCATGTCGTTCAAAGTCTTCTCGTGAATGCCACGTGTGGCTCAGGCCAGTAGAGTTATCGTCGACTGTCCGCATCACCAACTCGACGAGATCGTCTTCCGGATCATCAACGAAGTGATACCCCAGATCGCATGTGTGATACATCGTCGTCATCCATTTTCGCCACTTCTCCTCCTTCTCCGCTTTCGCTGCTCGCAGGAGTGCCGGTAGCACCGATCTCATCTCACACGAACTGACCCGGGCCGCCGCCCACCGGCGAACGCGATTCGACTTGTCCGCGAATGCGCGCTCCAGCATCCATCGAGTCATCTCGTGCGGAAGAGTTCCACGCAGGGCATCCACAGCGGACAACCTGGCATCCATCTGCCGTCGTCCGAAGAGCCACACTTGAGCCTGTCGTGCGATTAAGAAATGTTCCGCAAGCAAGGCCAGCAGGTATGGAGCGGTGTGGCTGATGCGACTCTGCCTCGCACACGCGCACCACAGCACCGGCGCGAGAAGTTCCGGCGATGCTGCTTCATCAAGCACCATCCGCTGCGTGGCGACCATCGCCTCAACGACGGGAGGCGTCATGTCCTGACCATCGTCGTGCCGCCACCGCGGCTTCACCCGCTCATCCCGCGACACCGGCGTCAACCCGTTCACCCGCTCCCCAACCGCCGCCACCGCCTCGGCGAAAGCCCGGCAGGTTGCCTCGTCGGGCATCCAGTGCTGGTCGGTCTCGGGCTTGGCCATGAGCGATGCTAGTGACAGCGGGCCACTTTGAGAGCAATGGCCGTCAGGGCCGATCGTTCCTAGAATCATTCCAATGACGGAATCCAACCCCTGCCCCTGCGACGACCACCGCGACCTCTTCGCCGCGCACGGCCTGCGCTGCACCCGCCAGCGGCAGGTGGTCTACGCCGCCCTGGCCGTCAGTCGCGAGCACCCCACGGCCGAGGCGATCTTCGACGCCGTGCGGCGGGACGCGGGCCCCGATCTCGGACCAAAGGGCATCTCGCTGGCCACGGTGTACAACACCCTCGAAACCCTCACCCAGCGCGGCCTGTGCCGCAAGCTGGCCACGCCCGGCGGGCCGACGCGCTTCGACGCCATCACCGACGAGCACGCCCACGTGGTCGGCGCCGACGGCTCGATGGCGGACCTGCCTGAGGATCTGAGCGACCGCGTGATGGCCGGCGTCCGCGACCCGGAACTGATCGCCGAGATCGAGCGACGCCTAGGCCTCAAGGTCGGGCGGATCAGCATCCACCTGTCTACCCAGGAGGCCGCCGAGTAGCCCGCCTACTCCCGCCACCCCAACGCCCACTCCCCCTCGCTGCGTTCCTCTTCCCGCGATTGCGGCAACACCAGCCCGTCCCACGCCAGCCGGATGCCCGCCGGCAGCGCCCGGTCGACCGGCTCGTGGCGCACCTCGTGGTTCATGTGGATGAACCAGGTCTGCTCTGCCCCGATCTTCTGGGCCGCAGCGACGGCCTCGTCGATCGAAAAGTGCGTCGGGTGGCGACGCGGCCGCAGCGCGCCGAGGACGAGCGTCTTGAGGCCCTCGAGCAAGGACCAACTCTCGGGCGGGATGCCCGACACGTCGGTGCAGTACGCCAGCGGGAGCAATTCATCCATGCCCGTGCGCCCCGCGACGCTGGGGTGCGAGGCTTCGACCCGGAACCCCAGCACCGGCAGCTTGCCGTGCAGCAACGGGATGGGCGTGATGGTCAGGCCGAAGAGTTCCTCGGGCACCATCGGCAGCAGGCGGTGGGGGATGACGCTGGCCACGTAGCTGGGCTGGATGTTCTTGCCCGCGTCGAAGATGTGGCCGTACACGCGGCGGAGGAAGTCCAGGGTGTGGTCGTTGGCGTAGATGTCCACCGGCCCTTCCATGAGGGTGTTGAAGCGGCGTAGCTCGTCGAGCCCCCAGGTGTGGTCGACGTGGTTGTGGGTGAAGAGCAAGGCGTCGACGCGCTCGAGACCCGCCCGCAAGGCCTGTTGGCGCAGGTCGGGCCCCGCGTCGAGCAGGATTGTCCGCTGCTCGCCCCGATCATCGCCGAAGCGCAGGGCCGCCGAGCAGCGCAGGCGATTGTCCTTGGGGTCGCTGGAAGTGCACGTCAGGCACGAGCAGCCGATGACCGGCACGCCGCTGGACACGCCCGTGCCCAGGAACTCGAATGAGACCTGCCGATGCTGCTTCCGTTCGCTCACGGGCCAGCGTATGCCCGGCCCGTTCGCACTATGATCGTCGATGCCCGAGTGCTTCCATCTGTACAACACCCTCACGAAGCGCGTCGAGCCCTTCCGCGCGACCGACCCGTCGAGCATCACCTTCTACACCTGCGGCCCGACGGTGTACGACGACGCCCACATCGGCAACTTCCGGGCCTTCCTCATCGCCGACCTGCTCCGCCGCTGGCTCGAAAGCCCGCTGTGCACGATCCAGGACGCGGCCGGCAACACGCACGCCGGCCCGCGCACCGTCCGCCACGCCATGAACATCACCGACGTCGGCCACATGACCGACGACGACCGGGCCGACGGCGGGGGCCAGGACAAGATGGACGCCGCCCGCACGCGGCTGCTGGAGGCCAAGAAGGCCGGCAAGCTGCCCGCAGGGGCCGACATCGACCCCGCCGACCCTTACGCCATCGCGAAGTTCTACGGCGGCCGGTTCATCGAGGACGCGAAGAAGCTGGGCCTCAAGGTCGCCAGCGAAGACGCCATGATGCCGCGGGCAACGGCCTATGTCCCCGCGATGATCACGCTCATCGAGCGATTGATCGAGCGCAACTGTGCCTACGTCACGGGCGAGCCGGGAAGCAGGGCCGTCTACTTCAGCGTCAATGCCTTCGACAGCTACGGTGCCCTCAGCGGCAACACCCTCGAAGCGCTTCGCGCCGGCGCGGGCGGCCGCGTCGACGACGCCAACCAGCAATCCAAACGCCATCCGGCCGATTTCCTCCTTTGGAAGGAAGACGCAACGCACCTGATGAAGTGGGACAGCCCCTGGGGCGCAGGCTACCCGGGCTGGCACGTCGAGTGCTCGGCCATGGCGTACGAAGTCCTCGCCAAGGCCGCCTTCCCCGAGGGCAACGTGCCCGATGGCCAGCCGCTGATCGACCTGCACACCGGCGGCGAGGACAACATCTTCCCCCACCACGAGTGCGAGATCGCCCAGAGCTGCTGCGCCTTCAACGCCGACCCCAGCGGGGCGCCCTTCGCCCGCCACTGGCTGCACACGCGCTTCCTGCTGGTCGATGGCGCGAAGATGAGCAAGAGCAAGGGCAACTTCTTCACCGCCCGGGACCTCTTCGCCAGGGGCGTCGAGCCCGCGGCCCTGCGCCTCGCGCTCATCCGCACGCACTACCGCACCAACGCCGACTTCACCGAGCAGTTGCTCAAGGACAGCCAGCGGATGATCGAGCGCTGGCGACGCTTGCACGACGCGGCCAGCGATGGCGAGGCCAGTTCGGCCGCCACGCTCGCCCGCGAAGAGTTCGCCGCGGCGATGCACGATGATCTGAACATCGCAGCCGCCGTGGCGACGATCAACTCGATGGTGGGGGCGATCGAGTCGCCAACGAAGCAGGACGCGGCGGTGTTGGAGCAGTTCGACGCCGTTCTGGGCGTGCTGGGCTTGGAGCGCCCCGCATCGGCCGACACCTCCATCGGCCTTTTCGCCCCAGGCCTGGCCCCAGACCCCGCCGTCATCGAGAAGCTCGAGCAACGCAAGGCCGCCCGGGCCAACAAGGACTTCGCCACATCCGACGCCATCCGCGACGAGCTGGCCGCCATGGGCTATGCCATCAAGGACGTCGCGGGCGGGAAGGTCGAGGTCTCGCGGGCCTGAGGTCAGCCGCCCACCGTCGCCAGCCGCTCGCTCGCCTGGAACCACCGCTGCCAGTCTTCGCGCGTGAGGGGCAGGTTCGAGTCGTTCCACACGTCGTCGGGGAAGCTCTCGTACAGGCGCTGCGCCCGCTCGTTGGCGGCCCGCGCCATCGCCAACTCGCCCTGCTCCAATCGAGCGCTGACGATCTGGATCAGGGGCACGAGCGCCGCCGGATCCCCCGAGTACCGCGCGTGCGCCGCCGCGTAGTGCTTCACGGCCTGCTCATAGTCGCCCAGGTCATACGCGCACGCGCCCAGGAAGAAGTACGCGTTGCGCAGCGCCTCGCGCTCGACGGCCGACAGATCGCGGACGCGTTCGAGCCCGTCTCTGGACAGCTCGAACTGCTCGATCGCGGTGCGAAGGCGTTCCTCGCGGATCCGCTCGAGCTCTCGTCGCTCGCTGCCGGGCATGGCCTGCGCCAGCGCCTCTCCGATACGGTCGGCCTCCAGGCGGAAGGCGTCGGCGAGCTTGAACCGCAGGTACTCGGCGCGTCGCTCGCCCTCGAACCGGGCCAGCGCCTCGCGCAGCCGCTCGATCGCCAGCACGTACTCGCCCTGGCGATAGTGCAGCGACCCCAGCGAAACGAGCGCTTCGCGATACTCCAGGCTCTCCGGATCGACCAGACCCCCCGAGACCATGCGCTCCAGCAGCGCGAGCGCCTCGCGGTCGTTGTCCGTGTCTTCGTCGGACAGCAGCGTCTGCGCAAGGGGGACATAGGACCGAAGCGCGAACGGACCGACACCCTTGCCCGTCTCGGGGTTGTTCGCGTCGTCGATGAGCGAGCGGAAGGTTTCCTCGGCCGCCGAGTGCCGGTTGTTGGCCTGGTAGATCCGCCCGAGGCGATACCTGGCCTCGGCCCGCATGGGGCTCTCGCTGATGGCCGTCACGAAGGTGCTCAGCTTTTCCTCGGCCAGCTTCAAATCTCCGGCACGATCGAAGCACACCGCGCTCAGCCACGTGCTGCTCTCGAACGCCTGCTCGTCGAGCGTCACGCGATCGGCGTGCAGGGCGTAGTACCCGCCGGCCGCGCGAAGGTGCGTGCGGACCTCCTCGCGCGTCGTTGCGTCCAGCAGCAGCGCGTCGGTCGAGCCCTGCGGATCGACGCCCGCATCCGCAAGCAAGCGTTCGGCGATCAAACGGTTGGCCTCGGCGAGCGCCAGCGTAAGTTCGGGTGAGCGGGTCTGGTTCGAAGCGGTCTCGGCCATGCGGGCATAGCGAAGCGCGTCAGCCGGTTGTGCCGCGGCCCGCTGGTTTTGGTACTGCAAGAGGAGTGCGTTCTCCAGCACCGCCCCATCAACGCCCGCGGCCGGGCCGGACTCGGAGTACGACGCGATCGCCTCCTGGAACAGGTCGAGCGCAAGGTCGTGCTCGCCCTCGGCCGCGTACACCTCGGCCAATCCGAGCCGAGCGGCCTGAGCGGCCGGCGACCAACCCAGGTCGCGCAGCACACGAACATAGCGATCCCTGGCCTCCATGGGTTGGCCCGAGAGTTCGTCGAGCCTTCCCAGCATCACGATCGCCAAGCCGCGCTCATTCGACTGCGGCGGCGCGAGGCGCTCGCCCAATTCCAACGCGACGCGCGCCGCTTCGAGGTCTTCCAGTTCGAGGTGCGCGGCGCCCAGCTCCACGCTCAAGGCGGCACGGGTCGCATCGCCCGCCCGGGCCCACTGGGGATACGACCGGAGCAGGCGATCGACGACGCCCGCGTAGTCGCCCGTTGCCGCCAGCACCCGCGCGCGTTGCAGTTCGCCCCACGCCCGATCGTCGACGCTCAGGGTCGGGTCCGAAACGAAACGGTTCACCAGGTCGATGAACTGGTCTCGACCGCCCGGCGTCTCGATGTCCGGGTAGTCGATCGCCATGCGATACAACTGGTGCCGACGCGGACGCTCGCTGGGGGGCATGGCCTCCGCACGCGTGAGCGCCGCCTCGATCTCGCCCAGCCCGATGTATGACTCGGCCAGCCGGAAGGCGTCCGCCGCGGCCAGCGTGGCGCCCTGGCGTTCGGCCTCTCGGTATTCCGACACGATGCTGCGGTCGTTGGCCTCCTGGCGGGCGTCCAACTCGGTCTGCCCGAGCGCGATCGCGCGGGCGCGCAGCGTGTGAAAGCGTCTCTTGTGTTCCGGCGTGAACGACTCGCGACCGAGCAGCGGGGCCAGTTTGCTGTTCAAGCCGTCGAGCGCCGCCACGAATCGCCGGGCATCGATGCGTTGCTCGGCGACGTCCAGCAAGGCCCCGTAGTCGGGCGTGGGGCGATACATGAACGCCACCAAAAGACCGATAACCAGCGCCGCCCCAGAAACGCCCAGCGTGGGGATCTGCCAGATCTCCCGCCACGGCGCGACCGCCGGGTCATCGCCGGCCGGCGCCTTGCTGCTCGTTGTCTCGGTCTTGCTGTCGGCCGACACGGTGCCTCCGCGATCGAGCGGTGTTGAAAGCGCCCGAATCGCTATCGGTCGTCCGGCCGTTGATCTTGACTGGAAGTTCCCTGTCCGGTTGGCACGGGGATCTCGCCGATGACGCCCAGCCCGGAGATCATGTCGCCGCGATGCCTGAGGAACGGGCTGGCCATGCCGGCGATGGCCACGAGCGGCAGCAGCCACTTCACACCATTTCGAGCCAATGAAGCCCCCAACGACGGGCGGCGGGGCGGCAAGGCCTTGCCATCTTCCAGCCCCGATCGGCTCACCGCCAGGCCGAAGATGAGCTTGCCCGGCGTGCGCCCCGTGAGCGTCTCCAGCAGCGAGCAGGCCAGGTAGCCCAGGGCCAAGGCGACGATCAGCGGCGCGAAGTCGATCGCATCGGCGCCCACGCGGATCGCCAGCCATCCGTCGGGCAGCAGCCTGGCCAACTCACCGCCCAGCAGCAGCGCGAGAAACCCGTCGGCCAAGGCCGCGAGCAACCGAGGCATGGGCGGCGCCAGGGCGTGCCCCGGCGGCGGTGCAAAGGGCTTGGTTTCTCGGGGGCTGCGCACGACGAACAGCAGGAGCGAAGCGCTCGCCAGGACCATGAGCACCAGCAGGATCCGCAAGTCGCTGGGCGAGATCGGGCCATCGAACACCGCCGGGCCCGCGAAGAACCGGCGACCGGTATCCAGCGAGAACTCCTCCAGCGCCAGCCGGGTGGCCGCACGTCCATCAACGCTCTGGGCCTCGTCGGCAAGGCGGACCACGACCCCGCGTCGATCTCCGCCGAGCAGCGCGATGCCGCCCGGTGGCGTCTCGTACAGCAGGCCGACGCGCTGGCCATCGATCTCGTACACCCGGATCCCCGGCTCGGCGTCGATCGCGATGAGCACGCGCGGCCCGGCCGAGACTGGTCCGGCGATGACGTTGGACGCCTCGGCCGCCGACGCGCCCGCCGCGGTCGCGACCGACCAGTCCAGATCATCGATCTGTTGCCGATCTTCGGCTGGGTCGTCCTGGAAATCGATCAACGCTTCGGGATCGATCAGCTCGAATCGTTCGGTCGACTCGACCGGCTCGGGCAGTTGGGCGTGCCACAGCAGGGTCCGCTCCCGGCTTACGCCAACAAGGCACAGGCCACCATCATCGAGCACACCGATGGCCGAGGGCTTCGGGCCATCATCGGCCGCAGAGGCCAGGTCCGGGCCCGCGGCCCATCGCCAGTCGCCCCGTTCGAGCCAGGCCACATGCAGCGAGCCATCGGTCTGTTCGACGAGCACGACCGGGCCCTTCGGGCCGGCGCCCATCGAAACCAGGCGGCCCCGCGTGCCCAAGAACGCGGCTACGCCCAGTCGCCCACCCGCCCCGGCGAACCAGGTGCCCTCGATCGCCCCGCGTTGCACCGCCGCGGTCAGCACGGCGTACCCCGGTTGCGAGCCACCGCCGGCAAACGCCAGCCAGACGCGGCCGCCATACGCCGACATGCCCGCCGGCCGCCGCTCGAGCGAATCGACGATCCGGATCGCCCCGTCCTCGGCCGCCCCGGGCCCCAGCCTGGGCGGGATGTGCCACAGACCCCATTCGCTCGACAGCGTCGAGGGGGTCACGGCCCATGCGTGCTCGCCCGAAGTCGGACTACTCGAGCGACCGCCCGCGGCGATCTGCGCCCAGCAGGGGGCGACCATCACGAGCAGCAGCGAGAGCGCCAGGCGCCACGAGCGACCCGTCATGGGTCCTGCGTCCTTGTCCGCTCGTGGTACACGTCCAGGTCGCGTCGAAGCCGGACGTCATACCGAGACAGCGTGTCGCCCAGGTCGAACGCGCGCTCATCGGGCTTGCGCCGGCTCGACTGCGGAACCAGGAAGCGGATGCGCACCCGCGCGTCGAGCTGCGGCACATCGATCAGCACGCGCTCGGGCACGCGCACCTCCGCGAGGCCACGTTGCAGCCGATCATCGAACGGCACCGTGCCCTGCATGTCCGCCGTCAGCATCGCCGGCTGGCGCGGCGCACGCCGGATCTCCACGCGTACCGGCTCGAGCGTATCGGGGTCCAGCGTGTACTCCACGATGCCCCAACGAGCGGGAGCCGCGACGACCAGGTGCGCACCGTTGGCCGACCTTTGCAGCGGTCGCTCGGGGTCGAGAGGTTCTTCGGGGATGCCCGAGAAACCAAGCAGCAGCAACAAGTCGAGCGGGTGCACCGGCACGCCCAGCTCCGCCAGTTGGTCCGGATTCGCTCGCTCGTGCGTCCCGATGGATGCGATGGGGTCGTCGGCCTGGAGGTCCAGATACCAATAGAACCGCTCATTCGCTCCCAGCGTGGCGCCAACCACGCCCAGCTTCTCCAGCGTCATGGCGATGCTGCTCGGCTGGACGATGTGCAGGTCGCCGTCGAGCTGGTCTACCTCGTCTTCGCCCTGCTCGCCGATGTACCAGACCGTGGTGATCGTCGCCGCCCAGAAGCGCTGCAAACGTTCGGCGCGGGCGTTGACGGCCTGCGCGACTCCGTCGTAGGTGTACTGCGACAGATCGATCTTCTCGCCGCCACCCAGATCGACCGGGCCCGGCCGCGATGAGAAGTTGCAACCAGCAAAGGCCAAAGCCAGCAGCAGCATCGTGAACGAATAAGCCGCCCGCTTCCTCACGCCTGCTCCTTCGCTTGTTCAGCCGCTTCCTCGGCGACCGGTACGGCCTCGGGCTCTCCCAGCAGCAGCACGGCCACGCGCTCCATGGCCTGCTCCAACTGGTCTTCATCCAGGCCGGGGTCGGCCACCTCGATCGGGGTTTCGTCGATCAGGGCGCCCGTGCCCGTCACCCGCCGCACCCGCAGGCACCGATCGCGCTGGCCCTCAAGCCTCAGCCGGCGTCGCCGAATCAGCATCCACGCCAGCACGTATCGCAGCTCGATGGCCTGCTCGTCGGCGGGCTCGGCAATCTGCTCGAAGAGCGAGACCAGGTCCTCGTCTTCGACCGGTCTCGACGCGTCCCTTTGCTTGGGCTCGGGGGCCACGCCACGCCACATCGCGAACACGTCCGTGCCTCGGGCGGGCCGCCAGCCATCGAGCCAGGCACGCTCACACACGTCCAGCCGAAGGGACGCGCCCGAATCATCGAGCACCAGCATCGAGACGATCGCATCGCCGGGCGAGATGGCCTCGCCCGTTGCTGCACAGGTGTCGCTTGGCCGGCCGATGGTGATTCCAGGGGGTGTTGCCACGGTGCAGTTTACGCGACCGTCAGGCCGAGTTCGGCGGCAACCGGGAACCCGCCATCGGGCGGTCAGCGGCACGTCGCGTCGAACAGCCTCTGGCTCGTGCCGCCAGGACCGACCGGGAACCGGCAGGACTGGCCGCACCGCGGACACCGGGCCATGTAGCAGCGCGCATCCGGATCGCGATACACCCGCACGTAGGCCCCGGCGCACGTGAAGCGCACGCCGATCCAGGGCCGCGGCGTGCGAGCGGGCCCGGGCTCGCCGGCTGGGGCGAATTCGGATGGAGCGTCCGTGGGCACACGATATCATCGGATGCCAACAGGCCTTGGCTCGATCGCCTGGCCCAGCGATTGGTTTTTGGACGGGTATTGCGGTGGCTCGGTCGGCATCGCGCAATAATTGCGACCGCTCGGAAACGGAGTCTTCCCTCGTGCCCCGACCGCTCGTCATCCTCCCCGACCCGCCCGCACCGCCCACGGCCATCGGGCTCATCGCCGGCGCCGGGCGCTTGCCGATCATCGTCGCCGAGGGACTTCGAGAGATCGGGCACCGGATCCACGGCATCGGCCTGGCCAACATGTACGAGCCCGAACTGCCCGCCCTGTGCGACAGCTTCCACGAGGTCGGCCTGTTCCGAGTCGGCGGCTGGGGCCGAGCGCTCGCCCGTCGCAACGTCCGCCACGCCATCATGGTCGGCAAGGTGGACAAGGCCAAGCTCATGCACGATCCGCTGCGCATGGTCCGGCACGTACCCGATGTGCGCACCTTCATCGCCTGGCACCAGAAGCTGCGGCACGACCGGCGTTCCTACGCCGTTCTGGGCGCCATCGCCGACGAACTCGAGCGGAGCGGCGTCCAGCTCCTGGATTCGACCAGTTCCATCCCCAAGGAACTCGCCGATGCCGGCGTCATGACCAAACGCGAGCCCACCGTCGGGCAGCAGGCCGATATCGACTTCGTCTGGCCGCAACTCGTCGATCTGCTGCGGCTGGACATCGGCCAGGCCGTGGCCGTCCGAGAGCGCGACATCATCGCCGTGGAAGCCGTCGAAGGCACCGATCGCATGATCGAGCGTGCGGGGCAACTCTGCCGCTCCAAAGGCTGGACGCTGTGCAAGGGGGCCCGCTGCGGCCACGATCGGCGCAGCGATGTGCCCACCATCGGCGTGATGACCATCGAAAGGATGCACGACGCCGGCGCGGGCTGCCTGGCCCTGGCCGCGGGCGATGTGATCATGATCGACAAGGACGAGGTGATCGCCGAGGCCGATCGACGCGGCATCGCCATCGTGGGCGTGCCGGTCGGCGCCGCCTGAGCCATGATTCCCGGGCCGGCCGATGCGACCCAAGCCACGCCGCTGGGCGTCGCCCGCGTGGTGTCCCGGGGCTTCTACAAGCTCCAGCATGCCTTGCACGCGTTCGCGATCGATGTGGACAGCCTGGACTGTGCAGACCTGGGCGCCAGCGTGGGCGGGTTCAGCCAGTGCCTGCTGGCCTGCGGGGCTTCCAGCGTCTACTCGGTCGACACGGCCAAGGGCATCCTCGACTACGCCGTGCGTCGGGACCCGCGGGTCACGGCCATCGAGCGCACCAACGCGTTGCACGCCGAGCCGCAGGCCCGGGTCCACCTGGTCGTCATGGATCTGGGTTGGACGCCCCAGCGGCTGGCCGTCCCAGCGGCAGCCAGGTGGCTCGACGAAGGCGGCGTCATCATTAGCCTGATCAAGCCGCACTACGAGAGCGGCGAGCACCTGACCGAAGAAGCGGACGCCGAGCAAATCACCCACGAGACCATCGCGGCCCTAAGCGAGCTTGGCTATTCCTGCGAGGCGCTGACCAGGTCGCCCATCGCCGGCTCGCGCCGCAAGGGCCGAAGCGCCTCGGCGGGCACCGGCAACGCCGAGTGGCTCGCGCTGCTCACCCCGACTCGGGGCCAACGTTCGCCCAGCCCGGCTGCATGAAGCCGGCAGGGTGCACCAGCGTCCACACCCGCTCGAGCAACTCCCGCAGCCCCAGCCGCGCAGCGCCGCTGATGACGAACACGCGAGCGTCGTCGTCGAGCTCGAGCGCCTCGCGCACGCCGGCAACCGCATCGTGCAGTTCTCCCTCGTCCACGAAGAGGTCGGCCTTGTTGAGCGCGAGCACTTCGGGCTTCTCGAGCAGCGCCGGGGCGTACTGGCCGAGTTCGGCTCGGATCTTCGTGTAGTTGTCGACGACCTCGCCCGAGTCGGGGACCAGATCCAGCACGTGCACCAGAACCTTCGTGCGTTCGACGTGGCGAAGAAACTCGTGGCCGAGCCCCGCCCCCGACGCGGCGCCCTCGATCAACCCTGGGATGTCCGCAATGACGAGCCGGCGTGCGGGATCCAACTCGGCGATGCCCAGTTGGGGGCTCAGCGTCGTGAACGGGTAGTTGGCCACCTTGGGCGCTGCCGCCGTGGTCGACGCCAGCAGCGTGCTCTTGCCGGCGTTGGGCAGGCCAACCAACCCAACCTCGGCGATGAGCTTGAGCTCCAGGCGGATCCGCCGCTTCTCGCCCAGTTCGCCCTTGGTCGCTTCTCGGGGTGTCTGGTAGGTTGCGCTCTTGAAGTGCTCGTTGCCCAAGCCGCCCCGCCCCCCACGAGCCGCCACGATCCGGTCCCCGGGGCCCAGGTCGTAGAGCAGTTCGTCGGTCTCGTCGTCGTACACCAGCGTGCCCGGCGGCAGGCGGACTTCCAGGTCGTCCGCCGAGGCGCCGTGCCGCTGCGCGCCCTCGCCCGGCCGGCCGCCACGGGCTCGCCAGTCGTGCTTGCCGCGGTAGTCGAGCAGCGTGCCGACGTTCTGATCGGCGACGAGGATCACGCTGCCGCCATCACCGCCATTGCCACCGTCGGGCCCACCCTTCGGAAGCCCTCGGGCCCGGCGAAAGGAGACGCAGCCGTCTCCCCCCTTGCCGGCATAGATCGTGATGGTGGCGCGGTCTGCAAACATGCGAAGCAATAGTACGCGACCATGCTCGAGCGCACAGAAAAGCCCGAGCACGAAGCCCGGGCCATCTCCCATCCCCGGTTCGTGGTGTCGCTACGCCGCTCGAGCCATGGTCTGGGCCAGGGCCTGCTTGAGGCGTTGCTTATCGCCCGCCCGGCAGAACATGTTGAAGACCGCCGCCATACGGGCCGGGCCAAAGTCCTGGTCCTGGATCCACACCACCGTCGCAAAGACGAAGATCGCTCGACCGGGCCCCATGTCTCGCCCAGGCCCGATGTGCGGCGAACGCCCGAAGGCCATCGGGCCGGGCAGCTCGATCTTGACCGCCAGCCGCGTGCCGGGCTCGAACGGACGATCCAACTCGAACTGCAGCCCGCCCTCGCTCACGTCGTACGCGTGGCCCTCGTGCACGAACTCGTCGCTGTCCAGCGTGCGCACGGCGATCGGGCTGTACATCGGAGGCACCGCGAAACGCGGGTACCGGCGACGCTCGCGGAGGGGGATGGGGTTCGTGTTGTCAATTCGCATGGTCTGGCTCCGTTCTGGCACGGCGGTGTGCCCTGGTACGAATTCCATCGGGGCGCGACGCTGCGGACTTCAGCGAATCTGTCGATTGAGCGGGTCTTGCGGCTGGCAGCACTGGCCCTGCCGGCCCGTGGCCAAAAGTTATCGGGCCGTGCAACCCGCCGCCGCCCCGCCCGTAGCATGAACCGGATGCCAGGATCCGGCCCGGGCCAACTCGTGGACACCCACACGCTGCTCTGCGAGCGGTGCGGCTACATCATCGAGGGACTCTCCCCCGCGTCCCCATGCCCCGAGTGCGGTGAGCCGATCGAAGCCAGCCTGCCGCACCATCGCACGGGCACGCCTTGGCAGCGGCGGGGGACGTTGCCGGCGATGCTGATCACCGCCCTGGCCGCCCTCGGCCACCCCAAGCGCACGCTGGACACGCTGCGTGTCGGCCCGCCTCGGATCGGGTTGCTCCTGTTCCTGGCCGCCGCACCCATCGCCTGGCTGCTCGCCTCGCTCCTGCTGCTGATCTTCGAGCGGGAGACGCCGCTTCCCGGCGGCGGCGCCACTGCCTGGAGCCCCGGCAGCGTGATGGGCGCGATGGCCATCACGGTCGTCCTAGCCCTCGTGCTCACGCCGGCGGTGATGCTCGTGCTGCGCACCTTGACGTGGATCGAAGGCCGCGGGCTCGTCCTGTTCGGCAGCCAGAACGGCTTCCGCATGCATCCCGAACTGGCGCACTCGATCGTGCGGCACGGCGCGGTCGCTTGGCTGGTGTGTGGTGTCGGGGCAGCGCTCGTCTTGCCCTGGGCGTGGTCGATGCAGAGTGACTGGCAGCTCACGTTCGGTCGCGCTGCGGCTTGGAAACTCTGGCTGGCGGGCGCTGGCGTGCTGCTCGCGATCGTCGGCTTCCTGGGCTTTGAGTGCTTCGCCTGGCTGGGCCTGCGTCGCTGCCGCTTCGCGAATCGCCCGCCCCGAGAAGCGTCGCAGCAGTCTCCTGCCGCGGAATCTTGAAGCGACCAACGGCGTTGGGCCCACTGCGGCGTTCCACTCTACCCTGAGCCATGGAGGGCGGTGTCTCGATGGACAGAGTGCCTCGATCGAAACGCGGCTGCCTTGCCCGGCTGCTCATGGTGGCGGCCGTGTTGATCCTGGTGGCGCTGCTGCTGATCGCGCTCGCCGGCCCGGCGGCGCTCTCCGCAGTCGCTCCCGCCGCCTTAGCTCGGCTCGGCCTGCCGGGTCGGATCGAGGCCCGAGACATCTCGCTGTCCTGGCTGGGCGAGTTGTCCGTTGGGAACGCAAGCCTCTACGACCCTCAGGACCAGCACATCGCCTCGGTGTCGGTGTCCACGTCAGGCGGCCTGCTCGGCCTGCTCGATGGGACGCTCGAGCAAGACCTGGTTGTCCAGGGATGGGCGCACGTCGAGATCGATGAAGAAGGCACAACGAACGTGCAGCGTGCGCTGGGCCTGCAGCCGTCCTCGCAAGAAGCAAGCCCACGGGCGAACGAGGGTGACCGTCGCGAGTTCAGCCTGCCCCTGGCGCGCGTCGTGCTGGATGGCCTGGATGTCGCCGTGACCCGCGCCGGTGCCCCCACGCTGGCCATCTCGAACTTCCAGGGCGATCTTCGAGCCCAAGGCAGTCGACTGGCATTCACGGCGACCACGCATCTCGCCATGCCCAGCGACACGCCACGCCAGCGAGCGCAGATCAGCGGCGCCCCCCAGCATGGCGCGATCGAAATCGATGGCCAGATGGACCTTGCCGACCTGAGCGGCCATGCCCGGGCCACGATCGATAGCCTGACCAGCGAGGCCGCCGGCGTGCTCGCCGCGTTCACGGGCAATGCGGCAGCACAAGAGGCCGCCGAGGTCGCCGCCCAAGAGGGCCTGACGCTGGTCGCCGAGAGCGATCTTGCCAACGGCATGCCCGAACGGCTCGAACTGCGATTGCAGTCTGGCACGATCGACGCCGACATCGCCCTCGCGACCAACGCAGGCTCGCTCCAACTCCAGCGGCGCGGACACGCCGAGATCCTCTTGCAGCCCTTCCTCGAGCGCGAGGCGATCCGCGCACTGCTGCTGCCGACGCAGGGCGTCTCCGTGCCGGAAGTCGGCAAGGCCCGGCTCGTCCTTGAGAGCCTGGACATCCCAGCCCAGCGTTCTACGGACCAGTTCGCCAAGGCCGCGGCGCAGATCGCGGTCAACCTCGATCGCAGCTGGATCACCGTGCCCGACGCGACGGGCCAGCCGACCGATATTCGCGTCAACGCGGCGAATCTCGCGCTGGTCCTCGATGGCGCGGGGCGTGGTCGCGTCCAGGGAGACGTCGCCGCCGGGCTGCGCGGCCAGCCCGATGGCCGCATCGGCCTGACAGGCCAGTTCAGCGTGCAGCAAGGGCTGGAGACCTTGCAAGCAGGCTTCGCCGCCGAACCTGGCGCCCTGGCGAGCCTCGTGCCCGAAGCGGAACTCACGATCGAACAACTGCCCACCGCGGTGGCCCGCCCATGGCTCGAAGCCCTGGAACGGCAAGGCCTAAACGTGCAACGGGTAGTCGGGCCAAAGCTCGATGCGAGCCTGCGCTGGAAGGCAACGGCCGCGCAGGACGCCACGCTGGGATTGCGCGTCGACGCCCAGCACCTGCAAGCCGGCGCCCAGGCCGTGTGGCGTGCGAACACCCTCGAACTCCAGTCGCCCGCCACCATCAACATCGCCAGGCCGGGCGCCATCGCTCTGCCGTGGCTGCCCGAGGGCTGGGTCGTCGAGAACGGCCGCGGCGTCTCGGTCGAAGTCTCCAGCGCTCGCGTCGGCCTGGAAGGGCTCAGGCCACGACCAAACACCCTCGAAGCAATCGGCACGGTTGCCATGTCGGGCACGAAGCTGCACTCGCCCGACATACCCACCCTCGGCATGGACGACCTCGTGCTGGCCTTCCGTGGCGCGCCAGACGCTTCGAGCCTGGAATTGGCGTCCACGCCGACCGTCAACGGCCAGCGCACCTCACTTGCGGCGTCGCTGCAAACCGCTGGCACGGCCGAGCTGTTGGCCGGGGGATCGATCCCCGTAGTAACCGGAAACATGAATCTCTCGGCACCGACACAAGCGCTGCGAGCCCTTGAAGCGACCTTCGCCGGCCACGCGCTCCACGAGTGGGTGGCCGATGCCGCCGGTCCGCAGTTGGATCTCGAACTCCGCCTGGTCGAACCCGGGCCAGATCAACTGCTTGCCGGACAACTCGCCCTCGGTGCACAGCACATGCAGGCCAGCGCTCGCGGGATTGCGCTCAATCGGTCGACGCTCGAACTCGAAGGCGTCTCCATCTCCCAAACGCCCCGCCGCCCGCTGTGGGATCGCATCGCGCCCCTGGCCGGCATGCAGGGCGCAACCTTGGCCGCCACCGCCCCGATTACCATCGACACCGGCCCGGCCCGTTTCGCGTTCGGCGGCGAATCTGCACTAGCGGCTGCGCTCGAGCAGACTTCGGTGCAACTCGCCGTCGCTGGGGACCTGCGGATCGATGGCGTCCCCGTCGGCCAGGCTGCCCAAGGGGCCGAGCAGCGACGCGCCGATGTCATCGTCCGAGACCTCGGCGGTTCGCTCAACTCTCTCGGCGGCCTGATCGATGGTCGTGCGGGCGTTCGCGGCTCGCTGCTGGGCCAACTCGTTTCGCCCGGCAACGGGCCCATCGGCAGCATCGAAGCCGGGGTGCAATCCCAGGATCGTGGCGTGCTCCGCGCGAGCCTGGGCGTCGATGTCCAGGACAGCGCGCTGGCTTCGGGCATCCTCGGCCTGCCCGGCCGGGCAACCGAGGCGATCCGGGGCGCTCTTGGCAATCAGGCCGAGGTGTCCATCACGGCTCTCACCAAGCAGGATCGATCGGCGCCGCGGGGCTGGGCCGTCAGCGAGGCCACGCTCGACCTGCGGTCGTCGCGATTGCGCACCCAAACGCCCATCACCGCTCGGTTCGAGCGAGACTCCATCCGGCTGACCGAGCCGGCGGTCTTGCTATGGACGCCAGACGAGAACTGGCTCGGCGAGGCAATCGGCGCTCGCGTGGCTTCGGCCCAGCCCTTCCAGATCAATCTCGATCGGATCGAACTGGGGAACCCGCTGGCGGGCACGACCGACCTGCTCGATCCGCAGGTCGTCTTCATCGATGCCGGTGTGGTCGGCCAGGGCGCCGTCATCGCGATCGAGAACCGCCCGAACATCGAACTCGCCACAATGAACGCCCGCGTCCGTCGCGTCGGCCTGAGCACCTATGCCCTCACCGCCAATGCCGCGGCCGTCGGCGGTGGAACGCTGCAACTCAACGGCATGGTCGAGAAGCCCACCGACGTTCAGGGCCGGCTCAGCCTCAGCAACGCCGTCTTCCGAGGCACCCTGAAGGGCGATGATGTCCCCGTCGCGCTCGCCGACGCGATGTCGAACACCGATGGCCTGCTGGGCGACAGCCTGGGCCCCATGGTCGATCTCGACGCGGAGATATCGAACGGGCGCTTCGTGCCGCGGCAGCCCCCCAGCGCTGACCTCAGATTCAGCGTGCGAGGGCCACGGGCCGACGCCTCGGGGTACGGCCGGCTCGCGGATCGCACCATCATCCTGGCAGAACCGCAGACCGTGCTGACCGTGCGCGAGGTCAGGCCCGAGATCGCCCAGCGGTTCAGCCAACTGATCCCCAGGCTCTTGCAGGTCGAGAAGCGTCCCGAAGACGGGCCCGCCGTCATCCGTACCAACGGGCTGACAATCCCCACCGATGGCAATTGGGCCAAGGGTCAGGGGACGCTCACCGTCGCCCTTGGCACGGCACGATTCCAGACCACCAGCCTGCTCGGGCAGGTGCTCAAGGCCACCGGCCAGCGCGCCCAGGGGCAACTCGGCCGAAGGATCGATCCGATCGAGTTGCGCATGGTCGACGGCGTGATCGAGTACGAACCCTTCAAGCTGCCCCTGGGCGATCTTTCCCTCGAGAGCGAGGGCACCGTCAACCTGGTCACTCAGCAGATGGACGTCATCGTCTGGGTGCCCAACGCTGCGCTCTCCGACGAGGCCGCGGGACGATTCAACACCGGGCTGGGCAGCGCCCTCGGTCGCACCATCCCCGGCTTCGAGTCGATCACCACGGTGCCGTGGCGCGTCAGCGGGCCGTTGGCAAGCCCAAGCATCGCGCCGGCGCCCAAGGTGCTGCTGGAGCGCCGCGGCGATGAACTGCTTGGCCCGCTGCTCAGGCCAGGCCAGACGCTCCAGGACCTGCTCGGCCTGCCCGGTGGCAAGCGCGACGGTGGGGGCTGATCAGCCCACCCAGCCCAGCCCAAGCCCGATCGCCCGCGTCGGCTCGATGACGCCGCCGGGCGCTACGGCCAGGAACTCGCCCAGCGCTTCGACCGCCACCCAACGGGCCTCGGCGCACTCCCATCGGCGATCCTCGTCCACGCGCAGCATCGGGCTCGGGTTCGAGAGCCGCGCCCGGACCACGATGTCGACGCTGTGGGCGGCCGGATCGATGACCACGCCGATGGCCCTTGGCGCAAGCAGCGCCTCCGACAGGCCGACTTCCTCGCGCATCTCCGCGCGCAGCGTCGACAGGACGTGATCGAGCCCGAGCGTCGAGGGTGAGGGCGCCAAGGCCAGCCCGCCCGCGGGCGCGAACTCCCACATGCCCGGATAGCTCCGGGTTGCTTCGCCGCGTCGCGCCACCAGCACGCTGGGCCGTCCATCGACGATGGCCTCGATCAGGCCCGTGACGCTCAGGATCGTGACCGGACTCGACCGCCGCGGCTGTTTGCAGACCACGTGCGAGAACCGCTCGGGGCGAGCGTGGATGGTCGCCCAAGGCGCGTCGATGGCCCGGACGGCCAGGATCGAACCATCGAACAGCCGCGGATTGCCGGCGCACGCCTCGGCCCAGCAGTGCTCGACATCAGGATCGCGATCGGGCATCGCACCATCGACCAGGATGGAGAGCGGCCGCGACGAACCGAACGGCACGAAGCTCGTCGTCACAAGCCCAACGCCGATCCGAGCGAGCCGCCCAGGTGCTCGTGCAGGTCGGCCGGCAAACCCAGGGCCTTGGCCTCCTCGCCAACGACCTCCCGCGCCAGTTCCTGCGCCCGGGCCAGCGCGTCGTTAGTGGCTTCGGCGATGAGAGCCTGGGCCAACTCCCGGCTACGCTCGTCAGCCGAGAACGCGGCGGCCATCGCCGGCTCGATGTGGACCTGGGCGATCTTCATGGATCCGGTCGCGACCACACGTATGGCGCCGCCGCCGGCCTCCGCTTCCACGCGGGCATCGCCGAGCCTGGCCTTGATGCGTGCGGCCGCATCCGCCAGCTTCTGGCGATCCTTCATCAAAGTCGTCAGCGCCCCGAGCGCGCGCATCTGATCGAACATGGGCGAGCGTTCACTCCTCCATCAAGCGATGATGGTTAGCTGGCCGGCTCGATGATCGTGTAGGAGATCGCCCGTCCGGCGCGGACCACGACGTCGACAACCAGCGTGTTCGAGGAATTGACGTGGCTCATGTCAAAGCGGTAGCGATTCTCGCCAAGGTCCTGCGGCGCATCATGCCGGAGCTTGGCTTTCACGCCCTCCAGATCGAGCCCGGCCTCGGCCATCGAACCACTCTCGAACCACTCCTGCACGCCAAACTCGTCCATCGCAGCGATGCGTTGATTCAGAAAGTACCACACGCCCCCCGCACACGCGGCGATGACAAGCAGCAGAACGAGGTTCTTGGCAAGTGCGGGCTTCTTGTCGCTCATATCGATCCTCCGCGCAATGGTTGGCGCTATCCGCTCGATGTGCGAGCCATCCTAAGCACGCGTTAGCCGCTGCGATGCTCCAACGGCTGCTCGGGGGCGAACAGGGCACGCGTCCGACGCACCAGTTCGTGGTCGTGCGGCACGGGCGATCGACTCGCCTGGGGAGCCGGCTCGGCGCGCCGTTCGGCCGCCGCCGGCTTGGGTTCGACCTGCGCGGGCGGACTCGGGGCTTTGGATCGGGCTGGGGGCGGTGGTGTGGCCGCCGCTGCCGGACGCGCTGGTCCGGCGGGCGGCCTCAGGCTTTTCCCGAAGACACCGCCCCGGGTCTGCGGGTGCCAGAGCCCTCGGCCAGCGCCGCAAGGTCGGCAAAACGCTCGGCCATGGAAAGCCGCACCAGCGCCGCATCGAACATCGCCCGAGGTGCCGGGCTGTCGCGGCACACCCGCTGGGCCGTCTCGCAAAGCGCGATCATGTGGGAGAGCCCCGGGGCATCGAAGTGCATGGCCCGCTCGGCCTCGCGCTGGCGCGCCGTGTCTGAGAGTTCCACCAGCGCCGTGTCCGGGCCGCACACCGAGAGCACCATCAGATCGCGCAGCCGGTTGCCCAGGGTCTCGAGCGCCAGCTCGGGGCTGATGCCCAGGCCCAGGAGCTCGTCCCCCGCCTCGAGCGCGTCCTTGCTCGAGCCCTCGGACATCGCGTCGATGAGCCGCCCGACCAACTCGCGATCCGGCAGGCCCAGCAGTTCCTCGAGCAGCGCCAGCGTGAGGTGCTTGTCGCCAGCGGCCATCAGCCGATCGAGGATGCTCAGCGCGTCACGCATCGAGCCCGCCCCAAGCCGGGCCACGGCCGCCAGCAGGTCCTCGTCGGCCTCGACCCCCTCGTGCTCGCACACACCGCGCAAGTGCTCGGCGATCCGCGTTGCGGGGATCATCCGGAAGTCGAACCGCTGGCACCGGCTCTGGATGGTGGGGGGAACCTTGTTCGCCTCGGTGGTGCACAGGATGAACTTGACGTGCTCGGGGGGCTCTTCCATCGTCTTCAGGAGGGCGTTGAAGGCCTCCTTGGTCAGCATGTGGACCTCGTCGATGATGTAGACCTTCAGCTTCCCACGCAGGGGCATGTAGCCCGCGTTGGCGATCAGGTCTCGGGCATTGTCCACGCCACGATTGCTGGCGGCGTCGATCTCGATCACGTCGGTGTCCTGGCCCTCCATGATCGCCTTGTCCACCTCGGCCGACCCGCCGGCCAGGGCCTTGGCGAAGATCCGGGCCATGGACGTCTTCCCGACACCCCGGGTGCCGCAGAACAGGTACGCGTGCCCAACCCGCCCCTGCTCGATGGCCTTGGCCAGCGTCCGCGCCACGGCCTCCTGGCCAACGACGGTGCCAAAATCGGTGCTGCGATAGCGTCGGGCGAGAGCGGTGTAGGCCATGGCCAGAGCATAGCCGCAACGAAAAAGCCCGGGCCGAAGCCCGGGCTCGCTCCCTCCCCAGGTTCCCGCCTACCGCCCCTCCAGCCGCCTGGGCGAAGCACTGGCAACCAGGCGCAGCGTCGGGGTGTCCCAGTTGGCGTTCAGGCTCGCGTCGCCCAGGTCGCTGGACTCCACGGTGATGTCCATGGTCGCCCGGCGGAGCCGAGGGCCCACGTCGTACTCGAGCGTGAAGGTCGCGTCGAGCACGCCGCGCAGCAGCGGGCGGGTCTCGCTGGCCGTCAGCACGCCGTCGGTGAACTCATCGATCGTGAGCATCAGCCGCTGGCTGCCGTCCGTTGCATCGGGGTCGAGTTCGGCGAAGATCCGCGTGATCTCCCGGAAGTTGGTCGCCTCGTCCTCGGCCGACACGAACTCGATGTTGTTGGTGAACATCGGGTTCTGCGTCACGTCGAGCACGTCGATGGGGTAGGGGGCGAACTCGCTGCCCGTGCGGATCATCGTCAGCACGCGGTGGGTGATGATGCGGGTCACCACGTGCGTCGACGCCGTCTCGCTGGTCTGCTGGTAGCTCTTGAAGCTGGTGTCCAGCGCCGCCAGCGAAGCGGTCAGCAGCGCGGCGCTGATGCCCAGGGCCACCATCATCTCGATCAGGCTGAAGCCCCTGCCGCAGCGGGCACGGACCATCTTCGCGGTACGCGTGTTCATGGACGACCCTCCTGGTACGAACCGCGACGGAGCTCGACTTGCAGCGGCAGCATGATGCCATCGGGCAGCGTCATGTTGGGGTTGAAGCGCAGGTGCACGCGGCCGTACCCATAGAAGGGGATCGGCACGGCGCCATCGGGGATGTCGGGCGAATCGTGCGACACGTCGGCCAGCCCATCGCCGTCGGTGTCGTAACCGACGATCTTCTGCAGGCGGGTCTCGCCGGTGATCGGATCGACCGCCATGGCCTCGGGCAGCGTCGTCGGGTCCAGCGATTCTTCATCGCCGTCCTCGGGCCCGAAGTAGCCCAGGGTGGTGTTGAACATCGCCGGGTTGCCCACCGGCACGCCGAACTGATCGACCAGCGGGGCGACACCGGGCTCGGGCTTGAAGGTCATCAGCAACGCGCCATCGATCTCGGCGTTGCCGCGGATGTCCATCACGCCGGCCACGATCACGCCGCCCAGCTTCACGTCCTGCGTGGGCGGGCTGTTGAAGGTGCCCAGGTCGACCGAGTAGCCCGGCAGCATCATGCTCGACAGATCGATCAGCTCCTCGTCGTCGCTGTCGGGACGATACCGCTCGTCCATCTTCTTGTCCGGGTCGGGGTGCTCACGCGCGAACCGCGTCGCGCCGGTGTACTGCATCTTGTTGCGCGTGGGCGTGTACTGCTGGGGCGTATCGCTCACGATCGACCCGATGAACAGGCAGTCGTGGAAGCGGATGTTGTTGGAGATCGCCTTCGTGTTGGTCACATGACGCCCGCCGATGATGATCGGATCCAGCAGATCGTCAAAGTTCACCGGGCGCGAGCCCTTCAGGAAGTCGGCCTTGTCCAAAGCCTGGGTGAAGGGATTGGCCGGGATGAAGAACCGCTGCTCGGGCGGCAACGCCGTCGCGGGCAGTATGTCGTCGGGATACTGGCTTGGGTCGGTCACCTCCACGCGCGGCTGCGTGGGCTGCGGCCGCCCAATGCCCGAATCGAACTCCATCTTGCCGTACAGCTCCCAGTTCAGGTGGTTGTTGTCCGTGGTCGTCCGGACGTAGGTAATGCCCACGAACGTGCAGTTAATGAACAGGGCGTTGAGGCCCTCCTCGAGCACGGCGTCCTTGAAGGTCATGTTCACGAACACCGGGCGGTAGTACCAGTCCGTGAAGTTCGGGCTGTTGAAGGGCGTCTTCTCGTAGTAGGCCGTGTCCCAGTTGTCCGGCCGCCCGTCGCCGTCCGCGTCGGGATCCAGCCGGTAGTACTGCGGGGCATCGGGATCGCTGCCGGGCTCGACGTAGCCCACAAGATCGCCGGGGCCGCCCAGCCCCAGGTTCTGCGCCACCTGGGTCCAGAAGGGATCGCCGTTGGCCGTGCCCGCGGCGATCTGGTTCTTCGCGTCCGTAAAGCGATCCGTCGTGATCTCGGGCAGATCGTCCTCGCTGGCCTCGAAGGTCATCGCCGGGTCGTCGTCCGGATCGATGGGGCCTTGCAGGCGATCCTCGACCGGGCCCTGGAACGACTCCCAGTCCGCGCGTCGAGCGCGGAAGGTCAGCGTGCCATCGACCTTGCGATACAGGTCGCGAGCATCGATGTAGCCATCGCGGTAGCCCAGCACCTGATCGGCGAACAGGCCCGAGTACGGATCGACATCCTGCAGCGGCTCGTCGCCGGGCTGCCAGATGCCGTCCAGGTTCACGTCGACGAAGCCGGACACGCCGTTGCGGTTGCGGTCGGGCTTGGCGCTGTCGATCAAGAGCGCCAGGCCATCATCGATCGGCCGACCCGAGTCGTCCACGAACTCGGCCGAGGCAAACTGCCCCGGGGTCCCCGCACGCAGCGCGTCGCTGAGAGCAACGCGGCCGTCGCCGTCCTTGTCATAGAACGCCAGGAAGATGTCGAACTCATCGATGTACCCATCGCCGGTGACGTCCAGAGCGCTCTCGTCGGCAACGCCATCACCGTCCAGGTCCAGGCCCTGGCCCAGCCCCTCCTCGGGGTGCGTCACGCGCAAGCGGTTGTCATTGTCCACGTCGTAGTTGGAGATGTTCCGTGCGAGGGCGTCCAGGCGAGAATCCAGGTCGGCGTCCAGATGCCTGAAGTCCGACCGCAGCAGCATCGGATCACCGTGCTCGAAGGTCAGGTCGTTGTACGAAGAGCCCAGGTCGCCATCGATCATCACGTTCTTGCCGATCATGATGCGGTTCGGCGAGATGACCGCGTGCTCGACGCGCTTGGCGATGCGGAAGTCCTTGCTGATCGTCCGCGTCAGCGGGACGCCGCCGCGCTGGTGATCAAAGTCGTAGCCCGTCACGATCACGCGGATGTCCGTCCCGTTGGCCAGCGGCGCGTACGTGATCTGGTACGCCTGGCCGCGAGCCTGCCCGTCGGTGGGCTGCTCGATCAGCGCGACGGCGGGGGTGTACAGCCAGTTGTCCTCGGCAAAGAGCGTCAGATCGACGCCCACCGGGGCCGCGCCGAGCACCGGCGCCGTGATCCCGTCGATGTCCACCGTGTTCACGTCGTCGTCGTGGATCAAGGCCAGGCCGTTGGCCATGCCGGTGGGCACCTCGCCCGTATCCAGCGAACGAATCACCGTGTCGACGTCGCCGGGAATGGTGCCAAGCCACAGGTCCTCACCAAGACCGCTGTCGATCTGCCCCCGGTCGATGATGAACCGCGTGACCACGTGGTCCAGTCGGCCCTCGGCCACCGAAAGGCCCGTCTCGGCAGAGCTCATCGCCCGGCTGACGTGCAGGTGCGCGGCAGCCGTGCGCAGATTACCCTGGCTGACCACGGCCATCGCCGCGGCCAGCGAGCCGAACAGCAGCAGGAACATCATCGACAGCACGGAGACCACGCCGCGGCGGCGCGGCCCCGGCTGGCGGCGGCCCTTGCGAGCGAGTTTGGAAGTGTGCTGTGCCATGTCGTCCTTTCCGCCCGTTGCCCTATCGGGGCACGATCCACGTCACCCGTGTAATCTCGGTGGGCGCGGTCACAAACGGGCCCTCATACGTCACGATCACCTCGACCTTGAGCGGGAACGCATCGATCGCGATGCCCGCCGAACCGCCCACAGGCGCCTCGGCATAGTCCGCGGGAAGCTCCCGTGTCGGGTCGGTGGGGTGAACCTTGACCACCCGAACCGTCTGGCGCCAGCCCTGCATCGGCACCGGGTTGCCATCCTGGTCCAGCATCACCGTGCCATCGGCGAAGATCTCAGGAATCACGAGCCCGAACGCGTCGATGGGCCCGGGCAGGTCATCGTCATCGATGAACCCCGGCGTGCCGTCGAACGCGAACGTCAGCCCGTCGAAATCGTCCAGGTCGTCAAAGTCCTCGACCAGCACCTCGCCCGGCTCGGGCCCCCAGCCTTCGATGGCGCCCCCGGCCAGGCGAAGGCCAGTCACCGGGTCATGCCGCGGCAGGTTCATGGTCATCTCGCGGATCTCGCCGCCCAGGAAGGTGGCCGTCGCCGCGTGCGACGACCACTGGTTGCTCTTCATGAAGGCCTGGTGGGCCTCGACGATCGCAACCACGCCCACCCCGATGATCACCGTCGCCAGGGCCGTCTCGATGAGCGTGAAGCCCTTGCCAGCTCGGCTGCGGATGCGTCCTGCGTTCCTCGTGCGACGTCCAAGCACCGGGCACCTCCATGGGAAAGGGCGGTGCCCACACGGCGCCGCCTCTTCAAGAACGTCCATTACGAAAGCCCGATCAGTTCACGATCTGGCTCATCCGGAAGATGGGCAGGATGATGGCCATGGCGATGAAGCCGACGATGCCGCCCATAACAATGATCATCACCGGCTCGATCAGGCTCGTGCACGCCTTGATCTGGTCCTTGAGCTGCTTGGCGTAGTACACCGAGACCTCGTCCAGAACCTCACCCAGCTTACCGGACTCCTCGCCAGCCGAGATCATCTGCACCACCGCCCGCGGCAGCAGCGTGGTCTTGCTCAGCGGCAGGGATATCTTCTTACCCTGCTTCACCGACACGTACACGTTGCGCCACATCGCCTTGTACAACCGGTTGCCCGAGATGTCGCCGGTAATCGCCAGCGTGTCCAGCATCGGCACGCCAGCGTTGATGAGCTGGCCCTTGGTGTGCAGGCTCCGGCTGATGTACAGCGAACGGAACATGTTCTTGAACACCGGCAGCGAGAGCTTCAGCCGATCGGCCAGCAGCCCGCCCGGCTCGGTCTTCAGCGCCAGGAAGCCCGCCACGCCCAGGCCGAACAGCCCGGCGACGATGTAGGGCCACTGCATCTGGAGGAACTCGCTCAGCCCCATCAGGAACTTGGTCGAGCCCGGCAGCGCGTCCTCCTTGCCCTCGAACACGGCCTTGAACTTGGGCAGCACGAACGTCAGCAGGAACACCGTCACGGCCACCGCCATCGTCCCGATAATGCCCGGGTAGATCGACGCGCCCACGACCATCTTGCGGGTCTCGATCTGCTGGGAGATATAGCCCGCGATGCGGTCGAGCATCTGGCTGAACGAGCCGGCCATCTCCGAGGCCCGAACCATGTTCACGTACAGAGGTCCAAAGAGCTTGGGGTGCCGCGCGAGCGCCTCGGAGAAGCTCTTGCCGCTCTCGACATCGGTCTTGAGCTGGTTGATGACCTTGCGAAAGCCGCGGTGCTGGGTCTGGTCGGCGATGCCTTCCAGGCTCGCCCGTAGGTTGATGCCCGCTCGGATCATCACCGCAAGCTGCGTGGTAAACTCCAGCACGTGCTTCTGGCTGGGCTTGCCCGCGTTCAGATCGGCGATCTTCTCCAGGATCGCGCCGCGCTGCACCCCACTGCCCACGGGATTCACCGCGAGGATGTGCAGACCCTGATTGCGGAGCACGGTGGCCGCGGTCTGCACGCTGTCGGCCGACAGGATGCCCACCTGGATCTGCCCGCCCGACCCCCGGACCTGGTAGCGATAGTTCGGCATGTCGGCTCACACCCCTCGGGGCTCAATCGCCCCGCTTCAACCCTGCGATCAGAATCAAGCGACCAGCTGGCGCTCCAGCTTGTCGGGGAAGGCGGCCTGCGCGACCGCGTCTTCCTTCGAGATCATCCCGTTGAAATACAGCTCCGCGATCGAAGCGTCCAGGCTGCTCATCCCGATCGAGCGGTTCGTCTCGATCACGTTGGGAATCTCGAACGTCCGGTTCTCGCGGATCAGGTTCCGCACCGCCGGCGTGCACAGCAGCGTCTCAACCGCCGGCACCATGCCCGGCTCGTCGATCCGGCTGAACAGCGTCTGGCTGACCACCGCCTGCAGCGTGTTGGCCAGCATCGAGCGGATCTGGTTCTGCTGGCCCGCCGGGTACATATCGATGATGCGCTCGACCGTCTGGCTCGCGTTCACCGTGTGCAGCGTGCTGAGCACCAGGTGGCCCGTCTCGGCCGCGCTGATGGCCAGCGCCGTGGTCTCCAGGTCACGCATCTCGCCCACCAGGATGATGTCCGGGTCCTGACGAAGGGCGTGCTTCAGGCCGCTGGAAAACGTGGGCATGTCCTGGCCCAGCTCGCGCTGCTCGATCAGGCAGTGATCGCTCTCGAAGGTGTACTCCACCGGGTCCTCGAGCGTGATGATGTGCTTGCGGTAACGCTCGTTCATCGCCTGGATCATGGCGGCCAGCGTCGTCGACTTGCCCGAGCCCGTATCGCCCGTCACCAGCACCAGCCCACGCGGCAGGTACGTCAGGCGGGCGATCACCTCGGGCAGCGTCAGGGCGCTCAGCGGCGGAACCTTCGTCTTGATGGCACGAAGGCACAAACCCACAGCGCCGCGCTGCAAGTGGGCGTTCACGCGGTACCGGCTCAGGCCCTCGATCTCATACGAGAAGTCCGAGTCCTTCTGCCGGTCGAACGTCTGCACGGCCTCGGGCGGGGCCATCTCCTCCAGGATGGCCCGGCTCGATTCCTTGGAGATCACCGGGAAGTCCATCGGGGTCATCACCTGGTTCACACGCATCACGGGCGGCTGGCCCGCCACCAGGTGGATGTCCGAGGCATTGGCCTTGTGGGCCACCTTGAGAATCTCGTGCAGGTTCACGCGCTGGTCCCCCTTCAAAGGGTGTCGCTCGCCGGGTTTCGTCCGCCGGCCTCCGAAGCAGACCATCGTCCGGCTCACCGTTCGCCTGTGATCGCCGCACCATCCAACAAGGCAAGACGCGCCGGTTATGCCGGCGCGCCGTTCCATCAACGTCCCAATACAACAAACCCCAGCGGTTATGGGAGCCCGGCGGCGGCATCGCGCGCCGCAACGGCCAGACGATCCGCTCGCTCGTTCTCCGGGTGGTCGTTGTGCCCGCGAACCCAGTGGAAGCTCAACTCGTGCTGCGCCATCAAAGCGTCCAGCCGCACCCACAGGTCCTGGTTCTTGACCGGCTGCTTGCTGGCGGTCTTCCAGCCCCGCTTCTTCCACGAGGCCATCCACGACTCCAGCCCGTTGAGCACGTACTGCGAGTCCGAATACAGCTCCACGCGCGTCGGCCGGCTCAGGGCCTCGAGCCCGCGGATCACGGCCTCGAGCTCCATCCGGTTATTGGTCGTGGCCTTCTCGCCGCCGCTGCCTTCCTTTTCCTGGCCAGAGGCCGGGTGCCGCAGGATGAACGCCCAGCCGCCCGGCCCAGGGTTGCCCGAGCACGCGCCATCGGTGTACATCTCGACCATCGGGAGTGAGCCATCAGCCATCGTCCATCCTAACCGGCGCCAGGCCGTACGAGAATCTGCACCCGACCGCCACGGTCTTGCGCAATCTGTTGGCGCTCGGCGACAAACCGCTGGACTCGCCAAGCCGCCGCCGTAATCTGCCCACATGAAGCACGCCAGCCGCACGCCCACGCCCCCCAAGCCGAACGCTCGCCAGCAGGCACGAGAGGCCGCCATCGCCGGGCGGTCGGGCGCCCCGCGACGTACGATGGGCCCTATGCCATTGCACCGCCTCGAAGTCAGGCCACTCCCCGATGCCGGCGACCCGCGCGCCCACCGCCTCATGCGAGAGGCCAGCGCCCTGGGCTACAAGCTCCACGCCGTCCGAACCGCCAAGGTCTACCTCCTCGAGGGCGACCTGACCGACCAGCAGCGGGCCGCCATCGCCCAGGCCCTGCTGGTCAACCCCGTCACCGAGTCCCTCGCCACCGGGAACGGGGATCCGGATGCCAACGCCTCGGTCACCCTGGAGGTCCACCCCCTGCCGGGCGTGATGGACCCCGCCGCCCAGTCGGTCGAGGAGGCCATCCGCGAACTGCTGGGCATCGAGGTGCAGGCCCTCACCGGGGCCCGCTACGACCTGGAGGGCCTGGCCGCCGAGGAAGCAAAGGCCCTGGCCGCCCGGCTGCTGTTCAACCCCGTGGTGCAGGCGCTCCACGAGGGGCCGTTCCACCCCGAGGCTCTGCCCCACGGCACGCGCTACGAGTTCAGGCCCATCACGGTGGCGATCACCACGCTGGACGACGCGGGGCTGGAGAAGCTCAGCCGCGAGGGGCACCTGTTCCTGAGCCCGGGCGAGATGCGCGCCATCCAGCAGCACTACCAGACCCTCGGCCGCGAGCCCACCGACATCGAGCTCGAAACCCTCGCCCAGACCTGGAGCGAGCACTGCGTGCACAAGACGCTCAAGAGCGACTACCACTACACCGGGCCGGCGAGCGACACCATTACCTGGGAAGGCCGCCCCGGCGTGACGGTGCACGGCGATGGGACCGTCACCATCGGCAACCTCTTGAAGCACACCGTGGCCGCCGCCACGCACGAGCTGATCGCCGATGGGCTCGATTGGGCGCTGTCGGTCTTCCACGACAACTCGGGCGTCATCGCTTTCGACGACACCTACGGCGTGTGC
Organism: Phycisphaerales bacterium; assembly: GCA_040219675.1. Classification (GTDB taxonomy): domain Bacteria; phylum Planctomycetota; class Phycisphaerae; order Phycisphaerales; family UBA1924; genus JAHCJI01. The sequence continues at coordinate 153,325 of JAVJRZ010000011.1, read as the reverse complement.
ATCAAGGTGGAGACGCACAACCACCCCAGCGCCATCGAGCCCTACGGCGGGGCGGCCACGGGCATCGGCGGCTGCATCCGAGACATCATCGGCACGGGGCTGGCCGCCAAGCCGATCGCCAATACCGACGTCTTCTGCGTCGCCCCGCCCGACACGCGTCAGGTGCCCGCGGGCTGCATCCATCCCAAGCGGGTGCTGCGCGAGGTCGTCGCGGGCGTACGCGATTACGGCAACCGCATGGGCATCCCAACCCTCAGCGGCGCGGTGGATTTTGACCCGCGGTACATCGGCAACCCGCTGGTGTTCGCCGGCTGCATCGGCCTGATCCCGCGCGACAAGATCGACGGCGAGGCCCAGCCGGGCGACCGGATCATCGCGCTGGGCGGGCGGACCGGGCGCGACGGTATCCACGGCGCGACGTTCTCGAGTGCCGAATTGAGCGACACGCACGCCGACGAGTTCAGCCACGCCGTCCAGATCGGCAACGCCATCGAGGAGAAGAAGGTCCTGGACGCCATCCTCCGCGCGCGCGACGAGGGCGATCGACCGCTCTTCAGCGCCATCACCGACTGCGGCGCGGGCGGGTTCTCCAGCGCCATCGGCGAGATGGGCGAGAAGCTTGGCGCCCAGGTCCAACTCGACCAGGCTCCCCTGAAGTACGCCGGCCTGACCTACACCGAGATCTGGATCAGCGAGGCCCAGGAGCGCATGGTCATGGCCGTGCCCGAGAAGAATCTCGCGGCCTTGCAGGCGATCTGCGATGAAGAGGGTGTCGAACTGGCCAACCTGGGCCACTTCGGCACGCCGAGCGCCGAGCTGATCCTGCGCTACGGCGAGCACGAGGTCGGGCGGCTGCCGATGGACTTCGTGCACGGGGGCATCCCTCGTGAGACGCTGCCGGCGGTGTGGGAGCCCAAGGCCCTCGCGAAGCGTGACGCCGCATCGCAGGACGTGCACGCGCAGCTCAAGATGTTGCTCGCCCGCCCGGACATCGCCAGCAAGCACTGGATCATCCGCCAGTACGACCACGAGGTGCAGGGCAACACGGTGATCAAGCCGCTGGTGGGCCCGCCAGCCGAGGATGGCGCCAGCCGCGGGCCGGGCGATGCGTCGGTGGTCGAGCCCGTGCCGGGCACCGGGCGCGGCGTGGCGATCGGCTGCGGGCTGCAGACGCGCGTGGGCGATCCGGACCTCGGCGGCGATCCGTACCTGATGGCGCTGGCGGCCATCGACGAGTGCGTGCGCAACCTGGTGTGCGTGGGGGCCGACCCCAGCCGCATCGCCATCCTGGACAACTTCTGCTGGCCGGGCGTGAAGGACGCCCAGAGCCTTGGGCATCTCGTGCGCGCGGCCGTGGGGTGCTACGACGGGGCCAAGGCGTACCGCACGCCCTTCGTGAGCGGCAAGGACTCGCTCAACAACCAGTTCCGCACCGAGGACGGCACCACCATCCGCATCCCCCCCACGCTGCTGATCACCGGCATCGGCATCGTGCACGACATCGAGAGGTGCGTGACGAGCGATGCCAAGAAGCCCGGCAGCGCCATCGTGCTGGTCGATGGCTCGGCGGAGTGGACGAAGCTGGAGAGCGGGCCCAAGGCGGCCGCGGGTGTGGCGGGGGCGATTGCCCAGGGGCTGGTGCGAGCCGCGCACGACGTGAGCGACGGCGGCGTGCTGGTCGCGCTCGCCGAGATGCTTTTCGCCGGCAGCACGCCGCAGGCGCCAATCGGCGCGAGCGTTGATGGGCTGGACGGGGTCGATCCCTTCGAGGAACTGCCCTGCCGCTACCTGCTCGAGGTGGATCCGAAGGACGTGCAGCGCGTGCAGGGGTTGCTCGAGGACGTGGGCTGCACGGCGATCGCCACGCTGGACGGCTCGGGCGCGTTGCAGGTCGATGGCAACGGTGTGGATGTCGAAGAGCTCGCGCGCGTGTGGCGCGGCCCGCTCGACTGGTGAGCGCATGACAAGGCCCGGGAGCAGTCCCGGGCCTCGTTGCGATGTGGGCCATGGTTAGAAGATCATCGGCGGGCCGGCGCGTTCGCTCGCGCTGGTTCGGCCTTCGATGACGCGGCGCTCGCGATCGGTCACGACGCCCGGCGGGCTGACCAGGCCCAGGCGTGCGTTGGCCGCGGCGCAACATCGTTTGAAGAGCCGGCACAGGCCCACGAAGCGGACGGTCTTCCACAGGCTGGCGACCAGGCCGACGGCGCTGGTGATCAGCGAGACGTCGGTGATGGTGGGCAGCCAGGCGTCGGCGAAGCGACTGAACGAACTCATGACGAGCCTCCTCGGAGCCGCCCGCGCGCACGCGGGCGGCGAAGTGGCCGGCCTGCCGCCACGAAACGCACCGTGCGCGTGGGGCAGGGACCGGGAACGCGATGTGGGTGGTGGGTGTGGCGACAGCGCCGTTTGCACGGCGTCGTCAGCGCGGGTTGGTGTGCTGGCCGGCGTCGCTGGCGCGGGTCACGCGATCAGGCGATCAGGCGATCACGGACATCAAGCGCCGAGAGACCGAGTACCGCAGTGGATTGGTTGGTCATCTGCATCGACGCCTCCTCTCTGCCCGGCAACCCTGACGGGGCTAGGGCGAGCGTGTAGGGGTCAACAGTATCGGCGGAAACGGCCGGGTCAATCCAGTGCTCGTGAGGATCGCGCAAAAGACAGGCCCGGGCGTGGGCCCGGGCCTTGGGGAGGGTCTACGGCCGAGGCTGCTTATGCGACCAGCAGCAGGCCGAGGACGACGGCGGCCAAGCCGAGGCCGGCCAAGGCCCAACGGCTCGCGACGTTGAGGCTGCACGCGGTGGTGGACGGGGCTGCGATGATGTTCTTCATGGTGAACGCTCCCTGACTGGAATGCCGAGAAACGGTCTCGTACAGTTCGCTATAGAGTACGATGTCCTCTATCGAAGATCAAGTATTCGCCATAGAGAACTCTTCCATGTCTAGCAAGAAAACGGCTCAGCCCGAGCCGCCCGTGGGGAGCCAGGGATCGGACATCGGTGGCTCGATCCGCGCCAAGCGTGAGCAGATGGGCCTGACCCAGGCCGAACTGGCCCGGCGGAGCGGCGTGAGCAAGGCCATGCTGTGCGACGTGGAGGCCGACCGCAAGAACCCGACGATCCGGCTCTTGGGCCAGATCGCCCTGGGGTTGAGCTGCGGCATCTCCGACCTGCTGGACCTGGAAGACAACCCCGTGTTCACGGTCGATCGGGCCAAGGACCAGCGCGTGCTGGTGGACCCCGAGAACCGGATGGAGCGGCGGATCCTCAGCCGCACGATGGTCAAGCACGGCGTGGAGGTGCTGCACTACACGTACCCGGTGGGCAGTGATTGCGAGGGCTTTCCGCCACACCCGCCGGGCAGCCTCGAGACGGCGTACGTGCTGGATGGGCAGGTGCGGTTGATCGTGGGCGACGAGCCGATCGAACTGGCGACGGGCGATGCGGCGACGTACCGGGCCGATCTTGAGCACTCGACGACGAACCTGGGGAAGAAGCCGGCGCGGATTCTGTATGTGACGCACATCCCGCGGCAGCAGGTGAAGCCGACGAAGGCCTAGCGCAGCCCGTATTCCTTGAGCTTGCGGTAGAGCGTGCGTTCGCCGATGCCCAGGAGTTTGGCGGCCTGCTCGCGGTTGCCGGCGGTGAGGCGGAGGGTCTCGCGGATGGCGCGTTTCTCGATCTGTTCGAGGCTGGTGCCGGCGAGTGTGCCCGATGCGGCGCCGGCCTCGCCCTCCTCCTCGCCCGCGCGCACCTCGGCTGGGATGTGGCGGACTTCGAGGCGTGGGGGCGCGCCCTCGGGGGCCTCGCCGATGGCCATGACGACCATGTTCTGCACGACGTTGAGGAGCTGGCGGACGTTGCCCGGCCAGTCGTAGGCGGTCAGTCGCATGAGGGCGGCGTCGGTGATTTCTGGGGCCTGGTTGTTCATCTCGTCGGCGAAGCGAGCCGCGGCGTGCTGCGCGATGCGGGGGATGTCTTCGCGGCGTTCGCGCAAGGGCGGCACGTGGACGGATGCCCCGTTGATGCGGAAGTAGAGGTCTTCGCGGAACGTGCCCTCGGCGATCATCGCCCGCAGGTCCTTGTTGGTGGCGCTGACGAAGCGGACGTCGGTCTTGCGGGGGTCGTTGCTGCCCAGGCGGACGACCTCGCCGGTCTCGAGCACGCGGAGGAGCTTGGCCTGCATGCTCAGGGGCATGTCGCCGATCTCGTCGAGGAACAGCGTGCCGCCGCTGGCGTATTCGAACACGCCCTCGCGGTCTTTCTCGGCGCCGGTGAAGGCGCCGCGTACGTGGCCGAAGAGCTGGTCTTCGAGCAGGCTCTCGCTCTGGCCCGCGCAGTTGAAGGCGACGTAGCGTTTGGCGACGCGGGGGCTGTGCTTGTGCACGGCGCTGGCGATGAGTTCCTTGCCCGTGCCGCTCTCGCCGGTGATGAGCACGGCGATATTGGATGGCGCGACGGTCTTGATGGTCTTGATGATGCGGCGCATGGGCTCGCTGCCGGCGATGAGGCCCTCGAAGCCGTCGTGCTGGACGAGTTCGCCCAGCTTGCCCGACTCGTGGCGGAGGAGCACGGCCTCGGCGGCGCGGTTGATCAGGCTGCGGAAGACGGCCAGGTCGAGGGGCTTCTCGATGAAGTCGTACGCGCCCTCTTTGAAGGCGCTGCGGGCGGTCGAGACGTCGCCGTGGGCGGTGACCATGACGGTCTCGGCGTCGGGTTGCAGGGCTCGGGCGGCCTTGAGCACCAGCAGGCCGGCGTTGGCGCCGCCGGGGTCGACCGTTTCACCATCATGGGCGGTCTGCCCTGCCGAGGAGGGCATGCGCAGGTCGGTGACGATGACGTCGAAGGCCCCGCCCTTGAACTCGTCCATGGCGGCGGCGACGGTTTCGACGATGGTGCACACGTGCCCTGGCTTGCGCAGGGCCTCGGCCATGGTGTCGGCGTGGTCGGGCTCGTCCTCGACGATCAGGACCTGGGCTGCGGGCGTGCTGGTAGCGCTGGTGTGCTGTTGGTCGGCGATGGCCATGGATCGTCAGGGTAGTGGCGTCAGGCCCGCCTGGGCGTGGCGGAGCAGCCCGCCGGCGGCGATGGCGATGGCGTCGGCGACGTCGGCGGGCGTGGGGGGCTCTGGAAGGTTGTAGCGGGCCTGGACGGCCAGACGCATCTGGTCCTTGGTGGCGCGGCCGAATCCGGTCATCGATCGCTTCACGACGGCGGGGGAGAGTTCGACGATGGGCAGGCCAGCGCGCTTGGCGGTCAGCAGGATGACCCCGCGGGCGTGGCCCATGCTGATGGCGGTGGCGGGGAAGGCCTTGTGGGCGAAGACGGCCTCGACGCAGGCGGCATCGGGCTGGAGGCGTTCGATGAGGTCCCGCAGGTCGGCCTCGAGTTCGACGAGCCGGGTGGCCAGGCCGTCGGGCGAGGCGTCGCCGCGCTTGAGGCGGAGCACGCCGGCTTCGTCCAGGGCGTCGCGGCCATCGCGCATGGCTACGCACGCGTAGCCGGTGAGGCGAAGGCCGGGATCGAGGCCGAGGACGCGCATGGTCAGGCTTTCGGCTCTTTGGCGTCGTCGGCGACAGCGTAATGCTGCTGCCAGTGGATGAGGGCCTTGACCATGCAGTCGCATTCCAGGTTGACGTCGTCGCCCGGCTGGAGGTTGCCCAGGTGGGTGCGGGCGAGGGTATCGGGGATGAGGGCGACCTCGAAGGTCTCGTTGGTCACCGAGAGTTCGGCGATGGTCAGCGAGACGCCGGCCACGCAGATCGAGCCTCGGGGCGTGATGTAGGGCATCAGGTGGGCCGGGGGGGCGATGGTGATGCGCCACTGGGGCTCTTGCACGACCTTGGTCACCTTGGCGACGCCATCGACGTGCCCCTGCACCAGGTGGCCGCCCAGCAGCGTCGTGGGCGTGCACGAGCGTTCCAGGTGCACGCGCTGCCCGGGCGCCATGCCGCCCAACGTGGTGTTGTCCAGCGTCTGGTGGGTGACGTCGAAGGCGATGGCCAGGCTCTCGCCCGCCGGCTGGCAGTCCACGAGGCTCAGGCAGCAGCCGTCGATGTTGATCGATTCGCCCGGCGTGGGTCCGGGGTTGGTCAGCAGGTGGGGTGGGGCGGCCAGGGTGAGTCGAAGGCCGGCGGGGGTGGGGCTGGCGGTGAGGATCTGGCCAACGCTGTGGATCAGTCCGGTGTACATGGGGTGCCTGGGCTCCGCAAGAGAGAGTTTGGAAACCGGGGAGCGTCTGGACGCGAACGCCCAGGGCCAGCGAAAGGGGCCCAGCGACCCCTTGACCCCCTGCCGCGGGGGCCGGATACTGTGCGGCGGACATCTGGGGCGCTCTGGCCCGGCGCCTCCGGCCATCAACCGTACGGGCCACAACCCACCCTTGGAGCCTTCCACGGATGCGTACTTCCATTGATATGCCTGGCCGCCATCCCCGTCGCCTGGGTCGTCGTTTGGCCAGCCGATCGCTGGCAATCGCGGTTCTGGCCTCGCTGGTGGCCGGTGGGTGCAGCAACTCGTCCCGGATCGGGGCTCCGCTCTCGCCCCAGGCACAGGAAGCGTCGGCGAGTTTCGACAGCGCCGAGTTGCGCTCGATCGGCTACAGCCGCGGATGGCGGGCGTACCCGATCGTGACGCGGGGGCAGGGCGTCGAACTGGTGCGGGTGTACGACGACGTCGTGCTCGTGCTGGAGGGTGGTTCGGTGCTCACGTGCGTCGATGCCCAGGACGGCTCTAACCGCTGGAACCTGCAACTGGACACGCCCATCACGCCCTTCCTTGGAATGGAGCGTGAGGGGAACCTGATCTACGCGAATTCCTCGTCGGAGTTATTCGTGGTGGATGTGCTCACCGGCGAACTCCGCGCTCGGCAGACGCTGCCGCTGGTCGTGACGACCGGGGCCGTTCGTCATCGAGGCCAGTTGCTGTTCGGCTGTGCCGATGGGCAGGTCTACGGCTACTCGCCCGCTGGCCGCGTGAAGATCTGGGGCAATCAGCTCGATGACCCGATCGAGACCGACGCGATCATGGTGGACGGCATCGCGGCGTTCGTCAGCACGCAGGGCGATGTGTTGTTCCTCGATCCGTCGCGGGGCGTGGTGGTCGAGCGTGCGGGCGGTGGCTCGCGGTACAACGCGCTGTTCGATGGTCCCGGCGCCGTGCCGGTTGCGGCGCCGGGGATGCTGCTGGTGCCCAGCCTCGACCAGTCGCTGTGGGCGTTCACGCCCGCCAGCTCTCGCAGCCTGTGGCGCGTGCCGACGCAGGGGCCGATCACCTCGCGGCCGGAAGTCTTTGGGAACCACGCGTTCATTGACCTGCCGGAGCTGGGCTTCTCGGCCGTGAACATCGGCACCGGTTCGATCGATTGGTCGCTGGCGGATGTTGGCGGGCGTGCGGTCGCGGTGCGTGACGGCCTGCTGGTGGTCTTCGATCCGGACGCGGAAGTGCTGACCCAGATCGATCCGCAGACCGGCGACGTTTTCGGTTCGGTGCCGGCCGGTGGCGTGTCGAGGGTGGAGACTGCCGACTTCGTCGACTCGCCGATCTATCTGATCACCGATCGCGGCCTGGTGGCGCGATTCAACCCCGACGCCTGAGCTCGATTGGGCATGGGCGAGATGGATGCACGCGTTCGGCCGATCCGCCGGGCCCTGATTTCCGTGAGTGATAAGTCGGGGGTCGCCGGCTTTGGCGCCGCGCTGGCCGGGGCGGGCGTTGAGCTGGTCTCGACCGGCGGCACGGCCCGGACGCTTCGCGAGGCCGGCTTGGACGTGCGCGATGTCAGCGAGCTCACGGGCTTCCCGGAGATGCTTGATGGCCGTGTCAAGACCCTGCACCCGAAGGTGCACGGGGGCATCCTGGGGGTTGAGGAGCTCTCCGAGCACGCCCGGGCCATGGCCGAGCACGGCATTGAGCCGATCGATCTGGTGTGCATCGATCTGTACCCGTTCGAGCAGACCATCGCCAAGCCCGGCGTGACGCTGGCCGAGGCGATCGAGCAGATCGACATCGGCGGGCCAGCGATGATCCGCTCGGCGGCCAAGAACCATGATCGGGTTGCGGTGGTCACGAGCCCGAGTCAGTATGACCAGTTGCTCGCGGACCTGCGCGAGCATCGGGGCACGACCGCCGCGCTGCGGGCGAGCCTTGCCGCTGCGGCGTTCGCACGGACCAGCGCGTACGACGCGGCTATCACGGCGTACTTGTCTGGGGCCCAGGGCGAGCCTGACATGCCCAAGACGCTGACGCTTCGTATGGAACACGCCGGCGAGCTCCGCTATGGCGAGAACCCCCACCAGGCGGCGGCGCCGTATCGCGATGGGACATACCAGGGGCCCACGGTGCTGGGCGTCGAGCCGCTGCACGGCAAGCCGCTCAGCTACAACAATCTCGCCGACGCCAGCGCTGCGCTGGAGCTGGCCTTGGATCTCGCCAAGGCTGCCGGCATTGTCGGGGCCACCGTGATCAAGCACGCCAACCCGTGCGGCGCGGCGACCGGTGCATCGGCCGAAGCCGCGATCGACGCCGCGTTGCTGGGAGATCCGGTGGCCGCCTTCGGTGGCATCGTGGCGTGCTCGCATCCGGTCGATCTGGCCGCAGCCGAGCGGCTGTGCGCCAAGGGGTTGTTCCTCGAGGTGATCGTTGCGCCGGCGTTCGATGCGGACGCGTTGGATCGGCTCCGCGAACGATGGACCAACACCAGGCTGCTGGCCGTGGGCGATCGCGCTCGGCCGGCGCAGCGGGGTCGGATGGTGCGCTCCATCCCGGGCGGCGCGCTGGTTCAGGACATCGACGCGGTCCGGCCCGATCCGAGCGCGTGGACGCTTGCGGCCGGGCCAGAACTCGATGGCCGTTCGCGATCGGCGGCTGCGGCGATGGTGTGCATCTCGCGGGCGCTGACGAGCAACGCGGTGGCCGTAGGGCACGCGACCGACGGCGGCGTGGCCCTCGTGGGCGCCGGTGCCGGGCAGATGGACCGGGTCACCAGTTGTCGGCTGGCGGTCGAGAAGGCCGGCGAGCGGGCTCGGGGCGGCATCGCGGCGAGCGACGGCTTCTTCCCCTTCGCCGATGGGCCCAAGATCCTGATCGATGCGGGCGTCAAGACCATCGTCCAGCCGGGCGGATCGAAGCGCGACGACGAGACGATCGAGTTGTGCGAGGCCCACGGCGTGGCGCTCGTGATGACGGGCGTGCGCCACTTTCGGCATTAGCGGACCTTGCCGGGCAATCGTTGCGATTCGGTAAAACCTCGGCCCCCGGTTGTGGACCGGGCGTGCCGGCGTGCCGACAATCCTTTCGCAGGCAAAGGCTTGCGGAACGGCGGTACCCCGAGGATGCGTCCCGGCAGACCCAACCCGCGACCGAACAGTGACGCATCGCACGCGTCGCGGGCCCGCACTGACCGCTCAGATCCTGAGGCGCTGGTCGGAGCCGGCACGGTGCGAACCATGCGGGCCTGCGCCCTGGATACGCCGGTGTTGCTGCTCAACCGCAGCTATGCGGCGCTTCGGGTCATTACCGCCCGCCGGGCGTTTACGCTGTTGTGCAAAGAGCTGGCCGAGGTCGTCCATGTCGAGGGCGAGCCGTCGGCGGTGAGTTTCAGCAATTACGACTTCGGGCAGTGGCTTGAGGTTTCGGCCATCCAGCACGAACTCGAACCCGCCGCTCACGACTGGGTGCGGACGGTGCAGCTCTCGATCGCCGTGCCCAGGGTGATCCGGCTGCTGGAGTACGACCGTCTGCCCCGCTTCCAGGTGCGCCTCAGCCGACGGACGATCTTCGAGCGCGATGGCCACCAATGCCAGTACTGCAAGCGGTACTTCCGCGGCGGAGACCTGTCGGTCGACCACGTGCTGCCTCGCGCGCGGGGCGGCGGTGATAGCTGGGAGAACTTGGTCACGGCGTGCATCCGCTGCAACGCCGCTAAGGGCGATCGCACGCCCAGCGAGGCCGGCATGCCCCTGGCGCGAGCGCCCAAGCGCCCGGCCCCGGACTCGGTGCTTTCGGGTGGGGCGATGTCTCGCGGCCGCGGGGGACGGCGGGAGCCGCGGTATGCGGCGTGGCGGATGTTCCTGCCGCAGGGGCGGTAGATCGCCGCTCACCAGGCGCAATAACACCCCGGCAAACGCCGGGGTGCATCGATCACGATCCGTTTCGTATCACTCCCCGCCGCGGAGCATCGCGAGCAGGCGGAGGATGCTCACGTAGAGCCAGACGATGGTGACCAGCAGGGCGAAGCCGGCGTACCACTCCATCCACTTGGGGGCCTTGTTGGCCACGCCGTCCTCGACGATCTTGAAGTCGATGATGAGGTTGAAGGCGGCGATACCCACGATCAGGGCGCTGATAGCGATGCTCAGCGGTCCGCCGTCCCAGGAAACGAGGCCCTTGCCCATAAACACGCTCATCAGGATGTTGGCGAGCATGAAGAGGATGACGCCGCCGGTGGCAACGACGATCATGCGGACCACCATGGGCGTGGCGCGGATGATGCGCGCGGCGTAGGCGGCCAGCATGACGGCGGCGATGGCGAAGGTGAGCCCGGCGGCCTGCGCGATGAGCGAGGTGTCGAGCTGGCTTGCGACGCCGCCGTCGCCCGATGCCTGGGCGCTGCCGGCCCACGAGGCCCAGAAGATCGAGGCGCCCGCGATGAAGCCGCCCTGGGCGATCGCGTAGATCGGGGCCAGGAAGGGCGAGGCCTGCGGCTTGAAGACGATGACAAGGGCGAGGATGAACCCGACGATCATGCCGCCGAAGAGCATCGGGGCCCACATGTCGACACCCAGGAACGACCAGAGCGCGGCGGCCGTGCCGACCGACAGGCCGAGCAGGATCGAGGTGTTGATAATGGCGCCCGAGTAGGTCATGGTCTTGGGCGCGGCGACGTGGTCGGCCCAATCGCCGTGCCCGAGATACTGCTCGACCTTCTGGATGGCGGGGTTACCGGTGGACGTGATCATGCGGAGCGCTCCCTCGTGAGGTTCTGGACGGACCAGAGATGATATCTGTTTGTCATCGGTCGTGGGGCGTCTGGTTGCGGAAAACTAGTGCTTCTCGCCGCGGCCTTCGATGGTGTAGTTGGGGCTTTCCTTGGTGATGCGGATGTCGTGGGGGTGGCTCTCGACCATGCTGGCGGCGGTAACGCGGCAGAAGCGGGCGTCGCGTTTGAAGTCCTCGATGGTCGGGCAGCCGGTGTAGCCCATGGCCGCCCGGAGCCCGCCGACGAGCTGGTAGACGAACTCGGCCAGCGGCCCGCGGTAGGGCACCAGGCCCTCCACGCCCTCGGGCACGAACTTCTGCTTGGGCCTGCCGCTCTGGTCGTACTTGTCGGCCTGGCCGTAGCGGTCGGCGCTGCCGCGGTTCATGGCGCCCTCGCTGCCCATGCCGCGATAGCTCTTGTAGCGGCGGCCGCCGGAGATCACCAACTCGCCCGGGCTCTCGTCCAGGCCGGCCAGCAGGCCGCCGAGCATGACCGTGCTGGCGCCGGCGGCGATGGCCTTGGCGATGTCGCCGCTCATGCGGATGCCGCCGTCGGCGATGACGGGCACCGGCTCGGTGCCACTCGCCTCCGCCACCCCGCGCAGGGCTTCGAAGATCGCTGACACCTGCGGCACGCCCACGCCCGTGACGACGCGTGTGGTGCAGATGCTGCCCGGGCCGATGCCAACCTTCACCGCGTCGGCGCCGGCCAGCGCCAGGTCTCGCGCGCCGTCGGCCGTGGCGACGTTGCCGGCGATGACCTGGATATCGTGGGTAGCCTTGATCTTCTTGACGGTCTCGATGACGTTCTTGCTGTGCCCGTGCGCGGTGTCGACGGTGATGACGTCGACGCCCGCTTCGATGAGCGCCGCGACGCGGTCGAACTGGAGCACGCCCACCGCGGCGCCGCAGAGCAGGCGCCCGATCGAGTCGGTGCTGGCGTCGGGGTAGCGGCTCAGGCGCTCGATGTCGCGCATGGTGACGAGGCCGGCGAGGTTGTCGTGCTCGTCGACGAGGATGAGCTTCTCGACTTTGTTCTGGTTGAGGATGACCTCGGCCTCGCGGAGGGTCGTGCCGGCGGGGGCGGTCACCAGCGGGTTGCTGGTCATGACTTGGCTGACCGGGGTGCTCAGGTCCTCGACAAACTTCAGGTCCCGCCGCGTCAGGATGCCGCGGACCTTGCCCTTGCTGCGCAGGTCGTCGCTGCCATCTTCGGTGACGGGGAAGCCCGAGACGTTGTACTGGGCCATCAACTCGCGGGCCCGGCCCACGGTGTCGCTGGGGCCGAGTGTGATGGGGTCGGTGATGACGCCGTTGGCCGAGCGCTTCACCTGCGTCACCTGCCGCGCCTGCTCCTCGACGCTCAGGTTCTTGTGGATGATGCCGATGCCGCCCTCGAGGGCCAGGGCGATGGCCAGGGGCGCCTCGGTCACCGTGTCCATCGGGGCGCTGACGATGGGGATGCGGATGCGGATGCCCCGCGTCAATTGGCTGGAGGTATCGGCGTCGGCCGGCAGCACCTCGCTGGCCCGCGGCAGCAGCAGGACATCGTCGTAGGTGATGCCGTCGAGGACCACCTTCGCCTCGGGGCCCAGAGCCTTGGGCGAGCCGGAAGCGTGCGGGGTGTCCTGATTGGTCGAGGGGGCCGTGGGGTGGATGGTGTGCGTGGCCATGCTCATGCTTGGGCGCTTCGCGGGATTGGTCAAGCGTTTGAGGCCCTTGGCCGTTCGTGTTCAGCGTTCCAGACGCCGGCGCATCGCCTCGAGCCGTTGCCGATGGATCTCTCGGTCCGGCTCGATCACCGTCAGGGCCTGCACGTGGTCGAGGGCGAGTTGGAACCGCTCGGCCCGCCAGGCCATGGTCGCGGCGAGTTCGCGGATCGGTGCGTCGAAGGGCTGGATGCTGACGGCCCGCTGGGCCTTGTCGACGGCCTTCTGGGTTTCGCCGCGACGCATGTAGAGGCGGCTGAGCTCGGCCGCGTAGGCCCCGGTGTACTGGGCCCGGGCGTCCAGGTGCTCGAGGTAACCGAGCGTCTGGTCGTCGGCGGGATCGATGCCGTCCTCACGTGCCAGCAGGACCAGCATCCGGCGGGGCTCGTCGGCGACTGGCACGGCCCGGGCCCATCGCTCCAGCACCGGACGCATCTCTGGCGTTGGCCGGCCACGGGCGGCGTCGAGAGCGTCACGCGCCATGCGTTCGATGAGCTGCGGGTGGCCCGGGTGGGTCTCCAGCAGTTCCTGGAATGTGGGCGTACCTTCGCTCTGGCCCTCGTACTGCTGGGCGAGCTGTTCGATCGTGGGCACGCCGGCGGGCGGCAGCAGGCCCCAGGCTCTGGACCGGCCCGCCGCCCAGTCGAGGAAGGCTCGCTCCAGGTCGTCCTGTTCGATCTCGAGCACCGCTTCGAACGCCTCGCGCTGCGTCTTGCCGCGGGCGTAGGCGTCCATGAGATCGAGCGGGGCCTGCGAACCAAAACGTCCCACGATGTACTCGTATAGCCACGCGGACTGGGCGTAGGCGAGGCTGCGATCCCCCGGTCGGCGAGGGCGGATGAAGCCGAAGCTGAGCTCGTCGAGGGGGAAGAGTTGATCGGATTCGAGGGCGGCGGTCAGCATGCGGGCGCGATTCTCGTCCCACGGGCCGTCCTCGAGGAACACGGCCTGCGCTTCGGTGAACCAGTGGGGCACGCGGTTCTTCGTGCGGCTGAGGCCGACCGTGTGGACGTACTCGTGCTGGAGCACGCGGGGCCAGTCGTAGCCCTGCGTGGTGCTGCCCGGGCCAGGGCGTGGGCTCTCCATCGCGATGGCTGGCCCCGTGCTGGCGGCGATGGTGAAGATGTCGGGCATGCCGGTGATGCGCACGGCGAACCACTCGTGGTTGGGCATGAGATCGATCACCGTCTTGCGAGCGGGCTCGTGGGCCAGGCCGTTGTCGGCCTCGCCCGTGATGCGATCGTGGATGCGTTCCATGGTCGGCGCCATCTCGCGGGCCAGGATGGCGTCGGGGCCGGTGCGATAGCGGATGGTGAAGTTGTCGGTCTCGATGCGTTCGTAGTTGGCCAGCTCGTTGGCCAGCCGCAGCGTGTTCTTCGCCCGCACGTTGAAGGGGTCCAGCGTCGTCGCTCGCGACAGGGCATCGATGGCGACCTGGTCTTCGGCGGCCTGCATGGCCAGGAGCCCCAGCTCGATCCAGGGCTCGGGCCACGCGGGCTGGCGGTCGGTTGCTTCCTTGAGATAGGCCATGGCCGGGCCGTACTGGCGCCAATCGGCCAGTTGCCGGCCGGCCTCGAAGTGTGCCAGCGCCGTGCCGGGAGATCCTGTTTCCAGGCGTTCGAGCAGCGTCCGCTCGAGTTCTGCGTCCTGGTACACCGCGGCGATCGCCAGGCGCAGCGCCAGGGCGGGCCGCATGTCGGGCAGGTCGGCAAGGAGCGTGTCCATCGCTTCGCCGGCCAGCCTCGGCTCCTTCTGCCGCAGCAGCGAGCGGGCTCGGATCAGCGTGGCGTAGGGCGATGTGGCGCCATCGCGCACCCGCGAGGCGATGCGATCGAGCTCGTTGGCGACCGCCTCGGCCGCATCGAAGTTGAACGCGCGGACGTGCCCCAGGCCCAGCGTGTACCACGCCTGGGCGGCGCGCGGGTTGAGGGCGAGTGTCTCGAGCAACGCGTCGCGCGCCTCTGGGCGATTGTCGCGGGCTTCGAGGATCTGGGCTTCGACCAGGCGGGCGGGCCAGTACAGCCGATCCATCTCTTCGCGGACGGTGGCCAGCAGCTGCGTCATGAGCTGGTAGTCTTGCGAGCCTTGCTCGACGCCAACGGCTCGAGCGCGGATCACCAGGGCGTGGACGCCCTCGGTCAGCTCTTCGGCCGAGTTGGCGGCCCGCGTGGCCAGGCGTCGCACGGCGTTGTCGGTCACGGCCTCGACGCCGTCAAGATCGCCGAGCAGTTCCAGGCCCATCGCTTCGAGCCGCAGCGCCCGCATCGAGTCCTGGCCCCGGAGCAGCGTGATGGCGTCGCGGACCTCGCCTCGCAGGATCATGGCTTCGGCCCGATCGAGCGGGTGGGCGTCGGGGTGCTCGAAGGTGGGGTTGCTCAGGTCGCCGGCCAGGAGCGCGGCGCGGGCCTCGATCGCCGGCTCGGCCAGGTCCACGGGGGTCCACAGGCCGTGGAACAGGCGGAGCTGGACGCGTTCATCTTCGGTGAGGTAGGCCGCGTCGAGGGCTCGCTGGACGGCGGGGGAGGGCTCGATGGCGGTGTCGCCTGCGTTTCGAGCCTGGGCCGTGGAGTGCGGGGCGGCCATGCCCACGGCCACCGCCGCGAGGACCATGGCCACCGTTCGAGCGATCCGGTTGTGTGCCCTGCTTCGCATCATGGGGCCAACGCCCTCCGATGGAATGTTCTTCGCCCATCGGAGGCCCCCGGCTGCGACAAATCGCTCGGCCTTGGGGCTGCCCTGGGGGGTTATGCGGGTGGTTCCGCTCTAGCGGTCCGAGCCCGAGGCTGGCCGCTGGGGCGGCAGGCGGGTCTCGGTGATGTTCCAGGGGTTGTCGGGGTTGTCGCTCTCGGTCGACATCGTCAGCAGGTCTTCGCGTGCGGGGCCGTTGATCGTCAGCGGGTGCATGAGCTGCACGACCGACACGTCGCGCGAGGCGGCGTCGACGGTGCGGGACATGCGGGGCAGCAGCCGGCCCTGCTCGTCGGGCTTGTACCACAGGCGGATCTCGGCGAACCGGGCGTCTGCGGCGGCCTGGCGGGGCACGAGCCTGAGCTGGACCGAGCCGCGTGCGAAGTCTTGCAGGGCGCTGGCCATGTCGATCTCCAGCTTCTCGTCGGGATAGCTCGGATCGAGGTCCGGATCGGCCAGGAGGCTGTCGTTCCACGGCACGAGGCGGACGTCGTAGCGGCGCAGGATCTCGTCCTTCTGCTGGCCGATGGGCAGCGGCGGGAACGGGCCGTCGCCCAACTCGAAGGGGTCGATCGTCTCGCCCTGACGCACGATCTCGCGCTTGTTGATCTGCCGCTCGCTGTGGATCTTCTCCCAGAGCCAGCGGCCGTCGAAGGCGAGGGTCTGGAGCGCGGCATCGCCTTCGATGTAGCGCCCGCCGCGCAGGAGCGTCTCGAAGCGGACGGCGAACCGGCGCCTGGGCGCGCCATCGGCCTGCTCGTTGCTGGCGAAGGCGATCTCGCCCGTGCGGCGGGTCATGGCGCCGCCCAGGTCGCGGATGGTGGTGTAGGCGATGCCCGAGTGGAACGTTCGCAGGGCGTCGTCGGCATTCTCGAGCGCGTCGAGCACCTGCTCGGCCGACTCGAACTGCGCGCCTGGGGCTCGCTCCTGTTGTGAGCGGTCGTGGCGGCCGTCCTGGGCCATGCAGCTTGCGCTGCACCCCAACAGGGCCAGCGTCAGCAAGATTGTGCGGGCTTCCTTGCGCATGGGTCAGCCTCCTTGGGGCTCGTGCTCATTGGGATGCGCCGGGGGCTGGTTTCCATCGGCGTTTCCGTTGGCGGGCGCATCGTCGTCGCGAGTGCGTTGCTGATGGTCCAGGAACGTCTGGAGCAGGGCGGCGGCGGCGATGGCGTCGCGGCGACGCTTCTTCTGCAAGTGGGTCAGCCCCGAACCGCCCATGGCCCAGTCGGCCTGCTGGCTCGTGAGACGCTCGTCGGCCAGGTGCACGGGCCGGTCCATGTGCTCGCCCAGCCTTGCGGCGAAGACGCGGGCGAGCCTGGAGCGTTCGCTCTCGCGGCCGTCGAGATGGAGCGGGAGGCCGACCACCAGCTCCAGTGCGCGAGCGCCGGGAAAGTCGCGCAGGATGGCGCGTTCGATCTCGCCGATGAGCTTCTGCCCGCCCTCGTGCTCGATGGGCACTTCCAGGACGGTCCAGGGGGCGGCCATGCGCGTCTGGCTGTCGGCGACGGCCAGGCCGGTCCGGCGGTCGCCCAGGTCGACGGCGATGTAGCGCGTGATGGGTGCGGCAAAGGCCATGGTGCTTGGCTAGAGCAGCGGGTCGGGCAGGGCCGCGTGCAGGTCCTTGAGCTGCTCGGCCTTGGCGCTGGGCATGATGAGCGTCGCGCCGGGCGTGTGCACCACGATGAGGTCCTCGCAGCCCAGGAGCGCGACGGCGTGGCCGGGCTGGTCGTTGACCACCAGGTTGCCGCGGCTGTCGTGCGCGATGGCGGCGGCGTCCTTTGCCAGCGCGGCCACGCGGTTCTCGGCGCCGTCGGTGTTGACGGTGCTGGCGTAGCTGGCCCACGAGCCGACGTCCAGCCACGAGACGTCCATCCGCAGCGTGGCCACGCTGACCGGCCCGCCCACGGCGTTCTTCGCGGCGTGCGTCGTCGCCGGCTCCATCACGGCGTAGTCGACGCTCTTGCGCGGCAGCTGGGGATACACGCGGTGGAGCACGGCCTCGCGCTCTGGGGTGTCCCAGGCGCGGGCGATCTCGGTCAGGCCCTCGTAGCTCTGGGGCAGGAACGAGCGCAGGCAGTCCAGGAAGGTCGCGGCCTTCCAGACGAACATGCCGCTGTTCCAGCCGTAGACGCCCTCGGCCAGGTACTGCTTGGCGGTCTGCTCGTCGGGCTTCTCGACGAACTTCTCGACGGCAAAGCCCAGCCCGTCGGTGCCGTCGATGGCCTCGCCGCGGCGGACGTAGCCGTAGCCGGTCGCCGGGTGGGTGGGCTCGATGGAAAAGGTCACCAGCGTGCGGGGCTCGCGCTCGACGAGCTCGAAGCCTCGGCGGACGATGGCCTGGAAGGTGTCCACCGGCTCGATCACGTGGTCGGCGGTCATCACGCAGAAGGCCGCCTCGGGGTCGTGGGCCGCCAGCACGGCGGCGGTCAGCCCCACGGCGTTGACGGTGTCTCGGCCGATGGGCTCGCCCAGGATCTGGTCGCTATCCAGCGCGGGCAGCACGGAAGCCACCGCGTCGCGGTAGCGCTCCAGCGTGCACACGAGCAGGTGCTCGGGGGGCACCAGGCCCGCCAGGCGGCCGGCGGAGACCTCGATGAGGCTGCGCGGCGTCTGGCGGCCGGGCTCGACCAGGAAGCGCAGGAGCTGCTTGGGGCGTTCCTTGCGGCTCATGGGCCACAGCCGGGTGCCCGAGCCGCCGGCCATGACCATCGCGTAGCGGTGCTGATCCATCGGGGCACCATATGCCCACGCGGCCAGGGGCGGTCAGAGCGACAGGGCGAGCGAGACCAACTCGGCGGCCTCGGCCTTCTTCGACGGGCTGCGGGCTAGGGCCGCGTCGACCTTGCGCTTGGCCTCGGCGGGCTGCTCGCCCAGGGCGATGAGCGTGCGGGTGGCGTCCTCGGCCTGGGGGTTGGCCGGCTTGGGTTCGATCTTGACCGAGGCTTCCAGCTCTTCGATGGCCAGCTTCTCGCGGAAGGTGGGGCCGAGCTCTTCGACGAGCGTCTTGGCCAGCTTGGCCCCGATCTCGGGCAGGCGCTTGAGGCCCACCTCGTCGCCGCGGGCGATCATGGCGGCGACCTCGGTGGGGGGCGATGCGAGTGCCCGCAGCGCCTTGCGGTGCCCCAGGCCGCGGATCTGGGTTATGGCCTCGTAGACCTCCCGGTCAACAGCGGTCGCGAAGCCGAAGAGGCGGGGGATGAAGGTGGCGCCCTGGTTGGGGCTCTCGAGCACGTGGACGGTGAAGAGTTCGGCTTCGCGGCCGACCGAGCCGAGGCGGCCATCCATGTAGGGGGGCAGCATGACCTCGTACGACACGCCCGAGGCCGTCGCGATGGTTGCCCGGCCCTTGTGGATATCGGCGATGGCGCCGGCGATGTGGGCGATCATGTCCGGGGTCCTTTCGGGAGCGTCCGTGCGGGCAGAGGATATCCGCCCGCCGGCGGGGGCGGCCGGGTTCTGGGACCCTCCGGCGAGGGCCACGGCGCTCGAAGCTTCCATCGCGGCTTGCACGAAGGACACCATGGAAGCCATGACGGAAGCCACGGGCCCCATGATGGAACGCGCCGCGCCCATGCAGGACCGCGCGGGAGCCGTGATCGGAATCATGGAAGCCATGATGGACACCACGGGAACCATGATGGAACGCGCCGCAGCCATGACGGACACGACAGGACCCAACGCGCGCAACGCAAACCCCGCGCTGCGCGCTCCGGGCGCTGTGATGGGATCCCGCCGGGGCGCTTGCGGAACGAGAAATCGCCGATTCCGGGCCGATTCTGGCTGCGAAGGACGCGTTCGATACGCCAATCCCAACGAGCGCCTCGCGCGAGCGAGGGGACAGGGATCGGGTGGAGGCATCCGGGGTCCGTGCGTCCCGACCGGCACCGCTGTTCGGCCTCTGCTAGAGTGTCCGGGAACCCCCGGGTCCGGCGGGGCGGCAGGAGGCGACGCGGATGCTGATGGCGGTGGTGGCGGTTCTGGGTGTGCTGGTGGCGGGGTGGACGCTCATCGGCGAACTGCGGCGCGAGGAGATCAAGGTCCTCGCCTCGCTGCATCGGGCGAGGATTCGGGAGCGCTGCGTCCTGGCTGGCGTCGTGGTTCTCGGCTCGCCGGTGCTCATGGCCTGGGTGTTCTGGGAGTGGCCCCCAACCAGGGCGGGCGAGACCCTCGCCGGGGCCATCGAGAGCATCGTGCTCGTGGCCGTCACGGCGTACGCCCTCTGGCCGATTCGCGAAGCACTGCGTCTGGATCGCGGCCTGGTATGGAATCTCGAACACGTCCAGGCCGCGACCGGACGCATCCAGGAGCTTGTTCGCCAGGGCAAGGCCAGCACGGCCGCGGCGGTGGTGGCGCGGTTCGCGCCGATGGTGGATCGTCCGAAGCGGGAAGACGGCGAGTTGGACGCGTACGAGGCGGTTCTCGACTGGTGCCTCAGGCACGAGGCGTTCGTGGAAGCGATGGTGAACGAGCAGACGGAAGCTGTTGCCGAACTATTGAAGGCGGAAACCGGCCTTCGCTGGTGGCAGGCAGACCGATTGGTCACTGCCGCTTTCACCCGTCCGCCCTACGGGCTCATTACCGAGGTTGCGGACTGTACATCTCCGGCGAGCTACGAGCCAGAACACTTCATACCTCCGGAGTGTGTCCTCCTGCACGCGCTCGCCGATGATCCGAGGGTTGCCGAGCGTGTTGGGGCCTGGAAGTCAGTTGGTGACGCTGTTGTGGATGAGCTTCGAGCTCGCCGAGCGGGTCTCTCCGACCATGGGGTCGACGTGCTTTCGCCCGACATGAATCACGAAGGGTTCATGAAATCACCGATCGATGCGGGGATCGAGTTCCTCCACATCCTCGCGGCGCGTGCCGTATACGAGAAGCTGGGCGACACCATCGATGTGTACTACTACAAAGAGTTCACCCGGCACATCCTCCCGCTCTTGCCGGAGCCGAAGCCGATCGGCAACATCTCTGAACAGACCAGATACCACTGGTACCTGTGGCAGATGCTGGACAATCTTCAGAACCTGGTGTTCCTCAGGGCCCCTCGCCTGCCAGATCAGAATGGGGGGGATGGACAGCATGCCGATGATCAGCCCGTCAGCTCGATGCGACGCCGTTGCATGAAGACCTACGCATGGTGCGTCGGCGAGGTCGTGCGATCAGATCATGCCCCGCACCAGCTCAAGGTCGATCGGGTTGCTCAGGCGGTCGATTTTTACGGGACGCTCGTAACCGGCATGCCCATGGGGTACGTCGAGCTAGGCCAACATGCAGAGGTTCTTTTGACTGAGCTGCGTATTGCGTTCAGAAGCGACTTCGATCAGTTGGTTGGATTGGCAAACGATCCGCTGAGTGACGTGGATCTCAACGCGTTCTCCTTGTTTAACAAAGCGATGCACAAGGCGAAGGCATCCCCTAAGCCCCCGCCGAACGACTAAGCCATTGGCCGATCCACGCCCATCTCCCCCGCGCAGCGGATCGCCTCGTCATACCCCGCGTCCGCATGCCGGAACACGCCCATCATGGGGTCGTTGGTCAAGACGCGAGAGAGGCGGTCGGCGGCCTCGGCGGTGCCGTCGGCGACGATGACCTGGCCGGCGTGTTGCGAGAAACCGATCCCCACGCCCCCGCCGTGGTGGAAGCTGACCCAGCTCGCCCCGCTGGCGATGTTGACCGCGAAGTTCAGCAGCGACCAGTCGCTGATGGCGTCGCTGCCGTCCTTCATCGCCTCGGTCTCGCGGTTGGGGCTGGTGACGCTGCCGCAGTCCAGGTGGTCCCTGCCGATGACAATGGGGGCGCTGACGGCGCCGGCCTGCACGAGGTTGTTGAAGAGCAGGCCCGCCTTGTCGCGCTCGCCCAGGCCCAGCCAGCAGATGCGCGCGGGCAGGCCCTGCCAGCCGAAGCGCGGGGCGCAGTTCCTGAAGTCGGCGGCCAGCAGCGCGTCGGGGTTGGCGTGGCAGCCCAGGATCCAGTCGTGCAGCCGATCGTTGTACGCGCCCTCGCCCCGCGGGAAGAGCTTCAGGATCGCATGGTCGGTCTTGTAGATGTCGATGGGGTCGCCGCTGAGCGCTACCCAGCGGAAGGGGCCGCGGCCCAGGCAGAACTGCGGGCGGATAAAAGCCGGGACAAAACCGGGGAAGTCGAAGGCGTTCTGCACGCCGGTGTCCTTGGCGCGCTGGCGGATGTTGTTGCCGTAGTCGAAGGTGACGGCGCCGCGCTCCTGGAGCTCGAGCATGGCGCGCACGTGGCGGGCCATGGATTGGAGGCTGAGCTCCTGGTAGGCCTCGGGGTCGTCCTGGCGAGCGCGCTTGGCCTCTTCGAAGGAGTACTCGATGGGCGTGTAGCCCTCGAGCGGATCGTGGGCGCTGGTCTGGTCGGTCAGGGCGTCGACGGTGATGTTGCGTTCTATCAGGCGTTCGAGCAGCTCGATGGCGTTGCACATCACGCCGATGCTTCGGGCCGTCCCGGAGTTCTTGCATTCGAGGGCCCGGTCGATGGCGGCGTCGAGGCCGTCGACGATCTCGTCGAGGTAGCGATCGTGCTCACGCTTCTTGAGGCGGCTGAGGTCGACGTCGGCGATCAGGCACACGCCGCCGTTGAGCGTCACGCTCAGCGGCTGGGCGCCGCCCATGCCCCCGCAGCCGGCGGTGACGCACAGCCTGCCGGTGAGGCTTCCACCGAAGTGGTCGCGGGCGCACTGGGCGAACGTCTCGTAGGTCCCCTGTAAGATCCCCTGCGTGCCGATGTAGATCCAGCTTCCAGCGGTCATCTGGCCGAACATCATCAGCCCGGCCTTCTCCAGCTCGTCGAAGTGGCTCTGCGTGGCCCAGTGGGGGACGAGGTTGCTGTTGGCGATGAGGACCCTGGGCGCGTCTTCGTGCGTGCGGACGACGCCCACGGGCTTGCCGGATTGAACTAATAGAGTCTCGTCGGCCTCCAGGCGCTTGAGCGTGGCGATGATGGCCTCGTAGCTGGGCCAGTTGCGCGCCGCCTTGCCGCGACCGCCGTAGACCACCAGGTCCTCGGGCCGCTCGGCGACCTCCGGGTCGAGGTTGTTCATGAGCATGCGCATGGCGGCCTCGGCCTGCCAGGTCTTGCAGGAGCGCGTGGAGCCTCGCGGGGCGCGGATGGCGGTGGGGGTGGTCATCGTCATGGTTGATTATTCGCGTGCGAACTGGAAGATGTCGGCGAAGGCGTCTTCGCGGATCATCGCCGACACCGCCTCGATCGCCGGCGCGGGGCTGCGATCGGCCGAGAAGGACGGCACGACGGCCCGGATGCGCTTGAGGGCCTCCTCGACGGCCGCCCCGCTGGTGAGCGGCCGGTGGAACTCCACGCCCTCGGCCGCGCAGATCATCTCGATGGCCACGACGCTCTCTGCGAGCTGCAGCGCCCGCGCGGCCTTGGCGGCGCTGCGGGGCCCGAAGCTGTTGTAGTCCTCGATGCCCGCGCTCGTGGGCAGGTTGATGACGCTGGCGGGGCTGGCCAGGCCGGCGATCTCGTTGACCAGCGCGGCGGAGGTGTACTGGGCGATCATCAGCCCGCTGTGCAGGCCTGGGCCGTGGCTGAGGTACGGCAGCAGGTGCGTCTCGGGGTCGCTGGCGGCCAGGATGGCGAACACGCGTCGCTCGCTGATGCCAGCAATGTGGGCAATGGCCATGGCCAGCGTGTCGAGCGGGATGGCGATGGGCATGCCGTGGAAGTTGCCGGCGCTGACGACGTCCAGCGAGTCGCCGTGCTCGAAGAGCAGAGGGTTGTCGGTGACGGCGCCCAGCTCGCGCTGGGTCACGTCGCGGACGTGGCTCGCCGTGTCGAGCGCGGCGCCCAGCACGTAGGGCGCGCAGCGGAAGGAGTAGGGGTCCTGCACGCGCGGGTCGTCGGTCTGGTGGCTCTTCCAGATGGCGCTGGGCTGGAGCAGCCTGGTGAGCTTGCTTGCGATCTCGGCCGTTGCGGGCTGGTTGCGCGCTGCGTGCACGCGCGGGTCGAGGTAGGACGCGCTGGCGCGGAAGGCGTCGATGGCGATGGCGTTGGCGACCAGCGCGCCGGTTATCAAGCGATCGAAGTCGTGCACCAGCAGGGCCGCCCGCGCCGCCATCAGGTGCGTGCCGTTGATGAGGGCCAGGCCTTCTTTCGCTTCGAGCGTGAGTGGCTCGATGCCGGCCTCTTGCGGCGTGCGTCCGTCGAGCGTGGGGGCCTCGCCCATCATCGCGAGCACGGCGTGGGCCAGCGGCGCCAGGTCGCCGCTGGCGCCGACGGAGCCCAGGCTCGGCACGACGGGTGTGAGCCCGGCGTTGAGCCAGGCCAGGATGGTCTCGACCACGACGGGCCGCACGCCCGAGTGCCCCCGGGAAAGGGACGCCGCCAGCAGCAGCATCATGGCCCGCACGACGTCCCCGTCCAGAGATTCACCCACGCCCGCGGCGTGGCTGCGGATGAGGTTGGCTTGGAGCTCGCGGAGCTTCTCCGAACTGATCCGCGTGCGGGCGAGGCTGCCGAAGCCGGTGTTAATGCCGTAGTAGGCGTTGCCGTCGGTGGTCAGGGCCTCGAGCTTGGCCCGCGTGGCGGTCAGGCGGGCGGCGACGTCGCCGGACATCTCGACGAAGCGGCCGCGGCGGGCAACGGCGACGACGTCTTCGATGGAGAGGGCGGAGGCGTCCAGCAGCAGCGGGGGGTCGGTGGCCATGGAGGCGATTCTTGGCCCACCGGGAAGTCGGCTCGTGGTTCGGATGGCGAATCTGCCGGAGTGGACATCGATAGAAGTAAAGTATACACTAACAAATGGCTGGGGGCGAGGCGGATAAAGATCTGCGCCGGGATCTTGCGGATTTGCGGGCGCAGTTGCGTGCCCTCGAAGAGCGGCTCGGCGCGATGGAAGCGCGGATCGAAGCCGAGGCGTCTGACGCCGCTGAGTCTGTCGAGGAGCCGCCCGCGAGCCGGGGCGTCTCGGCGGATCTCCTGGAACGCAAGCGAGCCGCCGCGGCCGAGCACGAGGCGACGCGGCCAGTGGCTTCGCCGCCACCCTTGCCCGAGCGGGCCTTGGAGCCACGCGAACAAAAGACGCTGCAACCGAAAAAACCCAAGTGGAACGCCAGCGACCTCGAGTGGCTCGTGGGCGCCAAGGGCATCGTGCTCGCGGGCGTTGTCATCCTCGTCATCGCCGCGGGGCTGTTCCTGAAGGAAGCCTGGGACCGCGGCTGGATCGACCAGGTGCCCGGCTGGGTCCGCTGCGCCATCGGCGCGGGCTTCGGCCTGTCGCTGGTGGGCGTGGGCGAGGCCATCCGCCGGCGGATCAATCCGTTGGCCTCCAGCGGCGTCAGCGCGGCGGGGCTGGCGATTATCTTTGGTTCCATCCTCGCGGCGTCGCGGCTGTATGACTTGTTGACGACGCCGGCCGCCTTTGTGCTGCTGGCGCTCACCACGTTCGCGGGTGTCTTTATCGGCGCGCTCTCGAGCCGCGTGCTGCTGGCGGCCCTGTCGCTGGCGGGCGCCTTTGTCGTGCCGCTGGTGCTGGCCACCGGCGAGCCGTCGTACGTGATATTGCCGGCGTACCTGCTGTCGCTGCTGGTGATGGGGCTGGCGCTAGCCGGCTGGAAGGGGAACGGGTACGCGATCATCCGGCGCATCGCGTGGTGGGGCACGGCGCTGCTGGGCACGATGTGGGGATTGGCCACCAGCGAGACGAGCGCGGCGTCGCCTGCGGTCTTCGCCGGGCTGGTGTGGGCGCTGACGATCGCCGAATTGGTCGCGAGCGCGCGGTTCTTCGAGCGGCTGCGCCCGAGCGTGCCGTGGCCCGAGCTCGCGCGCGCGGGCTTCATGCAGGCAGGTAGCGACGACCCGATCACGCTGGACGTGCGCGAGATGGTCTCGCCCGAGGCCCGCTGGGTGAATACCAGCTTCGGCGTCTCGGCGTGGGCGGCGGTGCTGGCGGGCTTCGCGGTGCACCGGCATTATGAAGGATGGTCGTGGATCGTGACGGCGGCGTTGCTGCTTGCGTCGGTGCTCGTCGCGGTGCTGCTGTCGCCCACGCGGCCGAGGCTGTGGGGCGCGGCGTCGGCCCCGCGCTCGGCGCTGTCGACCGCGATGGTCATCAACGCCGCGGGCTTGCTCGCCGCCACCATCGCGCTGGGCCTGGGCGGGGCGGCCGAGGTGGTCGCGTGGGCCTTAGTCGGCCTGGCGGCGGTCGTGTTCGGCTGGCGGATGCGCTTTCACGCGTCCAGCGTGCTGGGCCTGGGCTTCATCGGCTTCGCGCTTGGGCGCGTGCTGACCTATGACCTGGGCGAGGCGCTATGGGCGCTGCACGAGGGCACGTTGGCGAGCGTCAAGCTGCTGGGCGTGCATTTCAGCGGATGGTCGGCACTGCTCGCGCTCGTTGCGTCCACGCTCGTCGTCGCTGGCGTGCTGCTGCGCCGCTCGCCGTACCGCGTCGCCGTGGCCATGGTCGCCGTTGGCGCGGTGGGGCTCACGGTCATCGGGCCGGGCAGCTCGGTGCTGTCGGTGGGGGCGCTGTGGGCGATCTACGGCGTGGCGCTCGCGTTTCTGGCGGTGCGCGTGCGCCGCGTCGACGTGCGCTTCGCCTCGCTGGTAACCCTGGTGGCGGGGGCGGGGCTGGTGCACTTGCGGGCCTACGCGATGCTGGTCGACGCCGTGCCGCCGCGGCCCGACCTGCTTTGGATTCGCTGGAACGACGCGTCGTGGGCACTCTCCATCGTTGCCGCGAGCGCGATCGCCTGGACGCTGCGGCGCGGGCAGCGTCCGCTGATGCGCGCCCTTGGCGTGCTGGTGGCCGTGTGGTCGATCGCTGTTGCGGTGCTGGGCGACGGCTTGCCGATGCCGACGTTGCTGGTGGTATGGAGCGTGCTGGTCGCGGTCGTGGCCGCGTGCGCGTTCGCGTCGCACATGGTCGAGCGCGGCCGCTTGCACCGCTGGATGCTGGCACAGATTGCGCTGGTGCTTTCGCTGGTGCTCACCACGCTGTGGCTGGGCGAAGGGGCTGTGACCGACTGGGGTGACATCGAGGCGTTGGCCATGCTGCACCGGGCGATAGTGTCGGCCGTGCTGCTGATCGCGCTGCTGCTGGCCACCGGCTGGCTGGTGCGCGAGGCTCGGCGTGTGCCGATGCTGCCCGCGGGCGTGCGCGAGCACCAAGCTGAGGCCAATGGCGTGCTGCGCATCGTGGGGTGGAGCGCGGCTGGCGTGCTGGCGTTCGTGGCGAGCTCGTCGGAGATCGTGCGGCTGGTGCATCGCTCTGGGCTGGCCGGCGAGGCCGCGCCCGATGCGGCGCTGAGCGTGTGGTGGAGCCTGTTTGCTGTCGCGACGATCGCGCTGGGTGTGAAGCAACGCATCGCCGCGATCCGCTGGGTTGGCCTGGGCTTGCTGGCCATCACCGGCGCCAAGGTGCTGCTGATGGACATGGCCGCCCTGGACGGCCTGACCCGCATCGCCGGCTCGGCGGTGGTGGGGCTGGTGATGCTGGCGGCCGGCGTGGGCTACGCGTGGCTCATGGGGAAGGCGGGGGCGCAGTCGCCCGAGAGCGACGCCGCCAAGGGCTAGAGTCCCGCGGTGCGTGTCGCGGCGGCTTGCACCGATGAGAACCAAACCCCGGGGGTTCCAAGCATGAAGACAGTGATCCTGCTCACGCTCGCGTGTTTGTGCGCCGCGGCCGTTGCCCAGAATGGTCGGCCTGCCGTGCTCGAGACGCACAACATCCCGCATGGTGACCTGCCCCGCCAGCGGCAGATCCATGCGGCGACCATCACCGAGACCGCCGATGGCACGCTGCTGGCGGCGTGGTACGGCGGCAGCCGGGAGGGGCGCGCGGACGTGGACATCTGGGTGGCCCGCAAGCCGGTGGGCGCCCCGTGGAGCGATCCGATCGTGGTCGACGATGGGGTGTGCACGATCACGGGCCGCGATGGGCGGCAGCGCGATATCGAGTACGCGTGCTGGAACCCGGTGCTGTTCACCGACCCGGACTCGGGGCGGGTCTACCTGTGGTTCAAGATCACGGGCGAGACCGACCTGCCGGGGTATAAGAACTGGTGGGGCGCCGTGCGCACGAGTGATGATGATGGCAGGACGTGGTCGGATCGCATCTGGTTGCCCGAGATCAAGAAGGATCAGCGGCACGCCGTGTTCGAGCCGTACGCCTTTCGCGCGACGGGCCCGGTGAAGAACCGGCCCATCGTGCTGCCCGATGGCGACCTGCTGTGCGCCTCGAGCACCGAGTCTCCCCAGGGCTGGCGCATCCACTTCGAGCGTTACCAGGCCGGCGACTGGACGGGCGAGGAGCATGGCGTGGAGATCATCGGGCCGATCGTTGCCGGGGCGGACAACGCGCCGCGTGGCCCGGGCGATGCGCACGCCATCCAGCCGAGTTTGTTAGTGCTTTCGGCGGACATGCAGCACCTGGCCTTGTTCGCCCGCGAGAGCGCCTGGAGCGAATCAACCGATGGCGGCAGAACATGGTCGCCGATCGAGCGCTCGCCGGTGCAGACCAAGGCGGGCTCGCACGCGTTGACCACCGCCGGTGGCGTCCACCTGCTGGCCTTCAATCCTCCGCCCGACCGCCGCCCGCTGTCTCTGGCGCGCTCCTTCGACGGTGAGCATTGGGAGGTGCTCATCGAGGACGTGTCGCGCAACCGCGATCAGGCGGATTATCCCACGATGATGCAGGGCGCCGACGGCCGCATCCACATCGTGCACAGCCACGGCCGCGAGCACGTTCGCCACATCGTGCTGGATGCGGGGGTGATCGAGGCGGGCGGCCAGCAGTAGGAAAGCGCACCATGCCCAGCGAACGCGTTACCATCCACTGCCCCAGCGGCCACGCGCTGGCGGCCCGGCTCGATGAGCCTAACGGCGAGGCGAGCGCGTACGCCGTGTTCGCCCACTGCTTCACGTGCTCCAAGGACGCCATCGCCGCATCGCGCGTGTCGCGGGCGCTGGCGGCCCGTGGCATCGGCGTGCTGCGTGTGGATTTTACGGGATTAGGCGAGAGCGAAGGCGAGTTCGCCGATTCGACGTTTTCTGGGAACCTCGCCGATCTGCGCACCGCGTGTGGCTGGCTGGCCAAGCATCGCGCAGCTCCCGGGCTGCTGATCGGCCACAGCCTGGGTGGGGCGGCGGTGCTGGCGCTGGCCGGAGACGACCAGGATGATCCTTCGCTCGCGGGCGTGCGCGCGGTGGCGACCATCGGCGCGCCGGCCGACCCCGAGCATGTCACGCACCTGTTCGAGGCGGGCCTCGAGCAGATCCAGCGTGATGGGTACGCCGAGGTGTCGATCGGTGGCCGACCTTTTCGAGTCGGAGCGCCGCTTGTCGAGGACCTGCGCAAGCAGGATCCGCAGCGGGCCATCGCCAACCTTGCGCGGCAGGGCCGGGCGCTCATGATCTTCCACTCGCCCGTCGACGCCATCGTGGGCATCGACAACGCCCGGGCGATCTACGAGTGGGCGCGGCATCCCAAGAGCTTCATCAGCTTGGACAGGGCCGACCACCTGCTGACCAACAAGGCCGACGCCGAACTGGTCGCCGGCGTGCTGGCGGCGTGGGCGGCGCGCACTTTGGGGTAATGCCATTGCTGCGCTGACACTCAGGGACAACCGCCGGCAAACTCGTTCTGGAACGCCAGGAAGTCGAAGATCGTCAGGTCGCCGTCGCCGTCGAAGTCCGCGGCTGGATCACCGGCATCGAACAGGTTCTGGAACGCGAGGAAATCGAACAGGGTCAGTTCGCCATCGCCGTCCAGGTCGGCCCGGCACGGCGCGGGCAAGAGTCCAAGGATCGTGCCGTCGGTGGTCAGGACCAGCAATTCGCCCGCACCGTCGACGCCGAAACCCACGACACCGCTCGGTGCGGGAACGCCACCATCGGCGATGCGCAGGCTCTGGATGCCGCCGGTCTCGCCGGCGGCTGGCCCGGCAGACGCGTCGGCGTAGAAGAGGTTGTCGCCCGACGTGAAGGTGTCGCCAAAGACGTACTGGCCCACCAGCTCGGGGATCGCCGAGCCTCGATAGACGCGTCCGCCTGCGATTGAGCGACCCGAGCCACGGTCGTATTCGAAGATGGGATCGGTCAGGCCGTTGGCGTCGGCGAAATCGCCTGTGCCATTGCCGTCGGCATCGGGATCGGGCGCCACATCGCGATCATCGACAACGCCGTCGCCGTTGGCGTCACCGGCCAGATCGCCGAAGAGGAAGCTGCCCTCCTTGAACGCCCAGCCATAGTTGCGACCGGCTTCGATGCGATTGACCTCTTCGATGTTGCGCTGGCCGACCTCGCCGATCCACACGCCGGTGGGCGCGTCGAAGGACATGCGGAACGGATTGCGGTGGCCAAGGCTGTAGATCTCTGCGAGCGTCCCCGGTTCGCCAACGAAGGGATTATCGGCCGGGATGCCATACGTCCCACCCGGTGCGGTGCTGCTGTCGGGATCGATCCGCAGGACCTTGCCGAACACCACGCCGGGATCCTGGGCCCTGAGCTGGGGGATCGACGAACCACCGCCCGAAGAGTTCGAGCCGTCGCCCGAGGCGATGAGCAGCGTGCCGTCTGGCAGAAATACCAGATCATTGAGGTTGTGGTCGCGTCGCGGCTGGTCGATGCGGAGCACCTGCCGCTTCGTAAAGCTGGTCTCCGACAGCGACATGGCGGCGGGGTCGTCCATGTCGTACTCGTAGAGCACGTCCTGATGATCGTTGCCGTCACCGAAGTCGGCCGGAGCGGTGCCCTCCACCTCGGTCTCGATGGTGTAGAAGATGCCGTTGGTGGCAAAGTCGGGGTGTGCCTGGATGGCGCTGGGGCCGAAGAACCGCGGGTTGATCTCGGTGACCGCCGGATCGACGACGTCGTGGAAGACGTTGATCGAGCCATCGGTCGAGAGCATGTAGATCGTGCCGCCGAGGGTCATGATGAGGGCTCGGCCATCGGGAAGGGGCGTCAGATCGATGGCGAAGTTCTGCCCCACGGGGCCGTCGTTGTTGATCGGCTCGAGCACGCCGCCGAGCCCATCGGCCACCAGTTCGAGCCGCACGCGAACGTCGCCGGGCTCGATGTCCTCGAGCACATCCAGCGTTTGCCCCGCCGCTGGGGCGCCCAGAACCAGGGCGCTCGCGGCGGCGAGCTGTGCCATGGGCCATCGCACGAACCGATTCAACTTGATCTGCGCTGTCATCTGCTCTCTCCTGGGGTCTGGCTGCCGGACGTTTGCATCGATCTCCTGTGCGTACGAACTCAGGTCGTGGCGCAGCACGCACGATGCTCTTTCGAATGTTGCCGCCTTGTCTCGTATGCGCATCAACTGGCGCGCCACGCAGAAATTATTGACTACGGCGCCTTGCAAGGCGATCGCGCCATCAGGGAGATCAACTGGCCGCGATGTACCCGGCGGGGCGACTGGAGGTCCGAGAAGCTTCGGCGCTGCGTTCGACCGGAGCGTGCCAGCCCGGCTGGCGGCCCACGCTCAGCGATCGGCGTGCAGCAGCGGCCTCGTCTCGGCGGCCAGCGCCGAAGCCCGTTCCAGGCAGTCCAGGGCCTCTTCTTCCACGCCGTCGGCGGCGGCCGACCAGGCGCGGTTGATCTGCCGCTCCATGGCGGCGAAGCGGTCCATCAGCTCGGCGAAGCCCGAGAGGCCAAGGCGGCTGATGAGCAGCGGCCGGGCGTCGACGAAGGCGGGCACGTGGGTGGATTGTGCTTCGCCCAGGCGATCGATGAACGCGGCCAGGCGGTCGTGCTCGGTGGTCATGTGCGGCAGGTCGCGACGCAGGCTCTCGATGGCGTCGACGATCGCCGCCAGCGCTGCCTCGGGCGAACTGGTGGTGTTGCTCTCGGCCGCAGCTTCGGCGGCGGCCAGGCGTCGCTTCATGTCGGTGCGGACTAGGAAGGCCCCGCCCAGCAGCAGCGCACAGGCCAGCGCGAACAGCCAGAGCTCCGACCAACGGCCGAGGGCGAACTCTTTGACCTTGATGCGTTCGACGCCAGCGTCGCGCAAAGTTGTGAGGAGCTCGGCGGTGACCTTCGTGGGCTCGCCCTCGGTCATGGGGCGCACGATCGGATCGCCCACGACGTGCTCGGGCATGCCCTCGGTGCGCACCTCGCCCGCGGGGGCGGCCAGCGTCAGGCCGATGAGCCCTTCGTCGGGCAGGCTCAGCGGTGGGAGGTACGCCGTGGGCACGCTCGCGACACCCAGCACCAGGCCGATCGTGATCAGGAGGAAGCCGATGTACTTCAGGCCGCTGCCGCCGGAGCCCTGCTTGGGCAGGTTCGGCGTGGTCCTCTCGGCGGTGGCTTGCGTGTTCGGTTGCTCGCTCACAGGACGCTCCTCTTAGCCCATGGCCAGCACGATGAGGTTGATGACGAGGGCCAGCAGCGCCTCGCCCACGAGCAGGCCAGCGGCGAACGGGACGCCCCAGTCCTCGGCCCAGCGCTTGCCCTTGATCTTGACGACGATCATGTTCAGCACGCAGCCGATGCCGTAGGTCGCGATGTAGAAGAACGGCAGGTACACGCTCAGGCCCACGAGCACGCCGAGCCCGGGGAAGGCCCCCAGACCCAGCAACGCTCCGAGCAGGGCCCCGAAGCCGTAGAGGGCGTAGGGCATGTCCCCACCCTGCACGCCGGTGATGACCGACTGGAGGGCTTGTGCCTGGGGTGCCGTGGTGGCGGTGCCCGGGCCGATGAGGATGCCGGTCGTGTTGTAGTTTACGGTGACGATGATCGTCAGCACCAGCATGCAGACGACCGGGCCGATGCCGGTGGCCACGAGCTCGACGATCTGCTGGCGCTTGGGCTGGCTGCCCACGAGGTAGCCGGTCTTGAGGTCGCCCATCATGTCCGAGGCGCAGGTGATGGCCACGCACAGCGCGGCGCCCAGGAGCACCGCCCCGACGACCGCGCCGCTGCCGGCTAACAAGAGCACCAGGATGACCGTGAGCAACGACATGCCGCTGATGGGCGACCAGTCGGTCATGCCCGCGCACTGGGCGATGATGATGCCCGCGAACCAGATCCAGGCCGCCCCGACGAGCGCGATGATGAGCGCCCGAAGGTGGGGGTCGAGCCCGCTGAGCAGGCCGGGGCGGAAGCTGTTGTCGGCCATGTACTGCTCGCGCTGCGACTCGGTCCAGTCGTTGGTCCAGGTGTCCAGCGTGTCCTGGCCCTCGAAGGCCAGCGTGTAGCTCATGTAGGTGGTCGTGACCTGCTCGTCGGCGGGCGGCGCGTCCTCGCCCAGCAGCGCCGCTTCGCTCACCGGGTCGGCCCGGTTGACGGGCTTGTTGCCCACGAAGTCGGCGGCGAGGAACAGGAGCAGCAGGCCGGCCAGCACGCTGACGACCAGCACCTTGATGCCCAGCTCGTCCTTGCCCACACCCGCTTTCGACTTGCGGGCCGAGGCGATGCTCTTGAGGGCCTCGCGGATGGCTGGCAGCGCGAAGAGCACGCCCATCATGGCGCCGCCCAGCAGCAGGCCGATGCCCAGCGGGCGGTTGAAGGCCGTGAAGGCGTAGCCGGGCGCCTCGTGGGCCTGCACGGTGGCGGGGGCCCAGCCCATGTTGTACACCAGCGGGTTGAGCACGAAGTACGCGAGCACGCCACCGGCCAAGACCATCAGGCCGGCCTTGCCGGTGATGAACCCGGCGCCGATCGCGAAGGGCGCCAGGGCGAAGACCATCTGGTACTCGTCGGGCAGGCCCAGGAACCGGCCGACGTCGACGGTGGTGTCGGTCATCAGCAGGTCGGGGTTGCCGTTGCGGTCGCGATCGACGCGGACGGTCAGTTCGTCCGTGCCTTCGATCGTTTCCGCGGGCATGCGCCAATCGATGTCGGCATAGCCCGGCAGCGGGTCGCCCGCCCAGCCGAGTTGGATCGAGCGCAGATCCTCCCATGCCTTCTCGCCTTGGTCGGCGCGGTACGCGGCCAGGGCCAGCTTGTCCTCGACGCCCTCGGGCTTGGGCACCTCTTCGAGTTCGGCCTCCAGGCCCTTGATGGCGTCGCGCTCGCCCTCGGCGCTACGCAGGTCCTCGATGGCGGCGACGGCGGCCCCGCGGACCAGCACCGGCTCGGGGGCGGCTTGGTTCTCGATCCACCCGGCGATCATGCGGGTCTGGTCGGCCTGGGCCTTCGTGATGCGTTCGCTCTGCACCAGCGCGTCGAGGTTGTCCAGCGACGCCGGCCTTTGGATCGAAGGCAGCCCCGCCGGCAGGTATAGCAGCATCGAGATGATAATGCCCGCCACCAGCACGATGCTCTTGGCCGCACCCGCGCCGGGGCTCTTGAGGATGACCGCGACGCCGGTGGGGCTGGGAAAGCGCAGGCGGTCGATGTCGATCATCTGCTTGCGCAATGGGATGATGAACGCGCAGCCCAGGATGGCGCCCGCGACGCAGGCGAGGGTGATGAGCCAGAAGTCCAGCCCGCTGGGAGCCAGGTTGTAGCCGAGCAGGTACAGCACCGGCACGGTAAAGATGACGCCCGAGTTGGGCGTGTTCACCGCGCTGGCGATGGTCTGGCCGATGTTGGTCTCCAGGATGGTGCCCTTGCGCAGGATGCCGCGGAGCACGCCGAAGCCCAGCACCGCCGCGATGGCGCTGCCGACGATGGTGAAGCCGATCTTCAGGCCCGCGTAGGTGATGGCGGCGTTCATGATCGCGCCCACGACCAGGCCGAAGATGATCGCCGAGACCGTGACCTCGCGGTAGCGGGCGTCGAACAAGCCGCTGGAGTGGTCGGGTGGGCTGGCCGGGGGGGCGTCGGGCGCGTCGCTCATGGGTTGCCTCCAACGAGATTGGGCAAACATACGGCCCCCGGGGGCCCGGGTCATCCTCCGGGCGTATCGGTTCGTGGGGCTTGGGGGCTGTCAAGATAGCTCTCGTCCAGGAGGTAGAACCCCGGCTCGATGATCTTCAGCGGGCGGTGCGAAGGCACGAGCCCGGCCTGTTCGGACATGCCCGCCGCCGCCGCTGGTGGTGGTGGCAGCCCGTCTCGGACCACCAGGATCACGTCCGACAGCGCGGCCGGATGCTCGAAGAGGTACGCGTGGCTGCTCACCCCGCCCACGCGGCACTCGATGATCTCGATGCCCGGAAGCTCGCTGATGAGGGCGCGGCTGAGTGGGTCAAAGTCGTCGATCTGCGCATCGCCCAGGCGGTCTCGGCTGGCGAAGAAGAAGCGGGCCAGCCCCAGCGCGCCGTCGCGGCTGGAGGTATACACCACCACCCGCCGGGCGATCCGCATGACCCGCTCGGAGAGGAACCGCTGCGTGAAGATGTCGATGTCCAAGTCGGGCGCCACGAGCACGAGGGTCTCGAGCTTGAGCACGTCCGAGGGGCGGATGCCGTCGGTGAGGGCCGGCTCGACGAACTCCACCCGCTCGCCCAGGGCCTGGAGCGTGCGCTGGCTGAAGAACGTCCGGCCCTGGGCGGCCTCGATCTCCGCGGCGATCTCCCGTAGGGCCGTCGTCGCCACGTCGGTGCCGCGGCTGTGGGCGACCAGGTGGATGCGGTCGATGTCCTCGTTGGCCGCCAGGGCCATCAGCAGCGTCTTGAGCTGCAGCACGCTGAACTCGCCCGATTCGCGGTCGCGGTTGTATGCCACGGGCTTGATGAACGCGTCGAAGCCCGCCGGCCAGGTGAAGACGATGGGCACGTCATGCCGACCTGCCGCGTGCCAGGTCTGGGCGAGCCGCAGCACGGCGTCGTCGAAGGTGTTGTTGAACCCGTGGACGAAGACGACCGCCGCGTTGCCCTCGGGGTCATCGGTCAGGAAGGGCTCGAGCGTCGCGCGGAAGGCGGCCAGGTCCTGGGCGAACGCGGCGGACGCCTGGGCGGGGTAGACCACCTCGCCATCGCGCACCCGCAGGCGCCCTTCCAGCGACGCCATCGTGCCGGTGCGCTCCACCGACGCCACCCGCAGCGCGTAGTTCCTGCCGCGATCCGCCGTTGTGCTGTCCTCAACCAATTGCGCCCACGTCGGCTCGGGCAGCAGGCCGACCCGCGCGACGCCGAAGCTGATGTCCTGGCTCCGCTCGCTGCCATAGTCGGGCCTCGCGCCGGGTTCGCCCCCGGTGAGCGCACGGTCGCGGCGATCGGTGAAGTAGACCACCGGGATGTCCGGCGTGCGCAGGCGCTCGGGCACCGCGTCGTACACCATCCGGCCCGCGCTACCGACCATCACGCGGGGCGTGTCGACGAGCCGCGTCTCGTGGCGGCAGCCGCAGGCGAGCGCGCACGCGGCCAGCAACGCGAAGAAGATGCCGCCCAGGGGCCCGCGCATCGACAAGGGTAGCGGCAAGGGTAGCGGCCGCCGCACGCTGGCGGGCCTACCGCGCAAACCACGTGCCCACAAAGATCACCGCGAACGCCGCCCAGAAGGCGATGCCCGCCCAGCTCAGCATGAGCAGCCCGCGCGATGGCCGGTGCTCGGCGGGGATGTCGCTCGAGGTCATGGCCCGGTGGTTGAAGAACACCAGCAGCGGCGTGCCCAGGAAGCTGAGCGTCGTGGCCAGGTCGACCATCGCCGCCAGCGAGCCGGTGAGCCGCGCGAGGATGACCACCGCGCCGCCCGCCAGCACCAGCAGCCACGCCCAGTAGCCCAGGCGCAGGCGCTCGCTGGCGGCCGACTCGTCTCCGCCGCGGGCCACGGTCACCAGGGCCGACATCGTGCGCGGGATGGCGTCCAGCACGGTGATGGTCGTGGAGAACATGACCGCGATGGCGCACGTGGCGATGATGGGCCGGGCCCACGCGCCCAGCGAGGCGGTGTAGAGCCCGATGAGCTGGTTGGCGAATCCGCCCGCGCCCGCCGCCGGCTCGATGCCCGTGCCATAGAGCAGCGACGCGCCCAGCACCACGAAGGCCAGCGCCAGCACGACGCACAGCCCAAAGCCGATCAGGAAGTCCAGCTCGCACTCGCGCCGCGTGGCCCGGTGCCCGCTGGCGCGGTTCTTGGCCAGGCTCCACAGGCTGTGCCACACGGTGATGTCCATGGGCGCGGGCATCCAGCCCACCAGCGCCACGGCGAAGAGCAGCAGCGGCAGGTCGAGCGTCGTCGGCACGACCGGCGTCCTCGACAGGTCCAGGCCGGGGAGCTGGATCGCCGCGGCCAGCACCGTGCTGATGGCCATGACCAGCATGAGCGCCTTGACGAGCCTGTCCAGCCAGCCAAAGCCCCCCAGCGCCAGGATCGCCATGCACAGCAGCAGGATCCAGCCGGCGACCATCCACAGGGGCGTGGCGTGGTCGGCCGAGACGATGCCGACCGCGCGCAGCGCCGGGTCGAGCGCCAGCGGGCCGACCAGCGCCGCCGTCACCAGCGTCACCGCCGCCTGGATGGTGAACATCGTGCCCACCTGGATGACGCCGAAGGCCCCGAGCACCCACCAGCCCTGGCGTTTGTAGCCGGTGAGCAGCGAGCGCCCCGTCGCCGCGGCGTAGCGGGGGCCGAAGAGCATGGCCGGCAGCTTCATGGCGTGGGCCAGGACGACGAGCCCCACGAGCGCGAGGCCATAGACCGCCCCGGCCCGCGTGGATTGTACGAGGTGGCTGACGCCGATGGCCGCCCCGGCGAAGAGGATGCCCGGGCCGATGGCGGCCAGCAGTCTCGGGCGTTGTGCGCTCTTGTCGGCCACGGCGTGCAGCGTAGCCGGGGCTGCGCCTGTGCGGCCGGCGTCCGCACCGGTGCGGGCCCCTGGCGCACCGGTGCGGGCCCCTGGCGCACTGGTGCTGGCGACGCCCGCACGGGTGCTGGTGGCTCGCGCACCGGCTCGGGCGGCGTCCGCACCGGTGTTGCTGGCTCGCGCACTGGTGCGGCTGGCTCCCGCACCGGTGTTGCTCGCTCCCGCACCGGTGCGGGCGGCTCGCGCACTGGTGTTGCTCGCTCGCGCACCGGTGCGGCCGGCTCCCGCAGGCCTGCGGCTGGCGATCGCAGGCCTGCGATTCTCAACAACACCCCAGCGATTCCCAGGAACACCGCTGTCGTTCTCATCTGCACCGCTGCGATTCTCAATCACACCCCTGCGATACGGACAATGTTTGGTGCTCGCCCCGTCTCACGCCTCGTGAGGATGGTTAACCCAAAAAATGACCGAACGGGGTTGTCGGACGTGGGGGTTCGGCCGCGTGCAGCGCTCGGCCCGCGGAACGTTCTCGGGCCCGCCCATCTCACCGAGGCGCGAGGCTCTGCCTCCCACTCCCCGGACTGGTCTGGACCCGGAGGGGGAGAGGGCCGGGGTGAGGGGCTCTTTCCCTCGCCCGACCCCGGCGGGGCCACTCCATGGGGCTTGGCCGACGCGAAGCGAGGTCGGAGGGGGGCTTCCTCCCCTTCGCGGGAGCTGTTCATGCGGTCCGACGAATCCCCGCGGTGACGCGGGGGGCCCGCCCACGAGCCCACGTGGTGACACGTGGGTTTCTTCCGCCCCAGCGGGGCGACGGCCTGGAGCCACGGGTCGTGGGGGTGGAGCGGCCAAGCGCAGCGCGGAAGCGCAACCCGTGCAGGGGGGCCTCCGCTTCGCGGGAGAGCCCCGGAGGGGCGGGGGGGGGAGGGTTCGCCGTTGGCGAGCCTGACGAACGCCCGCGGTGACGCGGGGCAACTTCGCCCCCCGTCCGAGCCGGTGGCGTGAGCCGCCGGGCCAACGCTCGCCATCGCCCGGCTTCAGCCCGGGACTTCTGCCGAAGGCCCGGGCATGGCATCCGGGTGGTCGCGCACGTCGGCGACGTACGCCTCGATCGGGTCGCCGTACAAGCCAATTTCCC
Source organism: Phycisphaerales bacterium (assembly GCA_040219675.1). GTDB lineage: Bacteria > Planctomycetota > Phycisphaerae > Phycisphaerales > UBA1924 > JAHCJI01. The sequence goes on along the minus strand of JAVJRZ010000011.1, from coordinate 115,213 downwards.
ACCCGAACCCGAGGCGGTCGAAGAACGCTGCCGGATCGCGCCGGACCTCGTCCATCAGGGCCGAGAGATTCGGCGCGACCTCTTCCTCGAAGCCGAGGTAGCCATCCAAGCCGACGCAGAAGATCCTGCCCGCCAGCGCACGGCCTTCGTACTCGCCCGAGAAGAACTGCACGAGGTTCATATCCTCGCTGGGAAACGTGGCGAACACCCGCCACGTGCCGTTGTGGTATAGCTCGCACTCCTCCATGAAGGACTCGCATTCGCCCCCGGGCATCCACAGGGCCGTCGCGCCCGCCCACAGCCGCACGGGCAGCAGCGACAGGGCCCATGCCTGCTCTTCGCCACCCACACCGGGCAGGGCGAACAGGTCGACCCCGTTGGACCACGCGTACAGCTCGGCCAGGTCGGCGAGTTCGGGGGCGCCGGCGATCAGCCGGTCGAGCTCGCCGCGCTCGCGTTCCCCGATGGGCGACGACAACGTGTGCCGCGTGGGATGCGCCCGCCGAGGTAGTTTCGCCCGCTCGTGCGGCCCAAAGACCAGCCCGGGCGCCGGGTGCGCCATCAACTCCTGGATGCTCGCCACGGCGCTCTTCATGGGCCGATGCTATGGCGCAGGCGGCGCAAGCGCTCGCCGTCGGAGCCCTTCCGACGAACCCCCGCGGTGACGCGGGGGGCCCTCCCCCGGGAACCGCTCCGCCAGAGGCCCGGCGGCCATAGCCTGGCGTATGGCGGGGGGAAGCAACTGGACCGAGCAAGAGACTCTGGCGGCGTTCCGCCTGTACTGCGCGACCCCCTTCGGCAAGCTCCACCAGCGCAACCCCGAGATCATCGAGCTGGCCGAGAAGCTGGGGCGGACGCCCTCGGCCGTGGGCATGAAGGCGTGCAACTTCGCCAGCCTGGATCCGGCCCACCGGGCCCGCGGCGTCACCGGCCTGCCGAACCGCTCGAAGATCGAGGAGGCCATCTGGGAACGGTTCACCGCCGACAGCGCGGCGGTGGCCCTGGAAGCCGAGGAGGCGTGGGAGACGGTGGGCATGCCGGCGGACGATGCCCATGCCCCCGATCCGGCCGGCTCGGGCCCGAACCCCGAACCCATCTCGGTCCCGGAGGGACCGACTCAGACCACGGCCACACGCAGCGTGAGGCTTCTTCAAGCCTTCTTCCGCCGCACCGTCCTGAGCGGCTACGGCCACCGCTGCGCCCTGACGGGCCTGGCCCACCCCGCGCTGCTCGTGGCCAGCCACATCATCCCCTGGTCGGCCGATGAGGCACGCCGAGCCGACCCGCGCAACGGCCTGTGCCTGAACGCCTTAGCCGACAAGGCGTTCGATCGCGGGCTCTTCACGCTCGACGACGACCTGGCGGTGGTCCTTGGTCCCTCGCTCCGCGATTCGGACGTGGGGGGCACGCTGGCCGAGCATCTGGCGGGCTGGGAGGGGCGGCGGTTGCGGCTCCCCGAGCGGTTCGAGCCGGATGGGGAGGCGGTCAGGTGGCATCGGGGGAGGGTGTTTGGGGTGGCCTAGCGGCCGGGTCATGTCGCCCCAGACGCCTCGTTCAGCCCCAGCTTCTTGATCCGCGACGCGATGGCGCTGGGCTGGCGGCCGAGATGCTCGGCGATCTTCCGATTCGTCCAGCCTTCCTCGTGCAGGGCGGTCAGCTCGGCGTCCTCCTCGTCGTCCCAGGGCTTGTAGGCCCGCTGGTGGGTCTGCCGGACGGTTTCGACGTAGCCCACGTGCGTGCCCCCTTCCTCCATCGCCTTCAGGGCCTCGCCCGCGGCGGCGAAGATGTCCTGGTACGTCACGCCGGGCAGGTGATCGACGATCTGGGCGTAGCTGTGGCCCTTGGCGATCAGGCGGAGGATGGCGGTAGTCGATTCTGTCGTTTGGTTGGTCAAGTTGTCCCCCAATCGAGAAATCTCCGGCAGCATTCTACTCGGCTTCTGTGCGGAGCGGGTACAGTGTCAGGTTCATGGCTGGGGCAACGGACTTCACCGCCGAACTCGAGGCAAAGGTTGCCCAGCAACTCAAGTCGCAACGTGTGGGTTACCTGCTAGGCGCGGGGTCCTCGTATTTAAATGGCAAGGGCTACCCGCTCGCGTTTCAGCTTTGGGACCGCATCAAGGGCAAGATCACCGATGCGGCGAGACGAGTGGACATTGAAGCCAAACTCAAGGACGGGGCGAGCGGGATAGAGCACGCGCTGGACTTGCTCGATGACGGTGGCGCAGAAGATACGCCATACCGGCATTTGGTCGGTGCCGCATTGGCGGAAGACTTCATGCCCATGAATCCGCCGCTTGGCACTCACATCGCGTTTGTCAAGCAGATTGCTCTACGACCCGGCCCATGCGTTAAGGTGTTCAGCCTCAACTACGACCCGCTTGTTGAGCGAGCCGCCGAAGATGCCAGGTGCCGTGTTGTCGACGGTTTCATCGGGCACGAGCACGCGTACTTCAATCCGGCAGTGTTCACCGAAACATTCCTGCAGAGTCGCGGCCCGCGGGCCAAGCCTTCGCTGGCACCGGCCGGCACTCCGATACACCTCTACAAGCTGCATGGCTCACTGGGGTGGTACAACTGCTCGACGCGTGGCGCACGACGATGTGCTTTCGGCAACGCATTGCCGACTGGTGTTGACCGGCTGATGATTCCTCCGCAAAGACGGAAGGGCTCCGATGTGGTTGCGCCAGCCTACTCCCCGTTATGGACGGCATTTCGCGGCGCCATGAGCCACGATGAGAAGCCGTTGATGAGGCTCGTTGCGGCCGGTTATGGGTTTATGGACGAGCACGTCAATGACGTGATTGAAGCCGCCATGGCGCGGACAGATTTTCGTCTACTGATCTTCGCCAGGGATCTATCTGACACTGCCTGGGCACGCTGGAGTGCAAGGGCCAACGCAATCGTCATCACGGCGACTCGCTGTGCCATTGAGGGCAAAACGGGTCCAGGTCACCAAGACTTGTGGAATTTTGAGCAACTCGTACACAAGGTGTAATTTCATGCCCACGGCTAGCGAATCCGTCATCGGACACATCGTAGACGTACAAGGTGGCCTGCTCACCGCCACGCTCGCTGAGGATGAACAAGGCGCTTCCCCAGTCGTGACGATCGAGGGCGAAGACATCTTGGTTGGCCAGATCGGGTCGTACGTCGCCGTGAGACAACACGACATCAACATCATCGCGATCGTAACTCGCATGACCGAGCAAGAGGCACTGCTTGGTGCTGCGATCGAGACCCCAACTGGGGCGGAAGCAAGGCTGTCCTTCGCCAAGCGAACAGCCCGGCTCACGCCGATCGGCTCGATTGGCAACGACGGGCAGTTCACCCGCGGAGTCGGGCAGTATCCGACCACGGGCGCAGAAGTTCACGCGATCGGCACGACGGATATTGAGAAGATGTTCGAGAAGTACCAGGCCAAGGGCTTCTCGGTCGGGACCGTTGCGACGCACCCCTCATTGAAAGTGTGCCTCGACCCGTCCAACCTGTTTGGTCGGCACTTTGCCATCCTTGGCCAGACAGGGTCGGGCAAGTCATGGACCGTGGCCTCGCTTGTGCAACGCACTGCGGCGGTGATGCCCCGTGCGCACGTCATCATTCTGGACCTGCACGGGGAATACAGTTATATCAAGGAGAGCAAACGAGAGTATGCCTTCGAGGAAATTGTGTGTCGTCACGTTGATGCAACGGCATTGGAGATGCCTTACTGGCTCATGACGTATGCTGAGTTGACCGACCTGCTTGTCGATCAAACTGACTTCAGCGCTCACAACCAAGTCTCGGCCTTTCGGGATGTCCTTGCGAAACTGCGTGTCGAAGAGGGTAATAAGCTCGGCTTGCTACGGACGACAGTCGACACACCGGTCTGGTTCGATCTGGGAGCACTTCGGGCGGAGATCGAGAAGCTGAACGGCAGAATTGCAGGCAAGGGCAAGGATGGAATGAAGGATGGTCCGCTTACTGGAAAGTTTAGCAACTTTCTGATGCGGCTGGATAGCAAGCTGAATGACGTGCGGTACGACTTCCTCCTCAAGCCGAAGGTGCGCAAGGACTCCGCTTCTCTCACTGGGCTCTTGCAGGATTTTGTCGGCTTGGGAGCAAAGAAGGCAGCGGTCACGGTGATTGACCTGTCCTCGGTACCGTTCGATGTCAGGCCCACGGTTGCGGCCCAGATCGGCCGGCTGGCGTTCGAGTTCAACTACTGGAACCCCAGGTACCGCGAGTTCCCCATCCTCCTGATGTGCGAAGAAGCGCACGCTTATATCCCGCGTGCCAGCCAGAGCCAGTTCGCCGGGTCGCGGAAGTCGATGGAGCGCATCGCCAAGGAAGGTCGCAAGTACGGTGTCGGGCTCGCGGTGGTCAGCCAGCGGCCCCATGAAGTCTCTGAGACGGTGCTCTCACAATGCGGCACGTTCATCTGTCTCCGCATCACGAACCCAGATGACCAGTCCTACGTGCGGAGCCTCGTACCAGAGAGCGAAGGGGACCTGGTGTCCGTGCTGGCGGGCCTGGGCCGTGGTGAGGCGTTGGTGCTCGGCGAAGCCGTGCCCCTGCCGACCCGCTTGCAGTTTGACAAGCCGGATCCAACGCCCAACAGCGACGACATCGACTACTACAAGCAGTGGAAGGAGGGGCCAGAGGACATCGACGTCGATGCGATAGTCAGGAGGTGGCGAAGTCAAACAAGAGGCGGCCCCGACTCATGATCCTCAAACCCCACTCCACCGATCCCATCCCCTCCGACCCGCGCCTCCGCGCAGGCCTCCAGGCCGAGCGGCAGATGGCCCACTACCTGCACCGGGCCTTCGCCACCAGCTCGAACCTGTACGTCATCAACGACCTGCGGCTGGTCGACCCCGAGCAGCCCGAACACGACGGCAGCCCCGGCGTCGCCCAGATCGACCACCTGGTGCTGCACCGCTACGGGGCCTTCATCGTCGAGAGCAAGAGCGTGACGGGCACGGTGACCGTTCGAGACGACGGAGGCGGAGACGAGTGGACGCGCGGCGGTACCGGCATGCCCTCGCCGCTGCGGCAGGCCGAGCGGCAGGGTGAGTTCCTGCGGGCGTTTCTCAACCGGCACTCTGAGCAACTGCTTGGCAAGATCGGGACCGGCCTGCGGACGCTATCGAGGCTCGTGCACGGCACCGATCAGCGTGGGTTCGGCTACTTCCCCGTCCAATCCATCGTCGCCATTGCCGACCAGGGGCAGATCAAGCGATTGAAGGGATGGAAGCCGCGCGGCGAGGACTTTGCCACCTTCGTGCTCAAGGCCGACAACGTGCCCGGCGTGATCCGAGCGGAGGTCAAGAAGCACGTGCAAGGGGCGAAGGTCGTCGTCACGACTTCGCATGGGCTCATGGACAACTACGGCACGTGGCGTATGAGCGATCACGAACTGGCCGCCGTCGCAGACTTCCTCGTGGCCAGCCACACGCCGCGCTTGGCGAAGCGTGCCACCGCCAGTGCGCCCAAGGCACCCAGGGCGTCCGAGGCGCCCAAGCCATCCGAGCCGGTCCGGACCAGCCCGGGATCGGTCGAGCCAGCAGCGGCCGAGCCGGCGCCCGGCGCACCGACGCCCGCGTGCCCCAGGTGCGGCACACCCACCGTGCTGCGCTACGCGAAGAAGGGCGCCAACGCGGGCCAGCCGTTCTTTGGCTGCCCGAAGTTCCCAAAGTGCCGCGGCGTGGTGCCGATCGCGGGGGCCTCGGGCGAGCCATGAGAAACCCACGTGTCACCACGTGGGCTCGTCGGAGCCAGACCCCCTCAGCCAGCGAAGACCTCGACGAAACCCTTCCATGGAATGGCCCCAAGGAATGGCCCCGCTGGGAGCGGGCGGAGCGGGTCAGACGGGCCCTCGCCCCGGCGCTCTCCCGCGACCAGGAGAGGGGGCGAGCCCCCGCCCATAACCGCACGCCCGGACCCCGACTGGAAGGCCCTCAGGCCCGCCAAGGCCCGGGCCCGCCCGCGCAGGCCGGGCAGGCCGCACAGCCGGACCGATTCTGGCCCGGGCACGACCCCCATCGTGGCGGGCCGCCATCGGGATCCCGATGGTGGGGGAAGGCCGCCCCGAGGTACGGGTGGCAACGGATCCGCGTACGGGCCGCTGCTGACAGGCCCGGCGCACCACCCAGGTACAGGGGGTTGCATCATGACGACCATCGATCGAACGCAGCAAGGCACACTGAACTTCTTCAACCAGCGCATCTCGGCCTGGGTCACCAACGCCGAGACGCTCACCCTCAGCATCGAGGACATCAACACCCTCACCACGCTGCTCGGCGACGCCGAGAGCAAGTTCGACGACGCCAAGGAGGCCTGGAACGTGTACCGCGCCAAGGTCGACGCCCAGGACGAGGCCATCGCCGGCCTGTACGACTTCGGCTCGCTGCTGGTCCAGCAGATCCGCGTGGCCGCCAAGAAGGACGGGACCAACGAGCTGTACCAACTCGCCCAGATCGAGGCGCCCAAGAAGCCCACGCCCCGCGGCGAGGCGCCCATCCCCACCGACCTGGTGCTGCGCAGCACCACCAACGGCAAGCTGGTGCTGAGCTACGAGGCCAACAAGGGCCAGGGCCTGGTCTTCGTCATCCAGCGGCGGTACGAAACCGTCGACGGCGTGGTCACGGGCTTCGAGTACCAGGACACGACCGCCGAGAAGGCCTGGACCGACAACAGCGTGCCCGGCGGGCTGAAGTGGGTCGGCTACCAGGTCGCCGCGCGGCTGACCAACAACGTCTTGAGCGACTGGAGCGACGAGAAGCAGTTCAACTTCGGCACCATCGGCAACCAGAACCCCGCCGCCAGTGCCAAGGCGGGCGCCGGTGAGCCCGATGCCGGTCCAAAGGGGGGCCAGACGATCACCATCGAGGACGCCCAGAAGCTCAAGGACGCCCAGACCGCCAAGGGCGCCGAGAAGGCCGGGTAAGCGGTCCGGATCCCAGACGAACCCCCGCAACAGCGGCTCGGGGCGATGGCGGCCCGGGCCGCTTTGCCATGGGCGGTTGACCGACGCGGCCGCCCGCGCTTCACTGGTGCGTGAGCGTCGCCCCGCCCGAGACCGCCCAGCCCGCCGCGACCGGCGTCGCCATGCGAACCGCGCCCCCGAAGCGGCCGATCCTGTTCACGGCCTTCGAGCCCAGCGGGGATGACCACGCCGCCCCGGTCATCGCCGAGATCATCCGCCGCGAGCCCGAGCGGGCGGTCTACGCCTGGGGCGGGCCCAAGATGGAGGCCGCCGGGGCGGTGGTCATCGAGCGGACGGGCGAGAACGCCGTCATGGGCATGCCCGGGCTGGCCAAGATCCGCGAGCATAAGCAGATTAACGCCCGCATCAAGCGGTGGATGGCCAGCCACAAGCCCGTGCTGCACGTGCCGGTCGATTCGCCGGCGGCCAACTTCCCCATCGCGGCCATGGCCAAGGCGCTCGATCATGGTCGATGCACGGGCGTCGTGCACCTGGTCGCCCCGCAGGTCTGGGCGTGGGGCTCGTGGCGCGTGGCCAAGCTGCGTCGATTGACCGACCTGGTGCTGTGCCTGCTGCCCTTCGAGGAGGGCTGGTTCACGACCCGCGGCGTGCCCGCGCGGTTCATCGGCCACCCGCTGTTCGACCACGAGCTCGACCCCCAGCGCGTGCTCGAGAAGGCCAAGACCCTGCCGGAGTTTGGCGATGGTGGGGGCCAGGGCGAGGCTACGGGCCCGTGGCGCATCGGCCTGTTCCCCGGAAGCCGGCCAAGCGAACTTCAGAAGAACCTGCCGCTGCTGCTGGGCGCGTTCCGCGATCTCGCCGCCTGCGAGGCGTGCAAGCGGGATGGGCGGGCGCCGGTGGCGATGATCGTGGCGGTCAACGACGCCGTCGAGCAGCGCCTGCGCGAGCTGGCCGAGGAGCACGGCGGCGTGCCCGAGGGCGTGGGCTTCATCGCCGGCGACACCGACTCGGCCGTGCGCTGGGCCGAACTTGCTCTGGTGGTCAGCGGCACTGTGACGCTCCAGATCGCGCGGCAGGCCCGGCCGATGGTCGTCTTCTACAAGTCCAACGAGTTGCTGTACAACCTGATCGGGCGGTGGATCGTCTCGACGCGGTACTTCACGCTGCCCAACCTCATCGCGGGCACGAACGTGGTGCCCGAGCTGGTGCCGCACTTTGGCGGGGCCGAGCCCATCGCCGCCGCGGCCCGTGGGCTGATCACCGACCCGCAGGCCATGGCCAACCAGATCCAGTCGCTCAAGGGCATCGCCGGCCGATTCGATGGGCTGGAAGCCTCGATGGCGGCGACCGACGCGATCCTGGAGCAGGCCGCGCGCCGCGAGGGGGCGACCGCGCCCTGAGGCCTTCGGGGGCTCGTCGATGCCGGCGTTACCCGCATGTTGCGCACGGGTGGCCGCCTGAGAAGTATCTCTGTATGTGGCGGGCGCGATGGGGCGCCGGCGACAAAGGAGCTTGCGATGCGGCACGCACGACGATTCTCAGGACGGATGCTCGGGCTCGGACTGGCCCTCGTGCTTTCGGGCACTGTCGCTCTACCGACAGCGGCCGGCGCCCAGGAGGACGCGTTCCATCCTGGGGTCAACATCGTCGTGCCCCAGCGCCGCGTGTGGCAGGAGGGCCAGCGGCGGGCGGCCATCGAGATCCGCAGCGTCGAGGTCGTCGCCAATGCCAGGGAACAGGCCGCCAGCACGACCATCCGCATGACGCTCTTCAACCACGGCCGGCAGATGGCCGAGGCCCAGGTGCTGCTGCCGGTGCCCGACGGCGCAGCGATCGGGAAGTTCGTGCTCGAGGGCCTGGGCGAGGCCGGCATTGCCAGGATCATGCCCGCCGACGAGGCGCGGGAGATCTACAACCGCATCGTCCAGTCGATGCGCGACCCTGCGCTGCTCGAGTTCGTGGGCACGGGCCTGGTGCGTTCGAGCGTCTTTCCCGTTCCCGCCCAGGGCGAGCAGGTGGTCAGCCTGACCTACGACCACACGCTCGAGGCCGACGGTGACCGATTGGAGTTCGTGCTGCCGAGGTCGGCCGAGCTGATGGTACAGGGCGCGCCCTGGTCGTTCACGCTGGACATCACGGGAGCGAGGCCCATCGCCACCGCCTACTCGCCCACGCACGACATGGCCAGCGAGCGAACAAGCGCAACCGCCATGAAGGTTTCCGTGGGACCCGAGGCCTTCAGCGGCACCCCCGGCGGGCTGCGCGTGGGCTGGATCCGCGAGCCGCTCGAGGCCGGCATGCTGGCCAGTTCCTTCCTGGCGTATCCGCAGGCCGACGGCGGGGGCTACTTCATGCTCGTGGCCGGTCCGCCCGCTCTGGAAGGTGATCGCCCCGAGGTGAAGCGCGAGGTCACGCTGGTCATCGACAAGAGCGGATCGATGCGTGGTGCGAAGATCATCCAGGCCCGCGAGGCGGCGATCCAGGTGATCAGCGGCCTGGATGAGGGCGAGTACTTCAACATCATCGCCTACTCGGACACGATCGACATGCTCAGCGAGGTCGCCGTCCAGAAGACCACGCAGAGCGAGGCCGAGGCGGTCGCTTTTATCCGGGGCATCAACGCGGTGGGCGGCACGAACATCCACGACGCCCTGCTGGCCGCGCTGCGCGCCGAGCCTGCAGAGGACGTGCTGCCGATGGTCATCTTCCTGACCGATGGCCTGCCGACGGTGGGGGTGACCAGCGAGACGGCCATCCGCGAGGCCGTGGGTAAGGGCAATGTCCACGAGCGACGCGTCTTTGGCTTCGGCGTCGGCTACGACGTGAATGCGCCGCTGCTGACGGCGGTGAGCCGCGAAACGCGCGGCGCTCCGGCTTTTGTGCTGCCGCAAGAAGATGTCGAGGTGAAGGTGGGCCAGGTGTTCAAGCGGTTGACCGGCCCGGTGCTGGCTTCGCCAACGCTCAAGGCCAGCGATCCATCGCGCGTGCGTGACATGCTGCCCGCTGCGCTACCCGACGTGTTTCAGGGCGACCAGATCATCGTGCTGGGGCGCTACACGAGCGAGGGCAGCAAGCTGCGCTTCACGCTCACCGGCGACGCGGGAGAGCAAGAGCGCGAGTTCGAGCTGGCCTTCGACCCCAAGCGGGCGAGCGTGGAGCACGCCTTCGTGCCAAGGCTGTGGGCCCAGCGTCGCATCGCGCAGCTCGTCGAGGCCGTCCGCCAGGCGGGCGCCGATGGCCAGGGTGAACAGGTGAGCAAGGAACTCATCGAAGAGATCGTGGCGCTCAGCACGCGCTGGGGCATCCTGACCGAGTACACCGCCTTCCTGGCGATCGAACCGGGCGTGGAACTGGGTGATCAGGTGACGGTCGGCCAGCGTGCGGCCGATGCCGAGGGCGCTATCCGCTTGAACACACGGATGCGCATGGCCCAGCAGCAGCCCGCCGCCCCAGCAGAGATGCGAGCGGGTGTCGCTCTGGAGGCGGCCAGCGAGGAGCGCACCGGCTTGGGCGGTGTCCAGCAGGACGCGATGAACGAGTTCAACAGCAAGGCCCAATGGGTGATGGCCAACCGCATGCAGACGGCCGGCGGGGCCCAGGTCATCCTCACCGGCATGCGGCAGGTGGCCGATCAGACGCTGTTCTCGCGCGGTGGCCGCTGGGTGGACTCCTCGCTGCTCGAGGCGGTCGACGCCAACAATGCCGACGTGGACGAGTCCGTCGAGTTTGGCAGCGAGCGGTACTTCGAGCTGGCCGATGCGCTGGCGAAGGAGAATCGCCAGGGTGTTCTGGCCCTCGGTGGAGACATCCTGCTCAACCGCGGCGGCCGCGTGATCCTGGTGCGGGCGCCCAAGGCCGAGGCGCCCTGAGTGGCCCGGGCGCGGGTGCTCATCGTCGAGGACGACGCCGGCGTGCGCAAGGCCGTCGCCGAAGCCCTGGGCGCGTTCGGGTTCGAGGCGGCCGTTGCCGAGGATGGCCAGCAAGGCCTCTCTCGCGCGCTGGGAGAGGCCTTCGATCTCGTGCTGCTGGATGTTCGCATGCCCAGGCTCGACGGGCACGAGGTGCTGGCCGAGCTTCGGCGGGCGCGGCCGGGCCTGCCGGTCATCTTCCTGACGGCGCGGGGCGAGAGCCACGAGCGTGTCAAGGGGCTTCGTGGCGGCGCCGACGATTATGTCGTCAAGCCCTTTGGCGCCGAGGAACTCGTAGCCCGCATCGAGGCCGTGCTGCGTCGCAGCGCCGAGCGTCCGACGGGCGTGCGCGAGATCCGCCTGGACGGGATGATCGTCAACCTCCAACGCCGGGAGGTGGTGCGCGATGGCCAAGCCGCGCGGCAGATCACCGAGAAAGAGGCGGCGCTGCTGGCGTATCTTGCGGGCAGCCCTGGGCGGGCCATCTCGCGCGATGAGCTGCTCAGCCGGGTCTGGGGGCTCGACCCGCGCGGCATGCGCACCCGGACGGTCGACATGGCCGTTGCCCGCTTGCGCGAGCAGCTTGGCGATGATCCCAGCGAGCCCAGGGTTATCGTGACCGTGCGCGGCAAGGGCTACATGCTGGCCGGCACCGTGCAGCATGGGGAGGCTTCCGCGTAGGTGCGTGTGCGGCGGATCATACCTTGGCTGCTGTACGTCGTGTGCGCCCTGGCCGTGCTCGAGGGCCTTGGGTACGCCGCGTACAAAGCGCTCGACCTGCAGCGTCAGCAGCGCGAGGAAGAAGCCACACGCCTGGCCCTGTGGCGTATGGATAGCGCCCTGACGGCGCTGCTGGCCGCCGAGAGCGCGCGGCCGTACTTCCACTACCAACCGTTCCACGCCGCCGAGCGGGCCTACAGCGCCATGCTCGGTCCGATCGAGCCCGGCGAAGTGCTCGTGCCCAGCCCGCTGCTGACCGAGGTGCCGCCGTTCGTGCGGTTGCACTTTGAGATCGGCCCCGATGGCGCGCTGAGCAGCCCTCAGGCCCCCGAAGGGAACCTGCGAGATCTGGCCGAGGCCGAGTATGTCGCCAGCGATGATGTCATCGCGGCCGAAGCGCTGCGCCTGATGCTGGCCGAGTTGCTCCAGGCGCGCGCGAGGTCGGATGTGGCCATGGGCCTCGAGCCGGCGCCGGCTGAGGAAGGCGGGGCCGATTGGCTCGCGCGCAACAGGTTTGCCGCCGCGGCGCAGCTCGCCGAGCCGCCCGACATCGCGACTCGCGAGCCCAAGGCCGACGCGGAAGTGCTGGACGAGATGGCCGAGTTGCCACGGAGCCAGGCCCCGCAGCCACAGCAGCGCCAGACGCCGCTAAGCCAGCAAGCACGCGATCCGGAGATCCATCTGGGCCCGCTCTCGGCCTCGTGGCTTGCCGGAGACGAACTGGTGCTCGTGCGCGAGGTGCAGGTGGGGGGGACGACGCTCCGCCAGGGCGTCTGGCTCGACTGGCCGAGCCTGCGGAACTGGTTGCTCGACCAGGTTCGAGACCTCGCTCCAGACGCTGGCCTGGCCCCCGGTGCGGGCGAGGCCAGATCGCTCGCGGTCATCCCGGCGACGCTGTCCGTGCGTTCGGGCGGGAGCGTGCTCGCCGAGATCCGCTCGCCCCTGGGCATCGTGCTGCTGCTCACCTGGTGCGCTGCCCTGCTGGCGATCGTGGCGATCGGTGTGGTATTGCGGCTGGCGACGAGCCTGGCCGAAAGGCGCGGACGGTTCGTGGCCGCGGTGACGCACGAGCTTCGCACGCCCATGACCAGCGTGCGTCTCTACGCCGACCTGCTTGAGAGCGATGCCTCGAGCGATGGGCGGCGACGGGCCGAGTTCGCCGCAACGCTCAGGCAGGAGGCACAGCGGCTCTCGGGCATCATCGAGAACGTGCTCGACTATGCGCGACTGGGGCGGAAGCGTTCGAACGGCCAAAGGGCAGAGGCCAAGGTTGGCCAGATCGTGCAGTGCGTGCGCGAGGAGCAGTCAGCCGCGGTGGAACGCGCGGGCATGACGCTGGACATCCAGATCGACCCGGCCGACGCGAGCCGCACGCTCCTGGCGAACGACGAGGCGGTGGTGCGCATCGTGTCCAACCTGATCGAGAACGCGTGCAAGTACGCGCATCCGCACACCAAGCCGGTCGTCGAACTTCTGATCCGGTCCTCGGATATCCAGGTCGCCCTGACTGTTCGAGACTGGGGGCCTGGCGTCCCTCGACGCGAGCGGGGCCGCGTCTTCGAGGCGTTCTACCGAGCCTCGGCGACCGAGCTAGAGCAGAGCGGGCTCGGGCTCGGGCTGGCCGTCAGCCGCGGGATGGCCGAGCGACTTGGCGGACGGCTCACGATCGACCGGACCCCGGTGGGCGCCAGCTTCACGCTCACGGTCCCGTTGTCGCCGGAGAGCTAGATCGCTGCGGTGGGCTGGCTTGTGGCAGGGACCATCCGTTGGGATCCATGCGGACCCTTCCGACAACGTCTTGCCCCGGGAGCAGTGGGCGCGGCCAGGACGCCCGCTGCCCCGCCGCCGGCACCCACTTGGCGCCGATGAGGATTGTGCCGTCGGGCTCGAGCCATGCGCGATCGATGGGGAGCGTGAAGGCCCATCGATCGCTGGATTGCCTGGTGAACACCTGCACGGTCTGCGGGGTTCGTTGCGCGGTCGAGCTCCAACTGGCAACGCCTGTACACCGGACTCGGACCACGGCCCTCGGAGACTCTGTGGGCCCGAAGAACAGTTGCACGCTGTCGATTGCTTCGAGTTGGCTGTCCATGCGGTCCAGCTCACACGGCGGCCGCGTAATTTCCACGTATACCGCCCAGCCACTGGTAGCGACCGAGTCGGCGTTTGGTCGAGGGTCACGCTGGATGAGTCCTGCCAGCCAGTTGGCCGAAGCGGGCGCTGGGGAGCCCGCGGTGCCTTGTATCAGCCCACGGCATGTCCAGTCGTACCAGAACGGGCCGATGGCCACACCCGGAGGCTTCATGGGTATGGCGTCGGTGGCGATCGGCAATATGGCCGTGCGTCCACCCAGGCGCACCTCGTACGCCTGTGTCGCGTTGCGTTGGGCGCTCGGCGCAGGGATCGACTGCACGGCCCCCGGCTCGACCATGCCGTGCGCAATCCATGGCCCGCCCACGGCCCTGGCCGACAAGAGCGCTCGTGTTCCGGTGAGATTCGCTACGGCGATCGTGCCGCCAACCACGCCACCGGCATCGTCGATGACCCAGGCGAGCCATGCCGGCTCACGGCTGATCAGGGACTCGGCCGCCCGGAGGACTGCGGCATCGCTCGCATCAGGACGCAGCATGGCCAGGATCGTGTCTGTGATCGTGTCGGCATCCGTCGGCCACATGGGGAGCACGCCATAAGGCGTCACGAGCCAGCGGGTCATGACATCGAGCCAGCGGCTGGCAACCCCGGGGTTTGCTTCGATGAGCCTCTGGAATGCAGCCTCTAATCGGGCGTCCCATTGTGCCGCCCAGGCCTCCAGCACCGCGTCGTCCAGGGGGGCTCTGTCGTCGATGCCCAGGCGCTCGAGCGCGCGCCGTGCCCGCCATCTGAGCCGTGGGTCGCGTCGCTCGGCCTCGATCAGCTTCAGTATGGCATCGCGCTGTGCCGGCGCCCAATCGGTTCGCAGCGGCGGTGCTATCGGGAGTTCATCGGAACTGCTGGCTCGCAGGCTGGGGAGGATCCAGAACGAGGGCACGCGACGGCCGTCGAACCAGACCGACTGCCCGAGTGCGTCGGGCGGCATGTCGACGACAAGGAACGATCGGGCTCGATCGACTTGGGCGGACGACCGGCGCCAGGTGGCGCCGGCAAGCCAGCCGCTGGCCGCCACCGATTCCTCAGCCATGTGGACAAGCCTGGTGTCGAGCGTCCTGCCGTCCGGCAGTCGCATCGGCGCTACGCGGTCCGCGCTGGCCGCTTCACCCTGGAGGCTGGCCCGCTCGAGCTCAACAACCAGTTCTTGGCCGGCCAGAAGGGGCAGGGGCGACTCGACGAGCACCGGTCGCTCTGGCGCGACTGCGCAGCCGGCAAGGCCAAGACCGACCGTCAGCCAAACACAGCTCGCTAGCCGCAACAGCATCCTGAGGCGATACGAGCCGCGTGCGAGGCTGTTGCTCAGACGATCGGCATGGAGAGGCGGGTTCGTAGGATCACTCCGGCGAGCCGCTGGAGTAGTCATAGATCCACTGGTTCATCGCTCGCTCGTAGTCGAGCACCTCGCCGCTCTGGAAGAACAGCCCGAGCTCGCGCTGGGCGGCTTCGGGGCTGTCGCTGCCGTGGATCAGGTTGAAGCTGTTGGACACCCCGAGGTCGCCGCGGATCGTGCCGGCGTCGGCCTTGGATCCGAACGTGGCTCCCATCATCGACCGGCTGATGGCGATCGCCCCGATGCCACGGATGGCCAGCACGAGCACAGGCGCCCCGGTCATAAAGCGGACGAGCCCGTCGTAGAACGGCTTGCCCTGGTGGTCCTTGTAGTGCTCGGCGGCCAGCTCGGGGCTGATCTTCATGAGCTTGCAGCCCACCACCTGCAGGCCCTTGTCCTCGAAGCGGCTGATGATGCGGCCCATGAGGCCACGCTGGACGGCGTCGGGCTTGAGGATGATGAGGGTGGTTTCCATCGAGTCGCTCCTGATCAATAAGTGGGGTGGTCCAATGAGGCCGAGTACCGGCCCGAGGCGGGGTCGGGCGGAGCGGCAAGGGTAGGTACGCAGCCTTTTCCATGCCAATGTGGCACGAACAGGGCCACGTCGGCCCCGCGGATCACCGGTTGATCGGCTACGCCGCATCCGCAGGAGGCGGTTTGGTGGCCGTACATGGTCACTTCGGCCCATTTCCGGGAGCATCCTGTTGGTCGGGTTGACATCAGGATCTACACCAATAGCGTGTATGTGTGACTCTTGGCAAGCGGTGCTCGAAGCGCATCGCAACATACATCAAGTCGGCTTTTCTTCAAGTGTGTATCGCCGACGAAAACACATGGAGGCTTTACCATGTTGATCAACACCAACCTCATCCAACGAAGCAAACCCCACCTCCGTGAGCAGGGTGGAAACGTGCCGATGATCGCGGCCCTGCTCGCCGCCGCCGGGCTCGTGATGCCACTGCCCATGGCCGCGGCCCAGGACACGCGGAATCGTCAGGCCATCGAGAACCCCGGCGAGTGGGAGTGGCAGGCCGACGAAGGCTACCACAAGGAAGAGTGGTACGACCCCAGTGACTGGTTTGATGGCAACGAGGCCATCGACTACGAGTACGACTGGTACGAAGCCGTCGACTACTCCACCGGCAGGTGGAGCGACACCTACGACACGGCCTGGTACGACGGCTACTGGGACGGCTACGAGGATGGCTACCACGACGATATCTATGGGTATGACGCCATCATCGAGTTCGACAGCGTCTATGGCGATGCGTACACCAGCGGGTATGCCGACGGCTTCTACGACTCGAGCGTCGACTTTGACTACGACCCGTATTACTACGTGTACGTGTGGGACACACCCGAGGCGCGGGACAGCGATCGCGAGCGTGCTGGCGACGATACCCGCGAGCGCGGCGACCGCGCCCTGCCCAGCGAGCGGTCGGACTCAAAGACGAACCAGTCGGCGAGTTCCAGCGATGCCCAGAAGCAGATGGATATCCGTCGCGTTCGTGGCACGATCGGCAAGACGGAGTACCTGCGAGGGTCGGGCAAGGGCAATGAAAAGAGCCTCGTCGCACGCGTGACCTTCGAGGCCAAGGGGGACAAGGAATCGTCAACGCACGTGGTCAATCTTGGTCCGAAGATGTCGCCCAGCGAGGTGCCCTTTGAGGCCGGCGATACGGTGACCTTCAAGGGTGTGGATCAGGACTGGGATGGCCGGACGATCCTCAAGGCCCACAAGCTCAACGTGAACGGCGAGTCCGTGCGTCTCGCGTCGGGCCCCGAAGCAGGCTGGACCCGTGAGGACACCCAGTTCCGCGGCACCATCGAGAGCATCTCTCGCGTGGAAACCGAGACCGATCGCTTCACCATCATGCGGGTGAAGCTCGAAGACGGCTCGGCGCGCATGGTGGCCTTCCCTGCCAGCGCGATGTCCGGCCGCAACCGGATCGAGGCCGGCAAGGGAGATGACATCATGATCACCGGCCGCAAGCGGATGATCGACGGCCGGGAGGTCATCCATCCCAAGCGGATCCGCGTGAACGGCGAACGCCTCAGCATGCGTTAGATCGCCACGAACGCGATGCTGAACGCATGTACACCGGCCCGCCGAGATCGAGAGATCTCGGCGGGCGTTTCATTCCTGTCCGCGAAGTTGCGTGATTGTTTCTACGAGGTCTTCCTTCACGCCCGGGTCCGCGCCGACCTTGCGCTGCACGATCTGGCCCTCCTGATCGATCACGACCATCGTCGGGATGCCGGTCACCTGGTACTGCGCCGCGACCTGATCGCCCTCGAGCAGGAGCAGGTAGTTCCAGTTGCGGGCGGCCATGAGCGCTGCGGGGTCGCCGTTCTCCCAGGCGTTCACGCCGATCAGAACGACACCCTGGTCCTTAAACTGCTCGTGGACTTCCTGGAGTTGGGGCATCACCGCGAGGCAAGGGCCGCACCAGGTGGCCCAGAAGTCGAGGATCACGATCTTGCCCCGGTAGTCGCTCAGGGTGTGCTCTGTGCCATTGGGCTCACGCAGGGTGAAGTCGGGCGCGGGGATGTTCAGTTCCGGCTCGGGCGGGCGCTGTGCCCGGCGCTCGTCGACCGGGGGCTGATAGGTACGCTTCTCGTAGCCATCGGGAGCCGGCAGTGTGAAAGGGTGCTCCGGATCGATCAGTTGTGCCAGCGTCGGCCCTCCGGGTTCCTGCCAGTTGGTTTCGTCCAGGATGCGCGCGGCGTCCCGCACCACGGCCGAGACGTCTGTGGAGTCGTCCAAGACCCGAAGGTTCGAAAGCGTGACACGGGAGATGCCGTCGCCCACGCTGTTGTTGTCCTGGTCGCGAACGTCGTAGTACACCATCTCGAGGCGTCTGGGCAGCGGGTCGTCGTGTCCGAGGTACCACCAGGCGCCAAACGCGTAGGTTCCGGGAAACTCGGCAAGATCGACATAAACGGCCCGGGTCGGTTCGTCGCCGATCATCACCCTGCCGTCGAAGTTGGGGCTGACCCGGGGCGTGTTGTCCACGATCGGTTGGCCGACCAGCGTCTCCCACTGCGAGAGCCAATCGAGCGCCGTCCACGCGCCGCTGCCGAGCAGCAGGTCGCTCGCGCTCTGCAACTCGCCCTCGACCAGCGAGAGGCCCTGTCGATCGAGTCGGCGCACATGGTCCGCGTCGATCGTGAAGGCGAAGGGCACGTACCCACCCTCGGCGTCGGGCGAGGAGATACGGCCAAAGGCCGCGGCCTGCCACTGCGGCACGCCGGCGTCGTCGAGCAGGCCGGCTCGTGCCGCACTTTCTTGCCGCAGCAGCACCACGCGCGCCGTGGTCGAAGGCTCGCGCGTCGATTGTGCGCCCGAGCCCTCGCGATGGATCGTGAAGGCCAGGCCACGGGCCTCGCGCAGGGCCCGGTCGGTGGCTCGCAGAAGATCGAGCCCCTCGGTCGATTCAGCCTCGGCCTCGGCGGCCTGCGCCTGGGCCAGACCGTCCTGAGCCCACGATGGTGTCGAGGCGCCAAAGAGCGTGGCGCCGAGCAGCATCACGATGGGAACACGCTGACGATTCATGTCTGGGTCCCTCCAGAAACCGATCTGGGAAAGTGTACTGCGAAGGGGCCGGTGGGACGACCGTCCTGAACGCCTCCAGTGCCGCTTGACAGGCAAGCGAACCCCGCTAAGCTCTGTCGACATGCATCAAGAGTCCCGGGATGCCTCTCAAGGTCCCGGGCGGCAACCGAGCGGGTTTTCTACAACCACGCCACGGTGCCGAGGCCAGCCCCGGCGTGGGGAGCGATGCGGTCGAGGTCGACTTCCGTTTGGGAGGTCTGGCACTCGACAAAACAGCGGCGAACGCTCGCCGCGGTCCACGCCAGCACTGGAAGCTCTCGATGCTGTGAAGGAGTTCACAGCATGAGTGTTCGTACGACCTTCAACCATCGGGATGCCGCGACCACCTGCCTCCGAGCCGGGCGGGGCCGCTTCAACGGCGATCCCCTCACGCCGGCGATCGTCCAGTCCACGACCTTCTGCCGCAGCGGCGTGGGCAGCGATCCGGCACACCAGTACTCGCGCGTCAGCAACCCCACCGTCGCTGCCCTCGAGGATGCCCTGGGCCAACTGGAATCTGCGCCGCCGGCCCTGTGCTTCTCCACCGGCTTGGCGGCGGAAACGGCGTTGTTCCTCGGTGTGCTGCGAGCCGGAGACCATGTCGTCTGCGGGCGTTCGGTGTACGGCGGAACCGTGCGGCTGCTCGGGCAAGTGTTGCCCGACCTGGCCATCGAGAGCACGTTTGTCGACGCGACTTCCGTCGAAGATGTTCGTCGCGCGATCCGGCCGAACACCGCGATGATCTTCGTCGAGACGCCCAGCAATCCCTTGCTCCAGATCACTGACATCCGATCGCTGGCGTCCCTCGCGCGGCAGCAAGGCGCGATTCTGGCCGTTGATAACACGTTCCAGACGGCCGTGCTCCAGCAGCCGCTCGATCTCGGGGCCGACGTTTCCGTCTACTCGACCACGAAGTTCATCGACGGCCACTCGGTCGCCCTGGGCGGGGCGCTGGTGTCGCGCGATCCGCAACTGCTGGATCGCATCCGATTCATCCGTAAGTGCACGGGTGCGATCCAGACGCCATTCAATGCATGGGCGACCATCAACGGGCTCAAGACACTTCCCTTGAGGCTCGAGCAGCAGAGCCGGTCGGCGGCGACCATCGCGCAGTGGCTCAAGCGACACCCCGAAATCGAGGCCGTGCACTATCCCGGCTTGCTCTGCGGCCAAGCCAGGGAACTGGCCGAGAGCCAGCACGCCTCGAGCGACTGGGACATCGAAGCGCGCCACGGTGCGGTGCTCAGCTTCGTCGTTCGCGGCGGGCTGACGTCCGCCCGCCGGGTCGCCGAGACGGTCGACCTGTACACGCTCGCCGAGCACGTCGGGTCGGTCGAGACACTGATCACGCACCCGGCCACCATGACCCACGCCGATGTGCCCACCCAGCAGCGCCGCGAAGCGGGCCTGTGCGATGGTCTGCTTCGATTGAGTGTCGGGCTTGAGCCTGCCAACCGGATCATTGATGATCTCGATCGGGCCATCGCGCACGCCGTGCACGGATCGCAGGGGAAGGAGGCCGACCAATGCATCCGGGCGTGATCGTCTTGAAGTGCGGCGGCTCGGTGCTGCGCGACCGGGAGGACCTGCCCTCGGTCGTCCACGAGGTCTACCGGTGGCATCGGCAGGGCTGGAAGGTCATCGTCGTGGTGTCGGCTTTCGCTGGGCACACGGATCTGTTGCATCGCACGGTGGCCACCGGCGTGGGATCACGGTCTCGCCATGCGCTCGCCGCCGCGTTGTGCGAAGGAGAACGCGAAGCCGCCTCGGCGTTGAGCCGAGAACTTGCCGAAGCGGGGCTCGAAGCGGCCACGCTCGACCCCGTGGACTTTGCCCTGAAGGGCCAGGGCGACCCGCTGGACGCCTCGCCGCTTGGCTTCGATGAGAGCACAGTGCGTCGCTCGCTCGAGGTCCAGAGCATTCTTGTGGTGCCCGGCTACTTCGCCACGGATGCCGATGGTCGCATCGTGACGCTCGGTCGCGGCGGTTCGGACCTCACCGCGATTGTGCTCGCTCAGGGACTTGGCCCAGCGCGGTGTCGCCTCATCAAGGACGTCGACGGCCTCTTTGAACACGATCCCGCAGCCTCGGGCCCAGCGCCTCGACGGTTCACGCGGATCTCTTACGCGGATGCCCTTCGCCTCGATGGCACGATTGTGCAGCACAAGGCCATCCGCTTTGCGCGCGAGCATGGGGTCGTGTTCGAGGTGGGTGCCGCAAACTCGTCCACGCCCACGGTGGTCGGGGCGAACCCCAGCCTCCTCGAGCCCGTCCCCGGGGTCGAGCGTCCGCTGCGTGTCGCGTTGCTCGGCCTGGGATCGGTCGGCGCCGGCGTGGCCGAGCGGCTCTCGCGTCTCGATCGAGCGTTCGAGGTCGTGTCCACCGTTGCACGCGATCCAGGCAAGCACCGGCCGTTGTGTCGACGGTTGGCTTTGCCCGAGCCAACGCAGGATCCCGTCGAAGCGGCCTGTTCGGGCGTCGACGTGGTGGTGGAGTTGATGGGTGGGGTCGAGGTGGCCCACGATGCGATCGTGGCCGCCTTGCGGAGCGGGGCGGATGTCGTCACGGCAAACAAGGCGGTCCTTGCGCGCCATGGGGAAGCGTTGCAGGCACTGGCGCAGGCAACATCGACCCGGGTGCTGGCATCGGCCAGCGTGGGAGGTGCAACGCCGATCATCGAGACCGCCCGACGTCTCCGGGCCCGGTCCATTCGCGGAGTGCTGAATGGCACCGCCAATTACGTCCTCGGGCAGGTGGCCCTCGGGACACCGGTCGACCTGGCCATCGCCCAAGCGCAGCGTTTGGGGCTGGCCGAGGCCGATCCCGCTCGCGATCTAGATGGTCGCGACAGCCTCGACAAGCTGTGCGTGCTCGCGCAGGCCTGCAACATCGAGCCGCGAGAGGTCGACGTCTCTTTGGCCGATGTGCGTCGCGCCCGGCTTGGCGAACTTTGGCGACAGATTGCAACGCTCTCGCCCGAGGGCGCCTTGCGGGTCGAGTGCCAGCCAGCGAGCCATACCGACGTGTTTGGGGACCTCCCCGGAGCATGGAACGCGGCGGAAGTCCTTGCCGCTGATGGGTCATCCATCGTCATCCGCGGATGCGGCGCCGGTCGGTGGCCCACCACAGAGGCGGTGCTGGCCGACATGCTCGAGATGCGCCGTGGCGTGCGTTCTCGTCGCTTGAGCGTGGCAACTTCGTGAACCCATCCCCGATTACCTAGGCTGATCACAGCGAACGCGGCTCGGCGAATCTCGGAGGTATCCATGCCCGAAGTCCTGGAAGGTCCATCCTCGCTGCGCTCGGCGCACATCGCTGTGGTGGGCGCGTTCGGTCTCGTCGGCCGGGAAGCGCTAGCGATCCTGGAAGCCATCGGAGTTCCGGCCCAGCAGGTCCGCGCACTTGGCTCCTCGAGATCCGCCGGCGCGAGCATCCCGTATCAGGATTCGACCCTGGAGATCGCCGAGTATCAAGACCCATCGGTGCTCGAAGACCTGGACCTGGCCTTGCTCTGCACCGATGCCGACACCGCCCGATCAGTCGCCGAGCCAGCGGTCCGTGCCGGCATCCGTGTGGTTGACAACTCCTCGGCCTTCCGGCTCGAGCCGGCCACACCGCTCGTCATTCCCGAAGTGAACGGAACGTTGCTGGACGCCCGACCGTTGCTGGTGGCGAATCCGAATTGCTCGACGATCCTCTTGATGCTCGCGACGGAGCCCTTTCGCAGAGCCTTTGGCTTGCGTTCCATCATCGTCTCGACATACCAGGCGGTTTCTGGCGCCGGGCGAGCGGCCCACAACGAGTTGCTGGCCAGCACGAAGGGTTTCCTGGACGGGGCCGAGCCTGAGCCGGCTGCGTTCCCGGTGCCGTGCGCGTTCAACGTCTTTCCGCACGAATCACCGGTGGACGAGCAGACCGGCCTGAATGTCGAAGAATCCAAGATCATCGCCGAGAGCCGCAAGATCCTCCAGCGGGCGGATCTGGATATCGCGCCAACCTGCGTCCGCGTGCCCGTCGAGCGATGTCACAGCCAGGCCGTCGTGCTCGAGTTGGAGCGTCGGGCAACCCTCGCCGAGGTCGTCGAGGCCGCCTCGAGCTTCCCAGGCGTGGCGTTCACCGAGGATCCCACGGCCTTGGTCACACCGAGGGACATCGCGGGGAGCGAAAAGGTGTCGATCTCCCGGGCACGGCTCTCGCGGGATGGCCACCGTCTCTCAATCTGGGTCTGCGGCGACCAACTCCGTAAGGGTGCGGCACTGAATGCCATCCAGATCGCCGAGCGTCTGCTGGCGAGCGCATGAAAAAGACCCGGCGTGCGAGCCGGGCCTTATCGGGTTGAGCAGGGTTGGGGACACCAGTTGCCTAGTAGGGCTTGGGCTCGCGGCTCAGGCGGCTGGGACGGTCGACGTACCAGAAACGACGCCAGTCGGAGCGGAGCATGCGGGTGTTCTCGCTGTTCATGATGGCGTACTCGTTGTTCGCATCCACCCAGCGCTGGTCGAGCGTCTCGAGTTCGGGCGCCACGTTCCAGCGGAGGTACTGGTAGCGACCGGACGTGCCGCAACCGGCCAGCATCGAGGCACCGACGCCAAGGAGCAAAGCCGAAACGACAACACGGCGGGTGGAACGGCTGCGGGTCATGGAAACGCCTTCCTTCTTGCAGTCTTAAGGGGCGGTCGTGGCCGCCAGTGTCGCGAGGCACCGATTCGCTTCGGTCGATTATATCGGTCATTTGGCCCGGGGTTGCTTCCTGCGGGCCATCACCGCTGGCCGCTGTTGTACGGCCCCGAGGAGGCCTCGTCAAGCCCTCAGCCCCTCCCTTCGCGGTTCGGGGGCCGACGGTTCTGGGTGTCCGCAAATGGGTTCCCAGGCGACGCGGCTGAGTTGATAGGTGTATGATAGGTACTTGTGCTTCGGTTTCAGTCGGGCATCGATCCGCCCGATGACCCTTGCATGAGCACGCCAAGCCTGAGCAACGTGAATGTCGCCAACTCGGTCAGCATCGCCGTGGCCAGCAAGCAGCTCGACGCCGCCCGGGCCGAGGGCCAGGCAGTCAACAGCCTGATCAAGGACGCCGCGAACGTGGCCAAGGCCAGTCGCGGCGCCGTTTCGGCGGCGTCCGGGCCGGGCGAGCGTGGCGGCCAGCTCGACGCCTCGGCCTGAGGGTCGGGGCCTGCCACGACGGCAGCCGGCCTGCCCATTGGACCCAATACCGTCTCCAAAACCCCTCTGGCGACACCGCTAGAGGGGTCTTCGCGTTCGGCGCGCCGGTTGTTGGGGATCTGGTGTCTCGATCCGGAGGACGCCCATGACACCCGACAAGCTCACGACCGCCGCCCAGCAAGTGCTCGCCGCCGCCCAGGCTTTGGCCCTCGGTGCCGGCCACCCGGAAGTGGGATCTCTGCATGTCCTCGCGGCCATGCTGGAAGACCAGTCTGGGGCGGCGGCATCGATCCTGGAGAAGGCAGGCGTCCGTGCCGACCGAGCCCGGCAGGTTGCCCAGGCCGAGATGAAGAGCCTGCCAACGACCTCGTCGGCCCCGGGCCAGACCGGTCGGGAGATCATGGGCCTGCTGCAGAAGGCCGACGCCAGGGCGAAGGGCATGGGCGACTCCTACATCGCCACCGAGCACCTGCTGATGGCCTGCTCGCAGGAGGGCGGCGGCAAGCGGGTGCTCGACGCCCTGGGCGCTTCGCCCAAGGCCATCGAAGAGGCCGTGACGCAGATCCGCAAGGCCAGCGGCGTGAGCCACGTGACCGACCAGAACGCCGAGACCACCTACGAGGCGCTGAAGAAGTACGCCGTCGATCTCACCGAGAAGGGCCAGCAGGGCAAGATCGATCCGGTAATCGGCCGCGACGAGGAGATCCGCCGCTGCATGCAGGTCCTGAGCCGGCGCACCAAGAACAACCCCGTGCTCATCGGCGAGCCGGGCGTGGGCAAGACGGCCATCGCCGAAGGGCTGGCCCTGCGGATCGTCAACGGCGACTGCCCCGAGGGCATGCGCGACAAGCGCATCATGGCGCTGGACGTCGGCCAGTTGCTCGCCGGGGCGAAGTATCGCGGCGAGTTCGAGGAACGCCTGAAGGCCGTGCTGCGCGAAGTCACCGCCAGCGAGGGCGCGGTCATCCTGTTCATCGATGAGCTGCACACGATCATCGGCGCCGGCGCGGCCGAGGGCGCCGTCAGCGCGGGCAACCTGCTCAAGCCGGCCCTGGCGCGTGGCGAGTTGCGATGCATCGGCGCGACCACGCTGGACGAGTACCGCAAGCACGTGGAGAAGGACCCGGCCTTCGAGCGCCGCTTCCAGCCCATCTTCGTCGGCGAGCCCTCGGTCGAGGAAACGGTGGCCATCCTGCGCGGCCTGAAGGAGCGCTACGAGGCGCACCACGGCGTGCGCATCCAGGATGGCGCGATCCTTGCCGCCGCCCAGCTCAGCCAGCGGTACATCGCTGACCGCTTCCTGCCCGACAAGGCCATCGACCTGATCGACGAGGCCGCCAGCCGGCTTCGCATCGAGAACGACTCGATGCCCACCGAGCTCGACGAGCTGCGCCGGCGCATCATGCAGCTCGAGATCGAGCGCGAGGCCCTCAAGCTGGAAGAGAGCAGCGATGGCAGCGCCAAGGAGCTGTCGCGCATCGAGAAGGAGCTGGCCGAACTCCAGGAGAAGAACCGCGCCCTGACCACCGAGTGGGAGGCCGAGAAGGCCGAGCTCGATCAGGTCAAGAGCATCAAGGAGAAGATCGACGCCAAGCGGGTCGAGCTCGAGCAGGCCCAGCGGCGGGGCGACCTCGAGACCGCCGCCCGTATCCAGTACGGCGAGATCCGAGACCTGGAGGCCGAGCTTGCCAAGGCCGACCAAGCCCTCCGCGAGAAGGCCAAGCAGGGCGATCTGCTCGTGAAAGAAGAGGTCGATGCCGAACAGGTGGCCGAGATCGTCGGCCGATGGACGGGCATCCCCGTGGCACGGCTGGTTGAGAGCGAGCGCGACAAGCTCACCCGGATGGAAGACCATCTGCGCGAGCGAGTGGTCGGGCAGGACGACGCGCTGCGGCTGGTCTCCGACGCCGTGCGCCGCAGCCGCGCGGGCCTGGGCGACCCCGATCGCCCGATCGGGAGCTTCCTCTTCCTGGGCCCGACGGGCGTGGGCAAGACCGAGACGTGCAAGGCGCTCGCCCGGTTCCTCTTCGACACCGAGGAAGCGCTCGTGCGCATCGACATGAGCGAATACATGGAGAAGCACGCCGTCAGCCGGCTCATCGGCGCTCCCCCCGGCTACGTCGGCTACGACGAGGGCGGCGCATTGACTGAGGCCGTCCGCCGGCGTCCGTACTGCGTGATTTTGCTCGATGAGGTCGAGAAGGCCCATCAGGACGTGTTCAACGTGCTCTTGCAGCTCCTCGACGACGGCCGACTGACCGACGGCCAGGGCCGCACCGTCGACTTCCGCAACTGCATCGTGGTGATGACCAGCAACCTGGGCAGCCAGAAGATCCAGCAGATGACCGAGCAGGGCGCCGAGGATTGGGAGATCGAGGCCGCCGTGCGCGACCTGATCCGCCACGGCCCGGGCGTGGACGTCGCCGGTAAGGGCCTGACGCCCGACATGGAGAGCGGCGAGATGAACGCGCGCCTGAACGTGGACATGCGCGGCGCGTTCTTCCGGCCCGAGCTGCTCAACCGCATCGACGAGATCGCCGTCTTCCACCAGCTCAAGAAGGACCAACTCGGGGCCATCGCCGACATCCAACTCGCACGCCTGCGCCAGCGCCTGGCCGACCGCGAGATGGCCATGGAACTGACCGACGCCGCCAAGGCCCAACTCGCCAGCGAGGGCTGGGACCCCGCCTACGGCGCCCGGCCGCTGAAGCGAGCAATCCAGCAACGCATCGAGAACCCGCTGGCCAGCCGCATCCTCGCGGGTGAGTTCGGGGCGGGGGATTCGATCCTGGTGGATGTGCAGGGGACGGTGTTCACCTTCACCAAGGTGGGCAGCCCGGAACCGGCGGCAGGCTAAGAGCTGTCTTTACCCCCCGCCCAGCGGATCCATCTCAAACTCCGGCGCCCGCGTGATCACCGTGCCGCAGCTCTTGCAGGTTCGGCCTTCCTCCGGGCCGTCCCAGAAATTGTCCATCACCTTGTGCAGGTCGCGGTCGATGTGCTTAAGCTCGAACCAGGCCTCGTGCACGAGGGTATCGCACTTGGGGCAATACCACCGCAGGCCGTCCTTGTGCGGGTTGCCGTGCTCGTCGAAGCCGCGGGGGAACTCGACGATCAGGCCAAGCGTGCCCTCGGGGCGCTGGGGGCGGTGGGGCACCCAACGCGGCAGCAGGAACAGCTCGCCCTCGCGCACGATCACGTTGTGTGGTTCGCTGCCATCCAACGGCCGGACGCGCACAGCGATGTCGCCCTTGAGTTGGTAGAAGAGCTCCTCGGTCGCGTTGACGTGGTAGTCGTTGCGCGTGTTGGGGCCCTTGGACACAAAGATGATCGCGTCGCTGCTCTCGTGGAAGAACTGCTTGTTCATCACGGGCGGCGTGAACGCCTCGGGATGCTCGTCGATCCACTTGAGCAGGTTGATGGTGGGGAAGGTTGTGGTGGTTTGCGTCATGTCGGGTCTCCGGTCGGGCCGTGCGGTTCCTCCACGCGCGATTCTATGCCTGCCGCTATCGCTCGAATGTGTTACCTACGCTGAGGATCCTCGCATCACAATCCGATCGTTGTGTCGTGTTTGGTATCTGATGTGGCCAGACGAAGCCGAACGAGCAGATCGTTGAGCTGGGCTCGGGCCTCCGGAGCCGGTGCTTCGGGAAGGCCGCTCTTCTCCGCCGAAGCTTCAAGCCTCTCGTTCAGTTGCTCGAACTGCTGGCGATGAAAGTCCAGGTCTGCCTCGCAAAGAGGCTGGGTTTCAGCACCGCCAACCTTGCGTTCGATCAGTTCATCGATGGACGGCAGGCGGAACTTTTCGTTGAGTTTGCGTAGGTTGCTTTCCATGACGCGTTCTTCCATCAGATTGATGCCGGCGAGTAGTGGGCGATAGCTGTAGAGCAGCCCCTTCACTGTGCCCCGGCTCGAGCCGGCCACGCGATCCCATTGGTTGGTCGCAAAGCTGCGAAAGTGGTGGCGATGGTGCCGCGTCAGGCAGCTCATCGCGATGTCGCGCAGTTCGGCAAAGCCCTCGCCAGCGTGTACTACCAGGGGTGAGACGATCTGCTCGAGAACGTAACCGTTTCGGCCCAGCAGCATCGCGAAGCATTTCCGAATATCGTGTGTGACCAAGTCCATCTCGACTTCGGCGTCACGGTCGAGTACCTCGTAGGTTTCTCGCGGCGTGTCGAGTCCGAGCATGCTCTTGAGGTCGATCGCGTGGGCCCCGCGCAGGTCGTAGTCGCTGTCGGGCGAGGCGAAGCCGTAGAGATGGGCCCCGCTGACCGTGACGAACAGCAGGTGCTTCGAATACGGATGAGCCTGCAGATACGGATCGATCAATTCCTGCCGTAGCGGATGATCGTCTGAGATCGGCGCGTGGGTGTCGGGACTCATGCATCAGAATATGCGAGCCGCGGGGTCTCTGCGGCCGATCAGTCCCGCCGCATCACCGCCGCCCCCGTCACGTACGTGTGGTGCTCTGCGGTCGTCTTGTGCCACTCGAAGTAGGGGCCGATGTCCTGGGTGTTCCACGCGATGGGGCCGCCGCGGCGGCTTGCGGCAAACTTCGGATGGCTCCAGAGATCGGCCTCAAATTCAGCCATCGTCAGGGCCCGGCCGTTCCACTCGGGGAACCGCATACCCATGCCTTGCTCGCAGATGTCAAAGCTCATCGCCAGCACGCCCCCGGGCACCAGCACGCGGGCGATCTCGTCCATGGCGCGTTTCTTGTCGGGCTGGTGCTCGATGACGCTCAGGCTCGTGACGAGGTGGGCCTCGTTGTCGGGCAGGGGGATGGACTCATCGTCGGTGAAGGCCCAATCGACGCGGACGTTGAGCTTGGCTTGCAGCTTCGCCCACAACCCTTCCATGCCACGCGTGGTCTCGATGAGCGTGACCCGAGCGCCCATCGTCGCCAGCCAC
Organism: Phycisphaerales bacterium; assembly: GCA_040219675.1. Classification (GTDB taxonomy): domain Bacteria; phylum Planctomycetota; class Phycisphaerae; order Phycisphaerales; family UBA1924; genus JAHCJI01. The sequence continues at coordinate 86,508 of JAVJRZ010000011.1, read as the reverse complement.
CAGGGCATGGGGCTGAGTTCGCTGCCCATATCGACTACACGCAGCCCGGCCAGCGGTAGCGGCTCGATGCCATGGAACCAGAGCCAGGGGTACTCCCAGATCTTGCTCCACGAATCGAACTCGCGGAGGCCATGCTCGTGGGCGAATCCATTCAGCCGGGCCATGAAGCCGACATAGGGCTCGCTCTTGAGTTCTTCAAGACGGGCAAGCACGGCGTGCGAAGCGGGCGATACCGTGCGTAGCCCGGTGGCGTCACCATTCGGAACTGACCCGGCCGATTGCGTTCGCGGCGCAGGGTGTTCCGCGAGCGTGATCAGGTCCTCGACCCGCCAGCGCCGGGCGTGCTCGGCAAGGGCCTGCCGGTGTTCCTCGTTCGCCGGCGTCACGGTCGCCGGCCGACCCGCGAACGCGAGGGCGAAGGCCACCGGCGCCAAGGTGGCCGGCAGATGCGGTTTCGAGTCATCCCGCTCGCCCGAGGCACTCAGCCGCACCAGCGCCTCGCCCATTTCCCAGCAACGCTGCGCGTCGGCGGGGGAACGCCCGGGCAACAGCGCCGCGGCTTGTTCGCCGACCAGTTGGCAGGTGGCGTCGGGCACCGGCAGGGCGCTCCGCGTGGCCTCCGGGCCGGGTCGATCCGGCGGTCGCCACAGGCCGGCAACAGCAGCGAGGCCGTCACGCAAGGGCTCATCCAGGGCGGACATGGCCGTCCCGATGCGACCGGTCACGACCTTGCCGTGCTGGGCGACGTCGGCACTGCCCCATTCCCACTTTGGCAGATCGTGCCGCGAAGTGTCGTACGCCAGCATCGCCTCTCGTACGGCCGCATCGCAGGGCTCCTCGAGGAATGCGCACAGCCGACGAACTTCTTCCCCCGGGGCACAGACCAGGCGCTCGTAGGTCAGATGGAGGTGATCCTTGTCGCCAAGGAACTCCTCAATGCGCCGATTCCAGTGCACCCATCGCAAGACGGCGGCGAGCTCGGTCGGCGCGGTGGTGGCTCGTGGCGCCAGACGCAATCGAGACTCATACACGGGGCTGACGGCGCCTCGCTGACGGGCGGTTTGGGCCGTGCTCTGGGCGACGTCGAGCGGGTCTCGGGTGATCCACACGTACTTGGCGTCGGGCACGATCGCGTGCAGCGCGTCGAGGTGCAGCGCCGTGTTGGGCGTCTTCTCGGCCCAGCGCTTTTTCCCCCGAGATCGTGCGTACGTGAGCAAAACCTCGTCCAGAAACCCGCGAGCCGCTCGGTGCACGACTTCGGCCGGCTGCCCGAAGCTCTCGCAATACCCCTGCTCGCCCTCGCACATCGCCCGCACCAGCCCGAGCAGTGTGGCCGGCTGGTGCTCGGCCAGCCACGGCGTTTCGGGCCCGCAGGCGATGTTGGGGTGGGCGTCGAGGATCGTGCGAAGCAGCGTGGTGCCGCTGCGGGGCACGCCCAGGATGATGACGGGCGGCGAAGCTTGTTTCTGGTCGTGGTCGTTCATGCGTTCGGAGTCGATGGAGTGATCGAAGTGTGGGCGCGCCTGGGCGGTGGGTCGTTTGCGCGGTGTCAGGTCGCCTGGCCCGAGGCCGGTCGGCCCTCGGGCTCGACGGCCGAAGCCTGGGCGGCCTCGATGGACAAGGGGAGCCGCGCAACCCCAAAGAACGGCAGTGGCTCGCGTGGTGGGTGGGTGATGCGGATCGGGCCGAGGCCCTCGATCTGATCGTGGAAGATCGCCCCGTTCGGGTCACCGTCCTGCGATGCTTCGCTCGTGCCCAGGCCGAGCGTGTACTCGCCTGGCGAAAGGCTGAGCGTAACCCGAAACGTGACGACGAGTCGATCGCCGGGAAGCATCGCGGGCAGGCTCACGCCCTGCTGCATGGTGCCCTGGCTGAATACCTGCACGCCGAAGCGGTTGGTCAGGAAGATGCCCGCGCGCGGCTCGGGCACTTCATCGATCGCCTCGATCACCACGCGGACGTCGACGTCCTCGCCAATGCCAAAGATGGTGCGTGCCGAGGTCTTCGCGTCGCCCACGCTCGCGGCCGAGATGCGAAGTCCGCCGGCTCCGTAGCGCCGCTGCGAGTCGTCCGCGTCTTCGAGCAGGTTTCCGGCCAGGACGTCGGTCAGCAGCGCGTCCCCGCGCATCGTGTCGACTCGTGGCGTCCGCTCCCTGGCGGGGTGCGCGTCCTGGCGGTGCCACTTGTTGCCGGGCTTGCCGCCACCCTTGCGCAGGGCGGCGTGGTAGCGGGCGATGGTGTCCGTGGGCTCTCCCTGGAAGGCGACCTCGCCCTGCTCCAGGAGGATCGCCCGGTCGCACAGGTTGGTGATCGCTCCGGCGTCGTGGCTGACCAGGAGCATCGTCGTACCACTGTCAAGCAATTCATGGATGCGCCGTGTGCACTTTTGCACGAAGAAGATATCGCCGACGCTCAGGGCCTCGTCCACGATCAGCACCTCGGGCTCGAAGGCCGCGAAGATGCTGAAGGTGACGCGCACCGTCATGCCGCTGCTGTAGCTGCGCACCGGCCGGTCGAAGAACGCCCCGATGTCGGCGAAGCTCTCGATGGCCTCCATCTTCGAGCGGGCGAAGTCCGACGGGAAGTTCAGCAGCCGCGCCATGTTGTGCACGTTCTGCCGGCCGGTCAGGTCCTTGTTGAGCCCGGCCCCCAGCTCGATCAGGCTGAGCACCCGCCCGCGGATGGCCGCCGTGCCCTCGGTGGGGATGCTCACCCCGGTCACCATCTTCAGCAGCGTGCTCTTGCCGCTGCCGTTGCGGCCGACCACGCCCAGGCACTCCCCCGGCCGCAGCTCGAAGGACACGCCCCGCACGGCCCAGAAGTCGCGGTGCAGCTTCAGCCGATTGAGCGTGGACCACTCGGCGACGCGATGCCACGGGTTGGCGTACATCTTGAACCGCTTGCCCAGCCCCGCGCACCGCACGGCCCAGCCGTCAAGGGCCGTCTCTTCGTGTTTCGATGGGGCGGGCGCGTCCTGCACGAGCGATTGTAGTGGCTAGCCCAGCAGCCGGCGGCGCAGGCGGCTGAGCCGCTCGGCCAGCTTGTACGCCCGGCTGGCGCGGATGTCGGCCAGCGCGGCGTGCGCCTGGTCTCGCTCCTGGCGGGCCATTTCCGCCGCTTGCTCGGCCGCGCGGCAGGCCGCGTTGGCGGCAGCGAGCGACCGCTCCGCATCGGTCAGCTGCTGCGGCATGGGCGTGCCGGGTGCGTCGGCTCTGTGATCCGGGCTGCGGGCCAGCACTTCGGTGGCCACGGCCACGTTGGCTCCCAGGTCGACCAGCCCCCGGAGGATGCTCGAGGCGTTGCCATGCACGCCGGCCTGTTCGAGTCGCTCCAGCCACGAGGCATCGATGGCGATGGGGCCGGGATGTTCCACGAGCAGGCCCTCGCAACCCCGGCGGGGTGTCGAGAACGGGATGATCTCCGGGCCATCAGGACCCATCCGCTCGAACCAGGGCGCCACAGCGTCGATCTCGGTGTTCGCCCGCAGCGCCGCCGTCAACGCATCGCGCACGCCGTCATCGATGCCCGCGAACGTCACGACGGCGACCTGGCGATCCGCATTGGCCCTTGGGGTGACGACCGAGAGCCCACGCGCATGCTCGAGCCTGCGTGTCACAACGGCCGCATCACCGCAGATGGCCTCGATGCGCGCGCGGGTGGCCTGGCCCATCGCTCTTCGTTCCTCGGCCGACATCGAACAGGCCCGCTCCATGCCCCGCGCCAGGTCCGCCGCGTCGCCGGGCGTGAACAGCAGCCCGCTCACGCCGTCCTCGACCATCTCCGCCATACCGCCGGCCCGCGAAGCGATGACGAGCTGGCCCGCCGCCATCGCCTCCATGCAGGTGTTGGGGTAGTTGTCGTTGGGGCTGGGAATCACCGCGATGCCACACGCCCGGCGTTGCTCGGCCAGCACGGCGGGCTCCAACTCGCCCAGCAACTCGAATCGCACGCCGTGCCGACCCATCGCTGCCACGCCGAAGTGCTCGCCAGCGACCCAGTCGAACGTGTCTCGCCCCGCAACGCGGATCATTGGGCACTGCCCACCGAGCAACCCGGCCGCCTGGGCCAGCGTGTCGAAGCCCTTGCGGCGCTCCATCCGGCCCACGAACAGCGTGTCGATTGAGTTGCCCTCGCGCGGCCCAGGGTCGTCCACGCCCCCGAGCGGGTAGGGCGTCACGCACACCTTGCCCTCGATGGCAGGCTCCCAGGCCGTCGTCCACTGGGCGAGCGCGTGGCTGGGGCAGGCGACGCCATCGGCCCAACGCAGCACGTCGCGCTCCATCGAGCGCAGCTCGGCCATGGCGCGCCCGGGCTGGGGGCCGCCTTGGAGCTCCTCGATCCACGCGGTGGGCGAGTGCAGATGCACGATCACGGGTGGGCCGTCCTGACCCCGCTCAGCCAGCGGTCCACGGCCCAGCCGACGCTCGTTGAGGACGAACCACAACAACGCCCCGGTGTCGGGCGCTTCGATGGCCGTGGGTTCGAAGGTCTCCGCCAGCCAGGGCAGGTGCTCGCGGAGCTGCATCGCCAGCACGCTCTCTCGGTGGAACGCCCAGAACGCCGCGTGGCACGCCCTGCCGGTGGGCGAGGCCAGGATGCTCGCGCGTGGGGCCGCCCAGTCGGGCTGGCCGTCGAGGTGATCGAGGAAGGGCAGCCGCACGATGCGCACGCCGCCGTCCTCTTCGACCACCGGCGCATCGCAATCGCCCACCGTCACGACCACCGGCGAGCGGCCTTGCCCCGCGAGCGCCCGGGCCATCCGCACCGTGTAGGTGCCAATGCCCCCGCCGACGAAGGGTGGATACTCGCGAGAGATCAGCAGCACGCGGGCGTCTATGGGTCCATGCTCCGACACCGGCGACGATAGCCAGCCAGCAACCGCAGCGCCCCTAACATCTTGGCCATGGCAAAGACGATCGGCAGCAGGCCCAAGGCCGGGCGGTGGGTGTTCGCGGGCAGCGTGCTGCTGGCGGTGGTGGCCACGACGGCCCTGAGCGTCATGGCTCTGCTGCTCAGCTCCAGCGAGGCCGCCCCGCTCTTCGAAGAGACCGGCCCCTTCGAGCAGGCCTCGCCCTGGCTGTGGCTGGCTTTGGCGCTCTTCATCCCGCTGGTCTTCGGCAAGCCCACGCTCGAGGTCGCTGCGGGCATGATCGTCGCGATCGCCGCGGCCGCCCGTGAGTGGGACTGGCACGTGGCCTTCACCGAGTACAGCGTCCTCAAGCCGCCCTTCTACTACCGCGCCGAGCACAGCGTCTTCGCCGAGGAGGGCCAGCGCTTGGTGCGCGTGGGCCTGGCTGAGCAGGTCATCGCCGGCGCCATCGTGCTGGTGGTCCTGGCCAGCGTGGTCGTGCTCGTGGCGCGGCTGATCCATCTGCGGCCCTGGAAGCGCCCGCTGCCCTGGTGGGTCTTCGCGCTGGGCTTCGCCTTTGGCATGCTGGTGTTCACCAAGGCGGTCGACCGCGCCCCGGCCATCCTCGAGGAAGACTTCGGCGTCACGATGAGTGCGGGGCTGCGGCAGGCCTGCTCGGCGATCGAGGAGGGTCTGGAGATGCTGCTGCCGATCTTCTTCGCCGCCCATACGCTCGCGCTGGCCCGCTGGCACAAGGCCACGCGTCGTCCAGAACGCGCCGAGGCGTGACCGCCGACCATGCCCGAGACGCTCACGCCCATCATCCTCCTCGCACACGCCGCGGCCACCTGGTTCATGGTGGGGCTCATCTGGTTCGTGCAGGTCGTGCACTACCCGCTGTTCGCCGGCGTGGGTGAAGCGGGCTGGAGCGCCTACAGCCAACGCCACCAGCGGCTGACCACGCTGGTCGTGGGTCCGGTGATGCTCGTCGAGCTGGTTTGCGCCGCCGTATTGCTCGTGCTGATCCCGGGCGTGCCGACCATCGCCGGGACCATCCTGCTCGCGCTCGTCTGGGCCAGCACGTTCTTCGTCCAGGTGCCCCTGCACGCCCGCCTGGAGCGCGGCGGCGACCCGGCCGCACGGGCCGGCCTGGTCCGCACGCTGGTGGCCACCAACTGGGCCCGCACCTTCTTCTGGACCGCCCGCGGCGGGCTGGCCCTGGCGATGCTCGGGGCGGGCGTGGCCGGCCCGGCCTGACGCCCGGGGCCCGACCCCACGAACCCCGCAAACCCCATCACCGGGGAACGTCCCGCCGCGCGGAAGGTCGGGCGTCTGGGCCCAAAGCCGGGGCGCGCCACGGACGAGCCCGGGCGTGCCACGACCAACGCCCGATGTCCTGCGCCCCACGCCCGATGCCCGGCGACCAAGTCCAGATGCCCCGCGCCCAAGGTCGGATGTGCCGCGCCCAAGGCCAGATTTCCCGCGCCCAAGCTTGGGCGCGCCGCGCCGGCCTTTGTTATCCGGGCCTTGGAGCCCCAAATGTTGGGGCCATCCCGTATTTTGTCGCTTCTTCGCCTCGTCTGGGCGTCCGTTGCCCATCAGCTCCGCATCAGCGCCTCGACCCCCTTGCGGTCCACCGGCAGCTTCGAGCTCAGGTTCTTTGGCCCATCGCCCGTCACCAGGATGTCGTCCTCGATGCGGATGCCGATGTTCTCCTCGGGCAGGTACAGCCCCGGCTCGATGGTCACGATGGCGTCCTTGGCCAGGGGGGTCTTCGGATCGACGTCGTGCACCGAGATGCCCAGGTGGTGGCCGATGCCGTGGTAGAAGGCGTGGCCGTAGCCGGCCTTGTCGATGATCTCACGCGCGGCCATGTCCACGTCGTGCATCCACGTGCCGGGCGTGCAGGCCTTGATGCTCGCCTTCATGGCCTTCAGCACGAGCTCGTACGCGTCCGCCTGCGTGCTGCTGAAGGCCCCGCTGACCGGGAAGGTCCGCGTGATGTCGGCGCAGTAGCCGCCCATCTTGGTGCCCGAATCGAGCACGAGCATGTCGCCGTCTTCCATCGTGCGGTTGTTGGCGCCGTAGTGCAGCACGGTGGCGTTGACGCCCGAGCCGGCGATGGGGTTGAAGGCGTTGCCCTCCCCGCCATGCTCGGCGAAGGTCCTCGTGAGCGTGCGGATGACCGCGCCCTCGCTGGCGCCCGGCCGGATCTCGCGCGCCGCCGCCCGCACGCCCGCCAGCGTCGCGTCGATGGCGCCCTGGACGAGCCTGCGCTCGGCGGGGCTCTTGGCGGCGATGAGCTGGTAGAACTCGCGCCAGGCCGAGTCGATCGACACGCCCGGCACGCGCTCGGCGGCGAGGCGAAAGGCCGCCAGGTCCTGGTTCACGCCCGCCGGCGCGGGCCGTGGCTCGTGCAGGGTGACGAGCCTGCCGGTGCGGGCCGCCGCGTCGGTCACCAGCCAGTTCAATCGGTTCGTGCGGAAGACCGTACCCACGCCCAGGCGATCGCGCAGCTCGGGGCTCAGCTCCTCGCGGATGCCGTGCCACGCCTCGTCCTCGGGGTCGCGGCTGCGGAACAAGAGCACCTCGCGCCGCCGGGGGTTCGGGTTGCTGGGGTCCAGCAGCAGCACCGCCCCCGGCTCGTCGGCGATTCCGGTCAGGTAATAGAACTCGACCGACGGCTCCCAGTCGCCGCGCAGCGAGGCCGAGTGCTCGCCGGCGAAGACCAGGCCCACGCCGTCCTTCAAGAGCTTGGCAACCCGCTGGCGGCGCTTCTTGATCTCGTCGACGGCGATCGGGGTGTAGGGGGTGGGCGATGCGTTGGTGGGTTTCTTGGCCATGGCGTGATGGTTGGCGCGCCCTAGGCCCGCGACACGAAGACGCTCGCCCCGCCGTGCTCGAATCGCAGCCCCCCGGCCAGTCGCGTGCCCGAGCCCCCGTCGATCCACGTCGCCAGCGAGCGGAGGGTCGCCGCCGACAGGCGATCGTGCCCCGCGCCGCCCAGCCGATCCACGCAGCGCCGCAGCACGCCCTCGCGCACGGCGGGCAGCAAGTCGGCGAACGCCCGGGCGTCGATCGCCAGCCCATCACCCTCGTGCCGCACGCCCCGTTCCCACGCCGCGTCGACGGCCCGCTCCACGACCGCCACCGCCTGGGCCATCGCCGCCGCCCCGCGCGCCGCCCGGCCGGCGGCGCCGGGCCGCAGTTCCTCGAGCACCGGCAGCACGCGGGCCCGCAGCGCCGCCCGCAGCCGGGCGTCGGGCGTGCCGGGGTCGTCGTTGGTCGCGTCGTGCACGGGCGTCCAGTCGTGGGCGGCGCACACGGCCAGGGCGTCGGCCCGCGTGGCGTGCAGCATGGGCCGCACGAGCGTGACGCCCTCGCGCAGGGTCCTCCTGGGCGCCGGCCCGCGCAGCCCGCGCGGCCCGGCGCCGCGGATGAGGTTGGCCAGCATCGTCTCCAGCACGTCGTCGGCCTGGTGGGCGGCGGCGACGTACCGGCAGCCGGCGTCCTGGGCCAGGTCCGCCAGGGCCTGGTAACGCACGCGCCGGGCGCCCGCCTCGGCGTTGCCCTGGGGCGCACGCACACGCGCCACGCGCACCGGCAGCCCCAGGCGCGTGCCCAGCCGCTCGACGGCGTCGCGATCGGCCTCGGCCTCCTCGGGCGGTCGCAGGTCGTGCACGACGTGGCCGATGGCGCCCACCCCCGGCCGGGCCGCGAGCGCGAGCGCCAGCGCCGACGAATCGGCCCCGCCCGAGACCGCCAGCAGCGTGGGCCGCTGGCCGTCGCGCACGCTCCCCCCGCCGGTGAGCTGGCGCCACGCCCGCACGATCCGCCGCTCGATGGCCGCCGACTGCCGATCCATGGGCGGATGCTAATCGTGCCGGCGGCTCGACGAGCCCGCTGGCTTCCGTCCCGCGAGCGCTCGCTTCTTCGCCGCTGGCGCTCAAGGATCCGCCATGCAGGACGCACCCTGGCTCGTGGCACGGACGCTCGCCGCATGGCTGGCCCAGGCCGAGGCCGAACCCGCCGCCAGCCCGGCCGGCCCCAGCGCCGCCCAGCAGACCGCCCAGTGGGTGCTCATCCTCGCCGCCGTCGCCCTGCTTACTTGGGTGTTCATGCGCTTGCAATGGAAGCGGCAACGCCGCACCGAGGACGACGACCCGGTCGTGCAGATGCGCGAGACCATCAGCGACCGCCGGGCCGAGGGCGAGCGGGCCGCCGAGGCCGCCGGCATCGTGCACGAGCTGGCCGCGCGGCTGGAGACCAAGGCCGCACGGCTCGAGGCCCTGCTCGACCGGGCCGACGAGCGGATCGCACGGCTCGAAGAGCACGGCGCTCGGCTCGAGGATCGCCTGGCCGCCAACGGGCTGGAGCGCAGCCTGAACGGCCGGGACTCCGCGCGCGACAGGCCGTCGGCTGGGCCTAAGGCCGACCCCGCCGGCGCCATCGACGACGCACCAGGCGACCCCTGGGCCGACGATGCCGCGGCCGGGGAGCCGCGCTCGGGGCCCGGCCGGGAGCGCGCCCACGCCCCGCCGGCCGCCGACCCGCTGCACCAGGAGGTCTACGACCTGGCCGACGCGGGCGAGCCGCCCCTGGCCATCGCCCGCCGCCTGGACCAGCAGGTGGGGACCATCGAGCTGATTCTCGCCCTGAGGCGCTAGCGCGGGGTCCAGAAGCGAATCCAAGTCGCCTTGGAGATCTCCGCGTCTTCGGGTATGCTCTCCAGAGGAGCACACCGAAGGAGGCATGACATGATCCGAACGAGCACGATCGCCGTGCTGGGCTTGACCGCCGCGGCCCACGCCCAGTCCGTCGGCGTCACCATCGAGATCGACGAGCCGGTGCTGGCGCCGGGCGAGTTCACGACCGTGCGGCTCGTGGCGAGCTTTCCTGACACCGACTACGCGCTGGCGGGCGTTGCCATGTCTCTCCGCTTCGACAGCCCCATCGCCGACGCGCGTCGGCATTGGTCGGACGTCGCCTCCCTGCCGCCGTTCGACGGCCCGACGACCGGCCCGGTCGTGACCGACACGGCGATCGAGGGCCTGCTCGCGGGCCAGCTCAACTTCCCCCCGGCGGGCATCTACGCCGACCCGACGAATCCAGTCGCGTTCTACGAGGCGACGTTCACGGCGCCACTGGATGCCGGCCGGTTCTACGAGGTTGATCTCTTCACCGACGTCATGCGCTTCGACGCGTACATCGATCGCGAGTCGGCCGAGAGCCAGTCGCGGCTGGACCTGCTCGTCGAGGACGCCGCGACCATCACCGTCATCCCCGCCCCGGCCAGCGCGGCCGTGCTCGCGCTGGGCCTGCTGGCCGTTCGCCGCCGCCGCTGACACCACGCGCTCGGAGGGAGCCACGCCATGCCCGCACGCCGCACCATCGCGTTCGCCCTGCCCACCCTCGCGCTGGCCGCCGCCGCCCACGCCCAGATGCCCGGCGAGGTCATCATCGAGGTCGATGCTCCCGTGCTCGCGCCGGGCGAATCGACGACCGTCCGCCTGTGGGCGGGCTTCGACAGCAACGTCGACTTCGCCGTGGCCGGCATCGCCACCAGCCTGCTGGCCGATTCGGGCGGGGTCGATATCACCGATGCCTGGTCGGACGTCGGGCTGGTTTTTCCCATGAACGGTCCCGGCACGAGCAGCGGCTTGCCGGTGTCTGGCGGCTATGCGGGCATCATCGCGGGGCAGCTCCACGATCCCTTTGCACCACGGTTCACCGACACGAGCGATCCCATCGCCTTCTGGGAGGCCACCTTCACCGCCCCATGGGACGCGGGCGCGTTCGAGGTGGATCTCTCGACCCAGACCAATCGCTTCGAGGTGTACTTGTCGCCCGACTCGCGCCGCAGCGAGAGCCGCATGGCCGGGCTGACCGAGGGCGCCGCCACGATCTTCGTCGTCCCCGCGCCGGCGAGCGCGGCCGTGCTGGCCCTGGGCCTGGCGGGCGTGCGGCGGCGGCGGTAGGCAGCCGTCGGCACGGGCCGCCGGACCCCAGGACCGGGCTCCCGGATCGCCGGTTTGGGCTCCCGTATCGCCGAATCGGGCCCCGCAATCCGGAGTTTGGGAGCGGCACACCAACTCTTGGGAGCGAAGATCCGGGATTCGGGAGCGGAGATCCGGGATTCGGGAGCGAAGATCCGGGATCTGGGAGCGGAGATCCGGGATCTGGGAGCGGAGATCGCGGATCTTCGCTCCCAAATCCGCAATGGCTCGGGCCTTCTTGGACGTGGCGACCCCCCTGGCGCGCTCTCAGGGGCATCTCTGCGGGATTCTGCGTATGGCGGTTGAGCCGTTGGCGCTTGGCTTCGTGAAAGCCCTCTTACCCCGGTCCCCGCCTCGCCACCACGGCGCGACCCCCCCGCAGCACAGCTCCTCGGCGGACAGCGGAGCTAGCCACCCGGCAGGTGCTTGTCGATCCAGTCGTCCTGCCTGAGGACATGGCCGCGGTTGATGCGGTCGCGGGCCTCGGCCTTCTTCTGGGCCTGGCGTAGCGCGATCTTCGCGAGGCGGTCGCCGCTGACCTCTTCGCGGGCGGTGCGGCGGCGGATGAAGGCGGCCAGCTTCGGGGCGTTGTGGACGATCAGCTCGTCCTCCAGGCTGGCGAAGATCTGCGAGCTGCCCGGGTCGCCCTGGCGGCCCGCGCGGCCGATGAACTGGCGGTCGATGCGCGTGGAGGCGTGCGGCTCGGTCAGGATGACGTGCAGGCCACCGGCGTCGCGGGCGGCGCCATCGAGCACGATGTCGGTGCCGCGGCCGGCCATGTTGGTGGCCACGGTGATGGCCCCGCTCTGGCCCGCGCCGGCGATCAGGTCGGCCTCGGTCGCGTCGAAGTTGGCGTTCAAGACCTGGTGGGCCAGGCCGCGGGCTTCCAGGCGCTCGCTGATCTTCTCGCTGACCTCGATCGAGCGCGTGCCCACCAGCACGGGGCGGCCCTGGGCGTGCTGGGCGACGACCGAATCGACGATGGCGGCGAACTTGGCGCTGCTGGAGCGGAAGATGCGCGTGGGCCACCTCTCGCGGATGAGCGGGCGGTTGGTGGGCATGACGACGACGGGCCGCTGGTAGACCGCCTCGATCTCGCCGCGGGCGTCGATGACCGTGCCGCTCATGCCCGCCAGGAACCGGTAGGAACGGAAGAACCGCTGGAAGCTGACGCGCGCAAGCGTCTCGCGGTCGGCGGTGACCTCGACATTCTCTTTTGCTTCAACCGCTTGGTGTAAACCGTGCTCCCACGAGCGGTCGGCCAGGTAGCGGCCGGTGTACTCGTCGACGATGACCACGCGGCCGTCGACGATCTGGTAGTGATGGCCGCGCAGGTAGCAGTGGCGGGCCACCAGCGCCTGGCGGATGAGCTCCTCGGCGCGGCGCGGGGCCTTCCAGATGGGGGCCTCCTCCTCGGTGAAGAAGGACTTGAGGCGCTCGCGGCCGCGGCGCTTGAGCTCGGCCTTGCGCCGCACGTGCTCGATGGTGTAGTCGGGCCCCTCATCGAGCCGCTGGGCCAGCCGCGCGGCGGCGGCGTAGACCGGGCCCATCTCGTCCTCCTTGCGCGCCTGGGCGATGATGAGGGGCACCACGCCCTCGTCGATGAGCACGGCGTCGGCCTCGTCCACCAGCGCCGCGTGCAGCCCGGGCACGAGCGGCGCGAGCCCCGCGGCCTCGCCGCGCTCGCCGAAGCGGGCGAGCGCCTGGCGGCCGGTCCAGGGGGTCTTCAGGCGGCCGATGCGGAGCTGGTCGCGCAGCCAGTCGGCGGTGATCTGCTTGGGCGTGCCGTAGACGATGTGGCGGGCGTAGACGCCCGCGCGCTCGGCGGGGGGCATCTCCTGGGTGATGGCGCCCACCGTCAGCCCGCAGCGCGTGTAGATCGGCCGGCGGCTCTCGGCGTCGCGGGCGGCCAGGTAGTCGTTGACGGTGAGGACATGCAGCCGCTTGCGGCTCCAGGCGATGAGCGGGGCGGCAAGCGAGCCGGTGAGCGTCTTGCCCTCGCCCGTTGCCATCTCGACCACGCGGCCGTGGTAGAGGCCCAGCGCGCCGGCGAGCTGCACCATGTAGGGTTCCTGGCCCGTCTCGCGGCGGGCAATCTCACGCAGGAGCCCAAGGGCGTGGCGGAGCTGGTCGGTATCGGCTCGCCCGCGCACGAAGGCCTCGCGCGCCGCGCGCAGGGCCTCGTCGAGCTGGGCCTCGGTGAGGTCGACGATCGTGGGCCGTAGGGCCTCGACGCGTTTGGCTTCGGCAAGCAGGTGCCCCCGCGTCGTGCGCAGCCGGTCGGCGCGAGCCCGTGCGAGCACGGCGAGTTTGTCCAGGCCGCCGAAGTGCTCGGGCTTGCGCTGGCGGGCGCGCAACGCCTGGTACATGACCTCGTAGCGCGTCAGCTCGCTGACGGACGGCGAGCCGGCGGCAGGGCTCGGGATTTGCGGTGTGGCGGACACTAGATATCGACCCGCCCCTGCACGAGCTGGCGCAGGCGATCCACCCATTGGCTAATCAGCGGCCGCGGGGGCAGCGTGAAGCGGACGGCGACGCGCTCACCGGGCAGCGGGGGCAGCGCCGTGGACACGCCGTTGAAGTCGGCTTCCATTTCCACCACGAACCGCGGGCGCGTGGCCTGAGCGCTTCCGCCCCGTTGGCCGCCGGGCTGCTGGCTCGTCTGCACCTGTCCGCCGCCGATGTCGGCCAGCGCGGGGTGCGGCAGTGCGCGGTCGCCCGCATCCCGGCGCACGAAGGCGGTAACGTCGTGGGCCACGCCGGGCATCGTGCGTCGGCGGACCTGGGCCGTGAAATCGTCCTCGAAGGCCAGGGTCTGCAACCAATCGGCCTCGCGCTGGTCCATCGACGCGACCACACGGATGTCGCTCGCAGCCACGACCGTGCACACGGGCTGGCCCTGCTGGAGATACGTTCCGGCAAGGGCACGAGGATCATCGGCAACGTATCCGTCGTGCGGGGCCCGGATGGTCAATTGCTCGACGCGTTCCTGCAGGAATCGCACGCGCTCGAGCAACACCGCTCGCCGTTCGGTCATGAGATCGGCGATGGGCACATCCTGGGCCATGGCGCTGCGGAATCGCGCTTCGAGCTCGCGGAACTGCCCGTGGGCCCGCGCGAGCTGCGCCTCGAGCTCGGGATTCTCCGAGACGGCGATCGGTTGCCCTGCCTCGATCCACTGGCCGGGGCCCACGAGGACCGTTTGCACGAACCCGCCGGTGCCCGCAAAGACACCGGTGAACTGTTCGCTCTCGATCACGGCGCTGGCCCGGCGGTGGTCGGGCATCGGGACGGCTCCGAGTAGCAGGCCGGCCAGCGCCAGGCCGCCGATGCTCGCGAGCACCGCGCGGCCACGCTTCTCGGCGAGCTGCGGGCTGGTGGCCAACCAGTGCGTCCACTTGCCCAGGGGAATGATGAACCACACCGAGGCCGTCCAGATCGCCAGGAGGAGCCCCAGGCCGAACAACTGGCCCATGACGAACAGCGTGATCGAGAAGAACAGGAAGACGCGGTACGCCAGCGCGAGCCAGCCGTAGGAGATCAGCAGCCAGCGTTCGCCCGGCTGGACGGTGGGGGGCTTGGCGTTCTTGATGCGGTAGTAGTACCGCTGGAACTGGTACTTGATGAGGTTCTGCGCCCGCTGCATGAGGTTGGGCGCCTCGACCAGGTCGCTGAGGATGTAATACCCGTCGAAGCGCATCAACGGGTTGGCATTGAAGATGATCGTGCTGATGCTGGCCGTCAGCATGGCGTTGTAGGCAAACTGGTTGACCACACCGCCGGTATCCAGCGTCGCCAGCCACACGAACGCGGCGATCGCGGCGCCGGCGAGCTCGAAGATCATGCCCGCAGCGCCGACGGCCACCCGCTGCCACTTGCTGGCAAAGGCCCACGTGCTCGACGCGTCGACGAAGGGCGCCGGGAACATCACCAGCATCATGATGCCCAGTTCGGGCACCTGCCCGCCGAAGCGTTTGCAGACCAGCCCATGCCCGCTCTCGTGGATGATCTTGCTAACGATGAAGACCACGATCAGCCAGGGCCAGTTCGCCGGGGCGATGGCGCCCTGGAATCGCGCGCTGTCGAACAGCGCGCCGGCCTCGCCCGTGAGCGCGACGATGGCCGACAGCAGCAGCACGCACCAGGCCAAAAAGCCCCACCGATTCAGAAGCGGCCGGACGATCGGTTCGACGGCCGTGAAGATGCCATCGGGGTTAAACAGCCGGATGCGGAAGTACATGATGCCCATCGCCTGGCCGATGGCCTTCTTCTTGACGCGCTGGCGTGCCCGATGCAGGAGCTGCTCGGTCTCGGGCGTGTCGTCGGCCATCAGCAGATTGGCGTTGTAGAGCTGGCTGATCAGCTCGACCGTCTCGACCTGGGTGGGCGCCGCGTCGCCGTGGGTTTCCAGGCATAGGTGCCAGGTCTCTTCTACCGTGCGCTTGCCGTCCAGCAGGCACACGAACTCGTAGGCCATCGGCGTGAGCCGATAGAACTGGTTGCTCGCCGGGTCGTGCACCACGTGCCAACGCTTGCCGCGGTAGTGCTGCCGGGTGATCTGTGTGTGCGAGCGCAGGCGCGGCTTCATCGCGCGCACGCGGCTCCACATCGGGCTGAAGGTCGGGCGATCACGCATGGCCAGCCCTCCCTAGTACCACAGCCACAGCCGGGCGGTGTCGATGATGCGTCGGCTCAGGATCCAGATGATCCGCTTGTCGCCCGTGTCGATGTAGGCGATGCCCTCCATTCCGGGGCGCAGCCATCCGGGCGGATCGGTCAGTTCGCCGCGCAGCTCGAAGATGTTGCTGCCCTCGTCGGGCTGGCCCATGGGCACCAGGCTGTTGGCCGCAAACTCGAAGCGTTCGCCCGGGCGTGCACGCGTCGCAAAGCCCCCCACGCTCTCGGCGGAAACGTAGCCGATGTCATTGTCGGGGACGCGTGCGACGACTTCCAACTGATCCAGGCTGGCCACGCGGAAGAGCGGCTCGCCAACCTCGACGGCCGAACCGACCATGCGCCGCGGATCGCCCGATACGATGGTGCCATCGATGGGGGCCTTGACCGTCGAACGCTCGAGTTGGATCTCGATGTATCTGAGGCGGGCCATTTCCTGCTCGAGCCGCCCCAGGGCCTGCTCGGCCGCCGTTAGATCACCCTCCTTGCGCGCCTCGTCGGCCTCTCGCCGGGCGGCCGAGACCGAAGCCTGCGCATCGATGCGGCTCTCGCGGAGCTCCGTGGTATCCAACTCGAGCAGCACCTGGCCCTCGACGACCTGCACGCCCGGCCGGATGCCATCGGGTACCTTGGCAATCACGCCTGCAAATGGAGCTGCGATAGCTCGCTCGCTGACGGCCATGAGTTCGGCCTGCGCATCGATGCGGTAGGGAATCTTGACGAACGTGACCACGACCAGCAGCAATAAGGCGACCAGAGCGGCCACCTTCCAGGCCGTGTGCCGCGGGCCAACCACCCACGTTCCGGCTTTCAGCACGCTGTGCCACGCCCGCTGGGGGAGCGGGCGGTCATCGCTCCGCCGGAGCTCGATGACCGGGCCGACGAGGTCGAGCGTGGATTGCAAGAGCTCGAGCCTATCGGGCGTGAGCATGCCCTCTTCCGAGAGTTCGATGGTCACCACGCCCACGACGCGCTCGCCGGCGCGAATCGGCAGCGACGCCACCCGCAAGCGAGCATCGGAAGAGGCCAGTTCCCGATGGGCGTGGGTCACGGCCGCGGCGAGCGTGGGATCGACCACCGGCTCGCTATCGCCTGCGATCTGTTGATCCTTCGCGTCGACCTTGGGCACGGGATAGACGACCGCGTGCGCCTGGTCGTAGCACTCTTCCATCGCGGCCTGGAGCATCCGAACCATGTGCAGGCGTCGATCGACGTGCTCGGTGTCGCTGAGCGACTGCACGCGGATGACGCCCGAATCGCCAAGCCCCTTGACCCACCCGAGCGCGACGCGATCTGCCGAGGCCGCGCGGGCCAGGTCGTTGACCAACTGCAGGCCCGCGCCCTTGAAGCTTGTGGACTCGTTGATCGAGGCGATCAGCCGACCGGCCAGGTCCAGGGCGGCCGAGGCCTGCCACGCCCCCTTCGCTTCCTGCCTCGCGGCGTGCAGGCGGGCGTAGCCGCACAGCACCTCCACGAGTGCCATCGTCGTCTGCGTCGCCTCGCGAGACCGCTGCTCGATGGTCAGGCAGATCGCCGCCCGATGTCCGCCACCCAGCGGCAGATCGACAGGGCCGGCGATGACCGCGCCGCCTTCGCTGCTGGAGCCGTACATCGGCGAGCTCTGCGCATCCAGCGCAAACACGCGGGCCTCGCTCGAGCGGATCGCCTCGATAGCCGCAGCGCGCACCCAACTGCCGTGGTCGACCTGCGACGGCTCGATGCGCCGGGGCTCGCCCGGGCGCCCACCCTGCGAGGCGCCGGCGGTCACCGCGTAGGCAATGGTCGGCTCCCCCTCGTCCTGCGCCTTGTCCCCTTGGCCCGACGCGATCACCACCATTCCCTGTCTGGCGTTGGCCACGCGGGTCAATACCCCGCAGAGCCGCGCCAGGAACGTGGTGGCGTTGGGCGCATCCGCCGAGAGTTCCTCGACGACCCGCTTCCAGGCGGGAGTTCGCAGATTCGAGATATCGGTCACGGTTGCTCCTGGTGTTCGCCCGGCCTTGCCGCACCGGTGGGCCGTGCCCCCGACGAGCCCGGCACGAGGCGATGTTGTGGTGGGCAGCCCTAGCCGGCGTCGGCTGCCAAGGCGTCGGCCTGTTCGCTTGCCGCGGCAGCCGACGCGTCCTGCATGTCCGACAGGATGCGCATGAAGTCCTCGGTTGGCTCGTTGAAGCGGACCCATGCGGGCAAGCCCGACAGCAGCCGATCGGGGTTGGGCATCTGCACCTTCACCCAGACCTTGTCCGAGCCGAAGTCCGCCACGGGGCTGACTTCCGTGATCGTGCCCTCGAAGAGGCGAGGCTGGCCAGCCACGCTTACCGCAACCCAGGCCTTATCGCCCCGCTCGAGCTGCCTGGCGATGACCGTGCTTGTCGGGGTCGGCACCCGAACCTGCAACGGATCGATCGACACCAGGCGGAGCACCGGCTCGCTGTCCTGCATGGCCTGGCCGGGCGAGACCTCGATCGAAGCCACCGTCCCGTCGAACTGCGCGGTGACGGCGAAGCGTTCGAGCTCGGCCTCCTGCCGTTCGAGGACGATGCCCTGCTCGATGAAGCGTTCCTTCGCGGTGTCGAGCTCGATCTTGGCGTTCTCCAGGGCCGCGCGGGCACGCTCGAACTCGAGCGTGCTTCCGCCGCCCTGGTCGCGTGCGGACTGCTGGTTATCAAACTCGATCTGCGCGAGATCGACTCGGTTCTCCGCCGCCAGGATCTCGAAACGGTTCACCGCACGCCGTTGCTGGAGGCGGAACGCGGCCTGGATGTCGCCATCGCGGGCCCGAACCAGAACGTCCCCCTTCTTGACGTTGTCGCCCACCTTCACCAGCACCTCGCGGACTTCGGTCGGCTGGCTGAAGCCCATCATCGCGTCCTTGCTCGGCTGGGTGAAGTGGTAGATCCCGCCAAACTCGGCCGCCCACGAAGGTTCGTAGCTGAAGCCCGCGTCCGAGCTCAGGCCCGCCGCGGCTTCCTGGCTCGATGCCCCGGCAGCCAACGGCAGACCGGCCGAACCGAGCAAGGCGAGCGAGAGGGCTGAAAGAAGGACTATGTTTGGGTATGAGCGTGCCATGGTTGAAGTATACGGTTTGAGTCAGGGCGGTTGTTCCCAAGGATGCGCGAAAACGCCGGGCCATCCATTGGGGACCATCTGCGTGCAATGGGCGCGCGGGCCCGGTCTTCGGCGTTGGTTGAGCATGGGATTTGGGCCAGGCTACGAGCATCTTCGAGGGCTGCCTCTGGTATGCGCGGCCAGAGTGCGAGACGCCCACCTGGGTTGAGTCGGCCGTCGAGCACAGCGACCTCGAGCGCGCGAGGCGGTTCACGTCGCCAGCGGATGCCAGCCGATTCCTGTGGTCCCGAGCCCTGCTTCGTTACGCGTTGGCCGACGCGACAGGACGACAGCCCGAAGCGATCCGCCTCGAGGAACGAACCGGGTTAGCCCCCAGGCTGTCCGGGGGTGGGGGAGTCTACTTCAGCCTGTCTCGGACGCGATCGCTGGTGTGCGTGTTCGTCTCGAAGGCCGGGCCTGTCGGCGTCGATGCCGAGTCGCTGCAAGCCCTGCCCGATCTTGAGCAACTCGCCGCCGTCGTTTTGAGCGAGAACGAATCCGATCATTTGCGGGGTCGCCTGGACGCCGAGGCGTTCCTGGCCGTGTGGACGCGAAAAGAGGCGATTGCGAAAGCGCTCGGCACCGGATTGCCCGACGATGCACGATCGCTCGAAGTGCCCATCCCGTTGGCCAAGTTTCGTGACATGCCCTGGCAGCGCATCGATGGGCAGTGGATCGTGGCGACGATCAGGCCCCCCGAAGGAGGCGGTCAGATCGTGTCCATCGTGGCATCGCTCGCTGGCCAGGCCTCCGTGGGATCCATCGAAATCCTGCCGCAGGCGACGGCTCTCGAGAGCGCGTCGCGCGCTCGGATTCGGTTCATTGCCCCCTAGCCAAGATCAATGCCCAAAGCGGCCGCGGTGGCTTCGATCCGCTGCGGCGGCAGGCCGAGCATGTTCACGTGCCCGAGCTTCCGCCCCGGCCGAAGGGCCTTGCGGTAATCATGGAGCCTGGCATCCGGCCGCGCCAGCACGGCCTCGATCGCTGGCATGTGGCCCACGCAGTTGAGCATCACCGTCGGCGTGCGCACCTCGGTGGAACCCAGCGGCAGGCCCAAGGTGGCTCGCACATGGTTCTCGAACTGGCTGGTGAAAGCGCCATCGATGGTCCAATGCCCGCTATTGTGCACCCGCGGGGCGAACTCGTTGGCGATCAGTCGGCCACCAACATCGAAGAACTCGATCGTGAGCACGCCAACGTGATGCAGCTCGGCGATGAGCCTCGAAGCCATCTCCGCGGCGCTGGCCGCAAGGACGGCCCCGACCCGTGGGGCGGGCGCAACAGTCACACGCAAGATGCCCTGGCGATGCTCGTTTTGCACCAGCGGGTAGAAGGCCGAGCGGCCGTCCTCTCCCGCGACGGCGACCAGGGACAGCTCGCGTTCGAAGGCGAGCATCTCTTCAAGGATCGCCGGGCGGCCCTCGATCGAAGCCCAGGCTCGATCGGCATCGGCCGGATCAGCGATGATGGCCTGACCCTTGCCGTCGTACCCGCCGCGGCGGGTCTTGAGGATGCACGGCGTGCCGATGACTCCAATCGCCTCGTGCAGGTCCTGCGACGAATCGACCTGGCGCCAGGGGGCGACATCGAAGCCGGCTCGCTCCAGCAACTGCTTCTCCAGCACACGATCCTGGGCATGCAGCAGGCTTGCTGCGCCCGGGCGAAGTCGCGTCAGGTTGGCCAGTGTCTCGGCGGCCGAGGCTGGAACGTTCTCGAACTCGTACGTCGCCACCGAGAGCCCGGCGACGAAGGCCTCCAGTGCCCGGGGGTCGTCGAATCGGCCGACATGGAGCTCGCACACGTCCCGGGCGCATGCCTCGGGGCTGGGGTCGTAGCACCGAACTCGGACACCCAGCGGTGCTGCCGCCAGCGCCAGCATCCGGGCCAGTTGCCCGCCGCCAAGGATGCCGAGCATCATGCCCCGGCCCCGTCGGGCGGCAGCTTGGCCCCCAGCACGGCGTCGGTTTGCGACCGGCGGAAGCGGTCGACTGCCTTGGCCACTTCGGCGTCTTGGAGCGCGACGATCTGGGCGGCGAGGATGCCCGCGTTGCGGGCCCCGGCGGTGCCGATCGCCAGCGTGGCGACGGGCACGCCCCCGGGCATCTGCACGATCGACAGCAGCGAATCGAGCCCCTGCAGTGCCTTGCTCTGCACCGGAACGCCCAGCACCGGCAGGCTGGTCTTGCTGGCGCACATGCCCGGCAGATGGGCGGCGCCGCCCGCGCCGGCGACGATCACCCGGAGTCCGCGGTCGCGAGCGGCCTTGGCGTACTCAAAGAGCAGATCGGGCGTGCGATGCGCGGAAACCACTCGGCACTCGTGCGGCACGCCCAGTTCCTGGAGCGCGGCGGCACAGTGGGACATCGTGTCCCAGTCGCTGGTAGACCCCATGATGACGCCTACGAGAGGCGGGGCATCGGGCGTGTGATTCGAGGGAGGGCCAGCATTCGCCATGCCGGCAGGATAGGTAGCGTCCACTCACCCCGCCTGCGAGCGAGAGCCGCTACCAGACTGGTTGCGGGGACGCGAATCCTCGTCGTCGTCGGTCATGACCTCCCGCGAGGTCCGGCCCGCGAGCATCGAGGGCCGCGGATCGGGGTTGTCGCCCGGCGTGTGCATGGGGCAGTTGTGCAGGACGTGCGAATCGGCGTCGTAGCACCCACGCATCTCATCGTGCGCGGTGCCGTCCCAGAGCGGGCTGCCCACGAAGTACGCGGCACGGGCGATCAGGTGGCTGGCGATGGGGGCCGTGACGAACAGCATCGCGATCACCAGCAGCGACTCGAGGATCACGTCCAGCGTGGTGAAGTGCGTCGCGACGGCCAGCACCATGCAGCCGACCCCCAGCGTGCCGGCCTTCGTCGCGGCCTGCATGCGTGTGTACACGTCGGGCATGCGGAGCAGGCCGACCGCGGCAAGCACGCTGAAGAACCCGCCGATGAGCACGAGCGCCACGGTGAGCACGTAGTTGAACCAGATCGTCGCGTTGGCCAGCCACTCGTTCACGGTCTGGCCCTCCGCTCGAGGTACAGCGCAAAGGCCGCCGTGCCCAGGAACAGGATCAAGCCCATGATCAGGCACACGCTCAGCAGCACGGGGCGGCCGATCAGGATCGCGAAGATGGCGATCACCGCGACGGCGAACATGCCAAGCAGGTCCAGCGCGACAACGCGATCGGGCAGCGTCGGCCCGAGCAGCAGGCGGATCAGACAGCCGATCATGGCCAGCGCCAGCATGCCCAGCACGAAGAGCAGCACGGCCTGGATGGCCAGCGGCCCCTCAAACAGCGCGGGCTCGATGCTCTGGGCGAGCGGTAGCCTGGCGACACCACCGATCATCGTGTCACCTCCAGGAGCCTGCGCTCGAAGCCTTCCTTGATCTCCCGCCGCATCTCGTCGGGGTCCTCGACGTGCATGAAGTGGATGAACAGGATCGATCGATCGGCCGCCACGTCCAGGCTCAGCGTGCCGGGCGTCAGCGTGATCAGGTTGGCCAGGATCGTCAGTTCCGTGTCCGTCAACTCTTCGAGCGGGATAGCGAGCACCCCGGGCTTGAGCTTCCGAAGCGGGCTCAGCGTGTAGTACGCCATCTTGAGGTTGGCGATGACCAGTTCGACCAGCACGAAAAAGCTGAATCGGGCCGTCCGGCCGACCTTGTGGTAATACGAGCCGCGCATTTCCTTGGGGATGCAAAGACGAAGCGTGATGAACGCCAGCACGAAGCCGATGGCGAAGTTCGTGGGCGTGAACGGCCCGATCGCCATCGCCCATACCAGGGCCAGCACGAGATTGAGTACGAGGGCGCCTATGGCTGAACCTCCTCGTTGGGTGCCATCGTCGGCGGAACCGTAGCCAACTCGTGCAGCGTGCCGCCGACCGCACGATCGTACAGATCACCGAGCACGGCCCGCTGGTAGCCTTCAGTGTCGAGCATCTGGCGCCCGGCCTGCTGCGCGAAGGCGTACAGCGGGCTGACAAAGACGCCCAGCAGCAGCGTGGCGCTCGCCAGAGCGGCGATCGGTACAACCATCAGGCCGATCCGGACACGATCGCCGCGACCCTTGACCGCCGGAGGCTCCGGCATCGACTCGGGCGCGTCCTTCCAGAACGCCTCGGCCCAGATCTTGGTCATGGAGTACAGCGTCAGGACGCTGACCCCAAGGGACGCCGCAACCAGGGCGAACGCCCCTGCCGAGAGCCCGCTCTTCACGAGCACGAACTTGCCCCAGAACCCCGTCGAGATCGGGATGCCCGCCAGCGAGAGCGCCGAGACCATGAACAGGACACCCGTCCACGGATGGGTCTTGATCAGCCCGCCCAGGTGCTTGAGTTCGCTGGTGCCCGCCAGCCGCTGGACCAGGCCGCTGATGAGGAAGAGGTTGCCCTTGACGATGCCGTGATGGAGCAGGAACATCGCCGAACCGGCCAGTGCAATCGTCGCCGTCTCCTCGGCTGCCACGCTGTCGGGCTCGGCCTTGGCGAGCGCATAGAGAGCGATGCCAAGGCCCATGAGCATGTAGCCGATCTGGCTGACGCTGTGGAACGCCAGGATGCGGCGGATCTCGAACTGGCACGCCGCGCCCAGCACGCCGGTCACCATCGTCAGCCCGCTGATCCACATGATCACCATGGACGTGGTGTCGAGCTGCTGATCGAACAGCAGCGTGAACGTCCGCATGATGGAGTACACGCCCACCTTGGTCAGCAGCCCGGCGAAGAGCGCGGTGATCGCCACCGGCGGCGTGTGATAGCTCGCCGGCAGCCAGAAGAACAGCGGGAACACCGCCGCCTTGATGCCAAAGGCGACCAGGAAGAGCATGGAGAGCGCGGTGATCGCGCCGGGGTTCTCGGCCCGGTCCAGCACGATGGACAGGTGGGCCATGTTCAGCGTGCCGGTCATGCCGTACAGCAGGCCGATGGCTGCCAGGAATATGCCGCTGGACAGCAGGTTCAGCGTCACGTACTTGATGGCGCCCTCGAGCTGCCCGCGCTCCCCACCGAGCGTCAGCAGCACGAAGCTGGCCAGTAGCATGATCTCGAACCAGACGTACATGTTGAAGATGTCGCCGGTCATGAAGGCGCCCGAGCAGGCGGCCAGCACGGCGTGCACCAGCGGATGGAACCCAAAGCTCTCTCGCTGGCGATCGATGGCGCCCAGGCTGTACAGCACGATCGCTACCGCCACGACGCCGTTGAGCATGACCAGCAAGCCGCTCAGCGAATCGGCGACCAGCGTGATCCCGAACGGTGCGGGCCACCCCGCGGCGTTGGTGGTGAGTACCTGCCCGTCGCTCGTCGCCATCAGAAGCGAGATCGAGGCCGCAAGCAGGCTCACGGCGCCGGCGACGCTGGCAATCCGCTGCATGAGGCGATCGCGCCACAGCCCGATGCACAGCACCGTGGTTGCCAGGGGGATCAGGATGGGCGCCACGACGGTGATGTTCATCGGTCGGTGGTCCGCATCGCATCGAGGTCGTCCGTGCCGACCTCCTGGTACGTTCGCTTCACGAGCACGATCGTGAATGCCAGAATGGCAAAGCTGATGACGATGGCCGTCAGGATGAGCGCGGGGGGCAAGGGGTCGCTATAGCCGGGAGCGAGCTGGTCCTGGTCCTCGGGGATGAGCGCCGGGTTGCCTCGCACGAGCCCGCCGGCCGCGAAGATCAGCAGGTTCGCGCCATGGCTGATCAGCGCCAGGCCGATGATCAGCTTCACGAAGCTGCGCCGCAGGATCATGTAGATGCCCGTGGCATAGAGCGCTCCGACCGCGATGGCGAGTAGCAATTCCATCCGCGGCCTCCTTACGACTCTTCCGCCAACTCGAGCAGCATCAACAGGCACACGCCAAGCACGGTAAAGTACACGCCGATATCAAACAGCAGCGGCGTACCAACCTTGATCTCGCCGATGCCCGCCAGGTAGAAGCTGCCCCACATGCCGTACAGGAACGGCTTGCCCTCGATCAATCCGGGGATGCCGCTGACCAGAGCCATACCCAGGCCAACCGCAATGTACGTCGTCAGGGGAAGGCGCAGTAACCTCCGCAACGCGGGAACGCCAAAGGCCATGCCATACAGCACGAAGGCGCTCGTGGCGAGCAGCCCCCCCACGAAACCGCCGCCGGGCAGGTTGTGGCCACGCAGCAGCACGATGACGCTGAACAGCACCAGCAGCGGCAGCATGAAGCGAGTGGCTGTGCGCAGGATGATCGAGTTCATGCCATCCCCCCTTGCGGAGGACGATCCTGGCGGAGCTTGAGCAGCGTGTACACGCCCACGGCCGCCAGCCCCAGCACCGCGATCTCGCCAAGCGTGTCCAGCGAACGGAAGTCCACGAGGATGATGTTGACCAGGTTCTTGCCATACGCGGCGTGCATGCCCGGCTCGTTGGGCAATGCGTTGACGTTGTAGTACCAGGAAATGCCGTCATCGGCCGTAATGGCGAACGAAGAGACGACGAAGGCCGCCATCATCAGGCCAAACGCAGCCCCAAGGCCCGCATCGGCCAGCTTGGCGAGTCGGCTGCTGTATACGGCGAATCGAGGCAGGTGGTAGACCACGAGCACGAAGATGATGACCGTCAGCGTCTCGACGGCGAACTGCGTCATAGCGACATCGGGCGCACCGAAGAGCACGAAGATCACCGCCGAGCTGTACCCAACAACGCCGAGCACGGCGATGGTGGAGAGCCGCCCGCGCATCTGCGTGGAAGCGATCGCCGCAACGCAGATCATGGCGACCAGGACGGCCTCGAAGAGCAACTCCGTCCAGGGCACCTCGCCAAAGGCCGGTATCGCGGTGCTCACCGAAGAGACGATGTCGCCGCGCCAGAGCATGAGACCGCCCGCCAGCGCGAGCGTGGTCAGCACGGTGACCTGCACGTACACACGCAGGTATCCGCTCTGGAGCAATCGCGTCTGCAGCGTGGACACCGAGGTGGGGCCCACCACGCTATTGAACAGCAGGTGGTAGGCCCGCTCGCAGCCGACAACCTGGGCAACACGATCCAGCGGGGCCGTCAGCTTCCTCCAGGGGGAGCGAATCGCAAACAGCAGCACACCGCCGAGCAACGCGACGCCACTCAGCAGCAGCGCCATGCTGGGGTGGGTGGCCAGGTACATGGCGCTCAGCTTGACGAGTTCGACCTCGCCGCCGGCGATCGAACCGGTGGTCCCGTTGATCAGCGGCTTGGCAAACAAGGCCGGCGCGAGCCCACCGACCAGGGTCAGGCCCGTCAGCACAACCGGCCCGAGCAGCATCGGCAGCGGGGCCTCGTGGGGCTTCTTCGGATACTCGCCCTCGGCCGTGCGCCTCATGAAGAACGGGCGGACGCCCGCTTGGAGACCCGCTACGCCCATGAAGGCGCCAGCCACCGTGGCGATGACCGGCCAGAGCCAGGCCACGTCGTGCGGCCCGCCGTGCGCGTGCAGGCTGCCCTTGAGCAGCAGTTCCTTGCCGACGAAGCCCAGCAGCGGAGGCACACCGGCCATGGAAAGACCGGAGACAATCGCCACGATCGCCGTGACGGGCATGGCCTTGAACAGCCCGCCCATCTGCTCGGTGTCCTTAACGCCGGCCTCATGGTCGACGATGCCGGCCACCAGGAACAACGCGCCCTTGAAGAGCGCGTGGGCCAGGATGTAGGCCGCCGCGGCCTGCGGGGCCCCAAGGCCAATCAGCATCACCATGATGCCAAGGGAGCTCACCGTGGTGTAGGCGAGCACCTTCTTGTAGTACGTCTGGCGGGTGGCCAGGTATGCGCCGATGAGCATCGTGGCGCCGCCGAAGCCCGCGAGCGCCCACTGCCAGGCCGGATCCTCGGCAAAGGCGGGGTTCAGCCGCGCCACCAGGTACACACCGGCCTTGACCATGGTCGAGGAGTGCAAGTAGGCACTCACGGGCGATGGGGCCTCCATCGCGTTGGGCAGCCAGAAGTGGAATGGGAACTGGGCGCTCTTGGTGAACGCGCCGGCCAGGATCAGCACCATCGCGCCCAGCGTCAGCGGGCTGTCGGTCAGCGCGTGGTGGTTCTCGATGATGCCCGAGACCGAGAACGTTCCGGCGATCTGGCCGAGCAGCACGAGTCCGGCGAGCATCGCCAGCCCGCCAAGCCCCGTGACAACGAGCGCCTGCAGGGCGCTCTTGCGGGCCTTCTCACGTTCATGATCGAAGCCGATCAGCAGGTAGCTGGTGATGCTGGTCAGCTCCCAGAAGATGAAGAGCAGGATCAGATCGTCGGCAAGCACGAGCCCCAGCATGGCCCCCATGAAGCCCATGAGGTAGCCGAAGAATCGGCCGCGCTTGGGGTGCCCCTCGAGGTAGCTGTTGGCGTACAGGACGATCGCCGTGCCCACACCGGTCACCAGGAGGGCGAACAGGGTGCTCAGCGAATCGACGCGGAACGAGAACTCCACGCCCAAGGCCTCGGCCCAGGTCCAGGCGACTCGGGTCGACTCCCCCTTCGCAGTCGATGCCATCTGGGTCAGGTAATAGATGAAGCCCACCGCGGGCCCCAGAGCCAGCAGGTAGCCCGTCGCCCGCCCCAATACGCGGTGGAGCGTTGGGGCGAGGATCGCCAGACCAAAGATGGCTGCCAAGGTACCGACGATCACGGATCGTGCTCCGAAGTGACCAGATCATCCGCGACCGTCGCGGGCTGCAAGGTGCGATAACCAGCCGATACTATCCAAACGGACCGGCACACCCGGCGGAGTGCATCGGCCAATTGGGGAACCCGCTTGAAAACTGTGGATCGGGTAAAGGGCGACCGGGTCAGGCCGCGACCACGCCCACGTTGTCGGGCACGATGATCTCGGCCTCGGTCTTGGACTGGACTTCCTCGACGCTCACGCCCGGGGCGACCTCGGTCAGCACGAATCGCTGGCGGTCGGGATCCATAACCAGAACGCACAGGTCCGTGATCACCATGTCCACGCACCGCTGGCCGGTCAGCGGCAGGGAGCACTGCTTCACAATCTTGGACTGGCCGTGCTTGTTGCAGTGCTCCATGGCCACCACGACCTTGCGGACGCCGGCCACCAGGTCCATTGCTCCGCCCATGCCCTTGACCATCTTGCCGGGGATCATCCAGTTGGCGATGTCGCCCTCCTGGCTGACCTCCATCGCCCCCAGGATGCACATGTCGATGTGCCCACCGCGGATCATGCCGAAGCTCTCGGCGCTGCTGAAGAAGCTCGCTCCCGTGCGGGCGGTCACCGTCTGCTTGCCCGCATTGATCAGATCGGCGTCCACCTGGGCGTCCGTCGGGAACGGGCCGATGCCCAACAGGCCGTTCTCGGACTGAAGCCAGACGTCCATGCCCTCGGGGATGTGGTTGGCAACCAGCGTGGGCATGCCGATGCCCAGGTTGACCACGTAGCCGTCCTTCAGTTCCTGGGCCGCACGCCTGGTAATCTGGTCTCTGGTGAGCATCGCCAAGTGTACCCGTGCTGGGCAAACCCCGTCCGCAAGGCCCGATCACGAGGTTTCAGCCGCGTTCTCGGCCCCTGAAGCCCCCAAAATTCGGGGGTGCCCTCAGCCACACTGTAAATTCTCCTCATCGGCGAGCCGATGTCCCGGATGATCGGAAGCGGCCCCCGAGGTCATGGGCCGAGTAGTGGGACAGGGGCTTGATCATGCGTTCTCTGCTTGCTCGTTGGAACAATCTTGGCCTGGGCGTGCGAATCGTCGCGACCTGCACGGTCGTGATCGTCGGCGTCGTGGCGATCAACTACTACGTGTTCACCGGGCGTTACCAGGAAGACGCCCAGAACCAGCTCATGGAACAGGCGGCCGCCTTCAGCGCCGTCGCCGACGAGGCAAAGACCCACGTGGGCAAGCTCCACGGCGTGGGCGCCTTCGACACCGAGAGGCTGCTCAATGAAGCGCTGGCACACGTCGACCAAGGTGGCAGCTACCGCGACACCGACTTCTTCAACGTCATCCCGGTCGTGGCAGGCTGGACCGCCGCCCAGGAGGCCGCCGAGAAGGAAGGCTTGGACTTCCGCATCATCGCGTTCGAGGCGCGCAACAAGGAGCACGAGCCCGACCGCACGACCTTCGAGGGTCAGATGCTCGAGGAACTGACCAAGCAGGTCAAGGCCGGCGGAGACCTGACGCTGGGGCGGATCAACCCCGAGACCAACACCCTGCACTACATGCGCGGCATCCTGCTCGACGAGAGCTGCATGTCGTGCCATGGCAACCCGCAGGAGTACGGCAGGCCCGACGCCAATGGCGTCATCACCGGCAAGGACCCGCTGGGCTTCACGATGGAAGGCTGGGAGCCCGGGTACATGCATGGCGCCTACGAGGTTGCCATGCCGCTGGCCCCCCTGGATGCGCAGGTCGCCGGCTTCATCAAGTTCGGCCTGATCATCACCGTCCCGCTGGTGCTCGCTGCGCTCGGCTGCTTCGCCTTCATGCTCAACCGCATGTTCGGCCGGCCGGTGAACACCATGATCGAGCGTATCCGCGACATTGCCGAGGGTGAGGGCGACCTGACCCAGCGGCTGGCCCTCGATCGCCAGGACGAGATCGGTCGCCTCGGCCACTGGTTCGATAAGTTCGTCGAGAATATCCACACCATCATCACCGACGTGCGCGGCGCGACCGAGAGCGTCGCCGGCGCCGCCACCGAGATCGCGGCCAACAGCGATCAGATGGCCAGCGGCCTGGCCGACCAGCAGCGCGAGGTTGGACAGGTCCGCGTGGCGATGGAGGAGATGACCTCCAGCGTGGAGGAAGTGGCCAAGCAGAGCATCGAAGCGCGCACCGCTGCGGAACAGGCGGGCAAGGACGCACAGGACGGCGGTGAAGTCGTTGGCCGCAGCGTCGAGCAGATCAAGGCCATTAGCGAGCGGGTCAACGAGAGCGCCCATTCGGTTTCCGAGTTGGGACGCAAGGGCGAGCGCATCGGCGAGATCATCAGCGTGATCAACGACATCGCCGACCAAACCAACCTCCTGGCCCTCAACGCCGCCATCGAGGCCGCCCGAGCGGGCGAGCACGGTCGCGGCTTCGCGGTCGTTGCCGACGAGGTCCGCAAGCTGGCCGAACGCACGACCGAGGCGACCGAGGAGGTCGCCAGCAGCGTGCGCGAGATCCAGGACGAGACCAAGATCGCCGTCGATCGCATGGAAGCCGGGCGCGCCGACGTGGAGCGCGGTGTCGAACTGAGCTTCCAGGCCGGCGAAGCGCTCACGCGGATCGTCGAGGCCAGCAGCAAGCTGGGCACGATGGTCGACTCCATCGCTGGAGCGACCGAAGAGCAGGCCAGCACGAGCCGGCACATCAGCGAGAGCGCCGAGTCCATCGACGCCATCACACAGCAGAGCAGCAGCGGCGCAAGCCAGGCGTCCGAGGCCGCCGCACACCTGTCCGATCAGGCCGAGCGCCTGAAGGAACTGGTCGGCCGCTTCAAGCTGTAGACCTCACGAGGCACGCGAGCACGGATTCGGCCGGGAGCATGCTCCCGGCCGAATCCGTTTATCCACGAGCCAGTCGCTGGGCCCGGCGACGCTTGCGCTTGGCGAAGAGTGACATGGTGGCGCCGATTGCCGCGAGCACGGCTCCGGCGAAGCCCACCCCCGCCCACACGAGCATCTGCCGCGCCGCTTCGCGTTCGGGCTCTGCCGATCCCGCCGTCTCGGCGAGCGGGTCGCTGGCCACGCTCTGGTAGATGCCCACGAACGAATAGAACGCGAGCGCCAAGCCCGCGATCATCACCGCGAGCCCGAGCAGCAATAGCACGAGGCCGATCGCACGCATCATGGTTGATCCCCCTTGGGTTTGGGCATCAGCAACAGGCCGGCAATGCCGAGAATCGTGAGCGCTACACCGACGACACTGACCAGCCCACACACCGAGATCGTCGCGATCGCCACCGGACGCAGTTCGTCGATCGGCAGCCTCGCGGCCCGCGCCGCTGTGACGCCCGCCGATACCAGGCCGATCAGCCCGAGCAGCAGCCAGGGCGTGCATACCACGATGATGCCCAGCTTGATGCGCTGCGTGTGCTTGCGTCGGTTGTTCGCTTGGTTAGACACGGCCCAGCCACTCCGTTTCCATCGCGTCCAGTTCGGCCTTCAGCTCGTCGCGCCGGGCGTTGATCTCCGCTGCGCGGACGGCATCCTTCCAGATCTCCGGATCATCCAGCTTCGAGTCAATGCGCGCCACCTCGCCCTCGAGTTCCTCGATCCGCGATTCGAGGGCTTCCACCGGCATCCATGAGTACTTGCTCTTGGTCGCCTTGGGCCTCGACGTGGCCGCGGGCTGGGCCACCGGCGGTGGTGGCGGAGGGGTGGGCGCTGGCACCGGCACACTGGAGTTCAGGCTCCGGGCGTCACCCGCCAGCCAATCGCTCCAGCCGCCCAGGTGCAGGTTCACCCCGCCCTTGCCATCGAACACGATCAGGTGATCGCACACGGCGTCGACCAGCGTGCGGTCGTGGCTGACGACGATGAGCGTGCCATCAAACGTGCCGCCCTTCCTGCCCTCGCTGGGCGCCAGCATCGCTTCCAGCCGTTCCGCGCTGGGGATATCGAGGTGGTTCGTGGGCTCATCGAGCACCAGGACGTTTCGCGCGCAGGCCAGGAGCGCCGCCAACGCCGCCCGGGCGCGCTCACCGCCGGACATGTCCGCCAGCAGCGCCTCTTGCCGATCGCCCGAGAACAGGAACGCCCCGGCCAGATCGCGGGCCTCCTGCTCGCTCAGGGGCTTGGGCTTGTCCGGACCGTCCTCGGTTTCGGCAAGCCGAGCGACGACCCGCTGGATGTGCCTGGGCACGGTCGTCATGGGGTCCATGTCGCTGCGGCTCTGGCTGAAGTACCCAACCTTCAGCCCCGCGCCGTGCCGGACCTCGCCGGCCGTCACCGCTCGCTTCTTGAGCAGGCACTCCACCAGCGTGCTCTTGCCCGCGCCGTTCGGGCCCACAACGCCCCAGCGCTCCCCGCGAGAGATCGTGATGTCCAGGTCCTCAAAGAGCGTGAGCAACGACCCGTCCTCGCGCGGATATCGCATCGTGAGCCCAGTGGCCTTGATGACGATGTCGCCCGTCCGCGGCGCCGGCGGCAGGCTCGGCTCGAACACGGCAAGCTCGACGGGCTTCTCCAGGGTCGAACTCTCGCGCGCCCTGTCCAGGCGACTCTCACGCCCCTTGGCCTGTTTGGCGCGTTGGCCGGCACGGTACTTGTCGATGAACGCCTGTTCCTGGCGGAACTTGGTCTGCTGGCGCTCCCAGGCTTCCATCTGGGTGCGCAGGCGGTCGGCTCGCAGCGTGCGAAACGCCGTGTACCCGCCTGGATAGCTGATCACGCGGCCGCGTTCCAGTTCGACCACCCTTTGGGCCACGCGCGAGAGCACGGACCTGTCGTGGGCGATCAGCACCACGGCGCCCTTGAACGTCTCGACCAGGAAGTCCTCCAGCCAGATCCTGCCGTGCACATCCAGGTGGTTCGTCGGCTCATCCATCAGCAGCAGGTCGGGCTCGGTCAGCAGCGCCCGGGCCAGCGCCAAGCGGGCCCGCTGTCCGCCGCTGAGCTTGTCGACGGTCAGCGAGAATTGTGCATCGCGAAAGCCCAGCCCATGCAGCACCTCGTCGATGCGGTGATCGATCGCATAGCCGCCCGAAGCCTGGATGCGTGCCTCGAGCCTGGCTTGGTCGGCCAGCAGCCGTTCCAGCGTCTCACCGTTGGCGTCGGCCAGCTTGTGGAAGAGGTCCTCGAGTTGCCGATGCATCGCGACGAGCTCTTCGAATGCCCCGGCCGCGTGCTCTCGAAGCGTTGTGCCCGGCGCGATGTCCGGATCCTGCGCGAGATACGCTACGCGGGCCCCGCGTTGCAGGCTGACCTCGCCGGCATCGGGTTTGAGCACGCCGGCCATGATCTTCAAGAGACTGCTCTTACCCGTGCCGTTCGCACCCACGATCGCCACGCGCTCACGGGCCTCTACGGACAGCGCGCTGCCTTTCAGGATGACGTCATCGCCGTAGGACAGCTCAAGATTAGAGACGGCGAGCACCGGCACGTGGCAATGGTAGAGGAAGACCGGCGGCCGAGGGCGTCAGCCGACCTTTTCCTGGCTTTCCAGCAACTCGTAGATTTCCTGCGCGGTGGTTGCCGCGTAGATCCGATCCCGGAAGTCGTCCATGGTCATCAGGCGGCTGATGCGGGCCAGCGCCTGGATGTGGTCGCTGGTGCGATCGGGCGGGCTGGCCAGCAAGACCACCAGCCGCACCGGCTGGCCGTCGATGGCCTCGAACTCGATCGGGCTGGCGGGCTTCCCAATGGCCATGGCCAGCCCCTTGAGCCCCTCGCACTTGCCGTGGGGGATGGCCAGCCCGTGCCCGATGCCCGTGGTGCGGGTCTGCTCGCGGGCCCAGACGGCGTCCTTGAGGCTCTGCGGGTCGTGCACGCGATCCAGGCCGGCCAGCAGATCGACCAACTCGTCGATGACCGATCGCTTCTCGGAAGCATCCAGCGGCGCTTTCACGCACTCGGGATCCAGAATATCCAGCAGCTTCATGGTGCCCCGCTCCGGCGGATCCGAACTCAACAGGCCCCCAGCAAACACGGACAGGCCCAAGGGAGCCACTGTAGACCCATTGAAGGCACCCTATCGGCCACCCGATGATCGGGCCCGCAACAGCGAGGTGTACCCGCCGTCGTGGAATCCGGTGGCCGGCTCTCCGGGAAGGCCATGGGGCATCGTGCTGCGCTCGGCGAGCAACTCAAAATCGGCAGACTCGGTGGCCCACCGTGTCAGGGCCTGATTCTCTTCCTCATCGATGCTGCACGTGGCGTAGACCACCAGGCCGTCGGTGGCCAGCATGGCCCGGCTCTGCGCCAGCAGATCGCGCTGCACGCCTGTCAATCGCGCCAGTTGCTCCTCGCCCATCCGATAGCGAGCCTCGGGCCGACGCGGGAGCACGCCCGAGTTGCTGCACGGTACATCCAGCAGAACCAGGTCGGCCTTGCCAGCGGCCTCGTACCGCACGTCCTCAATCGCGAGCACCTCCGTGCGCTCGTCTTTGGCGAACACACGCCGCAGGCCCTTCGCACGCACTTCGTTGGTATCGCAGGCGAGGATGCGCGCCTCGGGGAAGCGGGCTCGAAGCTGGCGCGTCTTGGTGCCCAGCCCGGCGCACAGGTCCACGATCAGCCCCGGCTGGAGATCGCTCTCGGCGAGGATGTCCAGCGCGGCCGCCGATGTGGCATCCTGGATCCAGATGTCCTTGCGTCCCTTCAGCAGCAGCCTCGGGCTGGCGCCCGGCGGGCCGAGCACGCTCAGGCCCGGGCGATCGTGCGCGAGCAATTGCGTGCCTTCGGGGGCCTCGAGCGGGTCGCTCGCGTGCTCGTGGTTGACCACGACCGGTGGGTGCACGAGGCAGTGCAGGGCCTGCTCGATCGCCCCGTCTTCGCCGAACCGGTCCCGCCAATGCTGCACCAGCCACGCCGGCACGCCCGCCGCCGAGGTCAGCCAGGCCAGCGGCTCGGTCGCAAAGAGCGGGGCCGAAAGCAACAGGGCGCGCCCGTCCGCAAGCGGGAGGCGATCGGCCTTGCCCACGTGCTCGGTACACGGGCCGTCGACGGTCGTCGGCCACCCCTCCTCGCCCCGCGAAACGCTCTCGGCCACCCGACGGAGCACGGCATTGACCAGCCCCGTGGCCTTGGACTTGCCCGCCGAGCGCGTCCAGTTCACGGCCTCGTTGATCGCGGCGTGGGGAGGGATGCGTTCCAGCAGCAGGAGTTGGGCGGCCCCGGCCAGAAGCGCCGCGCGCACGGTGCTGTCCAGCTCGGCCACGGGCCGGGAGCAGTGGGGCGACAAGACCGACTCCAGCGTGAGCCAGCGGCGCATGACGGCGTCGTAGATCGCGTGCGCCAGGGCCGCCTCACGCCCGGCGCCGGGGCCCTTGATGGTGCCGGTGTCTAGTGGCTCCAGCTTCAGATCGGGATAACGGTGGGCTTCCTCACGAAGCCGCTCGTGCACGATCGATCGCGCGGTAGCGTGCTGGTGCGTCGGTCGAGCGCGTCGATTTGGACGGGTCTGCTGTGGCAAGGGGGATGATAGCAACGCGTACCATCGCACCGTGCCAGCCAGTGACAAGCCCCATCCCGATTCGACCTCGCCGGAGGCGACTGGGTCGCGTTCGAGGCCCGCGGAACAGCGCTCGGGCGACGGGCGGCCACGCAAGCCCGCCCGGGCGATCCTGGGCACGATGCGTATCCGCAAGAAGCTCATCCTCCTGCACACCGCCTTCTCGGCCGGCCTGGCGGCATTGATGTTCTTCCTGCTCCGGCCGGCCATCCAGGACCTGGTCCGCCAGGCCGAAGCCGAGGACGCCGCGTACGTACTCAGCACGCTGGATGTCCGCGCCCTGACCGACGGCCGCCCGCAGGGCAGCTCGGCCATCGCCCCGGGGATCACGCTTCGCTGGGGCGGGGCCTCCGAGCTCGGCCTGAGCCCCAGTGCGATCGCCGGCATGCAGCGGGCCGCGAGCGCGCCGGTGCCCCTGGCCCACGGCGGAGCCGCCCCCGAAGCTTTGGGCTCTGCGGGGCTCTACTTACCCCATGCCGCGGGAGGTCGCTATTTCCTGATCGATCGCCGGCTGGCGGGCGTGCGGGCGAGCGTGCAAAGGCTGGACATCGTGCTCCTGCTGAGCATGCTTGGGGTGTATCTGCTCATCGCGGCGGCGCTGGAGATCTTCGTACTGCCTCGGCACGTGTACCAGCCCATCCGCCGCATGCTCCACGCCGATCTGGCCGTTCAGCAGGGCGATCGCGACCGCGAGCTCATCGATCCGCGGTTCATGCCCGAGGACGAGATCGGCGAGATCATGCGCAGCCGAAACCGCTCGATCGCCGCGCTGCGCCGCAACGAAGCCGAGCTCGCCCGCACGCTGGCGGAACTGGAACGCGTCGCCGGCGATCTGAAGCGAAAGAACCACTTGCTGGAGAACGCCCGCCGCAACCTTGCCGATGCGGACCGGCTGGCGAGCCTGGGCATGCTCAGCGCGGGCGTGGCCCACGAGATCAACACGCCGCTGGCCGTCCTGAAGGGCCTTGTCATCGAGCTCCAGGAAACACCAGGCCAACCGATGGCCGAGCCCAAGGCCCGCCTCATGCGCCGCGTGGTCGATCGCCTCGAACGGCTGGGCGAAAACCTGCTGGACTTCGCCCGAGTGCGATCGCCGCGCATCACGTGGACAGGCGTATCCGAGCTCGTCGATCAGGCGATGGAATTGCTCGGGCTGGATGATCCCGTTCGCCGTGTGTCGGTCGACATCCGGCTGGCCGGCGGCGCCAACGGCCCATTGCGCGTGCCCTGCGATGCCGACCGCATGGTGCAGGTGCTCGTCAACCTCATCCGCAATGCCGCCGAAGCCCTGGTGGAAGCCAACGTGGCCGACCCGCGAATCACGATTGGCGCCGAGGCCCTGACCCGCGAGGGCTCGGGCTGGATCAGCATCACGGTTCGCGACAATGGGCCGGGCATCCCCAAAGAACTGCTGCCCAGCCTGCTGGAGCCGTTCGTCAGCTCGCGGCTGGACGCCAAGGGCACGGGCCTGGGCCTGGCCGTTGCCGACGGCATCGTCCGCGAGCACGGCGGGGTGCTCATCGCCCGGAACGCAACTGCGGGCGGGGCCGAGTTCGAGGTGCTGCTCCCGGCCTTCGAGCGGGCTGGGCAGGATGATGCCAACGCCCCCGTCTAGCCCGACCGTCGCTCAGGCCATCGTCAGCCCGCCGTCGACGCAGATGACCTGGCCCGTCAGGAAGCCCGCGCCGTCGCCCGTCGCATAGGCGACCGCCTCGGCGATGTCCTCGGCTTGGCCCAGCCGCGGCACGCTCATGGCCTTGAGCACCTGCTCCTTGGCCTCGTCGGGCAGGACGGCGGTCATGTCGGTCTCGATGAACCCCGGAGCGATCACGTTGGCGGTCACGCCCTTGGAGCCCAGCTCACGGGCGAGCGTGCGCGTCAGGCCAATCAGCCCGGCCTTGGCCGCGGCGTAGTTGGCCTGGCCAGCATTGCCCACGACACCACTGGTGCTGGCAATGTTCACGATGCGGCCGAAACGGTTCTTCATCATGGGCCTGGCCGCCGCCCGGCAAGCCGTAAAGGCGCTGGTGAGGTTCACGCGGATGACCTCGTCCCACTGCTCGTCGGTCATCCGCATGATGAGCCCGTCGCGCGTGATGCCCGCGTTGTTGACCAGGATGTCCAGGCGCCCAAGGTCCTTCGTCACGCCCTCGATGGCCGCCGCCAGAGCATCGCGATCGCCCACGTCGACGGCCAGGGCCGTGGCCTGGCCTCCGGCGGCTTCGATCTCGCCCTTGAGTTCGTCCAGCGGGCCCTGGGACCGCGCAGCGAGGACGACGTGTCGCCCGTCGGCGGCCAGACGCTGCGCGATCGCGCGGCCGATGCCCCGGCTGGCTCCCGTGACGAGCGCGACGCGAGTGATCGATTCGGACATGCCGTAGAACTCCCTGAAAGCGAAGAAAAACGGGGCGCTCGCCGCGCCCCGCAAGGGTTCCAGTTTAGCATGGGCGACACGTCAAGGCCGCCCAGCAGCCCTCGGACGTTCGGGCCTCAGCCCCCGCCGGGCACGGTGATGGGCCCGCGGGGCGTGCGACGGGTGCGCTCGCCCGAATCGTCTTCCTCCGGCTCTTCTTCGGCCTCGGGAGCACCGACCATGTCGGCCTGGAGCCCCGCGGCAGAGACCGCCTGCCCGCGGCCGAGCGCCGAAAAGTCGATGGTGAAGGTCTGCGGGCCAAGCTGGCCGTCCAGTTCCGAGGCTCGGGCGACAGCCGGCGCGTTGGTGGGAGCGCCAGCGAAGACATACGAACCACCCGCGGGCGTGATAGACCAGCCCAGCACGTACGCCTCGCCTGGCACCTGGATGGCCAGCGCGACGGCGCCGGGCGAATCGGTCATCGGGTCGAAACCGTCGCTCGCGACGTCCGCGGGTGCGGCTGGAGCGCTGGGCTGCCCGCCGTCCATCGCGCCGGCTGCCGAGAGCATCTTCTTCGCCGCCGAGGCCATCTGCTTGATCGCGTCGGGCGTTTCGGCGGAGGCCTGGATAGCATCGAACAACCGGTTCATGACGCCAAGCGCCGCCGGATCGAGATCTTGGCCGCCCTGACCCTGCATCGCCTCAAGCTGCCCCAAGAGCGTTGCGGGGTCGACTTCGCCCTCAACACCCATGGCGCTCGCGAAGTCCTGGGTCAGCTGCGGGTCGTCCTGGAGCACGGACTCAACTGCGCGCTCGAAGTCGGCCTGCATGGCCTGCTCATCACCGCCGTAGGCCTGCATCGCGGCCATCATCTCGCCGAAGGCCTGCATCATCTCGGGCGGCATGGCGTCCATCATCTGCTGGCCCATGCCCTGTGCGAGCGATTCCATCGACCGCGCGTCAAAGGAGCCTGCGGCCTGCATCGCGCCCATAGCTCCCAGCGATGCCGACGAGGCGAGGTCGATGCCTTCCAGTTGGGCGTCGGCCGTTATGTACACCAGACGCACCTGCTCGATGTTCTCTACCGCGTCGTACCACTGGCCGCCAAAGCGCAGCTCGTCGAGGATGATCCGAGCATCCGAGCCCAGCATGCTCTCGAGCGCCAGGTCGTCGCCCTTGGCAAACGCGTCGGCGAACTCGATCGCCGCGCGCACCATGGGCTCGTGCTCTTCCAGCACGCTCAGCCCTGCGGCGGCCTGCACCCGGGCGTCCACGTTCTCCATCGACGAGAGGACTTCCTGCACGTCCACGCGCGCCGGCGGCGGCGGGGGTGGCGGGGGCGGAGGAGGCGGTGGCGGGGGCGGGGGTTCCTTGCAGGCCGTCAGCACAACCGCCGAGGCCAGCAGGCCCGTCGTCAGGGCCCGGCGTGCAATGGTGCGGGCGGTGCTTGGATTCATGGGCGATGCTCCGTTTGGGTCTTGTGCAGCATGAAGGGCAGTCCGAGGCGTCTGGACGGCGTGCCGAACGCCCCTTCCTGACCATTCGATCACGCGGGGCCCGGGGTTCGGCCCTATGTCGTACCAGCCTAGGGGCCCATGCGCGGCGTTGTTACCCGCGCGGCGATGCGGGGTATGCAACCCTCCGTGGGCGTGTCGTGCGAGGCAACGGAAACACCCCGATCAATCCGCCGCATCATGCCCGCAAGGCTCTTGCCCGGGGCCGTCTCGTGCCACGACGCCCCGTGTCCCAGGCCGGCCTCGATCATGTTCAGGCAGCTTTGCGCCCAGCGGACCGGGTGCGTGAGCTGCTCGGTCAGCCGTCGGCGGACGCTATCGGCGTCGTGCTCGTGCGGCTGGGCCGTCACATTAGAATACACCGGCCGAGCCTGGAGCGCCTTGAAGTCCAGGCGCGTGGCAGCCAAGGCCTCGGCCAGCCTGTCGGCCGCAGGCTCCATCAGCGGCGAATGGAACGCGCCAGCGACCGGGAGCGGGGTCGCGCGGAGCTTGGCCTCCTTGGCCGCGGCCTCGGCCCGAGCGATCGCATCCGCATCGCCGCTGAGGACCACCTGCCCCGGGGCGTTGAAGTTCGCGCACACCAGGACCCCGTCGTGCCGAGCCGCCTCGCACACCGCGTTGGCCTGCTCCTCGTCGCAGCCGATCAGCGCCAGCATCCCGCTGGGCTGCGCCTCGGCGGCGTCCTGCATCGCCCGCCCGCGCAGCGTGACCAACTCCAGACCATCCTCGAAGCTGATGACCCCGGCGATGTGGAGCGCCGTGTACTCGCCCAGGCTCAGGCCAGCGGCCGCAACCACATCCCAGGCCGCGTCCGCCCTGGCTTCGGCCAGGCCGCGCCATGAAGCGACCGAGCACGCGTAGATCGCCGGCTGGCTCACGTCGGTTCGGTTCAGCGTCTCGGCTGGCCCGTCGAAGCAGAGTACGCTCAGCGGAGAGCCGAGCCGGCTGCCCAGCACCGCGTCGGCGCGATCAAAGACCTCTCGGGCGGCGGCGCTGCCCTCGGCCCACGCTCGGCCCATGCCCACCGCCTGCGCGCCCTGGCCGGGACAAAGAACGATCGCTTTCTCGCTCAAGGCAAGCCTCCGGAAACTGACTGAAACAAATCGGCTAGAGGCGCCAGAGGCTGCTGCCCCAGGTCAGGCCAGCGCCAAAGCCCAGGAACATGACGAGCTGGCCGGGCTTGATCCGGCCCTCTGCCTTCAACTCGGCAAAGCACAGGCACACGGACGCGGCGACCGTGTTCCCGTAGCGATCGATGTTGATGTGCAGCTTCTCTTCGGGCAGGCCAAAACGCTCGCGTGCCGAGTCGAGGATCCGCTTGTTGGACTGGTGGCACACGTA
Organism: Phycisphaerales bacterium; assembly: GCA_040219675.1. GTDB lineage: Bacteria > Planctomycetota > Phycisphaerae > Phycisphaerales > UBA1924 > JAHCJI01. The sequence continues at coordinate 46,580 of JAVJRZ010000011.1, read as the reverse complement.
GTGGTCCACATCTTCGGGCTTGAGACCCACCTTGTCCAGCGTTTCCTGGATGAGGTCGCAGAACGTGCTGACGGCGAACTTGAAGACCGCGCGACCGTTCATGTGCAGGCAGTTGATGTCAACCGCCTGCCCTTCGTGATCGAAGTCCGACGGGTAATCCTCGTCGATCCGAGGGATGAAAAGGTCGGGCCATCGGCCGCCATCGGTGTGCATCGCCCGGGCCAGCACGCCCTGATCCCCGTCATCGCTTCCGCTGACCACGAATGCTCCGGCAGCGTCGCCGAACAGGATGCTGGTGCCACGCCCTCGGTTGGAATAGTCGACGTGACGGGTGATGATGTCCGCCCCGATCACACCGACGTTCCGGGCTACACCCGAGCGGATCAGTGCGTCCACCGTGTTGAGCGCGAAGACGAAGCCCGAGCAAGCCGCGTTGATATCGAAGCCGCCCACATTGCCCGCACCAACGGCGTGCGCGATCTGGCAGGCCGCAGGTGGCGTGGGCATGTCGGCGGTCAGGGTCGCGACGACGATCTGGTCCAGATCCGTCGGCCGCATGCCCGCGTCTTCGAGAGCGGCTTGCAGGGCGCGCGTGCCGAGCGTCGTGGTGTTCTCGCCCAGTTCCCGCTTGGCAACGCGTCGCTGCTGGATGCCCGTGCGCTGACGGATCCAATCGTCGCTGGTGTCGATCATGCGCTCGAGGTCGGCGTTGGTGAGCACGGTCTGCGGCAGCGCCATGCCGGCGCCGCGGATGGCTGCCCCGACGCACATGCCACCGGCCGTGTGCACCGACTCCTTGGGGACGCGAGCTTGCTCGTCCGTGCTCATGCGCGAACAGACTCCTGCGAGATGGTCGTGGCCATGGCCGCCTCAACCTCTTCGATCCGCTGCATCAGCACATCGTTGAGGCCCAGACGGATGTACTCGAAGCCGTTGCGGATGCTCGCGGCGATGGTCTTGGCCTTGCTCGAGCCGTGGGCGATGATGTACGTGCCATTCACGCCCAGCAATGGCGCGCCGCCGAGTTCCTCGTAGTCGCTCTTGGCGTACAGCGCCTTGATGGCCGGCTCCAACCGAAGGGCCAGTTCGGGGTCTTCGGAGAAGATCGCCTGCGCGATCGCGCCGAACAGGCTCCGGGCCAGGCCCTCGGCCATCTTGAGCACGGCGTTGCCGACGAAGCCGTCGGTCACCACCACATCGGCGGCGCCATCGAAGAACTCGCGGCCCTCGATGTACCCCGTGAAGTTGATGCCAGGCGTCGCGGCGATGAGGTCCCGGCTGCGCTGGATGAGCTCGGTGCCCTTGCCCTCTTCGGCGCCGATGTTCATGACGGCCACGCGCGGGCTCTCGATGTGAAGCACCGTCCGGGCATAGGCCTCGGCCATAACACCGTACTGCCACAAGTGGGTGGGCTGGGGCTCGGGGTTCGCCCCGGCGTCGCACATCACCACGGGCCCGGAAAAACCGGGGATCGTCACCGCGATGCCGGGCCGGTGCACCCGCGGCAGCCGCTTGAGGTGCATGATGGCCGCCGACACGCACGCCCCGGTGTTTCCGGCACTCAGGATGGCGTCGACGTGCTCGGGCGTGCCCGCGGACTTGGGCGAACCCAGCGAAGCCGAACGCACAATCGATGAATCGGGCTTGGAACGCACGGCCTTGGCCGGGCTCTCACCCATCGCGATGACCTGGGTCGTGGGGACCAGGTCGAACGAATCGGGGTCGACCCCGTGCTCACGAGCAATGTCGAGGATGGTCGCCTTGTCACCAAAGAGCACGAGCCGCCCACCCTCGGGGATCGCTCCGCTCGAGGGGTCAAGCGCGCGAAAGCAGCCGGCAAGGATGGCATCGGGCGCATGATCGCCGCCCATGACGTCCACGGCTAGGCGCATGGCATGATCTCCCACGGGGTGGCCGCCAATGGGGAGCACACAGATCGGTCGACCCGCAGCCGGTGATCAGTCACGCTCGACGCCGATCCCGAGCTTGGGAACGACGATGGTCAGGCCGGGGCGGTAGTACCCCGACTGGCGGCACGCGCGGTGGTGGTTCTTGGGCATGCTCGTCACCGGGCACAACGTGACCTTGGCGCCCTTCAGAGAGTCATGGGCGCGACGGCGACGGGTGCGCCCGTGGGACTGACGATGGGTAGGAAGCATGTCGGATACCCTTTCGAAGGCTCAAGCACCCAGCAACCAAAAGCCAGGTCACACAACACTGGCATGCCGGACACGAGGCGTACAGCCCCTCGGACGCGCCAGACCCTAACGATAAGCCACGAGCCCCGATCCGTCAATGGCCCGAGCCTCTTCGATCGCACATGCATAGCCTGTTCGCGTGCCTGACGAAACCTGTACAACCGATACGCGGGCCCTGCCGGCCGAGGCCAGCGTCGAGCTCAAGCGAGTCTGGGGATTCGAGACCCTCCGGCCGATGCAGGCGGCGGCCGTCCGGGCCGCGCTCGATGGGCAGGATGCCCTGGTGGTCTTGCCCACCGGCGGCGGCAAGAGCCTGTGCTATCAGCTCCCGCCACGCATCAGCGGGAAGGCCACAGTGGTGGTCAGCCCGCTGATCGCCCTCATGCGAGACCAGGTGCGAGGCCTTGAGCTCAACGGCTACGCGGCGGCCGCCCTGCACTCGGCCGTCGAGCCCGAGGACGCCCACCGGATCGAGAGCCAACTGGTCTCCGGCGACATCGATCTCCTGCTGGCCGCGCCGGAGCGGATGGTGACCTCCGGCTTCCGTGCGCTGCTCGCTCGCTTGGCCGATACCGGCCGGCTTGGCGCTATCGCCGTCGACGAGGCGCACTGCATCAGCCAGTGGGGGCATGACTTCCGCCCCGAGTACCGAAGGCTGGCCGAACTGCGGGACATCGTGCCCGGCACCCCGATGCAGGCATTCACCGCGACGGCCACCCCGCGCGTTCGCCAGGACATCATCGAGCAGCTCGGCCTGCGCGATCCCGAGGTGCTCGTGGGCACCTTCGACCGTCCGAACCTGACCTACCGCGTCCGCGCTCGGCAGCCGGGCGCCCGGGCCATCCAGCAGGCGGCCGAGGCGATCGCAAGGCACAAGGAAGCCGGCGAGGGCGGCGCCATCGTCTACTGCATCAGCCGCAAGGAGACCGAGGACTTCGCCGACGGGCTTCGCGGGATGGGCCTGGACGCCCAGGCCTACCACGCCGGCCTGAAGCCCAACCAGCGCGACAACGTCGAGCGGGCGTTCACCAACGAACAGCTCGATGTCGTGTGCGCCACAGTCGCATTTGGTATGGGCATCGACCGCAGCAACGTGCGGCTGGTCGTCCACGCCGCGTGCCCTAAGAGCGTCGAGGCCTATCAGCAGGAGGCCGGCCGAGCCGGGCGCGACGGCGAACCTGCCGAATGCCTGCTGCTCTACGGCCCCGGTGACGCTGGCCGATGGACACGGCTGATCATGGGCGACCACGAGTTCGGCCAGCCGCTGCCCGAGTCGACCCGTGCGCAGCTCGAGCTCATCCGCGAGGCCACGCGATTCGTCGCGCTCATGGAGTGCCGGCACAAGGCGCTTAGCAACCACTTTGGCCAGGAGTACGAGCCCCCGCCCGGCCGCCACAACTGCGGCGCGTGCGACGTGTGCCTGGGCGAGACCGAGGTCGAGCAGGATTCGGCACGCATCGCCCAGATCATCATGAGCGCCGTCGCCAGACTTGACCAGCGGTGGGGGGCCGCCCACGTCGCCGACGTGCTGCGCGGCGCGAACACGGAGAAGATCAAGAGCAACGGGCACGACGACCTCAGTGTTCACGGCCTGCTGAGGTCGCACGCCAAGGGCGAGGTGCAGATGTACATCGAGCAGCTCATCGCTGCCGGCGCTCTGCAAAGGCATCTCAATGAAGGCGGTTTCGAGACCATCCGCTTCGGCGAGCACGGCAACGCCGTCATGAAGGCCGAGCATCCGGTGACCCTCGCCCGCCCCATGGGCTCGGGCACGGCCCGGCAGGAACGCGATCGCAAGTCGCGCAAGCGCCCCGCCGAGGTCGTGATCCTCGACGCCGACGAGAAGGCGCTGTTCGAGAATCTCCGGGCCGTCCGGCTGGACATCTCGCGCGAGCAGGCCATCCCGCCCTACATGGTCTTCAACGACGCCACCCTCCGCGAGATGGCCAAGCGCCGGCCCACGACCACCCGCGAGATGCTGTCCATCAAGGGGGTAGGGCAGGCCAAGTGGGACGCGTTCGGGCAGGCGTTCCTCGACGCGATCGCAGAGGCCTAACGTGGTCTTGATCAAGGCGCCCCGCTCAATCGCAAACCCGGAGCGGGAATCTCGGAGACCAAAGCCATGCCCTCGCCCGTCACCAGCAAGCTCGTGTCCTCCGCCGCCGAGGCCCTGGCCGACCTCAAGGACCGGGGCATCCTCTACGACGGCTGCACGATCCATGTCGGCGGCTTCGGCCTGTGCGGCATCCCCGAGCAGCTCATCATCGCCCTGCGCGATACGGGCGTGAAGGACCTGACCTGCGTGTCCAACAACGCCGGCGTGGACGACTGGGGCCTGGGCCTGTTGCTCCAGACGCGGCAGATCAAGAAGATGGTCTCCAGCTACGTGGGCGAGAACGACACCTTCGCCAAGCAGTTCTTGAGCGGCGAGCTCGAGGTCGAGTTCAACCCCCAGGGCACGCTGGCCGAACGCATCCGCGCGGGCGGCGCGGGCATTCCTGCGTTCTTTACGGCGACGGGTGCTGGCACGCAGATCGCCGAGGGCAAGGAGACCCGCTCGCTGCTGCCCACGCCCGCGCAGGCAAGGGTGAATCGCGAGGACTTCCGCGAGCGCGAGTTCGTCATGGAGACGGGCATCTACGCCGACCTGGCCCTGGTCAAGGCCGATACGGCCGACCCCTTTGGCAACCTCATCTACCGCAAGACCGCCCGCAACTTCAACCCCATGATGGCCACCGCGGCGGCCTTCACGATCGCCGAGGTCGACAACATGGTGGGGCTGGGGGAACTCGAAGCCGACCAGATCCACACGCCGGGCAGCTTCGTCGACCGCGTGATCCAGGTCAAGAGCGAGAAGCGCATCGAGCAGCGCACGACGCGCGACGGCTGAGGCTCGAACTCGCAGTTCGCAGATCGCGCAAACAAGTCCGCCGCGTCGGGTGGTCGCACCCGGCGCGGCGTAGATTGAACATTCCTCAAGATTACTCGGCGGGCGCAGCCTCGGCAGCCGGCTGTTCGGCCTTCTCGCGCTTCTTGCTGCCCGGTTCGATGAGGTTGCCCTCGTTGTCGAACTCCATCTCCTCACGCTCATCGTCGTCGATGGAGCGGTCGGGCTCGACGAACACCCGGATGTGGCTCTCCAGATCGTTGGCAAATTTCAGCAGCACCTCATAGTTGTCGATGCGCTTCATCGCGAACGGCAGTCGGACCTCGCGGGGCTTGACACCGAAGCCAAGCGTCTGGAGGGCCTTGGCGATGTCCTGCTGGGTCACCGCGCCATAGAGCACGCCCTGGTCGTTGCAGGCGCGCACCATGGTGATCTCCTGGCCGTCGAGCTTCTGGGCCATCTCCTCGCGCTTGGCACGCGTGGCGGCCACTTCCTTCTCGGCCTCGGCCCGGCGGGCCGCGAGCTGCTTGATCAGCTCCTCGTCGGGCGTCGTGGCCAGTTCGCGGGGCAGCAGGAAGTTGCGGGCATAGCCGGCCCGGACCTTGACGACGTCGCCGACGATGCCAAGGTTGTCCACGTTCTCGAGCAGGAGCAGGGTGATATCACGAGCCATGGTCGCTGTCCTTTCCGCCGGTCGGGGCCGGCCGGGAAGTTGAGGAGCCCCGCCCGAAGGCGTGGGCCCCAACGTGTCAGACCCGGTGGCGGTCGCCAGCGGGCCGAGATTCTAGACGCCAGATCAGAACGGGATGTCGTCGTCCGGCGGCACGGGATCGCTGTCGTACCCCCCGCCGGAGTGGGACCCTCCGCCGCCGCTGCCACTCTGGGCGTAGCTGCCGCCACCGCCACCGCCGCCGCCGCCCTGGCCGCTGTCGACGAACTGGAAGCTTTCGACAACAACGAACAGCTTGTTCCTCTTGTTGCCCTGCTGGTCCTGCCATTGGTCCAGCTTCAAGCGGCCTTCGATAAACACAGGGCTGCCCTTGCGCAGATACTGTGCCATCACCTCAGCCGTGCGGCCAAAGGCGTCACAGTCAACGAACGTGACTTCTTCGCGGCTTTCGCCGCTCTGGGTCTTAAACTTGCGATTGACCGCAAGCCCCATCTTGGCGATTGCCATATTCTGGGGCGTGTGGCGCACCTCCACGTCCCTGGTCAGGTTACCCATCAGAAACACCTTGTTGAAGCTGCCGGCCATGGCGATCCTCCGGTGGCGTGGCGTGTTCGGAACGTATCAGGCAGGTTAGGGCCTCAGGCCTTGGCCGGCTCGGTCGACTCGTCCGCCTCGGCGTTGTCGCCCTCGGCGGAGTCGTCGCCGCCGTCGGCCGAGTCGTCCTGAGAGTGGTCCGAGGGGGTGTCCTCCACGGGCCGCCCCATCCTGACGGAGGTGTCCTGGCCCTCCTCCTCGACCTCGCTCGCCTTCTCGGCGCGGAGCTTGGCCTCGGACAGCAACGCCTCGCGACCGTCGGCCGCCTGCATCTCTTCCAGGGTCAGGTGGTCCGCACGGGTCACCAGCACCCGCATGATCGTCTCGCTCATCTGGCAATCGCGATCGAGCTGGGCGATCTGCTGGGCCGGGGCCTCGAAGTACGTGAGGATGTACAGGCCACGCTTCTGCTTGTCGATCTCGAAGGCCAGGCGACGCTCGTCCCACTTGGCCATCGACACCAGCTTGGCGCCGCAGCGCGAGAGCAGCTCGTCGATGTGCGTAATGACCGCGCCCAGATCGGCGGCGGTCGCCTGGCCGACCAGGAACATGGCTTCGTAGTGAAAATGACGCTCTTGGGGCATGTCAAAGGTCCTTTGCCGATTCGCTCGGCTGTTGGTGACCGGCTCGGGCGGCATTCGCCTGGCCCGTGCCCTGGGCTTGATCACTGGGGGCCTCTCCATCGGACCCCTCGGGACGTGTCTTCTTCTGATTCCCGCCCGATTCGGACTTGGGCTTGGAGCCCTTCGCCTTCTTCTCTTCGGGCGTGTTGAAGCGATTCATCGCCTCGGTGATGCCGCTGGATACCCAGCATTCCACGGCGTCGGCGGCACGCTTCAGCGCTGGCGCCAACGCCTCGGACTGTTCCTGCGTGAACCGCCCGAGCACGTAGCCGACCTGGCTGCCGCCCTCGGGCTTGCTGTCCACGCCAAGACGCAGGCGCGCATAGCCGTCGCCACCCACCGCCCGGGCGACGTCCGCCAGGCCGTTGTGGCCGCCGTCACCGCCCTTCGGTCGTAGCCGGATGCCCCCCAGCGGGAGGTTCACATCGTCGACCATGACCAGCAGGTCGTCGGCCGGCTCGAGCTTGTAGAAGCGCAGCGCTTCACCCACGCTCAGGCCGGAACGATTCATGAAGGTCGTCGGCTTGACCAGCAGCACCTTCTCGTGGCCCACCATGCACTCCAGCGTGGCCGCGTGGAATCGCCCGCGCGCCACCGCGCCCGCGGCGTGTCGCCGAGCGAGCTCGTCGAGCACCATGAACCCCGCGTTGTGGCGGGTGTTCTCGTACTCGCTTCCCGGGTTGCCGAGACCGACGATGAGCTTCATGCTGCCTTTCGCAACGCGGGGTTAGTCGCCGCCTTCTTCCTTTTTCTTCTCGGTGATGACCTCGGGCGAGCTGCCACCTTCAACCTCGGCGCCCTCGGCCGTGTCTTCGGTCTCGGCCTTCATGCCGATGCCGACCACCACCGTGTCCGCGGGCGTGCGCAGCTTCATGGTTTCCTTCGGCAGCTTGATCTCGCCGGCCGTCAGGTGATCGTGCACGTCCAGGTTCGAGATGTCCACCTCGATGACGTCGGGCAGGTTCGTGACGGCGCATTCCAGTTCGAGCTCGGTCACCGGGTGGTTCAGGAAGGCGCCCGCGGCCTTGAGGCCCTTGGCGGTGCCCACGAACTCGAGCGGCACGGTCACGTCGACGCGCTCGGACAGGTCGACCCGGCGGAAGTCCGCATGGATGATGTCCGTGCCCAGGTGGTCGAACTGGAGGTCCTGGAGCAGCACGAACTCGTCCTTCACGCCTTCCACGGCGAGCTTGAACACACGCTCGCCCTTGGAAAAGTGCAGGTTCGCCTCGTGGGCGTCGAACTCCACGGACAGCGGCTCTTCGCCGTGGCCGTACACGATCGCGGGCAGCGCGCCGCGATCCCGCAGCCGCTTGGCGTACCGCGAGCCCGTACGGTCTCGCTTGCGGGCGCTCAGGGTTGGTGCATCTTCATGCATGGCGTTCTCTCCTAGGAGGGCCGGGCAGGTTCACGAGCCCGGTCAATCTGTGTGTGGGTTATCGCTTGGCTCCGGCCGCGTCCCGCAGCAGGGCGCTGACCGATTGGTCGTGGTGGATGTTGTGGATCGCGTCGCCGATCAGTTCGCCCAGGCAGAGCTCGACGAGCTTGCCGTCCAGGCGCCGGGCCCGATCGCTGAGCGGGATGGTGTTCGTGACGATGACCTCGCTGATGGCGCTCTCGATCAGGCGATCGATCGCCGGGCCGACCAGCACCGCGTGCGTCGCGGCGACCTTGACCTCTTGAGCACCCTCGTCCATAACGAACCGGGCCGCCTCGCACACCGTGCCGGCGGTCGAAATCATGTCGTCGAACATCAGCACGGTCTTGCCCTTGACGTTGCCGATCAGCGTGTCGGTCACGACTTCGCTGCCGCTGATGCGCCGCTTGTTGATGATCGCCAGGTCGGCGCTGAGCAGGTTCTGCATGGCCTCGGCCATCTTGACGTTGCCCACGTCCGGGCTCACCAGGCACAGGTCGCCCAGCGACTCGCGGTGCGCTCGGAAGTGGTCGAGAAACACCGGCGTCGCAGACAGGTGGTCCGTGGGCAGGTCGAAGAAGCCCTGGATCTGCGCCGCGTGCAGATCGATGGCCAGCACACGGTCCGCGCCGGCCGAGGTGATCAGGTTGGCGATGAGCTTGGCCGTGATGGGCACGCGGCCCTCGTCCTTGCGGTCCTGACGGCCGTAGCCGAAGTAGGGAAGCACAAGCGTGATGCGCTTGGCCGACGCCCGGCGCAGGCAGTCCACGAAGATCAGCAGCTCCATCAGGTTGTCGTTCACCGGATGGCAGGTCGAGAGGATCACGAAGCAATCGCGCCCGCGGACATCCTCGTCGAGCTTGACCAGCAACTCGCCGTCGGGAAAAGCCATCGTTCGAGCCTTGCCCAGCGGTAGGTCCAGGTGCTCGCACGCGCGCTCGGCCAGGTGCTTGCTGTGGCGGCCGCTGAACACCTTGAGTTGGTTGGGATCAATCTTCATGCCAGGGCGCCTCCTGCGGCGGAGTGCCGCTGGCGGTAGATCCGGTCGACCTCGGCCAACTGCTCGGGCGTGTTGATGCTCAACACGTCCTCGGCGGGCACGGCGTCGACAACTTCCACAGTCGCGCCGTCGGCAAGCAACAGCGCGGGAACATCGGTCAGGTAATACTCGCCCGTCTTGGGGTTGCGCTCGACGCGATCCAGAGCGTCCATCAACGCTCCGAGCTTGAAGCAGTAGTAGCTGGGGTTAATCTCGCGGATCTCGAGCTCCGCCGCGCTGGCGTTCTTCTGCTCGACGATCCCGGTCAACCGACCCTGCGCATCGCGGACGATCCGTCCATACCCCGTGGGATCGTCGACGACGGCCGTCGCCAGCGTGGCCGACGCCCCGGTGCGGCGGTGGGTGTCCAGGAGCACGCCGAGCGTCTCGGGCCGGATCAACGGGCCGTCGCCGCACAAGACCAGCACGTCGGCATCGGGGGGGCAATCCGAGAGGCTCGGCCTCGCCGCAAGAACCGCGTGCCCGGTGCCCAATTGCTCGGCTTGCAACGCAGAGCGAACCGCCCGCCCCTCTTCGGCCAGGGCCGACTCGACGTGCTCGCGGCCGTGCCCGACCACCGCCACGATCGGTTCGCAGCCCACCGCCTGGCAGGCCTCGGCAACGATGGCCACCATCGGGCGACCACCAACGCGATGGGCGACCTTCGGCAGATCGCTGCCCATGCGCGTGCCCTTGCCCGCGGCGAGGATGATCGCGCACGGATGCGGCCGAGATTGGGGTGTGCTGGCTGTCACGGCGCTCCAGCTTCGATTTGGAGGCCATCGCTAATCGCGGGGTGGGCACCGGTAAACTACCCGACCAGGACTCGAACCTGGACTCTCAGTACCAAAAACTGATGTGCTACCATTACACCATCGGGCAGTAAAGCCTGCTCGGTGCGCCCGCGGCCAGCGATGCTCCTTGTGTCATGCCCGCCCAGCCATCGCGAGCCGGGGGACCTCCAGTGCCTTCAAACACGCCGGGACCATCCCAGCGCGGCGGTGGCACGGGGCGACACTGCGTGGATGCGTCGACCGGCTTGGCCCGGACACGTCCACTGGATCGCTGGCTCTTAGAGCTGGATCACCCCGTCCCGTGGGACGCCTGGCAACCCCTGGCCGTGCCTCGCGATGGGCTCCAATCGGGCCCATCCCTCATCACGGCCGGCTCCCGTCCTGCCGCTGAACAGGCAGATCGTAGCCCGCGAGCCGACGCCGGTCCGAGTGCGATCTACCCTCGGGCATGCTCGTCTCGACCACGCCCTTCCCAGCCAGGCTTGGCCGCTTCCTGTCGATGGCCGCGATCTGCGCCGCGCTGCTTGGCCCAGCGACCATCGCTCGCGCCCAGGCCGAGCCGGATGGGGATCAGGCCATCCGCGTCGCCACGTTCAACATCCTCGACGTTTCTACGAGCGACCTGCTGGACGAGGACAATCCACGACTCCAGCGGGTGGCCGAGGTGCTCCAGCGGCTGCGGCCCAACATCGTGCTCGTCAACGAGATCGCCTACGACCATCACGGCGTGCCCGGCGTGCCGACCGATCGCCCGGAGGGCTCCAATGCCCAGCGATTCATCGATCGGTACCTCGCCCAGCCTCAGGCCCCGGGCCTGGCCCCGCTCCGGTACCGGGCCGTGATGCTGCCGTCGAATACCGGCCAGGCCAGCGGGCTCGACCTGGACAACAGTGGCCAAGCTGTCACGACCTATCCGGTGCCGGCCAGATCCGACGCTGCCGGCAACCCACCCAGGCAGACCGAGGACGGCAGGGCCTATGGCAACGACTGCTGGGGCTTTGGCACCTACCCGGGCCAGTACGCCATGGCGTTGCTCGTCGACGAGCGGCTCGAAGTGCTCCAGTCGGAGATCCGGTCGTTCCGGCTGCTCCCCTGGTCGGCCATGCCCGACGCCCGACGGCCCATGCTGCCCGATGGCACGCCCTGGTACAACGACGAGGCCTGGGAGGCGATGCGGCTCAGTTCCAAGAGCCACTGGGATGTCCCGGTGCGTCTTCCCAATGGCGCCGTGGTGCACTTTCTGTGCAGCCATCCGACGCCGCCGGCATTCGACGGCGAAGAGGGACGGAACAAGGCCCGCAACCACGACGAGATCCGGTTCTGGGACGACTACCTCGACAACCGGGCCTGGATCGCCGACGACCGCCAACGCATCGGCGGGCTCGAGCGTGGCCGGTTCTTCGTCATCCTGGGGGACCTCAACGCGGACCCGGAGAAGGGCAACGACGTCGGCGATCCTATTGGGCGCCTCTTGCGCAACCCTCGGGTTCAGTCCAGGGCGGCACCGGTCCACCAGGAAGCCGTGGAGGGCCTGGCCCCCAGCGACACGGCGGACTTTGGGCTCAGGGTCGACTACGTGATTCCTAGCCGCGGGCTGGGGGTTGTCCGCTCGGGTGTCTGGACCATCCCGCCGGCCCCCCGCGGCGGCAGTTCGGGCTTCCCAAGCGATCACTTTCCGGTCTGGGTCGAACTCTCGGTGCCACCTCCATGAAGCCGCCGAGAACGACATCAACTGGCATAAAAGTAGACTCTCTTCGGTTAGGCCGTAAAGATTCCTGTCAAACAGAAGTCTCAGGCGGAAACACCCGGGAGTCCGCGTTGCAGATCACCCGCATCAACCCGAACTCGGCCGCGGCAGCCGTCGAAGCGACCACCTCCAAGGGGCTCGACGTCGCGGCGTTGTACGAAACCACCAAGCCACGTATCACACGTCTGGTCACCATCACCAGTGCTCTGGGGTTCGGGCTGGGCGCGCTGGCACTCAGGCCCACGCTTCTGGAGGCGGTGGGTGGCCTCATCGCTGCGATCCTGGGCGCCGGCCTCGCGGCCGCCGGTGCCAACGCGCTCAACCAGGTGATGGAGATCAACCGTGACGCGCGGATGCCCCGGACCATGTCCAGGCCGCTTCCATCGGGCCGGGTGTCGCCCCTGGCGGTGACGGTGCTCGGGATCGAGTTATGCCTTCTGGGCGTGGTGCTGGCCTGGGCGCTGGCGGGCCTGGCGCCCGCCGTGCTGATCGCGGCGACGGTCCTCAGCTATCTGTTCCTGTACACGCCCAGCAAGCCGGGGCTGTGGAGCAGCACGTGGATCGGCGCGGTGCCGGGGGCGTTGCCGCCGGTCATCGGCTGGGCCTGCGTCGACGGCTCGTGGGCTTCGCTCACGCATGTCGGTCCGTGGGCGCTGTTCACGATCATGTTCGTCTGGCAGATCCCGCACTTCCTTGCCATCGCATGGATGTACAAGGACGACTACGCCGCCGGCGGCTATCGGGTCCTTCCGGTCATCGACACATCGGGCAGGTGGACGTGGGCGATGATGGTGCTGTGGGCGGGGTTGCTCATTCCCGTGACGGTGCTCCCGCCGCTTGTGATGGACGTGACGCCGGGCTATATCGCCGTCCCGATCGCGCTCGTTGGGGGCCTGCTGTTCCTGCGGCTGACGCTCAAGGTCACTCGAACGCGCACCCACGCCGACGCACGAAAGGTGCTGATCGGCTCGGTCATCTATCTGCCGGTGCTCCTGGCGGCATGGGTTGCCGATGCGGCGATCGGTGTTGCCGCGGGAGCCTGGCTGGGGTGAGCGACGAACGCTGCCTGGTTCGCATCCGCGATGGCATGGTCGAGCATCGATCGAGGAGGTCGTCCCCAAGGCGTGCCTTGAACGGCGTGGACCTGACCATTGATCCCGGCGACCACGTCGCGCTCCTGGGGCCCAACGGGTCGGGCAAGTCCACGCTTTTGCGCGTGCTCGCGGGGGTCCAGCCGCTGACGCGGGGCACCGTCGAGCGCCGCCGCCAACTGCGGCTGGGTGTGGTCTTCCAGAGCCCGGCGCTCGATCCTCTGCTGACCGTGCGCGAGAATCTGAAGCTCCAGGCCGCCCTGAGCGATCTTGCGGACTCCGCCGCGAGCATCGAGCGTTTGTGCGCCGAGCACGGGCTGGAAGATCGGCTCAGCAGCCGCGTGAAGACGCTCTCGGGCGGTCTTGCCCGCCGGGTGGAGTTTGTGCGCGCCATCCTCGCGGAGCCCGACGTGCTGCTGCTCGACGAACCCACCGTTGGGCTGGATCTGCCTTCAAGAGCCGCACTCCTGGGGGCCGTCGAGTCGCTGCGAGCCCAGCGACCGGAGCTGGCCGTGATCATGTCCACACACCTCATGACCGATGCGGAGCGTTGCGCTCGCGTGGTCATGATGGCTGAGGGTGGCATCGTTCGCGAGGGTTCGCCGGCAAGCCTGATCGGCGAACTGGGCGAGCTCCTGTTAGGCCTGCCTCCGGGCGCTTCGGTCGAAGGTGTGGGCATCCCGTTCGAGAGCCTTGCCGATGGCTCACAGGTGGCCAGGCCCGCCGATGAGGCGGAGCTCACGAGATGGTCCGCGATGCTCGCCGAGGCAAGGGCGCCCTTCTTCGTGCGCGAGCCCACCCTCGCCGATGCGTACCTGCGGATCGCTGGCTCGCCGCTCCAGACCGAGGCGGCGGTATGAGCGGCGTGCGCGCGGCATGGGCCCTGGGCGGGCGAGAGGTTTGTCGGCTGACGCGCCAGCCGCTGCGCATCGCGGTGGCCATCGCAACTCCGGCCATGATGTGGGTGTTTATCGCCAGCGGCTTTGCCGGCGCGATCAGGCCCGGGGCCCTCGAAGGCGAGACGTCGCTGTCGCTGTACCTGCTGCCGGGCATGGCATCGCTCGTCGTGCTGTTCAACGCGATCTTCGCGTCGATCTCGCTGATCGAGGACCGGCACGAGGGCTTCCTGCAGGCGGTCCTGGTGAGCCCTGCGCCTCGCTGGTCGATGGCGGCGGGGAAGCTCGTGGGCGGAGGCCTGCTCGGTTTCTTGCAAGCGTTGGCTCTGCTGGCTCTGTCGCCCTTCGTGGGCGCCGAGCTTTCGGTGGTGGGGGTGCTGGCGGCGGCGGGTGCGCTGGCGTGTCTGTCGCTGGGGATCACCGGTTTGGGCCTGGCGGCGGCGTGGAAGGTCGATAGCGCCGCGGGGTTCCACGGCGTGATGAACCTTGTGCTGATGCCCATGTGGCTGCTCAGCGGAGCGATCTTCCCGGTGGATGGAGCAAGCGGCTGGCTGCGCGCACTCGTGATGGTGAATCCGTTGGCCTGGTGCCAGCGAGCGGTGGGGGCCGGGCTCGGCGGCACGATCGACGTGCTCGCGCTTGGCCTGTCGGGCGTGTTTGGCCTCGCGGGGATCGCACTGGCCCTTTCTGTGATCGGGCTTGGAAAGGGAAGGTAAGGCATGAGTCAGCGAGCGCTTGGTGTTCTCATTGTGGTCGTGGGCGTTGTGCTTGCCGGGCTTGTCTCGGTGCTGTTGCTGTTGCCCAGGTCGGTGCCGCCATCGGGGGCGATGCAGCAGGGTCAAGGCGGCACGGTCATGGACGCGGCCAGCGAACCGCTCAAGCCCGATGAGATGCTCGTCGGATACCAGATCCCCGAGTTTGCACTGACCGATCAGGATGGACGGCCCGTGGAACAATCGATCCTCGACGGCGAGCTCACGATCCTCACGTTCATCTTTACGAACTGCCCGTTCGCCTGCCCGGGCATGACCGGGGAGATGCTCAAGCTCCAAGAAAACTTGAAGGGCACCGGCGTGCGGTTCTTGAGCATCTCCGTCGACCCCGCCAACGACACGCCCGAGGTGCTCAAGGCCTACGGCGAACGGAACGGCATCGACTTTGCGCGATGGAGCCTGCTGACCGGGCCCTTCGAGGACGTTCGATCGATCGTGCGCGACAGCCTGAACTTCTTCGTCGGCGAGGATACGAGCCGCCAGATCACGCTGGCCGACGGCAGTTCCATGAACAACTTGAGCCATCCCTCGCACCTGATCCTGGTCGGCCCGGAGCGCGAAGTGCTGGGGATCTACCTGTACTACGAGCCCGAACGCATGGTGGCGCTTCGGACGCGCGCGAGGGCGGCTGCGCGGGAACTCGGCCTGAATTAGACCGGGCTTGGACTGCATTGGGCCCGAATCAGGCGGTCGCGGCGGCCTCTTCCGTCGCTCTTTCGGCGGCGCGCTTCATGCCGCGGAGCATGCCATTGAAGACGAAGTGGTGCAGCGGCAGCACGCTGTACCAGTAGGCCAGGCCGAGCAGGCCCTTCGGCTTGAACCGCGCGGTCATGTGCAGTGTGCTGGACTGGCCGCCTTGATCGGGCTCGATCTTGAACTCGAGGGCGGCCTGGCCTGGGAGCTTCATCTCCGCGAGCAGGTGCAGGCGTCGCGGGCGATCGACCGCGATGACGCGCCAGAAGTCCAACGCTTCGCCGTAGGCGACTTCTTCGGGGTGTCGGCGCCCGCGACGCAGGCCCGGGCCGCCGGCGATGGTGTCCATCCAACCTCGCAATCGCCAGAGGATGTCGGCCGCGTACCACCCGTGGCCGCCGCCCACTCGGCAGACGGCCTGGAACACGGCCTCGGGCGGAGCGTCGATCCGCGTCTGGCGGGCGTCGACGAACACACGGCCGCCGGCCCAATCGGGGTCTCCGGGGACAACGCCGGCGGCCGACCAAGAAGTTTCGACTTCGGCCAAGCTGGTGCGTTTGAGTGCGAGTTCGATGGCCTCTTCGGGCGTCTTGGTGCGCTGGGGCATGTCGCGCTGGAGGGCATCATCGCGCACGACCACGGGGTTGCGCAGCCCCTCGGCCAGGGGCCGTGCGATGCGCGCGGTGACAGGGGTCACAAGGCCGATCCAGCGGCTGCTGAGTTCGGGGGTGAGCACCGGGACGGGGATGATGATCCGCCGGCGCAGGCCCAGCGCCTTGGCCATGGTCTGCATGAGCTGTTCGTACGTGCGGACACCATCGCCGCCGGTCTCGTACATCTTGCCTGCCGTGGCTGGCTCACTAAGACAACGCACGAGCCAGTGGAGGATGTCGGCGATGGCCACGGGCTGGCATTCGGTCTTGACCCATCGCGGCGTGATCATGATCGGCAGGCGTTCGACGAGGTAGCGGAGGATCTCGTAGGACGCCGAGCCCGAACCGATGATCATGGCGGCGCGGAAGGTGGTCACCGGGACCCGGCCCTCGGTCAGCACACGCTCGACCTCGCGCCGCGAGCGGAGGTGGTCGCTCAGTTCGTCTCCCATCTCGCCCAGTCCGCCGAGGTAGATGATGCGTTCCAGCTCTGCGCGCTCGGCGGCGTCGCGGAAGGACTTGGCGAGTTTTCGATCATGTTCGGCGTAGTCGCCGCCAGCGGCAATCATCGAGTGGACGAGGTAGAACGCGTGCTGGCAGCCCCGCATGTGCTCGGCCAGCGCGTCGGTCTCGGCGACATCGCCCTCGACAATCTCCACGTTGGGATGGCCGGCCCACCCTCGATTCTCGAGCTTCTTGGGGCTGCGCACCAGGCAGCGCACCGCGTATCCGGCGTCGAGCAGGCGGGGGGCCAGCCGACCGCCGATGTAGCCGGTGGCGCCGGTGAGCAGCACACGCGTGGGCGGTGTGTCAGCCGGCCGCGGCCCGGATTGCTCGGATTGGTGCCCCGTCATAGCGATAGCTGTATGGTTGGCAGGCGGCCGAGCGACAGCGCAACAGGCAGGGAAGGCTGCGGCAGCCTGGCCCGCCGTAGCGCCCGGCGAAGCTTGAACAGGTGGATGGCCGGCACCACGATCCGCCCGCTTCGGACGAGGATGCGGTCATCCGAGAGCGTGACATCGAAGCGGGTCTGGCGGACGGTTGCGCGAAGGCCGCCAGCCATCAGGATTTTGGGGCAGCGCCGCCATTCGCATTGTCGCTCGTTCGGATGCGGACGGCTCCGTCGAGCACCCAGTGGGCGTGGCTGGCTCGCTCGCCTGTGCCGCTGGGCACCTTGACGTTCATGTTGTCGAACTCGTAGGTGATCTCGGCACCGCGCCCCGTGAGGCGGTCGTAGAGGCCGATGGCAAGGTCGGGCCACGTGGTCGTGTGATCGTTCTGGGTCATTGGTGTTCTCCTTTCAAGAGTCCAAGGACCCTTGGAAGAAACACGGCGGTAGAACAGCGATGCCGGCCAATGAGCGGGTGAACCACGTGTTAGGGACCCGTGAACCCGGGGCGGGCTGGGGAGATCATGGAGGGTTGAGAGGCCTTCCTGGCTCGATCAGGAGCTTTCGCGTCGTTCGAGGCATACTGATTCGGAGTCAGCCCGCTAGCTTCGCGGCCTGCTGGTTTGGAGGAACGATGCTGGGCTTCCTGCGCCGCCGTCGACGGAAGAACGTTGGCTCCAAGCCCCTGCCGCAGCGTTGGTGGGCGATCATCGATCGGCGTGTGCCCATGATCGCGTCGATGGATGATGTCGACCGACGAGAGCTCGGACGGATCGTGCAGATCCTGCTCGACGAGAAACGCTTCGAAGGCTGCGGCGGGCTCGAGATGACCGACGAGATCCGAGTCACGATCGCGGCCCAGGCCGCGGTGCTGCTGATGCATCGCCAGACCGACTACTACCCAACGCTCAAGAGCATCCTCGTGTATCCGGCGGCCTATGTCGGCAAGACCGTGCGCCGCAATCCCGATGGGACGGTGACCGAGGGGCCACAGGGGCGTCTTGGCGAGTCCTGGTTCCGAGGCTCGCTGGTGCTGAGCTGGAGCGACGTGCTGCGCGGGGCCGCCGACGAGCACGATGGCCGGAACGTCGTGCTGCATGAGTTTGCCCACCAGCTCGATGGGCAGAGCGGTGGCATGAACGGAGCGCCACTGCTGGGCTCGCCTTCGCGATATCGAGACTGGGCGCGCGTGCTGGGCCGCGAGTACGCCGAGCTGACCGAGGCGTTGCATCGAGGGCATCGAACGCTGATCGATCCGTACGGGGCAACCGAGCCGGCGGAGTTCTTCGCGGTCCTCACCGAGCTCTTCTTCGAGAAGCCCGAGGCCTTGCGACGCGAGCATCCCGAGCTGTACAAGCAACTCGCGGGGTTCTATCGACGCGATGCGGCGGACGTCGTGCAGCAACCCTGATAGTGGCTGCTCAGCACGTCCACCTTCGAGCGACGGTTAAGGTTCGCCGGCGACCGCTGGACGTTCACGCCTCGGCAAGCCCCTCTCGGATGGCCAGACGCATCAGCGCGTTGCGTGAGGGCACGCCCAGCTTCTTGAGCATGCGGTCCTGGTGGCCATCGATGGTCTTGGGGCTGCGGCACAACTCGCTGGCGATCTCGCACCGGGTCAGGCCCTTGCCGATCAGCCGGAGCACCTCGACCTCCCGATTGGTCAGCGTGTCGAGCACGGTGCGGACCTCGGCGACGGAGGCGCCATCGGCAGCAGGCTCGCCCCCGGGTGCTTCCATTATCCGCAGTCCGCGGCGAGTTCCCGACGATGGGGCGCTGCGCTCGCGTACCTTGGGGCCCATCACGAACGTGTGCCGGCGGCTCTGGCCGATCGTTACGAGCCCATCGACGATGTCGTGTGGATCGTCGCCTTTGGCGAAGTAACCCCAGGCTCCGCAGCGATAGGCCGCCGACAGGTAGCCATCGCGGACGTGGGCGCTCAGGAAGGCGAACCGCTGCTTCGGGCGACGCTGCCGCAACCGGTCGGCCATCTCGAAGACGTCCGCGCCGGGCATCTCGATGTCCAGCAGCACGACGTCGGGATCCAGCCGCTCAGCCTCCTCGATCAGTCGATCGGCCGAAGGCAGCGCACCGATGCAGCGCACGCGTCCATCGGCCTCGAACTGGGCTCGCAGGCCATCGATCAGGACCTCGTGATCATCCACGCACAGCACGCGCACCCCCGGCTTTGGGTTGAAGGGTGAGGTCGTGGATCTTCGAGCGCGGGCGTGTGCTGCTTCGTTCGGTCGTTCGGTCATGGTTCCCCCCGGTGTGATGACGCATCCCTTTGAGTTTGTCGAGCTTTGCCAGGCCGCTCGTGCCGCATAGCCGCCATCACGGCGATCCGCAGGGCCTCAAAGTCCCTCGGATCGGCCACGGCAACCACGCCTTGCGGAAGCTCTCGGGCGTCCGAAACGCCCAAGGCCACAAGTCGTCTCTCGGGCCGTTGCTGACGCCATTGCCGGAGTTCGGGGTCGTCTATCGCGGTAGCCTGCGCGACCACGATGTCCGCCCCCTGCAACTGGCCCAGCAACAGTGCCCCGGCCTGCTCGAACAACTGCTCGAGCAGCGAATGGGCTTGCCCGTGGTCGATCGCCAGGCAGACCCGCGGGCTCTCGCCCTGGGTCGCCGTGGCGGCGGTTGGGAGGTGGACCTCGATGATGGTGCCCCGGCCCGGCCTGGAGCGCAGCCCGACCGAGCCGCCCGCGTCGGTGGCGATGCGATGCACGAGCGCCAGGCCCAGGCCCGTGCCCATGGCGCGCCGCTTGGTGGTGAAGAACATCTCGAAGGCCCGTCTCTGGGCCACCTCGTCCATGCCGCCGCCGTCGTCGGCCACCCGCAACTGCACTATCTCGCCCTGGGCCTTCGAGGAGATCCGGACGCGTTGGCAGCCGGGCGCTTCGCCCGCATTGACCACGATATTCAGGACCGCCTGGGTCAGCCGGTGGGCGGCGATCGCGACCGGCGGGCATGGCGGATCCAGCATCGTCCATATGCGCACGTGCCTGGGCACGGCCCTTGTCAGCAGCACGCCCACCTCGGACCACCAGCGGTTCAGGTCGGTCTCGGCCGGTTGGGCGTCGTCGTCCTGGGGATCCATCGCCAGATAGTGCAAGCCGTCGGCCAGTTGCTGGAGGTACGCCGTGCTCGCGCCGATCTGCTCGAGGTGCTCGAGCGTCGCATGATCACCGCCCGCGCGGGCGCGAAGGGCGTTGACATGGGATCGAACGGGCAAGAGCACGTTGTTCATGTCGTGCCCGAGCCCGGCCGCGAGGGTGCCGATGCCCGCCAGCCGCTCGGCCAGGCGGAGCTGGTCGTGGCTGTGCTCGAGCTGGCGGGTGCGTTCCTTGACGAGCACTTCCAGTTGCTTGCGCGATTCGGCCAGTTGCTCCTCGGCCAGCCGGCGGCGGATGAGCGTGCCCAGGGGTGTGAGCCCGGCTCGGATGAGTTCGAGCAGGGCGTCATCACGCGGTCCGGGCGAGCGCACGAAGAACGCGAGCAGCGCCACCGGATCGCCGTCGCATCGCACTGGAGCCATGCACGCGCCGTGCAACCCGACTTCGCGCGCCTGAACGCTCCGTTGGCAGGCGCCCAGGTGCTCTAAGTCATCAAACCAGATGGGCCCTGGAGCGTCCCACCCTTGCGCGATGATGTCCCCGCCCGCGATTGGGCGCGGCTGGTTCCCCGCACCCTCAAAGGATGCAAGGCTTTCGCCGCCATCGAGCCAGACCGCCACGCGCTCGAGCGAGCCGCTCTTGGCTGGCATCCAGGCCTCGGCGTAGTCCCAGCCCACAGTTTGCGCGATGCGTTCGATGGTCGAACGCGCCGCCTCGGCCAGCGTGGCAGCGCTGCACACGCATACAGCGAGATCCTTGATCAGCCGGAGCTCACGCTCCAGACGCTTGTGCTCGGTCAGGTCGCGGATGAGCCCGACGAACAGCGGCCCGCCGACCCCGGGTGGCTCGATCCGCGAGACCGAGACCTCGATGGGGATGCGCTGGCCATCGCGCCGCACGCCCTCGAACTCGCGCGGCCGGCCCAGGATGCCCGTCTGGCCGGTGCGGCGGTACCGCTCGAGGTAGCCGTCGTGCGCCGAGCGGTGCGGCTCGTCCATGATGAGGCTGACGTTCTGGCCCACGAGGTCGTGCGGCGGCCAGCCCAGGACGCGCTCGCACGAATCGCTGGCGAACTGCACGATGCCCGACGCGTCGATGACCACGAGCGGATCGAGTGTGCCGGCGAGTACGGCGTGGTCGATGGCGGCCTGCACCGGAGCGTGGGGCCGGGGATGCAACTGCCGTCGTGGCTCGTTGCGATAGCCGTGCAGCGGAGCAGGCCCGGGATGCCTCGAGTCGTCCCCCATCAGGGAAATTGTATTCAATCGTGCCGGTTTCGGACGCGGCCATCCGCTGTGGGACCGGCATTGCGGGAACTTTCCCCCCTCCGCCGGGCGCTGGTTGCGGACATGATTAGGTCCAAGGCCCGCCCTTGCAGGGCCGCGGGAGAGCGAGGCGTCGGACACATGGGGCACGTGGTGTTTATCGTGCTGGGGATACCTGGAGAGCGTTGCCGGGCCGATCTTCAGAAGCTGCTGATCGCCTTGGGCGGGGTGCGCGACGTCGTGGTCGGGCGTGTGGACGGCCGGGCAAGCGTGTGGTACGAGCCGCCCTGCGAAGCCGGTACGGTCGCGTGGGCGATCCTGTGTGCGGGCTATGGCGTGTGGCTGTCTAGCGAGGCGGGCGCGACTGGCCAGGCGGCGTGCGACCCAGCGGCGCCCCAGAGCGGCGCCGGCTAGCGCGCCGCGTCGACGATCGCGATGAAGTCTTCGGCCTTCAGCGAGGCGCCGCCCACCAGGCCGCCGTCGACGTCCGGCTGGGCCAGGAGTTCCCCGGCGTTTTCGGGCTTCATCGAGCCGCCGTAGATGATGCGCATGGCATTGGCGGTGTCGACGCCCACGATCGAGCGGAGCACGCCGCGGATGGCCTCGTGGGCGGCCTGGGCGTCGTCGCTGCTGGCGGCCAGGCCGGTGCCGATGGCCCACACCGGCTCGTAGGCGACGACGAGGCGATCGGGCCGCACGATGCTCAGCCCGTCCATGGCCGATCGGAGCTGGGCCTCGTTCACCGCGTCGGTCTTGCCCGCTTGGCGCTCCTCGAGCGTCTCGCCGATGCATAGCACGGCGGTCATCTGCGCGCCCAGCACGGCCTTGAGCTTGGCGGCGATGCGTGCTTCTGGCTCGCCCAGCCCGTGCCGCCGCTCGCTATGGCCCACCAACACGGTGCTCACGCCGCACTCGGCGAGCATGTCCAGCGAGACGTCGCCGGTGTGGGCGCCGTTGGATTCTGGCGAGCAGTCCTGGGCTCCCAGCATCAGGCTGACCCCACCCACGGCGGCGCGGATGGTCTCCAGCCAGACAAAGGGCGGGTAGACGGCGACTTGTGCGTGGGGGGTCGGCCCGCGCTCGCTCCCGGCGGCGGCCCGGGCGACGTCGGCGGCCAGCTCCAGGGCCTGGCCGCGGGAGGTGTTCATCTTCCAATTGCCGCCGATGAAGGGGGTTCGCGCCATGGTGGCAGACCGTAGGCACGCCGGTCGTGCGTTCGAGTTCTTGCGGGCTCGCGTCTTCAGGGGGTCGCCAGACCATCCAGCTCGCGCTCGAGCAGCCTGAGGTTCCGCGTGTTGGCCTTGTACCACGCGTCGGGCACGATGCCGATGATCGGCACAAGCCCGACCAACCAGTCCACGCCCAGGTTGGCGGCCATCTTGAGCAGCACCCACCGCCGCACGCCCGCCCGCTTGCCCTCGACGATCGGCAGCACGCCGATGGCCACGCTGATGGTGTCGCCAACCACTGGCAGCAGGCTGATGATGGGGTCCAGCCCGAAGCGAAACGGCGTGCCGGGGATGCGATAGCGCGTGTCCATCCACGCAGCGAGGGTGCGGACGCGGGCGAGTGCGCGGGCGGCGCGTTCGGGGTCGATCGGTCGTGGTGCCATCGCGTAAGGTTACGGACGCTCGCGCGGCGGTGGGGCGCGATGAGGGCGGGTTCACATCGGAGATTCAACGCGAAGGTCGCGAGGAGCTCGGAGGGGATTCCGTGCGAGCGGCGGGCGTGAGCGCGGGTGCATCACGCTCGTTCGCTTGGCTGGCCTCACGCGTGGCCGAGATGTCGTGCGTGCTCGTCCCGGTGTACGGCTCGGGCGGTGCGTATGTCGTTCACGAGGGTTGTCTTGCAAAGGGTGGGCCGGACTTCGGGTCTCGGTTGAGACGACAACGCCCGCCGAGAGGGCGGGCGCGCACGATCAACCGGCTGGCGACGGATTAGTTTGTGTTGAAGATGTACGAGTACGGCTTGGTCTTGGCCGTGCTGGGCTCGCCGAACACGTCTCGGCATTCGAGCGTGCCGTTCACGTCGATGTGGTAGTGCTTCCCGTCGCGAGCCGTACCCTGGAGCTTCATGCTCCGCAGGCTGGCGGTCGCGCCGATGGACGTCGTGCTCCACTCGCTGGTCTTGTTGGAGAAGAGTTCGGCGCTGCAGCCGCTCGTGCAGTGCGATCCCGGCGACTCGTAGACGACGTACGGCTTGCCGCTGCCGCTGTACTTGACATAGCCATAGTGTGTGATCGTGATATTGGCGGTGGTCGAGGCGCCAGGAACGGTGACCTCGCCGGGGCCAGACACGGTGTACGCCGGATCGCACTCGAAGAAGTGCGCGCCGTAGGGCACGCGGCCGACGGCCCCGCCGCCTTCAACGTCATCCGTGTAATCGGGCTTGGGCGCAAGCGTCTGCCCGGCAACCGTGACGTTCCCGCTCCACACGGCCGTCGCGCTCTCCATCCAGCCGATGGTGATGCCCCGGTTCATGCCGCCGCTGCCGATGGTGATGTCGCCGTTGAGATCGTCGCCGATGGCGATGCGGGTGATATTGCTCGCCGGATCGGTTGCCCCGGTCATCTCGTCGTCGATGGTGACGGTGGCATCGAGATCGCCCCAGATACGCAGGCCGGCACCAAGATTCATGGTGTCGCAGTCCAGGGTGCCAGCGAAAACGGCATCCGTCGCTTCAAGCGTTCCTTGGCTTGAACTGCCGTAGACGTAGATCTCCTCGATGTTCCCATCGATGTTCAGGTCGCCGTACAGGTTGGTCGTTCTGAGTGACTCCAGATCGGTATCGGCGTCGATCCGGACCGGATCTCCCACTGCGCCAATGTTGCCGGTCACATTGATTTCCGAGATGGTGTCACCCTCGATCAAGTCCGAGGTGACATTCCCCGAGACATCGATCAGGGTAATGTTGCCCGGATCGCCTCCAGGGACTCTGACCAGGTCGGCCGTGAGCTCCCGGCATCGCTCGATGCTCAAGAGGTGAAACTGGATCTCGCATCCGCTCGAGTCCCCGCCAACCCGGCCCGTGCCGGCAGTCGGGTGAAGTAAGATGACTGGGTTGATGCTGGCCGGGCTGCCGCTGATGGGCGCGTCGTAGTGGATCTCTTCGATGCTCTCGATCTGGCCCGTCGGCCAATCCCCCTCGAATCGAACGGCAGCAACCGATCCAAGCCCGGTGGCTTCGATGTTCGCACGCACGATGATGTCGTTGCTGTCGGACGTGACACGGATGATGCGGACGGCCGCGCTGGGCATCGAGATGTCCATGTTCACGACGTATCGGCCAGCCATGGTGACGGGATCCGTCCCGACGCGGCTGGTGGAGTACGAAACGCTCGTATCGCCGGACAGGCTCTGGACGACGATGTCCGCAATGGCCGCGCGGGAGCACAGCAGGACCAGCAATGCGATGCAAAAGGCTCTAATGCCCTTCTCCTTCGTGAAAGAATGGTGCAGGATCCAACAATGAGCACGTGGCTTGCGCCCGGGCTGGGCACGATGCTGCCCATGCGAAAACCGTAGCTGGCGTCGAGCGCACTTCTCACAACGTCGATGGGATCGTCGGCAACGGGGCCACCCAATGTCCTGGTGTCCGAGCCCCGGTAAACGCGGAGGCGATCGTCTAACTGGTGTGGCAGCACGGTCTCGGTCCACTCGCGGGCGCCGCCCGACGTGTCGAGCAGGCCCCAAGGTTCGTTGGTCTGCGGGTACGAGCCCACGGGGAAGAAGATGAAGTCCGGCGGCGTCTGGCCCGCGCCTGTCTCGGCGCCCGGCTCGCCGGGCATGCCGCTGACCAGCGGGTCGTCGCTGCCGCCGGGGTAGTACCAGTAGCCCTCCTGGCCCTCACCATAGCGGTCGGGGTCGTAGTGGGCCGCCTTGGTCCACTCGTCGAGGTTTGGGATGTAGAATTTCGACCCCGGCGAGCGTTCGAGCTGGTCGGTCCGCTTGCCCGTGTCCGGGTCGACGCCGAACGTGCTCGTGTCGTACGCGCCAGTCTCGAAGTCCTCCAGTTCGGTGCCCTTGTCGTTGTGCAGCCAGTTGGCGTACCGCGCCGCATAGTCCCACGATGGGTTGGCTGGCGCTTGCGCCGCCCCGGGTTTGATGCGGATGATGGGGTTGCCCTGTGGGTCAAAGCCGTCCGCGAAGAGCCCGGACCCGAGGATGCGGGGCCCAGGTGTAAACCCCTCGACTTTGGTATAGGTGTCGATGAACTCGAGGTACTGCGTGTTGGTGACCTCGGTCCGCGTGATGCGGAACTCGTAGTCGACGCGGCCGAACGTACCCCAGCGATCGAAGGGCCAGATCGGGGCTTCGCTCGGCAAGACCCCGCGGTTGCCCGGCGCACCGATGGTCACGAAGTCGTGGCCGTAGTCGGGCGGAATGGTCTGGGCCAAGGTGGGCGCGGCGGCCATAAATGCGGCGAGGATGGCCAAGCGGTGTGGGTGGAGATACGTGGTCTTCGTCATGGGGCCTCCTTGTCGGGTGGATATAGGCCCACCTAGATCTAAGTTACCCAGTTTGCCCGGCATCGCGGGTGTGACAGCCCCGGCGGCGAGGCCGGGGCGCTTGTGGGGGCTATCGGGCCGTGGGCGGGCTCGGCTGGACACGCACGGCTTAGGGATCGCCAGCCATCGCACCCGATCGGGCACGGCCCCTTCCCTGCCGCCCGATCTTACGTCCCCCAGCGCCCGCGCCCGATCGGGATTCGGCGATGTCTGGCCGGGCATCCCGATGGTCTGATCAGGCATCGCTCGCGTCTGATCGAACATCGCCAATGTGTGACCAGACATCGCCCGTGTCTGATCGAACATCGCCCATGTCTGAACGGACATCGCCCGTGTCTGATCGAACATCGCCAATGTCTGATCGGACATCGCCGTTGTCTGATCGAACATCGCCCGTGTCTGATCAGACATCGCCGTTGTCTGATCGAACATCGCCAATGTCTGATCAGACATCGGCCGCTGCGCGCCCCTTCCCGGGGTCGTGGGGGCGGTTTGTCGGTTATGGGGCCCCTCGTTCCGGGCGGTTGGCGGCGATTATTACGATTGTGATGGATTTTTGGTTCATCCGGGGTGTGGAGCACTCGATGAAGCATCCAGGCCGGGGCCGTGGTGGTCTTTGGTCCAGCGGGCCTCGACGCCCGTGGGAGTTGTTCGAATGAACAACGCGATTCTTCTGTCGGGCGGTCCCACGGGCCGCATCACCCGTTCGCATTCTCATATGCCCTCGACGGGGCATGCGCCCGTCCGCGGGCGCATGTCCCCGGCGCACGGCCCCGCCGGCGAGGCGACCAGTGAAGGCGGTGTGTCATGAGCACGGTGCCACGCAACGCCCTCGAAGCCATCGACTGGGTCGACACCCGCGTGCCCGTGTGGGCCGCCGCGGGGCTCACGATCGGCGTCGATCCGCTCGAGGTCGCCGAGCTTGGAACCCTGCTCTCGGCGGCCAAGGACCTCAAGACCGAGTGGCTGGCCGCCCAGGCGCTGGCCGACGCCAAGGGCGCCGACTACCGCGCGGGGGTCAAGGCGATGCGCAGCAAGGCCTCGGGCCAGGTGACCCAGATCCGCGGCTTCGCCCGCAGCAAGGGCAACCCCGACTCGATCTACACCACCGCGCAGATCCCCCTGCCGGCCGACCCCGGCCCCGCGCCCGCCCCGGGCACCCCCGAGGGTTTTAAGCGCGAGCTGCTGGACAACGGGGGCTTGAAGTTTACCTTCACCTGCGACCACCCCAAGGGGGTCAAGGCGGTGACGTACAAGATCGAGCGGCAGCCGGCGCCGCAGACGCCCTTCGTGTTCCTCTTGAACGCCAAGAAGCGCGAGTTCGAGGACACGACCTTCCTGGGCTCGAGCACGGTGATCAACTACCGCGTCACGGCCCAGACGAGCACCAAGGACGGTCCCTCGGCCAGCTTCACCGTGCGCTACGGCGCCAGCAACGAGCAGGCGACCATCATCGCCCAGGGGCCGACGGTAGAGAGCCAGGCGGGCTGAAGCCGGGATTCGGCATCCGGCAATCGGCAATCGCTGATGCACACGCGGGCCGCTTGCGCGGCCTGCTTTCTATTGCACTGGTTGGTTCACGCCCGCCGCACGCCCCCGCGTCGGGCGCAGCCCGCGCATGGCCCCGCCGGCGAGGCGACAAGCTACCGATCGAGCTCCGCCGCCACGACATTGATCGAGCCCAGGATCGCCACCACGTCGGCGAGCATGTGGCCCTCGGTCAT
The DNA here is from genome assembly GCA_040219675.1 of Phycisphaerales bacterium. Classification (GTDB taxonomy): domain Bacteria; phylum Planctomycetota; class Phycisphaerae; order Phycisphaerales; family UBA1924; genus JAHCJI01. The sequence continues at coordinate 19,004 of JAVJRZ010000011.1, read as the reverse complement.
CATCGCCATGATGGCGTAGTTCATGAACGTCGGCGGGCGGGTGCGGGCGCGCCAGGGGCGGGGGCCGCCGTCGCTGACGATGAAGTAGCCCAGCTCGCCGTTGGCCGTCTCGTTGGCGCCGTAGGCCTCGGCGACGGGGGGCTTCCAGCCGCGGTTGCTCATGATCAGCTCGAAGTGCTGGATGAGGCCCTCGATCGAGCCGTAGACCTCGCCCTTGGGCGGCTTGACCATCTTCGAGTCGGTGAAGGCGTCCAGCGGGCCGCCGGGGATGTCGTCGATGAGCTGGTCGATGATCTTGACGCTCTGCTTCATCTCCTCGACGCGGACGAGCACGCGGGTGTACACGTCGCCCTGGTCGGCCACGGGCACCTGGAAGCGCACGGCCTGGGCGCCCTGGCCGTCCCAATTGTCCTCGAAGCACAGGTACGGGGCGTCCTTGCGCAGGTCTCGCGCGACGCCGGCCGAGCGGGCCAGCGGGCCGGAGATCGACCAGGCAATGGCGTCCTCCTTGCTGAGGATGCCGATGCCTCGGGTGCGGTCCATGAAGATGCGGTTGCGCTCGATGAGGTTCTCCACGTCGGCGATGGCCCGGGACAGGTCCTCGTGGCAGAAGGCCTTGACCATCCGCTTGAAGGTCTCCTCGTCGGGCAGGTCCTGCATGGCCCCGCCCACGCGCGTCCAGTCGGGGTGGTACCGCTGGCCGCTGACGAAGTCCATGATGTCGTAGATCTTCTCGCGCGGGTTGAAGCTGTAGAGAAAGCCGGTGATGGCGCCCAGGTCCAGCGCGGCGGCGCCCACGCACAGCAGGTGGTCCTGGATGCGGGCCAGCTCGGCCAGGATGGTGCGCAGCACCTTGCAGCGGGGGGTGATCTCGATGCCAAAGAGCGTCTCGACGGCGTGGTGCCAGGCGATGTCGTTGGCGATGGGGCTGAGGTAGTTCATCCGCGACACGATGGTCACGTACTGGTTGTAGTCGAGCGCTTCGCCCAGCTTCTCGAAGCCGCTGTGCAGGTAGCCGATGTGGGGCGTGCAGCGGGCCACTCGCTCGCCGTCGAGCTCGAGGACGAGGCGCAGCGTGGTGTGCGTGGCGGGGTGCTGGGGGCCGAAGTTGAGCGTCCAGCGATCGCCGGTGTCGGGGTGGCCCTGGAGGTATTCGGTCGACTCGACGTCGAGGTCGTAGCCCTGGTCCGGTCGCAAGGTGTACGGCATGCTGGCTCCGCGTGAGGGTGGGCCTGGGGCCCGTGGCGTCGTGTTCTTTGACGCATACTAGACCGCCGGTGGTGGGGCTTTGGCGGGGCGTGGACCTACCATGGGGGGTTCCGATCGCGTCCATCCCTGCCCGCCCCCTCGCGAGAAGCCAGCCGGTATGAGAATCTGCCTCGTCAGCCGGGAAGTCGCCCCCTTCTGGGGTGCGGGCATCGGCGTCTACGTGTCGCTGATGGCCCGGGCCTGGGCGGCGGCGGGGCACGAGGTCCACGTGCTCAGCGAGCCGCACCCCGGCCTGCTCGACGACGGCCCCCGGACGCACAAGGGCGTCGCCTTCCACGCCGTGGACGTGCTCGCCGGGCAATGCCTGCTGGACGGCTTCCGCTGCCCGCTGGAGCGGCACGCCATGGCCGTGCACGAGAAGCTCGCCGAGCTGCACGCCCGCTACCGGTTCGACTACATCGAGTTCCCCGACTTCGGCGGCGAGGGCTGGCTGGCGCTCAAGGCCCGCCGGACGCTGGGCGCCTACGCCGGCGCGGTCATGGCCATCCGCCTGCACACGCCTTTGGCCGATTGCATTGAACTGAACGCCGACGCGATGCTCGACCGCGAGACGGCGCTGATCCTGGCGATCGAGGGCCAGGCCTTGCGCGATGCCGACGCGCTGATCTCGCCGTGCACAAGCCTGCTGGAGCGCGTCCGTGAGCGCTACGGCCCGGACGTCGCCGAGGATCGCAAGCCGGGCTTCGTGGTGCCGTACGCCTTTGACATGGGCAGCGTCGATGAATTGGGCCAGGGCGAAGCGGACCGGCGCGAGCGGCCGTACGTGCTCTTCTACGGCCGGTCCGAGCGTCGCAAGGGCGTGCACCTGCTCGTGCCAGCGGCGCAGCAACTGATGGACGAGGGGCTGGACTTCGACGTCCGCTTCATCGGCGGGGATACCGAGACCGGCCCGGCGTGCGGCTCGATGCGTCGCCACCTCGAGAAGCTGGCCAGCCGGGCCCACGCCGATCGCTTCCACTTCGAGCCCCCGCGCCCGCGCGTCGAGCTCGGGCCGGCCATCCGCGGCGCGGCGGCCTGCTGCTTCCCGTCGCTGTGGGAGAACTATCCCAACGTGTGCCTCGAGGCCCTCGCCCTGGGCAAGCTGGTCGTGGGCAGCAACGCCGGGGGCATGAGCGAGCAGATCGAGGACGGCGTCAGCGGCCTGCTGTTCGAGAGCGGCAGCATCGAGGGCCTCAAGGACGCCCTGCGGCGGGCGCTCACCGACGACGGGCTGCGCGAGCGGGTCAAGACGACGGCGCCCCAGCGCGTGGCGAGCGTGTGCGATCCCACGCGCATCGTCAAAGAGACCGCCGCGGCCATCGACAGCGCCCGCGAGCGCATGGCACCGACGGCCGAATTCACCCAGACCACCGCCACCCGCAACGGCGACGCCGAGCCGGACGCCTCGATCATCATCCCCTTCTACAACATGGCCCGCTGGCTGCCGCAGACGCTCGAGAGCGCCCTGGGCCAGACGCACGCCAACACCGAGGTCGTCCTCGTCGACGACGGCTCGACCGACCAGGCCAGCATCGCGATGGTCGAGCGGCTCGAGCGTGAGGGCAGGGTCCGCGTGCTGCGCAAGCGCAACGGCGGGCTGGGCGACGCACGCAACTACGGCATCGCGCGGGCCCGGGCGCGGTACGTCGTGCCGCTGGACGCCGACGACCTGCTCGACCGCACCTTCGTCGCCAAGGCCCTGCACGCCATGCGGCAGGCCAGCGCGAGCGCCCGCCCGCTGGCCATGGTGACCTCGCTGGTGGCCGCGTTCCCCGAAACCCCCGAGGACGCCCCGTGGATCTGGCTGCCGCTGGGCCTGGAGCGTGACATGCTGGCGGCGGCCAACGTCGCCTCCTGCTGCGTGGGGCTCATCGACAAGCGGGCCTGGGAGGCGATTGGCGGCTACGACGCGTGGCTTACCAGCTACGAGGACTGGGACTTCTACTGCGCGCTCGCCAGCCGCGGGGAGCGCTGCGAGATCATCCCCGAGCGCCTGATCTACTACCGCCAGCGGCAGGACTCCATGCGCCACGCCATCGGCGAACCGAACCTCGCACGCTTTCGCGCCCTGATCACCAGCCGGCACCCGGGCCTGGCCGAGAGGCCCGACGTGGCCCTGCGCATCCTCGCCGGCGAGCTGCGCCAGCACGAGTCGGTGTACCTGCGCAACCCCAGGTACCAGGTGGTCGACCGCATCAACGACGCCTTCAAGCGCACGCCCCTGCACCGGCCGCTCAAGAGCATCGTGCTGCGCACGCTGGGCGTTGGGGCGATGGACTAGCGGGGCAAGCGGCACAGGCACGAAGCGACGCGGCGACGCGGGGGCTCGCCGGGTCAGTCGTCCTTGGGTCGCGGATCTTGCCGCAGGCCCAGCAGGGCGGTGCGGGCCAGGCGGTCGGCCAGGCCGAAGGCCAGCAGGCCCAGCACGATGGTGATCACGATCCAGAGCATCTCGCGACCGATGGCGTAGTCCTCGGCGCGCGAGCGCGCTTCGAGCAGCAGGTCGGCCGCCGCGACGAGCACCAGCCGGCCAACGCCATAGACGATCGCCGCGATGCCCGCCAGGCGCACGACGGTCGCGGCGATCGAGCGCGCCACCAGCAGGCGGTCGCTCGCGCTGCGCGGGGCGTCGCGCAGCGGGCTGATCAGGTACCCGCACTCCGTGCAGCGGCCCGCGTCCAGCGTGGTGATGGTGTAGTCGCACCCCGGGCAGCGATGCGTTGGCAGGCGGTGGGGGATGAGCCTTCGGGTGATGCGTCCGGCGAAGACAACCAGCACCACGCCCGAGCCGGCCAGCAGCACCGGGCCCACGAAGAACACCGCCACCTGCCCCGAGGCGAGGCTCGTGAAGAAGCCGCCCTGGGCCACCAGGCCCGAGAGCTCCACGCCGCGGACGACGCCCAGCGTGCCCAGCACGATGCCGGCGATGCGAAGGGCCACGCCGGCGACCGTGCGCAGCAGCACGACGTCCTCGGTCCGCAGGTCGAGCGCTCGCAGGCGCTGGTCATCGGTCATGGTGGACTTTAGCGTTGGCCGATCGATCCCGCGCGCACGCCGGCGATGCCCATCGCGCGTGTCGCGCGCGGCGTCCTACGGCTCTTCGCGCCGCGGCGCTTGCTGGCCTTCCCCGATCATCGTGGGCCGCCCGCCGCCGCCGTGGGGGAATAGAACGACGAGCCAGAGGACGAATAGCAACCCCATCAGCACGTAGACGGCGTGCAGCGCGCGCTTCATCCGCCGCCGCTTGGGCGTGTCGGGCGGTTCGGGCTCGCCCGAGGGCGGCCCGGGGATCGGGCCCATGTACACGCCGTTGATCGTCGGGGACATCGGGCGATGCTACGCGAAGGGGCCCGCGGACGGCTTGGCGGCCCGCCCGGCCGCGCGCGAAGCGCCCCGGGCCACCCTGTGCATCGACGTTCCGAGAGCCCGACTTTGGCCCAAGATGGACGGATCAGGAAGGTGTTTCGCAAGTTTGGCCCTAGCAGACAGTTGCGAGCAAGGCCAGCCGGCCGGCCCTGGCCATGCGGACGCCGGATGCTCCCCCGAAACAGGGGGTTTCGGCCCGCGGTCCGGCCGCCGATCGGTCCCAACCCCAAGCGCCAGAATCGTTTCTGCGCACCACGATGGCCTTCCTGCGCACCAGGATGGACTTCCTGCGCACACAGATGGTCCTTCTGCGCCCATGGATGGCCCCCCTGCGCCCCTGGACGCTCCACCGGCGCACCGGGATGGACGATCTGCGCACCCGGATGCCCCGCCCGCGCCCATGGCCGGCGTTCCCGCGCCCCCAGATGGCCTTGCGGCGCGCACCGGACGCCACCCGGCGATCCTGACGCCCACCGTGCCACCGACCTCGGTTCTCCGAGGTCGGTGCTCCTGGACGACCAGAGCACGTGCCCGAACACCGACCCGCGCAGACGCGGCCCGGTGGCACGTCCCCAGGGCGCCGCCTCCCGCTACGGTTCCCCATGCGCCGCTCCCGCGAAGCGAAGCCGCCGCGATGCCCCCGCGTGATCACGTGGCGGCTGGTGCTCTTGGCGCTGGTGGTGGGGGTGGTGCTGGCGGTGGGGAGCGTCCCGGTGGGATCGGCCGTCCGATGGCTTCCGGCATACTCAGGAGGCTCACACGACGAACTTGAAGCCTTGTATGACCCCGATGCTCCGGCGGCGTATCGCCGCTCTGGCGACTGGTGGTCCACGCGATGGCACGGCGATGCAGGCCCGTCCCCATCCGTCGAGACAGCGATCCTGTTTGCACGGTTCATCAACGGCCAGCGTGTCCATGCAAGCCCGTTGCCCGCGCCCGCTCAGGCGATGCTGGACGGCGGCGCGGCATCGGTGGACTTCATCGGCGTGGGCTGGCCATGGCGTGCGGCGTGGGGCGCCATCGCATCGCCGCCATCGGGCCCACCAGGCATGGTGCGGGGGCTGTGGCACCCGACCGTGTTCGGCTACCACCTCCAGGTGCCCTACTTCCCCCTTTGGCCCGGCCTGCTGGGCAACACGCTCTTCTACGGAGCACTCGCGCTCATCCCCCTCGCCCTGCTCCGCTGGCACAAACTCCGCCGCCGCGCGAGGCGTGGCCTGTGCCTGGCGTGCGCGTACGAGCTGGGCGAGGGCGTCGAGGCATGCCCCGAGTGCGGGCTGGCGCGGGCGGGGTGACCGGGTGCCACGGCTTGTCGTCTTCGCGAGCCGTGTCTTGGGCCGGGATTGGTCGCCACCCCCGAGCACGGCTTGCCGAAGACGGACAAGCCATGGCACCCGTGCCCTCTCGACCTCTGCGACCTCCGCGTTCGAATCCTCCACGCATCACGGCGAAGATCGGGACCGAGCCTGGCCCGCGTTGGCACGCGTGTTCACGCACGCGGCTCAAACGGGGCGTGCGCGCACGCCTTCGGGCCCTTTGCCGCCCTCGCGTTCAACCCTCTGGCGTCGCCCGCAACCGCCGGCGGCACGCGGCGCGCACGTCCTTGCGCCCCAGCACGAAGGCGGCCCACACGAAGAACGCGCCCATGGCCAGGAACATCGCGCTAAAGAGCACGAGGAAGGCCGTCATGAGGGGGTTGCCCGCCGCCGGGTTCGTGGGCGGCCCCGTCAGGAACCCGATGATCGTCGAGATCAGCGCGACGATCACCAGCAGGCCCATCAGCCCGTGCGCCAGGCGCGACACGATGCGCACGATGTTCGAGCGGAGCAGCACGCCCAGCCCCAGGGGCACGAACACCCCCATCACGAGCGCGTAGGGATCACGCTGGCCCGCCGGATTCATCGCCGAGACGACCATGAACGCGCCGAAGGCGATGTCCAGCCACGCGACGACCTTGGCCGCCGCTGGCAGGCGAGCTGATGGCCGGCCGGGAATCGCGCCCGGCTTGGTCGGGGGGGCCGTGGGCATTGCCGGGGGCGCGGCGGGCGGCGGCGGGGCGTCCATGAGAGAGGCTACGCTCGCGCGGGCGGCGGGGGGGTTCACCTGCGTGTACGCGGGCGACTGGTCGCCCGCCGCGCGTCAGCGGGCCCGGGGGCCGATGCGCACGCCGTCGGCCAGCCCGTCGCCGGGGTAGCGCACCACGCGCTGGCCCTCGGTCAGGCCGCCCACGACCTGGGCCGCCTGGGCGTTGCGCCGGCCCAGCGTGACCGGGGTGAGCCGCGCGACGCCGCCATGCTCGTCGCCCTGGACGGTAAACACCGCCCAGCCGCCCTCGTGGCGGAAGGGCGCGGTCGCGGGGACCATCAGGGCGTCGGGCGCTTCCCACACGACGATGCTGGCCTCGACGCGGAAGCCGTCGCCCAGGGCAAGCCGGTCCTGGCGCGGGGTCACGAAGTCGGCCACGACGTTGACGCGCTGCTCCTCGATGCCCAGGGCGGAGACGTGCGTGAAGCCGCTGGGCTCGACCAGCCGCACGATCGCCTCGAGCGTGCCCGGCCCGCCCCAGTGGTCGATGGCGATGCGCGCCCCGGGCGCGATGGCGACGGCGTCCTGGCTGAGCACGTCGACGACCAGTTCCAGGTCGGCCAGGTCGCCCACCTCGACGAGCGGATCGCCGGCGGCGACGACGCGCACGCTCTCCTCGAAGACGCCCAGCACCAGGCCGTCGATCGGGCTGGCCAGCGTCAGGCGCCCGGCGGCGGGGGCGCTGCCATCGACCGGCTCGCCGCGGGCCAGCAGCAGGGCGCTGCGGGCGACGTCCAGCTCGTAGGCGGCGATGTCGGCCTCGAAGCCGGCGGCGCGCAGGGCATCGGCGGCGGTGCGCTCGGCCGCCTGGACACGGTCCAGCTCGCGCTCGGTCGCGGCGCCGTCCTGCCGTGCGCTGGCGACGCGGGCGAGCTCGGTCTCGGCCAGGTCGTAGGCGGTGCGGGCGGCCTCGAGCATCGCCCCGGCCCGCTGGCGGGCGGCCTGGGCGGCCCGCACGCGCGCCTCGGCCTGGGCGATGGCCCGGGGGTCCAGCAGGTCGGGATCGGCCGGCTCGATGACGGCGACGACGGTTTCGCCGGCGACCACGGCGTCGCCGGGGTCCAGCGTGATGCGGCGCAGCCGGCCGGCCAGCGGGCTGGAGACGACGTAGCGCTCGGCGATGCGGGTCACGCCCTCCTCGTCGACGGTGACGGCCATGGGCCCGCGGGCGGCAACGGCCATGTCGACCGCCACCGGCCGCGGCCGCAGGGCCCAGGCCAGCGCGGCGACGATTCCCAGGGCGAGCAGCGCGAGCACGATGCGGCGGATGGTGGTGGCCATGCGGGCTCCGGTGGGTAACGCCTACGACGCGGGAGGCTACTCGCGCGCCTTGAGGGCGGCCAGAAGGTCGAGCGCGCGCACGCGGCGGGCGATGGCCAGGGCCGTGACGATGCTGGCGGCGAGCACGATGATCGCCGAGAGCGCGAACGTGCCCGCCCCGATCACGAAGGGCATGCGAAAGAGCTCGCTGGCGCTGGCCCAGGCGGTCAGCCGCGCCAGCGCGTACCCGAGCACGAGCCCCAGCGGCACGCCCGAGAGCGTCACGACCGCCAGCTCGCCGATCTGGAGCCAGACGACCTCGGCCTTGGTGAAGCCCAGGACACGCAGGGTCGCCAGGTCTCGCCCGCGTTCGGACAGCGACGTGCGGGCGGCGTTGTACACCACACCGATGGCGATGATGACGCTGAAGCCGATCAGGAACGTGCGCATGAGGCCCAGGTTCTGGGCGAGGATGTCGGTGAAGGCCTTGCGTGTGGCGGCCTTGGCGTTGACGGCGACGATGCGCGGCGTCTGTCGCACACGCTCGTAGAAGTCGTCGAGCCGCGCTGGATCGACGCGGGCGTAGACGCCGTCGACGACGCTCGGCTCGCCGAGCTGGCGGTTCAGCTCGTCCATGCTCGCGTACACGGCCAGCCCCGAGAAGTCGTCGATGGTCGCGGCGACCAGCGGCTCGAGCGTCGGCCGGCGCCCGTGCAGCACCTCGGCGCGCACGCGCTGGCCCGGGCGGACCTGCAGCGCCCTGGCGAGCTGTGTGGACAGCACCACGCCGTGCTCGGGCAGGGGTACGCGGTTTCCATCCATGTCCAGCAGGTGGTGCATGCCGTCTCGGCGAGCCAGGCCGATGATGCCCACGCGCCGCTCGTGGACACCATTGCGCAAACGCACGGCCACGGCGCGATAGGGCTCGACCGCCAGCACGCCGGGCATGGCGGCGACGCCTCGGACCGCGTCGGCGTCGGTATCGGCGGCGAACGCGAGCTCGACGTCGCGCTGCTGCACGCGCTCGAACTGGAAACGCAGGAGATAGGCCATCGAGTCCTCGGTGAACCGGCCGACGACGAGGATGGCCGTCGCCAGCGCCACGCCCAGGATGGACATCGCCGTCTTCGTCGGCCGTCGCTCGAGGTAGCGCAGCACCATGCGCATGGACGTGGGCAGCAGGCGCGAGATGCCCAGCCGCTCGCCAAGCATTTGGTGGTAGGCCATGGGGGCCGGGGGCTTGAGGGCCTCGGCCGGCGGGATCCGCATGATGCGCCGCAGCGCGAAGAACACCGCCAGCACGCCCGAGCCCACGCCCACGAGCAAGCCCAGCACGATGAGCCCGGAATGCAGCGTGTAGGTGAACGCGGGGAAGTCGAAGAAGTCTGCGTACAGGGCGGTCAGGCCGCGGCCCATGACCGCGCCGCCGGCGACGCCCAGGGCCGATGCCAGCAGCGCGATGGCCAGCGCGAAGCCCAGGTAGTGCCGGGCGATCTCCCACGCGGTGTATCCCAGCGCGCGCAGGGCCGCGATCTGCTCGCGTTGGAGGGCCATGAGCCGGCCGAGGATGAGGTTCAGCAGAAAGGCGCTGACGGCCAGGAAGATCAGCGGCGCGATGAGCGCGGTGCCGCTGAGCTCCTCGAACTCGTTCTCCACGATCTGGTGGGAGGGATGGTCGCTGCGTCCGTAAGCGCCGGTGCCGCCGAAGGGCGCGAGCACACGATCAACGGCCGCGATCACGACGCGCTCATCGGTGCTTGCATTCAGCAGGAGCGAGACGTCGTTGAACGCGCCTTCCATATCGAACGCGGCTTCCATCTCTTCCCGGCCCATCCAGAAGACGGCGTAGCGATCGTGCTCGGGCAGGATGCCGCCGGGCGGGATCAGGAAGACATACTCGGGCGAGATGCCCAGCCCCACGATGCGCAGCGTCTGCTCAAGACCACCCATGATGGCGCGGATCGTCGAGCCCGGACGCAGCCCGTGGGCCTCGGCGAACCGGCTGCTGACGATCACCTCGCGATCCCGTCGTCCCTCGGGCAGCCGCCCCTCGAGCAGGTGGATCTCGTTCAGCCCGCGTCGGCCCGGTCGGGGCAACGAGACGATCGCCCCCGATGCCGGCTCGAGCATGCCCGGCACGTCGAGCAGCACGCGATCGACGATGCGCGTATCGATCGACGACACACCGGGGATGATTTCCAGCCGGTGGGCCATCGACTCGGGCGCCCGGCGTGCGTGCGCGAAGACGTCGGCGAATCGGTTGCGCTCGTAGTACGTCTCGGCGGCCCGTTGGAGGCTGTCGAGCATGCTCAGGGCCATGACGAAGGTCGCGATGCCGCAGGCCAGCACCAGTGCGACGGCGAAGGCCTGCTCCTTCATGCGCCACAGGTCTCGTACGAGCTTGCGGTGGATGGCCTTCATGGGCCTACCACGTCAGTTCGCTCGCCGGGCGGCGGCTGGGGTTGGCCTGGACGTCGGCGATCTCACCGCCAGAGAGCGAGACCACGCGGTCGCCCATGCTGGCGATGACCGCGTTGTGGGTGATGATCGCCGTCGCCGTGCCCAGTTCGCGGTTGGCGTGCTCGAGCGCTTCGAGCACGATCACGCCGGTCTTGGCATCGAGCGCGCCGGTGGGCTCGTCGCAGAGCAGGACCTTGGGCCGCTTGGCGATGGCCCGCGCGATCGCGACGCGCTGCTGCTCCCCTCCCGAGAGCTGGCTGGGGAAGTGGTCCAGCCGATGCGAGAGGCCCACAAGGTCGAGCGCGGCCTCGGGCGCCATCGCCGACTCGGCGATATCGGTGATGAGCGATACGTTCTCGCGGGCAGTGAGGCTGGGAATGAGGTTGTAGAACTGGAACACGAAGCCAACGTGCGCGCGGCGGAAGCGCGTCAGCACCGCGTCGTCGGCCCCAGTCAGATCCTCGCCAAGATACTCGAGGGTCCCCGAGGTGGGGGTGTCCAGGCCGCCGAGGATGTTGAGCAGCGTCGACTTGCCGCTGCCGCTGGGCCCTAGCAGCACGACCAGTTCGCCGGCGTGGAGCTCGAAGTCCACGCTTCGCAGTGCGTGTACATCGACATCGCCGACGTGGTAGACCTTGGAGATGCCTCGGGCGACGAAGACGGCCTGCCCGTTTCGCACAGGTTCGGCTTCCATCGCGCGGGCGGCCCGGCTGACACCCATGGCGAACTGTACCGGCCCAAAAGAATGAGGGCGGCCTAAGGCCGCCCTCATTGCACTCACTGCGTGGTCGTTGCTTCCTTACGCCTTCGCAGCCATCTTTTCGGCCTTGGCCCGCGCGTCGTCGAGCGTGCCGACGTACATGAAGGCGCTCTCGGGCAGGTCGTCGCCCTCGCCGGCCACCAGACGCTCGAAGCTGTCGATGGTGTCCTCCAGGCTGGTATAGATGCCCGGGAAGCCGGTGAAGACCTCGGCCACGTAGAACGGCTGGCTGAGGAAGCGCTCGATCTTGCGGGCCCGGCCCACGATCAGCTTGTCCTCTTCGCTCAGCTCGTCGACGCCGAGGATGGCGATGATGTCCTGGAGGTCCTTGTAGCGCTGCAGGATGCGCTGGACGCTCTGGCTGACCGAGTAGTGACGCTCGCCCAGCACGCTGGGGTCGAGGATGGTCGACGTGCTGGCCAGCGGATCGACGGCCGGGAAGATGCCCTTCTCGGCGATGGAACGCTCGAGCACCACGAAGGCGTCAAGGTGGGCGAACGCGGTAGCGGGGGCAGGGTCGGTCAGGTCGTCGGCGGGCACGTAGATGGCCTGCACCGAGGTGATGGCGCCCTTGGCCGTCGAGGTGATCCGCTCCTGCAACTCGCCCATCTCGGTCGAGAGCGTCGGCTGGTAACCCACGGCCGACGGCATGCGGCCCAGCAGGGCGGATACTTCCGAGCCCGCCTGGGTGAAGCGGAAGATGTTGTCGACGAACATCATGGTCTCTTTGCCCGACGCGTCGCGGAACTCCTCGGCCATGGTCAGGCCGCTCAGGGCCACGCGAAGGCGGGCGCCGGGGGGCTCGTTCATCTGGCCGAAGACCATGGCCACCTTGTCGATGACGTGGGCGGTGTTGCCATCGGCGTCGGTGTACTCGGCCTCTTGCATTTCACGCCAGAGGTCGTTGCCCTCGCGGGTACGCTCGCCCACGCCGCAGAACACGGAGTAGCCACCGAACTCGCGGGCCACGCGGGCGATCATCTCCTGGATGATGACGGTCTTGCCCACGCCCGCACCGCCGAACAGGCCGATCTTGCCACCACGGACGAAGGGGCACAAGAGGTCGATGACCTTGATACCCGTGGGGAGGATCTCGGTGTTGGGGTTGAGCGCGGTGAACTCGGGGCTGTGGCGGTGGATGGGGCGACGCTCGGTGGTGTCGGCCGGGCCTCGGTTGTCGATGGGCTCGCCCAGCAGGTTGAACACGCGGCCCAGCACGGCCTCGCCCACCGGCACGCTCACCGGCCCGCCGGTATCGTTGCAGGCCATGCTACGGCGCAGGCCGTCGGTGGAGCCCAGCGCCACGCAGCGGACGCGGCCGCCGCCCAGGTGCTGCTGCACCTCGCCAACCAGCGTCAGTTTGCCGGCGGGCGTGTCGGCCTCGACCGTGACGGCGTTGTAGATCTCGGGCAGGTCGCTCTCGGCGAACTGCGCGTCGAAGGTGGAGCCGATGACCTGCGTGATGGTGCCTTGCGCCATGTGGTGCTGTTCCTCGATAAAGCATCCGCCCGGGACAACGGCGGACATACTGAACGTCAACCAAACGCGAACCTTGAGCGGTGGGGACTCTCTGTGCCACCCAGCCTCGCGTCTCGCGGAGGCGGAGGGTAGGCCCGTTGCGGCAGAAAGTCGGCGATCCGCGGAGCGCCTAGTGGTCGGCCATCGCGGCTTGAATCGTGGCCGCCAGGCCCTCGCCGTCGTCCAGCTTGCCAGCCGGCCAACTTATGCCCAGCCCGCCCCCCGGCGCGCCCTCGGCCTTGTCCGGATAGCGGGGGATCACATGCACGTGCAGGTGCATCACGGCCTGGTGGGCTTCGGAGCCGTTGTTCTGGAGCAGGTTGTAGGCCGAGGCCCCGGTCGCCTTCAGCACGGCACGACAGATCCGCGGGAGGACTCGGCCCAACGCCGCGGCGGAGTCATCGCTGAGCTGATCCATCTGGGCCGCCCGTTCCTTGGGGATCACCAGGGTGTGCCCCCGGCTGAGCGGCGCCACGTCGAGGAACGCCAGCACGTGCTCGTCCTCGTACACGCGGTGGCAGGGGATCTCGCGGGCGATGATCTTGTCGAAGATGGTGGTTTCCTCGGCCATTCCGAAAGATAGCCCGCGTCAGGCGGGCATTCGCGCGCAGAGCGGGACGAGCCACTACCGTTCTTCCCAGGCACGACGGGAGAGAACGTGAACTTCACGCAAATCGATCACCGGATCGCTGGCTTCATGAGGCACTATGGCCATACGGCCCTTCGCTTCACTCTGGCCGTGATATTCATCTGGTTTGGCATCCTCAAGCCCTTCGGCGTCTCGCCGGCGGAGGATCTCGTGCTCCAGACGGTGGACTGGATGCCGCTGCTCTCGCCGTCCGCCTGGCTGGCGATCATCGGCTGGTGGGAGGTCGCCATCGGCGTGCTCTTCCTGTTCCGTCCGACGCTGCGGTTCGCCATCGCGTTGCTCGCCCTGCAAATGGTCGGGACGTTCATGCCGCTGGTGATCCTGCCGGAGGTCGCGTTCCAACCCGGTCGAGTGCCCTATGGGCTGACGCTCGAGGGCCAGTACATCATCAAGAACATCCTGATCATCTCGGCAGCCATGGTCATCGGAGGCACCGTCAACCGCGGCAAGCCCGGTACGGCCGACTGAAGCCCTAAGCGGAGACGGCGGCGGGCACCAGGTATCTGAGGGGAAGACTGACACCACGGATGGAATTCAACATAACTGGTATTATCGGCGAATCGTAGGCGGCGGGGGAGTTCATCCGACCAGTTGGCGAACCCTAATTGCCTCCCCATGGCAGGTCGTATCCGTTGCGTGCCAAAGCTGAAGCGTACAAATCAAGCACTTCATCCAATTCCGTCACCAAGTAGTTGGCTTCCTCTCCAGCCTCTGTCCCCACAGTGAGGGCCGCGACCATGCGGATCCTGTCCAAAATGCCTTTGAAGGAGTCTCCCTGGCACGTGACGGCTGGAAATTGGCGCCCCGGCATTGTGACCACGGCCCAATTGCCCTCTCGAGCCAGTAGTGTCGGTTGGTCTGGGGTGTGACTAGCCACGGACTGTCCTCAGCTGTACTTGACATGGGAATCCGCTATTTCCGGTCGCGGTGCTCGCTGTCCTTGGGCATTATTGCTTCCTGATGGGCAGCGACTTCGACATCCCGAACCCGATCAGCCCGAGCGGCAAGCCGCGGCTCGCCAGGCGTGCGTGGCTCTGGGCCGAGATGGCCTTCCTGTTCGCCTTCCTGCCCGCCCTTGCAGCCGCGGTCATGGATCCCAAAGACCGCTTCGACGGGCTGTTCAACGCCGTGGGACTGGACGTGCTGGCCAACCCACCCGTACCGCCGGGCTCGCTGCTGTTCCCCACGCTCATCGCCTCGGCCATGCTCCTGGGCATCTGGCTGGCGATCGACCCCAGCTACCCGGCACGCCAGCTCTGGAACTGGCCGGCCTTCCGTAAGGACGCCAAGCGCATCTTCGGCCTGTTTGCCATCAACGCCGTGGGCATGCTCGCGGCGGCGTACGTGCTCTCGAAGCTCACTGGGCTCATGACGCTGAGCCGCGGGGGGGAAGAGGTCGACGCGTTCCTGCGACTGCCGCGCGAGGCCCCCATCGTCCTGCTGTTCATCGCCATCGGCTACCCATGGCTGAGCGCCTACCCGCAGGAGATCACCCACCGCGCGTTCTTTTTCCATCGCTACCGACGCATCGTGCCCGACATCCGCATGCTGTTCGTCCTCAACGTGCTGGCCTTCACCTGGCTGCATGCGCCGTTCTGGCACTGGATGGCCTTCGCCACGACCCTGCCCGGCGGGATCCTCTTCGCGTGGACCTACCTGCGCACGAAGTCGACCCTCGCCGCGGGCATGGAGCACGCCATTTACGGCTGGTGGCTGTTCTTCGTGGGGCTCGGCTGGTTCGTGTTCACCGGCAGCGTGGGCAACGGCTGATGGTCAGTCCCGATCGAGCCGGCTCGTGAGCGCGCTGCGTAGCTTGTGCACCGCGTCGTTGATGGCGGGGTAGAAGTCGTCCGCGTGCGCCTCGACCGTGATCGGATCGCGACCGCGCGGGCGGGCCTCGATGGTGCACCGCTTGTCGGCCGGGCCGCTCCTTTTCGAGCTGTTCTCGTCGGCGATGTGGACCTCGAAGCCGGTCAGGTGCTTGTACAAGTGCCCCACCTGCGATTCGAGTTGCTTCTCGACGTGCGCCTCAAGGGCGTCGGAGGACTCGAGGTTGGCATAGTTGTATTGGATGTGCATCAGTGGTTCCTCCTTGCTCGGGCGTACGATACCCGCACACAACCGGTTCGGATGGCCGGCAGTCCCAGACAATTTCCCAACCAACAGGGCCCATCATGACCCAAGCGACCACCGCGCCCAGCAGCACCGACACGCACGTCACACTCCCCGCCGACACCAACCAGGCCCGCGGCATCGCCCGCTACGCCATCGACTTCATGGCGTCGGGCGACCCAGCCCCGGAGGTCCTCGAGCGGACCAACCTCTTCTACACCGACGCGTGCCTCTGCGGCGTCAGCGCCCTGGCCCTGCGGACCAACGCCCCCACTATCTTGAGGGACGAGGCGCTGCAGTACGCCGTGCCCGCCGGCCACACCGGCAAGCCGCTGGGCACGGCGACCACGCACGGGGCGACCTGCTTCGGCTCCAGCCAGCGCGTGAAGGCCGAGAAGGCCATCCTCGCCAACGCCAACGCCGTCCGCGAGTGGGACAGCAACGGCACCAACTTCGGCTACAACCCCGCCCTGGGCCACACGGCCGGCGAGTTCGGGCACAACGACTTCTACGCCGTCCCGGTGGCCGCCGCCCAGATGCTCGGCGCGGGCGGCGACGTCGCGCTCAAGGGCATGGTCTGCCTGGACGAGATCCGCGGCCGATTGGCCGAGGTCTTCAGCCTCAAGACGTACAAGGTCGACCACGTCGTGCACGGCGCCATCGCCAGCGCGGCGGTGTTCGGCGCGATGCTCGGTGCGACCGAGGACCAGATCGAGCGTGCCATCGGCATGGTCGTGGCCCACTACATCCCCTTCCGCGCCATCCGCGCGGGCAAGCAACTCAGCGACAGCAAGGGCGCCAGCGCCGCCATCAGCACCGAGGTCGCCATCATGAGCATGAAGCGTTGCATGGCCGGCTTCCTCGGCCCGCGCGACATCTTCCGCAACCCCGAGGCCATCTTCCGCATCTTCGAGGGCCCCGGCCAGATGTTCAAGTCCGTCAACGCCACCGACGCGAACACCGAGAAGGCCGACGCCAGCCCGTTCGACCTCGTGCTCGCCAAATCCGGCAGCGACTTCGCCGTCATGGGCATGCACTTCAAGCTGGGCCTGTACGAGCACCAGAGCGCCGGTGCGCTCCAGGCCGTCATTGATCTCTTCACCAAGAACCCCGGCCTGCTCGAGCAGGCCGACGGCGGGGCCATCAAGAACATCAACATCGTGGCCTACGAGCCGGCCTTCGGCATCATCGGCGACCCGGCCAAACGCAACCCCACCACCCGCCAGAGCGCCGACCACAGCATGGTCTACATCGTCTCGACGCTCATCCGCAAGGCGCTCGAATCCAAGAAGGTCAACTGGAAGGACCTCATCCTCACTCCCTACGACTACGACCGCGCCTCGATCCACAACACCGTCACCCGCTTGCTGATGGACAAGATCACCTTCGAGCACGGCGGCAAGGAATACGACGACAAGTATCCCGACGGCATCCCCACTAGCATGGTCATCACCGACCAGGCAGGCAAGACCTACGACTCGGGCCTGGTCATGTACCCCGCCGGCCACGCGCGCAACACCGAGGCCGACCTGCACGACATCCTGGCCAACAAGTTCCGCGTCATGGGCTCGCTGGCGGGCGACGCCGACGCCATCGTCGGTCGCTTCGAGAACTTCGCCGGCAAGAACGCTGCCGAGGTCGCCAGCGTGCATGACTTCGAGATCGACTACAAGGACGACTTCGACGACGCGGAGTAGGTCTCGGTGCCGACCGCCTCGGATGGAGGAGCACGCATGGGCGAACGCAAGCCCGGCCAGTTCCCACTCTCGACAAGGCTCGCGATCATCCTCGTGCTCATCACGATCGTGTACGTGATCGTGTTCCTCGTGGCGTAGCCCGCCAGCCCGTCGAGCGCCGCGTCGGCGCAGTTGCCACTACGCTATCGTGAGCCCATGTCCCTTCCACCCCACCCAACGCCGACCCCAGCCATCCCCGGCCCGATCACCATCGCCACGGGCAACCCTGGCAAGGTGGCCGAGCTGCGGCCGATCTTTGCCGAGCTCGGGATTGAGGTCGTTGGACTCAAGGACCTGGCGACGCCAACGACCGAGCCGGAAGAGACCGGCGACACCTTCGAGGCCAACGCGACCATCAAGGCCGTCGCGTACGCGATGCAGACGGGCACGGCGTGCCTGGCCGATGACTCGGGGCTGGTCGTCGATGCGCTCGGCGGGGCGCCGGGGGTGATCTCCAGCCACTATGCCAGCGGTGGGCGAGAGGAAGGCCTCTCGCGGGCCGAGCGCGACGCTGCCAACAACGCTCGCCTCTTGCGCGAGCTCGGGGGCGTGCCCGACGCCGAGCGCACGGCGCGGTTCGTGTGCGTCATGGTGCTCGCTAACCGCAGAGGCGAGGTTCTGGCCCGCAGCGAGGGTGCCTTCGAGGGCCGCATCGGGCGAGAGCTTCGCGGCGAGCATGGCTTTGGCTACGACCCGTTACTCGTGGTCGCGCCGGGCTTCACGCGCACGAGCGCCGAGCTGTCGCCACAAGAAAAGAACAGCATCAGCCATCGTGCTCGGGCGGCACAGGCCATGGCCCGCGCCATGGCAGGCCTAGCGTCGGATGTGACCCAGCGGCGTCGCGCGCCCACGGAGTGAAGCATGCAGGCCCCCACCACCGAGACCTTCGACACCTCCTTCGAGTTGCCGCCCCACGCGGGCCAGCCGATCTTGCAAAGCGGCGAGTCGCTGGATAACGCCAAGCTCGCCATGGTGCTGCTGCACGGGCGCGGGGCAGGACCGGAGGACGTGCTGACGCTCGCCGACGCGTATGGGCTCGAGGGCGTGGCCTATATCGCCCCCGCGGCGGCCGATCACTCGTGGTACCCCTATCCCTTCGGCTCGGGCGAGAAGTCCAACGCGCCCAGCGTCGAGAGCGCCCACACCGTGCTCGAGTCGGTGCTCAGCACGCTGGCCAGGCACGGCTTCCCGCCCGAGCGGGTCGTGCTGGGCGGCTTCTCGCAGGGCGCTTGCCTGGCGCTCTCCCACACCATGGCCTATCCGCGGCGCTACGGCCGAATCGTCGCCTACAGCGGGGCGCTCATCGGCAACTTCAAGAAGGGCTTCGCACCGCACGGCGATCTGGAAGGCACGCCCGTCGAGATCTCCGGTGGCGACCATGACCCCCACGTGCCGTGGTTCCAGATGCAGTTCGCCGCTCAAACGCTCGAGGCCATGGGTGCCGAGGTTGAACTGCACCAGCACGCCGGCCTACCGCACACGGTCTGCCGCGATCAGATCGCCGCGACGCGCGAACGGCTGGCGGCGATGATCGCCGCATCGGGCTGAGCATCCACATGGCTGAGCCATGAACAAGAGCGGCAGAGCGGGCACGCGATATCATGCACCCCACGGGCCCGTGGCGAAATCGGCAGACGCGGCGGACTTAAAATCCGCTTCCTGGAAACAGGAGTGAGGGTTCGAGTCCCTCCGGGCCCACTCTCTCAGGATTCAGAAGCAACTCCGATGCGGGCCCGGCCCGCTAGGGTCGCACAGCGGTGCCGCCTTTGCGAGGGTCCGCGGCGCCATCGAGCTTGCCGGTAGCCGGATC
>JAVJRZ010000010.1:0-67970 GCA_040219675.1 Phycisphaerales bacterium | reverse complement strand
GCTCACCATCTTCGACTTCCTGCTCTTCTCCAACCTCTTCCAGGACGGCGATGCTCAGGCCGACTTCGACGGCGACGGCGAGCTGACGGCCTTGGACTTCCTGGCGTTCCAGACGGCCTTCGACGCGGGGTGTTGAGGGGGGAAGAGACGGGGAGATCGAGAGACGAAGAGACGGGGAGACGGAGAGACGAAGTGGGGAGAGTTGGAGAGACGAAGAGGCGCAGCGACGGAGTGGGGAGGGAGCGGCGGGGCGGCGTGTTCCGATAGCTTCTTCCACTCCGTCTCTTGGTCTCTGCGTGACTCCGTCTCTTCTTCCCGGACCGTCCGAGTCGGCAAACCCCTCGGGCAGCCCGGCGCGGCCGATGCGCGGCGCGCAGCGCTGCGTTGCGGCCCCGCAACAGGGCATCGCGGATGCGCAGCGGAGCATCGCGGCCCCGCAACAGAGCCATGCGGACGCGCAACGGAGCACCGGGGGCTCGCAAGGGAGCGTTGCGGACGCGCAACGAAATACTGCGGCCCCGCACCGGAGCACCGCGAGCCCGCAGCGCTCGGTCGCGGCCGCGCAGCGGGGCTTCGCGGCCGCGCCGCGGGGCACGGCGGGCTCCCAACGGGGCGGTGGGGGCCCGCACCGCCGTGGTGGCAGCCCCGCTCAGGCCGGGCCGTCGCTAGCGGGGGAGCGCGGGCCTTCGCCCTCGAGCCCGGCGCGATCCTCGACGGCCTCACCCACCCCATCCACCCGATCCACGCCATCGGGCGCGTCGCTGCGCCGACGTAAGGAGCCCCCGGCCGCCTATGGGCAGCCGGCGTCGAAGGCGTTCTGGAAGGCCAGGAAGTCGAAGACGGTGAAGTCGCCGTCGCCGTCGAAGTCGGCGCGCGGGTCCCGGTCGTCGAAGAGGTTGCCAAAGGTAAGGAAGTCGAAGATGGTCAGCGCGCCGTCGCCGTCGAGGTCGGCCGGGCAGGCTTGCCGTCCGAAGAGCAGCGTCGTCTGACCAGCGGCCAACCGATCCATGGGCATGGCGCGCGGGGCGCCGATCGCCAGATCGTCGCGTCCGTCGCCGTTGATATCACCGGCCGCGGCCACCGAACCGCCGCTGCGATCGCCGGTGCGCGCGCCGTTGATGCGGAAGCCGTTGCCGCCGTCGAGCCGCGTGAGATCGATGGCCGCGGGCAGGCGGCCATCGTCGCGGCCGTACACGATGAACGTTGAGCCCGCCTGCGTGCGACCATCGGGCTCGGCGTAGCCCACGCCAATGGCCAGATCGTCCAGGCCGTCGCCGTTGATGTCCCCCGCAGCGCTGACAACGGCCGTCGAGAAGCGCTCGAAGACCGGGCCGGTCAGCCGGAACCCGTCGGCGCCGTCCAGGACCCTCAGGCGGAGGGTGGGCGGGAAGGGCGACCCGGCCGCGCGGCCGAAGACGACGAACGCGTCCACGGTGTTCTCGAACATGCCCGGGTCCGTCGAGGTCACGGCCAGGTCGTCCAGGCCGTCGTCGTTGATGTCGCCGACGAACGCCACGTCGGACCCCGAGCGGAAGATGCCCGTGCCGCCGCCATCGATGCGGAAGTGCGCATCGGGTTCGATGTCGGCCAGGTCGATGACCGCGGGGAACACGCCGCCTGGCCTGCCGAACAGCACGTAGGTCGAGCCGCCCTGGTCGCGTCCGTCCGGATCGGCGCCGTCGGCCGCCACCGCCAGGTCCGCCCTCCCGTCGCCGTTGAGATCACCGCCGCCCGCCACCGCGATGCCGGCGCGGTCCAGCCGTGCGGCCCCATCGATGCGGAAGCCATCGAGCCCGTCGAGCGCGGCCAGGTCGATCTCGGGCGCGAACGCCGGCCCGCCCGACGCGTCACGTCCAAACACGACATAGGCGGCCCCGGCAGAGTCACGCCCCTGCGGGTTCGCTTTGGGCGCGCCGATGATGACGTCGCCGATGCCATCGCCGTTGGCGTCACCCGCCGCCGCAACGCTCTTGCCGGTGAAGTCCGATGGCGATGCGCCCGACAGACGAACGCCCGTGGCCCCGTCCAGATCGGCCGCGCTTAGCACGGCGGGGAAGGCCGCGCCGCTGGATGCATCGCGGCCGAACACCAGGAACGCCGCCCCGGCCAGCGAGCGATCGGGCCTGCTCGCGGCGTACGCCCCAACCAAAAGATCGGCGATGCCGTCGCCGTTCACATCGCCCGCGCCCGCCACCGAGACGCCAAAGAAGTCGAACGCCGCCGTCCCGTCGATGCGCACCCCGTTGGTCCCGTTCAGGTCGCTGAGGTCGAGGTTCGCCGCGAGCCCGCCCGCCCTGCCAAACACCACGTAGACTGAGCCACGCGCCTGCCCCCCGCCCGGCGGCGCGACCCTGGGCGCGCCGATGGCCAGGTCGTCCAGGCCGTCGCCGTTGAAGTCGCCGATGCCCGCCAACGCGAAGCCGCTGTTGTCCCCCGTGCTCTGGCCATCGAGCGTGATCCCCAGGACGGGGTCGAGATCGGCCAGCTCCAGCACCCCGGGGAACGGCCGGTCTTGGGCGTTGGCCATGGCGGCGGCCAGGCCGCACGCGGCCAGGATCGAGCGGGTGGCGGCGGTTCGGGTGCTCACGGGCATGGGGCGCTCCTTCTTTCGCGCAATATAACCGAAACCGGACCCGGACGCAAGGGCGTCTGGTGCGGCGTGGCTCGATGGGGCGCCAGTGCGGTCCGCGCGGGCGATGCGGCCGTGCGGTGTGGTGCTGGAGCATTCTGCGCTGGCTACGACGCGATCTGCGCCAGGTACGACGGTGTTGGACGCGGGCGTTCTCAGACGCGCGCACGGCGGGGGCCGATCAGCCGGGCCGGGCTCTTGAGCGACTATCCAGGACGCCCCGCCCCAACGCAACTCGGCCGACCGTGCGGGACTGCTTCCCAGATGTCGCGTGCCTGGCCTGGGGGCGGTTACGCGGGCCGCGAGGCCCCGGAGATCACCGCGAGCAGGTCGCGGTTGATATCGCGCACGCCCTCGAAGGTCCGGCGGGCGGCGTCGATGATGCGCCCCTTGGCATCTTCGTTGAGGTCCAGCGCGTCCAGGCGGCCCTTGAAGCGGCCCCAGGTCTCGCGCTGGGCCGGGCCGTAGCTGACCAGGTACCGCAGGCCGTCGCCCTCGAGCCCGAGCGCGGGGCCGACCTTCTTGGCGATAAAGCCGTTGCCGTTGGTCGAGCCCTCGAGCACGTACTGCACGCCGATGAGGGCGGTGGGGTCGGCCTTAGCGGTGCCCTCGATCCAACTCGTGAAGCTGGCGGTCGCCGCCACGGGCTCGACGCTGGCGGGTTCCAGGCCCAGGTGCGTGAGGTCGGCCTCGAGGTTGGCCACGTGCCGCAGGGTGTCGGCGTTCAGAGCCTTGACGTGCGGGCAGGTGTTGCAGGCCTCGTCGAGCCTGGCCTCGAGCGTCTTGTGCACGAGGTAGAGCTGGCCCAGGTGGGCGGCGTACTCGTGCTTGCCCAGCTCGCCCTTGACCAGCCGCTTCTGGAGCTCGCCGCTCTCGGCCTGCTGGTGCAGGTCCCAGGTGCTGTCCTTGAGGGCGGCGCCGAAGCCGGCGGGCGTGGTTGCGCTGGTGCTCTGCGTCGTGGTCATGATCGTTGCTCCCTGCTTTGGCGATCGTAGGGGGGCTCAGCCGGCGTCAAAGGCGTTCTGGAACGCCAGGAAGTCGAAGATGTCCAGCGTGCAGTTGCCGTCGAAGTCGGCGATCGGGTCGCCGGCGTCAAAAGCATTCTGGAACGCCAGGAAGTCGAAGATGCTCAGGTCGCCGTCGCCGTTGAGGTCGGCGTCGTCCACCGCGATGACGGTCAGCTCGAGCCTGGGCGTGTAGCCGAGGATGGGGCTCAGCGCGTTCTCCTTGGTGAAGAAGCCGGGGAACTCGGTGGAGCCCAGCTCCGCAAAGTGCAGGCTGGTGACGGTGAAGTTCAGCTTGCCGGCGTCCAACGAGGCGTCGAAGAACTCGACCGAGCCGGGGGCGCAGGTGTTGACGTCGAAGGTAAAGACCGTCTCGGCCGGCACCGGCTCGCCCACCGCGACGCCATCGGTCAGGCCGATGGCAAAGGGCGTGCTCTCGCGGCGCTCGCGCACCTGGCGCGAGAGGTCGACGACGCTATCGATGCCGGTGTAGACCGCCGCGAAGGCGTTGCGCGCGCCCTCGGCCGGCGGCACGGTGGGGATGCCGCCAAACTCGCTGGTCTCCTCCCAGGAATCGATGGTGAAGCCGTTGCGGTAGCCGGTGGCGTAGAGCTCGATGGGCCGGCCGGGGGTGGTGTCCTCGATGTACGCCGGGTCGGCGGGGTCGAAGAACGAGGCGATCGGGTCGGGGGTGTCGTCGTAGACGAACTGGAGGTCGTTCTGGATCACCAGGGTCAGGCGGGCGGACACGACGCGGAAGGCGCCAGCGCCCTGGCCGGTGGGGATGGCGCCGGCGGTGTCGAAGCCAACCACGAACTGGCCGTCTCGGTCATCGAAGCCGTCGATGCCCACCGCGCCGAAGACCGTGGCGCTCGTCCGCACGCCCGGCGTGCCGCTGAAGGGGTAGTTCCAGCGATCGCGGGCGGGCTCGTCGAAGCCCAGGGTGATCGGCCCGCTCTGGGCGGGGGCGGGCGTGGGGGTCGTGGTCAGGGCGGCGAGGGCGAGCAGGGCGGCGGGCGTGATGGTGCGCTGCATGGGGGAAACTCCTTTGCGCCCAGCGTCGGGTTCTGGGCGATAATGTATTGCGATTGAGTCTCAGTTGCGTAGTATTGGGCCGAGATCCGCTGCCTGTCAAGAATAATTCCGGTTCTACAGCAATTCCCGGAGTTGACCGTGACCATCCACCGACGCCAACGCACGCCCTGCCGCCGCGCCGCCGCCTTCACGCTCATCGAGCTGCTGGTGGTCATTGCCATCATCGCCGTGCTCATCTCCATCCTGCTGCCCAGCCTGGGAGCCGCCCGCGGCCTGGCCAAGGCCACCAAGGAGATGGCCGCCGCCCAGCAGACGATGATCGCCTTCCAGCTCTACGCCCAGGACAACAACGGCCGGTACCTCAGCGGCATGCCCGAGATCCGCGACGTCGTCGGCCGCGATGCCCCCGTCGATGGCCGCGGCGACCGAATCACCGATCCGCTCACGGCCCAGCGCTACCCCTGGCGGCTGGCCCCGTACCTCGAGTACAACTTCCGAGGCTTGTACAGCGACGACAAGGCCCTCTCGGCCCTGCGCGACCGCTACGACGACTACGTCTACACCGTCAGCCTCTTCCCCAGCCTGGGCATGAACGTCGCCTACGTGGGCGGCAGCGTGAACCACCTGGGCGACAAGGCCAGCCAGCGCGTCTTCGGCAAGGTCTTCCTCGAGCGCGACGACCAGGCCAACCGCCCGACCGAGGTCATCGCCTTCGCCTCGGCCCGTTTCCGTGGTCCGCTGACCCTCGACGAGCTGCCCGAGCCCGAGGGCTTCTTCCGCGTCGAGGCGCCCACCTTCGGCGCCGGCTGGGAGACCAGCTACGACCCGGGCACCATCGCCCCGGGCCCCAACAGCGGCTTCGTAAGCCTGAGGCACGGCAACAAGGCCGTCGCCGCCATGCTCGACGGCCACGCCGAGGTCTTGGGTTGGGACGAGTTGCGGGATATGAGAAGATGGGCCGATCAGGCGGACAGCGTGGATTGGGTGCCCCAGCCAAAGTGACGGGCCGCCGCGAGAGTTGGCCAAATCTCTCGATTCATTCCCCAGAATGTCGGTTACCATGGTTGCGTGCCGGCTCTCGCGGCACACGAACGGGCCTTGGGTCTACCACGGTCCACTGGTTGCGGCCTGCTTACTGGGGGAGCCGAGATGTCTACGAAGTTCGCGCCGGCGGGAAGAGCGGCAAGCCGTTCAATAGCGATGACGCTCTTCACGATCGGGAGCATCGCGACGCACGCCGCCGGCCAGACCACCGTCGGCGGCCCCATCCTCGACGACACCACGTGGACGGCGGCCGGCAGCCCATATCAGATTGTCTCGCTGGTCGTCGTTGGAGATGACGCCACGCTCACGATCGAGCCCGGGGTGGTGGTGGAGTGTGGCGATGGCTTAGGTATCGACGTTGGCTCGGCCTCTTTTGGCCAGGGCACGCTCATCGCCCGTGGCACCGCCGCGGAGCCGATCGTCTTCAGGCCGAGCGTGCCCGATCCCGTGCCCGGTCAGTGGCGGGGCGTCTGGTTCACGCGGTTCGCCGTTGATGGGCAAGTCGACCCGGATACTGGCGCCTATGTCAGCGGGTCGATCGTGGAGCACGCGGAGATCACCTTCGCCGGCAACGCGCTGCGATTCGACGAGGGCGTGGCCGTCGTGCGGGACGCCGCAATGCGCGAATGCGGTTCTGCCATCAGGGCCAATCTCGATGGGGAACAGCAACTCCACTTGACCGATGTCCAATCGCGTGACTGCCCCGGCGGCGTCAGCATCAATCGGGGCCGGGGGCACGTCCTGACAAGGGTGGACGTTTCCAATGGCGGCACTCTGCTGTTCATCTCCGATGCGCCGGACGTGACCATCACTGGCGGGATATTGGAAGGTGCGACAACTGCGGGGTTCAGGGCGGTTCGCACAGATCTCCTGAAGGTTGAGTCGCTGCGGGTCGAACGCAACCCGGCCCGTGGCATGAGCGTGAGCGACAGCGAGGACATTGAGATCCGCGCGTGCGTGTTCGTCGACAACGGCGATACCGGTGCGTTCTTGTCCACGGTCCCGCGGATGCGGGTCATCGATTGCGAGTTCCGGCAGAACATTTCGGCGGGCGGCCTGTTCAATGGCGCCGCCGGCCTCAACGTCTTTCGCGGTGACGATGCCGTGATCCAGGGGTGCGTGTTCGAGGGCAACCTGACGCGGGGAACCGACATCGACGGCGGCGCGTTGTCGTTGAGGATCACCGAGCGTGCCTCGGTCATCGACGCCGACTTTGAGGGGAACGAGGCGTTCGGGAACGGCGGCGCGGTACATGTCGAGGAGTCGCCGGGCGCGACGTTCTCCGATGTCCGATTCCGAGACAACGTTGCCGGCGCTCGCGGCGGGGCCGTTCACGTCGTGGCGAGCCCGGATGCGATGTTCGAGGCCTCGACCTTCGAGGGCAACGCGGCCGCCGACGGCGGGGGCGTCTTCGTTGCCCCGGGCTCGACGGGCATCAGCTTCGCGGGCGATCCGGACGCCCGCCGGTTCAACGCTTTCGCGGGCAACCTCGCGGATCGTGGCCAGGACATGTTCAACAACATGGAACTTGGCATCATCCCGGGCCCGGGTGACGTCGACGCCAGCAACGTCTGCTGGGGCACGCTCGTGCAGTTCGAGGTGCAACAGCGGATCTGGGACGGCTTCGACGACCCGCTGCTGGGCTTCATCGTGGCCAACCCGCTGGTGGAGTGCGGCCCCGCCTGCCGGGCTGATATCGATGGTGATGGCGCCCTGACGATCTTCGACTTCCTCGCCTTCCAGAACGCCTTCGACGCGGGCGATCTCTCGGTAGCCGACTTCGACGGCGATGGGGCGCTGACGATCTTCGACTTCCTGGCGTTCCAGAACGAGTTCGATGCGGGATGCTGAGAGGCGAGCGGGCCCGGGCCATCGACGATACCATCCTCGCCCATGCCCGAGACCTCATCTCAACCCAAGCACATGATCGACCTCCTCGACGAGCTGCGCTGGCGCGGCCTGCTGCACCAGTGCACCGATGAAGAGGCCCTCGGCGAGCACCTGGACCTGGGCTCGGGGGAGGGCCCCAAGCGCATCTACTGCGGCTTCGATCCCACGGCCGACTCGCTGACCATCGGCAACCTGGTCCCCATCATGACGCTGGTGCACGTGGCCAGGGCCGGGCACGAGCCGGTGGTCGTCATGGGCGGGGGCACGGGCCTGGTGGGCGACCCCAGCGGCAAGAGCGACGAGCGCAGCCTGATCCGCCGCGAGCAGATCGAGGCCAACGTTGCCGCGCAGAGGCCCATCTTCGGCGGCGTGTTCGCCGGCGCGGGTCTGGGCGAGCCCACGATCCTGAACAACCTCGAGTGGCTCAGCAAGATCAGCTTCCTCGACGCCCTGCGCGACGTGGGCAAGCACTTCAGCGTGAACCAGATGATCCAGCGCGACTCGGTCCGCGACCGGCTGCACGGCCGCGAGCAGGGCATCAGCTTCACCGAGTTCAGCTACATGATCCTCCAGGCGCTCGACTTCGCCCACCTGCACCTGACCCGTCGCGTCACCGTCCAGTGCGGCGGCAGCGACCAATGGGGCAACATCGTCTCGGGCATCGACCTCATCCGCCGCCTGCACGTCGAGCTGCCCATGCGGCGCAACCGCCCCGCGTGGCTGAGCACCGAGGCGGGCCAGGCCGTGCTGCGCGAGGAGCTCGAGCGCCGGGCCGCGGCCTTCGGCTTCACGATGCCGCTGGTCACCAAGGCCGACGGCGGCAAGTTCGGCAAGAGCGAGGCCGGCGCCGTCTGGCTGACCGCCGCCCGCACCAGCCCCTACGACTACTACCAGTTCTGGCTGAACACCGCCGACGCCGACGTGGGCCGGTTCCTCAAGACCTTTACCCTGCTCGACCGCGCGAGCATCGACGACCTCTTGGCCCGCCACGAGGCCGAGCCGGGCCAGCGCCTGGCCCAGAAGGCCCTGGCCGAGCTCGCCACGGCGATCCTCCATGGCCAGCAAGAGTGCCGCGGCGCCATCGACGCCGCCAGGGCCCTCTTCTCGGGTGACCTCGCCTCGCTGCCGCTAGATGCCCTGGAGGCCGCCATCGCCGACGCGCCGAGCATCACGTACCCGCGCGGGGCTCTGGCCGAGGGCGTCGCGCTCATCGACCTGGTCATCGCCGCCGGGCTGGCCAGCAGCAAGCGCGAGGCCCGCGAGTTCTTATCCGCCGGCGCGGTGCGCGTCAACGGCCGGCAGCACGACGGCGCGGCGCCCATCACCGCCCATGACTTATTACACGACACCCTGACCGTGCTCAAGCGCGGCAAGAAGAAGCAGGCCGTGGTTCGCTGGGTGGACTAAGCACGCTGGGTGGACTAAGCCCGCTGGGTGAACTAAGCCCGCTGGGTGGATGAGTCCCGCTGGGTGGATCCGATCGGGCGAGCGCAACAGAAAGCAGGCCCCCGTGGGCCCGCGTCTGGTGATCGAGATCGGTCGCCCTTGTCGCCGCGCCCTCAGGCCGCGTCGGTCTCGGGCGCGGGAGCGGCTTCGCCCCCGCCCACCGACGGCTGCTGAGAAAGCTGGCCGTCCGTGCCGTAGTAGACCGTCGACGCCTGGCTCCACTCGCCGGCGTTGCCGTTGGTGCGCCGGGCCCGCACGCGATAACTGACACTGGCCACGCCGCGGGGCACGTCGGTGTCCTCGAAGCGCTTGTTATCTTCGGCCAGCCCAACAAATTCCCAGGGCGAGACCACGCTGGCCAGCGTCGTCGTGCGCCGCTGCACCTCGTAGACGCACCCGCCCCCGCTGCGCAGCTTGAAGCCGAACAGCACGTTGCCGCCCGGACGCACGCGCGTCGTGACGGCGGTGGCCGCGGGCGGCGCGGGCCGCTCGCTGGGGGTCTTGGGCTCGGGCAGGCCGGCGCGTGCGTACACGTCCGGGTCGCCCGAGCTCTTGGCGAACGAATCGATCGAATCGAACATGCTGCCCAGTTGCCCCTTGATCGAACCGAAAGAGTTATCCTTCTCGTCGATCGCCGAGCGGTAGGCGGTGAGCTTCGCCTTGGCGGAACTCAGCTTACTTTCCCCGTCGGTGACCAGACCCGCCAGCGTCTGGACCTGCTCGCTCGTGACGCCGATGTTCGGCGGGCCGCTCTGGCCCCCCTCCCACAGCGTCACCTTCTCGCGGGCCCAGGCGATGAACGCGTCGTCGCCCCGGGGATACTTTGCGCTGCTCATGATGAGCATCCTTCCCG
Source organism: Phycisphaerales bacterium (assembly GCA_040219675.1). Lineage (GTDB taxonomy): Bacteria > Planctomycetota > Phycisphaerae > Phycisphaerales > UBA1924 > JAHCJI01. The sequence continues at coordinate 58,069 of JAVJRZ010000010.1, read as the reverse complement.
CGGCCGCCTGGCCGCACTCGTTCCCGGACGCGCCGCGGCGCACGCCGCGATCCACCGCCCGATGCACGAGTGATCGAGCCGATCGAGGGGCGGCTTGAATCGGTTTTGCCGGCTGCGCCGATTTTTCTTTCCGGGGCCAAGCCTGCCGCGACCGCGCCCGCCCGGGGCGGGGAAGGTCCTCGAACGCGCCGATCCGGGCCCGGCTTCTCAGGTTCGGTTCTTGCAAGGAAGAACAGCCCGCAGAGTCCACCACGCCCGATCGCAAGATCAGCAACCCAAACAAACCTAAGCCAAAAGGACCGCCCCACGACGCCGTCCCGCGCGACGACGCCACGAACGCGCGCGACGACGACGCCAGCCCGCGCGACGACGCCGCCATCGCGCGCGACGGGCACCCCGCCCCGCGCGACCACGCCACCGCCCCGCGCGACCGCCACGCCATCGCGCGCGGCAACCCCACGACCCCGTGCCATGGCGACGCGATCGCACGAGATGCAGGCGCAACCCGGCCGGACGAAACAACCGGGCGAAGCCACCCCCACGCCACCGGGCCCCCTCGCGCGGCGACGGTGGTCCGAGAACGCCCCGCGCTGCGCTGTTCTGGCCAAGCCGTGTCGCATCGGCCGCCGGTGCACGCATAGGAGGGCACGCGACGCCGTGGCCCCTCGGGCTGCGGCGCCACCGACCGTCCCGTCCTGGCCTATTCGAAAAGGAACACCACGATGCCCCAGACCACCGCCCCGCTCGCCCTCGGCACGCTCGCGCTGACTGTGCTTCCCGCCGCCGCGCTGGCCCAGGATTGCGATCCCGCGCAGCTCTTCGCCGAACCGGTGCGCATCCCCGCCCAGGCCGTCGATGCGGCGACCATCGTCAGCGCCGACTTCAACGGCGACGGCATCACCGATATCGCCACCGAGGGCAACGCGGGCGTCGGCTTCGTCAACGTGCTGCTGGGCGATGGCGCGGGCGGCTTCGGGCCGCCCACCGCCTTCGCCACCAACCAGGCCCGGCCGTGGGGCCTGTCGGTGGGCGACGTCAACGGCGACGGCTTCGTCGACATCGCCTGCGGAAACGTCGAAGGCCCCGACATCGCGGTGCTGCTGGGCAACGGCGACGGCACGTTCCAGGACCCGATCGCCGTGGCCCTTGCTATTCCACAGTCCCTTGAGACGGGGCTGGCGGACTTCGACGGGGACGGCGTGCTCGACCTCATCGCCAGCGACTTTGACAACAACCGCCTGTGGCTACTCCGCGGGGGAGGAGACGGCACGTTTTCGGGGGCTACGCCCATCCCGGCGGGACTCTTGCCCTCCTACTTCACGATCGCCGACACCGACGGGGACGGAAACCTCGACCTCGTCGTGGCCAACGACGCTTCCGACGATGTCTCCATCATCCGTGGCAACGGACGCGGGCAGTTCTTTGCGCAGCAGCGATTCGGCACAGGTCTAAATCCGCATCGCCCGGTCGTCGCGGACGTCAACGCCGATGGCGTGCCCGACATCGTCGTCGGCAACTTCGGCAGCGACAGCGTCAGCGTGCTGCTGGGGATCGACGGGCTCGACTATCAGCCGCGAGTGGACTACCCCGTGGGCGACGAGCCACGCCACGTGCGCCTGGCCGACTTCACGGGCGACGCCGTGACCGACGTCATCGTGACCAATGCTCGCAGCGACGATGCGAGCCTGCTGGTCGGTGTCGGCGACGGCACCTTTGAGTCGGAGTTTCGGTTTGCGGCCGCAGATGGCCCGATCGACGGCGCCGCTTTCGACGCCGACGACAATGGGGCGTTCGATCTTGTGGTGGTAAACCGGCTCTCGCAAGACCTCACGCCGCTGCTCAACACCTGCGTGCCCGGGCTGTTCATCACCACCCAGCCACAGGACGCGATCGCCGATGTCGGCGCCGCGGCGGTGTTCGAGGTCCAGGCGAGCGGGCCCGAGCCCATCGCCTACCAGTGGCTGTTCAACGGCGGCGAGATCCCCGGCGCAACCCAGGCGACGCTCGACGTCGCGTCGGTCGGGCCCTTGGACATGGGCTTCTACAGCGTGCGCGTGGAGGCGGGCGCCGAGTCGGTTGTGAGCGACGCGGCGAGGCTGGCGGTCTTCAACCCCTGCCCGGGCGACTTCGACGGCGACGGCACGCTGACCATCTTCGACTTCCTGGCCTTCCAGAACGCCTTTAGCGCCGGCTGCCCGTAGCGCGCGGCTTGCGGTTGTGTCCGATGCAATGCGGTGGCCGGTGGGGCGTTGAAGGGGCACACCCAGGAGGCCCGCGCCATGTTCCGATCGCTTTGCACCGCGGCCAATCGCCCGCTGGCGATGCTCTGTTTCGCCACCCTCATCGCCCTGGCCGCCCTGCCGACCGCCGCCCAAGCCCAGACCACCGAGACCTTCAACTTTGCCGAGGTCGGGGGCCGGCCGCTCGAGCTCGACCTACGCACGCCCGATGGGCCCGCCGCCGGGCCCCGGCCGCTGGTCATCTCCATCCACGGCGGGGGCTGGTCCAGCGGGCGGCGCTCGTTCCCCTTGTTCACCCGCGGCCTGCTGGAGGACGGCTACGCCGTGGCGGCCATCGAGTACCGGCTGACCAGCCAGGCCGGCCAGTGGGGCGACGAACAGGTCTATTGGCCGGCGCAGATCCACGACTGCAAGGCGGCCGTGCGGTGGCTGCGGGCCAACGCCGACGCGCTGGGCCTGGACCCCTGCCGCTTCATCGTGTGGGGGCCCTCGGCGGGCGGGCACCTGGCCGCGGTGCTGGGGACCTCCAACGGCAACGCCCAGCTCGAGGGCGACGTGGGCGAATTCGATGGTGTTTCCAGCGACGTGCAACTGGCGGTGGACTACTTCGGGCCCACCGACATCTTGTTCTTAAAGCCCGACGTCACCGACCCGCCCGGGGCCCGCAACGACCACGACGCGGTGGACTCCAACCCCTCCCGCCTGCTGGGCTCGGAGGTGCACGGCATCTCGGTGGGCGAGATCCGCGATCGGCTGGGCGACCCGAGCGAGCCGTGGGCCAGCCTGGCGGCGCTGGCCTCCAGCGCCTCGCCCGCGCAGCTCGCCCTGGACGCCACGAGCAACGTGCCGATGTTCATCGCCCACGGCCAGATGGACGACATCGTGCCCTACCGCCAGAGCGTGCGCCTGCACGATGCCCTGACGGCGGTGGGCGCCGAGCACGTGTTCATCACCGAGCCCGACGCGGGGCACAGCATGCCGCTGTCGGTGGCCGTGCGCGTGCGGGCCTGGCTGGCCGACCGCGTGCCCGCGCTGAGCCCGTGCGGCTGCGCAGCCGACCTGGACGGCGACGGCGAACTGACGGTGTTCGACTTTCTCATGTTCCAGAACCTCTTTGGCGTGGGCGACCCCATCGCCGACTTCGACGGCGACGGCGCGCTGACGGTGTTCGACTTCCTGGCCTTCCAGAACGCCTTCGACGCCGGCTGCGCATAGCGCGACGCCCGCCCCAACGCCCGCGCTAAGCCACCTTCCGTCGCTTCCTTAGTACGCCCGCTCGATCGACGCGCCGGGGTAGTAGTTGCGCACGATGGCCTCGGCCGTCCAACCACGCTTCGCCAGCGCCTGGGCCCCGAATTGGCACATGCCCACGCCGTGGCCGAAGCCTCGCCCACGGATGACCAGCCGCGAGCCGGCGGCGGTGACCTCGAAGTCCCCGCTGCGCACGCGGGCGTCGCCGGCGAGGTCCGCCAGGCCGGGAGCCGCGTGATTCAGCGCGATGCGGAGCTGCTCGGCGCTCAGCCGGTGCCGCACGCCGTTGCGCTCGCCCACGACGTAGCTCGCCGGCCGGCCCACGCGATTGACGCGATCGACGGTGATGTTGGTGACCGCTCGGGCGCTCTTGAGCGAGTGGCCGCTCCGCTCGCCCCAGGCCCGCAGCCGGCGCGTGACGTCGTCGGCCGTGCGCACCACCTGCCAGCGGTGCAGGCGCGACGCGTCGCTATCGTGCACGACGTCGTGGGCCTGGATGGGCGCATCGAGGTTGTACTCGAAGCCCGGCCCGGTCGGCCAGGTGTCCGCCGCCGAGCCGCTGCGACCGCCGCTGGTGCTGCTGTAGTAGGCCCGCAGCACGCGGCCGCGGTAGGCCAGGACGCGGCCGCGGGTGTTGATGGCCGCCTGGATCGAGCGCTCGTGCGTGGTGTGCCCGGGGTAGGCCTGGTCGACGGTGCTCGACTCCACGTGCCAGGCGCGATCGCGGAACTTGGGAAGGGCCATCGACTGGAGCGCGTACGACCGCGCGGCGATCGTCTGGGCCTCGTAGGCGGCCAGGTCCCAGGACGGGTACAGCTCGCGCGACGCCACGGCGGCGACGTAGGGCTCCAGCCCCAGCGTGTTGATCGCCTGCACGCCGCCCGCGGTGGGCATGATGCGCACGCGGCCGGCGTAGGCCACGCCCTGCACGGCGATGGTGGGCGCGTCGGTGTAATACTCGGGCGTGCCGGCGCGCGGCGGCGTCGGCGGACGCGGGTCGCCCGATTCGAGGTCGACGTGGCCGGCGATCGTGGATTCGCGTCCGCCCGGCTCGGTCAGGGTGACGGCGGTTCCAGCGGCGCGCACGATCAGCGGCGAACGGAACATGCGCACCCGGCCCGAGGCCTCGCGCGCCAGCACGAGCCGCGAGCCGCCCACGACGATCTCCTCGGTCGGCTCGACGATGCGCACGCGGATCTGCGGCTCCTGGCCCAGCCACACGGCCGGGGCGTCCCAGACGCCCGCGGCGCCGGCGGGCCCGAGCACGGCGTGCGTGCGGTTGGGCCACTGGCAACTGGCCGCGATGAGCGTGGCGACCAGGCCCAGCGCCAGCAGCACGGCCATGGTGTGGCTCCCGGGGTGCTCGAAGTGGCTACCCGCGAGCGCGATGGCCCCGCGACCGAACCGCTTGGCGTGCTTGCGTGCCGGCTGGAACATCCTGCTCCCCGCCCAAGGCGTGCGGTGTCGTGGCGTGACGAAAGGGCCGATGAGCGCGGCCGCTCCAGCATAGTGCAGCACCGGCAACCGAGTGTGCGGGGGCGCCAAGGCCTGTCCGGGGCTTGTCCGGGCACGCCGGCTGCGGGCTACCATCATCATCGGAGGGAGCCAGCGATGGGCGCAAGCGGTACCGATCAGCCAGTCGCCCGGTCAGTCCAGCCGGTCGTTCGGCCTTCGGCCCGGGCGATGCTGGCGCTCACCCTCGCGCCCAACCTGGGGCCGCGACGCATCCGCCGGCTGGTTTCGATCATGGGCGGGCCCGAGGCGGCCATGCACGCGTCGATCGATCAGCTTGTCGGCGTGCCATCCATTGGCGAGGCGCTGGCCCGCCGGCTCGCGGCCGATCTCAAGCGGGCCCGCGAGACCGTCGACGAACGCCTCGACCACGCGATCCAGAGCGGTGTCGAGTTGGTGCCCTTCGACGATGCCGACTATCCGCAACAACTCGCCGGCGACGAGCACGCGCCCGCGGTGCTCTACGTCCGAGGGTCGGTCCGGGCGCTGTCGCGCCCCGGGGTAGGACTGGTGGGGGCCCGCAAGTGCTCGGCCTACGGCGTCGATCAGGCCGGACGTTTCGCGGGCGTGCTGGCCCAGGCGGGCTGGTCGATCGTCTCGGGCGGCGCTCGAGGGATCGATACAGCCGCCCATCACGCGGCCCTGCGGGCGGGCGGCACGACGGTGGCCGTGCTGGGCTGTGGGCTCGACCACTGCTACCCGGCCGAGAACGCCGAACTGTTTGATCAGATCGTGGATGCGGGCGGCGCCGTTGTCAGCGAACTGCCCATGCACTGCCGGCCCGAGGCCAAGAACTTCCCGGCCCGCAATCGGATCATCGCCGGACTTTCTCGAGGCGTGGTTGTGGTGGAAGCGGGGGAGAAGAGCGGGGCCCTGATCACTGCGCGAGTGGCCGGCGAGATGGGCCGCGAGGTCATGGCCATCCCCGGGCGCGTCGACGTGCCCACCAGCCGCGGCTGCCACGACCTGATCCGCGACGGGGTGACGCTGGTGGCCGGCCCGGCCGACGTGGAGGAGGCCCTGGGGGCAATCGGCGCGAGCTCGACGCCGGGCCCGATAGCCGATCGCGCGGCCTTGTTCGAGGGCGATCGGGCGGATGCCCCGATGCCGGGAACCGCGGGCGATCGGATTCCGAACAGCAAGGAAGACCTGGTCCTCGAAGCCTTGGGGGAAGCCTTGACTCTCGACCAACTGTGCGAGCGGATCGCGATGCCCCCCGAACAGGTGCGGGCAACGGTGACGCTCCTGGAGATCCGGCGCCTGGTCCGTCGCGAGGGCATGCGGCTGATCCGCTGCCGATAACGGTGGCAATGCCCAGAAACCGGGCGGAAACGCCTCCAGCGGACTCTTGATGTCAGGGAATTGCTTTGCTATAGTCGTCCGAACAGAAGTCCGAAAAAATTTCGAACAGAAGCCCCGGCCTGTCCGATGAACGACGCATGAGCGAATACCAGACGCAACCCGATCGGCGAGGAGCAGCAGGCCCACGGGCCCCGCTCGTCGTGCTGGGGCCAGGCGGGGACTTTCTGGTCCCCGTGTCGGCGGATGGCGGGGCATCGCACCGGCTGGCACGGCATGTTGAGCCCGGATCTGGCCCGGAACGGCCAGCGCTCGTTCAGGATTGGAGGGAGATCCTGCACGAGCTCGTGGGCCTCGCGTGCGCCGCCCTGCGACTGCCACGCCGATGGTGCCGATTGGACGGGCCTCGCACTGCCGATCCATCGATCGTGACCGAAGGCCCGACCGGCTGGACGCATGGGGACTTTGAAGAACGGGCCCGAGGCCAACTTGGGTTTGAGGAGGGGCCACGGTCGACTGCTGATGGGCGGCCGGGCCAGACGAAGACAGTTCACGGGATGATCGCCGCCACGCTGCAAGGCGCTGGTGGGGACATCGATTTGCGCGGGGCAGGCGCGGCGGGAGTGGCCCTTGGGTCGCTGTCCGTCGCGGTCTGGGCTCGCGTCAACGAGGAAGCCAGCTATGAACCTGACGCCAAAACAACTCCGCATCCTCCGGCTCATTCGCGATTGGCGGATCCGCCGAGGCTATTCGCCGACGATGCAGGAACTCGCCGACGAAATCGGAGTCAGCAAGGTTACCGTGTTCGAGCACGTCGAGGCGCTCATCAAGAAGGGCGCTTTGGTTCGCGAGCCCAACAGGGCACGCTCTTTGTCGATTGCTGAGGGCGTCTCGGTTCCCGACGAATCGCGACCCTTCAAGTACCCGCTGGTGGGCAAGATCGCCGCCGGCTATCCGATCGAAAAGGTCGCCGACAGCGACGAGATCGACCTCCAGCAGTTGGTGGGCAACTCCAGCGAGGGCGGGCGCTCGATGTTCGCGCTCAAGGTCGACGGCGATTCGATGCGGGACGAGGGCATCCTCGACGGTGACTACGTGCTGATCGAGCGCAGCCCGACGGCGCACAACGGCGACCGCGTTGTCGCGCTGCTGCCCGATGGCGCCACGACGCTCAAGACCTTCTACAAGGAGGCCGACCACATCCGCCTCCAGCCGGCCAACCCGGACTTTGAGCCCATCCGCGTCAAGCACTGCGAGGTGCAGGGCGTGGTTCGCGGCGTGATCCGCAGGTATTGACCCTTGCTCGTGCCGCGGAGTTCAGCCGTTGAGGCCGGGCCATAGGGCTCGCGCCAGGTCGAGATCCTGGGGCCGCGTGATCTTGATGTTGCGCGGATCGCCCTCGACCAAAGTGACCGGTTCGCCAAGGCGCTCCACCAGTTGGGCGTCGTCGGTGCTGGCCAGGTCGTTCTGGGCATAGGCCCTTCGCAGCAGGTCCAGGTGGAATCCCTGGGGCGTCTGGCAGGCATAGAGACCTCGACGGTCGACGGTGTGCTCGATCGTCGCGAGCGGCTCACGCTCGCCAGGTGAGGACGGATTGGCTTGTGCGGGCGGCGTCGGCTTGGCCGGTCGGGCCCGCTTGAGCGTATCCGCCACCGGCACGGCAGGCACGACCGCGGCGTGGTGGGTCAGGGCGTCCAGGATTGCGCGCACCACCCGGTCGGGGGTGCAGGGGCGAGCGGCGTCGTGCACCAGTACGGCTTGGGCTGGGTTTTCGGCCGGGGCGTGCTGTGCGGGCGATTGCAGCAGGTGGTCAAGGGCGGCCTTCACGGTCTCGTAGCGTTCGAGTGCCCCGCCGGGGCAAATCTCCGCTCTTAGAGACTCCAACTGCCCCTCGTAGGTGCTTCTGAATCTTGCCAGGAGTTCAGGGTCGGCCGGGCCGGCCACAACGATCTTGGTGATCTGTGGCTGGCGGGCGATGGCCTCAACGGACCGGATGAGCACGGGCTGGCCGTGCAGGTCGGCGTCGAGTTTGCTGCCCTGGGAGCCGCCGAAGCGCGTGCCGGAGCCAGCGGCGCAGATGATGGCGGCCACGCGGACAGATGGAGCGGGATCCTGCATCGCGGCGAGTATACGGAATAGCCGATCGTCGGGCCGTGTTGGTCGCATTGCACTCGGGTCGTGCCGACTCTCTATAGTGCCTGTCCCCCGCGACCGATAGCGAGGGGATGCTGGCCGGGCAGGCGCCCGGCATTGACAACCTGCTGGGGCCGATATGGATTCGATCGGACGTGTGAGGCATGGTGTGGCGCGTCGAGAGGTGTGCTCTCCTCGTAACCGGCACACAAAACCAACAACTGCCGAACCGCAGTACGCACTGGCTGCTTGACGTAGCCCGTCCCCTCCCTGACGCCCGATGGGGGAGGGGACGACGACATCGGGCTGGTCAACGCGCGGCGCTTCCGGGCGTGTTGGCGAGGAGGTTCACCGGTGGCTGGGCCGAAGGCAAGGGTGTCGGCGCCCGTGCACAGGCCGAGATCAAATCGTCGACTACACGCGTAGAGGCGCCATGGCTGCCGTTCCGACACGGGGGTTCGATTCCCCCCGGCTCCACTACTCCGACAACATGTCGGATACACAACAGCAAAGTCGCACGCTTGGGCGTGCGACTTTTTGTGTGGGAAAATCAGAGCTCACGAATCTGAAAGGTCGTCTCAGTCATCATCCGCGTGCGGGTCATACGCCGCGATGACCTCGGCCTGCACGTTCGGCGGCGTGCGCTCGTCGTGGCTGTAGTCCATGACGTAACTGCCGGCGCCGTGGGTCATGCTTTTGAGCTCGTTGGCGTAGTTCTGGAGGGTGCTGAGTGGTGCTACGGCGCGCACGGTGCAGGTCTCGCCGTCGACCATCGAGTCCTGCACGCGGCCCCGCTTGGTCGACAGGTCGCCGGTGATGTCGCCCATGTATTCGGCCGGCGCGGTGACCTCGACCTCGACGAAGGGTTCGAGCAAGGCGGGCTTGGCGTTGCGGCAGGCCTCGATGAAGGCCCGCTTGCCGGCCTTGAGGAACGCGACCTCCTTGGAATCAACGGCGTGGTACTTGCCGTCGTAAACCTCGACCTTGACGCCTTCCATCGGATAGCCGGCGATGGCGCCCTCGGTGAGCGCCTGGCGGATGCCCTTCTCGATCGCGGGCATGAACTGCTTGGGGATCGAGCCGCCGACGGTGGCGTTGACGAACTCGAAGATCTCGCCGGCTTCCTGCGCCTCGCCGTTGAGCGGCGCCACGCGGAGGTAGACCTCGCCGAACTCGCCCGATCCGCCGGACTGCTTCTTGTGGCGGTGGTGGCCCTCGGCGTTGGCGGTCACGGTCTCTTTGTATGCGATCTTGGGCTGATGCGTGTTGACCTCGATGCCGTACTGATCCTTCATGCGTTCGAGGATCACGCGCAGGTGCATCTCGCCCAGCCCGCGGAGCACGGTCTCCTTCGTCGCGGCGACGCGATCCATGAAGAAGCACGGATCCTCGGCCTGGAGCTTGGCGATCGCGGGCCCGAACTTGGACTCGTCCTTGTGGTTGGCCAGTTCTACGGCGAGGCCGAACATGGGCTTGGGCAGCGGCAGGGGCTTGAGCCGCAGGTGCTCGTTGGCATGGGCGTGCACGACGACGTTGAAGGCGATGTCGTCGATCTTGCTGACGGCGACGATGTCGCCCGGCCCGGCCTCGGTGACATCGACGTGGTCCTTGCCCTGCAAGCGAAAGAGCGTGTTGACGCGCACGGGCTTGCGCCCATCGCCGAAGTAGACCTCGTCCTTGACCTTGAGCGTGCCCTGGTGGATCTTCATGACGCCGAGCTTGCCGACGAATGGGTCGCTGGAAACCTTGAAGATGTGGGCCAGCACGGGCTCGGCCGCGTCTGACTTGGGCTGGAAGGCCTCGACCAACGCGCCATCGTCGTCCAGACGCTCGAACGTCCTCGGGTTGGTTTCCAGGGGGCTTGGGCACTGGCTCTCGATGAGATCGAGCAGCGCGTCGGCGGCGGCGCCGGTCTTGGCGCTCACGAAGCAGATGGGCACAAGGTGCGACTCGCGGAGGGCCTGCTCGAAGGCCTCGTGCACGGCCTTGCGATCGAGGGAGGCCGCGCCACCCTCGAGGTACTGGGTCATGAGCTCGTCCTGCACCTCGACGACCTGCTCAACGATGCTGGTGTGGGCGCTCTCGACATCGCCAAAGAGCGTATCGCCGCTGGTGTTCTCACCGAGCACATCAACGACGCCGTCCCGGTTGGCGTTGGGCAGGTTGACTGGCACGCAGACGCTGCCGAACACGTCTCGCAGCTTGTCGACGAGGGCTTCGAGGTCGGCCTGGGCATCATCGATCTTGTTCACGATGATCATGCGTGGAATGTTGCGCTGCTGGGCGGTCGCCATGATGCGACGCGTGTTGGTCTCGATGCCCTTGCCCGCATCGATGACCACGCCCACCATACCGGCGGCGGGCAGGCTCGAGATCGCCTGCCCGAAGAAGTCGGCCAGGCCGGGAGAGTCGATCAGGGTGACGAGCGTGCCATTGCGTTCGTAATGCGCCACGCTGCTCGACAGGCTGTGGCCGTGCTTGCGGGCGTCGTCCGTCCAGTCGCAGACGGTGTTGCCGTCTTCAATGGAGCCCATGCGGCTGGTCGCGCCGGCGGCATGGAGCAGGCGCTCGGCCAGCAGCGTCTTGCCGGCGCCGGCGTGCCCGGCGAGGAGGAGGTTGCGGATCGTGGAAGGGTCGCGTACAGCCATGGGTGCGCCTCCATCGGATGGCTCGCCGTGACGCGCGGAGCGGTCTGGCGTGGTCGGGATGCTGTGGCCTGGCGTCTGCGATCGCCCACGAGCGGCCACGTCCCATCATACAGGCAGCGCCCGGGTGCCGTTAGCGACCCCTGGCGGGGTTCCCGTCTTCGGGTGTCTGGGGCATCCGGGCCGCCTGTAACGGCGAAGGGCAGGTTGTGTACCCCCTGAGCGGGGGACTCGATGTGGCCTCAACGGCCCTTCGGGATATGTTGGCTGCTGCGGGCGTCCCGGGGAGCGTTCGGCGGCGGCGTGTCGTTCCTGCCCACTACCCCGCGCGTGCGTTCGCACGGTGTTAGGAGTACAAGATGCGCTGGATGCCCAAGCCCCTCGCGGCGGCTGTCGTGATCGTTTCTGGTCTTGCCGTGTCGTCGGCCGCTGCCGATGACGTCGTTGCTCCGCCGGAAGACGTCCTCATCGAGTTCGTCGGGTCTCCGACCGCCGACGATGTGGCGCTCGTGGAGTCGCTCGGGGGCGTGGTCCACAGCGTGTGGACGGTGGTTCCCGGGATGCACGCGAGCCTGCCCGCCGACGCGAAGGCCCAGTTGCTTGGCGGCAACGGCCGGGTGGTGGGCATCGAGCCCAACCACCGGGGCGAGTGGACCAGCGAGTACGACCAGGTGTGGGGCGTTGCACGCATCAACTGTGAGCCTACGCACCTGGCGGGCGAGCGGGGCACGGGCGTGGCCGTGGGCGTGATGGACTCGGGGCTTCGGCACACGCACGAGGACATCGCCGACAACTTCGTGTTTGGATTTGACTTCGAGACGATGTCCAGCGACTTCAGCGACCCCTTCAGCCACGGCACGCACGTGAGCGGCACCGTGGCGGCGGTGGGCAATGGCGAGAACATCATCGGCGTGGCGCCCGAGGCCGACCTGTACATGCTGAAGGTCGGCACGTTCTTCCCGACGAGTTCGGGCGCGATCAACGCCTTGCAGTGGGCGCTGGACAACGGCATCCAGGTGACCAACAGCAGCTTCTCACTGGGCAGTTCCTCGCTCGTGCAGCAGGCCTATGACAACACGTGGGACGCGGGCATCATCCACTTTGCCGCTTCGGGCAACGGTGGGTCGGCTCCGATCGGCGTGCCGGCGCGGTATGACAGTGTCATCGCCGTTGGCGCGACCGATGACCGGGACCGTCGAGCAGGCTTCTCGCAGGGTGGTGCCGACCTTGAGCTGGTGGCCCCGGGCGTGGACGTCTTCTCGACGACGTCGAACACCGATTCGAGCTACGACTTCTTCGACGGCACCTCCATGGCCAGCCCGCACGCCGCGGGCGTGGCGGCCCTGGTCATCGCCGCGGGCATCCAGGACACCAACGGCAATGGACGCATCAACGACGAGGTGCGCCAGCGGATGATCGACACGGCCATCGACCTGGGCTCGCCGGGCTGGGACAGCAGCTTCGGGCACGGGCTGGTGAACGCCGAGGCGGCCCTGGGCCTCGAGCCCCCGTGCGTGGCCGACTTCGACGGCGATGGCTCGCTGACGATCTTCGACTTCCTGGCGTTCCAGTCGGCGTTCGACCTGGGCGAGGCCCGGGCCGACCTGACCGGCGACGGCGTGCTGAACATCTTCGACTTCCTGGAATTCCAGAACCTGTTCACCGGCGGCTGCTGAGAAGCCCCCGGTCGGCCCGGCGTGCGGCGCGGTCGCTAGCATCGGTCACGATGAGCGACTCGCATACCTACGGCCAGCCACTGCCCGCACAGGGCGTGTTCACGCGGTTCGCACCCTCGCCCACGGGCCACTTGCACGTGGGGGGAGCGCGGACCGCGTTGTTCTGTTGGGCCTTTGCCAAGGGCCGCAAGGGCCGCTTCCTGCTCCGCGTCGAGGACACGGACCAGAAGCGATCCAGCGAGGCGGCGGTGGCCGGCATCCTCGAAGACCTGGCCTGGCTGGGCATCGGCTGGGACGAGGGGCCCGTGCTCGACGGGCTGGGTGGCGACCCGCGCGGTGTGGGGCCGTTCTTCCAGGCCGATCGCGTCGACGAGTACAACGCGGCCCTGGCGGTGCTGCTCGAGTCGGGCCGGGCGTACCCGGCGTTCGAGACGGCCGACGAGCTCGACGCGAAGCGCAAAGCGGCCCAGGACGCCAACCAGACCTATCGCTACGACCGCGCGGCGCTCGAGATCCCCCAAGAGGAGCGGATGAGCCGCATGATGGCCGGCGAGCCGCACGTGGTGCGCTTCAGGGCGCCCGACCACGACGTGGTGGTGGCCGACTCGGTGCTCGGCGAGGTCCGGTTTGCCGCGGGCGAACTGGACGACTTTGTCATCCGCAAGGCCGATGGCTTTCCGACGTACCACTTCGCGGTGGTGGTCGATGACGAAGCGATGGGCGTGAGCCACGTGCTGCGCGGGCAGGAGCACCTCCAGAACACGCCCAGGCACGTGGCGCTCCAGCAGGCGCTGGGCTATCGCACGCCGGTGTACGCGCACCTGCCGCTGATCTTCAACCCCGACAACAGCAAGATGAGCAAGCGGGACAAGGACAAGGCCGTGCGGGCCTTCTGCAAGGAGCAGAAGATCGAAGCGGCGCCCGAGGGCACGATCAACGATGCGAGCTTCAAGGCGTGGATGGGCGACAAGCGTGCGCAGCTTGCCACCGATGACCTGATGCATCTCGCTCTTGCCGTTGGTTTTACGCCGCCAGAGATCGACGTCGAGGACTTCCGCCGCAGCGGGTATCTGCCAGGGGTGCTGTGCAACTACCTGGCGCTGCTGGGCTGGAACCCCGGCGAGAAGAACGAGGATGGCACCGATCTGGAGCGCTTCTCGACGGCGTACCTCGCCGAGCGGTTCGACCTGGATCGCATCGGTAAGAGCGCGAGCAAGTTCGACCGCGAGAAGCTGATGGCCTTCAACGCCGACGAGATCCAGAATCGCATGTGCGACACGACCTTCGCGCACGAGTGGCGGACGTGGCTGGAGCGGTACGACCCCGCGACGCTCGAGGCTTTGGGTGATCGCTTCGGGCTGGCTGCCGCGGCCGCTCGCCAGCGGACACGCGTGCTGAGCGAGGCGGCGGTCGTGGTGCGGTTCGCGTTGCTCGACGAGGTCGAGTTCGACGAGAAGGCCGTCAGCAAGGTACTGCTGAAGAACGAGGGCGAGGGGCTGGCGGCGCTGCGCGAGCTGGCGCCGGTGCTCGAGGGCGTCGAGCCGTTTGAGGCCGAAGCGATCGAGGCGGCCATCAAGCGATGGTGCGAAGACAAGGGCCTGGGCATGGGCAAGGCCGCCCAGCCGCTCCGCGTGGCGGTGACGGGCGGCACGGTGAGCCCCGGGCTTGGGCAGACGCTGGAGATCGTGGGCAAGGCCGGCGTTCTCTCGCGCGTCAAGTCGTGCGAGGCCGCCATCGCTACGCTGAAGCGTTGACGCTCAGGCCTTGGTCAGGCCGCTGGTCTTCAGGAAGCTGAGCACCTCCTGCACGCAGTCGTCGATGGAGCGGCCCTCGGTCTTCAGGACGAGTTCGGCCTTGTCGGGGGCCTCGTAGGGGTCGTCGATGCCGGTGAAGCCCTTGATCTCGCCCGCGCGGGCCTTCTTGTAGAGGCCCTTGGGGTCGCGCTTCTCGCACTCTTCGAGCGGGGTGTCGACGAAGACCTCGACGAACTTCAGGCCCGAGTCGTCGTGCATCTTGCGGCACAGATCGCGGTCGCTCTTGTAGGGGCTGATGAAGCTGGTCAGCGCGAGCGTGCCCGAGTCGGCAAAGAGCTTGGCGACCTCGCCGATGCGGCGGATGTTCTCGGCGCGGTCCTCGGCGGAGAAGCCCAGGTTCTTGTTCAGCCCGTGGCGGACGTTATCGCCGTCCAGGCGGTAGGCGTTGACGCCCTTGTTGACCAGGACCTGCTCGACGGCGCTGGCGATGGTGCTCTTGCCCGAGCCGCTCAGGCCCGTGAACCAGATCGTGGCGCCGGTGGCCTTGAGAGCGCCCCAGCGTTCATCGCGGCTGAGGTCGCCCTCGTGCCAGTGGATGTTGGTCGCCTTGGTCTGGTTGGTTGCCGCGTCGGTCGCGCTCATGCCGCCTCCTGCTTGGTATGTGATCGGGTCTGGGGCCCGTGGTCGGGTTCCAGCAGAGGCATCGTATACAGGTGGTGCCCGTCGAACCGATAGCCTGACGGCCATGGATGACCGCTCGACGCCCCATAAGACGCCCTCGCAGGAGCCCATCCGGGTGTGCGTGCAGCAGCCCGCGCTGCCCGCGTATCGGGTGCCGGTGTTCGCCGAGCTGGCCTCGCGGCCCGGGCTGTCGGTCGAGGTGCTGTTCAGCGACAAGGCCAAGCTGCCCAACGTCGAGGCCGAGGGGTTCACGGCCCGCCAGGTGGCCGAGCGGACGCTGCTGAAGTGGCCCAGGGAAGTGCGTTGGGTCTCGGCGCAGATGGAGGCCGTCGACCCGGCGCACGCCGACGTCGCGGTGCTGGAATACAACGCGGGCGTGCCCAGCGTGGTGCCGGCCATCCGAAAGGCGCGGCGCAGGGGCGTGGGCGTGGTGCTGTGGGGGCATGGCTACTCGGTGCGCGATAAGCCGTTGTCGCGACGCGTGCGCAACTGGCTGGGCAGGCAGGCCGACGCGGTGCTGCTGTACAACCATGAGGCGCGCGAGCGGATGATCGACGAGGGGTTTGCTGCCGACCGCATCTTCGTCGCGCTCAACTGCCTGGACCAGGGGCCCATCCAGGCGGCGCGCGAGAAGTGGCTGGCCGACCCTGCTGCGCTCGAGGCTTTCCGGCGCGAGCAGAGGCTCGACTCGGGGCCGATGGTGCTGTTCGTCTCGCGCTTGTACGCGATGAACCGGATGGACCTTTTGCTGCACGCGGCCGCGCGCTTGAGCGAGAGCCACCCGGACCTGATCGTCGCGATCGTGGGCGATGGCGAGCAGCGCGAGCACCTGCAGGAGTTGGCGGCCAAGCTGGGCATCGCCGACCGCGTGCGGATGCCCGGTGCGATCTATGGCGAGGACAAGCTGGCGCCGTGGTTCCTGTCGGCCACCGCCTTCTGCTATCCGGACTTCATCGGCCTGAGCGTGCTGCACGCCTCGGGCTATGGGCTGCCGGTGGTGACCAACCAGGAGATGTGGGCCCATCCGCCCGAGGCCCAGTCGATCCGCCACGGCGAGAACGGGCTGCTGGTGGACCTGGGCGAGCCGGGGTCGCTGGCCGACGCGCTGGCCGAGCTGCTGGACGACCCCGAGCGGGCCAAGGCCATGGGCGAGGCCGGGCGGCGGCAGGCCCTGGAACGGTACACGGTGGCCAACATGGTCGACGGGTACGAGGCGGCGGTGCGGCACGCCCATGCGGCGGCTCGCAACCGCGGCCGGGGCGGGCGATAAACCCGCATCGGCATTGCCCCCAATCGGTAGCCCCCGTAAACTCCTGCTTCTCCCGGTGTTTTTCCGGGCGAGCCCACATGTCCCCCCGCACACGAGCCCGCGAGCGTGTCTTGCGGGCCCGAGATCCGTCTTACCAGACCGTGTTCCCAGGAGGAAGCGATGCCCGCGACGATGGCCCCGACCGCAATGAAGTCCCTGATCGAGCCCCATGGCGGCACGCTGGTGAACCAGGTCGCCGAGGGCGCCCGTCGCGACGAGCTCGTGAAGGAGGCCGCCGGCCTCACCCGCATCGACCTCTCGGCCAAGCAATCGTGCGACGTCGAGATGATCGGCACGGGCGCCTTCAGCCCCTTGACCGGCTTCATGGGCTCGGCCGACGTCAAGGGCGTCATCGTGGACATGCGCCTGGCGAGCGGCACCCGCTGGCCGATCCCAATCACGCTCTCGGTCGATGCTTCCAAGGCCCCCAAGCAGGGCGAGCGCGTCGCGCTGTACGCGCCCAATGGCACGCTCCAGGCCGTGATGACCGTCGAGGAGGTCTTCCCGCACGATCGTGACGCCGAGGCGACGATCTTCTTCAACCAGCCCGGCGACGACGATGGGCAGCACCCCGGCGCGGAGGCCGTCAAGAAGGAAGGCGACACCTGCCTGGCCGGCCCGATCGAGGTCGTCACCGTGTGCGTCGATCCCGATGGCCCCGAGGCGTTCCTCGACAAGCGGCTGACCCCGGCGCAGACGCGCGCTGCCTTCGAGGAGAAGGGCTGGAGCACCGTCAGCGCCTTCCAGACGCGCAACCCCATCCACCGCGCCCACGAGTACCTGTGCAAGTGCGCCCAGGAGATCACCGACGGCCTGCTGATCCACCCGCTGGTGGGCGAGACCAAGCCGGGCGATATCCCCGCCGACGTGCGCATGGAGTGCTACGAGGTGCTCGTCGACGAGTACTTCAACAAGGACCGCACGATGGTGACCGTGATGCCCGCCGCGATGCGGTACGCCGGCCCGCGCGAGGCGATCCTGCACGCGATCGTCCGACAGAACTATGGCTGCTCGCACTTCATCGTTGGTCGAGATCATGCGGGCGTGGGCAGCTACTACGGCACTTATGATGCCCAGACGCTCGTCGACGAGGTGACCACCGGGGCTGAGGGCGACCTGAAGATCACCCCGCTGAAGTTCGAGCACGCCGCGTGGAGCCACAAGGCCCAGGGCATGGTCAGCGGCAAGACCTTCCCCAAGATCGAGGGCGACCAGGTGTTCCTCAGCGGTACGAAGGTCCGTGACATGCTGGCCAAGGGCGAACGCCCCCCCGGCGAGTTCACGCGGCCGGAGGTTGCCGACGTGCTGATCAAGTGGGCGACGAGCTGAGGCTTGTGACGATCTGATCGAGCGAGGCCCGGGCGCGAGTCCGGGCTTTTTGTGCGCTGCGGGAAAATCGCGCGATCATCAGGTCGGGCCCGCGCCGATCGCGGTGGCGCTGGGGTGCTGACTCGGCTTTTACGGGTGCGCCGCGGTAGGCTTCGGGTGAACCAGCTATGGCGTTCGCTGAACCCGCGAGGGAGAGTCTACAGCGCCCTGGGTTTGCCGCGATGGACTGGCCCCGCGCCTTAGGCAGGGTATTGCAGTGATTCTTGGCGAGCATCGACAAAACTGGCTTGACTCGTCCTTGGATGGCCACACCCCGCGTCGTGCGGGTGTTCGCTCGTACATGGGAGGTGCGTCATGCACACGATGTTGGCCGCGTCCGAGACGTCGATGGCCCTGAATGCGGGGCTGTCCGTCGAGGGCATCACGATGTATCTGTTCTGGATCGGCACCGTCGCCATGGGCGCCGGCACGCTGTACTTCTGGCTCATGGCGGGCAACGTGCCCAAGCAGTATCGATCGGTGATGATCGTCGCGGGCATTATCACCGCCGTGGCCTGCTTCCACTACTTCCGCATGTCGGAGCTGTACATCGAGCAGGTCGCCTCGCTCTTTGACGCCAACGGCAACCGCATCGAGGGCGCCGAGATCGGCAAGTTCCCAACGGCCTATCGCTACATCGACTGGCTCATCACGGTGCCGTTGCTGGTGCTGGAGATTCCGCTGCTGCTGAACATGAAGGGCCGCGGTGCCAACCTCTTCCGCACGCTGGTGGGCGCCAGCATCGTCATGCTCGTCTTCGCCTGGGTTGCCGAGGAGTCGGCCATCGGCGGCGCGTCGTGGTGGATCAACTACCTCATCTCGTGCGCGGCGTGGCTGTACATCGTGTTCGTGCTGTATACCAAGGCGTCGTCGGAGATGAAGAACGCGCCGCCTAGCATCCAGAAGGCCATCCGGATCCTGCGGCTGTTCATCCTCGTCGGGTGGACGATCTACCCCGTGGGCTTCCTCATGGCGCTGTTCGGCCCGGCCGGCGAGTCGATCCGCGAGATGTGCTACAACGTCGCGGACGTCATCAACAAGGTCTTCTTCGGCCTGGTGTGCTACCAAGGCGTCAAGGCGCTGACCGGCTCGGACGAGGGCGTGACGCAGGCCGACGACCTGCTCACTGGCGATCCGGTATAGAGCCGCAGAAAGGCACCCGGTGACCCAAGCCTTGAGCCATCCACGCGTTTCGAGCCAAGCGGCAGCGGCTCCTCCGCTGCGCCTGCCGGACGTGTCGCTGGGTCGGGGCGTTCTTTTGTACGCGTCGTTCGTGCTCACATTGTGGGCCTTCCGCGGCGCTTTCGCGAGCACGACCACGCCCACGCCGGGCAGCGCCGAAGGGAGTGCGCTGCCCGGCGCGTGGATCTGGGTCGTCGCGTTGTTTGTCGTGGGCATGCCGCACGGCGCTTACGACCTCGCGGAGCTGGCCCGTCGGTCGGGCTCGCTCCGCGGGACGGTGTTCCGGTTCTCGCTGTACACCGCCGTCATGCTGGCGTGTGCTCTGGCGTTCTTCGTCGCGCCGGCGTTCACGCTCGTGGCGTTCTTGTTCCTGACCATGGCCCACTTCGGCCGTTCCGACAGCGTGCACACTCGCGGGGCGACTCTCCGAGGCGTGACGTCGGCGTGGTTGCGTCGCCTGCTTGCCTACGCCCACGGCGCGGTGGTCATCGCGGCGCCGTTCTTTTTCCAGCCCGTCGCCAGTTGGGCGCCCTTCGTGGAGATGGCGGCCCTGCTGGGCGTGGACGCGTCGCTGCCGGCGGCGTGGCTGTCCGGTGTTGGCGGCACGCTCGTGTTCGCGGGGCTCGGCGTGGTCGCCTTGGGCTCGGTGTACCTGTGGCGGCGCGGGTCGCCCGGGCACGCGATCGAGTCGGTGGCCGTGCCCGCGGTCGCTGTGCTCGCGTCGGCCGTGCTGGCGCCGGTGCTTGCCATCGGCGTGTACTTCCTGTGCGTGCACGCGATGCTGCACTGCTTGCGTGTGGGCGGGGCCGGCAACGGGCCGGTGCGCGCCGTGGTGCGGGCGCATCGTCAATCGCTGCCGCTGCTGTTGCCGTCGATCGCGATCGTCCTGGCGCTGGCGGTGCCCTTCCGCGATCTCGGCTGGGCGCCCGCTCTGGCGGTGGCGTTCATCCTGTTCTGCGTGTTCGCGACACCCCCGCACCACCTGTTGTGGTTTGGGATCAGCCGCGGCGAGGTCGACCGTCCGGGTATGTGACGACCGCATGCGTGCCGCTCCTTTCGATTCCTGCACCGCCAAACCCAGCCTTGGGCGGTGCAGGAAACGAAACAGGCAAGGACTACCCGGTCATCGAATCGTGCAACTTCTCTCGTAAGATGTCGGCGTACTGGATCATCTCTTCCGCCGACCGCGAGGTCGCGACGGCGAAGGGGTAACCGTTGAGGTCGATGACCACCGCGTACATGCCCAGGCCGACGTCCACCGGCTCGATCCTGAACAGGTCGTTGGTGCAGACGATCTCGATCTCCTGGGTCTTGCGCAGGAACGCCTCGTCCACGACGCCCTCATCGACGCGGAACTCCGCCCGGCGACGCCGGCAGTCGAGCAGGACCTTGCGAGCTTCGGCGGGCATGCGGGAGACCGTCACGATGCAGGCGATCGAAACCACCAGGATCACGACCAGCCAAAAGATCACCTCTGCGGAAATGTACCCCGGCGCGTACCACCATCCGAGGCCGAAGAGCGTGAGCATGATTGCGATCGCGAGGACAAAGAACAGCCTGAGGCCCGACCGTGCGCCCGGCGCTCCATCCTGGATCAGCAGGCCCCGACCCTTCGGCAGGATCTGCGCCTTGTAGGACCGCCCCTTTGCCAGCTTCAGGTTGCAGGCGACCAGGCTGTAGGCGACCCCCGGCATGGCGCGACTCTCGTGGGGACGGGCGGAAGCGCGAAACGGAGCGTATGCCAAGGGACCCAACGAGACCTTCGGCTGCTTTCGATTCCTGCACCGCCCAAGGTTGGGTTGGGCGGTGCAGGAAACGAAACAGGAGTCGGGCGATCGACAATATTCGCTTCGGAGGGTGTTCTCGCTGATGTGGCGCATCGCCGCGAGTTTGCGCACTGAGGCGGTGGTGGGGTGGTTAATCTTCATACTGCAACGCTTGCGTCGGCCGGCTGCATGGGGTTACTATCGCGCATGCCACGATCGCCCAAACAACCACTGACCCAGGCCGAGGTCCGTACGCTTATCACCAAGTATGGGCTGGATGACCATAAGAAGCTCATCCTCGATGGCCTGCGTAGGTCGGTGCGGCTCAAGCCGGGCAAGCCCGTGAAGCGCCGGCTGCCCACGGGTACGAGCAAGTTCGGCGGCGAGCCCGACCTGCCAGAGGGCGTGGCCTGGCCCGAGTTCGAGGGGCGGCCGTTGCACTTCATCGCCCAGCTCAACCTCGCCGACCTGCCGCCGCGTTGGATTCCATCGGCTGACCTCCCGCGGAAGGGATTGCTGAGCTTCTGGTTTGATACCATCGGTTGGGCTCGATGCGCCTTCGGCCCCCAGCCCCAGCCCTTTCGCATTCTGTACCTGACAACGCCGACATCGAGGCACCCGTTCCCAGAGCTGGACGATTCGATCAACCTGGAGTTTGGCCCGTGGCGGCCCTTCCCCGAGCGCCGTGTCGCGATGAAGCCTTCGCTCACGATCAGCGAGGACACCGAGTACGATCTGAGCAATCGCTTGTGGGACGCCGGCATCATCGACGATGAACAGTTCGAGTTCCAGGCGGCGCTAGGCGGTCAAGACCTTGCCGACTACTCAGACCAACCGCATCAGCTTCTGGGCAGCCATCGCTTTCCGCAGGCCGATGGGCGCGAAGACGCTGCGCAGGCCGAGCTCGGGTACACCGGGACGACCGGCTACGACGACGCGGGCAAAAAGAAGGTCGCCCGACGCAAGCGCGCGTGGCGGTTGCTGCTGCTGCTCGACAGCGACCAAGCGAGCGACTGGATGTGGAGCGACGCCGGCTCTCTGAGCTTCTGGATCCGCGACACGGACCTCAAGAAGCGCCGCTTCGATCGCATCTATGGCGAAGTCGAAAGCGCATAACATCCATCGCCAATACGGCCCTCACCCCTCGCCCGACTCCGCCGCCTGCTCGGCCTCGCGCGCCGCACGCCGCTCTTCCTCGCGTTCTTCGAGGGCTTTGCCGTAGGCGATCATCACCATGAAGGCCGTGGGCAGCGCGTACTCGCCCGCGGTGGCGGCCACGCTCTCCAGGTCCTTGTGCTGGCCCTTCTCGACCTCGATGGCCAGGTCGAGGATGACGTTGTGCACGCTGCCGACCAGCTCGCCCCAGATCTCCCATTCCTCGTCCTTCTGGGGCAGGAAGCGGCGCAGCAGCGGCTGGTCGAGGGGGAGCTTGAGGTACCACTTGCCGTCCTGCTCGGTCAGGCTCAGGCCGACGACGGGCTTGCCCTGCCAGCTCAGCGCCACCAGGTCGTCGGTGATGTACATGGGCTGGAGCTTGTCGCCGTGGCGCTCGAGCCAGCCGTAGGGGTCGGCCAGCAGCTCGCGGACGACCGAGTCCAGGCCCTGGCGCATGCGCTGCTCGTCGCGCATGGCGTCGGGCGCGCCGCGGGCCACGCCGCCCTGGGCCGTGAGCGCCCGGCCGATGATGCTGTTGATTTCACCGCTCTCGGCGGCCTCGTCGGCCCGCTGGCGGATGCGCTCGACCTCGGCGGGGAACGCATCGTTGACCGCCGTGCCCAGCCGCTGGAGCACGCCCATCGTGCGGCCGAGCCGATCGATGACGAGCTGCTGGCCCTCACCCTCGGCCCACACCAACTCGCCCAGGCGGCGGGCGTTGCCGTCCAGGACCATCTGGCGAGCGGATTCGACCAGGGCCTCGGGGCTCTCCTGGCTGTAGTCCTGCGAGCAGCCCGCCAGCATCGTGAGGGCCGTTGCCCCCAAGAGCCACGCTGCGATGGCGGCGGCCCGGGAACGCACGCTGGGACGGCTGCGAAGACGGGTGTCAGGGGTCATACGTAGACGGTACGCCCGGTTGGCCCGGGCCGTAACCGCTGGGGTACCATGGCCCATGGCTCAGGCGACCGACTGCGTCCGGCTGGAGGTCAACGGCGAGCGCCGTGAAGCGCCCCGTGGCACCACGATCGCCGGGCTGATTGAGCAGCTCGGCCTGTCCCGCTCGGCATGCGCGGTGGAGGTCAACCGCGAGCTGGCCCCGAGAGCCACCCACGAGCGGCACGTCCTCGAAGACGGCGACACCGTCGAGATTGTGACGCTGGTGGGCGGGGGCTGAACGGCCAGTTGCAACCGACCTGAGGGCGACGCTGTAACGCCTTGGGGAGCAAGCCCCGGGGAGGTCTGCGATGCGTCGTTGCACGGTTGTGCTTGGCGGGTGCTGGGTGGCGACGGCGGCCAGCGCCCAGGTTTTTCCGCGCGTGGTTGAGTTCGAGGCGAGCACGTCCGCTTCGGTGCGGATCGACGTGCCGCGCACGCCGCTCGAAAAGAGCGATTCGGCCTTCGACACCGACGTGCGCGGCCCGCTGGCCGAGGCCCTGGCCGAAATCCAGCGCGTACCGTTTCGCAATCCCGGGGCTCAAAGCGACGTGATAGCCGATGGGTGGGCTCCCGGCTCGAATGCCATCACCTTGGGGGCCCAAGCTCGCCTGGACCTGGAGCCCTGGCCTTCGGGGTCGGCCGCACGAGCGAGGGTTGCCCAAGGGTCGTGGAGCCACCGGCTGGTCTTCGAGATCGATCGCCGATCTCGTGTCAGTGCGAGCATCCGGCCGGCTGCGTTCGACTCGGCGGTCTTGCTGGTGAGCGAGCCCGGGCGCCTGGTTGGCCCGGACGGCGAGGTATTCAGCGGCGAGCCAGCGCCGGGGCTCTCGTCGTGGATCTGGCTCGTGACGCTCGAGCCGGGCGAGTACACGTTCGAGACGCTGGCCGAGTTCGAGTTGGCCATTGACGGGGCCAGCGGGTCGAGCGATCTGCCGACCACCGAGGTGCGCTTCACGTTCCTGGATGCGCCCTGCCCGGTCGACTTCGACGGCGACGGTGCGCTGACCATCTTCGACTTCCTGGCGTTCCAGACGGCCTTCGACGCAGGCGAACCGGCGGCGGACTTTGATGGCGACGGGGAGTTCACGATCTTCGACTTCCTGGCCTTCCAAACCGCCTTCGACGCGGGCTGCGAGTAGCCGTGCGACCAGCCCTGGGGCGGGTTTGCCTACAGTGCCCGGATGTCTCAGTCGACAGCCGCCAACCCGCTCCAGAGCTTGCCGCTGGCGAGCGATCCGCGCTTCATTCCCGCCGAGCGGTGCGACCCCGGGGATGCATCGCAAGTCGTGAGCCTCAACCCCGCCACGGGCCTGCCTCTGGGCGGCGTTAGCCTCGATGCGCCCTCGCAGCTCGAAGAAGCGGTGGAGCGGGCGCGTGCGGCATTCCTGGAGTGGAGGCTGGTGCCCGCGCCCGAGCGGGGCGAGGTCGTCCGCCGCATCGGCCACGCCCTGCGTCAGCACAAGGACGCCCTGGGCGCTTTGGTCTCGATGGAGGTCGGCAAGATCAGGAGCGAGGGCCTGGGCGAGGTCCAGGAGACCATCGATATCGCCGACTATGCCACGGGGCTGTCGCGGATGCTCGGCGGCCGCACCATGCCCAGCGAGCGAGCCGACCACCGGCTGTTCGAGCAGTGGCAGCCGCTGGGGCCCATCGGCGTGATTACGGCCTTTAACTTCCCCAACGCCGTGTGGGGCTGGAACGCCATGATCGCGGCGGTGTGCGGCGACACGGTCATCTGGAAGCCCAGCCTGATGGCGCCGCTGACCGCGATGGCCACCAATGCCATCGCCGACGCGGTGGCCAGCGAGATGGGCCACGAGGGCGTGTTCAATCTGGTCATCGGCACCGACGAAGCGGTCGCCAAGCCCATGACCGCCGACGCCCGCCTGCCGCTTATCAGCGCCACGGGCAGCACCGAGATGGGCCGGAAGGTTGGGCAAGTGGTCGCCGCGCGCTTAGGCAAGTGCCTGCTCGAACTCGGCGGCAACAACGCCGTCATTGTCGAGCCCGACGCCGACCTGGAACTGGCCGCCCAGGCCTTGCTCTTCGCCACCGTGGGCACGGCCGGGCAGCGCTGCACGACGACGCGCCGGCTCATCGCCCACGAGTCGATCGTCGAGGAACTCCTGGGCAAGCTCGTTCCGGCGTATGAGCGTGCCCATATCGGTGACCCGATGGACGACGCCACGCTGGTTGGCCCCTTGATCACCGAGCACGCGGGCGCCGCCTTCGACGCGGCCGTCGAGGAGGCCAAGGCCGAGGGTGGCACGGTGCTCACCGGTGGAAGTCGGGCCAACGTTTCCCTGGGGGGCTGCTTCGTGCGGCCCACCATCATCCGGGCGCCGTTGTCCAACAAGCTGGCTATCGCCCAGCGCGAGACTTTTGCCCCGATCCTGTACGTCTTCACGTACCGCGACCTCGACGAGGCCATCGCTTTGCACAACTCGACCGCCCACGGCCTGAGTAGCGCCATCATGACCAGCGATGTGCGCGCCAGCGAACGCTTCCTCTCGCCCGCAGGCAGCGACTGCGGCATCGCGAACGTCAATATCGGCACCAGCGGCGCCGAGATCGGCGGGGCTTTCGGCGGCGAGAAGGACACCGGCGGCGGACGCGAGGCGGGCAGCGATAGCTGGAAGGCCTACATGCGTCGGCAGACCTGCACGATCAACTACGGGGCGGCGCTCCGCCTGGCCCAGGGGGTGCGTTTTGGCTAACCCGACCGATCCCCAGCGAGCCTCCGCCCCGACAACCGCCGAGGCCGCGCGCCTGGCGGCGGCGGAGGCCACGGGCGACGCGCTCGCCCGGGCCGCGGTGGCCGACATCCAGCCGGGCATGATCGTCGGCCTCGGCACGGGGCGCACCGCGCGTCGGGCCATCGCCGCCCTGGCCGGCCGCATCATCGCCGAGCAGCTCGAGATCACCTGTGTTTCAACGAGCGAGGCCAGCAGCACCTACGCCCAGGAGCTGGGCATCAAGGTCCGCGAGTTCGCCACCATCGAGCACGTCGATTACATCTTCGATGGGGCCGACGAGGTGGACCCGCAGCTTCGGATGCTCAAGGGTGCGGGCGGCGCGATGACGCGTGAGCGGCTCGTCGCTACCGCGGCCGATCGCCGGGTGTACCTGGTCGAGGAAGAGAAGCTGGTCGATCGTCTGGGTGAGCGCACGCCGCTCGCGGTGGCCGTGATGGCCTTCGGCTTGGCGTCGATCCGCTCGAACCTGCGCAGCCTCGGGCTCTCGGGCGTGCTCCGCCGCAGCATGGACGGCACGCTCTACGTGACCGACAATGGCAACCTCATCCTCGACGTGCAACTCCACGACGACGGCCACAACTTCGAGCGGCTGTTCGCTTCGCTCAACAACACGCCAGGCGTCATCGACCACGGCCTGTTCCTGACCGAGGCCAGCGAGGTACTGGTCAAGCGCGAGGACGGCAGCATCGAGCGATTGCTGCGTCCGCCGGCGGACTAACGGTCCGCGATTGCCTGATTCAGGAACTCCGCCGGGTGCAATGCCTTCACCTGTGCGCCGTCTTGCATTTGGTGGCGGCAACTCGTGCCTGCCGCGAGCACGAGCCGGCCTTCTGACTCGGCGTCCTGGGCGTGCGGCAGGGCGCCGAGCTGGCCGATCTTGATCGAGAGGTCGTAGCGGTCCTTGGTGAAGCCGAAGGAGCCGGCCATGCCGCAGCATGTGACGTCGGCGGTGTGGACGTGTGCAAAGCGCTCGAGGAGCTTGGTGGCGCTGCCGATGCCGCGCAGGGCCTTCTCGTGGCAATGGCCGTGGAGGTAGATGTCGGGCTTGTGCGTGGGCTGGGGTCGCTTCGGATGGTCGTCCCAGTGTTGGTCGAGGAAGCTCTCCAACCCGTGGGTGCGGGCGGCCAGGGCCTTGCGGTCGGTCAGCGGCACGTCGCTCTTGAGTTGCACCCAGTCGTCGACAATGGCCGACAGGCAGCTTGGCTCGAGGACTATGACCGGCGCCTTGGCGTCGGCGGCCATCAGCTTCGAGTAGGTGTTCGTGATCGTGCGGGCGGCGTCGTCGAGCAGGCCGGTGGAGATCATCGCACGACCGCAGCAGCCGGCGTCGATGAGCACGGGCTGATAGCCGAAGGCCTCGAGCACGAGACCCGCGGCCAGGCCGATGCGCGGCTCGTTGTACATGGTGAAGCAGTCGCCGAAGAGGAGGACCCTCGGGCGGCCGTCGTGCTGGCCCAGGCGGGCCCGCTTCCACTGTCGCGACAGTGAAGTGGCAAAGGGCGGCAGGCTGCGGCGGGGGTCGATGCTGAGCAGCTTGCTTGCGGCCCAGCGCGCGGGCTTGGTCGAGTTCACGGCGTTGGCCAGACCGGGCGTGAGCGAGCCGAGCTTGTTGAGCGTGCGGACGTGGCCGAAGACGGCGGCTTGGAGCGTGGGGCGGCCCTTGCTCGAAAACCGCTGGGCGGTGTACTCGGCCTTGAGCCTTGCGATGTCGACGTTGCTCGGGCACTCGCTCTTGCAGGCCTTGCAGCTCAGGCAGAGGTTGAGCGTCTCGATTGTACCGGGGTCGTTCCAGGGGTCGTTCTCGCCCGACTCGAGCTGGCCCGTTGTGGCCAGGCGCAGGGCGTTGCCCCGGCCGCGGGTGGAGTGGCGCTCGTCGAGCGTGGCCATGTAGCTGGGGCACATGACGCCGCCGGACTTCTTTCGGCACACGCCCGCGCCGTTGCACATCTCGACGGCGCCGCGGAAGCCGTGCTGATCTTCGTAGTCGAAGTAGGTCGCCACCGACGGGACATCGACCTTCTGGCCATCCGGGCTGATGCGGGTGTTCTGGGTAATGCTCTCGATGTGGCTGGCTGCGCCGACGATGTTGCCGGGGTTGAGCAGGCCCTTGGGGTCGAAGGCGGCCTTGACCTCTGCGAACGCACGCATGAGCTCTGGTCCATAGAAGCGCTCGAGCAAAGGCCCACGCACGCGCCCATCGCCGTGCTCGCCGCTCATCACCCCGCCCAGTTCCTTGGCCAGGTCGGCGATCGCGATGGCGATCTCGTGCAGCCTTCGCTCGTCTTGCGGGTCGCGCGGGTTGAGCATCGGCCGGACGTGCAGCACGCCCACCGAGGCATGGGCGTAGAACGCCGCGCCGGTCCCGTGGCTCTGCACGATCTCGCGGAAGCGTCGGACGAACTCGCTCAGCCGCTCGACGGGGACGGCGTTGTCTTCGACGAAGGTCACGGGCTTGCGATCGCTGACCACGCCGTGCAGCAGCGGCTCGCCGGCCTTGCGCAGGCCCCACGCGGCGGCCATGGCCTTCTGGTCGTCGATGGGCTGGACGCCAGCCGTGGGGTCGCATGTGCTGGCGACGCGCTGGCCGTGATCCAGGTGCGCAGCGAGCTCGTCGTCGGATTGCGCGAAGTACTCAACGTAGAGCACCGCACGCAACGTGCCTTCCTTTGGCATCGGCATGGCCTTCGCCGACGCCTGGTGGGTGCGATTCGCCAGCGCAAGGTCGATGATGACGTCGTCGACGAGCTCGATGGCGGCCGGCTTGGTTTCCAGCAAGGGCTGGACGGCGGCGATGGCGGCGTCCAGGTCGTTGAAGCCCAGAAGCAGGAGGCCCTTGGCCCTGGGTAGCGGGTGCAGAACGAGATCGGCGCTCAGCGTGATGGCCAGCGTGCCCTCGCTGCCGCAGAGCAGCTTGGCGAGGTTCACGACGTCGAGCGGATCCTTGCCGTCGCGCTCGGCCCGCTCGATGTCGTCGAGCACCATGTCCATCGCGTAGCCCGCGTTGCGGCGGAGGGTCTTGGGGAAACGCTCGCGGATGAGCGTTCGGTGCTGCTTGACGATCTCGATCACCCGGGCGGCAACCTGCCGGGCGGCGGGGTCCTTCGCGCCGGGCTCGAAGCGCGTCACCGTGCCGTCGGTCAGGCACGCCTCGATGGCCTCGACGTTCTCTGCCGTGCGGCCGTACAAGACCGACCGCGCGCCGGCGGCGTTGTTGCCGATGCTGCCGCCGATGTTGGCCTGGCGGGCGGTGGACGGATCGGGGGCAAAGAAGAGGCCGGTGCCCGCAATGGCGGCGTTGAGGTCGTCGATGGTGATGCCCGGCTCGACGGTGCAGCGTTTGGCCTCTGCGTCGATCGAGCGGATGGCGGTCATGCGGGCGCTGGTATCGATCACAAGGGCGCGATTGACGCACTGGCCGGCCAGGCTGGTGCCCCCGCCGCGGGGCAGCATGGGCAGGTCGTGGTCGTGGGCCAGGCGAGCGGCCTTGACGACGTCGCCCGCGTTTGCGGGGATGACCACGCCCAGCGGCTGGATCTGGTAGCTGGACGCGTCGGTAGCGTACAGCATCCGATCGTGGTATTCGTCGCGGACCTCGCCCTCGATGGCGCTCTGCAAGTCCGCCAGGATGCGTGCTGGGAGGGCGCCCTGGGCGCTGGAAAGCTGCGGAAGGCTGATCGGAGGCATTCGGTCATGGTATGGGTCACGGGCGTGTCACAAGCCCGGTTTCGCTGGACGGGAACCCCCGGGCGGGTCGATCCATGTGGGGCGGCGTCCGTACATGCCCGTAGCGATACCCACAGGAGGAACCTTCCCATGCCAGCCCGAGCCCGCACGTGCTT
The DNA here is from genome assembly GCA_040219675.1 of Phycisphaerales bacterium. Taxonomy (GTDB): domain Bacteria; phylum Planctomycetota; class Phycisphaerae; order Phycisphaerales; family UBA1924; genus JAHCJI01. Next base: position 28,567 of record JAVJRZ010000010.1, on the reverse strand, counting down.
CACCCTCGCACTCGCCGCCGGAGTCGCTGCGCCAGCCATGGCCTATCAGGACGAGGCCCAGGACCTGCCCATCACCGCCATCACGCTGTACCGCTCGGGGGTGGGCAGCTTCGAGCGTGTCGGCTCGATCCGTGGCGATGCCAACGTCTATCTGAGGGTTGACCAGGACCAGCTCAACGACCTGCTCAAGAGCCTGGTGGTGCTCGATGGCGGCGGCGGCCGGGTGGGGGCCATCAGCTATGGCTCCCGCGAGCCCATCGAGCGTCGGCTGGCCAGCTTCGGGGTGAATCTGGCCGACAACCCGTCGATGGCCGAGCTGCTGGGCCGGCTGCGCGGGGCGAAGGTGCAGGTGCAGACGGCCGACAGCACGGCGACGGGGACGATCACCAGCGTCGAGCCCGTGCAGCGGGCCGAGGGCGACACGGCCATCGCCACGCACGCCGTGACGATCTTCACGGGCGCGGGCATCAAGCGGGTGGACCTGGACAACATCATCGCCCTGGAGTTCCTTGATGCCCAGCTCAAGGAGGACATCGAGCGGGCGCTGGACATCCTGGCGCAGGAGCGCGACGAGAACATCCGCACGGTGGAGGTCGCCAGCACGGGCAATGGCGAGCGGCAGTTGCTCATCAGCTACGTGCACGAGATGCCGGTGTGGAAGCCGGCCTACCGCCTCGTGCTGAACGAGCGCAACGAGCCGATCCTCCAGGCCTGGGCGATCGTCGAGAACACGACCGAGGAGGACTGGAACGAGATCGACCTGTCGCTGGTGGCCAGCCAGCCGGTGGGCTTCACGATGGATCTCCAGACGCCGCTGTTCGTGCAGCGGCCGGATGTGCCGGTGCCGGGAGGCATGCTGGCGCGGCCCAAAATGTACACCGGCGGGGGGCAGTCGCCCTTCCAGGACCGGGGGGATGTACCGCAAATGGACGTGCAAGGCGCCATGCGCGCGCGCCAGGCGCCGGCTTCCGAAACCGCCAGCCGCGGAGGTCGGGCCTTTGCCTCTCTTGCTGATGCCGAGTCAAGCTTCTTCGAATCCGCCGCGAGCATGGCCGCCGCCGTGCAGGTGGGCGAGTCGATCGTGCTGCGGATCGAGGATCCGATCAGCCTCGATCGCCAGCAGAGCGCGATGATCCCGGTGCTGACCGAGAAGGTCAAGGCGCGCAAGATCAGCATCTACACGCCCAGCGATGGTGGCCAGCCGATGCTCGGCGTGGAGCTCACCAACACCACGAGCGCGCCGATGATCAGCGGGCCGGTGGCGGTGTACGACGGGGCCTACGCGGGTGACGCCATGGTCGGCTTCGTGCCCCAGCAGGCCGAGCGGATGCTGGCCTACGCCGTGGACATGGAGCTCAAGGCCCAGCAGGCGCAGAGCTCCAGCAGCTCGCGGGCGACCTACCGAATCACCAACGGCATGCTCGTGAGCAACTTCGTGCGCACCATGACGAACACCTACACCCTGCGCAACGAGGCCGGCAAGCAGCGGACGGTGGTCATCGAGCACCAGCCCATGCCGGGCTGGGAACTCGTGCAACCGACCAACGGCAAGAAGAGCGACGATGGCAAGGTCCGCTTCGAGCGCACCGTCGACGCGGGCAAGACGCTCGAACTCAAGGTTGCCGAGCGTCGGACGGAAAGCTCGCGCTATGGGCTCATCGACGCCGACGTGACCAACCTCATCCAGCAGGTCACCCGCGGTGGTGAGGCCAGCGACGACGTCATCGCGGCCCTGCGCCAGGGCGCCAGCATGAACCGCCAGATCACTGATCTTCGTGGCCGTCTGGATGCGACCCTCCAGCAGGTGGCCAGCATCGAGAGCGACCAGGCCCGCATCCGCCAGAACATGCAAGCCATCGACAAGACGACCGAACTCTACCGCCGATACCTCGACACCCTCACCCGGCAGGAGGATCGCATGAACGAGCTGCGCGCCCAGGCCCAAGAATTGCGTGCGTCGCTCGAGCAGGCCGAGGCCGACCGGCGGAAGTTCTTCGAGAACCTCAGCGTCAACTGACGGTGCGCATTGCCCATGAGACAAAGCAGCCCCGGGTCGACCAACCCGGGGCTTTGTCTTGAGTCTACCGCAAGGCCCTAGTTGGAGCCGTCGGGTGATTCCTCGGTCGCGGCCGGCTGCGGCGCCGTGCCCTGCACAACCTCGGCCCGCTTCTGCAAGCGGCCGAAGTACGCCTGGAGCGACTCCTGCCACTCGATCGGCACGACGTTGTCCTCGATCGCCTCGGCGACACCGGTGCTGGCAGCCTGCACGGCGCTGGAGAACTGGGCGACCGACTCGCCGCGAACGAGCTCGCCGTAGACCAGCCGCTCGGCGACGATGGGGCCCTGACCGAGCCGCGTGGGCGTGCGCTGGGCCTGGCGGTCGACCTCGACGGGCGCGGTCTCTTCGCCGTTGGCCAAGCTGGTGCCCACGCCGGCATTGGGGCTGTTGCCAGACTGGTTGCCCGGCTGGAGTGAGCTCAAGCCCTGGCCGCTGAGCTGGGCCATCTGCTGTTGCGTCTGGGCGAGCATGGCCTGGGCGGCCTGCTGCTCCATCTGCATCATCTCCATCTGGCTCAGCATGCCCTGCATTCCTTGCATGCTGGCCTGCCCGCCGCCTGGGTTCTGTCCCGCCGCGGCCTGAGCCATCTGGCCCATCTGCTGACCCATGTTGTTGCAAGCCTGGCAGGCTTGAGCCATCTGCTGGGCCTGCTGCATGAGCTGCTGCTGCTGTTGTGGCGAGAGATTCTGCATCTGCTGCATGGCTTGCTGCATCGCCTGCTGCATGGCCTGGGGGTTGTTGGCGTTCTGGGCCAGTTGCTGGGCGAGCTGTTCCGCCTGCTGCTGGCTCATGCCCGCCTGCTGGAGCGCCTGCTCGAGCGAGGAACGCTCCTGGGCGATCTTCTCGAGCTGGGCCTGCATGTTCTTGAGCTGCTCGGCGAACTGCTGCTTGGTCGCTTCGTCCAGGTCGCCACTCTCGAGCTTCTGGGCAAGCTCGTCCAGTTCCTGCTTCGCGGCGGCAAAGTCGCCCTTGGCCAGCTCACGCGCGAGGTTCTCGGCCGGTCCTGGGCCGGGCTGCTTCATGCGGCTCATCTCGCGGCGCATGGCATCGAGTTGCATCGCGGCATCGCCACGCTCGACCTCCTCACGCAGGGCCTTCTCGGCTTGGGTGAGCTTGTCGAGCGCCGCCATGCGCATCGCCTGGGGCGTTTCCAACTCGGGGTTCTGCTCGGGCTGGAATTGCTCGAACTGTTGGCCGGTCTTCTCGGCGACCTTCTGGACCAGATCTTCGGCCGTGCGGACGGCGACCTGCGCCTCTTCCATCTCCTGCTCGGCCTGCGCTTGTTCCTCGGCGCGCTCGATCCAGCCGAAGATGTCCGGGCTCGTTGCCGGCAGGACGATCCAGATGATGGCAACCGCTGCGGCGGCGATCGGCGGAGCCTTCCAGAACTGCCCGAGCGTCACCGGGAGGGCGGCTCGGACGTCCACAGCGGTCGCTCGGCGATCGGCGTCGGTCCGCACCGCGGCCGACCAGGGGTCGTTCTCTTTCTCGTAGATCCACGCTGTGCTGAGGCTCTCGCGCAATCCGGCGGCTTCGTCGACGGCGCGGGCGACCTCGACGCCGCGCGGGCGTGAGATCAGGGCCCAGATGAGGGCTGCCGCGACGGCGGCGCCGGCGGCGCTGGCGATGGTCGCGAGCACGTCCAACCCGATGCCGGCCATCCAGAAGCCCAGCTTCGCGGCGAGCACCAGAAGCATGGCAGCGAACGTCGTGACCGCCAGCTTCTGGAGCACCAGGCGGATGAACAGCCTGAGCGAGGCCTTGCGGACGACGCGATGGACGGCTTGCATGGGCGTGCCTCCTGAGACGACGAGATCGACAGCGGGCGTGGAATCTCCCACTTGGTCTATTGTACGAAGATCGGTCGGGTTCGTTGCATTCCGTAATCTGGCCGTCGCCACAGGCCCCCCAGGGGCCCTAGAGCGAGAAGATCCGTATGCGAACCAAACAAAATGCCCGACAGTTCAGTGAGCGTCTGGTGCTGGGCTTCTTCTCGCGCGAATTCGCACGCCAGGCTCTGGCGCGGGCGCAGGAAGGCCCCAGGTGGTTGTGGTGGATCCACCTGGTCGGGGCCTTTGGCTGGATGGTCTGTCTGAGCGGCCGGACCACATACCTCGAGGTCGGCGGGGCATTGCTGTGGTTGGCGACGCTGGCCCGCCTGCCTTGGGTGTGGCGGGCGTTGGTGATGGGCCTGGCCCACCCGCTGTTCCTGGCCATCGTGGTCTGGACCGCGTGGCGATCCATCACGCTCTTCTGGTCGCCCGATGTCGAGGCGGGCGTCGACCGGATCGACAAGATCCGGTTCATCTGGAACATCCCCTTCCTGCTGCCGCTCGCACCCATGCTGGGCACGCTGGTGGTCGGGCTGATCGTGGGATCGTTCTACTACAACCTTGGGCAGGTTAGCCATGCCCTCAGCCGGGCGGGCATGGAGTGGTTGCCCCAGTGGGATCGCATGCCCAACCGCAACTCGGGATGGAACGAGCCGGTGGCGGGCGGCACGAACCTGTGCGCGGTGCTTGGCTTCCACCTGTCGGCCTTGCTCAAGGGCACGCGCGGTTGGGCGGCGCTGGGCGGCGCGGGCGCCATCATCACCCTTGCCGCCATCGTCGCGACGGGGACCAGGGCGGCGTGGATTGCGGCGGCCGTGCTCGTGATGCTCGCGTGCATCGTGGGCGTGTGGAGAGTGCGGTGGACGGTTCGGCGTGCGCTGCTCGCGGGCGTTGTCGGCGTCGTGCTGCTTGCGGCCGGCGGAACGGTGGGGTGGAAGGTAGCGGCGCCACGTGCGCTCGAGGCACAAGAGGAACTCCGCCAGGTCTTCGAAGAGAAGGACTTCTCGTCGTACACGGGCACCCGGCTCTTGCTGATGTGGTGGGCGGTGCAGGCCTTCGCGGACCATCCGATCGGGGGCACCGGCGAAGGCGGGTATCAGCCCTGGGTGCTGGCCAACCTCGAGAAGCGCGGCATCGATCCGGCGGACCGCACACACACCGGCCCGCACCCGCACAACACGCTGCTCCAGCCGCTGGCGAACACCGGATTGGTCGGACTCACGCTGTACGTGGGGGTTCTTCTGATCATGGCTCGCATCGCGTGGACGGCCAGGCTCTACGAGCATCCTTACGCCGCCGGCGCACCATGGGCCTTGCTTGGCCTGTTCACCGCGTGCATGTTCGAGGTGATGCACATGAACACCCACATCCTGGCGATGTGGTTCGCGTGCATGGGCCTGGCGGTCGCCGCGTCAATCCAGTACGTCGTCGGACAGGATGACCCGGTCTCGGCGGACGTCGAACTCGAGGCGTCGACCAAGTAGCACGTTTGTTTGCCAGGGTTCCAGCCCGCCGGCCGGACGCTTAAATGCCAGGTCCTGCATCTCCAGCGTGTGGCCCGCCGGCAGGTCTCGCGCGGCGACGATGCTGCGCCGGGCCACCTGCCGCACGTCGGCCTCGATCGGCAGCAGGAACTTCGTGGGCGCGCCCAAACGGGGATCATCCGGCTCGGCCCGCCACCGGCCATGGAAGGCGTCGTGGCAGCACCGCACGTAGGCGGCCAGGGCATCGGGTTCGAGCGAGGCGGCATGGTCCGGACCCGGCAGCGTGCGGTCGAGCGTCAGGTGCTTCTCGAGCACCCGCGCGCCCAGCGAGACGGCCAGAGCGCCCGTGTCGACCAGCGTGGTGTGGTCGCTGTAGCCCACCGGCCCATCGAACATCGACGCGAGGTCGGCAACCGCGGCGACGGCCGCGTGCTCGGGCGGCGTGGGGTAGCTGCTGACGCACTGGAGCAGGGCCGTTCGGCCCCGACCCTCGGCGAGCCAGCCGATCACGCGCTCGACCTCGTCGCGCGAAGCCGCCCCTGTGCTGATGATCAGGGGCTTCGCGGTGCGTTGCAACGCGTCGAGCAGCGGCTTGTGGACCAGGTCGGGCGAAGCCGTCTTGTACGCGTCCAGTGGCAGGGCTTCGGCCGCCGGCAGCAATGGCAGGTCGAAGACCGTGGCGATCGCGTGCAGGCCCAGCTCGTGCGCCGCATCGATGGCCCTGGCGGCTTCGTCCAAACCGAGTTCGAGCCGAGCGAGCATCTGTCTGGCGTCTCGCTCGCCGGCGCTGGCCTGATACTCGGCGAGTGAGGCGGCCTCGGCGAGCAGATCGCCGGCGGTGAAGAGCTGGAGCTTGATCGCGTCGGCGCCGGCATCGGCGGCGGACCGAACGAGTTCGAGCAGCTTCGCGGGCGAGCCGTCGTGGTTCACGCCCAGCTCGGCGATGACGTACGGGGCGTGTTCTTTGCCGATGTCTCGCTCGCCGATGCGCACCGGGTCAGGCCTCGTGCTCGCCGGCGGCCGCCAGGGCGGACGCGTGGGCCTTCTGCGCCGATCGCATGAGGCGTGCAAAGGTGCCCAGGCCGGTGCGGGCCCGCCGCTGGTAGTCGCCGCCCGGTTGCAGGTCCCACGCGTAGTCGCGATCCTCGAGGTTGGCCCGCATGATCTCCAGCAGCCTCGCGCGGGCGGCCGAGTCGTAGATCGGGCAGATGGCCTCCAGCCGGTTGTTCAGGTTGCGATACATCCAGTCGGCGCTGCCGATGAACCATCGGCCCTGGAGCGGATCGGCCTGGCCGCTGGCGAAGTGGAAGATGCGCGAGTGCTCGAGGAATCGCCCGACCACCGACACCACGCGGATGTTCTCGCTCAGCCCGGGCACGCCCGGCCGCAGGCAGCAAAAGCCGCGGACGCAGAGGTCGATCTGCACGCCGGCCTGTGAGGCCTCGTACAGCTTGGCGGTGATCTTGCGATCCTCCATCGAGTTGAGCTTCGCGAAGATGCGCGCCGGGCGGCCGGCCCGGGCGTGCTCGATCTCGGTATCGATCAGCGCCTCGAACCGCGGCCGCATGGTGGTGGGGGCCACCAGCAGGTGCTCGTAGTCACCCTTGAGCGAGAACCCGGTCATGGCGTTGAACAGCTCGACGATCTCGCCCGTGATGCGCGGATCGCACGTCAGCAGCGACAGGTCGGTGTAGAGCTGGGCCGTGTGGGGGTGGTAGTTGCCCGTGCCCACGTGGGCGTAGGACCGCAGGCCGCCGCGCTCGCGACGCACGACCAGCGAGCACTTGGCGTGGGTCTTGAGCCCGACGATGCCGTAGGCCACGTGCACGCCCGCGTGCTCGAGCCGTCGGGCGTAGCTCACGTTGCGGCTCTCGTCGAAGCGGGCCCGCAGCTCCACCATGCAGGCCACCTGCTTGCCCTGCTCAGCAGCGCGGACGAGCGAGCGCACGAAGGGCGAATCGCGGCTGGTGCGGTAGATCGTTTGCTTGATGGCCACGACGTCGGGATCGCGCGATGCGGCGCTGATGAAGGCGCGCACCGAATCGTCGAAGCTCTCGTAGGGGTGGTGGGCGATGATGTCGCGCTCGCGGATGGCCGTGAAGATGTCCCCCCGCCCGCTGCGCACGTCCACGCCGGTCAGCCGCGGCGGGGTCAGCGGGCTCCAGGGCTTGTGCTTGAGGTGGGGCAGGTCGAGGGCGGCCAGATCCATCAGGTCGCCGTACTCCAGCGGCCCCTCGCGCACGTAGACGTCCTCGCCCTGGAGGCCAAGGCTCGTCGCGAAGAAGGTGGCCAGTTCCTCGTGGGGCTCTTCGGTCATCTCCATGCGCACGGGCCGTGCGAAGCGGCGCTGGCGCAGCTCCTCTTGCACGCTCTGGAGCAGGTCGCCCTCATCCTCGACCTCGACGGCCGCCGAGCGGGTGACGCGGAAGGCGTTGGTGGCCAGCACGCTGACGCCGGGGAAGAGCATCGCCAGGTTGGCGCGCATGATCTGGTCCAGCGGGCACAAGCGCAGACGTCCGGCTTCGGCCAGCGAGCGAGCGGCGTCGCCCAGGCCCGCCGGGTCGTCGCAACGCACCAGCCTGGGCACGCCGTCGGGGATCTTTATGCGGCAGAAGCGCCCGTGCCCGGGCTCGCTGCTCACCGGCTCGCCCGGGAGCCCGCCGTCGCCGGCCAGCAGCACGCCCAGGTTCTCGCTGAGGTTGCTGATGAAGGGGAAGCGGTGGCCCGGATCGATCGACAGGGGTGTCAGGATCGGGAATACCTGCTCCTCGAACCACGCGTCGAGCCGGTGGCGCTCTTCGGTATCGAGCTGCTCGTAGGGCACCAGCGTGACACCGCTGGCCTCTAGCGCGGGGCGGACCGAGTCGTCCCAGCACCGGGCCTGGCGGGCCTGGAGTTCCAACACCTCCGAGCGCACGGCGTCGAGCTGCTGGCGCGGGGTCAGGCCATCGGGCGAGGGAGCCTCGATGCCCGCATCGACCTGGCGGCGGATGAGCCCGACGCGCTTCATGAAGAATTCGTCAAGATTGTTCGCGAAGATCGACAGGAACTTCACACGCTCGAGCAGCGGCGTGGAGTCATCCTCGGCCAATTCGAGCACGCGCTGGTTGAAGGCCAGCCACGACAGGTCGCGGTTGAAGAAGTCCCCGCCCATGGTGGGGCCGTCCGAGAGCGCCTGTGGCTTGGTTTCACGCGTGTTCTTCGGGGGGTTGGGCATGGTCTGGCTGGGCTGGTCGTGCATGGCGGCCGGGCCCTCCCCGGAGCCAAGGTCGAGTCGTTGGGCTGGTGCTAGGGAAGGTAGGTCGCCACGCATCCGGGCGCTTCGGTCACGCGCACGGCCGAAACCGCCGCGTCAGTGGGCAGCACGCCCTCGAGCGCGTCGGCCAAGCGGGAGGCGATGGCCTCGGCCACGCGTTCGGCGGTGGGCTCGAGCCCGGCGAACGCCGCCGCGTCGTTGAGGTGTGCGTGCCGCCAGGGATCGACGATGGCCCGGAGCGCTGCCTCGACGGCGTGGAAGTCGCACAGCAGGTGCTCGTCGTCGAGCGTGGGGCCGGCGATGGTCGCGAGCACCTCCCAGTCGTGGCCGTGCACGGGCTCACGCTGCCCGCCGACGACGATGGCATGGGTGGCGTTGAAGGTGGTACGAACGGTGATCTCGAACATGGCTGCCATGGCTTGCGCGATCGTAGGTGAACGCCCATCGATGCCGCGTGCGCGTCGCCTCGGTCAGCCGGCGGGCGGCGCAATCGCCCGCAGCGCCCGGGCCAGCGCGCGGACGACGGCGTGGTAGATCACCCCCCAGGCCAGCAGCGACGCCACCGCGGCCAGCCACACCGGGGCCCGCACCAGCCACCACCACCCGCCCAGCGGCACGATCGTGATCGCCAGCGCCACGCCCCCGAAAACAATGCACGCGTACGACGCCTTGGCCATGCCGCGGGCCCGCGCGGCCAGCTCGCCCTCGAGCAGCCGGCGGGCCAGCGTGGACAGTGTCCACGAGCCCTCGTCGCTGAGCACCAGCGCCGGGCCGATGAACGCCAGCCACAGCAGCACCGTCATCAGCAGCACCTCGTCGTCGGCCCGCCGCCCGGGGCCCAGCATGGTCAGGGCGCCCAGCACGAGGGCGCCGGCGGCCAGCAGCATCGCCAGGGCCGCCCACAGCCGCAGCAGCACGCGGCCCAGGTCGCCGCGCGAGCGTTGGCGGCCCACGCCGTCGGGATCCTCGCGGGTCAGGCCGATCCAACCCAGACCGGTGAGCGCGATGGCCACGCACAGCGGCGGCAGGGCCACCCAGCCCAGCCGGGCGGGCGAGCCCACGAGCAGGATGGCCGGGGCCAGGGCGCCGATGGCCACCCACCCGGCGACCGCCCCGAAGACCGCGCGCCGCGCGGCCCGGGCCAGGGCCCGCTTGTGGCCCGGGCTGGAGGCAAAGAGCTGGTCGCCGGTGATGGACCGCCCGATGGCCACGCCGCACTCGGGGCAGGGCCCATCTTCGGGCAGGCCCATGAGCTCGTAGCCGCAGCCCACGCACGGCAGCGGGTAGGCGACGGTGGGGGTGGGCTTGGGGGCCAGCGGCGGGCCGTCATCGGAGGGCGTATCGGTGGGCACCGGTGAGGATATCGGAGCCCGCCGAGGGAGCCTTTGGCCGCTTTAGGAGCAGTCATGGCAGCTTCCGAAGGAGTTCCGAGCGTGTCCGGAACTCTTCTGGGGGGCGCCAGGGCGGTTCTTGCCTCCGGGCGCCGGCGAGGGCGGCAGGGATCCCTCGCGTCCGCAGAGCCCAATAAGGGTCCGGAAATCGGTGTTGCACCGCCGGCCGGCTTGTGGTATAACCCCAGTATGCGGCGGACCTTCCTGAGCACGGGCAGCCCCCAGACCCGTTCCCCTGAAAATGGGTCCGAGCGGTGGCACGTGCTCCAGAACTGGCGGCAGGACCCGGTGGTGGTCATGGACGAGGCCAGCGTGCAGCGTGAGCGGGCGCACTTCAGCCCGTACGGGAGAGTCTTCGGCATGGTCGACGGCGACACCGACGTGACGGGCTTCGACGGCGACTACGACGGCACCGACGAGTCGACCATCAGCGGCTGGGCGGGCGCGAGCCTGCCGTACCGGGCGTACGTGGACATCGACCTCGACGGCGACGTCGACACGACCGACGCGGGCTACACCGCGAGTGACTCGATGGGGTGGGACGTGCTGTCGAGGGATGGGTCGACGATCGGGTATGCGGGGTACGTGCAGGATGACTACGTCGCAACCGTCAACCACGTGCGGTATCGGGTGCTGAAGACCGACCTGGGTCGGTGGGTGCAACGTGATCCGGCGGGGTATGTCGATGGACCGAACTTGTATGAGTATGCCCTGTCGTCGCCGATCCAGATGCGGGATTCGATGGGACTGGCGAGTGAGATCACACCTGGGCCGGGCGGGTGTACGACAGATTTTGGATGCGCGGGTCCAGTTCTACCTACGCCTGTTGATCCTGGTGAGGGTAGCGGCCCAATGCCTGATCCGGCCGATTGTCGCAGGAGCATCTCAGCTATCGAGTGCCGCGCATGTTGCGGAAAAAAGTTCAAAGAGCTGCACCATCTTCAGTTGTGTGTAGCAGGCTGCAATAGGTTGATTGATCCCAATCCGCCGCTAAGCGAGTGTTTCTTGGTCCCGCCGGATGCCGGTATGGGTTGCTTTGGCTACGAAGATTGTGAAACCTACAAGGGCGCAAATGCTCGATGCTTTTGCCTGTGTATGGGGTACGACCCGTGGTCTAATTTCGTACGAGCATGCCTGCGTTGCATGTATGACAAAGGCGTTGATCCTGACAAGGCTCATTGGGATTGCTACGCAGAAGGCATGAGGCGCTTTCCTGGCCGAACCCCATGGATAAAACTAGTTAATTGTGCGAGAGTCTGTTGGATCTATCAACTAACGCACTGTGCTATCGCTGGAGAGTGAGCGTCGGTGTCCCAATCGGCAGCTGAAACAGGTCGGATCATCAGTTGGCCAGTCGCCGCAATGGTTTGTGCAAGTGGATTGCTGTGCGCTGCTTTCGAGGTTCCGCTGCCCCTGTTGCCAGTGGCGATAGCGATAGCAGGGCCGCCTTCTTTGGGTATTGGTATTGCAGTAGGCGCTTGCCTGGCAAGGCGAAGGACTGACCTGTGTCTTGTCTTGTATACTGTTGTACTATTGGCAGCAATTATCCTGGTACTAATTCTACCTATCGGCTTATGGCTCGCAGTCTTATGTCTGATTCCAGTTTATATATATATGGCTGTGGCCTGGCTGCCGCGGCAAATAAATGCAGATAAACTAGATTATTATGTATGTCGCCATTGCGGTTATCCACAGCATGGCCTTGAAAGCTGGATTTGCCCCGAGTGCGGTCAAAACATCCATTGAGAGGCAGGGAGACTTCAATGGGGTTGCTGAGGCCATGTCGTACCGAGCAGCAAGGCGGGCTACGTGTGGTCTCGTGAGGCCCGGCACCGTCTATTCACTCGGCGCGCTCCATTTACTAGGCGGACATCGGCGGCTGTCGCCCTCCTCGGCGACAGAATGGCGCTATCCCGCTCGCTTCGTGCGGCCAACACGCCAATGTATGAACCAGTCTGAGACATGCCCGCCTCGTGGGCAACTGGACCGGTGCTTCGATCGGCAAGGTCCGCGAGGACCGCCTCTGGACGCTTGGCCTGACCGGCAACTGGGCGACGCGGATCGTCGACCTGGACGGCGACGGCGGCTACAACGGCGCGGGCGAGCTCAACGAGCTCAACCCGCTGACGGGCGTCAGCGCCCACTTCAACAACGCAAACGAGTGGCGCAAGCGTGACACGGACGGCGACGGGGCGGACGACCGGGCCCTGGACTACGACGCCAACGGCAACCTGATCGACGACGGGGCCGACTACGAGTACGTCTACGACGCGTGGAACCGGCTGGCGACGGTGTACGAGCGTGGCACGACCAACGTGGTGGCCGAGTACAGCTCCAACGGGTTGGAGTAGTCCTTGGTGGGGCGCATCGCCGGGGGCGACGGCCGGGTGGTGTTCAGTGGGGCGATGAAGACCTGATCCATGACGATCGCTGGCGCTTGGTGGGCCGGGCCGATAGCAAGCCCGCACCCTTCGGCGCGCCGATACTTCTGGCATGGCCGGCCACGCATCCCCGAACCATCCCCCCTTCCACAAGGACCGCGTCCGCCTGACCGCCGCCGTGGTGTTCGCGCTGGCGATGGTGGGGTTCACCGTGTACGCGGGGCAGATCGGCAACGCCGAGTTCCTGTTCTACGCGGGCACGATGGCCGTCATGGCCGGGGCGGTCGTGGCGATCGATCGGGCGGTGCGCTTCTCGGCGCTGGTCATCGGCGGGCTGCTGGCGTGGGCGCTGCTGCACCTGGCGGGGGGCAATGTTCCAATTGGTGGCCCCGCGGGCGAGGCGGGCGTGCTCTACAACTTCCGCCCCGCGCCCTGGCTGCCCAAGTACGACCAGGCCGTGCACGCCTTTGGCTTCGCCGTGGCCACGCTGCTGAGCTGGGAGTGCCTGCGGCATGGGCTGGCCAGGCAGATGGACCATGCGCCCAAGCCCACGTTCGGCCTCGCCGCCGCGTGCGTCTTCATGGGCATGGGGCTGGGGGCGCTCAACGAGGTCATCGAGTTCGTCGCCGTGCTGACGATGCCCGAGACCAACGTGGGCGGCTACGTCAACACCGGCTGGGACCTGGTGAGCAACCTCGTGGGCGCGGTCGCCGCGGGCGTGTGGATCCGGCTGCGCGGCTAGGCGATCGGGCGCCGGCTTCGGTCAGGCGCCGGCTTAGATCAGGCGCTGGTGTCGATCGAGCCGCCCAGGCGTGCGGCCGAGGTGCTCGTCGCCACGCCGTTGGCCATGGCCGGGTTGGTGTAGAAGGGCATGCCGTTGCCGGCGGGGGCCTGGCCCGAGAGGTAGTCCATGGGCCGCTCGACGCGGGCGGCGACCATCTCGCGGGCCGCCGGCGAGACGCTCTGGGCCAGGGCCTGGCGGGCGGCGGCGGGGGTGGTCGCCTGGAGGCCTGAGCCGCCGTAGGTGGCCTCGACCGGCCGGGCGGCCTGGGCCCCCGGGGCTCCCTGGGCTTGGCGAACCTGCTCGGCGGCCTTGGAGAAGCTGATGGTGTCGGCCTGCCGGGGACCGGTTGGGATGCCGTACGCGGCGTTGGCGGCCATGGGCGTGACGCGGATGGTCTTGCCAGCACCCGGATTGGCGCCCTGGAGGGCGGCCAGCGGGTTGGCGCCATTGATCGCGTTGAGGTCGGCCATGGGTCGCCTTGTATCGGGTGGATGGGCCGGCGGGCTCCAGCGAGCCGGGCACCCTCAGGCTCATGCCCGATCCCCGATCCCCAATCCCTTTCACCACCCAAACACACGGCCGATCCCCACCACCCGGGCCGGAGCCGCCGGGCCGTGTACGTGTGAACCCGTTTTGCTCTCAATGCAATCCCTGATGCACCCGCGTTCTGGCGCTCTGAGGGGTGGTCGGGGTCCGTCCTGCCCGCGGGCAACTCCATCCTGCCCGCGGGCAACGCCGTCCTGCCCGCGGGCAACGCCATCCTGCCCGCGGGCAACTCCTTCCTGCCCGCGGGCGACGCCGTCCTGCCCGTGGGCAACGCCGTCTTGGCCGCGGGTAACGCCATTCCGCCCGCGGGCAACACCGTCCTGCCCGCGGGCGTGGCCGAGCGGGCGGCCGCTGGGCTTGCATCAGCTTGGGCCACCGGCGTGCCCCCCGCCCGTGTGGTCCAGGGTCTCCTCGAGGTAGGCCGACGTGCCGTCGTGCCGGCTGATGAGCCGCCAGCGATCGTCGTAGATCAGGTCCTCGTCGCCCCATTGGACACCACCCGGCCGTCGCCCCCGGCGATGCGCCCCACCAAGGACAAATCCAGCCCGTTGTAGCGGTACTCGGCCACCACGTTGGTCGTTCCACGCTCGTACACCGTCGCGAGGCGGTTCCACGCGTCGTAGACGTATTCGTAGTCGGCCCCGTCATCGATCAGGTTGCCGTTGGCGTCGTAGTCCAGGGCCCGGTCGTCCGTCCCGTCGCCGTCCGTGTCACGCTTGCGCCACTCGTTGGCGTTGTTGAAGTGGGCACTCACGCCCGTCAGCGGGTTGAGCTCGTTGAGCTCGCCGATGCCGTTGAGCCCGTAGTCACGCGGCGCCCGGCTGCGGGCCACGCCAAACTTGCCAGCGCTGGTCCGGTTCGGAGTGGATGCCAGACTACAACATGAACATGGCTACCAGAACAATCACCACCTCCTTACCTCAACACAGCAATACTTGTATAGCGTATCGGGAGGAATGCCGACCTAATACGCATTCAGCACCAGCTCCGACAACTTTAGCCACTCTCGTTCCATTGCTGAATTAGGCCCCATACAACCAGAGATCCGTACGCCCATGTGATCCCAAATATCAGCAATGGCTGTGAAATATGTTTATATTCATATGGCACAAAGAGCTGGCCTAGCACAAGCACAATCATGACGGCAGCAACATGTTGAAAGGCCACCCTACTTGACCTAAGTGCTACGAAGCTACCATACTTTCGCTGCGACCACAAGCCCAAGCTCAGCACAATTACAATACTTGCTGGAACCAAGATGTAATCTAGCACGTTACCTATACTTGAATATGGTTCTGCATCAATCAATGTGCCGCCTCTCTTGCTTAGTCCGCCGCACTCTCAATCTGCTCCACCGCCTCCAGGTCTCCCGGGAGCTGCAGGCGGAGTTGGAGCTACGGGAGCAAGCGGAGGAACAGTCGGATAAACCATCTGACAGGCGAACCTGCAAGTCGCACGTTCCAAAAGACAGGCAGCGCCACAGAACAACATGCACTTTCCAAACACTGGCACTGCTGGGAGGGCAGGCGCGCATCCGAGGATGCAGCTGACTCCACAATAGTCGAAACGATTTGCGCAGCAGCGCAGGCATCGCGACTGGCTCTTATGACGTATGGGACAAAGGATTGATGGTAGCACGTAGTCCCAGATAATCCCGATGCGTGGCCTCGGACGTGGCTGAGGCGTCGGCTTGGGTGGGATGTGCCTTCTGCCACATGCCGCGTAGCACTTGCTCATCTCTGGTGTAGTGAGTTTTCCTCGCATCCAAAGCCCATGGCAGCATCCGTAACACTCTTGCAACGTCGAGAACTGCATCTGACTACAGGCATTCCACAGATCTCCGGGGCCTGGATCACACCCCTCATTGGGACCCCCAGACATAGTGCCGATTCCTCCGCCACTTCCACATCCAGTCCCAATGCCAGGTTGGCCAGCTAGGCCCATGGGGTCAATCAAAGTAATCGGTCTGGAACTCGTATACTCATACAAGCTCGCCCCATCGACATACCCCGCCGGATCGCGTTGGACCCACCGTCCCAAGTCGGTCTTGAGCACCCGATGCCGGACGTGGTTGACCGTCGGGACGTACTCATCCTGCACGTAACCCGCATACCCGATCGTCGACCCATCCCTGGACAGCACGTCCCACCCCATCGAGTCGCTGGCGGTGTAGCCCGCGTCGGTCGCGTCGACGTCGCCGTCGAGGTCGATGTCCACGTACGCCCGGTACGGCAGGCTCGCGCCCGCCCAGCCGCTGATGGTCGACTCGTCGGTGCCGTCATAATCACCATCGAAGCCGGTCACGTCGGTGTCGCCCGCGACCATGCCGAAGACTCTCCCGTAGGGGCTGAAGTGCGCCCGCTCACGCTGCACGCTGGCCTCGTCCATGACCACCACCGGGTCCTGGCGCCAGTTCTGGGGCACGTACCACCGCTCGGACCCATTTTCAGGGGAACGGGTCTGGGGGCTGCCCGTGCTCAGGAAGGTCCGCCGCATGAGAACAAAGTCTACCGAGCTCGCCCCGCCGTGGCAGTTTGGTCCGTCCAGGGCCTGGAATCAGCCCCCCGCGGCCTCACGGAGCATCTCGGCCACGGGCCCGGTCTCGCCCGCGCGGTCGAGGGCGCCGCGGCCCAGGTCGTCGACGGCGGCGATGTTGGCCCCGCGGCCCAGCAGCACGATGACGGCCTCGAGGTGCTGGCCGCCGGCGGCGTGCATCAGCGCGGTCACGCCCTGGGCGTCGCTGGCATCGGGGTCGGCCCCGGCCTCGATGAGCAGGGCGCAGGACTCGTGGGCCCCGGCCCGGGCCGCCAGCATGAGGGCCGTGCGGCCATCGATGGTCCGCATGGTTGGGTCGGCGCCCGCGCCCAGCAGGGCGATGGTCGCGGCCGACTCGGGCCGGGCGGCGGCGAGCATGAGCGGGGTCAGGCCGCTGTCGGCCCGGGCGTTGGCGTCGGCGCCGGCCTCGAGCAGCGTGGCGACGGCCTGTGGCGTGCCGTCGCGGGCGGCCAGCATCAGGGCCGTGGCTCCGGGCTCGAGCGCGGGGCTGGGCAGGCTCTGGACATCGGCCCGGCTGGCGGCGGTGTCGACGGCCACGCCCATGGCCAGCAGGCTCTCGATGGTCTGGGTGTCGCCGGCGGCCGCGGCCCGCATGAGCCGCACGTGGGCGGGCTCGTCGGTGGGCTGGATGGGCTGGGGCTGGGCTTGACCTTGCGTGTCGGCCTCGGCCGGATCGGTGAGCGTGGGCGCTGCACCCTGGGATTCGGTTTCGCTTGTGCCCTGGGCCTGGGCTTGCCCATCTTCGGGGGGCAGTTCGACCGTGCCGGGGGGCAGCAGGATCGCAACGAGGATGAGCGCGACGCCGAGCACGGCCACGCCGATGAGCACCAGATGGCCCTTGATGTTGTTCATGCGCGTTTGCCCCCTTCGTGTGCCGGGCCTGGCGAAGATGGCGGCCCGCGGGTTTGTCCTGCACGATAGGAGGGCCGGGCCCGGGCCGCCGCGTGGGGTCGGTGTTTGTGCCCACGCCTGTCGGTTGCGCGTTCAGTGGAAGTCGCGGCTGCGGGCGACCAGGTCGGCCATGCGGTCGTCCAGGCTCTCGATGCGCTTGGCGTGCAGGTGGACGACCTCGCCCTGGCGTTCGATGTGGCCGTGGGCGAGCATGACGCGGCTGAGCCGTGCGGGCCTGCGGTATCGCTCGAAGGTGTCGCTCCACAAGATGAGGTTGGCGATGCCCGTCTCGTCTTCCAGCGTAATGAAGACCACGCCCGAGGCGGTGCTGGGCCGCTGGCGCATGAGCACGAGCCCGGCGACGCACACCTTGGCGCCCTGCGGGCAGGCGCGCTCGTCGCGCAGCGTGTGCGCGGGCGTGGCGCCCATGCCGTCGAGCGTGGGTCGCAGGAAGGAGATAGGGTGGGCTTTGAGCGACAGACCGAGGCTGGCGTAGTCCTCCAGCACGTGGCGGTCCTGGGGGATGGCCGGCAGGCGATCGAGCGCGTCCTCGGACGGGTCGGCCTGGCGCACGAGATGATCGAACAGCGGCAAGGGGTCGTCGCGCAGCGGCTTGATCTGCCAGAGCGCACGCTGGCGGTCCAGGCCCATGGAGCCGAACGCGTCGGCGTTGGCCAGAGCCCGCAGGCTGCGCACGCTCGCCTCGCTCGCGCGCCAGAGGCCTTCGATGGTGGCAAACGGCCCGCAGCGCTCCACCGCGGTCGCGATCCTGTGCGCATCGGCCTGCACCATGCCCTTGACCAGGCGCATGCCCAGCCGGATTGCCGGCCCGCCAAGCCCCCACGTATGCGGCGGCGCATCGCCCTCCCCTTCGTCTCTCCGTCCCTTCGTCTCTTCGTCTCCCTCTTCGAGCGTGCAATCCCACGCGCTCGCGTTCACGTCCACGGGGCGGACCGTGACCCCGTGCTCCTTGGCGTCGCGGATGATCTGGGCGGGCTGGTAGAAGCCCATGGGCTGGCTGTTGATGAGCGCGGCGGCGAAGGCTGCCGGCTCGTAGCGCTTCAGCCAGCACGACACCCAGACGAGGATGGCGAAGCTGGCCGCGTGGCTCTCGGGGAAGCCGTACTCGCTGAAGCCCTTGATCTGCTCGAAGCAGCGCTCGGCGAACGATCGCGGGTAGCCGTTGGCGAGCATGCCGTCGACGAGCTGCTGGCCGAAGCGGTAGATGGCGTCGCCCTTGCGTTTCCACGCGGCCATGGCCTTGCGCAGGGCGTCGGCCTGGTCGGGCGTGAAGCCCGCGGCGACGATGGCCAGTTGCATCGCCTGCTCCTGGAACAGCGGCACGCCCAGCGTGCGCTCGAGCACGTCGCGCACGGCTTCGCTGGGGTAGTTCACCGGCTCGGCGCCCTCGCGCCGGCGCAGGTAGGGGTGCACCATGTCGCCCTGGATCGGCCCGGGCCGGACGATGGCGACCTCGATGACCAGGTCATAGAAGCACCGCGGCTTCAATCGCGGCAGCATCGACATCTGCGCCCGGCTCTCGATCTGGAACACGCCCAGCGTGTCGGCGCGGCAGATCATGTCGTAGACGGCGGGGTCGCTGGGGGAGGAGGCGAGGTGGCGGAAGAGTTGGAGGGATTGTTCAAAGAGAGACGCAGAGACGCAGACACGAAGAGACGAAGTGGGGAGAGGCCTTACGTGGGTTTGGTGTTCAGGCTGCGGCTCAAGCCCTGGAGCACTCGGTCGGTTTCTTCCAGCAGATCGTTGAATGCCGGGCTGGCCTCCAGCATGCTCAGCGTCGTGGCCAACTCGATCTGCGTGGAGAGTTCGTTCAGCGATCCTCGTGCGATTCGCAGAAACTTGACCAGATCCGCTCGACTCTCGCGGCCATACCCCTCGGCGATGTTCGAAGGAATCGACACCGCCGCCCGGCGCATCTGGCTTGTCAAGCCAAATCGCTCGTTCTCTGGCATCAAGCTGGTCATCTCGTACGCCATGGTAGCTAAAGTCATTGCCCTCTGCCATGCAACGAGGTCCCGAAAAGTCTTTACTTGTGCCATAGTCGTGTCCCCACTTCGTCTCTTCGTGTCTGCGTCTCTGCATCTCTTGAATCGTAAGCTCCAACGCCTTCCGCACACACGTCAACATCCCCAAACCCAGGCAATCCACCTTCAGCATCCCCATCGCGTCGATGTCGTCCTTGTCCCACTCGATGACGGTGCGGTCTTCCATCGCGGCGTTCTCGATGGGAACCAATTCGTGCAATGGTGTCTGCGTGATGACGAAGCCGCCGACGTGCTGTGATAAATGGCGCGGGAAGCCGATGAGCTGGCGCGTCAGGCGCATGACGTGGGCGATGGTGGGGTCGGCGGGGTCGAAGCCGGCCTCGCGCACGCGCGCTTCGTTCGCGTCGTCGCCCCAGCGGTCCAGGTTCTTGGCCAGCGCGTCGACGCCGTCCAGGGACAGGCCCATCGCCTTGCCCACCTCGCGCACGGCGCTGCGGCCTCGATACGTGATGACTTCGGCCGTCAGCGCAGCGCGGTCACGACCATACTTCTGGTACAGGTACTGGATCACCTCCTCGCGGCGTTCGTGCTCGAAGTCGATGTCGATGTCCGGCGGTTCGCCCCGGCTGCGGCTGATGAACCGCTCGAACAGCAGGTGGTGCGTGTCGGGGTCGACCTCGGTGATGCCAAGGCAATAGCACACCGCGCTGTTGGCCGCCCCGCCGCGGCCCTGGCACAGGATGCCGCGCGCACGGGCGAAGTTCACGATGTCGTAGCACGTCAGGAAGTAGGCCTCGTAGCCCAGCTCGCCGATGAGCGACAGCTCGTGCTCGATGGTTCGCGTCACCTTTTCGGGCACGCCCTGCGGGTAGCGTCGCCTCGCGCCGGCGGACGTTTCCTGACGCAGATAAGCGGCGGGCGTCATGCCGGGCGGGCAGGCCTCGCTGGGGTACTGGTACCGAAGCTCGTCCATGCTGAAGGCAGCGGCCCGCAGGGCGATGTCGGCGGCCCGCTGCACGGCACCGGGCGCCTCGCGGAACAGCCGGACCATCTCTTCGGGGCTCTTGACGTGCCGCTCGGCGTTGGGGTGCAGGCGATAGCCGGCCGTCTCGATGGTGCAGCCGTGGCGGATGCAGGTGACCACGTCCTGGAGCATCCGGCGACCGGGGTCGTGGTAGTGCGCGTCGTTGGTGGCGGCCAGCAGGACGCCAACGTGCTCGGCGAGCGACACGAGTTGCGCGAGCCGCTCGTTGTCGTCCGGGCGGTAGTCGCGCGTTGCGGCCAGCGAGAGCCGCTCGCCAAATCGGGCCTTGAGCCCCTGCATGGTGGCGATGAAGTCATCATCGAGCACGCGCGGCGGCATGACGATGGGGAGCACGCCCTCGTGGTGGTCGAGCACGTCGTGCAGCGTCAGGTGGCACTCGCCCTTGGGCGCGCGGCGTTTGCCCAGCGTCAGCAGCCCGCTCAGCCGGCTGTACGACGCGCGGTCGGATGCGAACGCGAGGATCGCCAGCCCCGAATCGAGCACCAGTCGCGTGCCCACGGCCAGGGGGATGCCCGCTTCCTTGGCGGCCACGTGGGCCCGCACGACGCCCGCCAGCGTGTTGGTATCGGCGACGGCGGCGGCGGCGTGGCCGAGCTCTGCGGCGCGCTGCACGAACTCTTCGGGGTGGCTCGCGCCGGTCAGGAAGGTGTAGTTGCTCGTGACGGCGAGTTCGGCGTACGGCGTCTGGGGTCTGGGAGTCGGCGTGGGTCGCTTTGGCGTGTTCTCGGCTGGCAGCTTGGCCCGCGCCTGCTTGAGTTCGGCCTGCCTGATCTGCGACAGTCGGAACGGATGGGGCTTGATCTTGGGAAATTCGTTGTCGGGCATGGCCGTCTCCCTCAGGCCCACCAGCCATGGACGTACCACGAGCCATTCTCGCGCGAGCGGGCGACCCACAGGCACACGCCACCCTCGCATCGCACGCGGAAGTAGTCACGCGTCGAGCCCGGCCCGCGCCACCACTCGCCGGCGATGCGCTCGGGCCCCCGGCACGCAACAACGGCCAGGTCCTGGCCCTTCCAGCGGATGCGATGCACCGGGCCGTCGGGGGTGAGCGCGATGGCGGTCGTGGGCACGGGCGGCTCGAGCAGCACGGTGGGGCGCGTGACGGAGGTCGCGTGCTGGCGCTGTGGCTTGGGGTGCATCGGCCGCGTCCACACGAAGGCCCGCTCGGGCAGGTGGCTCTCGGAGGGGACCGCACCACGCACGTTGGTTTCGCCCAGGCGGGAAGACAGCACGTCGATCAGCAGACGAGCCCGCTTGTCGTCGGCGGCCTGGCCCGCTCGCCAGTGCTGTGCCTGCTCGTGCCCGAGCAGGGCGTCGCGCGGGGCGGTGACGCGGATGCCCTCGACGCCAAAGCCCAGGTGCGCCCGCTCGAGCTTCGGGCGCAGCAGTGTCCACAGGTGCTTGGGGTCGTTCGAGGGCGCGGCGAGCGATATCGACAAGCGCAGCGAGGCCAGCTCGTATCGCACGAGTTCCAAGACCACGCGTCGCGCCCCCCGGCCGCGCTCGAGCAGTTGGGTGGCCAGCCCGTCCAGCAGTTCGCGCGTGGCCAGTTCGATGGCCTCGGTGCTCGTGGTGTAGCCATCGAACATCCGCTCGGCTCGGCAGGGCGCGACCGGTCGCACGGGGTCGAGCACCTCCATCGCGTGGCCCATGGCCGAGTCGAGCGCCAGCAGCACGGATGCCCCGAACCTGGACGGCAGGACCTTGCGCGGGATGTCCAGCAGGTGCTCGATGCGATCGATGGCCAGTTCGCTCAGGGCGGTCTGGAGCTTGGTGTCCAAGCCCAGTGCGGCCACGGGCAGGGGGGCCAGAGCGTCGCGTTGCTCGCCGGGGGGAACCACGCGCGTGGGGCTGTTGCCGAAGCGGGCGAGCGCCCAGGCGCAGCCGCGCGTGTCGGCGATCGCTGCACGCGCGGAGATACCCAGCGCCGCGAGCCCCTCGATCACCAAGGTTGCCATGGCGTCTTCTCCGCCGAACAGGTGGGCGCAACCGGTGATGTCCAGCCACAGGCCGTCGTCGCCGTCGGTCTGGACCAAGGGCGAGAACCTGCGTGCCCAGACGGCCAGGGCGCGCAGCCGCTGCGCCACGCGCTCGGGCGCTTCGGGCACCAGCCGGGTTGTGCCGGCGGGCAAGACGGCCCGGGCCTGGGCGGCGGGCATGCCGACCTCGACGCCGGCGTCGCTGGCGCGTTCGCAGCAGCACACCACGAGCCGTCGCGGCCCGCGTTCGCCCACGACCAGCACGTGCTCACCCCCAGCGGCGTGCGACGGGCTCGATCTGCGCCGCAGCTTCTCGCGCCGCCGCAGCAGGTCGATCGGCAGCCTGGGCATCCAGACACACAAGGCGCGTGGCATCCTCCACACGCACGGTCCATCGCCGTGCGCCCTCCACCATGGGCCGCAGTCCCTTGCGGCGCAGCAGTTCGATCGTCCATGCCGGCTCGCACGATTCGGGCTCGTGCACCGGTTCCGGCCGTACGAGCCAGCGTGTCGTGGCCGCCGAGAGTTCGCCCCGTTCGTGCAGGGGGCGGCTGAGGAGCCCCATGGCCCCGCCGGCCTCACAGGCCAGTTGCAGGCGTCGCGAGGCGGCCATCGTCAGCCCCCGGCCGTCGGCGACCACCGTGGCCACCGCCGGTGAGCGCAGCGTCTGGTCGATGGCCCAGAGCCGATCTTCTCGCGTGGGCGGGTCGACGAAGACCGAGCGTCCCAGCAGGTTTGTGGGATCGTGGGCGATCGCCGGTGGGTACGGCCAGCATCGGCGGCCGATCCATACCGCCAGCCCGAGGGGGCCGTCGCCTGGCTGGCGCTGATCCCAGGCGGCCAGGCCGACGCACACCGCCATGGGAGGGCTCTGGGCGAGCAACTCGTGCACGCCTGGCCCGAACCCGAGATTGGCCGGCGACCATCGCATTCCTGACAATACCCTTACACAGAACTCGAAGGCAAGCCGAAGATCCAAACAAATTACTATCATTTTCCCTAACGGCTCCGAGGGGGGTTCCTGGGCGGTAAGGCGGCCCGAGCGTCGGTTCCGCCTACGCTGGCAAGCGGGTCGGGCCGGCAGGGCTTGGCCCGGTGGGGTGTGAAGCAGTTCTGGCATGGGCGTTCAACGCATCAATACTGCCGACGGGGGCGAGGCCGACCGCCAGGCCATGCAGCGGGTCCTGCGTGACCTGGACGCCATGGAGCGGATGCTCGATGGCGGCGTGTTCGAGACTGATCGTCGCCGCATCGGCGTGGAGCAGGAACTGTTCCTGATCGATCGGGCGATGCAGCCGGCGCCGATCGCCCCGACGCTGCTCGAGCGCGTGGGCGACCCACGGGTCGTGCCCGAGATCGCCCGGTTCAACGTCGAGTTCAACTGCGATCCGATCGATCTGAGCGGCGCGTGCCTCTCGACGCTGGAGCGGCAGTTGGCCTCGCTGTACGGCTCGGTCGACGAGGCCTGCCGGACACTGGATGCCAGAGCCCTGATGACGGGCATCTGCCCGACGGTCGACTTGCAGCACCTGACGACCGACAACATCATGCCCAACCCGCGGTACCACAGCCTCGATACGGCCCTGAGGAAGCTGCGTGGCGACGACTACGAGCTGCACATCGATGGGGCCGACGAGCTCTCGGTGCGGCATCCCAGCGTCATGCTCGAGTCGGTGAACACGAGCTTCCAGGTCCACTTCCAGACCACCCCCGCGGAGTTTGCCGTCGCGTACAACGTGGCGCTTGCCGTTGCCGCCCCGGTGCTGGCCGCCGCGGTGAACTCGCCGATGCTCTTTGGCCGGCGTCTGTGGCGCGAGACGCGGATCGCCACGTTCCAGCAGGCCGTCGATACCCGGGGCGAGGGTGCTGGCCACCGAGACTTCCTGGGACGCGTTCGATTTGGCGAGGCCTGGGTGAAGTCTTCGGTGCTGGAAGTGCTGCGTTCGGACGTCGCGCGGTTCAGGCAACTCCTGTACGCGCAGGATGCGGGGGCGCCCGATCCGCTCGAAGAACTCGACGCCGGAAGGATGCCCAAGCTCTCGGCGTGGCAGGCGTTCAACTCGTCGGTGTATCGGTGGATGCGGCCTTGCTATGGCCTGACCGATGGGAAGCCGCACCTGCGGATCGAGAACCGGGTGTTCCCTTCTGGGCCGACGATCATCGACGAGGTGGCCAACGCGGCGTTCTGGATCGGGCTGATGGTGGCTGGCCCCGGGGCTTGGCCTGACATCCCCGAGCGGCTGCACCTGGGTGATGCGCGGAACAACTTCCTGCGCGCCGCTCGCGACGGCCTGAGCGCGCACATGGCCTGGGTCGATGGCCGCGAGCACCCCATCGCCGAGTTGATCCTGCACGCCTTCCTGCCCGTTGCCCGTGAGGGGCTGGATCGCGCGAACGTGGACGCCGAGGATGCCCACAAGATGCTCGAGATCATCGAGCGACGTGTGACCACCGGCCGCACCGGGTCGCGGTGGACGCTCGACGCTGCGTCGCATGCTCGGGGGACCGCGGCCCGCAGGGGTGGGCTTGCCGGACTGACGCGGGCGATGCTCCAGCGGCAGGACACGCAGCGTCCGGTGCACGAGTGGCCGGGCACCATCGAGGAAGACAGCCAGGGCACGGTGCAGGACTTTGCGCGCGTGGCGCAGTGCATGACCACCGACCTGTTCACGGTCAGCGAGAACGAGTGCATCGACCTGGTGGCCTCGATCATGGACTGGGAGCATGTCCGGCATATCCCGGTCGAGGACGCGCATCATCGGCTCGTGGGCATCGTGTCGTATCGAAAGTTGCTGCGTGTGCTGACCCACGACCGCGGGGCAAAGGACCCCGCCGCGATGCCCGTCTCGGAGATCATGGTGCGTGACCCGATTACCGTGAAGCCCAGCACGCCCACGCTCGAGGCCATCCGCCTCATGAGCGAGCACCGCGTCGCGTGCCTGCCGGTGGTCGAGGACGGCAAGCTGGTCGGGATCGTGTCCGACCGGGACTACGCCAAGATCGCCCGAAGCCTGCTGGAGAGCGCTCTGGAAGGAACGGGCGAAGGGGCCGGCCAGGGATGATCGCGGCCGATACAAAGGGCCTGCACCCCCACGGATTGCCACGCCGCATCGATGACACCGGGCCTGCCGAAGCGGGGCCGACGCTCATCGTTGTTGGTGGGCTGCACGCCAACGAGCCGGCGGGCATCGAGGCCGCGCAGCGTGTGCATGGGATGCTGCGCGGTGGTGGATTACCGCTGCGCCGCGGCCGGCTGGTCTCGCTCCGGGGAAATCTGACGGCGTTGTCGGTCGAGGCGGCCGAGCCCTGGCTGCGAGCGCGATACATCGATCACGACCTGAACCGTATGTTCCGAAGCTCGGGCGCCACGGTTCCAGGTGACTCGGTGGAGCATGGCGAGCGCCAGCGGCTGGCACAAGAGTTGCATGACATCACGGGCCAGGCTCGCGGACAACCGTACTTGCTTGATCTGCACACGGTCTCCAGCGACAGCCCGGCGTTCATCGCATTAGAAGACGCGCTGCCGACGCGTCGGTTCGCTGCCGCCATACCGCTCCCGAAGATGTTGGGTTTGGAAGAAGAACTCGACGGGCTGCTCATCGACTATGCCACGCACGCGTTCGGCTGCGTGTCGTGCATCGTCGAGGCCGGCCGTCATGACGACCCGCGTTCGGCCGACGTCCATGAGGCGGTGCTGCTGCTCGCGCTTTCGCACCTGGGCATGGTGGCTGGCCCGCTGCGAACCAGCAAGGGCGAGGCCCCGCGATCGGTGGTGAGCCAGGCCGCCGCAGGCCGGGAGCGGGACTTCTACGACGTTCGCGAGCGCGTGGCGATCGGCGGCGCACCGTTCGCCATGCAGCCCGGCGCGAGCGCGTTCCGGCGCGTCGTGGCCGAGCGAACGGTGGTGGCGAGCGAGGATGGTCGGCCTGTGATGGCCCCGGCCAGCGGCCTGCTGTTCCTGCCCAACCGGCAGAAGTCGCCGCGCGTAGGCGACGACGCCTTCTTCGTGATCGCTCGCGTCGGACGGATCTGGCTTGCGCTCTCGGCCTGGCTTCGCCAGCGGGGCTGGGTGCATCGCTGGCTGCCGAAGTTGTTGCCCGGCGTGCGGGCGCGTGGGAAGGAGTCGGACACCATCCTCGTGGCCCCCGAGTATGCGGCATTGCTGCGGCGCGAGGTCCTGCACCTGCTGGGATATCGGCTGGTTCGATGGTCGCACACGCCGCACATGTCCTGGCCGCGACGGCTGGCGGGGATCGCCGTGGCGCTGGTGCGTTCGATCGCTGGCATCGTGCGGTTCGCGCCACGTGGCGGTGAACGGGCCGCTTTGCCCGTCGAACGCGAGACAGATTGGATCGCTCGACGACACGCCCTGGACGTGCGCCAACGATCTCGGCAAGACACGGAGAACCAAGCATGATCATCAGGCTTACCCGAGCCATGCTGGCCGGCGGTGTTCTCTTGGGCATCGCCGCCTCGTGCGGCGTTGCCACGCGTTCGCCCGTTCTGCATGCCGAGTCGTTGGATCGAGATGCGGGCATGGTGGCCGCCGATCACCCCCTGGCCGCCCGGGCAGGCGCACGCATGCTGGGGCTGGGCGGCAACGCGGTTGATGCCGCCGTGGCGACAAGCTTCGCGCTGTCCGTCGTACGAACCGATGCCTGCGGCATCGGCGGTGGGGGGTTCATGGTCGTGCGGCTGGTCGATGACCCGCGGCACGGGGATGTCACCGTGGCCATCAACTACCGCGAGACGTGCCCGGCGGGCGTTGGCCCGACCACGTACGCGGAATTGGACGATCCCGAGGCATCCCAGCGTGGCGGCATGGCGGTCGCGGTGCCCGGCACGGTGGCCGGCCTACTGCACGCGCTCGAGAAGTACGGCACACTTCCACGCGAAACCGTGCTCCAGCCTGCGATCGAGCTCGCAGACAACGGGTTCGCGGCCGATGCCCACCATGTCCGCACGGTGCGTTCGGTCCGGAAGCGTTTCGAGGATGATCCCGCTTGGCGCGAACGCTTCCCGCTCGTGTGGCGGCGATTGGCCGACGAGGGGCGAATCGAGATTGGCGATCGCATCACGCTGCCCGACCAGGCTCGGGCGCTGCGGCTGATCGCGCGGGATGGCGCCGATGCGTTCTATCGGGGCGATATTGCGCGTGCCATCGTCGCGTCGGTCCAGGCCGATGGCGGCGTGCTGACCATGGACGATCTGTCGGGCTACGCCGTTCGTGAGGTCCAGCCCGTCACGGCCACCGTGGGCGAGGAGACCATCATCGCCATGCCCCCGCCGTCCAGTGGCGGCGTAGCGGTAGCGCAGTTGCTGGCCCTGGCCGAACGGTTGGACATCACGATCCCGCCAACCGGTTGGCTTGCGCCGCCGGACGCCCACCTGCTGGCCGAGAGCATGAAGCACGCGTTCGCCGATCGTGCCCGATACATGGCAGACCCGGCGTTCGTTGACGTGCCCGTGGCGTCGATGCTGTCTGCATCGTCGCTGGACACGATGGCTGCGGCGATCGACCCTGCCAGAACGCTCGCGCCGAACGACTACGGCATGGCGCGCGTGTTGCCCACCGATGGCGGGACGAGCCATATCTCGGTGATCGATGGGCGGGGCAACGCCGTGGCATGCACCGAGACGATCAACCTGGCGTTCGGCTCGATGGTGGGGGTCGAGGGGTTCGGCTTCTGCCTGAACGACCAGATGGACGACTTCACGACCATCGCCGGCGAGGCTAACGCGTTCGGGCTCGTGCAGTCCGAGGACAACCTGCCCGAGCCGGGCAAGCGGCCGCTGTCGAGCATGTCGCCCACCATCGTTGTCGACTCGGCAGGCGAGGTTGTCGCAGTCGCGGGCGCATCCGGCGGCCCACGCATCATCACGTCGACGGCCCAGGTGCTGCTGCGCATGCTGCGCGGTGGTGCCACGGCCCGCGAAGCGGTCGACGCGCCCCGACTGCACCATCAATGGCTGCCCGATCGATTGTTCGTGGAGGTCCGTGACGGCGCCCAGCCACGAGTGGGCTGGAGCCAATCGCTCAAGGCACTCGGCCACGACGTCTTCGCCCGCGACGACATCGGCGCCGTCCAGGCAATCCGTCGAGATCCGGCTACCGGCAAGCTCGATGGCGCCGCGGACCCTCGCAAAGGCGGCACCGCTGTGCGACCCTAGCGGGCCGGGCCCGCATCGGAGTTGCTTCTGAATCCTGAGAGAGTGGGCCCGGAGGGACTCGAACCCTCACTGGAGTTGCCTCCAAGCGGATTTTAAATCCGCTGCGTCTGCCGATTTCGCCACGGGCCCGTCGTCGCGAGTATCCCATAAACACGGTCACGCCGCCCGGAATTCCGCTGTTCG
>JAVJRZ010000009.1:0-82987 GCA_040219675.1 Phycisphaerales bacterium | reverse complement strand
TGCGTCCGGTGGGGCGGATTCGGGACGAGCTCGCCCGTCTCACGCCAGAGCCCGTCGGGGCCGCGGCGGAACACGAGTACCCGGTTGTCCTGCGGCGTCGCCGGGTTGCCGCTGTTCACGTACGCGATGAGCGTGTCGCCATGCAGTTCGAGGCGCCCGTCAAGCCGGTCGAACGCCACGGGGTTCTGATGGTTGATCTCCTGCTGGAAGACCCAGCGATCGCCCTCGAGTTCGTAGATGAAGATGGCGCCCTGGCGCTCCACCTCGCGGTTGGAGCCGTATGCTGTGACCGCCAGCGTGCGGCCGTGCACGTCGTGGTCGAAGCCAAAGCGCAGCTCGGCCTCGGGCAGCGGAGGCTCGATCTTCTGCACAAACTCGATCTGGTCGTCCGTCGCGCGACGGAACACGTACATCGACCCGCCCTCAAAGACCGTCGACGAATCCGCCGACGCGTTGGTAAAGATCCACTCGTCCTGCATCTTGTAGAGCGTGCCAAAGCGAGCGCTCCTCGGGAGATCATCGGGCGAACGCACCCGTTGTACGATCTCCCACCCGCTCGGGCCCCGCTTGTAAACCCACTGCTCGACTCCGCCCCGAGACGGGCTCATGATCGCCAAGTCGCCGGCGATCGCCACCCCGGTACCCGCCTGATCGAGCGTGAAGTCTGGCGGTGGCACCAGCAGGCCAGCGCTGACCCATCGCTCCCCATCGAACTCAAAGATGAAGCCGCCGCCAAACCCAACGGCACCCGGGAACTGGCCATACCAAGAGTTGGTGACGATCCGCTCGCCGTCGCTGTGTATCCACGCCCCGAAATCGCTTGGTCCATCGAGGCTCGGCGTCAGGGTCTGGAAGAACTCCAGCCGCCCGTCGACCATCTCGTACACGTGCACGGCCCCGGTCAGGCAGAGGCCGCTAGGGCACGGCGTGCGTGCCTGCGTATCGCCGATGAACCAGAAGCGGCCGTTGCTGGCAACCGAGTCGCCGAAGTGCGTCGCCGACGTACCGGGCGGCGAGGTGTAGCGCTGCGGCTCGCAGCCGTCGTCCGGCAGGGCGGGAGCGGGGCAGCACGCGAGCATCGCGATCGTGAGAGAGAGGCGCATGCACGTATTGTGATCGATCTTGCCCAGGAATGCAAGGGTGATCGAGATGCTCGGAACGATCCGCGACAATCAAGGAGGCCGAACGCTGGGTAGAGGGGCACCACGCCGTGGCCGTCCCACGCTCGTGTTGTCGGGGCGTTCTTCCCGCCGCGTGCACAGACGGGCCTTCACGGCCCGCCACCCCCCGCATTCGCCCGCCTGGCCCATGCTTGCCGCCGCGACCACCGTTCCCACGGCCCCGCGCACGGCTCCCACAGTCGGCCGGGCACGGAGCACCGCCGGCTCGCCCGCACGCTCGCCCGTCCCGGCCGGCGGCCCGGTCGCCTGAGCCCGCCGGGCGCGTGCCCCGACCCTCCGGGCACGCGAGCTTCCCAGGCGGCCCATCGCCGCCGGCCCCGGACCGGGCGGGAAGCGCCAGGGCACCACCGCTCAACCCGGGCTGCCGGCGGGCCTTTTCTGTGGGCCCGAGCGACCAGCCCGACGCGCTGCCAGGGCCCGCGATGGCGGGCCTTCGTTCCTGGCCGGTCCCAGAACGGCCCGCAGGGAGGCCGGAAGGCCGGCTCCGGCCGCCGGGCAGACCGTTGGGGCAGCTGAGCAGACGGCTCTGGCAGCAGGGAGAATGGTCTTCCCAGCAGGGAAGGCCGTTCTGGCAGCAGGCAGAACGGTTCTCCCACCAGGGGAGACGGCTCCGGCAGCAGGGAGGACGGCGTTCCCAGCAGGGAAGATGGTTTCGGCACCAGGGAAGATCGTTCCGGAAGCTGGGAAAACGGTTTTCCCTGCTGGGAAAATCGTTTTCGGTTGAACGAAAACCGTATATTCGTCCACCGGATACGGTTTTCGTTCAACGCTGGGTTGGTTTTCGTTCATGGTCGGGAAGACGGCAATCGGGAAGAGGCGGCAATCGGGATTCGGCAATCGGCAATCGTCGGAGGGGCGCGGACGGCGAATCTTCACGATTGCCGGATGCCGAATGCCGAATGCCGGATGCCGAATGCCGGATGCCGATTCCCGATTGCCGAACCCCGTCCATCCCACGCCGCACAACTTCACCCGCCCGAGCCGGCCGTGTCGATACTCTTGCCCGTGATCGTCTACCTCAACGGCCAGTACCTCCCCGCCGCCGACGCCCACGTCGGCGTCTTCGACCGCGGCTTCCTCTTCGGCGACGGCGTGTACGAGGGCGTGCGCGTCTTCGACGGCGCCGTCATCTGCCCCGAGCGCCACGTCAACCGCATGGCCGGCGGCCTGGCCGAGGGCCGCATCCACTGGGACCCGCGTGCACTCCCGGAGATCGGCCTGGAGCTGTGCCGCCGCAACGGGCTCAGCGACGCCTTCATGTACGTGCAGGTGACCCGCGGCACGCCCCCGCCCGGCGAGCCCGTCCGCGCCCGCACCATGAAGGCCCAGGGCGAGCCCACCGTCTTCGCCTACGCCACCGCCCAGCCGCCGATGAGCCATTACACCCAGCCGCCGACGACCCACCTGGCGATGGTCCAGGACCGCCGGTGGGACCGCGGGCACCTTAAGAGCATCAGCCTCTTGGGCAACGTGCTGGCCGCCTACGAGGCCCAGGCGGCCGGGGCCGAGGAGGTCGTCATGGTCCGCGATGGGCTGGTGTCCGAGGCGTGCGCCAGCAACATCATCCTCGCCGTCGACGGCCGGCTCGTAACCCCGTCGCTGGACAGCGCGTCCATACTGGAAGGCGCCACGCGGGCCCGCTGCCTCGCGCTCGACCCCACGATCGAGGAAAGACCGGTCGGCGTCGACGAGCTGCTGCGCGCAGACGAGGTCATGCTCGTGGGCACCACCAGCATCGTCACCAGCGTGCTGACGATCGATGGCAAGCCGGTGGGCGACGGACCCCACGCCGGACAGATCGGCCCGCACGCGCGGCGCCTGCTGGAGCTCGTGATGGACGACTGCCGCCAGCAAGTGGAAGCCGCCAAAGAAGCCGCCAAAGAAGCCGCCCTGGCCGGATAGGTGCGAGCGTTCGAAGGCAAACGCGTCACCGTCATGGGCCTGGGCCGCTTCGGCGGCGGGCTGGGCGTGGCCCGGTGGCTGCACGCCCAGGGCGCGAACGTGCTGGTGACCGACACGGCCCCCGCCGACACGCTCGCCGAACAGGTGGGAAAGCTCCCCGAGGGCGTGCGCACGCGGCTGGGCGGGCACGCTGAGGTTGACTTCACCGACGCGGACCTCGTCGTCGCCAGCCCGGCCGTCGCGCATCCGTGGAAGAACCGGTTTCTCACGGCCGCCATCGACGCCGGCGTCGCCATTTCCACCGAGATCGGCCTGGTGATCGATCGCATGCCCGACCGCACGCGCGTCGTCGGCATCACCGGCACGGCCGGCAAGAGCACGACCAGCGCTATGACGGCACGCGCATTGGAAGCCGCAGGCGTAACCGTGCATCTGGGCGGCAACATCGGCGGCTCGCTTCTAGAGGCCGACATCGGCCCCGGCGACTTCGTCGTGCTCGAGCTGTCCAGCTTCATGCTGCACTGGTTGGGCCAACGGGGCTGGTCTCCCGGCACGGCCGTGCTCACCAACCTCTCGCCCAACCACCTGGATTGGCACGAATCGTTCGAGCATTACGAGCAGAGCAAGCGCCACATCGCCGAGCATCAGCGGCCGGGCGACCTGCTGGTTTGCGACCGCTGGCCCGAGCTGGCCACGCCCACGCGCATCGAGCCCATCGACGTCGAGCACCGCCTCGCCCTGCCCGGCCGGCACA
The DNA here is from genome assembly GCA_040219675.1 of Phycisphaerales bacterium. Taxonomy (GTDB): domain Bacteria; phylum Planctomycetota; class Phycisphaerae; order Phycisphaerales; family UBA1924; genus JAHCJI01. The sequence goes on along the minus strand of JAVJRZ010000009.1, from coordinate 79,150 downwards.
ACCGCGTTGACGCCGCCATGGCCCTGGCCGCCGCGAGCGCCACGCTCGAGCGCCACAGCATCGACCACGACCGCGACCGGCTCGCCCGCGCCATCGCCGCCTTTCCCGGCCTGCCCCACCGCCTGCAACACGTCGCCGAGCACGCCGGCCTCACCTTCTACAACGACAGCAAGTGCACGACGCCGCAGGCCGTTTCGCTGGCCGTCGATGCCCTGGCCGATCGCACGCCGCCCGAGCGCATCCGCCTCATCGCCGGCGGGGCCGACAAGGGGGTGGACCTCGCGGCAATCGCCGAGCTGGCGCGCACGCTGGGGCACGTCCATACCATCGGGGCGACCGGGCCGCGCATCGTGGAGATGGCGCACGCGCTCGGCGGGAGGGCCACGCACCATGGCACGCTCGAAGCCGCGTTCGCCGCAGCCGTCGATGACCGTGTCGATGCCGCCGATGGCGCCGTCCTGCTCAGCCCCGGCTGCGCCTCGTGGGACCAATTCACCAACTACGAGGCGCGTGGCGCGCTGTTTGTCGATCTGGTGCATCGCTGGATCGCTGGCCACGCTCGCGGCGTGTAGCCCGCCCAAGCCCGCGGCGCCAGCCGTGCCCGCGCCGGCGCCCGCACCCACGCCCACGCCAACACAGGAACCATCCGCCCCAGCGCCCCCTGCTGACCCGGGCGCACCCGAGCGCGAGATCGTGACCCTCGCCGAGGGCCTGCGCATCAACCGGGCCGAGCGCTGGATCGAGCTGGACGGCTTCGTCCCCATCGACGTGCGCGAGCAGGACCGCACGGGCTACACGCTCATCCGCTACCTCGAGTGCATCGCCGTCACCCCCGTCAGCGGCAAGGACCACGAGGCCCTCATGGTCACCAGCGTGCGCCCCAGCACCATCCACGCCGCCCTGCTCACGCTCGATCTCGCCCCCGGCCAGCCCGGCGCGATCTTCTGGGATGGACAGGCCGCGCGCAGCACGCCGGCCGAGGGCTCGCCCGTCTTGGTCTACCTGCGAGAACCCGGCGACGAGCCCCCGGGCACGCCCATCACCGACTTCATCACCCACGCCGACACGGGCGCCGCCTTCGACGCGCAGGCCCTGGGCGAAGCGCCACGGTGGGTCTTTGCCGGCTCGCTCGTCGAGGGCTCGCGCTACGTGGGCGACTTCGAGGGCCTGGTCGTCGGGCTGCACACCTTCGGCAGCGAGGTCGTCGCCCTCAGCACGGCCATCAGCCCCGACTCGTTCATCGAAGAGCCGCGCTGGATCGCCCACCCGCAGCGGACGCCGCCCTTTGGGACGCAGGTCACGCTACGGCTCCAGGCGCCGAAGTAATCCGCTTAGCGCCGCACGCGCACGGTCACCTCGCGGGCCTCGCCGCCGCCCTGCGGGCGGACGAGGAACGTCGTCTCGCGGCCCAGCGCGATGCGCGAGACGGCGATGGCGTCGATGAAGTCTTCGTAGTCCTCGATTCGCACGCCGTCGACTTCCAGGACCTCCTGCCCCGCTTCCAGGCCCGCCCGCTGGGCCGGCGAGTTGTCGAGCGTCTGGCGGATGCGGACGCTGCCGTCGTCGTCCAGCATGATGCCCAGGCCCACGGTGCGGCCCAGCATCTCCTCGGTGGGCCCGCCGATGGCGTTGATGGAGTCCAGCTCGTCGAGCACGACGGTGGTCTCGATCGACCGGCCGTCACGCCAGACGCGGATGGCCAACTCCTTGCCCGGCCGCATGGTGTTCACCACGGCGCGGAGGATCTGCGGGCTGGGCACGGCCTGGCCGCCGATGCTCTCGATGATGTCGTCGGCCAGGATGCCCGCGCGCTCCGCCGGCCCGCCGTCGGTCACCCCGCCCACCACGACACCGATACCACGGAAGAGGTCGCCGTCGATGATCGGGCGGCGGCTGTTGAAGGGCGCAAAGGCGATGCCCAGCCGGCCGCGGCTCACCTGGCCGTTCTCGATGATCTGGTCGGCCACCGACTCGATGGTCGGCAGCGGGATGGCAAAGCTGATGCCCGCGCTCTGCCCCTCGGCCGGGTTGGCCAGCGAATCACCCGAGCTGCCGGTCGCGATCGCCACGTTCATGCCGATCACCCGGCCCGCCACGTCGATGAGCGGGCCGCCCGAGTTGCCCGGGTTCACCGCGGCGTCGGTCTGGATGAAGTTCGTAAACGCGCTGCCGGCGGCGCCGGTGTTGGGGTCTCGCCCCAGGCCGCTCACGATGCCCTCGCTCATCGAGAACTTGAAGTTGAACGGCGAGCCGAAGGCGAACACGCGATCGCCCTGCTGGGGCATCTCGCCGGTGGCCCTGGGCAGCGGCACAAGCCCGGTCGTGTCCTCGGCCTTGAGCACCGCGATATCGGTAAACACGTCCACGCCCACGACGTCGGCGGTCATGACCCGGCCGGTGTAAAGCTGCACGCTCAGCCGATCGGACCCGCCGACCACATGCGCGTTGGTGATGATGTGGCCCAGGTCGTCATACACCCAGCCCGAGCCGGCCGACCCGCCGCGGAATCGGCTGGCGGACATCAGGTGCACCACGCCCGGCTCCACCGACTGCGCAACGGCGCGGGTCGCCCGGTTGATCCGCAGCAGGATGTCGTCCTGGACCAGTTCCTGCCGAGCCAGGCGGACCTGCACCTGGGCCTGCTGGTCTTCGGTCTGCCGCACGATCTCGGGGGCGGCCAGCAGCGCGGCCAGCGCCGTCAGCAGCACCACCGCGGCCGGGCCCAGCGTAATGAATCGACGCATGCGTACCTCCGCACATGCCCACGAGGGGCTCGCGAGTCCTCAGGATGCCCGCCGATGCGGGCCCTGGCACCCCTCCAAGACGCCCAAGGCCCCACCGCCCGGCAGACGGGGCCGCTACGAGGGCGGCTCCCGCATGGTGAACGTCTTCCCACCGAAATCTCTTTCGGCCACTCGACGCACCCATTGCATAGCCGCTTCGCGGATCACCGGCCCAAGGTTCGCCACCGGCTGGGCCAACCCCGGCGTCTTCTCCAGGAGACCCATAACGTCGTGCAAGACCACCACCTGCCCGTGGCACGCCGTGCCCGCACCGATCCCGATCACAGGCACCCCGGCCCGCTCGACCATCTCGTCGGCGACCTCGCTGGGCACGGCCTCGACCAGCAGCATCGCCGCCCCCGCCGCTTCGAGCGCCCGGGCGTCTTCGAGCACCCTGTCGGCGTCGGCCCGCGTGCGTCCCTGGGCCTTGTACCCGCTGGTGAGCGCCACGTGCTGGGGCTTGCTGCCTACGTGGGCGCACACGGGGATGCCCGCGGCGGCCATCCGCTTCACCAGCGGCGCGTAGCTCGCGTCGGCCTCCAGCTTGATGATGTCGGCCTTGCCTTCCACCAGGAAGCGGCCGGCGTTCTCCAGCGCCTTGTCGGCGCCCGCCTGGTAGGTCATGAAGGGCATGTCGCCCATCACCACCGTGCCCGGGGCCCCGCGCTTCACCGCCGCGGTCAACGCCAGCAGCACCTCGAAGGGCATGTCGATGGTCCGCGGCAGTCCGAGAATCACCTCGGCCGCGGTATCGCCCACCAGCAGCAGGTGGACGCCGGCCTGCTCGAGCAGCCGGGCCGTGCTCGCGTCGTAGCACGTCAGGCACGCGAAGGCCTCGCCCCGGGCGGCCATGGCGCCCAGCGTGCTCAGCGTGATCGGCTTGCGAGATGAACCCTCGATGATCGAACCCACCGTGCTCACAGGAACATCCTAGGGGCCTATGCGATACAACCCGGCTCGATCCCGCCCTAACCCATCCAGCCCTGGGCGATGGGCATCCGCCGCCCGGGGCCGAAGGCCACGCGGGTGACCTTCAGCGCCACGCCGTACTGCCGCCGCTTGTACTCGTTGATCGCGATCAGCCGGCACATCCGCCGCACCAACTCCTCGTCTTGGCCCGTCCGCTCCACGATCGCGGCGATGCCGAGCTTCTCTTCCACCCGCAATCGCACGATCTCGTCGAGCACCGGATAGGGCGGCAGCGTGTCGTCGTCGCGCTGGTCGGGCGCCAGCTCGGCGCTGGGCGGCTTGTCGATCGTGTTCTGCGGGATGGGCGGGCTTTCGAAGCCGAACGCCGCCGGCCGCTCGTTCATCGCGCGGGCGAGCTCGTACACCCGCATCTTCGCCAGGTCGGCCAGCGGCGCGATCGCGCCGTTCATGTCGCCGTAGAGCGTGCAATAGCCCACGGCCAGCTCGGTCTTGTTGCCCGTAGTCAGCACGAGGGCGCCCAGGCGATTGCTCAGCGCCATGATCGCCGTGCCGCGCAGCCGGCTTTGCAGGTTCTCTTCGGTCAGGTCGGGTCTATCCGCACCGAGCGCCGAGGCCCGCACCTGCCCGAACGCCGCATCGAGCGCGTTGCGGAACCCCGCCATCGGCTCGGCGATGGGCAGATTCACGAGGCGAACACCCAGGCTCTCGGCGAGCGCTTGCGCATCGCTCACCGAGTGCTCGCTCGAGTACGGCCCGGGCATCGCCACGCCCAGCACGTTGCCTGCGCCCAGCGCCATCACCGCCAGGGCGCAGGTCATGGCCGAGTCGATCCCGCCGCTCAGGCCGATGATCACGCGCGAGAAGCCGGTCTTGTGCACGTAGTCTCGGATGCCCGTGGCCAACGCTTCCGCGAGCGCAACATCGGCGCCCGCCTCGTGCATCGGGTCGCCGGCAAGCACCGCCTGGCCTTCGAGATCGACGACCATCGGTGAGGCGCCAAATCGCGGGCCGGCGGCGCGGAGCTGGCCCTGCCGATCGAACGCCAGCGCGTGCCCATCGAAGATCACGTCGTCGTTGGCGCCCGATTGGTTGATGCTCAGCACCCACACGCCGTGCCGCTTGGCGTGCCCGCGCAAGAGGTCGACATGCCGCTCGTGCTTGCCCTCGACGAACGGGCTGGCCGACGGCGCCACGATGACCTGCGCGCCCGCGTCAACCAGTTCCAGCATCGGCTCGGGCCGGCCCGCATATCGCCAGTGGTAGCCCGCGTCCTCGCCGCTCCACAGGTCTTCGCAGATCGCCAGCCCCACGCGCACGCCCGCGACATCCACGACGCCCGGCGCATCGCCCGCGATGAAGTACCGGTCCTCGTCGAACACGTCATACGTGGGCAGCAGCCGCTTGTGGTACGTCGTGCCGACCTCGCCGCCCTGGAGCACCAGCAGGCTATTGCGCACGCCGTCGCCGTCGGGCACGGGGCAGCCCACGATCAGCGCCGGCCCGCCTCGCGTGAGCCCGGCCAGCTCCACCGCCCGCTCATGGCACGCGCGCACGAATCCGGGCTCGTACAGCAGATCTCGCGGCGGATATCCGCACACCGCCAGCTCGGGCAGTACCACCAGATCGACCTCGCCGGCCGCACGCACCGCCCGCTCGATGAGCCGCGCATTGCCCGCAGGGTCTCCGACGGTGGGGTTGATGGGCGCCAGGGCAATCCGCATGAGCCGAGGCTACGCCGCGCCGGGGCCGGTTGTGCGGCCAAAGCGGGAGGCCAGCACTCGATCCAGCCGCAGCCAGGCGATCGCCAGCCCCGCCCCGGCGATGACGACCACCAGTTCCGACCCGGCCGTCAGCAGCGCGATGGGCGCGAACTCGCGCGAGCCCAGGCCCAGCAGCTCGGCCGTGCCCATCGCCGCCCCCTCGCGAAAGCCCAGCATGCCCACCGGCGAGAGCGCCCCGGCCAGGAAGTGCCCGCCGGCGATCAGCACGCCGTTGGCGAAGTCGATCTCCTTGTCCACCAGCTCGCCCGCCACGACCCAGCGCCAGCCCTGGCTGGCAAAGTCGACCATGCGGAAGGCCACCACAAACGCCACCCAGCGCCCGCTGGCGAGCATGTCCAGCCCCATGTGCAGCTCACGCATCACCTGCGATCTTGACAGCCGCAGCGCCCGCTTGCCGCCCAAACGCCCGATGAGCCGGCTGAGTCGCCGGTGCCCCCGCTCCCCGCTCAGCCGCTTGGCGATCAGCACCGTGACCACCGACAGCACGACCATCGACGCCACCGCGGCGGGCACGGTCCATGCGCCCAGCACCCCACGCAGCGCGCCGGCCAGAAGCAACGCGGCGCTGGTGATGACCAGCGTGGCCGTCACCGCGCCGAACCAGCCAAAGATCATCGCCATGGGCACCTTGTCGCGCCGGTTGTGGATCGCGATCCGCGCCAGCAGCCCGATCTTGAACGGCAGGTTGGCCAGGAACGTCGACAGCGCATTGGTGGCGATGACGTCCAGCGCCCGCAGCCGACGCACCGGCGCGAGCGCGCCCCAGAAGATCAAGCCGTTGGCCACCACGCTCACGACGCTCAGCCCGAGCAACGCCGCGAGCGAGCCCGGCGGGGCGTCGGCCAGCTTGCTCAGGGCCTCGCGATTCTCCTCGCTGAGGGCCAGGCGCACGCACCAGCCCAGTAGCGCGATGCCGATGAGGAAGCCCACCACCTGCACCGCGATCCGCGCACCCGAACGCTTCTCGGGGCGGGCGTCGTCCTGGGTTGCGGGAAGCTGGGTCATGCGTGCTCAGGGGCTTTCGGCCATCGGGCCAAGATCGATCAGGATACGCCCCAGCGCCCCCGGGCCGGCCCAATAGCCCAGCGGCTCGCCTTGGCCAGCCAGCTCGCCGATCGCCCGCGGCGTGAGCGCGGGGTGCAGCCAGCCGCTGTCGCGCAGGCGGCTCAGTTCCATCTCGTCGATCACCAGCCACCGCACGCCCGCACTGCGCAGGGCCGCCGCCTGCGCCGCCGGCGCGCCCGGATGGGCCTCGATCGCCCCGACCAGCACCCCCGTGTCCCACGTCGTGGCATAGAGCGGATCGCCCAGCACGTACAGCGGCGCGCCATCGCCCACCAGCAGCGCACGCCCCGGCACATCGGGCAAGCCGAAGTTCACCGCGCCCGTCGGCGACGCCTGGGGATCGATCTCGCCCGTGAACAGAGCCACACCGGGCGCGATAGCCAGGCCCGGGCTGCCACCACGCTCGCCCGCGTACAGCCACACGCCCCACGCGCCCTGCGCCAGCGCGAGCACGACCGCAACCCACACGCCAACCCGACCGAACCGCGCCAGCACCACGGCCATCAACGGCACGCCAGCCAGCACCACCGGCAGCAGGAACCGGCTCTGCAAGTGCGTCAGCGCCAGCCACGCGATGATCTGCAAGACCAGGCCCAAGGCCAGCGCAATGACGACGCGCTGCCCGCGAACGAAGATCGCCGCGATCGCCCCCAGCACGCACAGCCCGCCCAGCAGCCCCCACTGCGGGTGCAGCAGGCCGCGCATCGATGTGCCCGCGAACCCCCCTCTTGGGTCGGGCAGGAAGAGCAGCCTCACGCGATCGAGCACCGCCCCATCGAACACGTGCCCGCTGGCCCACCGCGCGTGCTGCTCGGCCGACCAGTGGCCCTGCCCGAACACGCCAGCAAACTGCGGAAACACCGGGTTGCCCGTCGCCAGCTCATTGCGCACCAGCCAGGGCAGCAGCGTCAATACACCGACCACCACGCCGATGCCCAGGCCCTTCCAGACCTGCTTGCCCGGGGTCGACACAAGCAGCAGCAGGCCCACAACCGGTCCCACCAAGAACAACGCCGTGGGCTTGGCCCCGCACGCCGAGCCGACGAGGAAGGCCGCCATCGCCCAGCGCAACGCCGAGCGCACGTCCGAGGCCAATGCCGCGAGCATCGCACCCGCCCCAAGCGCCAGCACGGCCGGCTCGTTGTACGCCAGGCTCCCAACGACGAAAACCCAGGGCGTTGCCAGCACCAGCGCGCCCATGAGCGTCGCCATCACGCCCGCACGCACGCCCCCCACCACGACCCAGCACACGCGCGCGATCAGCACGGCCGCCAGAACGGCCATGAGCGCACTCAGGCACTGCCCGGCCAGCACGCCCGTGCCCCCGCCCGCCGCCGGGTGCTGCCCGGTGAACGCCACGAGGTGATAGAAAGCCGCCTCGACGTAGCCGGGCAGGAACGAATACACGTTGTGCTCGAGCGGCCACAGCCGCCCCGTCGCCAGCCACTCGGCGGGCAGTTGCATGTGGTAGCTGCGCGTGTCGTAGCCAAAGCCCTCGCTGGCCCAGAGCCAGCCCGTGGGGCTCGCCGAAGCCACGACCAGCACCGCCAGCCCGGGGGCGAATGCCAGCACCGCCGGGCTGATCGACACGCCCTCGCCCGATCGCCGCTTCAGAAGATCCAAGGCCAGCAGCAGCAGACCGGCCACCACCGGCAGGCCGGCCATCACGCGGCGACCACCAGCACCAAACCACTCGAACGCCCCGAGCACGCCCATCGCATGGCTCAGCGCGAGCATCAGCCCCAGCCCCACCGCCGGCGCCAGCCACGCCGCCGCCGAACGGTCGGCCACCTTCCAAAGCGCCCCCGCACCCAAACCCCAAGCGCCCGCCATGTACGCGCCGGCCAGCACCCCCGCCGACAGCCAGGCCGAGGCCACGCCCACGACCGTCGCGACCCACGCGCCGCCCACGCCGATCGCCGAGACCGCCAGCACGGCCGCGAGCATCACGCCCACCACGACCAGCGCCAGCGAACGCGACAGCCTGCCGGCGGCCGCCTCGCTCACCGCTTGGCCCCGGAGCCGCTCTCGGCGACGATGAACCCCGCCCGACCGGCCCACGCCCGCGCGTCGGGGTCGGTCAGCACCCACTGGGCAAAGTCGGCCCCCGCCTCGCTGAACCACGCGACATGGTGGATCGTCGCGTCGCCACGCGGCTGATCGAGGTAGCCCACGATCTCCACGCGCCTGGGGTCGGCATCGCTACCGAAGACGACGCCGTAGCTCTGCTCGGGCGGTTGCCGCTGGGCGAAGTACGACACCCGCTCGACGATGGGCTCGCCGCCATCGAAGTTGCCCGCCGCCAGCGACACCTCGCCCCAAAGCCCGGCCTCGCGCAGCGAGGCCCGCGTCCATCGGCCCAGGGCCGAGCGCTCCAAGGCGATGTGCACCGGCACCCGCCGGCCAGCGATCTGCGAGCCGTCCAGCGGCGATCCTCGGGCGACGACCACGGCCAGCGTGTTGCCCAGCCAGGCCGCGTGCCCCTCGGGCGGGCGTGTCAGTTCCAGGATCTGCCGCTCGCTCTCGCAGAGATAGGCATCGGCCTCGGCCCCGCGCTCCAGCCGCATCGCCAGCCACGAGGGCTGGTCCAGCCGCTGCGTCCGCACGCCCTCGTACAGCACGAGATCGATCCCGGGCCGCCGGCCCTCGTACAGCGGCTCGAGCGCCCGCGCCAGGGGCGCCAGCGTGGGGTCCACCGCCACGCGGACCACCTCGAGACCCGCCCCCGGCTGCCCGGCGACAACCCGGCCCGACGCATCGGGCCACCGGCTGGGCGTCTCGGGCTTCATCGCGCAGCCCGCCGCCAGCAGCACCACTGAACCCAGGATCCAGAGCAGGACACCTCGCACGGGGCATTCTTCGGGTTCTCGGGCCTTGCGTCTTGCAAGACGCCCCTGAAACCACAACCCGCCCCGGCCCAACAATGGGATAGACCGCTCGCCTCGATGCTCCGGAGGGGCCCATGACCGCCGCAACCTGGAATGACGCCCAAGCCATGACCGACACCGAGGCCGAGGGCAAGACCTACATCGACCCGGCGGCGACCGACGAAGACCGCCAATGGGCCCTGTGGACCCACCTGGCCCCGCTGCTGGCCGCCGTCGTCACCAGCGGCACGCTGGTGCCGCTGGCCATCGCCTGGGGGCTGTACATCCTCTACGTGCCAGGCAAAGAGCGGCCCTATGTCGCCGATCACGCCCGCGAACTGACCAACTTCGCCATCAGCTACACGATCTACTGGACGGTGGGCTCCATCGTCCTCGGCATCGTGAGCTTCGGGGCGTTGCTGGTGGTGTGGATGCCCTTCCTGGTCGTCCTGGGCCTGGTGGGCTCGATCTGCGCCTCGGTGGCCGCCGGCAAGGGCCGCTATTACCGCTACCCGATGTGCATCCGCTTCATGAAGACCCCCGAGCCCGAGGCCGACGAGCAGCAACTCGCCTGAGCCCCCCGTGGAGCCCACCGGGCAGTACACTTGAGCCCGTGGGTCCCAGGCTGCTCATCATCGGGGCCATGAAGGCCGGCACGTCCTCCTTGTATGAGGACCTTCGCGCGATGCGCGGCTTCGCCTTCCCCATAGGCAAAGAACCCGACAACCTGCTGACCGACGACGTGCTCACCCAAGCCGGACGCGAGGCCTACGCCAACGCGTACGCGGACCTGCCCCGGGACGTCGTCGGCGTGGACGCCAGCGCCCAGTACACGCTGCGGCCACACTTCGGCGACGTGGCGTCCCGAGCCAGAGAAGTGTTGGGCCCGGACCTGCGGCTGGTCTACGTCATGCGGCACCCCATCGCCCGCGCCATCAGCCACCACCACTTCGACGCGGCCATGGGCTGGGGCTCGCTCGACTTCGACGCCGAGTTGGAACGCAACCCCTACTTCATCGACGGCGGCCGCTACGCCTACCAGCTCGAGCCCTGGCTGGACGCCTTCGGCACCGACCAGCTCCTGCCGATCACCTTCGAGCACTACATCAGGAAACGCGGCGAGGTCGCCCGCCGGATCGCCGACTTCGCGAATGCCGACCCCACCCCCGAGCAGGCCCCGCCGCGGGCCCCCGCCCACCAGACCAGCGGCATCCGCCGGCAGCGCCCGCTCGCCCAGCGGCTCGCCCGCCTGCCCGCGTACCGCCGGATTGTCCGCCCACTCGTGCCCGAAAAGCTGAGGCAAGCCGCCCACCGGGCCACGAGCGACGCCGCCCCACCACGCCCCAGCCCGCCGAGCCAGGCGTCCATCGATCGCATGGTCGAGGCCTTCGAGCCCGACCAGCGACGGCTGGCGGAACTGCTCGGCCCCGCTGCCCCCTCCTGGGATCTTGCCTCGCTTTCCTGACCCACCGCCTCTCCATAGACTCCTGCACGTGGCCCTGCTCGAAGCCGCCAACCTGCACAAAAGCTTCAACGGGCGTGAAGTCGTCCGAGGGGTGAGCTTCGCCGTCGGCCGGGCCGAGATCGTCGGCCTGCTGGGCCGCAACGGCGCAGGCAAGACCACCAGCTTCCGCATGACCATCGGCATGCTCACCGCCGACGAGGGCAGCGTCCACTTCGACGGCCAGGACGTCGCGCCCCTGCCCATGTACAAGCGCGCCCGCCTGGGCATGGGCTACCTGAGCCAGGAGCCCAGCGTCTTCCAGCGGCTCACCTGCGAGCAGAACCTGCTGGCCATCCTCGAGACGCTGAGCATGTCGCGCAAGGAACGCAAGCAGCGCGCCGCAGAGCTGCTCGACCGCTTCGGCCTGACCAAAAAAGCCAAGGACAAGGCCCGCACCTGCTCGGGCGGCGAGCGTCGCAAGCTCGAGATCGCCCGCGCCCTGGTCACCAATCCGCGCATCATCATGCTCGACGAGCCCTTCAGCGGTGTGGATCCGATCGCCGTCGAGGACCTCCAGCAGGAGATCCGCACGCTGCGCGAGGCGGGCATCGCCTGCCTGATCACCGACCACAACGTGCACCAGACCCTGAAAGTCTGTGATCGGGCCTACATCATCAACGAGGGCAAGGTCTTCGCCGAGGGCGCCCCCGGGCCGCTCATCAAGAACGAGCTCGTTCGCCAGACCTACCTGGGCAGCCTGTTCCGAGGCGACGAGTTCGACAGCAACGGCGCCACACCCCCCGTCCCGCCGCGCCGCCGCTCGCCGAAGGCAGCGCCCGTCCGGGAAGAAAAGCCGTGATCTCGCGGGCCGCCCGCCCCATGGTTGCCCTGCTCGCCGTCGCCGCGCTCGCCGGCTGCACCTCGCGCACGATCGTCGTGACCAGCGAGCCGCCCGGCGCTCTGGTCACGCTCAACGGCGTCGAACTGGGCCCCACGCCGCTCGAGGTCGGCTTCCGCTACTACGGGCAGTACGACCTTCGGCTGCGCAAGGACGGGTACCAGCCCCTCGCCGCCGCGCCATGGGCCAACGCGCCGTGGTACGACTTCCCGCCGATCGACCTGCTGCTGCTGCCGCTACCGATCGAAACGACCGTGCGCTGGCACTACGACATGGAGCCCGCCTCCGTGGAACAGGACGCGCGGGACCAGCTCATCGAACGCGCCGAAGAGATGCGGTCGGCCACCGGGCCCTGACCCGGGCCGGCACGAGCAATTTGCCCAAAGGCCGCCAGCGCAGGCTACGCGTCGTCGTGCAGCGGCCCGATCACCGAGGCACGCGTGGGCTGGGGTGGCTCACCGCGAACCCGCACCGCGACAACCCGGCCGATGTACAACTCGTGGTCGGCGTCCATATCCACATGGCGCACGACCTCGCAATCGAAGGCCAGCGCGCTCGAGCGGAGCACCGGGGCCCCGGTCCGGAGCGTCTGGACCGCCAACGCGTCGAACGGGTCGTGGTGTTCCTCGGCCGAGAAGTGCACCTCGAACCGCCGCCGCATGGCGCGATCATCAACGGCAACGCTGCACACCGAGAACGCGCGAGAATCGCGGATGAGCGGCTCGATGCGATGCCCCCGCCGCACGGGAACGCTCAGCAGCACGGGCTCGTTGGCGCACTGCTGGACGCCGGTGACGAACAGGCCGGCACGCTCGTCGCCGTGCCCGGCCGCCAGCAGGAACAGCACCGTGGGAAGGAGATCCGCTGCCGCCCGGATCTCGGCGTGGTCTGTCTCGCAGCGGTTCGGCTCAAGCAAGGCCGGTCCTCCATCGACGGGGTGAGCCCGAGTGTACGGATTGCCCCAATGGTCGGATGCAGTTCGCCATTTTCTGAACAGAAACCGATCATAAACTCGATAAACGACAGGCCGATTGAGAAAAAACTGGTGAATTGCCGATCTGAAGGGCAGAAAGTGTTGCATTGTGGGTCAAAGTGGGTCATAATCCCACGTAATGGCCCTTGCGAGCGCACCAGATCATGCTCTTCACCGGACATGCCGAGCACGCCATCGACGCGAAGATGCGGCTGTCGCTGCCGAAGAAGCACCGCGCCCAGTGGGAGCCGGAAACCCAGGGCGACGCGTGGTACTGCGTGCCCTGGCCCAACGGCAGCCTCAGGCTGTACCCCTCCAAGCTCTTCCAGAGGCTGGCCGAGCAGAGCGCCGAGAGCCTCACGCCCAACGAGGATCAGAGCGAGCTGGAAGCCACGCTGTACGGCCTGGCCGAGATGCTCACGGTCGATGCCCAAGGGCGGATCATGCTGCCCAAAGAGCACCTGGAGATGACCGGGCTCGGGCGTGCGGTGGTGGTCGTCGGCGTGCGCAACAGGCTGGAAATCCACGACCAGGACGAATGGCTTGCGGAGCGAGCAAGGCGCTTCGCCGACTTGCCCAACCTGGTCCGCAAGGTCGATGGCAAGTGATCGAAGGTGCACCACACATCCCGGGTCGGATCGCCGCGGCAACGCGGCGCCGGGCTGCAGAGGTCACCGGCCCGCGAGAAGCGGGCCTGGCAGAACGTCGGAGAGAGAGAACGCGAAGCGCGAGCTGAGCGTCAAAGGGCGCAGGCCGGCTCTAACAGGCCGCCCGGCGCATTTCGAGGGGCCCGCAAGGCGGCGGGCGGCACACGCAGTCGTACCACGGGGCTCAAGGACGAGCCCCGGCGTGCTCTCGAAGAGGATCTCTCCTTTCGCTCGTGGGGCCTTCGGGACGTTCTCCGACAGGCCACACAAGACACCACCGGCTCCGCGGCAGTTCCCACCACCACCTCCATGCTGCGAGCCACCCTTGCCCGCCCCGGCATCACCCGGGGCGGGCACTTTTTGTGGGCTCCAGTTTTATGGGCTCCGGGCCCGTGGCCCGCTAGGCCTCCACCGTCACGCCCCGCCAGAACGCCACATAGCCCTCGAAGCTCTTGGCCTGGGGCTTGGTGTCGGGGTAGTACCAGGCCGCGTGCTCGGCGGTCTTGCCGTCCACCACGACGTCGTAGTACCGGGCCTCGCCCTTCCATGGGCAGTTCGTGGTGAGCGGGTTGTCCTTGAAGTACTCGCGCCGGATCGAATCGGGCGGGAAGTAGTGGTTGCCCTCGACGACCTCGGTCTTGTCCGACTCGGCGACGACCTGTCCGTTGAACACCGCGCGTGCCATGGTTTGCCTCCCAGAAGTGATCCGAGCATCCGCGATCGGCTAGCCTCTGCGGCCCATGACCGATCCAGACACCCTGCCTTACAGACTCGCCTGCCTGTGCGACCTTCGGGACGAACGCGGCCGGCTGCTGCTGATCGAACGTCGCAAGTCGCCCAACAAGGGCCTGTGCTCGCCCATCGGTGGGAAGTTGGATACCGCCACTGGTGAATCTCCCCACCAGTGCGCCCGTCGCGAGATCATGGAAGAGGCGGGCATCGAAGTGCCCATCGAGCGGCTGCACCTGATGGGCCTGATCAGCGAGCGGGCCTTCGAGGGCAAGGGCCACTGGCTGATGTTCTACTTCCGCGTGCTGGGGCCTGTCCAGGTCCCAGAGCAGGACATCCCCGAGGGGCGGCTGCGGTGGTTCGAGCCCGGCCAGGTCGCCACCTTGCCCCTGCCCGAGACCGACCAGAAGGTCATCTGGCCGATGGTCAACGGCCACGACCACGAACACCTGGCCCGCCACGACGCCCACAGGCCCGCGCTGCCTGGGCTGTTCGCGGTCCACATCGACTGCCGGGACGACTGCCTGGCGTGGACGGTGGAACAAACCGGGGCGGCTTCCCAAGCGTAAGGGCGACCGGAGGCCCATCGTCCCCCAACCCGAACCCGACCCGCCAAGCCCGAACCACGTCGAGCCGGGCAATACAATGCACCCATGATGGCGCACACCATGCCCAACACGCCCCGATCGCGAAAGGCCGCTCGCCTGACCATGCTGGCGATGCTGCTGTTCTGCCTGGTTGGGGTCGAGTTGGGCCTGGCCCAGGAGGGGGCCGCGGGCGACAGCCAGCCGACCATGGCCCCCACGGCCGTCCCAGCCTCCCGCCAGGCCGACACGGTGGTCGCCCTGCCCATCCGCACCGCGATCGACCGCTTCACCATGAAGGGGCTCGAGCAGCGGATGGAGCGGGCCCAGCGCGAGGGCGTGCAGGCGGTGGTGATCGAGCTGGACACGCCCGGCGGCGAGGTGGGCGCCGTGCTGGAGATCAGCGACCTGCTGAAGACGACGCAGATCCCCATCACCGTGGCGTGGGTGAACAACACCGCGTTCAGCGGCGGGGCCATCATCGCCATGGCCTGCGAAGAGATCGTCACCAACGACCCGGGCACGCTGGGCGACGCCATCCCCATCCAGGTCGCGCCCATCCTGGGGTTGCAGCAGCTCTCCGAGGAAGAACGTCAGAAGATCCTCGCCCCGCTGCTGGTCGACCTGGTCGATTCGGCCCGCCGCAATGGCTACGACGAGAAGCTCGTGCAGGGCTTCGTCTCGCTGGGTGTCGAGTTGTGGCTGATCGAGCGCACCCGGCCCGGACCCGAGGGGCAGCCGGTGGGCGAGCGGATGTTCATCGACCTGGCCGAGTATCGCATGCTCTTTGGCGAGCCCCCGGCCGCCCGCACGCCACAGATTCCCTCGGCCGGCACGGGGCGTGCTCAGCAGGATTCCGCTACGTCCCCCGCGCCGCCAGCGGCGAGCCCGAGCGACCCCACGGCCTTCCGCCCCGCGGCCCCGCAGTTGCAGGAGCTGGACGTCGACGAAACGCTCAGCAGGGGCCTGGCCGTGCCGACCGAGCGCCCCACGCTCAGCGAGGGCGATCGCGGCGGATGGAAGGTCGTGGCCTACGCCACCGATGGCAAGGCCCCGGTCACGATGACCAGCGAGCAGCTCGTGGCGTATGGCGTGGCCACCACGGTGGTCGCCAGCGACGAGCAGCTCAAGGCCTTCTTCGGCGCCACCTCGCTCAAGCGTTGGGAAGAGAGCGCGTGGATGGCGGTGGCGCGGTTCATGTCCAACCCCATCATCCGCGGGCTGCTCATCGTGGCCGTGCTCGTGGGCTTCTTCGTTGAGATGGCCAGCCCGGGCCTGGGCGTGCCGGGCGCGATCGGCATGCTCGCGCTCATCGGCCTGCTGACGCCCGCGGCGATGGTGGGCATGGCCGGCTGGTGGGAGTTCGCCGCGCTCGGGCTGGGCGTGCTGCTGGTGCTGGTCGAAGTGTTCGTGGTGCCGGGTTTAGGCGTGCCCGGGGTCATCGGCGCCGTGCTGCTGTTCCTGGGGCTGCTGGGCACCTTCACGGGCGGCGGCGGCTTCCAGACCCAGCAGGAGTTGCTGACGGGCGTGGTGGTGCTGTTGCTCTCGCTGACCACCGCGGGCATCGTGATCTTCCTGATCGCCAAGAACCTGGGGCGAATACCCGGGCTCAACCGCCTGATCTTGCAGAGCGTGCCGGCCGACGACGACGAGACGCCCACGTTCTTTGACGCCATGAGCCCGACCGTGCCTCGCACGCAACTGGCCGCCGGAGCGGTGGGCTCGGCCGTCGGCACGCTGCGGCCCTCGGGCCGTGCCCGCTTTGGCGAGGACCTGGTAGACGTGGTCTCGGTGGGCCCGATCATCACCGACGGGCAGCCCGTGCGTGTGGTCGAGGCGTCGGGTTTCAGCGTGGTGGTCGAGCCGGCCGACGAAGCGGCCGATGAACCGAGCGATGACCCGAGCGACACACCGAGCGACGCACCGGCCGATGGCTCGACGGAGGACAACGCCTGATGGATCCGCTGCTGGTCTGGGGATTGCTGCTTCTGGGCGTGGCCGCCTTCCTGGGGCTCATGGAGATCTTCGTGCCCAGCGCGGGCATCATCGGCATCGTGGCCCTGGTGGTCGCCATCGCCGGGGTCGTCTGCCTGTGGACCTACGAGACCGCCTGGGGCGTCACCGGCATGCTGGGCGTGCTCGTCATCGCGCCCACGGGCACGTACTTTGGCTTCAAGGTCTTGCCTTACACGCCCATCGGTAAGGGGCTGATCCTCTCGAACCCCGATCCTGACAGCCCTGAGGTGGCCGCCTCGAGCGGTGCGATCTCGCAGCGGATGGCGCTGGTGGGCCAGGAGGGGCTGGCCCAGACCGACCTGCGGCCCATCGGCGTGGTCAAGATCGCCGGCGACCGCCACGACGCCGTGGCCGAGAGCGGGTACATCGCCCAGGGCTCGACGGTAAAGGTTGTGTCGGCCGACGGCATCCAGCTCAAGGTCCGCCAGGTTTCGGCCTAAGGGCCAGCCACCCGCACACCCCGGATGCTCCCGCTTTCGCCGCCTGCGGTTTGCAGGCCGGGCTATCGGGCTTATAGTCCGCCCCGGCCAGGGAGTTGGCCGGGTTTCAGGAGGTGGCAGGTATGGGCATTCCTATGCCAGTGTGGATCGGTATCGGCGTTGTCCTGCTGATCGTCCTGATCGCGATCGTGGCGATCCTGGGGCGTTTCATCAAGCTGTGGATCCAGGCGTACGTCTCACAGGCCAGCGTGAGCTTCGGCGCGTTGATTGGCATGTGGCTGCGGAAGGTCGACATGAACATCATCGTCTTCAGCCGCATCCGCGCGGTGAAGGCGAGGCTGAACATCACCACCGACGAACTCGAGACGCACTACCTGGCCGGCGGCCGAGTCCCCAACGTCATCAGCGCGATGATCGCCGCCAGCAACGCCAAGATCGACCTGCCCTGGGGCGTGGCGACCGCCATCGACCTGGCCGGCCGAGACATCCTCGACGCCGTGAACACGAGCGTGAACCCCAAGGTCATCGACTGCCCGGGGCCGAACCAGCCAAGGCCGACCATCGACGCCGTAGCCCAGGACGGCATCCAGCTCAAGGCCAAGGCCCGCGTAACGGTGCGGACCAACCTGGCCCGCCTGGTCGGTGGCGCCACCGAGGAGACGATCATCGCTCGCGTCGGCGAGGGCATCGTGACCACGATCGGCTCGGCCAAGGACCACAAGGCCGTGCTGGAGAACCCAGACAACATCTCCAAGGTGGTGATGCAACGCGGCCTGGACGCGGGGACGGCCTTCGAGATCCTCTCGATCGACATCGCCGACATCGACGTGGGCGAGAACATCGGCGCCCGCCTCCAGACCGACCAGGCCGAGGCCGACAAGAAGCGTGCCCAGGCCGAGGCCGAGAAGCGTCGCGCGATGGCCGTCGCGGCCGAGCAGGAGTTCCGCGCCGAGGAGCAGAAGAACCGGGCGCTGGTCGTGCTGGCCGAGGCCGAAGTGCCCAAGGCGATGGCCGACGCCTTCCGTGGTGGCAACCTGGGCGTGATGGACTACTACCGGATGCGCAACATCCAGGCCGACACATCGATGCGATCGTCCATCGCGGGCGATGGCTCGCAGGGCAACAAGCAGGGCGAATAAGCCCAACCAACACCACAACGCCGAACGAGGCCCGGGCGCACGCCCGGGCCTCGCTGTTTGTGCGATCGGTGTGGGTGCTTACGAACGGAGCTTGCGCGGGTCGTCGGCGGGCTTGCCGTCGGCGTACTCCCACACGATGACTTCGATCTCGCGGACGCCCCACTCCAGGGCCGCCTCGTGCGTCGGGAAGAGCAGGTCGAGCCGGTTGCCCTTGATCGCGCCGCCGCGGTCGAGCACGGGCACGACGTCGCCGCCGGCGTAGCCGTCGATGCTGAGCATCGAGCCGAAGGGCAGCATGTCGGTGTCGGCGGCCACGAGGAACCCGCCGTTGGTGTCCACGCCGTGGAGCGTGGCGGTCTGGCCGTCGGCGTAGGGCCAGCACGAGGCGGCGTCGGGCGAGTAGGCCGTGACGCGCATCGTGATCGTCCGGGCCGGCCGCACGGGGCGACCGTTGAACCACCGCATCGACGTATCGGGCTCGACGCCCTCGGGCAGGCCGACCGGCATGGCCGGCGCGGGCTCGGCGACGACTTCGACAGCCGGTTCGGGAGCAGCGGTCGCCGCTTCGAAGACCTGCTCGGGAGCGGACGGCTGCTCGGCCACCAGCACGCTGGGGCTATCGAGGGCCGCCATGGGCGCCGCGGGGCCGAGTTCCTTGGCGGCGATCGCCGTGCCCACCGTGGCCGAGGCCGCGAGGAACCAGGCGAAGGCCGTCGAGACGGGCAGGCGTCGGCCGACGAGGGTCGAGCCGCGGGCCTGCCGTTGGGCTTGCAGGGGACGCACCGGGAGTGTGGGGATGGCAGCACCCACCACGCGCCGCTGGCGCACGATCATGTCTTCAGTTTTCTGGACCACCACCGGTCTCCGTTTGCCGGCCGACCGGATCGCGCGGGCCACCACGCCCGTGCACACCCGATCTCCACCTCTGGTCCCTGGGGCACCACCCCCGAGGGACCAACCGGCTCACGTGCTCAACCCAGCGTAGGGCGGGCACCCGAACCGGCCAGCCAGACGGCTCAATTCCGTTCTCGGACGTGGTCGGCTTTCCGCGTCCGCGGCTGCTGCAAGGTGCACCGATTGGCGGGCAAAACGAGCAATGACCGCTTGCGGAGGGCCTGAATCCCTACCGTTGGCCCGCATGACCGGCACAGAGATCATAATCTGCTTGGTTATCGGAGCTTTTGCCGGCGTGCTCGGCGGCTTGGCGGGCATCGGCGGCTCGATGATCATGCTGCCGGCGCTGGCCGTCTTCGTGTACGACCCCGACCCGGGCAGCGCCCACCACATGTTCATGGCCGCCGCCATGGTGGTGAACGTGGTGGTGTCGTTCCCCGCGGCGTTGCGGCATCGCAAGGCCGGCGCGATCCACTATGGGGCCCTGCGGGTGATTCTGCCTGCGATGGCGCTCGCGATCGTGGCCGGGGTGCTGATTTCCAATGCCTTCCCGGGGTTGATCCTCCGCAAGATCCTGGCGGGGTTCATCGCGGCGTACGCGCTCATGACCATCTACCGCTTCTTCCGCAAGAGCCAGGAGCCCGAGCTTGATGCCAAGGGCGTGCACCCGGTTCGGCTCACGGTCATCGGCCTGGCGACGGGCATGGTCGCGGGGCTGCTGGGTATCGGCGGCGGTGTGCTGATGGTGCCCATGCTCCAGGTCTTCTGCAAGATGCCCATCAAGAACGCCATCGCCACCAGCTCGGCGGTGATGGTGCTTACGGCGGTCATCGGCGCGTCGATCAAGCTGGGCACGCTGGGGCCCGAGCACGGGCGCAGTGTTGTCGATGCGCTCATCATCGCCGCAGCGCTCTCCCCCACGGCCTTCTTCGGCGGTCGTCTTGGCGCGGCGCTGACGCACAAGCTGCCGTTGCAAGCCGTGCGGCTGGTGGTGTCGATCGCGCTCTTGATCGTGGCTGCCAGAATGGCGGCCGACGCGTTCTCCAAGCGTCAGCAGCAGTCAACCGGAGAGCCCATCGACGCCCCTGCGGCGCTGGAAGGCGAGGCTCCGAAGCCCGAGTGAGAACCCTGGGCTTGGCCCGGCGTATGCGAGAACAGTCTTGCGTCTTGCCCGGTTCGTGTTGGGCAAAGGAGTGCTGCTGCCATGTCGATCGCGTTCGTGAACAACTTCAAGACCGTCTTGCTGCTGGGCGCGCTGATGGGCCTGGTGGTTGGGGTTGGCATCACGCTTGGTGGGGTCAACGCCATCCTGCCGGCGCTGGTCATCGCCATCATCATGAACGTCGGAGCGTTCTTCCTGTCCGACAAGCTGGCCATCGCGGCCATGCGCGGGCAGGAAGTCACCGGGGGCAAGCTGTACGACATGGTCGACGAGCTGCGCCAGCGGGCGGGCCTGCCCATGCCGCGCGTGTACGTGTGCCCGCAGCAGGCGCCGAACGCTTTTGCGACCGGCCGAAGCCCGCGCAAGGCGGCGGTGGCCGTCACCGAGGGCGCGTTGCAGTTGCTCACCCGTGAAGAGCTCGAGGGCGTGATGGCCCACGAACTCGCCCACGTCAAGAACCGCGACACGCTGATGAGCACCATCGCCGCGACCGTCGGCGGGCTGATGGGCATGCTGGCCTACGGCCTGTTCCTCTTCGGCGGCAGCAATCGCGAGGGCGCCAACCCCCTGGTGGCCATCGTGGCCGTGATGGCCGGCGCGGTGGGCGCAGCGGTCATCAAGGCGATGCTCAGCCGCTCGCGCGAGTTCGTAGCCGACGCCGACGGCGCGAAGATCGCCGGCTCGCCCGACGGGCTCATCAGCGCGCTGCGAAAGCTGGAGATGTACGCCAAGCGAATCCCCATGCAGAATCCGAATCCGGCTCAAAACAACCTGTTCATCATCGAGCCGCTGACGGGCGGCAAGACGCTCAGCGACATGTTCGCCACGCACCCACCCACCGACAAGCGCGTCGAGGCCCTGATGACCTTGCGTTGATCTACTCGACGCCCACGTCGTCGCCAACGCGATCGATCGCCACGTCGAGCTCGACCGTGCGCACGGGCAGGCAGCGCTGGTCGTCGCAGGCCTGGTAGCTCACGACCACGATGGGCCGGCCGGTCCACTCGCCCTGGAGTTCCATGGCGATGGGGAACTCGATCTCGCCCTCGTGCACGAGCACGCTCTCGTCGTGCGACCACGGCGTGCCTTGCGGGTAGTCGGCATACACACGCACGCCCGTGCCGCCGCGCACGCCAACACGCAGCGCGGGCAGGCCCTCTTGGCCCAGGTCGGCCGCGTAGATGTGCCAGCCCTCCTTGATGCGGACGACCAGGTGGACCTGTGCCGGCAGATCGGGGCCAAGCGAGACGCGGTCGCCGCTGGCGTAGATCTCCACCGGCGTGAAGCCGTCGTCCACGGGCTCGGGCATCGCGCGCACGCGATGGAGTTCGGCATCGATGGCTCGCTCGGCGAGTTGCTGATCGAGGCGCATGAGTCGCAGGAGTGCAGCCGTAGAGCCAGCAGTGGCCAGCGGCGACTCGGCGATGGCGGGCGCGGTGGCGCGCAGCACTTCGCCCCCGCGCTGGAGAGCGTCGGAATCAGGCGCAAGCTCGTGCAAGGTGGCCAGCGCGTGCAGCAAGACCGAGTGGGCACAGGGCGTAGCGCCGTCGTAGGTGCTCCGCCCGCGAACGAACAATTCGGCGCTACGGGTGTCGTAGAGCACGCCGGGCCGATCCGGGTCGCCGAAGGTCTGGATCGCGGCGTCCAGCATCGCCAGCGCGGCATCGATCGCCTGCTGTGGATCGCCAGCCTTCAGCACGATGCGCGCGCGGGCGAGATCGGCCAGACCGCGTATGCACCACGCCGCGTCTTCGAGGAAGCCGGGAATGACGCTGCGCCCATCGCGCCAGCTCCGCATGGGCAGGCCGTCTTCGCCCAGCATGCGCTCTTGCAGGAACCCTGCCACGCGCTCGGCCTTCTTGAGCATCTCGGTGTCGTTCAGGTCGATCGCCGCCGAGGCCAGGCCGACGAGCATCATGGCGTTCCACGAGCCCAGGCACTTGTCGTCCCGCAGGGGTTGCTTGCGGTGCGAGCGGGCTTCGAGCAGCTTTGCGTTGATGGCGTCGACGCGATCGTGCAGATCGGCGGCGTGGATCTCCTGATCGGCCGCGTACTTCTCCAGGCGGTCTTCGAGCCGCAGCACGTTGGCGGGCGGCTCCTCGCGGTGGTGCGGGTCCTGGAAGTTTGGGCCGCGATCGAGGCCGTAGAGGCTGACGGCCAGGTCGGCTTCTTCGCCTTCGAGCACCTCGCGCACCTGCGCTTCTGTCCAGAGATAGTTCAGCCCCTCGCGGCCATCGACCTCGGCGTCGAGGGCGCTGGCGTACCCGCCCGATTCGAGCAGCATCTCACGCTCGGCCCACGTCACGATGCCGCGTGCGATTCGGGCGTAGCCGTCATCCTCGAACAGCCTCGCGGCGCGGGCGTAGGCGGCCAGCAACTGGCCGTTGTCGTAGAGCATCTTCTCGAAGTGCGGCACCGTCCACGTCGCGTCGACCGCGTAGCGATGGAAGCCGCCGCCGGCGTGGTCCCAGATACCGCCGACCATCATGCGGTCCAGGGCGTGCCGCAGCGCGACGTTGGCGGCCTTGCGCGTGGCCTCGTCGGCCGAGTCGCGCGCGGTCAGCAGCAGCTCGAGGTACACCGGCTGGGGGAACTTGGGCGCGCCGCCGAAGCCGCCGTTGGTGCGATCGACCATGGTCAGCAGCGTGCGCACGGCCTCGGCGATGGCCTGCGGGCCCACGTCGATGCGCTCGCCCACGCGGATGCCCAGCCCGTCGCCCACGGCCTCGGCCAGCCGCTCGGCCTGCTCCATCACCTCGCCGCGCTGCTCGCGCCACGCGGCCGCGACGCCCTCGATCACCTGGAGGAAGCTCGGGCGGCCGTGCATGGGCTGGGGCGGGAAGTACGTGCCCGCCCAGAACGGTCGGCCGTGCTTGGGCTCGAGGAAGACGCTCATGGGCCAGCCGCCGCTGCCGGTCATGATCTGTGTGGCGGCCATGTAGGCCTCGTCGATGTCGGGGCGTTCCTCGCGGTCGACCTTGACGCACACGAAACGCTCGCCCATGGCCTTGCCAACGGCGGCGTCCTCGAAGCTCTCGCGCTCCATGACGTGGCACCAGTAGCAGGTGGCGTAGCCAATGCTCAGGAAGATGGGCACGTCGCGGCGTCGCGCTTCGGCGAATGCGGCCTCGCCCCAGGGCATCCACGGCACGGGGTTGTGCGCGTGCTGGAGGAGGTAGGGGCTGCTCTCGTGGATCAGCGCGTTCGGTTCGTTGTGCGTCGAGGAAGGCATGTCAGGCGGCGGCGTCCTTGCTCATCACGCGGACGATCATCGAGGAGACGTTCGCGTGGGCCAGTTCGTCCACGGGCGCGAGTTCAGCCTGTCGCCCCGAACCTCGGGCGCTCGTGCCCAGACGCATCGTGGCCATGGTGCTGGCGTGCAGCACGACGTCGACCGGCAGCGTGCTGAGCGTCACGCTCACCAGCCCGCGCATGAGCGCGGGGGCGTCGTCGTCCTGGCACGCGGCGATCTCGGGCAGGTGCGCGTCGAAGGCCTCGGCGTACCGCGCCGCGGCCTCGCGGGCGCGGGCGCACCACGCGTCGCGCTCGGGCCCCGGGCCGGCCGCACGCACCGGGCAGGCCTGGAGCCCATCCATTGCGGCGTCCATCGCCGCACGAAGCGCTTCGAGCTCGGGCTCGAGCATGTCGCGCGCAATCACGATGCTGTCGGCGTCGGCCTGGAGCAGCACCGGCAGCACCAGGGCCAGGCGGTCTCGCCCCACGCTCAGCCGCTGCTCGGCCTTTTGCACCACGCTGCTGGGCTCGGGCCGCACGACCGTGAGCGCGTGCCGGGCGGCGTAGCGATCGAGCCCGAGCATCACCGGCACCGAGACGCCCGGATCGGGCCCGGCCCGCAGCACGTCGCGGGCGACGGCCTGGAGGTAGTCGTCCTCGTTGCCGAAGAGGTCCAGCCGCATGAGCGGGCCCAGGGCGGCGCAGGCGGGGTCGGTCGTCAACCGTCTCCAGGCGCTGGCCATCTCGGCGGCGGGGCTGGCGAGCGCATCGACCGAGGGCATCACCACGCCGGCCTCCCATAGGGGCTGGCTCCAACGCCACGAGCGCATCATGTCGAGGTACTCGGGCACGCGGTCGGCCGCCGAGCGCGCGGCCCCGCTGTCGGCGGCGCCGAGCGGGCTGGGCAGCAGCGTGTACACACGATCGGCCAGCAGCACGGCCGCCATGACGGGCGGCTCGCGCGTGGTGAAGTGGTATGGGCTGACCAGGGCTTCCATCCGACCGATCTTAGGGCGAGTTCGGGTCGCCCTGGCCGGGAGGCAGGGTGAGTTCGCCCCCATCGATCCAGTCGTTGATCTGGCCCAGTGAGTCGTTGAGCGCCATGAAGAGCATGACGTGGTTGACCGGGTAGGTCCGGCGGATCGGGTCGACCCCACCCAGGGCCAGCCGATCGACCATGAGCGTGCTGCTGGCAAAGGGCACGGCCTGATCGAACGAGCCATCGATTACGAGCACACGTGCCCCATCGGCGAACTGCATCGCCGCGTGGTATCCATCGAGGGTGGCCCGGCCGAGGTAGGCCGCCTCGAACGCCTGGCGGTCCGTGTCGGTGTTCTCCCCAAGGAACTCGAAGGTCACTGATCGGATGAACCGCTTCATGAACGTGCTGTCGATGGAGATGCTGGCCGCGTTCGCGCCGCCGGCGACGAGCACGACACTCTCGTACCGCTGCGGCTCCCGCGCAACGACCCCGGGCGCGAGGATCGCCCCGCCGCTGAAGCCCAGCAGCGTGCGCGGCTTGCCGGCCAGCCTCGGGTCGAGGCCTTCCAGGAACCGCGCGGCGTGCTCCACGGCGTAGGCGCACTCGGCCGTGCGATCATCGGCGCGACGGGCGAACACCGCGCCCTGGTCGGCCGCGTCGCCGTCGACCCGCACGAGCACGTGCTCGGTGAAGCGCGAGGGCTGGCTGAGCAGCCGCAGCACGCTCCACCCGCGCGAGCGCAGGTCGTCGGCCCACTTCTCGTACAGCTCGGCCGGGTAGCCGAACGTGCCCGGGATGATGACCGCCAGGCCTTTCACCGCTTCGGTGCGCGTTGGCTCGTAGGCCATCCACGTCCGCTCGATCTCGTAGGCCTCGCCCTCGCGCAGCGACACGAACAGCAGGGTCTTGCCGTCGCTTTGCCGCGCCTGGTCGATCCACACGCCGTCGAAGATGAGCGCATTGGGGCCCTCGCCGAGCACGGCATCGACCGATACGCCGTTAGCCGCGTCGCCCAGCCGCTCGAGCATCAGCCCCGCATGCGTTCGCACGCTGGCGCGGCCACCCTGCATGGGCAGTTGTCGGGACATCAACCGCCGCGGATCATGGTCGAGCTCGACCACCACGCCCTTGGCGCCCAGGGCGGCCTCGAACGCGCGCTGGGGCCACACCGGGGCCAGCACCTCCGTGGTATCAGGATCGACCGGGGCGAGCCAGGTCGAGAGCGCTAAGAGCACAACGCAAAGCAGAGCGGTCATGATGCATACCCATTGGGATTGGCCTTCATCCAGTTCCACGCCGAGGCGATGATGGCGTCCAGTTCGGTGATCTGAGCCTTCCAGCCCAGTTCCTGCTGCACCTTGGCCGGATCGGCGAACAGGGCGGGCGGATCGCCGGGGCGGCGCGGGCCGATGTCGGCGGGAATGGCGTGCCCGGTCACGCGGCGGCAGCTCTCGATGACTTCCTTCACCGAATAGCCCCGGCCGATGCCCAGGTTGTACACGCGGCGTTCGCCATCCTGCAGCGCCCCGAGCACGCGCAGGTGGGCGTCGACCAGGTCCTCGACGTGGATGTAATCACGCACGCAGGTGCCGTCGGGCGTGGGGTAGTCCTCCCCGAAGATGGTCACCTTCTCGCGCTTGCCCAGGGCCACCTCCAGCACGATGGGGATGATGTGGCTGTGGGGCACGTGGTCCTCGCCCAGAACGCCCGTGCGGTCGCAGCCGGCGACGTTGAAGTACCGCAGGGCGGCGAAGGCGAAGGGCGACTTCTCCCGCCGACGAGCTTCGAGGAAGTCCACCAGCACCTGCTCGCCGTGCAGCTTGCTCAGGCCGTAGGGGCTCACCGGCGCGAAGGGGGCGTCCTCGGTCACCGGCGTGCTGGGCGGCTGCCCGTACACGGCGCAGGTCGAGGAGAACACCAGCCGCGGCACGCGGGCCTCGCGCACGGCCTCGAGCAGGGGCACCAGGCTGTTGTTGCGGTGGTAGTCCAGCGGCCGCTCGACGCTCTCGCCCACCAGGCTGAGGGCCGCAAAGTGCAGGACCGACTCGACGCCGTGGCTGCGCATCAGCCGCTCGAGCAGCGAGCGATCGGTGGTGTCGCCCTCCTCGAAGGTGAACCGCTCGCCGCCCAGACGCTCCAGGGCGCTGACGGCCCCCGCGTTGCCGCGGCCCATGTTGTCCAGCCCGACGACCCGCCGGCCATCGGCCAGGAGCCGCTGCACGGCGTGCGAGCCGATGTACCCAGCGGCCCCGGTGACCAGTATCGCCATCTCGCCTCCTACGGTGGATCCGTTCTCCAAGAGGCCCATCCTAGAGCCCCCTACCCCCACGCCCGCCCCACGCCCGACCCATGCCCCACCGCGAAACGGACAACCCGCCGCAGGAAGCCAGCGCCCGCCTGCCCGCCCTGCGCCTGCTGCTGGGCGGGGCCCTCATGGGGCTGGCCAACCTCGTGCCGGGCATCAGCGGGGGCACCATGCTCGTGGCCGCGGGGGTCTATCGCCGGTTCGTCGACGCCGTGAGCGACGCGACGCGGCTGCGGCTCACGCGCACGACCATCCTCACGCTGGTGCTCATCGCCTTCGCGGCGGGGGCGGCCATCGCGCTGGGAGCGGCCCCAGTGGCCTACGGCCTCGAGCACGCGCGCTGGGCGATGTACGCGCTGTTCATCGGCCTCACGCTCGGGGGCGTGCCGGCGCTGCACGCCCTGGTGAAGCCCATGACGCCGCGGACCATCGCCTTCGCCCTGGCCGGCCTGGCCGCGATGCTGGGCATCGTGCTCGCTCAGGAGTTGGGAACCGGCACCAGCGGCGGCGGCGCGGGCGGCTGGCCCATGCTCATCCTCGCCGGCGTGGCGGGGGCGGCGGCCATGGTGCTGCCGGGCGTCAGCGGGGCCTACCTCCTGCTGCTGCTGGGCCAGTACGAGGCGGTCGTCACGGCCATCAAGGACCTGGCCCGGCTCGATCTCGCGGCGCTGCAGGTCGTCATCCCCGTCGGCATCGGCGTGGCCCTGGGCATCGCGGTGGTCGCCAACGCCCTGCGCTGGCTCTTGCACCGCTACGAGAAGGCCACGCTGGCCGTGCTGCTGGGCCTGCTGATCGGTGCGCCGGCGGGGCTGTACCCCTTCCGCGAGGCCGTGCCGCCGGCGCCCGGCGACGTCGTCAAGGGCCAGGTGCTCACCGAAGAGACCGTCGCCGACGTCGATCGCGAGGATTGGCCGACGCAAGCGTTCACGCCCACGCCGATGCAGATCGCCGGGTCACTGGGCCTGGTCGTCGTGGGCGGCGCGCTGACCATCGGCGTCGCCCGACTGGGACGCGAACGCCGGCGCGAGCCAGCCGCCGAAGGCCGCCACTGACGCGCCGGCCTGGCGCTGCTTCTTGGCCCGGCGCAGCACGTACGCCAGCAGCCCCACGCCCCCGACGACCAGCGCCACGCTGAGCCACTGCCCTCGACTCAGCCCAAGCGGCCGGGCCGTCACGAAGCCCGCGTCGGGCAGGCGGAAGAACTCGGTGGCGATGCGGCCCAGCCCGTAGAGGATCATGAACCACGCCGTGAGCACGCCCGCCACGCGCGGCCTGGCCCAGATGATCGCCAGCGCCAGCAGCAAGAGCGGCCCCTCGACGGCGGCCTGGTAGAGCTGGCTGGGGTGCCGGGCGCTGACGAACTCGGCCATGAAGTTGGCCGCCATGCGCTGCGCCTCGGGCGTGCCCGTGCGCAGATCGCCCAGCATCCCCGTGTAGGCCGCGTAGAAGCGCTCCCACCCGGCCTGCGTGGTCACCACCTCGATCTGGCTCATGCCCACCGCCTCGGTGGCCTTGACCATCTGCTCGCCGCTGATCTCGCCCGTGCCCCAGCGCGTCAGGATCTCGTGGGGGAAGCGCACCGCCCACCACGGCGCATCTCCCGAATCTTCGGTCGGCCGGAAGACCACCTTGCCCAAGAGCTCGCCGTTGATGAAGTTGGCGATCCGCCCGCACATCAAGCCCAGGGGCGCCACGGCGCAGGCGAGGTCGACCAGGTGCAGCGTCGGTACGCGCGCGAGCCGCGGCACGTCTTCCTTCGTCGCACGCCGCCGGAGCACGACGCCCAGCACCGCCAGCCCGGCCAGCACCCCCACCATGCCGCCGTGGCTGGCCATGCCCCCGCCGGCGATGTTCAAGACGCCCCAGAAGGGGAACGAGCCGCTGAACTCCCCGAGCAACTGCGGCTGGTAGACCAGCACGTAGCCCAGCCGCCCGCCGATGACCCCGCCGATGCCGCCGAACAGCACCACGTCGCCGATCATCGCGCCGGGCACGGGCGTCAGCCCGCGGGCGGCGATGGCCTTGAGCCCCAGCCACGCCAGCACGAAGCCCACCACGTAGGAGATGCCGTACCAGTAGATGGTCGCCGGGCCCAGGCGGAAGGCCACGGGGTCCAGGTCGTGCAGCCAGGCGGCCAGTGTGAGCGCGAACGGGGGCGTCATGGGCGGAGTGTAGAAGCGGTCGGATGCCGCACTGTGTCGGCGGGTCACGCCTGCGTCTGATCGGGTTTTGCACGGCAAAACGCCCGATGGGCGTCCGAGAACACGATTATTGTGTTCCAGATACCGCGTTGCGCGCTCCGCGCAACGCGTTGCGCGGCCTGCGCTCATGCGCCTCCGGCCTGCGCAACGCGTTCTGCGCTCTGCGCAACGCGATCTCTGCTCGGCGCAACGCGATGCCGAGCCCGCGCAACGCGATGCCCGCTCTGCGCAACGCGATCCCCAGCCCGCGCAACGCGATGCCCGCCCTGCGCAACGCGATGCCGGAGCCCGGGATCGCGGTGCCGGGCCCGGGGATCGCGGTGCCGGCCTTCGGCACTCTTGGCTCGGGCCCGGGCCGAATCAGGGACAGCCCTGGTCGAAGCGGTCCTGGAACGCCAGGAAGTCGAACACCGTCAACGCGCCGTCGAAGTCCGGGTCCGCCCCGCGCTCGTGGGCGTCTCAGCCCATCGCCGCCCCCATCGCCGCCCCCATCGCCGCCCTCAGCTTTGCCGCCTGGGTAACGACCGACGCCGCGGTGTCCAGCGGGAGCTGCGTGGCCCCGTCGCTCCAGGCCTTGCTCGGCTCGGGGTGGCTCTCGATGAAGAGCGCATGCACGCCCGCGGCGACGGCGGCCATCGCCAGCATGGGTCCGCGCTCGGGGCGGCCGCCGGTCTGGCTGCCCGCTCCGGGGAGCTGGAGGCTGTGGGTGGCGTCGAAGACGACGGGGGCGGGGCCGCGATCGTGGGGGTCACAGAAGTTGCTGCGGTCGAGCTCCATCATGTCGCCCACGCCGATGAAGTCGGTGACCAGCCGGTGGTACCCGAAGAACGTCCCCCGCTCGGTGAGCAGCACGTTGTCGCAGCCGGCCTCGTGCAGCTTCTTGATGGGCCCGAGCATCTCGGCGGGGCTCAGGAACTGGCCCTTCTTGACGTTCACCGCCAGGTTCTTGGGCTTGGCCGCGTGCGCGGCGGCTTCCAGCAGGTCGCTCTGCCGGCACAGGAACGCGGGGATCTGGATGATGCCCCCCACGTCCGACAGCGCGTCGGCCACCTTCTCGGCCTGCTCGGGCAGGTGGATGTCGGTGGTGACCGGGCAGCCCAGCTCCCGGCCGATGGTCGCCAGCCATTCGAGCCCCCGCTCCAACCCCGGCCCCCTCGGCGAGCCCGCGCTGGACCTGTTGGCCTTGTCGAAGCTGGCCTTGAAGACGTAGGGCAGCCCGGCCCCCCCACAAGCCTGTTCACACGCCGCCCGCATCGCCCGGCCGACCTCCAGGCCGAGTTCCAGGCTCTCCAGCGTGCACGGGCCGGCGATGATGAGCAAGGGCTGACCCGGGCCGACGGGGATGGGCTGGCCTTGGGGATGGGGGACGACGCAAGGGGCCGAGGTGGGGGAAGCGGGCATCGCGGATGGTACCGGCACGCTCGTACACTGGCCCGTGCTCGACCTCAAAGACGTCCGCAAGCGATTCGGGAAGGTCACGGCCGTCGACGGCCTGACGCTGGCGGTGCGCCCGGGCGAGGTGATGGGCCTCTTGGGCCCCAACGGGGCGGGCAAGACCACGACCATCGGCATGGCCGTGGGCCTGCTCCACCCCGACAGCGGCTCGGTCACCCTGGGCTCGACAGCAGGTGGGGCCCCGGGCCTGGTCGGCACGCCGGCGGACCCGCGCATCCGCACGCTGGTGGGCGTGGCCCCGCAAGAGGTCGCCCTCTACGACGCCATGACCGCGCGCGAGAACCTGGTGCTGTTCGCCCGCCTGCACGGGCTGAGCGGGGCTGCGGCCAAGGCCCGCGCCGCCGAGCTGCTTCAGCGCGTGGGCCTGAGCGACCGGGCCCACCACCGCGTGGCCGGCTTCTCGGGCGGCATGAAGCGCCGCCTGAACCTGGCCAGCGCGCTGGTGGCCGAGCCCAGGCTGGTCCTGCTCGACGAGCCGACCGCGGGCGTGGACCCCCAGTCTCGCCACGCCATCTTCGACATCATCGCGCAGTTGAAGTCCCAGGGCGTGACCATCCTCTTCAGCACCCACTACATGGAAGAGGCCGCCCGGCTGTGCGACCGCGTGGCGATCGTCGACCACGGCAAGCTGCTGGCCCTGGGCACGGTCGACGAGCTCATCGAGGCCCACGGCGGGCCCAGCGTCGTGGCCATCCGCCGCGAGGGCGAGGTGGGCGAGACGCGCACCGAGACGACCACGCCGCTCGAAGAAGTCTCCCGCGCCATCCAGACCCAGGGCGCCGCCATCGCCGAGCTGCGCATCGATAAGCCCGACCTCGAAGCCGTCTTCCTGCACCTGACCGGCCGGGAGCACCGGGATTGACCGGCGTGCGCACGATCTTTGTGCTCGCCGTCAAGGACCTGCGCCTGCTGCTGCGCGACAAGGCGGCGTTCTTCTTCACGTTCATCTTCCCGCTGGTCTTTGGCGTGCTCTTCGGGGCGGTCTTCAGCGGGGCGGCCGGCGGCGACGGGCCCCAGGAACTGGCCATCGCCATCGTCGACCTGGATCAGAGCGAGGACTCGCGCGAGGTCGTCGAGAGTTTCATGACCGATTCGCGTCTGGACGCCCAGCAGGCCGAAAGCGCCCTGGCCGCCCAGGAACTGGTGCGCACGGCCAAGGTCGAGGCGTTCGTCATCATCCCAGAGGGCTTCGGCGCCGCCGCCCGCATGCCCTTCGGCGGCTCGCCCATGGCCATCGACGTCGGCAGCGGCCCCAGCGGCCGGGCCACGCGCGGGCTGCTGACGGGCATCGCCACGCAGAAGCTCTACCAGCACCTGCAGGAGAACATGGTCGACCCGCAGCGCGCGGGCGAGATGGTGCGCCAGGCCCGTGATGTACTGGGCGAGGCCGCGGGCCTGGACGCCACGCGCCGCATGGCGCTCCAGGGCCTGCTGAGCGCCGCCGAACGCGCGGTGGTGGACATGCCAGCGGACACCACAATCGATGGTGATTCCGGCGCGGCCGGCTTCGACATCGTGAACATCACCCAGGTCGAAGTCACCTCGGGCGAGACCGGCGACACGCCCGAGGAACTGACCATCAGCGCCTTTGCCATCACCTTCCCACAGGCCATCCTGTGGGCGGTCATGGGCTGCGCGGCGGGCTTTGGCGTGTCGCTGGTCACCGAGCGCACCGGCGGCACCATGACGCGCCTGCGCGTGGCTCCGATCGGCCGCTGGCACATCG
This sequence comes from Phycisphaerales bacterium, assembly GCA_040219675.1. Taxonomy (GTDB): domain Bacteria; phylum Planctomycetota; class Phycisphaerae; order Phycisphaerales; family UBA1924; genus JAHCJI01. The sequence goes on along the minus strand of JAVJRZ010000009.1, from coordinate 46,895 downwards.
TGCTGGGCAAGGCCCTGGCCTGCCTCATCACCACGCTCTCGGTCAGCACCGTGCTGCTGCTGCTGGCCTGGCTGGTCTTCGGCGTGCGACCCGTGGCGCCGGCGATGCTCGTGCTGGCGGTGCTCGCGGTCGCGCTGTGCTTCGTGGGCATCATGATGCTGCTGGCGGTGGTCGGCCGGACCGAGGCGGCGGCCAGCGGCATCGGCTGGGCGTGCCTGCTGACGCTGGCGATGATCGGCGGCGGGGCGATCCCGCTGGCCTTCATGCCCCCATGGCTGCGCGAGGTCGGGCACGTCAGCCCTGTCAAGTGGGGCATCCTGGCCATCGAGGGCGGGCTGTGGCGCGGGCTGACACCCACCGAGATGCTGCTGCCCATCGGCGTGCTGCTTGGCATCGGCGCGGCTACGTTCACCATCGGCGCCGTCGTCTTCGCGCGGCGGGAGAACCGATAGAGGGCTCCACCATGACCAACACACGCGGCGATCTGCTCGCCCACAACATCATGAACTCGCAGGCGCTCTTCGAGCGGTTCTTCGTGGGCTTTGACGACTCGAACCGCACGACGCAGGCGCCGTCGCTGCCCAATCACCTCGCGTGGACGCTGGGACACCTCGCGCTCACCGCGCAACGGGGCGCGCATCGGGTGCTGGGCCACGACGACCCCCAGCCGTTGCCCGAAGCCGCGTTCGTGGCAGCCGATCGCGGATCGACCGCGCACTTCGCCATCGAGAGCGTTTCGTTCGGCTCCACGCCCGTCGATGATCCGACCGCGTACCCAACGCTGGACAGCGCGGTCCAGATCATGCACGATGCCCACGAGTCGCTCGCGGGCGCACTGCGCGGCGCGAGCGACGCGGCGCTCGACCGCCCCACCCCCTGGGGCGACAGCAGCATCTCGGTGAGCGATCTCGCACTGCGCATGGGCTTCCACATCGCCACGCACGCGGGGCAGATCACCGACCTGCGCCGGGCATTGGGATTGGGATCGATCCTCAAGCCGGGGCTTTCCAAGCCCAAGGGGAGCACGCGATGAAGATCTACCACGTCGATGCGTTCACGGGCCACGTCTTCGGTGGCAACGCCGCGGCCGTCGTGCCGGTGGAAACCTGGCCGACGGAAACCGTCATGCGCCACATCGCCGCCGAGCATAATCTCAGCGAGACGGTGTTCGTCGGCCCACCGAGCCAGAGCGACGCCGATCGACGCCTGCGGTGGTTCACGCCCGCCGTCGAGGTGCCCCTGTGCGGGCACGCCACGCTGGCGGCGGCCCACGTCCTGTGGAACCACCTGGACGAGGTCGTCGAGCGGCTGACCTTCGAGAGCCTCAGCGGGCCGCTCACCGTCTGGCACGAGAAGCAGCACGCCGACGACCTGATCGTGATGGACTTTCCCGCTCGCCCGCTGGAGCCTTGGTCGCTCGACGAGCGCATCGTCGCCGCGCTGGGGCCGTGCCCGGCGGAGATGTATCGCACGACCGAATCGATCGGCGTGGGCGACGACGCGCACCCGTTGTACGTGGCCGTGTACGAGAGCAAACGCGACGTGCACGAGCTGGCGCCCGACATGAAGAAGCTGGCGGCCATCGAGGCCCACGGCTTCGTGGCCACCGCGCCGGGCGCGAGCCACGATTTCGTCTCACGCTTCTTCGCGCCGCGGGCGGGCGTTGACGAAGACCCGGTGACCGGCAGCGCCCACTGCGCCTTGGCCCCCTATTGGGCCAAGCGCCTGGGCAAGAGCCGCCTGGCCGCGCGGCAGGTCTCCAAGCGTGGCGGCGAGCTGCGCTGCGATGTGACCACCACCGAGCAGGGCGAACGCGTGCTGCTGGCGGGCAAGGCGGTGACGTACAGCGTGGGGGAGATCGTGGCGGAGATCGCGACGCCGCAGCCGACAGCGATCTGACGGCCCACGAACGTCCGAGAAACAGAATCTTGCTTGCATCACCGCCGCGGCGCGCAATTGCGTGGCTTTGGGCAGGATTCCGCTCGACGCCGGGCCGGCTTGCTGTAGCATCATGGTGGCTGGCTGTCGCCCGATGGCCGGAAGACGTCTTGGAGAGGAGACCGAACCATGCCCGTCCGCCGAATCACCGCTCTCGTCTCGCTCGCCGGTGCCGCCGTCGCCCTGGGCCAGGCCACCGAGCCCACGGTCTTCGTGGGCAACAACGGCAACCTGCTGGGCGCCGTCACCAGCCTGCAGCCCGACGCCACGGGCGCGCTGGTGCAGGTGGACTACCTCATCATCGACGAGCGGCCCGCGGGCAGCGGCTCGCTGCCGGGCACGAACGTCGAGGGCATCGCGCTGTCGGCCGGTGGTCGCTACCTGGCAACGGGCCACGCCACGGCGCTCGACCCCGAGCAGCTCACCATCATCGAAGTGAGCAGCGACGGCACGATGCAGATCGTCGACGAGTTCAGCGTGCCCAATGCGCCGCTGGGCATGGCGTGGATCGACGACGAGTACATCGCGGTCGCCGAATCGAACATCGGCGATTCATTCGCGCGTGTCTACCGCTACACGCCCGGCGCTTCGCCCATGACCGGCTCGCTCGTGCAGACGGACATCACCGCCGCGGGCGGCACGTTCATCACCAATATCGAGAGCGACCCCAGCCGGCGGCTGATCTTGGTGCAGGACTCGGCCTTCGGCGGCGGCACGGCCAACGTGACCAGCTACGAGGTGAGCGCTGCCGGCACGCTGACCGAGACCGGCTTCGTGTTCACGGCGCCCAACTTCGCGCTGGACATGGCCCTCTCGCCCAACGGCGCCTGGCTCTACGCGGGCGGCGGCATCAGTGGCTCGGGCGACGCCGTGCTGGGCTTCGACGTGGACTCTTTCGGTGGGCTGGGCATCATCCCCGGCTCGCCGTTCGCGAGCCCGGGCGACTCGCCCGCGTGGGTCACCGTGAGCCCCGACGACCGCTTCGTGTACGCGGGCCACGGGCGCGACGCGACGGTGCAGGGCTTTGCCATCGACCAGACGACCGGCGCGCTGAGTGCGCTGGGCGTTTCGTTTGACGTGGGCAGCCAGGGCACGCTGGGCACCGTGGGCACGCTTTCGCTGCCGGCGGGCAACTTCCTGTTCGTCACCGACAACTCGACGGTCTTCGACGACATGAGCGGCATCTACAGCTTCCGCATCGAGGACACCGGCGACATCACGCAGATCGGCGACATCGTGATGACCCCCGGCAGCCAGCCGGACAACTTCGTCGTGTGGCAGCCCGCCACCGACACCTGCCGCGCCGACCTGGACGGCGATGGCCAGCTCACGATCTTCGACTTCCTGGCGTTCCAGAACCTGTTCGATATGGGCGACCCCGCTGCCGACTTCGACGGCGACGGCGACCTGACGATCTTCGACTTCCTGGCGTTCCAGAACGAGTTCGATGCGGGGTGCGAGTGAGGGCAGGCACTGGGGATCGGGCATCGGGCACTAGGAAGAAGCCCTGCCTTCTTCGTCCTGCTCGGCTTCGACCAACCCCAGCCACACCTGAGCGGGCTCGCTGTCTTCGGCTTGGCCGCGCCAGGCGCGCAGGCGGAGGTTTCGGATCAGTTCCAGGATCGCCAGGAACATGCCGATGGCCTCGCCGCGCGTGCGGCCGGTAAACAGTGCGGCCAGCGGCAGGCTTGGCTCGCCGGTTTCTTCTCGGGCGCGTTCGAGTCGATCCACCGCGTCGGCCTGGTGCAGCTCGATGGGCGTGTCGTCGTCGGTGACGGTGTGCTCGCCCAGGCGGTCGAACTGGATGGCGCTGGCGATGCGCTCGAAGGCTTCCACCAGGTCCGTCAGGCTCAGGTCGTCCATGTCCAGGGCGAAGTCGTCGTCCTCGGTGTCTCGGGCCGGGCGCAGGGCGGGGGCGACGCGGGCACGGGCCTGCCACTGCTCGAGGCGTTCTTCGAGTGCGTCGGCGCGCTCGCGCAGTCGCTTGTACTCCAGGAGCTGGCGGACGAGCTCGGCCCTGGGGTCCTCGGTGTGCTTGTCCTCGCGGGCGTGCTGGCGGCGGGCCTGTTCGGCGTCTTCGGGGCTGAGGTTCTCGGCGGCGACGACGCGGCTCTTGATCTCGGCCAGCGTGGCGGCCATGACCAGGAACTCGCCGGCGGTCTCGATGTCGATGGTCGACAGGTCGCCGATGGCGGCCATGTAGCGCTCGGCGATGAGGGCCACGGGGATGTCGTGGATGTCCACCTCGTGCACGCGGACCAGGTGCAGCAGCAGGTCCATGGGGCCCTCGAAGGCGTCGACGGCGATGGCGGGGCCGGTGGCGTCCATGCCGTAGGTTATGGCGGGAGGCGGCAATCGGGATTCGGCAATCGGCAATCGGCGGGAGGGATTGGGAATCCTGGCGTACCCTGACCGATGACGACCATGGCCGAATCGACGCCCAGCACCGAGCATCTCCAGCTTGCCAGCCGGCTTCTGAGGGAAGAGGCCGAGGCGGTCGGTGCGCTCGCCGAGCTTCCCGAGGGGTTTGCGACGGCCGTGGAGATGATCGACGCGTGCGCGCGGGCCGGGGGCACGGTGCTCGTCACCGGGCTGGGCAAGAGCGGGCTGGTCGGCGCCAAGATCAGCGCCACCATGGCCAGCCTGGGCATCCCCAGCCACGCCGTGCACCCCACCGAGGCGGCCCACGGCGATCTTGGGCGCTTCCGGCCGAGCGACCTGGTGCTGGCGCTGTCCTTTAGCGGCAAGACGGCCGAGGTGGTCGCGCTGTGCGGGCTGCTGCGTCAGGACGGGTTGAAGATCCTGACCATCACCGGGCACAAGCCCGAAGCCGGCGAGCAGCCCGACCCGCTGAGCCGGCTGGCGACGGTGCCGCTGTACTTGGGCCTCAAGCACGAGGCGCTGCACCCGCGCTTCAGCGCGCCCACGGCCAGCACCACCGCGACCCTCGCGCTGGGCGATGCGCTAGCGATCTCGGCGGCGGCCAAGCGTGGCTTTACCGATGCCGACTTCGCACGCCGTCACCCCGGCGGGGCGCTGGGCGGGGCCTTGCGGCCGGTGATGGATATCGCTCGATGCACCATCCACGATCACCTGCCGGTTGCGCGCGAGGCCGACACGGTGATCGAGGCCCAGCGCGCCGTGCAGACCGCGAGCGGGCGGCGTCCCGGTGCGATCTTGCTCGTTGACCGCGATGGCCGGCTGACGGGTATCTTCACCGACGGCGACCTGCGGAGATTAGTGCTGCGCGACCGCGGCGAGTTGGATCGGCCGATCGCCGAGGTCATGACGCGACGCCCGCGGACGATCTCCAGCGATGCGCTCGCGCGCGACGCCGTAGCGCTGGTGCTCGAGCACCGGCAGGACGAGGTGCCGATCGTGGATGGGGACGGGAAGCCGGTGGGGTTGCTCGATGTTCAGGATCTGGTGGCGCTGAAGCTGGTCGAGGGTTAGAGGACGGCTTCAAGATCGGCCAGCCCGTCGGCGAGAGCTGGCGTCGCTATGGCTGACCATCTGATGAGCCATCGTCGGATCGCTCGGCTTGCTCGGCTTGCTCGGCTTGCTCGGTTTGCTCGGTTTGCTGTTCCGGCCGCTCGATTGGCTCGCCACCCTCGAGCCAGCGCTGGAAGGCGTCGGCGACGTCGATGTCCAGCCCGGCGCGACGGGCCAGTTCGAGGCGTTCTTCATGCGTTCGGTTGGGTAGTTCGGCCTGGGTGACGACGATGGCCGCCAGCCAGGTGGACGAGGTGCGCTGCACCGTGGCGTAGCGCTGCACCGTGCGCTGGAGCTTGCGCCAGGTTGACAGCGCGTCGACCGTCTCGCGGGGGAGGGGCTCGAAGGCCAACTCGGGGTTGCCTCGGTAGGCCCGGGCGATGACGGCGATGCCCAGCTCGACCTGATCGTCGAGGATCAGGGCCAGGCCCAGCAGCCGTTCGGCGTGGCGATCGCCCTCGTTGAGCAGCACGTGCTCGGTCAGGAACTCCTTGGCCTGTTCGGCGTCGCCGGCGAAGAGCGCGCGTTCACCGAGTTCGAGCGGGCTGATGAGCGAGGCCGGATCGGGCGTGATGGTCTGCGGCTGCTCGACCTGGTTGGTCGTAACGCCGGTGCGGTCGATCACGATGACCGTGGGGCTCTGGACGACTTGGCGGCGGTTGGTGTAGCGGTAGCCGTCGTTGTAGCGGTAGTACGAGCCGCCGAAGGCGTAGTAGGGGACGCGGTTGACGAAGATGGGTCGGGGGTGGTAATAGCCGCCGCCGAGGTGGAGCTTGGCGTCGACGTCGCCGAAGCTGCCGCCGATGGTGATGCCCGGGGCGTGGTAGGCGTAGGGGTAGTGGCCGTATCGGGCGTGATCGTGGTGATAGCCGGAGCCGTGGCGGTAGGGCGTGGCGTAGCGCGAGGGGCCGGCGAACTGCTCGTGGTGCCGGGCGGCGCGCTGGGCCTGCTCTTCGGCGATCATGCGCAGGGCGTGCTGGCCGGCATCGCGCCTTGGGCTTTGGGCGCGGACGCCCTGCTGGGCCAGGAGCGGCGAGGCGGTCGCCGCGACTGCGAGCAGCACGACTGGGAAGTGGCGTAGAGCGTTGTGGCGTGTGTTGTGGCGCATGGAGCACCTCCGAGGTTTGGGCGGGCGGCGGAATGTCGCCCGGCCTTGGATTGGTACCGACTGCCCTAGCGTTGGCTGCACCCGGTCGGGCGCGCGAGTGGCTGAGACACCGGAGACTCATGGTATGAGAGCGTGGTTGGGAGCCCCGGAACGCAGCATGGCGAACCCTCGCAAGTGGCAAACCACCCGCGCCGCCCTTTTGTTCGTATTTCTATCGGCCGTCGCGGCTCTCGCTGGCGGGTGCGGCGTGGGTCCGGATCGGGTGCAGATCCGCAGCATCGAGCGTGCGGGCGATGACGCGCGGGCGAGCCTGGAGGCCCGGCCGACGATCGTAGCCTACCGGACCCAGGGCGAGACGAACGCGGAGATCCTGGCCACCGATCTGAGCATCGAGGACCTGGACCCAGCCAACGGCTTCGTGGGCGTCCGCGGGCAGATCACGCGGCTGCGGATGTTTACCCGGCCGATCGCGGGGCGCACGCCGGTGAGCAACTCGGCGGGCAACGCGGTGGTGCAGCACGTGGTGATCAACGATGGCGTGCTGGCGGTGTATGGCGGCGCGGGGCTGTTGCGGCCCGGCGCGAGGCCGGGGGCCAACCCGCTGTCGGTGGTGCTGCGAGACGGAACGCTGCGGCTGACGCGCTCGAACGGTCCGGTGGCCGACCCGATCGGGACGGCGCGTGTGGACCTGGGGCTGACGGCCTCGCTCGACGCCGCGATGTCTCGGCTGATCGCCGCGCGGCTGGACCAGATCATCGAGATGACCCAGCCGCTGCGGCCGGATGAGGACGACCGCTAGCAGCCCGCGTCGAACGTCGACTGGAACTGGAGGAAGTCGAAGATGGTCAGCGCGCCATCGCCGTCCAGGTCGGCGCCGAGGTCGCCCGAGGCGAAGAGGTTCTGGAAGGCCAGGAAGTCGAACACGTTGAGCACGCCGAAGGGCTCGGCGAGGTCGGCCGCCGAGCAGCCCGAGGGCGCGGTCTCGAACAACTGGCCGCGGTAGTTCTCCAGCGTGCATCGCATGCGGCGGATCTGCTCGGGCGTGAACTTGTTCATGCAGCGGTCGTCGGAGTAGTCCATGTAGTTGTCAAAGGGCGCCGGGCGGCCGCAACTGGAGGCCGACGAGGGGCAGCCGAAGGTGGGCGTGTCCTGGCCGTTGGTATCGCAGATGGTGTCGCCGGTGGTGTTGCAGCGCGAGGTGACGCCGCAGCCGCCGTCGAAGGTGTGGTACAGGCCCAGATAGTGCCCGACCTCGTGCGTCGCGGTGCGGCCAAGATCGAACGGGCGGAGTGGCGCGTCGCGGCCGAAGGCCGAGTGCAGGACGACAACGCGGTCTTCGGGCGAGCCGACGATGCCGCCCTGGGGCAGATTGGGGACATAGCCCAGGAAGCCCTGGGCGCTGTTGGTGTAGATGTTGAGGTAGCGGTTGGTGTCCCAGGCGAGCGTGTCCCAGTATCGGCCGCGATCGTCGAACCATGTGTTGTTGGTGCTGCGGGTGATGCCGGTCGTCGGGTTGCCGTCGGGGTCTTCGGTGGCGAGGAAGAACTCGATGGCCGCATCGCTGCCCGGGGCGCCGAGCGACCCAGCGATGGCGCGGAAGTCTTCGTTGAGCACATCGATCTGCGAACGCACGCGCGCGTCGGAAATGTTACCGGTGCCGTCGGTGCGCTGGATGACGTGGACGACGACGGGAATGCGGTAGAGGCCCACGCTGGGGTCGTAGTCGGCCGTCGGGTTGGTCCTGGCGAGCGAGCAATCGGTGGGGCTATCGACGCCCGGGATGCCGCCGGGAAGGAATCGCGGGTCGGGCGTGCCGCAGCGGCGGTGGTCCTGGTGGAAGAATCGATCGAAGGGCGCCTGGAACGAGTCGAGCTCACCGGCGTGCTGCGCGTGCGCGACGGGCAGCAACGACAGAAGGGCGCAGGCGGCGCCCGCGAAGGCAGAACGGCACGGCATGTTGTGGACCTCCCCAGTCCGGTGGTGTGATCGGCGGGCGCGAGCGCCAGCCGGGAACGCGGAGGTATACGCCGGAGAGCCCGTGGTGTTTCGGAAAGTTGCTCGGCCGATGGGCGGGGAAGAGCCCGGTAACGGGCGATGGCTCGGGATTCTCAGTTGCCAGCGAGAGTATCGATCGCGGCCCTCGACGCCTGGGCCTGCTCGTCGGCCGCGTCGGCGGGCAGCACGGTCGCGGCGGTGGGATCGAGCACGGCCGAGACCTGGAAGCGCGGCGGGGCGACGGGCACGAAGTCTCCTTCGATGCCGAACGCCGACATGGCGAAGGGCTCGTCGAGCGGGGCGTGCAGGAGGATCATCGCGCCGCTGCCGCGCAGGTCTTGCAGGGTCAGCCGAGCGTCGCCCAGGTAGACGTAGGACGCGTTGTCGCGGATCCACTGTGCGTCGGGCATGTCCTGGATCCTGGCTGCGGTCTCGTGTGCCCGGTGCAGGAAGATGCGGGCGGGCTGGCGCTCGTAAACATCCCAGAGCCCATCGACGTAGGGCATGACCTCGCCCAGGTCGGGCGGCAGCATTCCTTCGTGGTCCTTGGCGTAGCGGATGATCGCATCACCGAGCAAGCGTAAATCGTGCAGGGCGTCGTCCAATGGCGGCAGGGGCTGACCGGTGCGGATGCTGTCGAAGGTCGCCTCCGCGTCGCGAGCGCGCTCGGCGGCCGAATTGGGATCGGTGAGCGCCGAGTTGCCCGCGACGCTGGCCCAGGCGAGTTGTCGAACGTGCTTGCGTTGTCGGCGATCGGGCGCTTGGACCCATGCGTCCGGGTGGGCGTAGACCAGCAGCGTGAACGTGGGGCCGGGCACGCGATGGATGTTGGCGCCGGCGGCCGGCGTGCGCCACATGCTGTTGGCGTTGACCCACGCGTCGCGCTCGGCCCGATCGTCGAACTCGGGGATGAAGGTGGTCTGCCGAGCGGCAGGCGGGAGATAGATGCGCAGGCGGTCGGCCTCGGATTGATCGGGCGCCCGCGGGTCGGGCGGCAAGTGATCGACCGTGGCGGCCCAGTCGGGCGGGACCTGACCGTTGTGCCTGGCGGCGTAGCGGAGCATGGCCTGCGCGAGCCGGGCGGCGTCGAGATCGAGCTGGCGGTGCATCGGCAGGGGCGCATCGCCCTTGAGCGCGGCGAAGGTGGCCCTGGCGTCATCAATGAGCCAACGAGCCTCGGCCAGCGAGACGGTCTCGACGTGGCCATCGAGGAAGACGACCGGCACGCCGGCGCCATCCGGGTTGTCGGGGGTGGGCCGCATTGCTACGGGCGTAGCCAGGTCGCGGTGGGCGATAGCGATATCGCCCCAATCGGGCACGTCTTCCATCGCGACGCCATCCACCCCGAGATAGGTGTACGCGACGCCATCGACGACCCAGTTCGCCGGATCCGCACCGGCCTGGCCCTGCGGGGGCATGATGCCCATATCGGTGAGGGCCTTGATCGATGGGGGAAGGGAGCCGTGCTGGCTGTTGTACATCGTCACGCCCATGGCGATGTGCCTGGCCTGCACCATGGCCTGCATCTGGGCCCGCATCTGCGCCGGTGTCGGGGCTGGCGTTGGGGCCGGGCGTTCCTGCGGCTGTTCCTGAACTGGCTGGGCGAGCGTGCTGACGGCCATGCCGAAGGCGGCAAGCGTGACAATGAGAGTCTGGGCTGGATGCATCACGAGAACCCTCTGCGAGGAGCGAAGTCTCTCGTTCTACCGGTCGCCAGGGGGGCTTGGTTGCAGCGGGCGAGCCCGGAAGCCCAGATTGCTGCCCACGACGCGCTCGCCCCCGCCGCTGGGGCTGTTGACGAGCTGGCTGGCGCCGTCGGGGTCTCGCCGGATCATGGTGGTCGAGCCGCCGCCGTCGACGTTGAGGGCGTGCCACGCGCCGAGGTGGTGCATGATGCCCGCGGCCTCGGCCAACGATGCGCCGGTGCTGAAGCCGGGCTGGCGGCCGTCGATGGTCACGAGGTAGATCAAGCCGGCGTCTTCGCTCAGGCCAACGAGCGTGCGGGGGTGGCGATCGATCGAGAACTTGTCCTCGCCGGGAGCGACCCGGCCGTCCACGAGGACCATCCGGCCCGCGATCGCGTGGCGGGGTGCGGTGATGACCACGCCCATCTGCTCTTCCAGGGACCGGAGCACTTCGGGCGTGAGGTCGTGGGCGAAGATGATGGCATCAGGCTGGCCAGCATCCGTCGGCGGGCTCACCGTCTCGCCCTGCGCGATGGACAGGCCGATGAGGTCCTTGGCCTCGCCCGGCACGAGGTTGCAGCAGGGGTCGAAGAAGTGGGTGTTGATGGCGACAGCGAGGCCGTGCTCTTCGAGGAAGGCACGGGTGGTCTGGCCGTCGGTTTCCAGCGGGCGGTCGCCGTTGGAGGGGGTGGCGAAGAGCTCGAGTCCGGGTGCGGATGTATCGATCCGCATCGCCTGGACGACCATGTCGCGCGGCTTGTCGTTGGCCAGCTCGGCGTACTCGATGCCCTGGAAGATGGGCCGCCAGCGCGGCTCGAAGGGGAAGAAGGGCTGGCCGGGCGAAGCGGCGGGCTGGGCGGAAAATCGTGCCGGCTCGGCGGGCTTTGGCCCGCCAGAGCAACCGGCCAGGCCCAGCGAGAGGGTGGCGAAGAGCACGGCGGAAACGGCGAATCGGATCGTCATGGCGGTCTCCATGGTGCCGGGAAAAGGTATGGCCGTCAGGGTGAACCGTGAGCCAGGGGATTCGCGGTGTTCGTTTGGTGTTTGGGCGCGCTATCGTCCGGGCTCAGCCGGGCAAGCGCCGGCCACGGAGCATCGGGAGCGGGATGGGCACGGAAGCAGCGAGCATGTCGTCGTCGAAGGTCAAAAAGTCGGGCGAGATCGAGCCCAAGCCGCCCAGGGGCGGGCGGAAGCGGCGGGGCGTGGTCGCCGCGGCGCCCGCCACTGTCGAGGGGCCGGCCATCCGCGTCAAGGGGGCCCGAGAGCACAACCTCAAGGGCATCGACGTCAGCATCCCGCGTGACAAGCTCGTGGTCATCACCGGGCTGAGCGGCAGCGGCAAGAGCTCGCTGGCCTTCGACACCATCTTCGCCGAGGGTCAGCGCAAGTACATGGAGAGCCTGTCGGCCTACGCCCGGCAGTTCCTCGACCAGCTCAAGAAGCCCGACATCGACGAGATCGAGGGCATCCCCCCCACCATCGCCATCGAGCAGCGCTCGGCGGCGCATAACCCGCGCTCGACCGTCGCGACGACCACCGAGATCTATGACTATCTGCGGCTGCTCTTTGCGCGGTGTGGCACGCCGTATTCATGGCGGCCGACCAAGACCAAGCGCGATGGCACGGTGACGCATCGCAGTGGCAAGGTCATCAGCGCCACCAGCGCGACGCAGATCGTGGACGCCGTGCTGCGCTTCGGCGAGGACACGCGGCTGATGGTGCTGGCCCCGGTCCTGCGCGGTAAGAAGGGCTTCCACCGCGACGTGCTCGAGCGGTTGCAGGGCATGGGCTGGCAGCGCGCCCGCGTGGACGGCAACGTCGTCGACCTGCGTGACGTGCTGAAGGAACCCAGCGACAACCCGCTCGATCTGGAGCGGTACGCCAAGCACGACATCGACGCCGTGGTCGATCGCATCGTCATCCGCGAAGACGTGCGCCAGCGGCTGGCCGAGTCGATCGAGGCGGCGTTGCAGGTGGGGCTTGGTTCGGTCGTCATTGCGGTCGAGGAAGGCGAGAACTGGACCGACCACAGCTTCAGCGCCAAGCTGGCCGACCCGGACGACCCGGCGTATGCGCTCGACGAGCTCGAGCCGCGGGTGTTCAGCTTCAACTCGCCCTTCGGCGCGTGCGGCACGTGCCTGGGGCTGGGGCACATCCTCGAGTTCGATGAGGAGCTGGTGGCGCCCGACGCGGATCGTGGCATCTTGCAGGGCGGCATCGCGCCGTGGAAGAAGAGCGGGCCGGGCGGCATGGTGTACCCGCGGCGGCTGCGATGGTTCTGCCGCAAGTTCGGCGTGCCGCAGAGCGCGACGCTCAACGAGCTGAGCGACGAGGTGTACGACATCCTCATGCACGGCACGCGGCCCGAGCACGAGGGGCATTACAGCGACACCTGGCCCGGCGTGCTACCGATGCTGCACGACTGGTTCAACAAGACCGAGTCGAGTTGGGTGAAGGACCACCTGCACGCCTTCCAGAGCGAGCGGGTGTGCCCGGACTGCTGCGGCGACCGGCTGCGCGTCGAAGCCCTGCACGTGTGCGTCAGGAGCAAGCACAAGGCCGACGTGGGGCGCGCCGCATCCCCAACCGTCATCGGCAGGCCCACCAACGACGGCACGATGCTGAACATCAGCGAGCTCAGCCGCCTGACCATCGGTGATGCGATGGCGTTCGTCGAGGGCCTGGAGCTCAGCGAGGAGGGGCTCGCGATCGCCGAGCCGATCGTGCGCGAGGTGGGCAACCGGCTGCGGTTCCTCCAGAGCGTAGGGCTGGACTACCTCTCTTTAGATCGAAGGACCGCGACGCTCTCGGGCGGTGAGGCGCAGCGCATCAGGCTCGCGACGCAGGTGGGCAGCGGCCTGGTCGGCGCGTGCTACGTGCTCGACGAGCCGACGATCGGCCTGCACCAGCGTGACAACGACCGGCTCATCCGCACGCTGCGCCACCTGACGGACATCGGCAACACCGTGCTCGTCGTCGAGCACGACGAGGACATGATCCGCTCGGCCGACCACGTGCTGGACATCGGCCCCGGGCCGGGCGTGCACGGCGGCAGAGTGGTCGCGCAGGGCACGGTGGAGCAGATCTGCGCCACGCCCGGCTCGCTGACGGGTGAGTATCTCTCGGGCAAGCGGACGATCGCGGTGCCCCAAGAGCGCCGAGCGATGGACCCGAAGAAGGCCGTCGTGGTGAAGGGCGCCAAGGAGAACAACCTTCGCGAGGTCGATGCCGCGTTCCCGGTGGGCGGCCTCGTGTGCGTCACGGGTGTCTCGGGCAGCGGCAAGAGCACGCTGGTGAATGACATCCTGCTCAAGGCGCTCAAGCGCGAGATCAGCGGCACGCGGACCAGGCCCGGCCAGCACACGCGGGTCAACGGCATGCAGCGGATCGATCGGATCATCGAGGTGGATCAATCGCCGATTGGCCGCACGCCGCGGAGCAACCCGGCGACGTACACAGGCGTCTTCGATGACATCCGCAAGGTGTTCGCCGCGACGCGCGAGGCGAAGATGCGCGGGTACATGCCCGGGCGGTTCAGCTTCAATGTGCCGGCCGACCGCGTGGGCAAGGCCGGCGCGGGCGGGCGCTGCGAGGCGTGCCAGGGCCAGGGCGTGAAGAAGATCGAGATGCACTTCCTGCCCGACGTGTTCGTGCAGTGCGAGGTGTGCAAGGGCAAGCGGTACAACCGCGAGACGCTCGAGGTGCTCTACAAGGGCAAGAACATCGCCGACGTGCTGGACATGACCATCGAGGACGCGTGCACCTTCTTTGAGGCCCAGGGCAAGATCCTTCGGTTCGTCCAGTGCCTGCGCGACGTCGGGCTTGGGTACCTCACGCTGGGCCAGCCCAGCACCACGCTCTCGGGCGGCGAGGCCCAGCGCGTGAAGCTGGCCACCGAACTGGGCAAGGGCACCCGCATCGACGGCACGCCCAGCACCGAGCACACGCTCTACGTGCTCGACGAGCCCACGACGGGCCTGCACTTCGAGGACATCAACCGGCTGGTCAGCGTCTTCGATCGCCTGGCCGACGCGGGCAACACGCTCGTGGTAATCGAGCACAACCTCGACGTCATCAAGCGGGCCGACTGGATCATCGACCTGGGCCCCGAGGGCGGCGATGGCGGCGGTACGATCGTGGCGGAGGGCCCGCCGGAGGATGTCGCAAAGAACGACAAGAGCCACACGGGGCGGTATCTGAAAGAGATGTTGAGCCACTGAACGCGACGAGCGTGATCATTGGGGGATGAGCCATGGGTTTGGTGCTGGAAGCGACCGGCGCGGGCAAGGACAAGGCCCTCAAGACGCTGGAGAAGCTGGCGGGATTTACGGCCGATCGCTATCAGGATGTGTTGCAGGATGAGCCCTTCATCTCCAGCGATGGTGATGATCCACCGGCGCTGACGCTCAAGTTTGCCGGACCGCACGACGACCTCCAGATCGCCGTCAGCGGCAAGCGAAAAGTGCGAGCAACGGCTCAGTGGAACCAGCTTGGCCCGGGCTATTGCGTGTACGTCGCCGACAAACTCAGGGAGATGGGCGATGCGACCGGTGTCGCGTGGAAATCGGTCGATGCGGAGATCGGCGTGCCCGGCTGGCCCACCTACGAAGCTGCGTGCAAGGCGGCATTGGCGTGGCTTGGCGCGCTGTGCGGTCTTGCCAACGACCCGGAGGTGATCAATTCCGATGGAGAGCGCTCGCCTCTTGGGCTCTCGCTCCCGTTCATGCCGCTGCCGCTGATCAATGCCGATGCCCTCACATGCGTTGGCCCGTGGTCGTTCGAGCGGATGCGCGAGATCGCGCGTCAGCCAGAGTTGGGCAAGCGATTCTTCGCTTGGTGGGACCAGGGCCGCGGCGCACGGGTGTTGCGGGGCCTGGCCGTGACGCGGATGTGGATCGATGTGGCATGGATCCCCGCGTTGAGCAACGAGGAGTTTGTGCATCACTGGGAAACGGCCGACCTGCTTCAGCAGGCCTTCGACGCCGACCCCGCCATCGAGTACCCATGGGCGGAGTGGGCCCAGATCCTCGACCTGCTGGACGCGATGCGTGATCGCGTGAAGGAGTTGGGAGATTGGCCGACTCGGCACGCGGGTGTGGTCCGTCAACGGGCCCAGGGCCTCAAACCCCGTATCGGGTATCGGCGGTGGAAGACTCGGTGCGCGTTGCCCGCGGGTTGGTCGATTGATGTGCCGGGGAGCTACGCCAAAGAGTTCGAGATCGACGAAGAGGCCCAGACCCTCAACTGGTCCGCCTTTGACGACCAGAACACCCTCCGCGTCACGCCGCATCTCGTTCCAGAAGGGCTCCCGCAAGCCAAACGCGAGCTCGCAGAAGAACTCACGCGGGCCGTGAATCTTCTCGAGCCCAAGGGCGCCAAGCCGGTGGACTGGGAAGAACACGAGCTTGTGGGATTGGGCGCAATCCGGCCGGTCGTCGAGGATGGGCGCGAGTATCAGGAACTCACGGGCGTCTCGGCCGCGGACGGCGGTGCCTGGGCACTGTTCTCATTCAGCTTCGACGATCCTGCGACACGCGATCGCGCAATCGAGACTTGGAAGACCCTGCGATACGCCCCACCTGAGGACTGATTTTTCGTCACCCAGGCAGGATCACCCCGCCCGACGCCGAGCCCTGGCGCAGGTCGTCGTCGAGGGTGGGCAGCCAGCGGCGGGCGGTGGCGCAGTCGAAGCGGGCGGGCAGGGCCTTGGGGGCGTCGCCCTGGCCCAGGTGGGCGGCCACCAGGGCCAGCAGGCGTTCCAGCAGCCGGCTGGGGGCCAGGGCACCGCCGCACCAGTAGTCGTGGTCGTGCCAACTGAGCGTGACGGTGTGCTGCGTGCTGGCGCCCCCGGCGGTGGTCAGGGTCACCTCGTAGTGCCAGCCCCGGCTGGTGGCCGTTTCGGTGCCGACGTCGATGTGCGATGCAGCCTGGGGCATGAGCGAGCGGTATCCCTTGCGAATCCTGCGTGCCGCCGGCGACGGGTCGGCGCGGCTCTACCATCTTTGCGGGTGTCCGATGACTGTTCGCATCGGCGGTCCGGCGGGTCCAAGGCTTCTATCGGGTGATTGCGCGTGGCATTTTTGTTGGAAACCATCCGGCTGGGCATCGCCAACCTGCGGCTGCACAAGCTGCGGAGCTTCCTGACGGCCCTGGGCATCATCCTGGGCGTGGCGGCCGTGATTTGTATGGTGTCCATCGGCGAGGGCAGCAAGCAGGAGGCGTTGCGGCAGATCGAGCAGCTTGGCGCCCGGAACATCATCGTGAAGAGCCAGCGGCCCGCCGAGACCCAGCAGCAGGGCCAGGAACGGTCGTTCGTGGTGAACTACGGCCTGACGTGGAACGACCTTCGGATCATCGAGGACAACTTCTCGGACGAGGCCCGCATCGTGGCGCTCAAGGAGGTCGGGGCCGAGCTGATCCGAGGGGCGACCCGGCAGACCAGCCAGGCGTTCGGCGTCGATCCGCGGCTGGCCGAGGTGGCCAACCTTCGGATCGCGCGTGGTCGGTACCTGACCGAGGGCGATAACGCGGACCGGGCGATGGTGTGCGTGATCGGTGCCGAGGTGGCCCGGCAGTTCTTCCCGCTGGACGACCCGCTGGACAACACGATCCGCATCGACGACAAGGCCATGCGGATCGTGGGCATCCTGCAACCGGTGGGCCTGGCGGGCGGCGCGGGCTCGGCGCTGGTGGGTCGAGACCTGAACTTCGACGTGCACATCCCCATCGAGACGGCGCGGTACGTGTTTGGCGACACGGTCGTCCGGCGCACGTCGGGCTCGTTCAACGCGGCGCAGGTGCACGTGAGCGAGCTGTACATGACCGCCCCGGAGCGCGAGGATGTCATCGGCCTGGCCCAACGTATGGAGCGCATCCTCGAGACGCGTCGCGAGGGGATGCGGGACGTATCGATGGTCGTGCCCTTCGAGCTGCTGGAGAACGCCGAGCGCGCGGCCTTGCGCGGCACGCTCATGCTCATGGCCATCGCGGGCATCAGCCTGCTGGTGGGCGGCATCGGCATCATGAACATCATGCTGGCCACCGTGACCGAGCGCACGCGCGAGATCGGCATCCGCCGGGCCCTGGGCGCCACGCGCAAGCACATCGTCTGGCAGTTCCTGGTGGAGACCAGCGTGCTGAGCCTCATCGGCGGGCTCATCGGCGTGGCGATTGGCGTTGGGCTGAGCCTGCTGCTGGGCTGGGCCGTGCCGCTGCTGCCCGAGGCGCCGCTCATCGGGCGGTTCATCCCCAGCGACGCGAGCCTGCCGACACAGCTCGCCTGGTGGTCGGTGGTGGTCGCGATGACGGTGGCGGTGCTGACGGGGCTGATCTTCGGGCTGTATCCGGCTCGCAAGGCGGCGCGGCAGGACCCGATCGTGGCGCTGCGGCACGACTGAGCGAACGCTACTCGACAGCCTCGGGTGTCTTTGGCGAGAGCGGCTGGGGGAAGGCGCCACCGCTCTTCTTGAGCAGTTCGAGGCGCAATTCCAGGCGCTGGGCCTCGAGGCGATCGTGCAGCATGGTGAGCAGGTCGTGGGCGTGGCGTGGCAGTTCGTCGGGCATGATGGGCTGACCGTAGTGGACGCCGATGGGGCCCTTGAAGAAGCTCGGCCGCTTCTGGCCGGGCGGGAACACGTCGAACACGCCGTCGATGGCCACCGGCAGGAGGGGGCAGCGGGCCTTGCGCAATATCAGGGCCATGCCGCGCTTGAGCGGCATGACGTGGCCATCGCGGCTGCGGCGTCCCTCGGGGAAGAGCAGGACGGCCCCACCGGCGTGCAGGCGGCCGATGACGGCCTCGAGGGCGGCGCGATCGCCGGAGTCTTCTTTGATTGGGAAGGCGTTGAAGGAGCTGATGAAGCGGGCGAACAGCGGGTTCTTGAAGAGGCCCGCGCGGGCGAGGTAGTCCAGCGGGCGGTTGGTGATGCCCCCGCCGATGAGTGGCGGGTCGTAGTAGCTCTGGTGGTTGGCGACGACCAGCAGCGGCCCGGTGGCGGGCACGCGCTCGGGGTGGAGCCATTGGACGTTGTGGAAGGCCTTGAACCAGGCGCGGGTGATGGGCTGGCCGATGCGGTAGGCCAGCGTGTGCTTAGGCACGATCTGATTATGGTTCTCGTCGCTGTCGGTGCTCACGAGGCTCGTCCTCGGCTGCGGGCTGTGGCGCGCTGTTCGCTATGGCCTCAGGCGACGCCCACGCGATCGAGCACGTCGCGCTCGAGCCGATCGACGACCTGATCGAACGAGAGGTCCGAGGTATCGACGGTGATGGCGTCGTCGGGGCAGATGAGCGGGCCCTCGTCGCGGTTTCGGTCGGCCTCGTCGCGGCGGGCGAGGTCGGCCATCAGCTCGTCGGCCTCGACGGGATAGCCCGCGGCGCGGAGCTGGTCGGCCCGGCGCTCGGCCCGCACCTTCAGGTCGGCGTCCAGGAAGAACTTGACCAGCGCGTCGGGGAAGACCACCGAGCCCTGGTCGCGGCCCTCGGTGACGAGCCTGGGGTGCTGGTTGGCGATGATGCGCTGCTTGCGCACCATGTGGCGACGCAGCGGAACGATGCCTGCGACGATCGAGACCGCCTTGGTGACGTCGGGCGTGCGGATGCGTTCGTTGATGGGCTCGAAGCGGCCCAGGGCCTTGGACCAGGCCATGATGGCCGGCGGGTCGGTGGTCCAGTCGAAGTGGACGTCGGCCTCGGTGACGATGTCGACAAAGCGGGTGATCGCCTGCTCGTCGCCGGTGCGGATGTCCTCGATGAGCCCTCGATCGATGGCGATGGCCGCGGCTGCGCGGTACATCGCGCCGGTGTCCAGCAGGTCGAGGCCCAGGCGTTCGGCCAGGGCCTGGGCCACGGTGCTCTTGCCGGTGCCGGCGGGCCCGTCGATGGTGACGATGATGTCCACGTCGTGTGGGATCACGCTGGTCCGCCTCGGCGAGGGATGGCCCGGGCTGGCCGCGGACGCCCGAGCGGCGGCCGAGGGCCGAACCCCGTCTTGGAGCGTATGCCCACCGAGCCGGCTGGCGGTCATGGGCTGGCTCCTTCATCGCTGGAGGGCTCGGGCTGGCCCTCGGGCGCGTCGTCGGGCTGCTCGCTGGACTTCTTCGCGGTCTTCTTCGTGGTCTTCTTGCCGGTCTTCTTGGTGGTCTTGCGTGCGGCTGCGCTGCCGGCCTTGCTGGTGGTCTTCTTCGACGTCTTCGCCTCGGCGCTGGCCGCGGGCTTGTCTTGATCGTCGTCCGTGTCGGGGTCGGCGTCAGCGTCGGGGTCGGCGTCTTTGTCCGAGGTGTCCTTGGTCTGGGCTTGGTCGTCCGCGTCTTCTTCGTCTTCGTCGTCGTCGCTGAAGATGGCGTCGAGCAGGGCGACGGCGGCGGCGTCCATCTCCTCGTCGAACTCGTCGTCTTCGACCAGGGAGAAGGGGCCGGTCTTGCCCTCCAGCGCGTTGGCGAAGGCCTCGCGGCTGCGACGCAGGCCCAGGGCCAGGTCGCCCGAACCGGTGTAGTCCAGCCCCACGGCGCCGTCGTAGCCCACGGCGGCGATGGCCTCCACCGCGGCGGCGAGATCGAAGCCGGCGTGCTCGACCAGCGCTCGCTCGTCGTCGAGTTCGCCCTCGAGCGCCGAGAAGTCCATGGTGGTGCCCAGCACGGCCGAGGCGTAGGGCGTCACGCGCCGGAGGTACCCGGGCATGTCGTCGGTCTGGGCGGCGTGCGCGAAGTCGGGCATGGTGCCCACGCGGAAGCCGCCGATCTTTTTGAGCAACTCGGTCAGGCGTTCGGGCGAGGCGGTCAGGCCCTTGCCCTTGGTCGGCGAGCCGGGGAGGATGAGCAGGTTGAGCTCGCGCTGCTCGGCCTCGGTCATGAGGACCTTGAACCGCTGGGCGACCGTCTCCAGGGCCTCATCGGTGTCCGGGGCATCGACGGCGACGGCGGCCGCGTTGCAGCCCAGAAGGCTGGCGGCGGCCATGACCCGGCGGATGCGCTCGGCCGCGGGCGTGGCATCGGCGCCGGCGAGGGCCTGTGGGGTTTCCTCAAGGAGGACCAGGCACGAGCAGCGGGCCCGATCCGAGGCGTCGCGGAGGCGGGCCAGATCGTCTCGGGTGCGGCCGGCCAGCAAATCGGCCGAGAGCATGAGCCCATGCAGCCCGAGTTGCTCATGGGCGAAGCGCGGAAGGTCGGTCAGGGGCAGGCTTGCGTCCTTGCCCATCAGCATCGAGCGCAAGGACCTGGCGGCGAGGGCGAGCAGCATCGGGCCACTGTAGTCGCCCGCTGCCCGGGCATCCCCCGCGCGAGGGGCGGGAGGTTTGCCCAATGGCCTGCCCGCGGGTGGCCAAGGGCGCCCGAGCCTCTAGCATTGGCCCGAGCCAAAGCCCCGTGGCCTGAGCCCCGATGGAAGGGTGCAGCCGGGCGAACGGAACGTCTCCGCAGCGTACCAGTGAAGGAAGAGCACAACCATGGCCGCACCCGATGACCGCCGCTACAGCGACTCGCACGAATGGCACAAGCCCGAGGGCGACCTCGTGGTGCTGGGCATCACGCAGTTCGCCGTGGATCAACTCACCGACGTCACGTTCGTGGAGATGAAGCCGGCGGGCACGAGCGTGGGCAAGGGCGACGCGGTGGGCGAGGTCGAGTCGGTCAAGACCACGAGCGACATCTACAGCAGCGTGGACGGCGAGATCGTGGAGGTCAACGAGGCCCTTGGGGACAACCCGGGGCTGATCAACGAGGACTGCTACGGCGCGGGCTGGCTGGTGAAGATCAAGCCCGGCGACGCGAGCCAGCTCGAAGCGCTCATGGACGCGGAGGCCTACGCGGCCAGCGGCGGGGCGTGAAAGCCCGCGCGGCCTGGCCCCAAGAACCGGCATGATCCGCTGCCAAGGACTGCACAAGCGATACCGGCTTGGCGAACGCGTGGTGCACGCGTTGCGCGGCCTGGACCTTTCGATCGAGGGGCCGGGCTTCTACGCCATCATGGGTCAGAGCGGGAGCGGCAAGAGCACGCTCTTGCACCTCCTTGCGGCCATGGATACGCCCGACTCGGGCGAGATCGAGGTCGCCGGCGTACGCGTCGATACGCTGGCCGAGCGTGATGCGAATCGCTACCGCCGGGAGACCATCGGCATCATCTTCCAGCAGTTCAACCTGATCCCCACGCTGACGGCCCGGGAGAACGTGGAGCTGCCCGGCTCGCTCGCTGGCCGGAACGCTCGCGAGCTGCGCGAGCGGTCGACGCTGCTGCTCGATCGGCTGGGCGTGGGCGAGCGTGCGGACCACCGGCCCGACGCGCTGAGCGGCGGTGAGCAGCAGCGGGTGGCTATCGCGCGGGCGTTGTTGTTCGGGCCGCGGGTCATCCTGGCCGATGAGCCCACCGGGGCGCTCGACTCGCAGACGGGCGAGAAGCTGTGGACGCTGCTGGGCGAGGTGGCACGCGAGCAGGAGGCGGCCGTGCTGATGGTCACGCACGAGCCGGCGGCGGCGGTGCACTGCGAACTGGTGTACGTTCTGCGCGACGGCGTGATGGACGGGCGGATCGAAACGGAGGGGCTTGATGCGGCCGGCATTGCGGCTCGCTATCACCAGCGCGTGGCGCAGGCGGGTTAGGACCGGCCTGCTGACGGCGGCGGTAGCGCTCTCGGCGGCGCTCATCGCGGCGGTGGCGTGCGCGCTGAGCTCGGCCAACAACGCCGTCAATGCCCGCATGGACGCGACCTTCGGCGCCGCGGAGCTGCGGCTGGAGCCCACGGGCCGGGGCGGCTTCATGCCCGAGAGCGCGCTCGACACGGTGCGATCCTGGCCCGAGGTGGAGGCGGCGGCGCCGCGGCTGTCGCGCGATCTCGCGCTCCAGGTCAGCCGCGACGTCTTTACGCCCAACGACGACGGGACCGTCCGCAAGCGGCGGGCGAACTTCCGCGTCAACGCCATGGGCATCGGCATCGATCCGCAGGCCGAGTCGGGCATCCGGCCGATCCGCATCATCGCGGGCCGTGCGCCCGAGGGTCCGGACGAGATCGTGCTGGACGCGACGCTCGCGGGGAGGCTGACGTACGCGGGCAGCCTGGAAGAGATCCGCAAGCTGGGCGTGCTGAACCGGGCCGATGCGTTGATCGCGCGCGACGGCGAGGACCCAATTCCCGGGCCGCCCGCGACAGAACCGCAGAGCGAGGCTCAGGCCGAGGCGTTCAACGCGTTGCAGGGCGTTCGCCTGGGCGACACGGTGTCGGTTCGCCGGCTCTTTGGCTCCAGCGAGGTGCGCGTGGTGGGCATGAGCGAGCCCCCACCGCTGGGCGGTCGGCCGCAGGCGTTCATGACGCTGGAGGGGCTGCGCACGGCGACGGGGCGCGGCGAGGGCGAACTGACGCAGGTCGACATCAAGATCCTGCCCGGGGTGGATGCCGAAGCGCTCGCCGAAGCGCGGCGGGGCGAGGCGCCCGAGGGCGCGGTGCTCCAGACGACCGAGCGCATCACCAGCGGCCTGGATCGGAACATGCAAAGCGGGCAGTTTGGCCTGGCGCTGGCGATCATGCTGGCGCTGCTCTCGGCGGCGTTCATCATCGTGACGGGGCTGGGCGCGGGCGTGGTCGAACGCCAGCGCGAGCTGGGCATGCTGCGGTGCATCGGCGCGAGCCGGGGCCAGATCGCTCAGGCGCAGCTCGTCGAGGGCTTGCTCATCGGCGTGGTGGGCGCGTGCATCGGCGTGCCGCTGGGTGTTGGCGTCGCGGCGACGGGCGCGTGGTACTACAGGGAAGTGCTGCCCAGCGGGCTCGCCACGCCGCCGGCGATGCTGGCGCTCGCGTTCTTCGGCTCGATCTTTGCCGGGCTCGCGGGCGCGATCTGGCCGGCGGTGCGTGCCAGCCGGACGAGCCCGATGGGCGCCCTGGTGAGCCGAGCGCGTGCGCCGCGCCCCATCACGATGGTGGTGCTGGCCGTGCTGGGGCTGGCGCTGCTCGCTGTCCAAGGCCTGGCCGTCGGCTTGCCGAACGACGGGCAGGTGGTGTTCTGGAGCTACGCGACGTTCGGGCTGCCCGCGATGTTCGTGGGCTACTTCCTGCTGGGGCCGCCTGTGCTGCTCCTGCTCGCCAGCGTGCTTGCCGGGCCGCTGTCGCTCGTGATGGGCCTGCCGGGCAAGGTCGTGGGCCGCAGCGTGCGCTCGATGCCGTACCGGCTCGGGTTTACCTCGGGCGCGTTGATGACCGGGCTTGCGCTGATGATCTCCAACTGGATCACCGGCGGGGCGATGCTGCGGGACTGGCTGGGGCAGATCGACTTTCCCGACGCGTTCGTCAGCGGCCTTCGGCTGACCGAGGAGAGCCGCGACGCGCTCGACCAGCTCCCCTTCGTGGAGCGCACGTGCGCCGTCACGCTCTTTCCCGTTGAGACCGATGCTTTCGGCATCCGGGCGCTGCAGACCTACCAGACGACGTTCGTCGCCTTCGAGCCCGAGCCGTTCTTCGAGATGACACGGCTGGTGTGGGTCGAGGGCGATGAGGACTACGCCAAGCGCCGGCTGATCGAGGGCGGCGCGGTGATCGTCGCGCGGGAGTTCAACGTGGCGCAGGGCCTGGGCGTGGGCGACACGTTCACGTGCCGTGTGCAGGGAGAGTCGTTCGACTTCGAGGTCGTCGGCGTCATCGCCAGCCCGGGCCTGGAGATCGTCGGCCAGTACTTCAACGCGGGCGAGGACCTGGCGCGGCAGGCCGTCCACGCGGTCTTCGGCACGCGGCAGGACCTTATCGATCGCTTCGGCGTGCGCGCGATCCACCTGATCCAACTCGACCTGGACGACGCGTTCGACGACGAGGTCGCGGTGGCGGAGATCCGCGATGTCCTCTTTGGCAGCGGCGTGCTGGACGCGGGCAGCGGCCGGCAGATCAAGCGCGAGATCGAGACCGTCGCGGGCACGACGCTGGCCGTGTTTTCGGCGGTGGCGATCATGGCGATGCTGGTGGCCTGCTTCGGCGTGACCAACCTGATCGTGGCGGGCATCCACGCTCGCCGGTACGAGCTGGGCGTGCTGCGCGCCATCGGCGCGTCTCGTGGCGCTGTCGCACGGTTGATCCTGGCCGAGGCCATCCTGATTGCGCTCGGCGCGATCGTGCTGGGCACGGGCCTGGGCTTCCAGGCGGCCTGGGCGGGCCAGCGGCTTTATGCGCTGCTGGCGGGGCTCACGCTGTCGCTGCGTCCGCCCGTCGGGGCGTTGGCCTTCAGTTGGGGCGTCACGATCGTGCTGACGCTGCTGGCCGCCGCGCCAGCGGTCATCGCGCTCGCACGGCGCAAGCCCCTGGACCTGCTGGGCGCACGCGGCGGGTAGACCCGGTACCATGCATCGTGAGCGATACCGAAGCACAACAGGCTCTTAGACACGCGGGGGACGCCGCGCCGACCAGCTTTCCGAAGGACAAGATCCGGTTCGTGCTGCTCGAGGGCATCCACCCCGTCGCCCGCGAGCAGTTGGAAGCGGCCGGCTTCTGCGTTGAGGTTGTCGACGGCGCGAAGACCGGGGCCGAGATGGCCGAGGCGATCCGCGATGCGCACTGCGTGGGCATCCGCAGCAAGTCGCAGGTCGACGCCACGGTCCTGCGCGATGCGGACAAGCTGCTGGCCATCGGCTGCTTCTGCATCGGCACGAACCAGGTCGACCTGGATTCGGCGGCTTCGATGGGCCTGCCGGTATTCAACAGCCCCTTCAGCAACACGCGGAGCGTGGCGGAACTGGTGATCGCCGAGATCATCGCGCTGCACCGGCGGCTGTTCGAGCGATCGGCCAGCATGCACGCGGGGCGATGGGTCAAGAGCAGCGCGGGCAGCCACGAGGTTCGCGGCCGGACGCTGGGCATCGTGGGCTATGGCCGGATCGGCTCGCAGGTGAGCGTGCTGGCCGAGGCCCTGGGCATGCGGGTGATCTACCACGACATCCGCCCGACGCTGGCGCTGGGCAATGCGCTGCCCGCCGATTCGCTGGCGTCGCTGCTCGAGGCCAGCGACGTGGTGACCCTGCACGTGCCGGCGACGGAACGCACGCACGAGCTGATCGGCAAGGCCGAACTGGAGCGGATGAAGCCGGGCGCGATGCTCGTGAACAACGCGCGCGGCAGCGTGGTGGATATCGCAGCGCTCGCCGACGCGCTCGGGCGCGGCCACCTGTCCGGGGCGGCGATCGACGTCTTTCCCGACGAGCCCACGCGCAACGAGGACGCGTTCGAGTCCGATCTACGGGGGCTGGACAACGTCATCCTCACGCCGCACGTGGGCGGCTCGACGAAGGAGGCCCAGGCGGCCATCGCGAGCGATGTCGCGGGGAAGCTCACGCGTTTTATCAACATCGGCTCGACGACGGGCGCGGTGAACGTGCCCGAGGTCGACCTGCCCGAGCAGCCGCCCACCGACAAGGGCCGGCCGCACCGCATCTTACACTTCCATCGCAACGTGCCCGGCGTGCTCAACCGGCTGCACCGGGTGCTGGCAAGCCACGGCGCCAACGTCAGCGGCGAGGTGCTGCGAACCAGGGACGAGCTTGGCTACGTGGTGCTCGACGTCGACCCGGGCGACTCGCGACCGGTCGCCGAAGAACTCGAGGCGATCGAGGAGACGATCCGCGTGCGGGTGTTGTGGTAGCGGATGAAGTGGCGAGGGCATCGCGATGTCAACCCGGTGAACGATCGACGGCGCGAAGGTTGGCACTCAAGTCCGGGCGCTCACGTGGCTTCGCCTAGCAGGCTTGATGCACATCATCCTGGAGCCCTCTGCGCCAGTTTTTGATTCGTATATTGAGTTCACTAGAGATCTGCTCTTCGGACTCTTCCACTCTCAGGCCGTTCGCGAAGCATGCCAGCACACACGTTTCCAACTCGGTCTTGGTCTTGGCCACGCCCAGGACGATCCACGCGTCGCCGCAGTGGGCCACGAGGCCGAAGCCGCCGAACCTGAGCGGCGTGGCAAAGCCCTTGATCCGGAGCGGGTGCATAACGACCCGTACGTCTTCGATCGGTACCTTCGCGTAGCTCTCGATAGTCCGGCCTCGCTGAACCCGTTCGATCCATGCCTGCTTCGAGAGCTCGTTGAGGTACAGGACGCGGGCCTTGTCCTTGTGCCGGATTGCTATGAGAAAGCACGCCGCAGTAGTGAAAAGTCCAAAGCTGAGGATCAGCCAAAAGACGGCGATATCCCACGCCGTTGGCGGCAGACCCCCGGAAAAGGCGTTTCGGGCCACCACAAAGGCGATCCACGGCACCATGCTCATGTACGTGATCGCCATCCAGCCTCGGAACCAACGCTCCTCGTTTTCGACGAACCGAATCACCTGCGCGGCTCCCAGCGGCCGTGCCGCGAAAGGCGCCGTTTGGAACGTGAGCATGTCGTGTCCATAGAATGTCGTGGCAAAGTGACGCACGGGCTTGTTGTCTCTCTTTCGACAAAGCGGTGCTTGAAGCTCCCTGCGTTGCAGGTCTCCAAGGCACCTTTTCCAGCCCTGCCCCGCAGTTTCGGCCACGCCGCACGGTGGCTCGGTCGAGAACGTCGCGAACAATCATCTCGCCCAGCAAGCAAACAGCCGGCTGCTCTCGCAACCGGCTCTTGAAGTGGCGAGGGAGGGACTCGAACCCTCGACCTCCGGGTTATGAATCCAGCGCTCTAGACCAGCTGAGCTACCTCGCCGGGGGCCGTGGCGCGCGATGCGCAACGGGTCGTGATGATAGCGGGCATGTCGGGCCGGGTCGGTCATGCGGACCAAGCCGGCCTCGGGCTCGCGTCAGGATGTCCTGGGCTGCCCATCGCCCGGGTTGGCCTCGGGGCGGGCCGGCGCGGGGTTGTACTGGGGGTCGGGCTGGCCGACATCACCGCCGGCGGGCTCGTGGTAGGCCGTGCCGCGCGGGGCCTCCAGTTCGGGCTTGGCGGGCGATCGGCCGGCCTGGGTGTCGCCCTGGACGTCCCGCTGGTCGTCCTTGCGAGACTCTTCCTCGATCTCGTCGGTGATGCCCTTGACGCCCCGCTTGAACTCGATGATGGCCTTGCCCACGTTGCGGCCCACGTCGGGCAGGCGGCGGCCAAAGAGCAGCACCGCGATGAGCAGGATGGCCCCGATCTCTGGCCAGCCCAGGGGGCCGATGAGGGCGAGCGGGGCGTTCACGATGGCGAGCGTGGGCATGGCGTTCCTCTTGGGCAATCCAAGTCGAGGCCCGGGGCCAAGTCAACCCGCGACCGGCCCCAGCACTTTGGGCGTAACGCCCTGATCTCACTGGACTTGCGTGTTTCTGCCCGCCGGAAATCCTGGGATTGCCTCACAAGCCCAGGCGCAGCAGCACGTCGTCGAGGATCGCCCGGGCCAGCACCTCGTCGCCCACGGGCTCCACGGTCAGGCTCAGGCCGACGTGCTGGGGCGTGAGGGCGGATCGCACGACCACGCGGCGGTAGCCGGCCATGATGGTGGAATCCGGGCCCCGGCCCACGACCAGGCCGCGGTCGGCGGTCGCCTCGTCGGCCTCGATGGCGTACCCCCGGGCCAGCAGGGCCTCGACGGCCGCGTAGTGGGCCCCGGGCACGCGGACGGCGTCGGGCAGTTCGGCGGTGAGAGTCCGGCCCTGCCAGGTGGCGACGATGCGGCTCTGGCCCTGGTAGCGCTCGCTCACCTGGCAGCCGGCCAGCAACGGACAGAGGCCAAAGGCCAGGGTCAGAGCCAGCATCAGGGCGAGGGCGGTGAACTGTCGTCCTTGGGCAGCCATTGCGTCATGTCCAGATCGGCCGGGTCGATGCTCAGGCCGGAATCTTTGAGCAGGCGGGCGAGGTCGGAGGGCAGCTCGTCCCGGCCTGGCGGCGGGCTGGCCGGCGGAGGCGCTGCGGGCTTGGTGGGCGGCTCGGCGGGTTGGGGCTTCTGGGGCGCAGTCGGCGTGGTCGCGCCCTGGGCGTCGAGCAACTGCTTGGGGATCTTCAGCCGCTCGTGGGCGTGCGGGCTCTTGGCGAGCTTGCGTGAACGCTCGGCTTCTCGCTCGCGCTCCAGCCCGCGCTGTGCGGCCTTGGAGACATCCGCCACCGGGCGCTCGCCCGCGGGGGCCTGGCCCTCCATGGAGCCATAGCCGAACAGCGACATCCAGTAGCCCACGGCGTACTCGTTGAGCGGCACCTGCGTGGCGTAGCCGGGCAGGGGCCTGGCCTTGGGCTTCTCGCTGTCGGCGGCCAGGTGGCGCAGGAAGGCGTCGCTGGTGATGCTCTGGGCCCGGCGGCGCTGCGCCGCCCTTGCCAGCCGCCGATCGGTCGAGACCACCAGCAATCGGCGCGGCGCACTGTCTCGCGCGATGAGCAGCTCGATGACGTCGTCGGCCTCCTGGTGGGCCCCGGCGTAGACGATGTCCAGGCCGGCGATTTCCTTGCCCGACGGCGCGGTGTTGGTGGTCGCAAGGTTGCCGCGATCATCTCCCATCGGGCCAGCGCCGGGAGCCGCCGACGCCGGCCCCACACCATCGCACACCAGGACCGCGCGCCGCCTGCCATACCGGCTTTCGGAGATCAGCCGGGCCAACTGGGCAACGTCCAGCTCTTTCAGGTGCTCGGGCAGCACGCCGATGGCGTGCAGGACGTTGGATGTGTCGATGAGGAGCATGCGCGGGCGAGCGGGCTACGAGCCGCTCTCGAGCGCCGCGATAGCGCGCTCGACGTCCTGCCGGATGCGTTCGAAGCCGTCGCGGAGTTGCTGCTCGCTGGTGGTCTCCAAGCCCGCGGCGACCGACCGCTCGCGATCGAGTGTGATCTTGGCATCCAGGCCATATGGATTGTCCAGGTCGATCTCCTGGAACTCGGCCAGCACGCGGCCGCGCTGGGCGGCGTCGAAGTCTGGAGCGCAGTACATCGCAGCGTCGGCGGCGTACGCCAGGACGGCGAGGGCCACGAGCCATTCGATGATCGAATCGGCGCCCGCCTCTGCGGTGTGCTCGGCCAGTCGGACGAGCCCGGCGACCCGGCGCGAGGCGCCGTCGCCATCGCCCGCCGCCACGAGCCTGCGGGCATCGACGTTGAGCACGCGGGCCAGGGCCCGCACCTTACCCAGGTGCGGGAGCATCGTTTCGAGGTCGATCTCTTCGGGCAGGTCCCAATCGCACTCGGTCATGCGCGAGGCGTAGGCGAGGCGGTCGATGAGGTCCCTGTTGGCCTCCAGTTCCGCGACGAGTTCGGCGTCCGGAGCGCCCTCGACCATGGCAACACGTACCAGGAACGGCTGGCCCATCGCCGCGTGCAGCGCGAGGTATTCGGCGCCCGCATCGCCCTGCACGGGCTCGTCGGCCTGGGGCACGATGGGCGATGCCCGCTCGCCACAACCGATCAGCAGCGCGGCCGTGGCTACGAAGCACACGATGCTCAAGATTGCTGGCATGGCTTTTCCCCCTTCTGGACCATGCTAGACCCAGGCCTACGCCGGCTGCCCGCCCAGGACACGGCGCGCGTGGTCGGCCACGGCCTCGCGCCACGAGTGCTCGTCCATCGACTGCGCCCGCTCGGGCGGCACGAGGCTGGCGACGCGGGCGATCGTCGCGTCGAGCTCGCGGCCGCGCTGGAGCGCCTCGGCGTAGGGCACGTTGGTGAAGCTCACCAGGTTGTACAGGGGCGTGGCGCGCTCGGGCATCTCGTCGCCCAGCTCGGCGTGCACGGCCTGCTCGACCTTCTTGTGGTAGAGGAACGCGGCGTCGGCGACCTTCTCACGCATCTCCACGAAGTTGGCGATGGCCATATCGGCGATGGCGTTGGCGTTGTCGACCCGGGCCCGCCAGAAGGGGTCCATCACGCTCTCGATGTCGCCGCCGGCCGCCTCGATCATCTCGGCGAGGATGCGGCAGTCTTCGAACGCCGCGTTCATGCCCTGGCCGAAGAAGGGCACGATGGCGTGGGCCGCGTCGCCCAAGATCAGGCTCTTGCCGCGACGCCAGGGCCGGCAGCGCACCGTGACGAGGCTGCTGGTGGGGTTGGTGCGGAAGTCCTCGATCAGCGTGGGCATGAGCCAGCGTGTGTCGGGGTAGTGCTCGTCGAAGAACATGCGCAGGGCCTTGTCGCTCAGCGGCTCGACGGCGTCGAAGCCGTGCGCGCCGGCGTAGGGCCAGAAGAGCGTGCACGTGAACGACTTGTCGGGGTTGGGCAGGGCGATCATCATCGACGCGCCGCCGCCGCGGCCGGCCCAGATGTGCAGGCCCTTGGGATCCATCGCGTAGCCGCCAAACTGCTCGGCCACGCCCGCGGGCAGGTCGGGCAGGTCCTGGGGCGCAGGAATATGCAGCTCCTTGTAGCCCGCCTCGAGGTAGTGCTGCGAATAGTCGAAGCGGTCGGTCACCTGCATCGCCTGCCGCACGGCGCTGAAGGCCCCGTCGGCGCCGATGAGCACGCGGCCGCGCAGTTCCACGCCGCCATCGGGCGTGTCGAAGGTGGCCGACGCGTTGTCGAGATCGACGCCCGTGCAGCGGTGGTCGAACAGCAGCGTCACGCCCGGCGTCCGCTCGGCGGCGTCGAGCAACGCGACATTCAATCCGCCCCGCGACACGCTCAGGATCGCGTCGGTGGGATTCTGGCTGTAGGGCTGGAAGATGGTGCCCTCGCCCGTCGCGTCGGTCAGGCTCTCGGGGTGCATGATGCGGCCAGGCATGGGCAGGGCATCGGCGAGCACCTGCTCGGCGATGCCGGCGGCGTTGAGCGCCGTGATGCCGCGCACGGACAGGGCCAGGTTGATGGACCTCCCGCCGACGTAGCCCTTGGCCCTGGGGTCGCCCCGCCGCTCGGCCACGACGACCTCGAAGCCCTGCCTGGCCAGGAGGACGGCCAGGAGCGAGCCGGCCAGGCCGGCGCCGATGAGGAGGATGGGTTGGGGGTTGGGGTGCGGCTTGGGGTGCGGCTTGGGGTGCGGCTTGAACATCGGGAGATGATAGGGAAACGCGGGCCACCCACCCGACCGCGCGACCGGCGGTGACGCATGCCCCCGCGGCCGGTCAGGAATACCCCGCCCGACCGACCGGAAGGGCCGCCCGTCGGCCCGGATCATCCGAACGCCCTGCGAACCCATCCCCGCGAACGGGCCGATGCTCCGCGTGGACGACGCCGCGCGACGCGTGTCCGGAGGGTCGGGACACGGGTGCGCTGTGGCCGGACGGCCGGTCGCACGGGCCCGGCGTGGGATCGGCCACGGCCGGCACGCGGAGGCCCGGGCGGGACGACCGCGGGAATGGCGCCGCACGGGCGAGGCCGATCACGGGGCGACGGGAGCGGCGATCGGCACGGGGCAGGGCCGGACCGGCGGAGGGGAGAGGGGAGGGGGGAGGGGGGAGGCGATGGCGGTCGAGACGCGGTGGTGAGCAAAGGGCGACCAAAAGGCGACGGCCCCGGAGTCTCCCCCGGGGCCGTCATGTGGTCGCGTGCGGCCTCAAAGCCGAATTCTGGACCCGTCCCGGTGGATCACGGCCGTTGGGGAGCTCGCGACAGGCGTTTCTCTGGCTTCACCGAGACTTGCGCGCAAGGCTCCCATCCCCGGTGTGTTCGAACTCACCGCCTGAGGGAGGAAGCCCCCGGCCGTGCCATCACGAGCAGCGCCAACCCGAGCACCGCAACGAGCGACCACGCCCCGATCCACGCGATGCGTTCGGCGAGCGTGTTCAGGTTCAAACCGAAGAAGTCGATCTCGAGCGGAATCACGCCACCAAAGGCCAGCGCCGCAACGCCTGCCAGGGCGATGCCGAACCCCGCCAGAATTCCACCCACGATCCGCAGCCTTGTCCTCATGATCGATCTCCCGGCTTCGCTCTCGTGTATGTCAGCCCACGGATTCTTAGGAGTCTTCATCGTGTACTTTCGCCGGGGGGGCTCCCAAATATGGCGACGGCCCCGGAGTCTCCCCCGGGGCCGTCATGTGGTCGCGTGCGGCCTGTAAGCCGAGTTCTGTCTCTGGCCCGGCGCGAACGGCCCTCCGGAACAGATGACGGCCATTTCTCTGGCCACGCCGTTGCCGACGTGATCGGGGCCAAGGCCCCAGCGGTCCACCCGCCGCCTGCCGCCCGGGCCGGGCGTCGATGATCGATTACTCGGCCATCGCGGCGGCTGTATGACCTTGCACGCGGTGGGGTTTGCCGTGCCCCGGGTGTCGCCACCCGGGCGGTGCGCTCTTACCGCACCATTTCAACCTTACCTGTGCATCCCGAAAGACGCCATCGGCGGTGTGTTTTCTGTGGCACTGTCCCTCGCCGGCTCGCGACCGTCCTCCCGTCTTTGCAGACAAGGAGGCACGAGTTCCGACGGGTGGGCGTTACCCACCACCGTTGCCCTGCCGTGCTCGGACTTTCCTCGAGCCGAACCGAAGCCCGACCCGCGACCGTCCGGCCGCACCACTCGTACCCCCTACTATACGCGCACCGCCGGAGCGACCGACCTTGGACCACACGCTCTCCATATGGGCCACGCCCGAGCAAGCGCCGCTGTTGCGGGCGCTGGCCGAGGAACTCGGCGCCACCATCGTCGCCGCGGCCGCGCCCGTGCGCGCCCACGGCACGACGCTGGCCGACGAGTTGGGCGCCACCTTCGCCGGCGATCTGCTGGACCTCTTGAACACCGACGCGAAGGCCGTGCTGCTGGCCACCGCGTGCGAGGGCTACGGCGAGGCGTTGCCCCAAGCCGTGGCGCGGGCCGCCGCCGAGGGCCGGCGCATCGCGACGCTCTCGCCGCTGCCCATGCCGCCCAGCGACGCCGCCGAATCGTGGCACGCGCCCATGCAGGGCCGCGTGCCGACCGACGCCGTGCGCTTCGGGCCGCTGCTTCGCCACAGCCCCGCCGCGCAGGAGGCCGCCGAGACGCTGGTGGCCTTCGGCGAGGTCCGCAGCGCGATGTTCGCGGGCTTCCGAGACCCGACGATGGCCGGCCAGGGCGCGACGGGCGCGCTGCTGGTCGACGCGCTGGACCTGCTGGTGAGCATGCTGGGCGAGGCCGAGCGTGTGGAGGCTTCTCTCAATAGTTCATCGAGCGGGCCGACGAAACCCAGCGCGAACCTGTCGCTGGGCTCGCTTACCGGCGACCTGACCGCCCACGCCCGCTTCGACAACGGCTCGTCGGCGGCCATCATGCTCAGCGACCGCGCGGGCGGCTGGCAACGCCGGGCCACGCTGCTGGGCGAGGCGGGAAGGCTCGAACTGGGCGACGACGGCCACCGCTGGATCGACCCCGCCGGCAAGACCATCGACAGCACCGAACGCCGGGCGAGATCAAAAGCAACCGGCCACGACCGCGCCGCGCTCGACGCCCTGGTGGGCTTCATGTCGCCCCTGCTCGACGGCCGCGCGACGGCCCCGCTGGACACCCAGCACCTGGGCCCGATGGCGGCGGCGGTGCTGCTGAGTGCGCGGACGGGGCAGGCGGAGAGTCCGAGTACGCTGCGGGCGATGGTCTAGACAGTCAGTCCCCGACCTCTGATGCAAGCGGATGCCCCTTGGTGTTCTTGCTTAGCTATCGCAGCCAGATTGGGGATGGCGGGATGCCCTTCGGGGCAGAGACTTCTTCAATCTGGACGAACGGTTCATCCTCGATCAGGAGTTCGCCGCCAGCGGGTCGAGACGCGTTGCGCCACAGCAGCCGACGGACAGGCACGTCGTAAACGAAGTTGATCAGCCCCTGGAATGCTCTTGGATCTTCGGTGTTCATCCTGGCGAAAACGCGTACCGCTGATCCTGCGAAGAAAACTCGCCCCTCGAAGCCGAGATACTTGCGCACACCGCACAATGGCGGCCCGCCCTCGACTGCGATCTCGAATGGAGTTCTATCGTCGAGCGACGACATGAACCCAAAGTCTCTCTGATTTGGGCGCTCGCTCAGAAACACTCGATCCGTAGGTCCTGGCCAAAAAGCCAAGGGGTGGAGCGAAGCCGAGTACTGCCTGCCAGTACCATCTGCATCCAGAAAGCTGAAACGTACGAGTGTTGTTCCGGTCGGTGCCGGGAAACGTGCATCATCATACAACGACAACTTCAGGTCACCAATAACCTGCCCGATGCCAACGGCGAGCGTTCGATCCAAGGACGCCATAAATTGCGACTCTTCTGTCTCAACATACTCAACATTCACGGCAGTGCTCCTTCATCCTGCAGATTGGAATTGCGAGCAGAATCAATGACCTGCTTCAATCCACCCGCGTCAACCGAGCATACTCCAGGATCAGCGTCTTCACCCCGATCCCCGTGAACTCCACACGCGCCCGCGCGCCGGGGCCCGCCCCACAACTCAACACCTTCCCCACCCCGAACTGCGGATGCCGCACACGCGAGCCCACGCGCAAAGAAGCGGCTTGCTGCTCGCCGTCATCGCCCCAGGGGTCGAAGTCTTCGCTCCCGCCGCTGCTGTAATCGCTGAAGCCGTCGGCCCGATCGCTGAACGTGACGTGGCTCGCGTCCTGCTCGCCGATCTCGCTGAGGAAGCGGCTGGGGATGGTCCGCTCGGGCACGCCGCGGACGGCGCGGACGCGGGCGCTTGTTATAAGCAGCCGCTTCATGGCCCGCGTGATGCCCACGAACGCGAGGCGGCGTTCTTCTTCGAGCTCGGCCTCGCTCTCGCGGGCCCGGCTGTGCGGCAGGGTGCCCTCCTCGAGGCCGATCATCGCGACGGCGGGGAATTCGAGGCCCTTGCTGGCGTGCAGGGTCATGAGCGTAACCGCCCCGCCCGCCGCGTCGACGGCGTCCTGGTCGCTGACGAGCGCGACCGTCTCGAGCCAGGCCCGCAGCATCGCCAGCAGCGGCGGGGCCTCGGCGTCGTTGCCGGCGCTCGCCTGCTCGGCGTCGGTGAAGGCGAACGGGTCGCCCGCGGGGTCGTACTCGCGCTCGAACTCCGCCGCCCCCGTGATCAACTGGTCGAGGTTGTCCAGCCGGCTCTCGTCCTCCTCGCCGCCGCTCTTGGCCCGGCTCTGGTACATCGATCGCAGCCCGCTGTCGTCGATGACCCGCGCGACCAGGTCCGCCAGCGTCGCGCTGACCTCGGCGCCCATGAAGCTGCCGTGGCCGGTCCAGCCCTCGACCATCTGCACGAACTCCTTGCAACTGTTGGCCGACCGGCTGGTGACCTCGGCGTGCCGCTCGGGCTCGCGCAAGAGATCGAACAGCGGCACGCGGGCCATGTTCGCCGCGGCGTCGAGCTTGTTCAGGCTGGTCTTGCCGATGCCGCGCGTGGGCGTGTTGACGATGCGCAGCAGCGAGATGTTGTCGGCCGGGTTGGCGACGACGCGCAGGTAGGCGATCGTGCTCTTGACCTCCTCGCGGTCGTAGAACGCCGTGCCGCGCGCGATGCGGTAGGGGATCGCGTGCGAGCGCATGGCGTCCTCGACCACGCGGCTCAGGGCGTTGGTGCGATAGAACACGGCCATGTCGCGCCATTCCAGGCCGTCCTCGGCACGGGCCTTCAGCCAGTCGGCCACCAGCTCGGCCTCGTGCCGCTCGTCCTGGCACAGCACGGCCTCGACCGGCTCGCCGCCCTCGCTACTCGTGAACAGGTCCTTGTGCTTGCGTACCTTGTTTTTGGTGATCAGCGTGTCGGCGGCCTTCAAGATCGGCGCGGTGCTGCGGAAGTTCTCGCCCAGCGGGATGACCTCGCACGCGGGGTACTGCTGCTCGAACTCAAGGATGTTGCTGATGTCCGCCCCGCGCCAGCCGTAGATGGACTGGTCGGGATCGCCCACCACGCAGAAGTTGGGCCCCTTGTCGCCGCGGCCGTCCTGGCCGGCCTCACCAGCCAGGAGCGCCGCGATCTCGAACTGGGCCCTATTGGTATCCTGGTACTCGTCGATGAGCAAATACTGCCAACGCTCCCGCATCTCCGTGCGCGCTTGGTCGCTCTTGCGCAGGAGCTTGGCGGTCAGCAGCAACAAGTCATCGAAGTCCACCGCGCCCGCGCTGCGCATCGCCTGCTGGTACGCCCCGTAGATCCGCGCCACCTGCTTGCTGTAAAAATCCATCGCGTTCGCCGCGTACGCGTCGGCGTCGAGCAGCTCGTTCTTGGCCCCGCTGATGGCGTTGAGGACCGAGCGCGGGTTCCAGTTGCTCGTGTCCATGCCCAGGTCCTTGATCGTCCGCTTCATCAGCGCCACCTGGTCGGACGTGTCGTAGATCGTGAAGTCGGGCTTGAGG
This sequence comes from Phycisphaerales bacterium, assembly GCA_040219675.1. GTDB lineage: Bacteria > Planctomycetota > Phycisphaerae > Phycisphaerales > UBA1924 > JAHCJI01. The sequence continues at coordinate 10,575 of JAVJRZ010000009.1, read as the reverse complement.
TGCCCCAGCGCGTCGTCGTCGGCGTAGCGCCGCAGCAGCCGCGCGCACAGGCTGTGGAAGGTGGCGACGGTCAGGCCCCGCGTGCGCCTGGGGTCGCTGCCTTCCTGCCCCAGCAGCACCGCCACGCGCTCGCGCATCTCGGCGGCGGCCTTGTTGGTGAAGGTCAGCGCCAAAATCGACCACGCCGGCACGCCCATCCGCACCAGGTGCCCGATGCGCCGCGTGATGACCCGGGTCTTCCCGCTACCCGCGGCCGCCAGCACCAGCACGGGCCCCTCGGTGGCCAGAACCGCTCGACGCTGGTTCTCGGTCAGGTCGGCCAGGAGTGGGTCGGCGTGGGGGTCGCTTCCCGGATCGCCCTGTGGTGGCTCGGGCGGCATCGCGTGGGGGTCGTAGGGGTCGTAGGCTGGCGTCGTGTCTGCGTGGGTCATGGCGCCTTCCGTGGCGTGGTGCTGGGTCATGGCTCAGCCTACGTCGCCACGCGGCCGCAAGCTGTCGCCTGGGCCCAGCGGGAACTCGTAGACCACCACCGCCGGGTCCTCGCGCCCCCCGCGTTCGGCCATCACCCGGCGGTAGACGGCCCGGGCCGCCGCATTGTCGTGCTCGGTGGCCAGCCACACCTGGCCGTAGCCCCGCTCGGCCAGCAGCCCCAGCATGCGGCGCACGAGCTCGGCCCCGATGCCCCGCCCGCGGTAGGCTTCGAGCGTGGACAGCTCGTTGATCCACGCCTGCGGCGGCTTGTCGGGGTGCAGGTAGCCGTTGGCGCTCACGAAGGCGACGGGGATGTTGTCCGCCGGATCCAGGGCCACGATCATGGCGTGTCGATCGTCGGCCAGGAACGCTCGGAGCTGCTCGGGATCGATGGCGTTGTCGAACAGGCCGGCCGGAGCCGCAAGCAGGATCGGGGCGTCGGCGGCCATCACGGTTCGGTAGACGATCGACATGCACGATCCTTGGTCGATCGAACGCTCGTCGCGTCACTCGCAGCCGGCCTGGAACTCGTTCTGGAAGGCCAGGAAGTCGAAGAGGGTCAGTTGCCCGTCATCGTCAAAGTCGGCTCGCGAGTCCTCGTCCTGGAACAGGTTCTGGAAGGCGAGGAAGTCGAAGAGGGTCAGTTGGCCATCGCCGTCGATATCGGCACGGCACCTGGAAACGCAGGCCTCGCCATTGAGCAGGAGGCTCAGGGCCGTCTGCCGAACGCAGAAGATGTCGGTCCTTCCATCGCCGTTCGCATCACCGAGCGCGACATCTGCCGGTTCGTTATCGCCCAGCTGGAAGAGTTGGCCCGGCCCAAACTGGCCCCCACCCAGCCCGGGATAGAAGCCCACCGCATCGCGCGAGATGGATCCAACAATATCGACCAGGCCATCGCCATCGACGTCGCCGACCTGGGCGGCTTCAACCCTGCGATCGATGATCTCCAAGGGCGGCATGAACGCGCCATCGCCCTGTCCGACGAATAGGTGCGTCGGGCCGAGATCGCTCGTGATGGCATCGATCAGGCCATCTCCGGTGACATCCAGGAGCGTGATCTTTTCCATGGCAGGCGAAGCCACCGAGGACGGTGGGAGCAGGCCGCCGGCCCCATCGTTGAGCATCACGTGCAGGAAGCTGTCGCCGAAGGTCCTGGAGGTGAATACGACGTCGAGCCATCCATCCCCGTTGAGGTCGGCGGCTTGTGGGCCAAAGCCGTCCTCGACGGCGGCGAACGTGTTGATGATCGGGAACGCGCCCGAACCGTCGCCTATGCACACCAGCGCAACACCGGAATCCTCCGAAATGGTGACGACATCGAGCAGCCCGTCGCGATCCATGTCGGCGACCGCCATGAGCGAGGGAATGTGCGGAAGGTCCGTCAGGATGCCCAGAGCGAGCGTGCCCAGACCATCGTTGAGCAGGACCGACACCCGGGGGGCGTCGATGGCGAGCACGACGAGATCGGGCGAACCATCGCCGTCGATGTCGGCCCACTGCATCGCCCTGGGTTCTCGACCAATCTGGGAACCGGAGTACCGCCGGCCGAAGCGCAGCGAGCCGCCATCGCCGAAGTGCGTGACCACGCCCGGCGGATTTCGCCCGAGCGTGGCGACGTCGGACAAGCCATCGCCATCGATATCGGCCGAGGCGATGGCGAAGGCATCGGGCACGTCATAGGCCTGGCGCAGGGGCAGCGTGCCATCGCCGAAGCCCTCGAGGATCATCGCTCGGTTCGGGTTGTACGCTGCGAGCGCGAGATCGACGACGCCGTCGCGGTCGAAGTCGCCGGCTACGGCCTTCTGCGGCCGATCGCCCACGCCGTATGAGCGCATCAGGCCCAGCGTGCCGTCGCCGCTGTTGAGCAGGATGCCCATCGCGTTGCCGAGGTCCATCGAGGCGACGACGTCGAGGCTGCCATCGGCGTTCACGTCGGCCAGCGTGACGGTGTGGCCCGCGGGGCCCGCGTCGTACTGGTCGCGCGCGATGAAGAAGCCGCCGCCCCCGCTGCGCAGCACGCTGACGTTGGGCGCGAACCCGTCGTTGGCGACGACGATGTCGATCAGGCCGTCGCCGTCAAGGTCCCCGGTCTGGACATCCACGGGTGAGGCATTGGTCGGCCCGCACGGGTACTCCCGTTCGAGGATGAATAGGCCCCGCCCGTTGTTCATGATGATGTGGGCCCGCTCCTCGAACTCGTCGACCACGACGGCATCGGGAGCCCCGTCGTTGTTGAAGTCACCCAGCGCCACACGGAAGGGGTCGTCGGGCACGGCCACGGCGTATGCGAAGGCGAACTCGCCCGCGCCGTTGTTGCGCAGCACCGCCATGCCGCCGGGCCCCCGGCCGGCCACGACGATGTCCACGTCGCCATCCAGATCGATATCGCCCACGTCCATGCCGTCGGTCGGTGAAGAGACGCCGTAGATCACCTGCGGCCCGAAGCTTCCGCGCCCGTCGTTGCGCAGCACGGCGATCGCGCCGAGGGAAGTCATGAGGATGATGTCGGCGTCGCCATCGCCGTCGACGTCGCAAGCCGCTATGTCCAGGACGCGATCGACGGCGTCGACGCGGACCGCCGGGCCGAAGCCGCCGTCGCCATCATTGAAGAACAGGGTGAGGACCGGATCGAGCCTGCTCGGCAGCGCCAGGTCGAGGTCGCCATCGCCATCAAAGTCCGCAACCGCGAGGTCCTCGGGGCTGCGGCCAATGGGCTCGAAGCCCTCGGGCGTTGAAGGGAACAGCGGATCGCAGGGCTGCTGCGCGACCACCGGAGCGAGGGCCAGCAACAGGCCGAAGATGGTCATGGTGGCACGGCTCATGTCTCTCGCTCCTGCTGGCTCGCTCAGCAGCCATCCTGGAAGGCATCGGTGAACGCCAGAAAGTCGAAGATCGTCAGGCTGCCATCGCCATCAAAATCGGCCTTCGGGTCGCCCGCGTCGAACAGGTTCTGGAAGGCCAGAAAGTCGCCCAGCTCGAGCGCACCGGAGCAATCCAGATCGGCCCTGCATGGCCGAGCCGCGGCGCAGGTGTTGATGAGCAGCGACACCGTGTTGGACTGGCGGTTGGCCACCAGCACGTCCGCAGCGCCGTCGTTGTTGAAGTCGGCCACGATCATCGCTTCGGGCTCGACCTGGACGGGCGTGCGAACGACGGGGCCAAAGCCGCCGGCGGCATCCTGCAGCAGCAGGCCCACGGTGTTGTCCCTGGGCTCTGCGACCACGATGTCGTTCAGGCAATCGCCATTGAAGTCGCCCGCGGCCAGGTGTCGGATCGTCGAGCCGGCGGTGAGCAATAGCGGCGTCCGATCGAACGCGCCCTGGCCATCGTTGGTGAGAACGCCGAACTCCAGACCGAAGGCCCCAAGGAGCATCTCCGGCGCACCATCGCCCGTGACGTCGCCGATGCCAAAGCCGGCAACGTCCAGATCGGTCGGCTCGATCCGCGGCATCGGCACCATGCGCCCGTTGCCGAAATTCAGGAACGCCTGCACGCCGGAGAACCCCAGGGCGACGGCGACATCCACGGTGCCGTCGCGATCCAGGTCTTCGGCGACCAGCCGGAACCCATCGGGGATGATGTAGCGATCGCCTTCTTCGAAGCCCCCCGCGCGATCGTTGCGGAAGATGTTGACCCCCGCTGGTCGGAGCCGATCGATGCCGGCCAAGTCGGGCCAACCGTCGCCGTCGAAGTCGGCCGAGACCAGGGAGAACAGGCCGACGCCCGGGATGAACTGGCCGGCCTCGACCAGGAAGCCGTCGCCCTGGTTCTCCATGATCTGGACGCCGCCGGTTCCGAGCGTCACCGCCACGTCCATATCGCCGTCGCCGTCAAAGTCGCCCGCCGCGGCGGTGCCCGGGCGCGGCACGGGGTACTCGGTCGGGCGGCCCAGCCGGCCCTCTCCGTCGTTGAGCCCGATGCTGATCGAGTCGCCGCCGTTGTTGACCACGATCACGTCCAGATCGCCGTCGTTGTCCAGGTCGGCCACGGCCAGGGCACGCGGTTCCTCACCCACCAGGGCCAGGCGCCGGACGCCGAAGATCTCGTCCGGTGGGCACGGCTGGGCCAGCGCCGTACCCGCCAGCGGAACGGCCAGAGCGACACACGCCAGGGCGCACGCCAGCGCCCTACCCAAGTCTGATTCCATGTTCGGTCCCTCTCCCGACCCCGATCCACCCCGCGTGTGCGGCCCTTGCCACAGCATACTGCCCCGAGCCGGGCGACGCAAGACCACTTTCATCAAGGGACGCACCGGCGCCTCGGCCGGCAGAGACCGCTGAGCCCCGCTGCCGCCGCGAAGAGCGCGACCGAAGCCGGCGCGGGCACAACGACCACCGTCCCCATGGCCTCTTGGAGGTCGGCCAGGGCCGATCGTGACGAGGCCGAGTCGCGGTCGATGTACACATCGAAGCGGCTGGTGTCGGTCGCCAGGTCGATGGTCCGAGGCGTGAAGTCGAACACCTCGATCTCCGCCCGCCAGAACGCGATGGGGTTGCTCGGGTCGGCCAGGATATCGCTGGGGAAGTTCAGTTGCCCGGCGATGATGCCCTCCACCGTGCTGCCGCCCCCGGTGCGCACGCCCGGCGTGGTGCCCGGACCGTTGAGCGGCGGCACGAGTTCGAGCGCGAACCAGTTGCCCTCGCTGGCGACCACGCTCCCCGCCACGCCCGCCAGCGCCCAGTCGCGTGCGTCGAAGCCCGCCCAGAGCGTCACGACCGCGCTGGGCTGGTCGGGGCTGATGTCGTTGCTGATCTCGAAGAACAGCCGCTCGCCGTCGGCGAGCGCGGGCGTTGCGGCGGCAGCCAAGGCAAAGCTCGCGATGAACGTCTTGGTCAACTTGAGAACTGTCACGTCGTCTCCTCCGGTTCGCACCATCTAGCACCCCAGATCGAACACGTCCTGGAATCGCAGGAAGTCGAAGATCGTCAGCGTGCCGTCGCCATCGACGTCGGCACGCGGGTCGCCCGCATCAAACCAGTTCTGGAATTGCAGGAAGTCGAGCACGGTGGCCCGTCCATCGCCGTCCAGGTCGGCCGCGCAGCCGGGGAGCGAACCGTCCTGTCCGATTGCCAGGGCGGTGAGATTCCCAAAGCCCAGGAGCACGTCGAGGATGCCGTCGCCGGTCGCGTCGGCGATCTGCACCTGCTGGCTCCAGAAGCCAAAGCCCGCCGCACGATCGAAGGTCGATTCTGGCCCCTGCCGCCAGATGCTCAGGCCCGCCCGCTGCTGGCTGAGCGTGAAGTCCTCGCGGCCGTCGCCGTCGAAGTCCAGCACGTCGAGGTCGTACACCAGGTCGTCGGTCGTGAGCAGCACCGTCCGATCGGGCGCCGGCCGATCGAGGCCGCGCCAGAGCTGCACTTCTCTCGACGCGAGCACAAGCAACGCCTCGCCAGCGTCGCCAACGTCGATCGTGCGGACGAGCAGTCCTGCGCGCAGCCCCGAATCGAGCGTGCGCGGGTCGCCAAACTGGCCACCACCCAAGCCCGGGAACACATAGATCGGCGTCGGCGCGGTGCCGGCAAGGCTCCCCGCGGCGACGACGATGTCGGCCACGGCATCGCCGGTCACGTCGCCGATGTCGATGCCCGCCGCTCGCACGGGCAGGGTCAGGGTCTGAGCGATGGCAAAGTTGCCCGCGCCATCGTTGGGCAGGATGTCCAGCAGGCTCAGGCCGCCCGTGACCACGTCGATGTCGCCGTCGCCGTCGATGTCGCCGACGGCCGCCGCGCGCACGCCGCCGACGAGCGCCACTGGGAAGTCGAATCCGCCCGAACCATTGGCGCGCAGCAGCAGGACCGTCGAGCCGTCCACGATCACGTCATCCAGCGGACCGGGACGCAAGCGTGCCACGAGCAGGTCGTTGGCCCAGAGCCCCCACGTGCGCGTCGGATCTTGGAAGCCGCCATCACCGAGGCCCACGAGCAGCCGAGAGGCGTCCGATGCGGCGATGAGGATGTCGGGGATGCCATCGCCCGTGAACTCGCCGGCGACGCTCGCCGAGGCCCGGCCGGTGTCGATCTCGCGTGGCCCCACCAGGCCGGGGGCCCCACCCGTCGACGCCGCATCGCCCGAGAGCGCGACCACCACGCGCGAGGCCTCGACGATGACCAGGTCGTCCCCGGGCGCGCCATCGGAGACCCGCGCCGCGACGAGCCCGCCGGCACGGTCGAACAGGCCGAGCCCCAGCGCCACGATGGCGGCCGCATCGGCGATGCCCGTGGGGCTCGAAGCGCTCCCCGGATAGACCTCCACGCCCGAGTTGGTGCCCACGGCCAGGTCCAGCAGCCCGTCGCCGCCGAAGTCCGCCAGCGCGACGGCCACGGCGCCTCCGAAGCCGGTGGTCGCCACAAGCGGGCCGGGGCTGAGCGATCCCGCGTCGTTGGTGAACAGCCGGGCGCCCCCACGCCCGGTCACGATGAGCTCCGGCAGGTCGTCGCCGATCAGGTCCCCCGCGGCCAGCCCGGTGGGGTCCTCGACCGGCCCCACGGCGATCGCCTCGGCGAACGCGCCGCCGTCGTTGATGGCAACGGAGAGGTCCTCGCTGAGCTGGTTGGCCGTGACGACATCCAGGTCGCCGTCGCCGTCGAGGTCCACCACCGCCATCTGCACCGGCCGCGTGCCCACGTTGATCCGCACGCCACGCGCGAACCCGCCCCCGGGCAGCCCCGCGTGCAGGCCCACGTAGTAGTGGTCGTAGTTGCACACCAGCAGGTCGTCGACGCCGTCGCCGGTCACGTCGGCCAGCGCCGCGTCCACCGGGGTGCGTCCGGTGCGAAGCGTGCGCACGAGCTCGAAGCGGCCATCGCCCAGCCCCGCGTAGATCGAAGCCGTGCTCGACGCCCCGTCGGTCACGATCGCGTCCGGCCGGCCGTCGCCCGTGGCGTCGGCCAGCAGCAGGCTGGTGGGGTCGCCGGCGATCGCCAGCTCGCCCACCGGCGTGAAGCCGCCAGCGCCGTCGCCGCGGTAGACCAGCATCTTCCCGGGCTCGATCGGGTCGCCGCCCGGCGTGCCCCACGCGCCGCGCTGCACGACAACCAGGTCGGCCAGCGCGTCCGAACCCACGACGTCGGCCCAGGCCCCGGCCGCGAACCACGCGCCGCGATCGATGGCCCCCTGGTCCTGGGCGACCACGGGCACCGGCAGGATCGGGCCATCCTGGGCCGCCACGGACGGGCCGGACACGAACAGGACGCAACCGACCGCCCCCACAGCCGCCCCCACAGCCGCCACCCGAGCCGCCACCCCGAGCGCCATCGCTCGGCCGCCGGCACCAATACCCTGGCTTCTTACGAATCCCCGCACGGTCCACCCCCTTTGCCAGGGGGCGCTACGGGCATCGTCCCGGGCTGGTTGCACGGCGCCGCGTGCAGATTCCATGAAGCCCACGAGCACGGCCCCGAGCGCAGCCCCAAGCGGGGCCCCGAGCGCGGCCAGAGGCCCGATCCGCCCGGTTACGGGCAGCCGGCGGCGAAGGCGTTCTGGAAGGCCAGGAAGTCGAAGATGGTCAGGCTGCCGTCGTTGTCCACGTCCGCCAGGCAGGCGTCGCGCACGACCAGGGCCGCGGGCGTGCTCGTCGCCTGCCCGAAGGCGTTGGAGACCACCACGTCGTAGACGTCGCTGTCCACGCTCAGGGCGGGCTCGATCGTCAGCACGGGCGTTGTGGCGCCCGAGACCGATCCGCCGTCGGCCAGCGGCACCCCATTGCGGCGCCATTGGAACGCCAGCGGTGCGGTGCCGCGATCGGTGGTGACCTCGAGCACGGCCGAGTCGCCCGCGTCCACGGCCGTGATCGTCGCGGGCGGAACGGCAATGCGCGGCGGCACCTGGTTGCACCTGTTGATTAGCACGCTGATGTCGTCGCTGTCCGCGTTGGCGGCCAGGAGATCCGCGTCGCCATCGCCATCGACATCGACCAAGCCGACGCAGAAGGGACCATTGCCTACGGGCACGCGGGCCTCTGCATCGAAGCTGCCATCGCCACGATTGAGCAGGATGCTGGCGTCGTCGCTACCGTTGTTCACTGCTGCCAAGTCCACGTCGCCATCGCCGTCCATATCGGCCAGCGCGACGCTCTCGGGCACGCTGCCGATTGGGAAACGCCGCTGCACAGCAAGCGTGGTGTCCCCGTTGTTGAGCAGGATGCTAACGTCGTTGCTGTTGAAGTTGGCCACGGCAACATCTGCATCGCCATCGCCGTCGAGATCCCCCAGCCGGATGGTGCGTGGTCCGTCGCCCGCCGGGAAGCGGTCGTGGAGATTGAAGTTCGCCGTCCCGTCGTTGAGCAGGAGCGTGACCTCGTCGCTGTTGAAGCTTGCAACGGCCATGTCCACGTCACCGTCGCCGTCCAGGTCGGCGAGCGCCACGCTGAGCAGGCCATCGCCAGCGACGACCGTGCGCTGGGGTTCGAACGTAGCGTCGCCGCGGTTAAGCAGCACGCTAACGTTGTCGGAGGTGAAGTTCGCCACCGCCAGATCCGCATCGCCATCGCCGTCCAGGTCGGCGATCGCCACGGTCTGGGGCCCGGAACCAGCGGGAAAGTTTTGGCGCGCCGCGAAGGTGCCGTCGCCGTTGTTGAGCAGCACGCTGGCGTTGTTGCCGCCAAAGTTGCCGGTGACCACGTCGGTGTCGCCATCGCCATCGAGGTCGGCCAACGCCACGCTGAGCGGCCCGGTATCTACGGAGTATCGCTGCTCGGGCTCGAAGGTTCCATCGCCGCGGCCGAGCAGCACGCTGACATCGGCGCTGTTGACGTTGCACGCAACGACGTCCATGTGGCCGTCACTGTTGAGGTCGCCCGCCGCGATGCTGATTGTGCCGTCTCCCGCGGCCAGCCGGGCCTGGTCGCCAAAGATCGTCCCCGGATCGCACTGGGCCGAGGCCACCGAGGCGATGTGGCCGGCGGCGGCCAGCACGGTGGCGGCGAGGATGGCCGGGCCCGGCCGCCGGGTGGCGGCGAACTCGGCCGGGGGGGTGGATTGCGCCGAAGAAGCAGTCGCGGGCGTGGGCTTGGGCGTGGGCTTGGGCTTGGGCTTGGACATCGGATCTCTCCTCAACAAGGGCTGGGGCTCGCGGGCCGCCGGGCGGGGGCCAGGGCGGCATCGACGGACGCCGCTCCCTCCGATGCGTGCGAGGGCCGCCGATGCGACACGGCCGGCCCCGATCGCCGCCGAATCTTCATGATCTGCCGCGGCCGCCGATTCTCGGACGTCGCCCGGGCCGCCCCGACGCCCGGGGGCCCTGGGGCGGGGCGCCTTGGCGGCGTGCGCGAGCCCCTGCGCGGCGCGACGGAGCCCCTGGGCCGCGCGACCGGGCTCGGGCGCGGGGCGACCAAGCTCCGGCGTCGCGCGTCGGGCGCAGGATCTGCCGCGCCCGGGCTTGGGCGCGGGGCGCCTGGCGCAGGAATTGCCGCGCCCAACGTAGGAGGTGCCGCGCCCAACGTAGGATTTCTCGCGCCCAACGTAGGATTTCTCGCGCCGGGCTTTGTTATCCGGGCCTTGCGGCCGCACATCGCCATTGCGGCCCTCGCGCGGCGGGCCCATCGGCACATCCTGCGCGTACCAAATTTTCTGCAGTTCTTGGAACGCCCGGCGGGCGCGACCGCCGATGCACCCATCCAGCCCGGGGGCGACGTGCCACCGGGGAACACGGGACGGCCGCGGCGCTCCGGTGGGGGTTGCGGCCACGCAGGCATCGCATGCCAACGGAGCGTTCTTATGCCAACGCCGACGATCCCCGAAACCAAGTCGGGGCAACTGGACTTCTTCGAGACCCGCATCAACGCCTGGGCCGCCAACGCGGCGCAGATCGGGTTGCTCGAGACGCAGACCACGCAGCTCAGCTCTCTTATTACGGCCGCACGCGCAAGTTATGATGCGGCCCAGGCGGCCAAGCAGGCCCTCAAGGGCCTCATCGAGGTCCAGGACGCCGAGCTGGCGGCCATGACCCAGTTCGGCTCGCAACTGGTGCAGACCATCCGGGCCTTCGCCGTGCAGACCGGCAACCCGCAGGTGTACGCCACCGCCGAGATCGAGCCGCGCAAGGATCCCACGGCCATCCCGCCCTTCCCGGCCAGCAATCTGGCGTACGAGCTGACCACCAGCG
>JAVJRZ010000008.1:0-167898 GCA_040219675.1 Phycisphaerales bacterium | reverse complement strand
CAGCACCGACGCGAACACGCTGTGCCCGGGGCCGGTCGTGTCGTGCAGCACCGGAGCGGTCTTTGTCTACGACAACGTCGCAGGTCAGTTGGAACTCGTTCAAACGATCGTGCCGCCCGATGCTGAGTTGTACGACAATTTTGGCATGAGCCTAGACGTCGAGGACGACCGCCTCGTCATTGGCTCACTGTTCACCAGAAATCCCGACTCAGGACAGCGCACTGGCGCTGTGTTTGTTTACGAGTTTGATGGCGCCAGATGGGTCGAGATCGATCGTGTCTGGCCACCGCCGAGTGTTCCAAGCGAGTTTGCACAAGAGTTGGCACTGAGCCAGCAGACGCTGGTGGTAACGAGTGGGGCGGCGAAGTCCGCCGAGGTTTATACATGGGTGGATTTGCATGGGTGGCGGCACCAGCAAACGCTCACTCAGCCTGATCCAAGTGGGCCGTCGATTGGATTTGGTGTGCGATGGGCTGTACGCGATCACTGGTTCATAACGGGCGGCTACCTAGATCGGCGTGGCCATCCAAGCGGTGGCGCTGTGTTCATATACCATAGAGATGCGGACGGACAGCTTGAACTCGTGCAGGAAGTCCTGGCTGATTCTGAAAGGATGTGGCTGGGCATTACCGCTGACTTTTCCGGAGACGTGTTGCTGGTCGGGGCCCCATACGCATCGCGTGACCGGCAGTTTGAAGGCGTCGTTCGCTCCTACGAGTTCGTCGGCGACCGGTGGGCGTTGAGTCATGAAGTGGCCAAGGACGAGCCGGGGGAAAACCACCAGTTTGGAAGTCAGTTGTTCGCAACGGATGATCGCCTGATCGTCTCAGCGTCCAACGAGAACACGTCCGTGTCGGACGGCACGGTATATCTGTATGAGAAGGCTACAGACGGTGCGTGGGTGCAGACGAGCCAACTCATCCCCGCCGTTGAACGCTACGCGGGCCTCTATGGAGCGACTCTCGCCAGCGATGGAAAGTACCTGTTGGTCGGTGCGCCACACGACGAGACGGCGGCCGGGGAGCAAGTCGGCGCCGCCTACTTCTTCGACCTCTCCTGCGGCTCATGCACCCCCGACCTCGACCTCGACGGGAGCCTCACCATCTTCGACTTCCTGCTCTTCTCCAACCTGTTCCAGGACGGCGACCCGCAAGCCGACTTTGACGGCGACGGTGAGCTGACGGTCTTGGACTTCCTGGCGTTCCAGACGGCCTTCGACGCGGGGTGTTGAGGGGGGAAGAGACGGGGAGATCGAGAGACGGAGAGACGGAGAGACGGAGTGGGGAGAGGCGCAGAGACGCAGTGGGGAGGGAGCGGCGGGGCGGCGTGTTCCGATATCTTCTTCCACTTCGTCTCTTCGTCTCTGCGTGACTCCGTCTCTTCTTCCCCTTTGGTCCCAGAACCCCAAAACCCCTCTCACGGCCTCTGAGGCGGGTCTGCTATAGCGCAGAATGATGCTGCAACGATGCAGAATAATTTTGTTCTATGGAAGAACGATTCTGCAAGGCTGAAGAATGGTTCCGCAAGGCTGAAGAACGGTTCTGCAAGCTTGAAGAATGGTTCCGCAAGGCTGAAGAATGGCTCTGCAAGCTTGAAGAGTGGTCCCGCAAGGCTGAAGAATGGCTCTGCAAGCTTGAAGAATGGTCCCGCAAGGCTGAAGAACGGTTCTGCACGGCTGCGGAGCGGTTCTGCAAGCCTGAAGAATCGTTCTGCAGGGCTTCGGAACGGTGCTGCAAGGCCGCGGAATGGTTCTTCAAGGCTGCGGAGCGGTTCTGCGAGGCCGAAGAACGGGTCTTCAGGGCCGAAGCGTGGCCCTGCAAGGCCGCGGAGCCGTGCTTCGCGGGCGTTCGGCCGTGCTCGCGGGCCGGGCGGGCGGGCCCGGCGGCCGGGCCGCGGGCCGTAGCGCACGCCCTGGCGGCTCCCTATCCTGCGCCCGATGATGCACCCCGCCACGCAGATCCTGCGCTCCCCCGCGTCCGAGCCGGCGTCCGCGCTGGCGACCACCACCGCCGCCGACACCGCCGCCGGCACGCCCCGCACGCAGGCCATCCTGCTCACGGGCGCGGGCGGGGAGGTCGGCCACGGGCTGATCCATCGCCTGAGCGACTCGGCCGGCACGCCCATCGTCGCCCTGGACCTGAGGCCGATCGATGAAGCGCTGGCCCGCCACTGCCACGCGACGTTCACCGGCGACGTGCGCGACCCCTTCGCCCTGTCGGCCATCTTCGCGCGGTACGAGGTCGTCGAGGTCTTCCACCTGGCCGCGCTGCTCAGCTCGACGGGCGAGCGCAACCCCGAGCTGGCCCACGAGGTGAACACCCAGGGCACCATGAACCTGCTGCGCCTGTGCACGCTGCAAGCCCAGGCCACCGGGCGGCCCGTGAAGTTCATCTACCCCAGCTCGATCGCCGTGTATGGCCTGCCCAGCGAGGCCGAGAAGCGCCGGGCCGGGGCCGTGCACGAGGACCAGTACCTCAGCCCCATCACGATGTACGGCGTGAACAAGCTGTGCTGCGAGCACCTGGGGCGGTACTACGCCGAGCACTACAAGCTGCTGGATCGCGGCGACGCTCCGGCCCCGATCGACTTCCGCTGCGTGCGGTACCCCGGGCTCATCAGCCCGCACACGGCCCCCAGCGGCGGCACCAGCGACTACGGCCCGCTCATGCTGCACGCGGCGGCCAAGGGCCAGGAGGCCGTGTGCTTCGTCCAGGAGAGCGCCCAGCTCCCCTTCATGCTGATGGCCGACGCCATCGACGCGACGCTCGCCCTGGCCCGCGCCGAGCGGGTGGGCCAGCGGGTGTACAACGTGGCCAGCTTCGCGCCCACGGCCGGCGAGATCGCGGCGGCGATCGCCCGGCATTACCCCGGGTTCACGCCCAGGTACGAGGTCCACCCCGGGCGGGCGGCCATCGTCTCGAGCTGGCCGGGCGACGTCGATCGCTCGGCGGCCCAGGAAGATCTGGGCGTGGCGACGCACCGGGAGTTCGGCGCGGTGCTGGCCGAGGCCCTGGTGCCTGCTGTTCGGAAGATGTACAGTTCTTGATGGGAAGCTGGTCGTTATGCGGACCGGTTGTGGCGTTGACGCACGGAAAGTGCCGAACATGCCGGCGACCTATCATCCGGACTTGGAGCCGGACCTCGAGAGAGTCCGGGCCCTCGGTCGGCCGAAGCCGACCGCCTGGCCCTTGGAGGATCCCCGCTGATGGGCGATAGCCACCCTCGCGCAAGGTTTGGTGAGTACACCATCACGCGCGAACTTCCCGAATCTCCGATCGCACGGCGGCTACTGGCCCTGGAGCCCGATGGGCGACAGGCCAAGGTGCTGCACATGTTCGCCATCCGGCCGGACGACCCACAGGTGGCGGTGCTCCGCCGCGCGGTGGACAACCTGCGGACCATCCGCAACCGCCACGTGCTGCCGGTGGAGAAGCTGGTGCTGGGCATCGTGCACCAGCCGTGCGCCGTGACGCCGTACACGGGCCACCAGGACGGCCTGATCGATCTCCAGACGCTGCTGGCCGAGAAGGGTGGGCACATGGAGCCCGGCGAGACCGACCGCCTGCTGCGGCAGGTGTTCGATGGCCTGGCCGCGGCGCACGCCGTGCTGCTGCACCACGGGCCCGTGCAGGCGCGTGACGTGCTCGTGGATCGCTGCGGGACGGCGACGATCGAGATGCTTGGTGTTCGCCGTTCTCTCGAGGGCCTGCGTGGCTTCTCGACCGAGGTCCAGCGCGATGAGGTGCGTTCGATCGTGGAGCTTGGCTTTACCTGCCTGACCGGCCACGATGCCGCGACCGTGGGCCTGCCGGCCAGCAAGCTGGTGCGCCGGCTCGATCCGGCATGGGACGCGTTCTTCGCCCACGGCTTGGACCCCATCGAGGGCTTCGACACGGCTCAGGAAGCGATCGATGCGCTGCCGAGCGCGGGCTTCGATCGCCAGCCCGCCACGCAGAAAGCGCGCAAGCCCGGGCTCCTCACGTCGTTCCGTCGAGCGTCGATCGATCGGCCCTGACGCCGGTTGGGCACGCTTGTGCCCCAGTTCGCGCGCCCGCCGGCCTTGCAGCGAGGGATGAGCAGTGGCCCCGGCGCCGGACGACCCACAGACGGACAGCAAGCCGCCGGCTTCCGCCACGACCGGTGAGCAGCGCGCCCAGCGCCCATCGCCCAAAGGGCCGATGTCGGTCGACCTGGCCGGCATCGGGCTCCAGAGCCCGATCATCCTGGCGGCCGGCACGGCGGGCTATGCCGACGAGATCCTGGACGTGCTGGCGCCCTCGGTGCTCGGCGCGGTGACGAGCAAGTCGATCACCGCGCAGCCGCGCGAGGGCCATCCGACCTGGCGCCTCACGCCGCTTCGTGGCGCCATGCTCAACGCCATCGGGCTGGCGAACACCGGCATCGATCGCTTCGTCGAGCACGTGGCGCCCTCGCAGCGCCTCGGCGAGCGGGGGGTGTGCCTGTTCGCCTCGGTCGCGGGGGACACCATCGAGAGCTACGTGTCCGTGGCCTCGCAGCTCGACGGGCTGGCGGGCATCGACGCCGTGGAGCTCAACGTTTCGTGCCCCAACGTCCACGGCGGGGCCGACTTTGGCGTCGATCCCAAGGCACTGCGTGAACTCGTCGGCCAGGTGCGCGCGGCATTGCCGAGCCTGCCGCTCATCGTGAAGCTGCCGCCCGTGGCGACCGGGCTTGTGGGCATCGTGCCCATTGCCCAAGCGGCGATCGAGGGCCTGGGTGTCGCCGATGGCCCCAACCGGCGTCCCGGTGCGGACGTGCTGTGCCTGTGCAACACGATGCCGGCGATGGCCATCGACGTGCGCACGCGGCGGCCGCGCATCACCAATGGCTCGGGGGGCCTCTCGGGCCCGGCCGTCCACGCGATCGTCGTGCGCCTGATCGACGAGGTCTACCGGCGCGTGGCGCGCGAGGCGGGCGTGCCGATCATCGGCCTCGGCGGCGTGACGCGGTGGGAAGACGCGGCCGAGTTCGTCCTTGCCGGCGCATCAGCGGTCGGCATGGGGACGGCCACGCTGGCGGATCCGTCGAGTCCGCGGCGAGTCCTTCGCGGCCTGGAGCGGTGGGTGGAGCGCATGGGCGCGATCAAGCTCAGCGAACTGGTCGGCGCCGTCGAGCGTTGACGCCGGCGCGGCGCTCTCGGGGGCGTTTCTTGTTTGAGCAGGAGCGCGGCGGCCTCAGGGCGAAGCGGGCGTCCGATCGTCGGCCCGCTTGCGCTCGGGCGCCGGGCGCGGGTCCGGGGCGTTGCGCGGTTCGGCGACGGGGATGCGACCGGTCATGTGCGCGCGAAAGCGGAGCACGTCGTTGAAGAGCGCTTCGGCGTCGTCGCGGCCGACGGGGTTGGCTTGGCCGGCGTTGGTTGCGTTCGCCCAGGCGGGGTTCACGCTGGGGCCGGCGTCATCGACCTCGTAGAGGCGGTTGGCCAGGCCATCGGCAAAGGGCTGCCACGCCTGCGTGCCGCCCATGAAGTGGACGGCGGCGGAGAAGATCATGGCGATCACCGCGGCGGCGGCCAGCGGTGGCCTCAGCGAGAACTGCAAGCGGTGTCGACGGGACCAGCGCGAGGGCTTGTAGAGCGTGACCCGGTCCATGCTCGCGTCCCGCTGGCGCTGGGCGGCCAGGTTGGACATCACCCCGGTGCGGACACGCAGGGGTGCGGCCTCATCGGGCCATCCCTTGGGATCGCGCAGCAACGACTCCAAGCGGCGTCGCGACGGACGCCGTGGGGGTGCGGGATGCTCAGGTCGACGGGCCACAGGACACATCCTAGATCTGGAGCGGCTCAGAATTCTGTCGCTCCGAAAGGGGTGCTACTCCTGCTATGTATTCGCTTGCGCCGAGCCCTGCGTAACGCGGGCCGCGGAAGATTGATTGGATGTCTCGGGCTTTGGGGTTGTCCCTGATGCTTGGGCGATGTCTTCGGCTTGCTCTCGGATGGCCTCGCCCAGCACGTTCCGGGCTCGAAGGAGCATGACACGGACGGCGACGCCCGACTTGTCCATCACCCGGGCGATCTGGGCGGGGCTGAGGCCCTCGACGTATCGCAGCCAGACGGCGGTCATCTGCTCGCGGTTGAGCACCGATTCGGCGATCTGCCAGATGCGGCGTCGATCGTGGCCGGCGTCCGGATTGGCCGGGCGCAGGTTGGGCGCGGCGGCATCGACGTAGCCGATGGACGACTCCGGCGCAACCCGGATGCGGGCCCGCTTGCGGGCGGCCGAGGCGGCCAGGCGGGCGGCGATGGTGAGCAGCCACGGCGCCAGCGGGCGCTCGGTCTCGTAGGTATGCAGCTTCTGCCACGCTCGCAGGAAGGTCTCCTGGGCGATGTCCTCGGCCTCGGCCGAGGAACCGGTACGGCGTAGCAGGAATCGGTAGACCCGGTCCTGATAGCGCGTCACCAGCACGTTGTACGCGGCGACGGAGCCTTCTTTGGCCAGATCGGCCAAGGCTTGGTCATCGAGCCGATCGACCGGCTGCGAAGGCCCACCCGCCGGCGTCAGTTCGAACGGGATGGCACCTGTGGCGGACGCGGGCATCGGCATCAGAGTAACCGATCCGTACGCAAATCCAAAGCGGATCCGACCTTAGGGTTATCCTATAAGAATGTGTGAAATCCGGCCGCCTTCACCGATGGCTTGGGTTATCGGTCTTCTTCGCGCGTTCCGGCGGCGGCTTGGGCCGGGCGATCGGCCTCCACGGCCTGCTCCATGCTGATCCGAACGATGCGACCCTCGTGGGAGACATCGCAGGCTTGGACCAGCGGGAGCATGTGCAGCATGGAGGGCTGCTGGCGCCCGAGTTCGGCCGCCCGCTTACCCCAGTAACCGATCATCCGGTTCAGCGAGGAGACCACCGAGGCCAGGTCCGCCTGCTCGTGGCCTTGGAGTTCCAGGTCTGCGAAGACCACCATCGAGTCGCCTTGCTCTCGATAGCCCAGGTGGCCCACGAGCCTCTCGGCCGAGGCAAGCAGCTCGGATCGAAGCGGGGGATGGGCCAGGTTCAGGCCGCGGGCATAGAGCGAGATGACGCTGCCCTCGGGCGTTGGGGCATGCGTGAAGTGGTCCTGGGGCTCGTCATCGCCGGTCTGGGGTTGCGTCGCTTCATGTTCAGCGCTGCCGTCTTCGGTCAGCAGGCTGGCGATGCAGGCCTGGAGCCGATGCGAGTTATCTGACAGGACCGCGACGAGCGATGTGGGTTGCTCTTCGGTGCCTGAGGCCGAAACGGGCACGATGGCGATGTGCACGGCGAGGCTGTCAATGGTCCAGGCATCGATGCGATGCCCCGAGCTCTTGTCGGGCTGGCGGAGCATCAGGGTGTACCCGCCGTGGGCCTGGACGTGGCTCTTGATGGCATCGCGGAGGGCGGCCCCGCCCTGGAGCAGGGTGGTGGTCTCGCCGCGGGCCTCGGGGCCGCGGGTGACCGTTCCGAAGACCGTGATGCCGGTGAGGTCCATGCGGGCATCGATGCCCATGTCTTCGAGGCTGGCGCCGAAGGTCGAGGCGGTCAGCACATCGAATACCGGGCGGAGGGCCTGGGCTCGTGCGAGCCGCTGGGCGTCGATGTGGACGACCCAGTCGCACTCGGCGGGCACCCAGCGTTCGGGCAGCGGTCCGTGTGCAAAGGCCCGGCAGGGCACGATCATGGCCAGCAGCGCCCAGGCGAGCACGAGCGCGATCGGCGTGCCCAGCCTCGCTTTCGCAAGGCTTGGGCGCGTTGAGTTGGCCACGAAACGATCGGTCACCACAGGACTCCCCACACGGTCATAGGGGTGACGGCTGGCGAGCGTTTCAGGTCCCGGCAAGCTGGCGGCTTGGCTTGCACTGCCGCCCGGGCCCCGCGTGGCGGTACCATCGGGCTCTTCGAGGGCCTGCGAGGGCTTTTGGGAGGATTCTTCCCGGATGTTGCTGGTATACACCCTGGCCATCTTCGTCGCCGCGGCATTGCTGTTCTGTGTGCAGCCGATGCTCGCGCGGATGATGCTGCCGCGGCTGGGCGGCAGCCCGGCGGTATGGACGGCGGCGATGCTGTTCTTCCAGAGCGGGCTGCTGGTGGGGTATCTGGGCGCCCACCTGCTGGGCGTTGCGGGCCGGCGGGCGCCGCGTGTGGCAATCGGGGCGCACGTGGTGTTAGCGGCGGTCGCCGTGCTGGCGTTGCCGCTGGCGTTGCGCGAGGGCGCGCCGTCGGGGTCGGCGGCGTTGTGGGTGCTGGTGTCGCTCGCGCTGGCGGTGGGCGGGCCGTACGTCATGCTGTCGACGGTGTCGCCGGTGCTCCAACGGTGGATCTCCACGACCGATCACAAGCTCGCCAGCGACCCCTACCCGCTCTACGCGGCCAGCAACGCCGGGAGCCTGCTGGGGCTGCTGGCGTACCCGTTCGTCGTCGAGCCGATGCTGAGCCTGGAGCAGCAGCGCTCGTGGTGGTCGGTGGGCTACATCGCTCTGGTGGTGGTGCTGGCGTTCGGCGCGGTGCTGTCGGCGCGTCGGCTGCGCGTGCTGCGCGAGGGCGCGGTCGAAGAGCCCGTCGAGCCGGTGCCCTGGAAGCGGCGGCTGGCCTGGGTGGGTCTGGCGTTCGTGCCTTCGAGCCTGATGCTGGGCGTGACCCAGCACCTGACGACCGACGTGGCGGCGGCGCCGCTGCTGTGGGTCGTGCCGCTGTCGCTGTACCTGCTCACGTTCGTGATTGCGTTCGGCGTTCGTCGCGAAGGGCTGGAACGGTTCGTGCAGCGGCTGGCTCCGATCGCGGTGGTGGGGGTTGTGGTCGCGATGCTGTTGCACGCTCGCCAGCCGTTGTGGGCCGTGGCCGGTGCGCACGTGGCGGCGTTCGGGCTTGGTGCGCTGCTGTGCCACCAGCGGCTGGCGTCGCTCCGGCCGCACTCGGGAAGGCTGACGGAGTTCTACCTGCTGGTGGCGGTCGGTGGCGTGCTGGGCGGTGCGTTCAACGCGCTGCTTGCGCCGGCGATCTTCAACCACGTGCTGGAGTATCCGCTGGCGATCGCACTGGCTATGCTTGCGCTGCCGGGGCTGCCCAAGCTGCGCGATGCCGCGGCGCGTGGGCTGGCAACGCCCTCGGGGCAGGTCGCGGTGGGCGTGGCGGTGGTGTGCGTCTTCGTGGCCGTGCTCTTTGTGTTTGCGGCGATGGGCTTGCAGCCGCTGTCGGGTTCGGCTAGCGTGTTCGAGCGTGCGATCGTGGTCGGGGTGCCGGCGATCGTGCTGTACCTGATCCACGGCCGGCCGCTGTCGTTCACGGTGGCGGTGGGGGGCATGCTGGTCGCGTCGAGCTTCTGGCGCGGGCCGGCGGAGATCGTCCACATCGAGCGCACGTTCTTCGGCGTGCACACGGTCGAGCGCGTGCGCACGCTCCAGCGCGATGGGAGCATCGCGACGTTCCACCAGCTTCGGCACGGTTCGACGGCGCACGGCTTGCAGCGGCTGGGGCCGGGCTTCGAGCAGGAGCCGCTGGCGTACTACCACCGATCGAGCCCGATCGCCGAGGTCTTTGCGTTGATCGACGGCCAGGCGACGCCCGAGCGGTTTAACCCTCTGGATCACGTGGCGTTGGTTGGCCTGGGCACGGGGGCCCTGGCCTCATATGGCCGGCGTGGCATGTCGATCGACGCGTACGAGATCGATCCGGAGGTGGTGCGGATCGCGCGCAATCCGCTCTACTTCACGTTCCTGAGCGACAGCCGTGCCGACTCGATCGGGTACTTCATTGGCGATGGCCGCTTGCTGATGGAGGCCTACGAGGGTGAGCCGTATGACCTGATCGTGCTCGACGCGTTCAGTTCGGACGCGATCCCCGTGCACCTGCTGACGCTCGAGGCCTTCGAGGTGTACCTCTCCAAGCTGGCTCACGGCGGGGTGCTGGCTGTGCACATCTCCAACGTGTACCTGGATCTGGAGCCCGTTGTCGCGTCTGCGGCCGAGCGGCTGGGGCTCTTCGCGACGATGCGTGTGGATCAGCGCGACCCGGAAGACAGCCTGGCGACCGGGCGATACGCCAGCACGTGGGTGATGCTCGCGCGATCGCCGGAGGACCTGCGCCCGCTCGAACGCCGGGCGCTGTGGCGAGCGCCGATGGCGCGACCCGGCTTTCGGACATGGACGGACGATCGCAGCAACATCCTCTCGGTGATCGGGGCTCCGCCGCAGCAGTAGGCTCGATACGATTGGCCGATGACAACGCTCGACTACCAGACCGCCGGCGAGAGCCATGGCCCAGGATTGATCACGATCGTGACGGGCATGCCCGCGGGCGTGCCCATCGACGAGGACCAGATCAACACGGAACTCGCGCGGCGGCAGGGCGGGTACGGCCGCGGCGGGCGCCAGCGTATCGAGACCGATCGCGTGGAGTTCCTGAGCGGCGTGCGGCTGGGCAAGACGCTGGGCTCGCCCATCGCGATGCGGGTGGCCAACAAGGACTCGCGCATGGACGACGCGGAGCGCACGCCGCCGGTGTATCGGCCGCGTCCGGGCCATGCCGATCTTGCCGGCTCGCTCA
This sequence comes from Phycisphaerales bacterium, assembly GCA_040219675.1. Lineage (GTDB taxonomy): Bacteria > Planctomycetota > Phycisphaerae > Phycisphaerales > UBA1924 > JAHCJI01. The sequence continues at coordinate 157,377 of JAVJRZ010000008.1, read as the reverse complement.
AGTGGCTGACGACCGACTGTCGGGGCACATTGGAACGCGCCAGCGCGCGTGAGACCGCGGCGCGCGTGGCGGCGGGGGCGCTGGCACGCGGTTTCCTCGGCCTGTTCGGCATCGAGGTGTTCGGCTTCGTACGTCGGGTTGGTTCGGCGGCTACGGACGTCGTCGTGACGGCGGAGCGCTGGCAAACGCTCAAGGCCGCGCGAGAGGCCAGCGAGACCTACTGCCCCGATGCGGAGGCGACGAAGCGGCAGATCGAGGTTATCCGCAACGCCAAGGTCGAGAAGGACACGGCGGGCGGGCTGTGCGAGGCGCACGTGTTCGGCGTGCCGCCCGGGCTGGGCAGTTGCGTGGACTGGCGTGCGAAGCTCGATGCGCGGCTTGCCTATGCGGTGATGAGCATCCAGGCGTTTAAGAGCGTGGAGATCGGGCTGGGGCGCAAGGTGGCCGAGTTGCCCGGCTCGCAGGTGCACGATCCGATCCGCTTCGATCGCGCCCGAGCCGACGAGCCGGGGCTGGGTTTCGTGCGCGAGAGCAACAACGCCGGGGGTATCGAGGGCGGGATGACCAACGGGCAGCCCGTGGTGGTGACGGGCGCGATGAAGCCGATCTCGACCCTGTTGCGCGGCCTGCCTTCGGTCGACCTCAACACGAAGGAAGCGCAGCAGAGCGACTACGAGCGCAGCGACGTGTGCGCCGTTTCGGCCGCCAGCGTGGTGATGGAGAACATGGTGGCCTTCGAGATCGCCCGGGCCTTTCTCGAGAAGACCGGGGGCGATTCGCTCGCCGAGGTGCAGGCCCACCACGACGCGTACATGCAACTGGTCAGGATCCTGCCGCTCGAGCCGCCATTGATGACGCTCGCCGAAGGCAAGGAATAAAGGTGTTCAGGCCGCTTCGCCGCGGCCGAGCTGACGCATGAGCGCTTCCCATGCGGCGGCGTCGACGTCGTAGTGGCGGCGCAGCGCCTCGGCGAGTTGCTCGGGCTCGCACAGGGCCAGCGTGCACTCGGCGCCGAAGGTCGATGACGCGAAACGCAGCGCCCGCGGCAGTTGCTCGCGCGTGGTGCAGAGCACCAGGGAACGCCCCGAGTAGCGAACCGGGATCATGGCGAACTGCGCCGCTTGCCGGCCCGACAGCACGCACAGCACGTGCTCGGGGATCTCCATCGTCGAGGGGTTGAGCCACTCGGCGATCTCGCCGTACTGCTCGGCCCAGACCGCCTCGATCTCCTGCTGGGAGACCTCGAACATGCTCTCGGCGAGTTCGCCGAAGGGGCGGTTCGTGCCGCGCTGTGCGCGGAGGACCTCATCGCGCTGCGTCTCGCTGAGGACACCTCGGTCGATGAGGATCTGACCCATGGGCTTGGACATGCCGAACACCTCCGCGCGGCCTTGCTGGTGGCCACTTGCGGGGTTTCATCGGCGTGGTGTTCTTGATGGCTGGGTACGAGTGCTCGTGCGCCGCGATCGCGGCCGGGAGGGCTCGTTGCTCGCGGATCGATCGATACGACCCGTCACGGCTTGGGGTTATTCGGACGGGCCTTCGGCGGGCTCGATCGTGGCCACCAGGCCCTTGGAGCGGATGCGATCGCGGTAGAACTCGGCCCGCTCCCTGTGCGTGGTGAGCACGGTCGCGGCGCCACGCATGTGGGCCTCGAGCATGATGCGGGCGGCGGGCTTGTAGGCCAAGGGCGTGGTATCCACCAGGCTCTCGACCACGTAGAGCATCTCGTGCTCGTCGTCGTTGTGCAGCAGCACGTGGAAGGGCGGCAACTGGTCGGCCTTCGGGTCGCTGTTGTTGGGCTTGGCTGGGGTATCGGTGGTGCTCATGCTTGGGAAAAGTGTACCCCCAACTGCCATTACTTGCCCACGCAGAAGCTGGCGAAGATGCGTCCGAGGATCTCGTCGGGGTGGACGTGGCCGCCCAGTTCGGCCAGGGCGTCCAACGCCAGGCGCATCTCGGCGGCGATCAGTTCGCCGTGCTCGGGCAGTGCCCCAGCCGGATCATCGCCGAGGGCGGCGTGCGCCCGCTCGAGGCCCAGGATCGCCCGGCCGGCGAGCGTGCGGTGCCTGGGTATGAGGCCGGCCTCGCTGTCCTGGCGGGCGGCGTCGATAGCGCGGGCGATGTCCAGCCGCACCGCGTCGAGGTTGAGCCCCGAGTGCACGCTGACCATCCGGTCGCCCGATGGGCCCATTGGCATGCTGTCGGCCTTGGTGCGCAGCCTGAGCGTCGCATCGCCGACCGACGGTGCATCGAAGCGCCCATGCGGATCGCACAGCAGCACCAGATCGGCGCGTGCGATCGTGTCATCGATGATGGCCTGGATGCTGTCCTGCTCTGTCGGCTCGAGCCGGACGCCAGCGCGATCGGGCAGCCCTGGCAGGTCGGCCAGGTCGCACGATACCGCGCCGATGGTGGGGTGTTCGATGACCAGCGGCTCCACGATCGCGTCGCGCGTGGTGTGCTCATCGGGCGAGACGACGGCCCGGCGGCGGCCGAGGAGCGCATTGAAAAGGCTGGTCTTTCCGGCGTTGGGCGGGCCGGCGAGCACGACGAGCGGCCGCGCGGCGTTCGATTCTCGCCCACGCCGACCCTCGGACTCGGCCCGCAGCGAATCGAGCGCCCCGTCGAGGCGCGCGCGCAGGTCGCCGGCGCTGATGGGGATGACGTGCTCCTCCTCGGCGAAGTCGGCGGCGGCCTCGACCAGCGCCAGGGCGCCGGCCAGGTCGTCAACGATGCTCGCGTACCGGCGGCCGGACTGGCCGGTCAGCAGGCGGTGGGACGCGTCGAGCTGCTGCCGGGTGGACGCGGCGATGGTGGCGGCGACGCCCTCGGCCTGCTCGAGCGCCAGGCGGCCGTTGAGATAGGCCCGTGCGCTGAACTCGCCGGCCTGGGCATGGCGGACGCCCGGCTGCTCGAGCAGGGCCCGGACGACCAGGTCGATGATCGTGGGCGACCCCGGGGGCAGGATCTCGACGGAATCCTCGCCCGTGTACGAGGCCGGGCCGGGCAGGCGGATGGCCAGTGCGGGGAGCTGGCCGCCGCTGATGCGCAGGCGGATCGGGCCGACGCCGCGGGTGCGCTCGATGGGGCTGGTGGCGATAGCGTCGACGGTGTCAAAGGCGTGCTGGCCGCTGACTCGAACGAGCCCGCGGGCGGCCGGGGCCATGGGTGTCGCGGGCGCGACAATGGTCGAACCGGTATCCATGTTGGCCGGTCAGGGGCGTCGGCCCTTGCGTCGGTTCTCGGTCTTCTTGCGCCGGGCGCCCAAGGCGCCGCTGGTTGGGCCCTTGGCCGGCCCCTGGCCTCGGGCGGCCTGCATGGCCTGCTGGCGTTGCTCGGCGCGCTCCATGGCGCGCTGGATGAAGGTCTTCTTGCTCGGGTCACGCTGCTTGGCGGTCAGCAGGTCGTTCTTGTCGATGTGGGCGCGAATATAGCGCATCTCGACGATGCCCAGCACCGAGTTGGCGATGAAGTACACGGCCAGGCCGCTGGGCGCGTTGTACATGAAGACGGGGAACATCACCACGAGCATGACCTTCATGAGCTTCTGCTGGGTCTGCTGCTCGGGGGTCATGGTCGCGCTGGGCGGGGGCATCATGTACTTCTGCTGGATGAAGAACACCACGCCCAGCAGCAGCGGCAAGAGGTTGATCGAGGTGATGGTGCCCATGAGCGGCAATGCGAAGTGCATCGCCTGGGGCAGCGGGATGGCGCTGTCGGGCTGGGCCAGGTCGGCCAGGAAGGGCCAGCCGCCAAGCTGCTGGAAGATGCCGAAGAAGGCCGGCTGGTGGCGCAATTCGATGGCGAAGTAGAGCGAGGCGTAGAGCGCAATCCAGATGGGCGTCTGGAGGAACATGGGCAGGCAGCCCAGCATGCCGGCGGGGTTGATGCCCTCTTCGCGCCAGAGCTTGGCCATCTCGGCCTGCATGCGCTTGGGGTCGCCCTTGTACTTCTCCTGGATCTTCTTCTGCTTGGGCGCCATCTGCTGCATCTGATGGCTGAACCGCTGCACGCGGATCTGGCTCCACTTGGTGATGGGGTGGAGGATCGTCCGGACGATGAGCACCAGCACGAAGATGGCCAGCGCCCAGTCAAAGACGAGATAGTCGTGGATGAGGTGGAGCAGCCAGATGAGGATGTGCGCCAGCCAGGGGAACGTGCAGAACGCGCACGGACCGCCGAAGGTGTATTGCACGAGTTGGCGGAGCATGACCGCGTTGGCCGACGGGTTGGCCGAGATGAGCGAGCGGTCGAGCGGGCCACTGTAGATGCCCAGGCGATGGGCGCTGGCGCCGCTGGGCTCGAGCGTGTACGCCGGGCTGGTGAGCTCGAGGCCGAGGATGTAGTTGGGGCTATCGACCGCGGCTCCGGGCTGGAGCAGCACCCGCGACACGCGCTCGACGCTGGTGAGCAGCGGGGCGTTGCCGGTCGCGGCGGCATCGGGAGCCACCGCGTGGACGGCCGTCCCGAAGTAGCGGTTGGTCAGGCCGGTCCAGGCCAGTTGCAGCTCTTTGCGCTCGACGGTGCGGTTGGGCCACAGCTCCATGCTGGCCGGGTACAGCCCGGTCTGCTTGTCGCGGCTGCCCGAGACGTTGGCGATGGTCTGCATGAAGTCGCCGCCCACCACGAAGTGCGGCGAGCTGGGCTCGACGTAGCCGAAGCGGACGCGGCGCTTGTCTCCGCCGTAGCCCTGGCTTTCCTGATAGAGCTGGGCGGGGCCGAAGGCGATCCAGCGGATGGTCATCGGCCGGTCGGTCAGGTTCTCGGCGGTCTGCACGAGCGTGAAGTCGTGGCTGCTGCCGTCGGCCTGGTAGTGGCGCTCGAGGCGGACGAAGGGCGTGCTTTGCTCGTCGACGATGGTGGCCTGGAACCTGCCGGGGGCGACCTGTGCCCAGGCCGGCACGGCCTGGCCCTCGTCGTTGGTGGCGGTGTAGACCGACACGCGCTGGCCGTCGATCTCGACGGCGACAGCGGCGAAGGGCACGATGCGCACGGTCCCGCCCGCGGCGGTGGGCAGGGCCCACTCCTGCTGCGCGGGCACGGGGTCGGCCTGACCCAGGCGCCGCTGGTAGCCGGCCAACTCGATGCGCTCGATGCCCGCCCCACGCAGCGAGAAGGTGAGCTCGATCGCGTGGGTCTGGGGATCGACGCCGCCGATGCGTGCGTATTGCCACTGGGCAGGGTCGCCGCTGAGCGGCTGCACACGCAGTTGTGCCGCATCGCCCTGGATCGGCGTGCCCTGCGTGGTCGTCGCTTGCGTCGTGTCCTGGGCCGGTTGCTCGGTGGGCGGCTGGGCGGCCGAGCCGTCGAGAGGCAGCGCGGGGGCTGGGTCTTCGTCCGCGACCTCGGTCGGTGTCGATTGGGGCTCGTCGGCAGCCTGCGCGCCGTCCTGCGATGCGGGCTGATCGGGCGCTGCCTGTTGCTCGGCCTGCTGCTCGGGCAGTTGCTCGGCCGGGGGGGCGGGCTGCAGCGGCTGTGCGGTGTTGCCCTGGAGCGCCGGAAGCGCGATGAGCAGGCCCAGGGCGACCAGCACGGCGAGGGGGATGAGGATGCGGACGAGGCTCTTGTTTTGTGCTGCCATAGGAGTGGTGTCTGCGGTGCGGCCGCGCGGGCGGCGGGTTACTGACCGCTGAAGAGGCGATCGCCCAGCCAGTCGTCGAGTTCTGCGATGTTCTTGATCTTGTCGGCGGTGTCCTGGATGTCGTACTCGACGCGGTGGAAGGTCACGCGGTCTTCGTGAAGCATGGCGTAGCAGGCGCGCGGGTCGCCATCGCGTGGCTGGCCGACCGAGCCCACGTTGATGACGACCTTCTCGCCCTCGCGGAGCTTGAAGCCGGCCTCGCCGATCTCATCGGGCGGGTAGAAGTCGGGCTCATCGGTGAACACGCCGGGCACGTGCGTGTGGCCCACGACGCAGGCGCCCTCGAAGCGCTCGAAGATCGCTTCGAGCTTCTCGGGGGCGTCGCGAACGTCCTTGTCGAAGATGTACTCGTTGATCGGGCGGCGCGGCGAGCCGTGTACGGCCAGCAGGGGAACCTTCAGCGGCGAGTCGGCGTCGGCGACGCGGACGCGAAGCCGGCCCAGGAAGTTGTACCGCTCGGTGCGCTTGGATTCGTCCGGCTCGGCGTCGAACTGCTCGCGCGTCCAATAGGCCGCGGCGGCGGCGGTGGGGTTGAAGTTCGTGGGCTCGTACAGCACGGCGAAGTCGTGGTTGCCCATGAGCGACCAGGCGCATCGCTCGCGGATGAGGTCCACGCAGGCCAGCGGCTCGGGTCCATAGCCCACGATGTCGCCCAGGCAGACGATCCGGTCGACGCCCTTGCTGTCGATATCGGCCAGGACCGCGCGGAGGGCGGTGGCGTTGGCGTGCATGTCGCTGATCACGGCGGTCGGCAATGAACAACCCCTCCGCGGGCTGGGCCCGCCGGTCTTGGCCACCTTGCCCCTCGCCCGGAGGAAGGTGGGCCGGAGTGTACGGAAGCGATGGGCCCAAGGCCATCGTGCGACGGCGTTCGATCGGGCCTGTCAGATCGGCGGGAGATTGACCACAGGCATGCCGATGATCGGGCCGATATGTCCCTGGGGCGGCCAAGACGCGGTGCCGATCGCGCCAAGGGCCGCCTCGAGCCGCTGGGCCGATGGCCCGCCGGTTGCAGAACGTCCGTCCGCTGACCGATGAGTGGTCCATGGCGGCGTGGCCGCCGCCCGTGTCGCCCCTTGGGGCTGGTTGGTCGGTGTTTACCAGGATATGGGCCGGTGATGTTCCGGCTCTCAAGAGGAGAAGGACAGCCCATGCCCGCTTCGGCCGTTTCCTACCAGCGCACGCGCGAGATGACCATCGACGAGCTCTTGCTCGAGAATCGGGTGGTGTTCCTGATCGGGGAAATCAACTTCGCCTCCGCGGCGAGGGTGATGATGCAGATGCTGTACCTCGAGGACCAGAAGCGCGGGCAGCAGATCAACTTCTACATCAACAGCCCCGGCGGCGCCGTCGACGACACGCTGGCGATCTACGACACCATGCAGTTCCTCTCCAGTCCCGTGGCCACGTACTGCATCGGCCGGGCCTACTCGGGCGGCGCGGTGCTGCTGACCGCCGGCGAGAAGGGCAAGCGGTACATCCTGCCCCACGCGAAGGTCATGATCCACCAGCCCTACGGCGGCATCACCGGCCAGGCCGAGGACATCCGCCTCCAGGCCGAGCAGATCATCAAGAGCAAGCGGGCGTTGAACGACATCTTGGCGAGCCATACCGGGCAGGACGCCGAGACGATCCAGCGGGACAGCGAGCGTGACAAGTACTTCAGTGCCGAAGAGGCCAAGGCCTACGGCATCGTGGACGAGGTCTTGGAGCACACGAAGAAGACCGGCTGATGCGTCCTGTCACTCGCACCCCCTTTCGCCCCTCGCTTTCGCACCCGAAGCCCCCTGCTGGAGAGCCCCGTCCATGAGCGTCGAATCAAACTACCTGGTGCCCATCGTCATCGAGAAGACCGGCCGCGGCGAGCGGTCGTACGACATCTACTCGCGTCTGCTCAAGGACAGGATCATCTTCCTGGGCGGCCCGGTGATGGACGACATGGCCAACCTGATCGTGGCCCAGTTGCTCTTCCTGGCCAACGAAGACCCCGAGAGCGACGTGCATCTGTACGTCAACTCGCCGGGCGGCAGCGTGACCAGCGGGCTGGGCATCATCGACACGATGAACTTCATCCAGCCCCAAGTGTGCACCTACATCATCGGGCAGGCCTCGAGCATGGGCTCGGTCATTGCCGCCTCGGGCGCCAAGGGCAAGCGCTTCTGCCTGCGCAACAGCCGCAACCTGATGCACCAGCCGCTCATCGGCGGCATCATGGAAGGCCAGGCCACCGACCTGGAGATCGAGGCCAAGGAGATCATCCGCCTGCGTGAGCGTCTGTACCAGATCTACGCCGACGCTACCGGGCAGGATAAGGACAAGATCGAGCTGGACTGCGATCGCAACCTGTGGCTGGATGATCAGGAGATGCTCAAGTACGGGCTGATCGACAAGGTGCTCGAGAACATGCCGCGCTCGATGGCGCACCAGAGCGACGACGACTGAGTGAACGTTCCAGCGCTCTGACGACCAGCCGCAAGCCCGGGGAATGCCGGGCTTGTTCGTTGGTGGGGCCGCTTCGCGGTCGTCCTGGCTTTCAACTCGGCCGCTGGTCGCCCAGCATGCGGGCTTCCAGCCGCTCCAGCTCTGCGGCGAAGGCCGGATCGGTCTTGAGCAGTTCCGCGACCTTGCTGGCGCCGTGCATGACGGTCGTGTGGTCGCGCCCGCCGAGGTAGCCGCCGATCTCTTCGAGCGAGTGCCGGGTGTGCTTGCGGGCCAGGTACATGACGACCTGTCGCGGCCGGGCGATGGACCGTGTCTTCTTGCGGGCCTGGAGGTCGGCGAGCTTCACGCCGTAGAAGCCGGTGGTCGCGTCCAGCACGGCCTGCATCGTCGCGCTGGTGGGCGCTGCGGTGCGCTCGGGAGCGATGATCGTCTCGCGGGCGAGTTCGAGATTGAGTGGGCGCCCGTCGACCGAAGCGCGGATCTGCAAGTTGGTGATCGCGCCCTCGAGCTCGCGGATGTTCGAGTCGATGCACGCGGCAATGTGCTCGGCGACGCCTTCTCCGAGGACCAGGCCCCGCAGCTTCGCCTTGGTGCGGACGATGGCGATGCGCGTCTCGTAGTCGGGCGCTTCGACGAACGACACCAGGCCCCACTTGAAGCGGCTGACCAGCCGGTCTTCGAGATCGGGGATGTCCTCGGGCGGCGCATCGGAGCTCAGCACGATCTGGCGGTTGGTCTGGTAGAGCGCGTTGAAGGTGTGGAAGAACTCCTCCTGCGTCCGGTCTCGCTTGGCCAGGAAGTGCACGTCGTCGATCACCAACATGTCAACTTGGCGGAACTCGTTGCGGAACTCGCTCATGCGACCGGCCTGCACGGCCTCCATGAACTGCCCGGTGAACTCGTCGCACGAGACGTACTCGATGGTCCAGTCCGGGTGCATCGCCTGGATGGTGATGCAGATGGCCTGCAACAGGTGCGTCTTGCCCAGGCCCACGTCGCCGTGGATGAACAGCGGGTTGTAGCGGCGACCGGGCTCTTCGGCGATGGCCTTGGCGGCGGCGTGCGCGAGGCGATTGCCCGGGCCGATGATGAAGTTCTCGAAGGTGTTGTCGGGGTTGATGGCAAGCTGGCGGGCGACACGCGGGGGCTTGCTAGCCGCGGCATTCAGGCTGACGAATCGAACATTCACCAATCGGCCAGAGGCGATGCTGGCGGCGTCGCTGAACGCGCGCCGGCACAGGTTGTGGAGGTGGTCGCGCTGGAAATCGCTCGGGCAGCCGATCGTCAACTGGCCCGCGTCCAGCGAGACGGGGCGCAGGTCCTCGAACCAGGTGCGGACGATGGTCGGATGTTCGGCGCGGATCGTTCCGAGCGACTGCTCCCACAGCGCGGCGGCCTCGGGCTGCACGGCTGGCGCCTCGGCGCCAGGGGCTGGGTGAGCGGCGGATCCATTCGCCGAAACATCGGTCATATCCGGTACCCCATGCTTGCACGACCCAACGGAAGCGACCCAGTCTGCGGCAGCGCACAACACCGAGACCGCTTGCCGCGGCCTGCAAACGCAAACACGTGGACGGCGTCGATGGGTTGCCTGCCGCTCGAACGAACGCGGGGATCAAGATAACACAATTGCCCAATGGAGTCAACCGAAGATGAGCGCTCCGACCCGCAAATCAAGCGTGCGACGGCCAGAGTTCGGGTGGTTACCCATCGCTTGTGGACGCCGCATCGGCGCCGGTTGACGTCGCGGCGACCTGACGCTCGTACACACCGCGATTCGTGCGATGGTCCATCAGCACGCGCACGCGGGCCAGGTCTTCCTCGCTGAGCCGTTCGGCGAGCGCCTGGCGGACATCACCCACATGGGTGCGTCGAGAGATGTGGCCGATGACGAACGTCTCGCACGCCAGCAGCGGCAGCCACTCGGCGATGTCGTCCACGTGCATGTGCATGCCGATGCGGCTGCGCTTGTGGTGGCCCTTCTCGAAGAACGTGCACTCGGAAATGACGATCCTGGCCTCTCGGATGTCCGCACGCAGCAGGTGCGCTCCGGGGAGGGTATCGCCCGTGTAGGCCACCAGCGGCACCTCGAAGCTGCGGGTGATCTCCTCACCGCGCTTCTTGAGTTCGACCAGCTTCTCTTGGGGCAGGCCGACGAACTCGTCCTTGAGCTTGGTGCGCTTCTCATAGACCACATAGCCCATGGATGGTGCGGTGTGCTCGGTGTGGAACCCCCGCAGATAGTGGTTGGGCTTGAGCGGGTGGCTCTGACCGTCTTCGAGGGGGAACAGCTCGTACGGCGTGCGTTGGCGCTCCAGGCCGACGTAGCCCTCGAGCATCCGGCGGATGTCGCCCTCGATGCGCGCGTCGCAGGCGATGGCGCCGGTGCCCATGCCCTGGAACTGCCGCTGGGAGAGGTAATACGCCAGGCCGCCCACATGGTCCATGTGGCCGTGGCTGAGGGCGCACAGGGGGCTTGCGAGCATGGCCCTGGGGCACGAGCCCATGTCGAAGACGACGTCGAGCTCGGGCACCTGGATGGTGGTGGCCTCGCCGGCGATCGAGACGCCCTGGATGCGGAAGGGGGGCGAGTAGATGAAGCCCAGGGAGGGCTCACGCGGCGGGGGCTTGGGCAGCATGGGAGAGACCGACCTCGGCCCGCGTCGCGGGCGGAAAAGGCGCTCGGGCGGCCGGTGGGCCGTCGGGCGCGGGGTTTCTGGGTACGGGCGGAGCGTAGGCGGATTCGGGATGGCTCGTGGCAGCGTACGCTGGGCCATGAGCGAGAGCGAGCCGCCGAAGACCGAGAGCACCACGCCGCCCGCCGGTGCCAGCGAAGCCGAGCACAAGCCGGGGCTGGTGGCCTTCTTCAAGCGGCTGGGGCCAGCGGGCATCCTCGCGATCGCGTGGACGGCGATGCCTCCCTTAGGGGGCATCCTGCTCCTGGCGTACATCGGGCCGATCTCCCAGTGGCTCCAGGACCACCAGATCAGCGGTGTCTTCCTCTACTCGGTCATCTTCATGTTCAGTGCGGGCTTTGGAGCCCTGCCGACGTACTCGCAGGCGCTCTTGGGGGGCTGGGCCTTTGGACCGGTCGTCGGCTTCCTGGCGGCGTGGGCGGGCTTCGTCGGGGCCTCGCTCATCGGCTACACCATCGCCCGCACCGTGGCGAAGCGCCGCGTCGAGAAGCTCATCGAAGAGAATCCCAAGGCCAGGACCGTCCGCGACGCGCTCATCGGCCACGGCCCGCTACGGACGACGGCCATCGTGACGCTGATCCGCGTGCCGCCGAACTCGCCTTTTGCACTCACCAATCTGGCGACCGCCGCCTCGGGTGTCAAACTCGTGCCGTACGTGATCGGTACGGCGCTGGGCATGGCCCCGCGCACGTTCGCCGCGGTCTGGCTCGCCTCGGAGGGCGCCAAGCGGGGCGACAACCTGGTGGATCTGTTCAATCGCAGCCGTTGGGAGGTCATCATCGCCCTCGCGGTGACCTTCGCCGTGCTGGGCATCATCGGCTTCATCGCCAAGCGGGCGCTGGAGAAGGTCTCGGGCGCCAAGCCGATGGACGTGAAGCCAGAAGCCGGTTAGGGCAGCCGCCGCAGGGCGTTGATGATGGTCTCGCCGGAGTCGCCGCGGGCCCCCGTAACGGTGGTGGCGGTGGTGGCGTCGCGCTCGTTCGGGGCGATCCAGTACACCGCGTCGATGTCTTCGGCCGCGCGGATCCACTCGCCCAGCTTTTGCCCGCCCTCGGACGTGCGCGGGTCGGCAACGCCGACGTACGCGCGGAGCTTGGCCAACTGCTCGGTGATCTGCTCGATCTCGCCAGCAGCGGCGTTCTGGGCGTCCAGCACGCGCACGCCCGCGGCCCGCAGGGCGGCCAGGCGATGCTCGAGCACGGCCCGCTCTTCGAGCGAGAGCCCGGTCGCGTCGCGGACGACAAGCAGGGTGCCGTCGACCCCGCCGCGTGCGGCCGGCGTCTGGCGGATCGCCTCGCGGATTTCGCTGGCCAGTTGCTGGGGCGACTCGACCCGCGAGGGCATCGCCAGTGCGGGGACTCCCGGAGGCTCGAGTCGCAATTCGGCCTCGCTGGAGACGCGCGCACTGCCGGGCGCGGCGTAGCGGATCGTGAGCAGGCCGGCGGCGATGGCGGGCAGCACGACGAGGATGATGGCCAGGCCCATCCCGAAGCGTGCGCCGGCCGGGCCGGCCTTGGGCGAGCGGCCGCTCAGGTTCTTTCGGCGCTGGTTGGCGCGCTGGCGCCGCTCATGCGCACGCTGGCGAGCCGCGGAGACCTGCTCACCGGCCGTGCGATGCGAGCGGAACTGCTTGGGCGTGCTGGCGTGCAGGACGGCCCGCGCGGGCGCGCCGACATCGACGGGCACGTCGGGCCTGGCGGTCGAGGGCACCCCGGCCACGCTGAAAGCGCCCGTCCACCAGTTCAGCACGCGGATGGCGGCGCGGGGAGCCGCAGGCGGCTTCTCGGCCTCGGCCTTGGGCAGCGGGGGCGGGGGGGCGACCTTGGGCGACGCGGCGTGCATGGCGTCGATGGGGTCGGCCTGCTCGGCTTCGTCCATGGCGTGCCCGTCGCCCATGCTGGGCAGCTGCGCGGGCGTGACGGCGAACATGTCCTCGGCATTGAGTACGTACTGGAGGTCGGCCAGCATCTCCTTGGCCGAGCGGTAGCGTTTGTCGTAGTCGGTCATCGCGCGGCGCACGATCCAGCGCACCGCCTCGGGGCACGGCTGGCTGATGCGGCTGAGCCCGCCGTGCGCGGGAAAGCTGTTCTCGACGACCGAGTAGAGCACGGCGCCGGTGGCGTAGATGTCGAATCGCTCGCCGTCGACCTCATTGACCTTGACGCCGCGCAGGGCCATGCGGACCATCTCGGGGTCGCGGAAGTACTCGGTGCCGTGCGTGGTGAGCGTCATGGCCGACCGCAGGTGCGTGATGAGGCCGAAGTCGACCAGGCGAGCGCGGTTGCCGTCGACGATGATGTTGTCGGGCTTGACGTCCTTGTGCCACAGCCCGCCGACGTGGTAGGCCGCCAGCGTGTCCAGCAGATCTCGGGCATAGCCCAGGGCCGTGCGCATGTCGCGCTTGCTGAGGCCCTGGCCGCCGGTCATGGCGTGCATCTGCTGGGTCACGCGCGTGAGCGAATCGCCCGGCGCGTATCGCATGACGTAGAAGAACCGCTCGTCGGTGAGCTCGTGTTCGAGCACGAGGCCCATCTTGCGGGCCGAGTCGAGGCTGCGGCTCTCGCGGACGATCTGCGGCAGGCTGGAGCCCTCGCGCAGGTGGAAGGCCTTGATGACGACCTGCTCGACCTCGCCCAGGCCCTGTCGCAGGAACGCGCCGCGCTTGCGCTCATCGGGGCGCGCGATGTACAGCTTGCCGCCCGAGCCGCCGCCGGGCAGCGAGCCGGTGATCTCGTAGCCCTCGAACGAGCCGGCACGCCGGCTGGGCTTGTCCGGGCCCGGTGCCGCCGCGACGATCTCGGGCAGGCGTCGTTCGAGGCCCTCGGTCAGCGGGGTGAGGAACAGCAAGCGGGCGGGGTGCCCGATGACCAGGCGGTACAGCGCCGCGCCGAAGGTGCGGACCTCGTCGGCCACGCCGCGCCCGAAGTGCCCGGCCGCCGACCACCGACCGATGACGATGTTGGCCACCACGAGCAGGCTGAGGATCGGGACGGTGATGATGATGCCAAGCAGGCGGAGCGTGTCGCCGACCATGCCGATGACGAAGGCCCCCAGCCGGCGGATGATGAACGCGAACGCCTTGATGGCGTACACGATGATGACGATGGCCGCGGGCATCAGCAGGAGGATTGCCAGAATGAGCAGCAGGGGGGTGGTCATGGGAGCCTCCTGGCTGGCCGGGGGGAGGTGTTCCGGTCAGCCGTCCAGAGCGGCCTGTTCGTCCTTCCTCCGCAGTTCGGCCTGCCGGTGGTAGATCTCGGCAATGGCCTCGTCGAAGAGGTCGTCGTCCGCTTTGGTCGGATTGAGGTCCAGCCCGTTTCGCGCCGCCTCGTCGAGTTCGTCTTCGGTGAAGCTGAATTGCTGGATCATGGCGCGAGACTTGTTGCGGACCATGTCGCGCACCTTGGCCAGCCGGCGGCTGACGGTGGGCTCGCTCACGCCGATCTGGGCGGCCACGTCGCGGCCGCTCATCCCGTCCAGAACCCGCATGCGGTAGATCGAGAAGTCGATGAACTCGGCCTCGTGCTCAACGGTGCGCAGGGCCGCCTCGATCTTGGCCCGGAAGACCGCCGCCTCGTACTCGGCGTCAGCGCCGATGGTCGTGGGCACGGTGGCCCAGCGCTCGTCGAGGGCCACAGCCTTCTTGCCCGAGCCGCGCTTCTGGGCCATGCGGCGGTCGATCTCGTCGCCCAGCACATGCTTGGCGATGGCCAGCAGCCACGTGCTGAAGCGGGCGCCGCGGCTGGGGTCGTAGCGGTCGATCGAGTCGCTCAAGGCCGCCAGCGTCTCCTGGGACAGGTCGCGGACGGTCTCGACGCCGATGCGACCCTTGCCCCAGCGGGTGAGCTGCGTGCGCACGACCGGGCCGAAGGTCTCCCAGAGTTCGAACCAGGCGGCCTCGTCGTTGTTCCTCAGTCGCCCGATAAAGCTCGTGGTGACGGCATTGAGCATCCGCGAATCCCCTCGGTCCTCGATTGAGCGGGGGCCTGCACGCGAAGGGGCCCCTCTCCATTATGACGCGCTTCTGGGCCTTCGCCGTGCAAACGGCGGGCCCCGGCGTCACTCTCCACCGTTTCTTGGGACTTTGGGGCTGCCGCTTGCCCTCTGGGAAGCCAATCTGAGAAGCTCTGGTGGGCTGGCTGTGAAATCGGGGCCTGCGAATTCCCATGAAGGTGGTGCAGGAGCGAGCGGCCCACGAAGGGAAGGGCCGACGCTCGCCAGGGCCCGGCTTGCGAGGGGATTCGAACCCCGGGGCGGGCCCTGGGATGGAACGAACGCTAAGGAGGTTGGCTCATGCCTTTGGTCAAGACCATCATTCGCGTCGGCGTCATCGGGACCCTCGTGGGCGGCGGGCTGATCGCCGTGGCCGGCCCCGAGCGTGTCGGCGCCGCCCTGACGCAGGCCCGCGACACCGTCAACGACACCATCGATCGCAACATCGATGATCCGGTGAAGATGCGGGCCCAGCTTCGCAAGCTCGAGGCCCAGTACCCCGAGCGCATCGAGCGTGTCCGCCAGGACCTCGCCTCGCTGGACACCCAGAGCTCCGAGTACGAGCGTGAGCTGGCCGTCGCCCAGCGCGTGGTCGAGTTGGCCGAGGCCGACCTCGAGGCTATGCAGGGGCTGTTCACCCGTGCCGAGGACGTGCGGGCCCAGGCCGGTCACGGCGCCATCGTCCGCGTCAGCTTCAACGGCACGAAGATGGACCTGAGCGACGCCCAGGCCAGGGCGACGCAGATCGCCAAGACGCGTGACGCGTACGAGCTCGAGGCGCAGTCGATCGCTCGCGACATCGACCTGCTGGGCAAGCAGCGCGAGCGGCTGAACGACCTGCTGGCCAAGCTCGAGAGCGAGCGGGCCCAGTTCCAAAGCGAGCTGTGGCGCCTGAACCAGCAGATCGACGCGATCGCCCGCAACGACCGCATGATCGAGATGATGGAAGCCCGTCAGGCCACGCTCGATGAACTCGGCCCGTACAAGGCCCACAGCATCGATCAGGTGAAGGATCGCCTGGCCCAGGTCCGGGCCCAGCAGGAGGCCAAGCTCGAGAGCCTGGCCACCGGCGAGAAGGAGATGAGCTACGAGGATCGTGCGAAGCTCAGCCTGGGCGGTCAGGACGCCGTCAGCCGGATCGACCGCGTGATCGAGATCGCGCCCAAGGTCATCGAGATCCCCGAGATCGAGAGCGATGACGACGAGCGTGAGCACGCCCGCGGCCGGGTGTATTGATCCCAAGCCTTCGTTCAACAGACGGTCCGACAAACAGTTCAACGAGAGCACAACCCCTCGCGCGAGCGAGGGGTTGTTCGTTGGTCGCGATAGGATCAGAGCTCGGGGGCAAAGCCTCGCCGCATGGTGTTCTCGCAGCTCGCTCGGGGCTCGACGAACTGGAGCAGGTAGTCATGGCCGCCCGCCTTGCTGCCCACGCCCGACATGCCAAAGCCGCCGAAGGGCTGGCGGGCGACCAGGGCGCCGGTGATGCCGCGGTTGATGTAGAGGTTGCCCACGCGGAAGTCGCGCTTGGCTCGTGCGATGTGGCTGGGCTTGCGGGTGAAGACGCCGCCGGTGAGCTTGTAGGGGTGGTCGTTGGCGATCTTGAGCGCTTCGTCGTAGCTCCTGGAGTGCATGATGGCGAGCACCGGGCCGAAGACCTCCTGCCGCGCCAGGCTCTTGTCGGGCGAGACGCCGCTGAAGATGTGGGGGGCCACGAAGGGCTTGCCGACCTTCTCGGCCAGGCCGGCCGGCACGTCCATGGCGAGCTCGACCTTCAGGCCCTCGGCTTTGGCCGTCTCGATATGCCTGCGGATGTTGCCGGCCGCTTCCTCGTCGATGACCGGGCCGACGTCGGTGCCGGGCCGGGTTGGGTCGCCGATGATGAGTGAGTTGGTGCTGGCGACGAGGCGTCGGATAAAGGTCTGCGTGTGCTCGCCGGTCGGGCCCTCGGGGTCGACGATGATGCAGCGGCTGCATGCGCTGCACTTCTGGCCCTGGAAGCCGAAGGAACTGAGGCGAACCCCGAGCACGGCTTCGTCGAGGTCGGCGCTGCTGTCGACGATGATGGCGTTCTTGCCGCCCATCTCGCAGACGACCTTCTTGACGTGGTGCTGCTCTTCGGGCGTCACGCCGGCGGCCTTGATGATGTCCAGGCCCACGGCCTTGCTGCCGGTGAAGGCCAGGATCGCCACGCGCGGGTCGCGCACGAGCGCGGCGCCGGTGGTCTCGCCCGGGGCGGGGCAGAACTGGAGCGCCTCGGCGTGGTCTTCACCGAACTCGGCCTGCATTGCCTCACGCAGGATGTCGTAGCAGACTTTGGCGATGCCGGGGGTCTGCTCGGCGGGCTTCAAGATCACCGCGTTGCCCGTGACGAGCGCGGCGGTGGTCATGCCGCAGGCGATGGCCAGCGGGAAGTTCCACGGGCTGATGACCACCGCCACGCCGCGGGGCTGGTACCAGACTTCGTCGAGCTCGCCGATGAACCGGCCCAGGCGCTGGCGCTCGAAGAGGTGGACGGCTTCGCGCGCGTAGTACTCGCAGAAGTCGATGGCCTCGGCCACGTCGGCGTCGGCGTTGCGCCAGTCCTTGCCGTTCTCCTTAATGATGATGCCGCTGATCTCGTCGCGGCGCTCGCGCATCGCCTGGGCGGCGCGGACCAGCACGCCCGCACGCTGCACCGCGTCGGCATCGCGCCAGGCCGGGAAGGCGCGCTCGGCGGCGTCGACCATCTGCTTGCCCTGCTCGGGCGTGCGGTCGTTGGCGACGCTGGGCACGCTGGCGCGTTCCACGGCGGCGGCAAAGGCCTCGCGGACTTGGCTCTTGGAAAAATCGCGCAGGGGCTCGGTGGAGAAGGGCTTGCCGTCGCCCACCCGCGGGTGGGCCCGGCTGAGCTGGTGTCGCTCGGCGGCGACCTTGTACAGGTCGGCCGACTTCTGATCATCGCCGGGCTTGGGGGCGGGCTGGGCTAGAAGGATCTTCTCGTCGGCCTCGTCCAGGAAGCCGGCCTTGAGCCAGCTCTCGTTGCTGGTGTTCTCCAGCAGCCGCCGCACGAGGTAGGCCATGCCGGGGATCATCTCGCCCACGGGCACGTACTCGCGGATGCGCAGGTCCATCTCGGCGGCGGCCAGCTTCAACTGGTCGGCCATGCCGTGGAGCATCTGGAGTTCGATGGCGGTGCGCGGCAATTGCTTGGAATCCAGGTACGCCAGCGCGGCGGCCACGGAGCGCACGTTGTGCGAGCCGAGGGCCAGCTTCACGCCGCCACGGCCGGCCTCGAGCTTCGTCGGGCCCATGCCGCTGGCCTGCGGGGCGGTCGGACATGCGTCGATGAACACCTTGCACATGTCCTCGAAGCACTGATCGGTCTGCCACTTGGTGTTCCAGACCGGGCAGGGCCAGCCCTCCTGCTCGGCGTGGATGGTCTCGCTGTCCCAGTACGCGCCCTTGACCAGGCGCACCGTCACGATGCGCCCGGTGCGCTGGGCCCATTCGCTCACGCGCCGCGCATCGTCCACGCCGGACTTCAAGTAGGCCTGCATGGCCAGGCCGGCGTGGAAGTCGACCTCTTCGCAGCAGCGGAAGAACAGCTCGAGGGTCAGGTCCTTGAGCGCAAAGTGCTCCATGTCGAAGTTGACGAACACGCCGCGGTCACGCGCGGTCTCCAGGATCGGCTTGAGGCGCGTCAACAGGTCGTTGATGGACCCCTGGGTGTCGATGGGATCGCACTTGGCGCTCAGGCTGCTGATCTTGATCGACACGTTGGTGCGCGGGATGCCGCCCAGGTGGTCGCGCTCCAACCGGTCGTTCTGCTTCCAGTCGGCGACGGTCGCGGGCAGGTTCTCGATGAGGTCCAGGTACTTGGCCTTGTACGCGTCGGCCTCCTCGTCGCTCACGCACGCCTCGCCCAGCAGGTCGACGCTGAAGGCGATGCCGTCGTTCCAGAGCTTCTTCAAGCCCGGCAGCGCGCTCTTGGCGTCCGTGCCGGCGATGAACTTCTTGCCCATGCCCTCGATCTGGCCCGAGATCGTCTTGGTCATCAGGCCCTTGGCGAGCGCGCCCGCGCGAAGGCCCAGGTCCATGCCCGGGGGCATGGTGACGTGGTCCTGGCCCAGGTAGTCGACCAGGTGCTCGTGCACCATGTCGCTGGTGGTCAGCACGGGGAAGGTGTCCACGAAGCGGAACATCTCGACCTTGAAGCCGTGGTCGCGCATCGACCAGTCCATCAGCTTGTCGCTGTAGAAGCTCTTGCTGAGCAGCCCGGCCTTGTGCTTGCGGGCCCGGGCGAGCATGTCTCGGCCGATGGCGTCGATCTGGGGGTTCAGCGGGTCGGGCGTCACGCGCTCGGCGGCGGCGGCGGGCCCTTGGGCGCCGTTGCGTGCCCCCGGCTGGCCGGCCCCCGCGCCGGTGGGCGTGGGCGGGTGGGGGACGACCACGGTCGTGGGGGTGTGGGTCGATCGGGGTTGCTTGCGGCCGAAGATGGGCATGGCGGCGGGTGTTCCTTGCGTGGAGCGCGGTCGGAGGGCGACGGGGCGTGCGCGGGGCGGGCGCACGCCCACGGGATTGTAAGGGGCCGCGCGGGGCGTCCGGGGATGGGCGAGCGCGGTGTCGGGGAAGCGCGGGGGATCCGCAGCGGCCAGTTCGCGGGCCAAAGGGTCCAGGTCTGCTTCCTCAAGCGAGTTGTCGCTGCCATGGCGATGGCATCCATGGCCGTCGCCGGGCCATCCAGTGCCATGGACGGTCCCTCCAGTGCCATGGACGCTTCGTCCAGGGCCATGGATGCTCCGTCCAGTGCCATGGGCGCTCCGTCCACTGCCATGGACGGCCCGTTTAGTGCCATGGATGTTCCGTCCATGGCTGTGGACGGAGCACCTGCGCCAAAGTATCGGACCATTTGGGCACCCCCAACGCCCCTGGCGGGCCCCGGCGGGGGGTGGTGCGACGTAGGATCGATCCGTGCCGCTGCCACCCGAACAGCCCAGCGAAGAACCGAGTAACGCCCGAACGGCGGGCTGGCCCTGCGGTGACGGCGAGCCGACCGTGCTCACCATCGGGGTCTTCGACGGCGTGCACCTGGGCCACCGGAGCCTTATCGAGCGGGCCCGTGAGCTGGCCGACCGCCCTCCCGGCGGGGTTCAAGAGCAGGGGGCGTCGGCGCGGGTGGTCGTCCTCGCCTTCGATCCCTCGCCCCGCGCCGTGCTCTCGCCCGAACGCGCCCCGCCGCGGCTGACGGGCTTCGAGCAGCGGGCGGATCTCCTCTTAGACGCCGGGGCCGACGACGTGCTGCGATTGGAACCGACGCCCGGGCTGCTGGGGCTCTCGCCGGCGCAGTTCGTCGAGGACGTGCTGATGCCCCTGCGCCCCATCGCGGTGGTGGAGGGGCCGGACTTCTGCTTCGGCGCGAAGCGGGCGGGGGACGTGAACACCCTGGCCGAGCTGGGGCGGCCGCGCGGCTTCGCCGTGCACGTGCTGCCGCCGGCGGAGGTTTCATTGCACGACCAGAGCGTCGTGGCGGCCAGCAGCAGCATCACCCGGTGGCTGCTGAGCCACGGCCGCGTGGCCGACGCCGGCCGCGTGCTGGGCCGGCCCTATGCGACGCGCGGCACGGTGGAGCAGGGCGACCAGCGCGGGCGCACCATCGGCTTCCCCACGGCGAATCTAACATTCGACACGATGCCCCCCGGCGACGGCGTGTACGCGTGCATCGCGACCCTGGACGATGGCCGCACCCTGCCGTGCGCGGTGAACATCGGCGAGCGCCCGACCTTTGGCGGCGTGCAGCGGCGCGTGGAGGCCCACGTGATCGGCTACGAGCGCCCGGGCGACCGGCCCGAGTACGGCTGGGAGCTGACGCTGGCCTTCGTCTCGCGGCTGCGCGATCAGGTCCGCTTCGGCGGCGTCGACCAGCTCACGAGCCAGCTCCGCCGCGACGTGGCGCGGGCCGTTGACGTCGTAGAACCGATCCTGCAACACCATGGCGCGCACGCGCTGGAACACTCGAACGAGGAAGCCCCCGCATGAACAGCGCGATGGAGAGCGCCGTGTACGAATCGACCACCAGCCCGGGCGAGCTGGCCGCGTGGATCAAGGCCGCCGGCCGCCTGCTGATCATCACGCACGTGCGCCCCGACGGCGACGCCATCGGCAGCACGCTGGCGATCGCCCGGGCCGCCGAGCGTGCGGGCGTCAGCACCCATCTGGCCTACGCGGGCGAGCTGCCGGGCTGGATGGGCGACGTCATGGGCGACACGCCGTGGGTCCATCTCGACGCGGGCGACCCGCCGCCGCCGTTCGAACGCGTGCTGGTGTGCGACACGGGGGCCTGGGGCCAGGTGGAGCCGTACAAGCCCTGGATCGCCGGCAAGGCCGACCGGGTCGCGATCTTAGATCACCACCGCAGCGGCACGCCCGACATGGCCGACACGCGGCTGATCGAGAGCGACGCCGCGGCGGCCTGCGAGATCGCCGCCGAGGTGTGCGCGCTCGTGCTGGGCGTTGCGGGCCCGGCCGACCTGCCCGTGGACATCGCCGAGCCGCTGATGCTGGGCCTGGGCACGGACACCGGCTGGTTCCGCCATCCGAGCGTGACGCCCCACGTGCTGCGGCTGGCGGCGGACCTGGTGCAGGCCGGCGCCGAGCATCCGCGCCTCGTGAAGATGACGATGCTCAGCGACCCGCCCCAGCGCCTGAAGCTCATGGCCAAGGCGATGGGGGGCCTGAGCCTGCACGAGGATGTCATCGATGGTGCGGGCGTGGCGGTCATCAAGGTCCGCGCGGGCGACCTGACGAGCCTGGGCGCCAGCCCGGGCATGACCAGCGGGTTCGCCGACCCGGCCCTGTCGGTCAAGAGCGTGAGCGTGGCGATCGTGCTGGTTGAGCTGCCGCCCGATGGGAGCGGCAAGCAGATCGTCAAGATTAGTTTGAGATCGAAGATCGACGGCCCGGACGTCGCGAAGATCGCCGGCGCGTTCGGCGGGGGCGGGCACATCCGCGCCGCCGGCGCGCGGAGCGAACTGAGCCTGGACGAGACCGAGCAGAAGCTGCTCGAGCTGATCGCACAGAGCAAGTCGTCATGAGCGAGCGCGGTCCTCAGAAGGCAAAGGCGGGCCCGCCCAGAGCGAAGGCGGGCCCACCCAGATGGCAGGACATCGCCGGCGACCCCAAGGTGCGCCCCGGCAAGCGCCCGCCCATGCGGCCCATGACCACGACGCTCTGGGCGTACCCGAGCCAGCACTACGACGGCGCCAAGACCGTCCAGGGCGACAAGACCTACACCGGCGGCACGCCGAGCTGGGTCATCTGGCAGTTGCTCGACAGGTACACACGCGAGGGCGACGTGGTGCTCGACCCCATGTGCGGCGGGGGGACGACCTTAGATGTCTGCGCCGACATAGGGCGAACGGGCATCGGCTACGACCTGGTTCCCAGCCGGCCGGACATCAAGCAGGCCGATGCCCGCGAGCTGGCGGTGCAGGACGAGTCGGTCGACTTCGTCTTCCTGGACCCGCCCTACTCCACGCACATCGACTACAGCAACCACCCCGACTGCATCGGCAAGCTCGACTCGAGCGAGGCGGCGTACTACGAGGCGATGGCGGGGGTCTTTGGCGAGGTCTATCGCGTGCTGAAAGATCGGCGGTACATGGCCGTGTACGTCAGCGATTCCTGGCGCAAGCAGAAGGGGCAGGCCGGGGGAAACTTCATGCCCATCGGCTTCGAGCTGTTCGCGATGCTGCGGGAGAACTTCCGGCCGGTGGACGTCGTGTGCGTGGTGCGGCGGAACGCCAAGCTGCGCCAGGGCAACCGGCACCTGGCCGCGGCCAAGGACAACTTCTTCATCCGCGGGTTTAACTATCTGCTGATCTTCAAGAAGGAGCTATGAGCACGTCCGGATCGTTTTCGCCGTAGGATGGGGCATGAGCCGACGCATCCCCTACTCCTGGCCCCTGGTCGTCCTGGTTGTTTGTTTGCTGCCCGTCGTGGCGATGGCGCAGACCGGACCACTGGCCCCTTCGCCCCAGCCCTCGGCCACGGTCGAGCGCGGCGGCTCGCTGCTGGACGAGTACACGAGCGAACGCGACGGGTCCTTCGCGTGGAAGGTCGTCCGCTCGTACGTGGGCAGCGGCGAGCGCGAGGGCGCGATCGGCTTTGCCATCGACCTCACAAGCCAGACCTGGAGGGGGTTGCCCGATGGTGGGGGCGAGACCGACTTCCCCGCGTGGACGCACATGCTGCAGGTCGTCGTCCCCGACGAGGTTCGCCACGACACGGCGCTCCTGCTCGTGGGCGGCGGGCAGCGCCAGGCGGTTGCGCCGCCCGGGCTCCAGGAAGAGCTCTGGACGATCGCGCTGGCCACGGGCAGCATCGTCGCGGCGGTGCCCAACGTGCCCAACCAGCCGCTCTCTTTACCCGACGAAGATGGAACGCTCGGCGACATCCGCTTCGAGGACGACCTGCTGGCCGAGAGCTGGATGCTCGCCAAGCGCACGGGCGACCCATCGTGGGTCATCCACCTGGCGATGGTCGAGTCTGTCCTCGCCGCGATGGACGCCGTGCAGCAGTTTGCCAGCAGCGAAGAGGGCGGCGGGCACGAGATCGGCGGCTTCGTCGTCTCGGGCGCCAGCAAGCGCGGGTGGACGGCCTGGCTGACGGCCGCCGTCGACGATCGCGTGCGCGGCATCATCCCCATGGTCATCGACACGCTGAATCTGCCCGAGACCATGCGGCACCACTACGGGGCCTACGGCTTCTTCGCCCCGGCCATCGGCGACTACGCGGGCCGCAACCTCATGCAGGAGCTGGACACGCCCGAGGGGCTCATGCTGCGGCGCATCGTCGATCCCTACCTGTTCCGCCATCGCCTGACGATGCCCAAGTTCGTGCTCAACACCACCGGCGACCAGTACTTCCTGCCCGACACGCCGCGGTACTGGATCGACGACCTGCCCGGCGACACGCGGCTGCGCGTCGTGCAGAACCTCGACCACGCCATCGACCGCAGCCTGGACGCCATCTTCAGCGCCATCGGCTTCTACGAGGCGATCCTGAACGATGTCGAGCTGCCCGACGTGGGCATCGAGGTGGTCGAGGAAGGCGATGACGCGGTCGAGTGGCTCGTGAGCGTGCGGATCCCCGACGACCGCGTGACGCTGCGCCGCCTGACGCTCTGGCAGGGGACCAACCCCACGGCCCGCGACTTCCGCGAGGAGACCATCGGCAAGCCCTTCCGCATGCGCATGCTGCTGCCCGAGGGTGATGGTCCCAACCAGGGCAAGTACCGCGTGCGCGTCGAGAAGCCCGACACCGGCTACACCGCCTTCTTCGTCGAGCACCGCTACGACGTGCGCGGCCAGCAGATGCCGCTGGTGTTTACGACACAGGTGCAGATCATCCCCGACGTGCTCGAGCACGCGTTCGAGGGGCACGGCCGGGACGGCGACGAAGCCCGCGTGCCCGCGGATCCCTGAGCCCGAAAACCCCAAAGCAGGAGCCCACCTATGCAACTCGGCGCGTTCTCGGTCAGCCTTGCCGTCAAGGACCTGGCCAAATCGAAGGCCTTCTACCAGAAGCTGGGCTTCACGCCCATCGGCGGCGACGAGGCCCACAACTTCCTGATCTTGCGCAGTGGCGAGGCGACCATCGGCCTGTTCCAGGGCATGTTCGACAGGAACATCCTGACGTTCAACCCCGGCTGGGCGAGCGACGGCGAGCACCCGGCCTCGTTCACCGACGTGCGCGACCTCCAGAAGGCACTGCAGGCCGCCGGCATCGAGCTCATCGAGCGGGCCGACGAGAGCGGCGAGGGCGTCGCGCACCTGACGATGGTCGACCCCGACGGCAACCCCATCCTGATCGACCAGCACGTGCCAAAGCCAACGAGTGAGCCCAAGGGCTAGGGCCGATCACGGACACCCCGCGTCGAAGGCGTTCTGGAAGGCGAGGAAGTCGAAGAGGGTGAGCGCCCCGTCGCCGTCGAAGTCGGCCTGGCAGGGCTGGCGCACGGCGATCGCCGCCGGGTCGCTCGTGTCGCTGCCGGCGGGGTTGGAGACCACGACGTCGTAGATGGCCACGTCCTCGGCGGTGGCGTCGACGGTGAGCGTGGGCGTCGTCGCGCCCGAGACGCCGCCGCCGTCGGTGAGCGGCACGCCGTCGCGACGCCACTGGTATGCCAGCGGCCCGGTGCCGCTGGCCGCCACCGTCAGCTCCGCCACGCCCCCGCCGGCGGGTAGCACCACGAACGGCCCGGGCTGGGTCGTGACCATCGGCGGCGTGATGCATCGGTTGCGCAGCACGCTGACCGAGTCGTCCGCGAAGTTGGCTACCACCAGGTCGGCGTCGGCGTCGGCGTCCAGGCCGCCCAGCGCCACGGCGGCGGGCTCGGCGCCCACGGCGTAGCGCACGTCCATGGCCAAGGCGCCGTCGCCGTCGTTGAGCAGCACGCTGGCGTCGTTGCCGTTGCGGTTGGCCACCACCAGGTCCCGGTCGCCGTCGCCGTCCAGGTCGCCCATCGCCACGTCGTACGGCCGAGCGCCCGCGGCGTATCGCGCCTCGGACGCCAGCCCGCCCGCCCCGTCGTTGCGCAGCACGCTCAGGTCGCCGCCCAGCTCGTTGACCACGACCACGTCGGCGTCGCCGTCGCCATCGAGATCGCCCGCGGCGATCGAGAACGGGCCATCGCCCACCGCGTACTGAACATCGGGCGCCAACGTCCCATCGCCGTTGCCCACCAGCACGCTGATGGTGCCCGAGTCGTAGTTGGCCGCGACGAGGTCCAAGTCGCCGTCGCCGTCCAGGTCCGCGATGGCCAGGGCTCGCGGCGACTGGCCGATGGCGTATCGGGTGCCCATCGCGAACGTGCCATCGCCGTTGTTGAGCAGCACGCTCACGTTGTTGTCGTCGCGGTTGGTCACGGCAAGGTCGCCGTGGCCATCACCGTCCAGGTCGCCGATGGCCACGGCGGTGGGAAACCCGCCCGCGGCGAATCGTGCTTCTGCGGCGAACGTGCCATCGCCGTTGTTCGCCAGCACGCTGACGTCGTTGCTCGAACGGTTGGCCACGACCACGTCCAGGTCGCCGTCGCCGTCCAGGTCGCCGATGGCCACGGACCGGGGCTCGTCGCCCACGGCGTAGCCGACCTCGGGCTCCAGCGTGCCATCGCCGGCGTTGCGGAGCACGCTGACCGTGTTGCGCTGCAGGTTGGCGGTGACCACGTCGCCCACGCCATCGCCGTCCACATCGCCGATCACCATCGAAAACGGCCCGCTCTGGGTGCCGTAGCGCACCTCGGGCTCGAAGATCTCGGTGGGTTCGCACGGCTGGGCCAGCGCGGCGGCGGGAAGGGCGAGGGCCAGGGCGGCCACGGCGAGTCGGGTCGTTCGCATCTCGGTTCTCCTCTGGGCCACAGCATACCGCAATCGGCCGGACCCCGCAAGGGCAAAGCGAACGCCGGGGATGCCCCCATCGGGTGGTCGGCTCGCCTCCGCCGGCCCCGCGCCGGCACGATTTGGTTCCGCGCCGATGCGATTCGGCTCTGCGCCGGCACGATTTGGTTCCGCGCCGGCACGATTGACTTCCGCGCCGGCACGATTGAGCTCTGCGCCGATACGCGCGCGGAGCGCGCCGGCGACCTTTATATGGACGTGACCGCCCTCACGGGCTCTGAGGGGGGGAGTTATCCACATTGCGGGCCGTTGGCCGGGTTGGCGCGGGCCAGCGGACTTCTCGGACGTGCCCGCCGCGTTCTCGGGCCTTGCCGGGCCGTTCTCGGGCCTTGCCGGGCCGGGCGGCTAGTGCCCCGGCAGCGGGAAGTTGCCGCACAGCGTGCGGACCTCGTCGCGCACCGCCGCGGCCTCGGCGTGCAGCTCGGCCTCGCCCTTGAGCCCGGCGCTGAGCACGCGATCGATGAAGCCGGCGACGTGGGCCATCTCGGCCTCTGTAAAGCCGCGCGTGGTGACGGCGGCGGCGCCCAGGCGAATGCCGCTGGTGACCTTGGGCGGGCGGGGGTCCTGGGGCACGCCGTTCTTGTTGCAGATCAGGCCGGCCTGCTCGAGCCAGACCTCGGCGTTGGCGCCCGTCAGCTCGGCGTCGCGGGTGCGCAGGTCGACGAGCATGAGGTGGTTGTCGGTGCCGCCGCTGGTGATGCGGTAGCCGTGGGTCGCCAGCGCGGCGGCCAGGGCCTTCGCGTTGGCGACGACCTGTTGCACGTAGGCCTTGAACTCGGGCTTGAGCGCTTCGCCGAAGGCGACGGCCTTGGCGGCGACGATGTGCATGAGCGGGCCGCCCTGCGTGCCGGGGAAGACGGCGCGGTCGAGCTTCTTGGCCAGCTCCTGGTCGTTGGTCATGATCAGCCCGCCGCGAGGACCGCGCAGGGTCTTGTGCGTGGTGGTGGTGACCAGGTGGGCGTGGGGGAAGGGGCTGGGGTGGGCCCCGCCGGCGACGAGGCCGGCGATGTGCGCGATGTCGGCGAAGAGGATGGCGCCCACCTCGTCGGCGATTTCGCGGAACTTCGCGAAGTCGATCACGCGCGGGTAGGCCGAGTAGCCGCACATGAGCACCTTGGGCTTGTGCTCCAGGCAGACCTCGCGGACCTTGTCGTAGTCGATGCGCTCGAACTCGGCGTGGGACTCGTCATAGTGCAGCGGGTAGTGCACGGGGTTGAACCACTTGCCGCTCATGTTGACCTTTAAACCATGGCTCAGGTGCCCGCCGTCGGCCAGGACGAGGGACGCGAAGGTGTCGCCGGGCTTGAGCAGGGCGAGGAACGCGGCGGCGTTGGCCTGGGCCCCCGAGTGCGGCTGCACGTTGGCATAGTTGCAGCCGAAGAGCGCCTTGGCCCGGTCGATGGCGAGCTGCTCGACGGCGTCGTGGTGCACGCAGCCGCCGTAGTAGCGTGCCGATGGATAGCCCTCGGCGTACTTGTTGGTCATGCACGAGCCCGCGGCGGCCATGACGGCCGGGCTGGCGTGGTTCTCGCTGGCGATCAGCTCGATGGTTGTCGCCTGCCGCTCGGCCTCGGCGTCGAGGATGGCGGCGACCTGGGGGTCCTGGCCGCGGATGAGGTCGACGCCGGCGTCATGCACAGTCGAGGGCACGGAATGCTGGGCTGTGGTCGTAGGGGTCATGGCCCATGCTAGGGTTCGACGCTCTACAGTGTGCCCGTGAGCGGTGTTGCCCCAATGCCCCAGACGACGACGGCGACCCTGTCAAACTGGGTCGGCGGCCGGCCCGTGCCCGCCAGCGGCGGCGCGACGATCGCCAACGTGGACCCGGCGACCGGCGTGGCGATCGGGACCGTCCCCAACTCGGCGGCCGCCGACGTCGACGCGGCGGTGCAGGCCGCGGGCGGGGCCTTCGATGGCTGGGCCGCCCTGGGCGGCGAAGACCGCGGGGCCGTGCTGCACGCCCTGGCCGACGCCATCGAGGCCGACCTGGACCGCTTCGCCCACGCCGAGAGCGTCGACAGCGGCAAGCCGATCTCGGTGGCGCGGTCGATCGACATCCCACGCTCAGTCAGGAACCTGCGGTTCTTCGCCGCCGCCGCCAGCCAGTTCGCCAGCGAGAGCCACGAGGTGCCCGGGCAGATGCTCGGCTACACGCTGCGCCGCCCCAAGGGGGTCGTCGGGGCCATCAGCCCGTGGAACCTGCCGCTGTATCTGCTGACGTGGAAGATCGCGCCCGCGCTCGCGGCGGGGTGCACGGTGGTCGCCAAGCCCAGCGAGCTGACGCCAACGACCGCGAGCATGCTGGGCGAGAAGGCCGCGGGCGTGCTGCCGCCGGGCGTGCTCAACATCGTGCACGGCCGGGGCGAGCCGGCCGGCGCAAGCCTCGTGACGCACCCGGGCGTGGCGGCCATCACGTTTACCGGCTCGACCAAGGTCGGCCGCTGGATCGGCCAGACCTGCGGGCGGGATCTGAAGCCCTGCTCGCTCGAGCTTGGCGGCAAGAACCCGTTCATCGTGTTCGATGACGCCGACGTCGAGAAGGTCGCCCAGCACGTCGCGCGCGCGGCGTTCAGCAATCAGGGCCAGATCTGCCTGTGCGGCTCGCGCGTGCTGGTGCAGGCGGGCGTGCACGACGCCGTCGTCGAGCGATTGATCGCGGGCGCGAAGGCGACGACGCCGGGCGATCCGCTGGATCCCGCGACGACCTTTGGCGCCTTGGTGAGCCACGAGCATCGGGACAAGGTCGCCGGCTACGTCGAGCGCGCGGTGGGGGACGGGGCGCGGGTGCTCGCGGGCGGTAAGGCGCCCGAGACGCTCCCCGATCGCGTCAAGGACGGCGCGTTCTACCTGCCCACCGTGCTCGACCACGCGCGGCAGGACTGCCAGATCATCCAGGAGGAGGTCTTCGGCCCGGTGTGCACGGTGCAGCGGTTCGAGACCGAGGCCGAGGCGGTCGAGCTGGCCAACGGCACGCCCTACGGCCTGGCCGCCAGCGTGTGGACGCAGGACCTCGCCCGCGCCCACCGCGTGAGCGCCGCGCTCGAGAGCGGCATCGTGTGGGTCAACTGCTGGATGCTCCGCGACCTGCGCACGCCCTTCGGCGGCGTGAAGCAGAGCGGCGTGGGCCGCGAAGGCGGCTGGGAAGCCATGCGTTTCTTCACCGAGCCCAAGAGCGTGACGATCAACCTCGGAGAGTGAACCGTGTCCGACTCCATCTCCACCGATGCCGCACCCAAGCCCGTCGGGGCCTACCCGCACGCCCGCCGCGTGGGTGATCTCCTGTTCTGCTCGGGCGTGGGGCCGCGCGCCCCGGGCGACAGCACCGTGCCGGGCGTCACGCTCAACGACGCGGGCGAGCTGGTCGACTACGACTTCGCCGCCCAGTGCCGCGCGTGCTTCGACAACGTGCGCACGGTGGTCGAGGCCGGCGGCGCGAAGTTCGAGGACATCGTCGACGTGCAGGTGTACCTGACGAACATCCCGCGGGACTTTGCGACCTTCAACGCGCTCTGGAAGGAGTACTTCTCTAGCGAGGGGAGCGCCGGCGAGGGCAAGCCCAACCCGTGCCGAACGACCATCGAGGTCAGCCGGCTTCCGCAGGGCGGCAACGCGCCGATCGCGGTCGAGCTGAAGGTCGTCGCCCACGTCCGGGGCGGCTGACCGCTGCGGGTGTGCAAAAGAAAAGGCCCGAACGCGCCGGGCCGTGGGCATCAACGATCGAAGGGTTCTTGTTCAGGCCTTGGGGCCACTGGCGCGAACCGCGTCGCTCATCTCGTGCTTGGCGTCGTTCTCGCGGAAGCGGCGGGCCAGGTCGCGGGCCTTGTCGTCGTAGGCCGTGCCGTCGCTCCACGTGTTGCGCGGGTGCAGCACCTCCTGCGGCACGCCGGGGACGGCCGTGGGCATGTGCAGGCCGAAGATCTCGTGCTCGACGTAGTTCGCGTTGGCCAACTCGCCGCTGAGGATCGCCGAGACCATGGCCCGGGTGTAGCCCAGCTTGAAGCGGCTTCCCACGCCGTGCGGACCGCCGGTCCAGCCGGTGTTCAGCAGCCAGACGTTGGCGTTGTGCTTCTTGATGCGGTCGGCGAGCATGGCGGCGTACTCGGAAGGACGCCGGGGCATGAAGGGCGCACCGAAGCACGCGCTGAAGTTGGGCTGTGGCTCGGTCACGCCGGCCTCGGTGCCGGCGAGCTTGCTGGTGTAGCCGTTGATGAAGTAGTACATCGCCTGCTCGGGCGTCAGCTTGCTGACCGGGGGCATGACGCCGAACGCGTCGGCGGTCAGGAAGATCACGTTGCGCGGGTGCTGGCCGACCGAGGGGATGACCGCGTCGGGGATGAACTCGACCGGGTACGTGACACGGGTGTTCTCGGTGATGGAGCCGTCGTCGTAGTCGGGCACGCGGGTGTGGTCGTCGATGACCACGTTCTCGAGCACGCTGCCAAACCTGATGGCGTTCCAGATCTGCGGCTCGCCTTCCTTGGAGAGCTTGATGCACTTGGCGTAGCAGCCGCCCTCGAAGTTGAACACGCCCCTGTCGCTCCAGCCGTGCTCGTCGTCGCCGATGAGCGCCCGGTCCTCGTCGGCGCTGAGCGTGGTCTTGCCGGTGCCGCTGAGGCCAAAGAAGAGCGCGACATTGGTCGCGTCGTCCTTGGCGACGTTGGCCGAGCAGTGCATGGGGAACACGCCCACCTCGGGCATGTCGAAGTTCATGGCGTAGAAGATGCTCTTCTTGATCTCGCCGGCGTACTCGGTGCCCAGGATGACCACCGTCTTGCGCTCCAGAGACTGGGCGATGATGATCGGGCCCTTGACGC
This sequence comes from Phycisphaerales bacterium, assembly GCA_040219675.1. GTDB lineage: Bacteria > Planctomycetota > Phycisphaerae > Phycisphaerales > UBA1924 > JAHCJI01. Next base: position 126,350 of record JAVJRZ010000008.1, on the reverse strand, counting down.
CCAGTTGCTCGGCCTCTTCGGCGGTCAGCTTGTGTCGACCGGCGTTCAGGATGGTCCAGTCGTGCTTCCAGTCGGTCGAGCCGCTGGCCGCGCGCGTTCCCTGGCGAATGAACAGCGTGCTGGCGAAGAGGCTGTGCCACGCCTGCTCGGTGACGACCCGCACCCCCAGGCGGTACGCGGGGTCGGCGCCCGCGAAGCCCTCGAAGCAATAAACCCGTTCCTGGCTGTTGAGGTGGTCGATGGCGATGCGCTCGGCCAGCTCGAACCGCTCGGGCGTGAGCGGCTGGTTGACCTTGCCCCAGTCGATCTTGTCGTGGATCGCGGGGGTGTCCTCGAGGTACTTGTCCGTCGGGCTGCGGCCGGTGCGGTCGCCGGTCAGGCAAACCATGGCGCCGTCGGCGGCCAAGCGCCCCTCGCCGGCGGCCAGGGCTCGCTCGACCAGGGCCGCGGGGGTCAGGTTGCGAAGGGTGCGATCGGCGGAAAGATCGAGGCTGGCGAGCGTCTGGCTTGGCATCGGCAATGCTTCTCCGGGCCGCGAAAGGCGGCGCATTGGCCCAAAAAACAGGGAATAGCAAGGGTAGGTCGCCACCGGCCGCCACGCCACGCTCCCCCCGGGCTTGCCACGGCCCAAGTCCGTGCTAGCGTTATGGCCCTTCCCGGCGGCCCCGCAGCGGGCCCTGCCGTCGGATGGTGGCTGTAGCTCAGTTGGTTAGAGCACCAGGTTGTGGTCCTGGGGGTCGCGGGTTCGAATCCCGTCAGTCACCCTTCCCGTCCGTGCCGGCGTGGCCGAGAGCCCGCTCCATGGCCTCCGTGGCTTGCCGGCCGTATCCCCCGCCAAACAGCGCGGCGTGGACCAGCAGCGGGTACACCCGGTAGAGCCCCAGGCGATGCTCGAAGAAACCGGGCTGGATGGGCCGCAGTTCGTGGTATCGCTCGAAGAACGCCCGCCCGACGCAGCCGAACAGGCCCATGAACGCCAGTTCGATCTCCCGGTCGGCGTAGTAGATGGCCGGGTCGATGAGCCCGGTGATCCTTCCGGCGTGGCTGAGGAAGTTGCCCGACCACAGGTCCCCATGGATGAGGACCGGGGCCTCCCCACGGGCCACGAAGCGATCGGGCGTGCTCTGGATCGCCCAAGCCAGGCGGGTGGCCGCATCCAGGCCCCGATCGGCGAGCCCCCCGGCCGCATGGGCGACTTGGGCAAAGTGCAGCACCCGATGTTCTGCGAAGAAGGCCGCCCAGTGGTCCTCGCTGGGGTTGGGCTGATGGAGCGAGCCGATGAGGGTGTCGCGTTCGTAGCCGAAACTCGGCCCCTGCTGGCCGTGCAGGTGGGCCACCAGTTCGGCCAGGTGTTGCTGGGCCTGCTCGTCAGCGCCCGGGCTTCCGGGCAGGCGTTCCATGATGAGCAGGTCTTGCTCGGCGTGCCACACCCTGGGGATGGGCAAGGCCGAGACGCGGCCGAGGTCCTCGAGCATGCGGGATTCGATGGTCAGGTCGGTCGAGCCATCGCCCAGCTTTGCGACAAAGGCCCCACGTTCCGGGGTGGTGCCGCTGACGACGGTGGCGATGCAGCCCCCACCCAGCCGCTGGATGTCCGTGGCCGGGGCGTGCAGCGCCTCGGAGATGCGTTGGAGCGTGGTGTGCACGCCGGATTCGTATCGTGTCCAACTCGCCGGGGCGAACGCTCAGGCGGCCGATTTCGCCCGCTTGCAGAGCCCGACCAGGGTGTTGATGGCTTCCTGCGCGGTCTCGATGGTGCCGTTCTTGTCGAGGATCTCCAGGACGCGGCCCGCGGCGTCGGCCACGGGGGCGTGCCCGAGCAGGGGGCCGGTCCCGCGGATTCGAGCGCAGACGTATCGCAGGCTCTTCTCGTCGCCCTTCTTCGCGGCCGACTCGATCTCTTCGGCGAACTTGTGCAGGTCCTGGGCAAACAACTCGGCGAGGGCCTTCAGCGACGGATCCGTCGGGGCGCTGGGCGCCTCGGTCGATTCGGTTTCTTCGCTGGCGCTGCGGTTGAGGATGATGAACTCGGCCAGGGCCCGAAGCAGGGCGTTGCGTTCGATGGGCTTGGGGATGAACGCGCTCGCCCGCGCTTCGCGGATCGCGTCGCGCGTGTTGACCGATCGATCGCCGGAGATCGCGATCACGGGCAGCGAGTGCCCGGCCTGGCGCAGCTCGCGCAGGGTCTGCTGGGCCTCGCGGAGATCCATGTCGAAGTCCACCAGGGCGAGATGGAAGGTCTCGGACAGCTGCGCGGCCATCTGGCCGTACTGCTCGACGTGGACCATGCGAATGGAAGTCTCGGAGAGGTAGACCTCGATGAGCTTGCGTTCGATGTCGCTGGCGGTGACCAGCAGGATGCGACCACTCAGCTTCTGAGGCTCGACACTCTCGAGCGAGAAGCTCTCGTCCAGCGGGTCGATCCGCGCGTAGTCGTTGACGTCGATCTCCCTGGTGAACTTCAGCCCGACGTCATGGACCTTGCCGCTCACGTGCCGACACTGGACCACCTCGGCGGTGATCCACTGTTCGCCGTGCTCGCGATGCCGGAGTTGTACACGGCACTTCGTTCTGATGTGCATGTACGAGCTGTGCAGCACGCTCATCCCGCCCCTCGAGAGGTTCCGGCAGGCCACGAAGAAGCTCACGCTCCCGCCGCTGGGCTGATACACCTCGACCTGGACGGCGTGGCGGCGATACTCCATGCGCGTGTGCTTGCGCCGCACGCTGGAGGCCGCGTTGGCCTGATCGAGCTCGTCCATCAGCACGCTGAGCCGATCCGACGAGAGGTGGAGCGTGTTGTCCTGGTTGTTCTTTGCCGCGTCCCAGCCCATGCACAATCTCCCCGTTCTCTACGGAGACATCGGCCGGCCGGTCGCGCAGCTTGCGTCACGCTGACAACCACGGGTCAGAAAGACGGGGTTATCGGAAGAGGTTGCGCGGGTCGCTAGACGTCGAGGTTCTTGGCCTCGAGCGCGTGCTCTTCGATGAACTTGCGCCGGGGCTCGACCTGCTCGCCCATCAGCGTCGTGAACAGCGTCTCGGCTTTGGCGGCCTGGTCCATCGTCACGCGCATGAGCGTCCGCACGCTGGGGTCCATCGTGGTCTCCCAGAGCTGCTCGGCGTCCATCTCGCCCAGGCCCTTGAAGCGCTTGACATCGATGCCCTTGCGTCCGATATCGTGCAACGTGGGCACGATCGAGGCCAGGTTGGCCGCCTCGGCGACTCGGACCTTGGCGCCCTCTTCGTCGCGATCGCCCTTGGGGGCCTGGCGGACCTCCCACGCGAATCGTGCGGGTAGCTTCTCGCCGGTGACGGCCTCTTCCTGCCGCAGGTCCCAGTCGGCGATGTCCAGGCCGAGTTCGCCCAGCTGGTTGAAGATGGCGTCGAGTTCGCGATTCTCGTGCAGCTCGCGAATGGTCGCGATGGGCTTCTCTTCCAACGGCGTCTCGGACTCGGCTGGCTGCGCCGGAGCGGCGCCATTGCTCGCTGTGCCCCCCCCGTTCTGGGGATCGGCGCTCTCCTGGAGCCGGAGGCTGTGCTTCTCGACGAGGCCGAGGGCTTCCTCCTCGCTCCAGGCCCACGCCGCACCGCCACGCCAGGCCACGCGGTGGGTGGGCAGCCCGCCCTCGCCCGGGGCGGCCTGGTGGCGCGAGGCGATCAGATCGATGAACTTCACCCCGCGGCGTTCGGCGACGATGCTCAGCTCGGCCAGCCGCTCAAGCAGGCGCACGGCCTTGACCACGCCGTCCCCCTCGATGCGGCGCTCGATGGGCGGCTCGCCGCTGGGTGGCAGATCGTCCTCGTCGTAGGGCTTTCGGACGACCAGGGCCGCGTTGTGGATCGCCTCATCGGTGAGCATCGCGCTGAGCTCGCGCTCGTTGATGACGTAGCGGTGCTGCTTGCCCCGCGAGACCTGGTAGAGCGGCGGCTGCGCGACGAACACCCGGCCCCGGCGGATCAGCTCGGGCATCTGCCGGAAGAAGAACGTGAGCAGCAGCGTGCGGATGTGGCTTCCGTCCACGTCGGCGTCGGTCATGATGACGACCTTGCCGTAGCGCAGCTTGCTGTGGTCGAAGTCGGGCCCGATGCCGCACTTGAGGGCGGCGACCATCGTGCGGATTTCCTCGAAGCCCAGAACCTTGTCGATGCGCGCCTTCTCGACGTTGAGGATCTTGCCCTTGAGCGGCAGCACGGCCTGGGTTTCGACATCGCGGCACTGCTTGGCGCTGCCACCGGCCGAGTCGCCCTCGACCAGGTACAGCTCGCTCCGCTCCACGTCCTTGGTCTTGCAGTCGCTGAGCTTGTGGGGCATGGAGCCCGAGTCGAGCGCGCTCTTGCGGCGGGTCAACTCGCGGGCCTTGCGGGCCGCTTCGCGTGCCTGGGCCGCCAGGATGCCCTTCATGCACACCCGCTTGGCCTCGGCGGGGTGCTCTTCGAGCCAGGTTCCCAGTGCGTCGCTGACGGCCTGGGCGACGAAGGGCTCGATCTCGGGGTTGAGCAGCTTCTCCTTGGGCTGGTTGTTGAAGGCCGGGTCGGGCAGCTTCACCGAGATGATCGAGATCAGCCCCTCGCGCAGGTCGTCGCCGCTGGGCACCGGGTCCTTCTCGCGGATGATGCCGGCCTTGCGGGCGTAGTTGTTCAGCGTGCGCGTCAGGGCGACCTTGAAGCCCTGGGCGTGGGTGCCGCCATCGACGTTGTTGATGTTGTTGGCAAAGGTCAGCAGCGTCTCGTTGTACCCGTCGTGGTACTGCAAGGCGACCTCGCACACCATCGAGCGTTCCTCATCCTCCTTGCGGATGTGGATGGGCACGCACACGGCGGTCTTGCCGCTCATCAGGTGCTGCACGTACGCCAGCAGGCCCTCTTGGGCCTTGAAGGTCTCGTCGCGCGGCTTGCCGTCGGCGTCGACGCGTTCGTCGCGCAAACGGATCGCCACGCCCGGGTTCAGGAAGCTGAGCTCGCGCAGGCGGTTGGCCAGCGTGTCGTAGCTGAACTCGGTGACCGGAAAGACCTCGGCATCGGGCATGAACGTGACGCTCGTGCCGCGCTTGCGAGAACTGTTCTCGGGCACGTCGCCCACGATGCGCAACGGCTGGGAGACGTGTCCGCGCGAGAAGGCCATCGCGTGCACCTTGCCGTCGCGGTAGACCTCGACCTCCAGCAGGCTCGACAGCGCGTTCACGCAGCTCACGCCCACGCCGTGTAGCCCGCCCGAGACCTTGTACGCGCTGCCTTCCTGGCCGAACTTGCCGCCGGCGTGCAGCTTGGTCATGACGACCTCAACGGCGCTCTTGCCGTTCAGCGCCGGATCGTCGTTCTTGACCGGGTCGACGGGGATGCCGCGGCCATCGTCGACCACGCGGATCGAGCCATCCGCCTGGATGGTGACTTGGACCAGCGTCGCGTAGCCGGCCATGGCCTCGTCGATCGAGTTGTCGACCACCTCGTAAACCAGGTGGTGCAACGCGCCCACGCCCGTGCCGCCGATGTACATGCCCGGTCGCTTGCGGACGGCTTCGAGACCCTCGAGCACGCTGATCTGCGCGGCCCCGTAATCGCCCTTCTTCGGGGCGTCGCTGGTGGTGGCATCGGGGGTGGCGGCGTCGTCTTTGGCCATAGATCCTCACGGCGTAGCCGGGGCTCCGGAATGCCCGGAAGGACCCCGAAAATGCTGATCCGAATTGTAGGATCGAATCGCTCGCCAGGCCGGATTGGTGCTCGGTCTTGGGCTCCCTTTTCAAGCACAAAGCCCGGGCTTGTGCCCGGGCCTCGCTAAGCGATTCAGATGGTCGGATCAGGCCGCCCGCTACTCGACGATGTGGACCTCGCTGATGCTCTCGCTGAGCAGTTCATAGACCAGCGCGACATCGTCGGGCAGCATGCGGACGCAGCCCATGGACATCTCCCGGCCGATGCTCTCGGGCTCGATGGTGCCGTGGATCCCGTAGCCGCTGTAGGTCTCGGCCTGGCCGAGGCCTCGCAGCCCGATCCAGTGCTCGCCGATGGGGTTCTCGGGGTCGTCGGCCGCAAACTCCTCGCCGGTCCGCGGGTTTCGCCAGAAGGGGTTGATGAGCTTGCTGTGCCGCCGGACGGTGAAGACGCCCAGCGGGGTGCCGTCATACTCGCCCAGACCGACGGTGAAGGAGCGAACGTAGACCCACTGGTCGACGTCGCCGGGCGGGCCGACGTAGACGTCCATCCTGAAGGCCGACTTGCTCACCACGGCGTGGAACGGCCCGCGGAGGAGCTTGAGCTTCTGGCCCACGTAGATGCCGCTGGGATTGCTCAGCCGGTTCACCCGCTGGATCAAACGCCACTCGGCGGCCACGCCCTCGCGCTGGGCGATGCGGGACAGCGAGTCGCCGCTCTGCACCTCGTAGACGGTGGCGAACGGGTCGTCCGGGTAGACCCGCGGCGAGAACATCAGGTCTTCGTTGAGCGCGGCCATCTGCTGGCGGATGCTGGCCCGATCGCTCTCGGTCGCACGCTCGCTGAGCAGGGCCCGGTTGTAGTGCTCTCGGGCGGCGACGGGGTCGTTGGCCTTCAGGGCCTCCTCGGCACGCTGGACAAGCGTCGCGATCGCGGCGCTGGGCTCCTGGCCTGCGAACCGATCCGCCTCGGTGGCGGCGGGGGTGGCAAGCACGCTGGGGCGCTGCTCCGCCGGCCGCTCGGGCGTCTGCTGCTGGGGCTGGGCGACGGTCCGCATCTGCGGCTGGAGCTCGGGCCGGGTGAGGGGCTCGCTGGGTGTCTGGCTGGCCAGCAGCGTTTGGCGGTCCTCCGTCCGGTCTGCCTCGCCACCGGGCGCCACCGGCTGCCCCGAGCGTCGGGCGCCATCGGGCGCAGTCCTGGGCACCACGGGTGTTGCCTGGGCCAGCGTCGCGGAAGAGCCGGCGCCCGTGGCCTCGCTCTCGGCGTCCGGTTCGCCGCCTGGCAACACCGCCCACACCACCCCGCCGACGATCGCGAGCACGATCACACCGGCGAGAATCTTCCGAGGACCACCACGACCACGGCGGCGGCGACCACGCGTGGCCCCGCCAAACCCGATCCCACCTTGAGATGGCAGCGACATGCGACCTCCATGCGTCCTATCAGGGCGGCGCGGCCCTGCACGTGTCGAATCCGTTCGTGCTGCTCCAGCCTAGCCGCCTTGCGAGCGGGTTTCGGCCTCGAGCACCTCCGCGATGCGCGGCCCGTTGATTTCCAGCAGCCGCCGTTCGGTGACCAGCGCGTCCAGACGGGCGTCGTGCGGCTCGGTCGGCACGCGGCCGGCGATCTGGGCCTCGAACCCGTAGCCAAGCGACAGCCCCCGGCGGCGCTTGTCGGCGAGGAACCGATCGTAAAACCCGGCGCCCCGGCCGAGCCGGAAGCCGCGCAAGTCGAACGCGAGCCCGGGCACCAGGACGACATCGATGGACCCGATCTCCAGGCCCGGTGCGTGGGGCGCCGGCTCGGGCACGCTGAGCCTGCCTTCGACGACGTCGGCGAGCGGATCACGGATCTGGGCGGGCGAGATCGTGCGCGTGTCCCAGTCGATGCGGGGGGCGGCGACTTCGACCTCGGCCTCCAGGAGTCGAGCGATGAGCTCCCCGGTGCCCGCCTCTCCCGACATGGACAGGTAGACCATGACCCGCCGGGCCCGCGCCAGCGGTTGCCAGGCCAGGGCCCGCTCGGCCAGGGCGGCCGCCTTGGATCGGGTCTGATCGGCGGGCAGCGTCTCCATCGCGTGCCGCATGCGCTGCCGCAGATCGGCCTTGTCGTCTTGGGGATTGCTGGGCAGCGCGGACATGGCAGATCGCTCCGTTTTCCGCCCATACGACGTGTCGCGGGCCCGGAGGTGGGCTAGCAGATCATTGGGCTCGGGCGCGACAACGCTCATACCAAGCCTATCGGAACGCTACGGGGGGCAACTGGAGCCAACTTCGCCGGCGGGTTTCGATCTGCGTTCCGACACCGGAGAGCCCCGGATGCCGACAGCAAGCGACAGCCCGACTTGGCTTCGATGCCCCTCGGTGGGAATCGGGGTAGGAACGAACGCAAAAACCCCCCGGCAGGCTCCTCCGCCAGTCGGGGGGTTGAGGCCTCTTCATGGCCGCTCGCCGGAGCGTGACGGCCAATCCACGAGGTCGTTCAGGCGAAGCGTAGACCAAACTCAGCCCGGATTTCCGTGCGTTTTGGGGGGTTTTGCGAACTCTTGATATAGTGATAAGCTGGGTAATCTGGCGACGCCCAGTCCGGCCATGGCGGCCCGCGCCTTACCAGATGAAACGGAGCCGACCGAAGCCGGGAACCGGAACCGGGCCGCGTCGCTCGACGGCCGGGAAGTACACGAAGAAGGCCCGGCCCAGCAGCAGCTCTCCCGGAACGATGCCCGCGGGCGCTCCGAGGGGCTGGACCCAGGGGCTGGCGTCGTCCAGCAGGCGGCTGTCCTGGCTGCTGGCCGAGTTGTCGCCGCACACGAAGTAATGGCTTTGGCCAAGGACGGCCAGATCGAGTGTCGGGTGGCTGCCCCGAACCGGCAACTGGCTCATTGGGCCGCCCCGGGTCGTCTGGTAGTAGAGATCCCTATCCAGCCCGAGGCGGTGCAGCCGGGCGGCGCCGGTGAGCTCGATCGCGGGCTGAGCGGGCTGGTACGCGTTGGGGGCGGCGATGATGGGCGCCTGGGCGTCCAGCGGCTGACGCGTGGCCAACTCGTAGCGTTCGATGGGGCCCCAGTTGTACTCGGCGTACGCGACGCGACGGCCGCCCACGAAGAGCCAGAGCGCCTGGTCGGCGTGCCAGAACTCGACCTCGGTGACCGCTCCAGCCCTGAGCGTGGGAGCCGACTCGCTGGCCAGCGTGGTCCATGCTGCACCCTCCAGCGCGTTGGTGGGGCGCATCTCGATGCTGGCGGCACCACCCTCGACGACGGCTCGGAACTGGTGCTCACGCGTCTCGATGGTCAGGGCCAATCGCGGCAGATCCTGGCCGACAGGCTCGACGCCCGTGCGAAGCCGCACGTCGCCGACGCCGTATGTGGGCGGCATCATCGGCCGCAGCCCGCCGCCGACGCGATAGCGTTCGTTGTACGGGTAGTAGTCGACGATGGGCCAGAGTTCGCTGTCCCACTGGAGTCGCGTTGGGCCGGGCAGGGTGTGCTCGGGGCTGTGGGTGTCCAGGCCCTGCCAGCCGGGGAGCGTGGCGCCGTCTTCGCCAAGGGGCTTCCACGGCGCGCTGTACCAGGTGAATCCATCGCGCACCGGATCGATCGGCGCGCGAGCCGTGTCGTGCACGGGCATCCAGACGGCTCGCTGGGCTTCCTCGGTCTTTCGGGCGATGCTCCAGCCGTCGGCGGCCCAGGTCCCGCCGGGCTGGTCGAGTTCGGCGGGCGTGGGTGGGCTGTCGGTCGGCCTGGTGAAGATGTCCCCGTCGACGATGGCCAGTTGCTCGCCCGGCAGGCCGGTGAGCCGCTTGATGTAGTTCTGGGTAGGGTCGGTGGGGTTCTTGAAGACCACGACGTCGTAGCGCTTGGGCTCGAAGATGAACGGGAGGTACTTCAGCACGAGGATGCGATCGCCCGCGCGCAGTCGCTCGACCTGCTCCTCGATGCGATACGCCGGCAGGCGCGCCGTGGTAGCGCCCGACTCGAGCAGCCGCACCGGGTCGCTCGTGGTCATGGGGTCGGTCACGGTCACCCGCGGTGCGGCCTGCGAACCATCGGTCCAGGGCCCGACCTGCCACCGTGCGCCGGTCTGGTCGCTGACGAACTCCATGTGCTGGCCCAGCAGGGTCGGGGCCATCGACCCGGTGGGGATCACGAACGCCTCGATCACGAACGCCCGGAATATGAACGCCATGGCAAAGGCGATGATGATGCTGCTGAAGGTCTCGCGAATGGAGAACCTGGCCGCCTCGGGCGATTCGGGCTTGCCACGCGGCTTGGTCGCAGACGTGCTCTGGGGATCCGCCATGGGCGGAGGGTAGGGAGGGACCCCTGCCCGGTCCTTGCGCGATCCGGGTCATCGAGTCGGGTTGTTTCCGGCAACGCGAGGTGCTGGCGTCAGGGGGCCGGCCTGAGCAGGGCGAGCGAGAACCAGTTCTTGTCGTCGGTCCAAAGCTTGCTGACGACCAGCCCTGCGCTGGCGGCGAGGTCGGCGATGCGGCCGTCGTCGTACTTGTGGCTGCTCTCGTTCCAGATGCTCTCGCCGGCGGCGAAGCCGAAGCGATGCTCGTCGATGCCGATCTGGGTCTCTTGCCGGGCGACCAGGTGCATCTCGACGCACGCGTCCTTGGCGTTCCAGCGGGCTTCGTAGCGGAAGTGGTGGGGGTCGAGCTTCGCGCCCGCCTCGCGTTGCAGCCGCTCGAGGATGTTCATCTCGAAGGCGCGCGTCACGCCGGCGGCGTCGTCGTAGGCGGGCAGGAGTACCGACTCGTCCTTGATCCGATCGAAGCCGATCAGGAGCGAGCCGTCCTCGCCGGCGAGCTTCGCCAGCGCGCCCAAGAGCTGCCGCTGCACGTCGGGCAGGAAGTTGCCCATGGTCGATCCGGGGAAGAACACCAGCCTGGGGTGCAACCGGGCGACCTTCTCGGGGATGTCGAAGGCGTGCGTGAAGTCGGCCCACAGGGGCACGATCTGCAGGTGCGGGTGCCGGGCGGCCAGGGTGCGTGCGACGCGTCGGAGCTGCTCACGCGCGATGTCCAGGGGCACCATCGCGCGGGGCTCGCGCATCGCGTTCAGCAGGATCTCGACCTTCTCGCCGGCGCCGCTGCCAGGCTCGACGATCGTGGCGCCCGGCCCGATCAGTTCGGCGATCTCGCCGGCGTGGGCTCGAAGCAGGGCGATCTCGGTCTTCGTGGGGTAGTATTCGGGCTGCTCGGTAATCTGCTCGAACAAGCGGGCGCCCGCCGTGTCGTACAGATACTTGCTGGGGATCGACTTCTGCGGCTTCGAGAGGCCCGCGACGGCGTCGACGCGGAACGCGGCCAGTTCCTGCTCTCTGCCGATCGCCTCGTTATCGTCGCCTCCAGCGTCGCTGTCGGCGTACTCAAGAACCACGGCGTGGCGTTCGATGTCTGCTTCGGCGGGATGTGTCAAACCGAGTCCTTTGCGAGGCGCAGCCCGGAGAACTGCCATCGTTTGTCGGGGTGAAAGAAGTTGCGATACGTGGGCCGGATGTGGCTGGCCGATGTCGCGCACGAGCCGCCACGCAGGACGTACTGGCTGCTCATGAACTTGCCGTTGTATTCGCCCAGCGCTCCGGCTTCGGCGGCATAGCCGGGATATGGGTCATAGCCGCTGCGCGTCCACTCCCATGCGCCTCCGATCATGCCGCGCAACTGTCCGGGGCTATTGGGCACGCGCTTGGGGTGGAAGTGGTTGTGCTCGAGCAGTTGGGCGTCCTTCAGGGCGTCCTGCCATGTGGCGCCGGCGCGTTCGAGATCCCGCAGGCAAGCGGCTTCCCACTCGAACTCGGTCGGCAGGCGGGCGCCGGCCCAGCGGGCATAGGCCTCGGCCTCGAAGAAGCTCAGATTGCAGACTGGCTCATCCGGATCGATATCGCGCTCGCCGTGCATGGTCGAGACGCGCCATCGCCCCGAGGATTCGCTCCAGTACATGGGGGCGCGCCAGCCCTCGCGCTTCACCGCGGTGGCGCCCTCGTCGAGCCACAGATGCTCCTGCTGGTACCCGCCGTCGCGCATGAAGTCGAGGTACTGCTGGCAGGTGACGGGCTCGCTCGCGAGCGCGAAGGGGCGCAGATAGACCTTGTGCGCCGGCTGCTCGTTGTCGTAGCAGAAGCCCGGGCCGTCGCAGCCCACCCAGAGCAGCCCGCCCTCGAACTCGACCCAGGCGTCCTCGCGCGTCAAACCGGCATCGGGTGTTGCATGCGGCCGTGGGTCGTAGGCCTCGCACGCCGCACCGCACCAGAGCGCGTGGCGGATGTCGGTCAGCAGCAACTCCTGGTGCTGCTGTTCGTGGTTGAGGCCGATCTCGGTGATGCGGCAGGCCTCGCCGTCGAGATCGGCACTCGAAAGCAGGGCGACCATCCGTTCGTCGACGTGCTGGCGATACTCCAGAACGGTCTCCAGGCCCGGCCGGGTCATCAAGCCCCGGGCATTGCGCGGCTGGCGTTGCCCGACCTGCGTGTAGTAGCTGTTGAAGAGAAACGCGAAGCGATTGTCGAAGCGGGGCGCCCGATCGAATCGCGAGAGCACGAACTCCTCGAAGAACCACGTTGTGTGGGCCAGATGCCACTTCGCCGGGCTGGCGTCGGTCATCGACTGGACGACGCAGTCTTCGGGTGACAAGGGGCTGCGGAGCGCGTCGGTCGTCGAGCGGACGGCCTCATAACGCTCTGCGATGGACGCAGCGGCGGACGGTGCTCCGGTGATGCTGATGGCCATGGCGCCCTTCCCTTTCACGTTGGGCGTTGCGGTCTCGACACAGGTTAGCCCGTTCTTCGGGTGGGATCACTTCGTTGGGGATGAATTCTTGGTACTGCGGAAAACCCCGGAAACATCGCGGTAAACGTGGAATCTCACCGGGCTCTTACGTTCGCGAGTGGCGACGTTTACTCAAGGGCGATGTGAGCCGTTCCAGGCCATCCAGCGCCAGCGTCAGCAGCACGGCCATGAGCGCTGCGGGCACGAGTCCGGACAGGATGAGCACAGTGTCCACGCGCCGGATGCCCGCGAGGATCGGATCGCCGTAGCCGCCCGCGGCGATAAACCCTCCCAGGGTTGCCGTGCCGACGTTGATGACCACCGCCGTCTTGATACCGGCGAAGATGGCCGGGAGTGCCAGCGGGAGTTCCACGTCGAGCAGCATCCGGCCACGCGGCAGTCCTAGTGACTGCGCCGAGTCCTTCACGGCCTGTGGGATCTGCGTGAGGCCGGTGTGGGTGTTGCGCACGATGGGCAGCAGCGAATAGACGAAGAGCGCCAGGATGGTGGGCACGGGCCCGGTGATCGCCAGGACGCTCACGAGCAACGCCAGCAGCGCGAGGCTTGGGATGGTCTGGAGGATACCGCTGCCTCCCAGCACGACCTGCTCGAAGCGGCGCGATCGCGCCGCCAGCACGCCGAGCGGCACCGCGATGCAGATGGCCAGCAGCATGGAGACACCCACCAGCAGGGCGTGTTCGCGGGTGGTCTTGGGGATGGCCGCGAGCGCGCGTCGGACTCGCTCGCCCGTTCCCAGGCTGCCTTGCGTGGCGCCTGCTGCGCTCAAGAAGTTCCGGGCGACTTCCGCCTCGGTCCTGCCATCGATCTCGACCTGCGCGTTCAGGCCTGACATGGCGCTCTCGTCGAGCACGCCTATGAGAGACTCGATCGCGAGCATGGCTTGCGGGATGCGCTCGGGAAGGTCGGCCCGGTAGATCCAGACGGCGTCGTACCGCGGGAAGTGGCCGAGGTCGTCCTCGAGCACGGCAAGGCCCATGCTCTCGATCTTGGCGTCGGTGGTGTAGACCTCCTTGGCATCGATCGCGCCGCTGGCCAGGGCGCGATAGCCCAGGTCATGGTCGATGCCGCGGATGTCCTTTTGGGGCAGGTCGTAGGCATCGCGGAGGGCGCGCCAGCCGTCGTTGCGCTCGATGAACTCGTTGGTGAAGCCCATGCGCAGGTCTGGGGCGTTCCGCAGGTCGCTGATGGTGTCCAGATCGACTCGTTCGGCGGTCTCGGGCAGAACGCCGATGGCGTAGGTGTTGTTGAAGCCGATGGGCTCGCTCATCGCCAGGCTGATCTCGGCGAGCGCGGCCCGGAGTTCATCGTCCGTGGACAAACCGCGATCGGCGAAGATCTCGCGCAGCAGCGTCCCGGTGTATTCGGGATAGGCGTCGATGGCTCCGGATCGGACGGCCTCGAAGACCAGCCGCGTGCCGTGGAGCGAGGCCTTGTGCTCGACCGAGAGGCCCTCGCGCTCGGCGCGCTCGCGGAGGAGTTCGCCCAGCAGCACCGACTCGGTGAAGCTCTTGGAGCCCACCCGGAGCGTCGGGGTGTCCTGCCCTATCGCGGCGCTGGCCAGCACGAAAAGGAAGATCAGGATCGCCGGCTTCATGATGCCGCGCCCTCGAGCCCGTGCAGGCGGCGCTGGGCGTTCACGAATCGGCGAACGAAGTCGCTGGCCGGCTCGCGGAGCAGTGATTCGTGCGGGCCGTCCTGCGCGATCGCGCCCTCGTGCAGCAGCACTACGCGGCTGGCCAGGTGCTGCGCCTCGGCGAGGTCGTGGGTGACGAGCACGACCGTCTTGTCGAGGCGGTCGAAGATCTCCCGAAGCTCGTCCTGGAGGTCGGCTCGGACCATGGGGTCCAGCGCGCCGAGCGGCTCATCGAGCAGTAGCGCTTCGGGGTCGTTGGCCAGGGCGCGCATGAGCGCCACGCGCTGCCGCTGCCCGCCCGAAAGCTCGTGCGGCAAGCGGCCGAGGAGGTCGTGATCCAACTGGGCCATGTCGGCCAGATCGTGGGCCCGTTCTCGAGCCCGGCTCGCGCTCCAGCCCAGCCTGCGCCCGAGCAGCGTGACGTTGCGCATGGCGCTCAGGTGCGCAAACAGCCCGCCCTCCTGCACGACGTAGCCGATGCGCCGGCGGGCCGCGGTCAGCACGTCGGGCGAAAGTTCCTTGCCATCGAACAGGACCGAGCCCGCGTCGGGCGTAAGCAGGCCGTTCATCAGGCGCAAAAGCGTGGACTTGCCGCACCCGCTCGGGCCGATGAGCGCGACCGTTGTCCGTGGCTGGATCGTCAGATCGACACCGTCCAGGACGCGGGTGGTCCCAAACGACTTCGACACGCCGCGGAGCTCGAACATGGCCCAGCCTAGCGCCCGGCTGCGATCGGGTCGTCCAGGCCGGCATCGATATCAATGCCGCGACGCTCGAGCAGGCTCCCCTCGGCCAGGTACAGGTCGATCAGGGCGAACCGATACTCGATGACGGTGGCCACCTCGGCGATCTCGGCCTCCAGCAGGTCGCGCTGGGCCTGGGCCACCAGCAATGAGGTGCTCGCGCCGGCCTCGAATCGCTCGCGCTCGGCCTGCGCCGTGCGTTCCTGCAATAAGCGCGTCGTTCGGCTGGCATCGATCTGCTGGCGGGCCCGTTCCAGCTCGTTGATCGCCACGCGCACGTCGAAGGCCACGAGCTGCTCGAGGTTCGCGATGGCCGCGGCCGCCTGCTGCCGGCTGGCGAGCGCTGCCCGCTGCTCGCCTCGCGCCGCCAACCGCCCAAGCGACTGCGAGAACGTCACGCCGACGGTGGCGTCGAACGTGCTGTCGCTGAGATTGTCGATCGACTCACCAAAGCTGTCGGCAAAGCCCGTCTTGCCCAGCGCGACGAAGACGTCCAGCCTTGGCAGCAGGCCGCGACGGGTGGCGATGACCTCCAGGCGGTTCTGCTCCAGCCGAAGCCGCGATTCTGCCAGGTCCGGCCGGATCAGTCGGGCCAGCTCGATGCGTTCGGACACGTCGTCGATGATCAGGGAATCGGCTTCGGGCATGGTGGTGGCGATGACCTGGCGATCGAGCTGGAGGGCGCTCGTCGGCCGCATCGCGCCGACGAGCCGCAGCAGTTCCAGCCGCGCCGCGCGCTCCTGGGCTCGCGCATCGATCAAGGCCTGCTCGCGAATCGCAACCTCGACCTCGAATGCCGCCAGTTCGCTGGAGGGGAGCACGCCGACCTCGACGCGCTGCCTGGCCTCGTCGGCCTGGGCGCGGGCCAGTTCGAGGGATCGCTCGAAGATGGCGATCTCTCGCCCGGCGAGGACGAAGCGCCAGTAGGCCCGCTCGGCATCGGCCACCAGCGCCTCGGTGAAGCCGCGCAGCTCGTACCGGCTCGCCTGCGTCTCCAGCTCGGCCTGGCGGACGCGCGCGAGATTGGCCGCGGGCCCGAACCCGCGCAGGAGCGACTGGGTAACGGTCAGGCCAACCCGCGCCGACTCCTGCGTCGGTGCGCGGTTCGACGCGCTGCGTTCCTGGCTGACGCTCAGTTCCACATCGGTGCCGCTGGGCAGCGTCTGCCGCACGCCGGCTTCGAAGTCCCGGGTATCGCCACGCACGGCGAACTGCTCGCCGGTCGAGCGTGCGGTTTCGACGGACTCTTCCGTGCCCAGGCTGGCGCTGGCGAAGGCTTCGGGATCGAACACGCCGCGTTCGACCAGCTCGAACGCGCCGGCGATCGCGGGGTTCAGCTCGGCGACGCGCAGGTCCGGGTTTCGAGCCAGCGCGAGCATGACCGTTCGCTCGAGGCTGACTTCCAGAGGGCCGGTTTCGTCGATGGTGGGGGACGGATCGACGGGCTCGCGGTCGACCGAGAACGCCGGGGTGGGCGTGGGCCTGAATCGCTGTCGCTCGCGATCGAGCTCTTCGCCCCAATCAGGCTCAAAGGCATCGATGGCGGTCTGCGCGCAGCCGGCCAGGCCGATGAGCACGATGCAGCATGCGACGCCGAGCCTGTTCAAGATTCGTTCCCGGGCTGGAAGGGGTTGTCTGGGGCGTCGGAGTGCAGCAGCGTGTAGGCCGCGGGCACCACCACGAGCGTGGTGAGCATCGAGCTGATGAGGCCACCGATGACGGCTCGGGCGAGGGGCGCCTGGGCGTCGGCGCCCTCGCCGATGCCCAGGGCCAGCGGGGTCAGGCCCAGGATGGTGGTCAGCGAGGTCATCAGGATGGGCCGCAGGCGCCGGCGTCCGGCTTCCATCGCCGCAGCCCGCGTGCCCATGCCGCCCTTGCGCAGCCGGCCGGCCTGGTCGACCAGCAGGATGGCGTTGTTGACCACGATGCCGCCGAGCATGATGCAGCCGATGTAGCTCTGGACGTTGAGCGTCGTGTTGGTCGCCAGCAGCATGATCACCACGCCGATGACCGCCAGCGGCACGGCCAGCATGACGATGATCGGATCACGCAGGCTCTCGTACTGGCTGGCCAGCACCATGTACACGAGCACGAGCGCCAGGACCATGGCGATGCCGAGCTGGCGAGCGCTCTCGCGCTGCTCCTCGACGTTGCCCGCCAGCACGAAGTCGTAGCCCGTGGGGCGTGCGATCCGGGCGAGGGCGGCCTCGACGTCGGCGGCCACGGCGCCCAGGTCGCGGCCCACAACGTCCGCGGTGATCTCCAGCAGACGCTGCTGGTCCTTGCGTTCGATCACGGTCGGGCCCCGGCCGGGCTCGGCGCTGACCAGGTTCCGCAGCGCGACCGCCTCGCCCGAGGCGCTGCGCACGGTCATGTCCAGCACCTCGTCGACGTTCAGCCGCTGCGCGTCGGCCAGTTGCACCAGGATGCGGTACGACTGCCCCTGCGGCCGATACTCCCCGGCCTGGCTGCCGGCGATGGCCGTCTCGATGGCCTGGGCGATGTCTCGGACGCTGACGCCCAGGTCGGCGGCCATCGCGCGATCGATGCGGAGCTTCTGCTGGGGCGCGCCCACGGATGCGTTGCTGTTGAGGTTCTCGATGCCCGGGATCTGCGCCATGGTCTCCATGGCTCGTTCGGTCAGGAGGTTGAGGGTCTCCAGATCGAAACCGCGGACCTCGACGGTCAGGCCCTGGTCGCCGCCGAGGATGCGGTCGAGCAGGAACTGGCCCTGGGGCGCCCGCGTTCGGATGGTCATGCCCGGAATCTGCCCTTCGAGCCGCTCGCGCAGGTCCTGGGCGACCTCGCTGTTCGATCGCGCGCGTTCGGTCGCGGGCACCAGCGAGAGGCGGATGTCGCCGGTGGCGCCGTCGCTGGGGTTCCACCCGCTCGCGCCGACGCTGGTGACCCAGGCGACCTTCTCGGGCACGGCTTCGAGCACGATGGCTTCGATGAGCCGGGTTTGCGCGTCGACGATGTCCAGCCTTGTGCCGACTTCCATCTCGCCGCTGACGCGGACCTCGCCCTCGTCGCTGGGCGGCATGAACTCGCGGCCGATGAGGGGCAGCATCGCCATGCTGGTTGCCAGCAGCGCGACGACGCCGACCATGGTCGCCAGCCGTGCCTGCATGACCACTTCCAGCGCCCGCCGGTACAGGCCCTCCAGCGACTCGAACGCCCGATCGCTCCAACCCTGGACGCGATCGAGAACACTCCTCGACGCCTTTTCCGAGCGATCCACCGGCTTGAGGATCTTCGAGGCCAGCATCGGCACCAGGCTCAGGCTGACCACCAGCGCCGCGATCAACGAGAACGCGATGACGTAGGCCAGTTCGGCAAAGAGCACGCCGCTGACGCCCTGGATGAACAGCACCGGAAGGAAGATCACCAGCGTGGTGATCGTGCTGGCCACGATCGCCGGGCCGACCTCGGCCGCACCACGGACGGCAGCGGTCGCCGGGTCTTCGCCTTCTTCCTGCTTGCGTCGGAAGACGTTCTCGAGGACGACGATCGAGCTGTCGACCATCATGCCCACGCCCAGTGCCAGGCCGCCCAAGGTCATGAGGTTGAGCGTGAAGCCGCCGCCATAGATAAGCGTGAACGTCGCCACGACCGAGATCGGGATGGCCAGCGCGATGACCACGGTCGAACGGATGTTGCGCAGGAAGAACAGCAGCACCAGCACGGCAAGGCCGCCGCCGTAGAGCACGCTCTGGGCGACGTTGCGGATGCTGCGTTCGATGAAGTTGCCCTGGTTGATGACCGGGACGACGGTGATCTGCGGGAAGTCTCGGTTGACCCGCTCGATCTCTTCGAGGATGGCGTTGGAGACCTCGACGGTGTTCGCGTCGGCCTGCTTGCGGATGGCCAGGCGCAGGCCGAGCTTGCCGTTGACGCGGACGATCCGCGTCAACCGCTCGTAGGTGTCCTTGACCTGGGCGATCTGGCCGACGGTCACCGGCGCGCCGTCTCGCAGCGCGACGACCGTATCTTCGATGTCGGCCAGGCTGCCGAACTCCGCCGGCGCTCGCAGCGTGACCTCGTAGCGGCCTTCCTCGATCGTGCCGGCGGGCAGGTCGAGGTTGGCGTCGCGGAGCGCCTGGAGGATGTCGTTGAGCGGCAGGCCGAGCGCGCGGACGCGGGCGGGATCGAGCTCGATGCGAACCTCGCGGTTGTATCCGCCCCAGACATCGAGCTGGGCCACGCCGGGGATTCGACTGAAGCGGTGGGCCACACGCTCATCCAGCAGCGTGGTGACCTCGATGGGGTCGAGCTCGCTGGAGATGCCAAGCAGCATGATGGGGAAGCTGTTGACGTCGAACTTGCGGATCTGCGGGCGAGAGACCTCGTCGGGCAGCTCGTCGATCTCGCTCTCCAGCCTCGAGCGAACGTCGGTTGCCGCGGCGTCGATGTCCGTGCCCCACATGAACGTCATGCGGACCCGGCTGTTGCCCTCGCTGGAGGTGCTGGTCAGTTCTTCGACGCCCGGCACGGTGGCGGCGATCGATTCGACGATCTCGCTGACAAGCCGCTCCATGACCTCGGGGCTCGCGCCCTCGTAGTCGGTGCGGATGCTCAGGGTGGGCATCTCCACCTCGGGCAGCAGGTCGATGCGGAGCTGGAGCAGGCTGGCCAGCCCCAGCGTCACCACGATGAGCGTGATCATCGTGGTCAGGACCGGTCGTCGGACGCTGAACGCGGGCAGGTTCAAGCGCCACCCCCGGCGGCCGCGGGCTCGCTCGTGGTCGGATCCGCCGACGGCTGGGCCTCGATCGAAGCCGATTCGGCCCGGGCCATGGGCGCATCTGGAACCACCACCGATGAGCCGTCGCCGATGAGCTGGTGGCCGAGCGTGACCACGCGTGAGCCGGGCAGCAGGTTGCCGGTGGGCGCCTCGACCGCGACGCGATCGCCGGCGTCGACGACGATGGTGACCGGCTGGGCTCGCACGCTCTTGCCGTCTTCCTCGAGCACGAACACCAGATCGCGTCCATCGCGGCGGGTCAGGGCCGCTTCGGGGATGATGGCTGAGGACTCGGCGACGTCCAGCACGACCTCGGCACGCACGAACATGCCCGGCTTGAGCGCAAGGTCGGCGTTGGGAACGACCACCTCGATCCGAGCCTGCCTTGACGCCTCGTCGAACACCGGCGCGATGCGGGCGATCTCGCCCTGCCAAGATCGCTCTGGAAACGCCTCGGCGGAAACGCTCACGCGCTGGCCGATCGCCAGCCGTCCGTAGTCTCGCTGCGTGGCGAAGAAGACCGCCCGGATGGGGTCGAGCTCGACGACGCTGAGGATCGGCGTGTTCGCGCCCACGGTGTCGCCGACTTCGGCCATGCGGCGAGCGATTACGCGCGTGGCGTCGTCGCTGGCCGTTGCGACGTCCCAGTCGGCGCGGATGGTCGCGTAGCCGAGCCGGATCTCGGCGGCCTCTCGCGCGGCCCGGGCGCGCTCGAGCTGGGCCCGGGCGACCGCGACGGCGCTGCGTGCGGAGAGGTCCTGAGCCCGGACCGTGTCGAGCTGCGCATCGCTGGCGATGCCTCGCTCGTGCAGGCTCTCGCTGCGCGAGAGTTCTCGGGCGGCGATCTCGGCGGCGCTGCGTGCCTCGGCCAGTTGGGCTCGAACCACCTCCATCTCGGCTTCGGCCTGCGCGGCCGCCTGGGCGAACTCGGCGCTATCGAGCCGGGCGATGACATCGCCTCGCGCTACGAGGTCGCCCAGGTCCACCGGCAAGCTGACGATGGTGCCCGCGACCTTGGGCGCGATGGTGACCCGGGCCCTGGCCTCCAGCGTGGCGCTGTACGCCCGGCGGCCTTCCAGGCGGCCAACCTCGATGGTTGCCACTTCCACCGCGGCGGGGCTGGTCTCGCCGCCACGCCCGCCACCGGCGGCGCTGCCGCTGCGCAGCCAGGCCAGCCCGGCCAGCGCAACGACCACCACAAGGCACACCGTTGCCACCGCGGCCGTCGCGCCCAGGCGGGACATGCCGAGGCGGTGGGGGTGCCCGAAAGCGCCCCCGCGGTTTGAGCGTGGTGGATCGAACTCGCTGCGTGGCATCGCTTGGGCCCCTCTCCGTCCGACTCTGAATCCATCCCGTTTGAATCAGCGCTCGATTGCATCGCCCCCAGAACCCGACGTTAGGGACACCCTGTGTGTGCAGACGCACCACAAGCATGCCAAGCGGGCCTTCGGGCATGTTGTTCGGGGATGTCGGTACATTTCGGCCCGGCGAGGCCGATGGGCATCACATGCGGGCGCCGCGAGGCGTTCAAGACTGGCCGTCGGCCCCGGAAGCGGGACCAGAGCCGGGCTTCTTGCGTCGGCGTCGGCGGCGTTTCTTCCTGGGGCGATCGTCCTGGGCCTCGTCGTCGGCTTCCGCCTGCGAAGGCCCGCGGGCCGGAGCGTCGTCTGCTGGCTGCGTGATCGGCGCGGAGCCATCGCCTTCGCCGCTGGGCTTCTTCTTGCGACGCCGCTTCTTCTTGCGTGGGGGCGCCTCGCTGGGTGACGCCGAAGCGTCCGCCGTGTCTTGGTCGGCGGGCTTGCTCCGCTTCTTCTTGCGGGGCTTGGCCGGCGCCAAGGCCACCGCGGCGGCGGGATCCGGCGCTTCGGCGGGATCGATCAGCTCCTCGACCGGGACGGCGATCTCGCGGCCATCGAACTCGAGCTTGACCAGCACCAGTTGGGTCAGGATCTGCGTGTCCATGACCAGGCCCGCGCCCTCGGGCGTGCCCACGCGCGTCTTGCGATGGGGCAAACGGGCGGCGAGCTCTCGGTAGCTCTCGTCTTCGTAGCGCAGGCAGCACATGAGCCGCCCGCAGCGGCCGGAGATCTTCAGCGGGTCGAGCGTCGCCTTCTGCTGCTTGGCGGCGCGCATGGGCACGGGCTTGAGGACCTTCAGGAAGTTCTTGCAGCAGCAATGCTGGCCGCAACGCTCGTAGTCGGCGGTGAGGCGGGCCTCATCGCGAGCGCCCACGGGGCGGACCTCGACGCGGGCTCCCTCGGGCGCGGCCCGTTGCAGGGCGTCGCGCAGCTTGCCGGCCTGGAGGCGAGGATCCGGACCGCGGTTGCCCTGCTCCTTGGGCTGGCCCGGGATAGCTCCCTCGCTCTGCTCGGCCAGGTAGTAGTACGTCAGCGTCTCGCCCCCGAGGATGGGCTCGGCCTGCACGACGCGGATGGTCAGGCCCAGTTCTTCGGCGGCCTTGCGGGCCTGGAGCTTCATCCCGTGCGCGGCCTGCTCGCACGCGGCGTGCTGGTTCATGTCTTCCAGCGTGGCGACACGGAGCACGCGGCCCTTGTCATAAAACGGGAAGTCGCGGCCGCCGCTGGAGTCGATGTACTCGAGCATCTCCTTGCGCGAGATGCTCTTGCCGCACCCGCTATTGGGGCAGGTGCTGGTGAGCATCTCGCCCATCTCGGTGCCGCGGAAGGTGCGGACGATGAGCTTGCTGCCGCAGCCGGGCGTGACGTCCAGGGCGTAGCGGAACTCGCCGATGAGCTTCATGGCGCCGAAGCGGCACACGACCGTCTTGGGCGGCGTGAGCCGCTCGCGCGCCAGGCGATCCTGCTCCTCGGTGTACTCGGCGAGGTCTTGCTCGAACTGGGGCAGGGGGACGATGGGCATGACGCGGCGCGATTACCTTCCGCCGCCGGCGGCCGCGCGGGCCTGGGCGAAGACGCGGGCCAGGTCTTCGGTGCGTTGGAGCACCACGTCGCGCTGGTTCTCGACGCGGTAGACCATCAGCCGCTCGGCCCGCTGGTCGAGCACGTACAGCAACTCTTCGCTGCTGCTCTGGCCCTGCGTGGTCATGGCTGCGTATCCGCCGCCGACCGCCGCCATCTCGGCCAAGGCCGAGGCCGGGGCGACCGGAGAGCTCTCGCCGCTGCGTCCGGCCTGCACGACGACGAGGCCGAGCAGCACCAGCGCGCTGGCCAGCAGCGGAAAGGTGCCGCGGTGGGGCCGGGAACGATCACGATGTTGGTTGGTGCTCTGGTTCATCGGCCACCTCCCTGGTTGCTCTGCGCGTCGAGGCGCAGGTTGCGGTAGCCCAGGCCCTCGAAGGACTTGCTCGACTGGTTCCACCGCAGCGTGATCATCTCCTGATTGGAGGTGTCGATCACGTGGACGGCGTTGGTGGGCGAGCCGGTCATCTGCCCGCCGAGCACCATGTACTCGCCGCGCGGGCGTTGGGCCTGCTGGGCGGTGGCGCTGGGGGCCAGGGTGACGGCGCCCAGAGCCAGCAGCAGGGCGGCGTTGAGCGCGATCAGCGCGACCCGCGGGTCGGCCAGCCGGGCCGAGCGTGCGGGGCGTGGGAGGTCGTTATCCATGGACCATCTCCGAAAGTGGGGTGGGCTCGGATGGCGGCCCGGTGTTCGGCCGCCGTGCTTGGGCTCGGCTCGTCGGGCGAGGGGGGCCTTAGTCCTGGTGGCCGCGCTTGGCGGGGATGAGCGAGGCCGCCACGATGCTGGCCACCACCAGGGCCGCCACCATCAGGTTGCGGACCACCGGCGGGTCGGCCGGCTGCTGCGGCGCGGGCGGGCGTAGACGTTCGGCGCTCTGGGCCAGGGCCTCGGCGGGCAAGGCCAGCATCACCGTGCCGCAGGCCACCAGCAGCAACGCCAGGGCTCCGCCGCGGGCAACCCAGGAGGTGGTGGGGCGCGTGTCGTTCGTGCGGCACAGGGTGGGTTCGGTCATCTGAAGGGCTCCAAGCGGCTTGCGGGACGGTCTGCGGGGTATACCGCGGGGCGGCCTCGATCGTTGCACAGTGTACGGCCCAATGGCCGACCGGGATGCCGGGTCTAGCATCTCGGATGAACCCCAACAGAAACCTTGCTCCTGCGCTCGGTGCCGGCGTTGCTTTCGGCGTGTTGTTTGTCCTCGCGGGCTGCTCGCTGACGATCCAGGGCGGCGGGTCGCAGTATCGCCAGGACGACGAACCGGCCGGCGTCACCCCGCCACCGGCCGTTGAAGCCCGATCGCTCGTGGGCGTCTGGCAGATCGACCTGCGTCCGACGCCCGACGTCGAGCCGTACTACGAGCAATTCGTGGTCGAGTCGGTCGATGGCAAGACGTTCACGGGCACGTTCTACGGGTCGGAAGTGTCCGAGGCTCGCCTGAACACCGACTGGGGCGCGGTGTACTTCTCGTTCATCACGATGGACAGTTCGGGCGCGTACCTGCACGCGGGCATGCTGCGCGATGGCCTGCTGGTGGGCACGACCAACTCGACCGGGCGGGAGTTCTTGTCGGTGTGGACGGGCGAGCGAGGCGAGTAGGCTTGTTCCGAGTGGGCAGGATCAGCCTAACCGCCGATCGAGCCCCTCGCGGACCGCAGGCCACTGCTCGGGCGTGATGCTGTACATGACGGTGTGGCGGATGCCGCCATCGGGCATGACGATGTGGTTGCGCAGCACGCCCTCGCGGGTGGCGCCCAGCTTCTCGATGGCGCGTTGCGAGCCGATGTTCTCGTGATGCGTCTTGAGCGCTACGCGTAGCGCTGCCCCGCCCTGGTGGAAGCCGCAGGCGGAGAAGAGGCTCGTGTCGAACGCGTGGGCCAGGAGCAACCTTTTCATCTCGGGGTTGGACTTTGTGCCGCGCTGGTCGGGCGCGATGAACGTCCAGCCGATCTCCAAACCTCGGTGCTCCGGGCGGATCTCGAGATAACTGGTCATGCCGATGACGCGGCCGCTGTCGACCAACCGGAGCGTGAGCGGCTCGACGTCGGGCTTGTCCAGCAAGCGTTGGACATGCCGAGCCATGCCCGCCTGATCGAAGGGATCGGGGCCCTTACTGAACCAGCGGAAGGTCTCGGGCGATCCGGCGGCGGCGAGCAGGTCGGACGCGTCGTCGGGGGTGGTGGGGTCGAGCCTGATGGAGAGGCCAAGAAGCGGCCGGGAGACGAGCGCATCTGCCAAGGGCTAGCTCCCCCCGATCATGTCCCCCAGACCGCCCAGCACGCTGCCCTCGCCCGTGCGCTTGCCGCCCTGGGACGGTGCCGCGGCGATGATGCGGTCGGCCAGGCGGCTGAAGGGCAGGGTCTGGAGCCACACGGTGCCCGGGCCGGTGAGGCTGGCGTAGAAGAGCCCCTCGCCGCCGAAGATCTTGTTCTTGATGCCCTTGACGAACTCGATGGTGTAGTCGACGCTGCTGTCCAGGGCCACCAGGCAGCCCGTGTCCACGCGCAGCTTCTCGCCGGGGGCGAGTTCCTTCACCAGGGTCGTGCCGCCGGCGTGCAGGAAGGCCTGGCCGCGGCCGGTGTCGCTGCTGAGGCGCTGCATGATGAAGCCCTCGCCGCCGAAGAAGCCCACGCCCAGACGCTTCTGGAAGGCGATGTCGACGGTCACGCCGCGGGCGGCGCACAGGAAGGCGTCCTTCTGGCAGATGAGCGTGCCGCCGTGCTCGCCCAGCTCGATGGGCACGACGTGGCCGGGATAGGGCGCGGCGAAGGCGCAGTCGCGGCGCTGGCCGCCGTGGTTGTGGAAGTAGGTAATAAAGAACGACTCGCCGGTCACCGCCCGCTTGCCGGCCTCGAAGAGCTTGCCGAGCAGTCCGCCGCCCTCCTTCATCGAGAGCTGGGTGGCCATCTCGATGTCGGGCTCGAGGTACATCATCGCCCCGGCCTCGGCCACCATGGCCTCCTGGGGGTCCAGCGTGACGATGACGGCCTGCATGTCGTCGCCGATGATGCGGTAGTCGATGATGTCGGGGTCTTTGGACATGGGCTCCTCCTTCGGGCTGGGATCAGCGGTGGTATTGGGAGGATACCCCTGTCGGTTTTCGGTCGAAGCGAGGCGAGCGCAATGGCGAAGGGCCCTCGAGCCGGAGCGCATCCGTCCCGCGAGCCCTTCGCCGGTTCCCAAAACGAGATGACCGTCCTAGGGGCAGCCCATGCCAAAGGCGTTCTGGAATGCCAGGAAGTCGAACAGGGTCAGGCTGCCGTCGCCGTCGAAGTCGGCCGCCAGATCGCCCATGTCGAAGGCGTTCTGGAATGCCAGGAAGTCGAAGAGCGTCAGCTCGCCGTCGCCGTCGAAGTCTGCGGCGCAGGTGTCGGCAGAGATCTCCATCATGGCGAAGTCGATCTCCATGGCGACGTTGTCAGGGAACACGCGCCAGAGGGTGAAGTTGAACCTTGTCAGGTCGGTGAAGTCGTAGGTTCCAAGGGCATCGAGAATGTCAAGCGAACCAAGCGTGGAGCCCCCGTAGCCCAGATCGAAGCCGAGCTGGAAGGGCGTGGCCGTCAGCGGAACGCCGCCGGGCGAGGTGCGCGACGTCGAGAGGATGAAGCCGTCGGAAACGGGGAAGCCGTCGACCACCGTGAAGTACGCGGGCGTGCCGGGGACGAGGTCGGTCGACACGCTGTCGAACTGGAGCGTGAAGGTGCTCTCGAGCAGGTCGTAGTTGCGCAGGTCGCCCGGGATCACGTCGAAGAACGTATCCGAGTCGACCTGGAACGTCAGCACAACGGATTCGCCAGCCGAGACGGCCGCGAGCGGGCCTTCGGTGATGCGGCTGGAGACGACCGTGCCCTGGACGGAGATGGTGACGGGTGCGGCGTGCGCCATGGCGGTTGCCGCGAGCATGGAAGCGAGGATAGTCTTGTTCATGGTGGGCTCCCTGGAGTGCGGATTAGCCACATCCCACGGCAAAGGCGTTCTGGAACGCCAGGAAGTCGAAGAGCGTCAGTTCGCCGTCGCCGTCGAAGTCGGCCGCCAGATCGCCCATGTCGAAGGCGTTCTGGAATGCCAGGAAGTCGAAGAGCGTCAGCTCGCCGTCGCCGTCGAAGTCTGCGGCGCAGGTGTCGCTGCCCACAAAGGCGACCCAGGTCTGGATGTTGGCCAGCGTGTCGGGGTAGCCCCAGCCGGCGATCCAGTTGCCGTCGGCCGAGATGGCGCTGACGAATGAGAAGGTGTAGCCCGCGGGGTAGCTGACGCCCTTGCTGTCCAGGAAATCGGCCACGGGCATCGTGCCCATGCCCTCTTGCCAGATGAGGCCGCGACCGAAGGTGGCGGGCCCGAAGCCCCAGGTGCCGCCGCCGGCGAGGGTGCCGTCGTGGTTGACGCCTGCGATGCCCATGCGGCTCTCGGCTCCCACGGCGAGGTTGGGCAGTTGCTCGTAGGTGTCGGTGGTGATGTTGTACCGGTAGGCGTTGGCGGGATCAAAGAGGCCGCCAAACCCGAATCCGAACGCCCAGACGCCATCGTCGGAAACATCCGAGGCCTCCGACGACTGGTTGCCATCGAGATCGAAGATGAGTTCCTGGACACCGTTGACCCACACCGAACCCTGTCGGAAGCCGTCGACCGCATCCTGCCAGCCGGCGATCACCGAGCCGTCATTGCTTACGGCGTTGGCGCGGGCCGACTGGCCTTCGGCCTGCGTGCCGATGTCGATGACGCCCACGCCCTCGGTCCACTGCATGACATGGGTGTCCACCGTGCCCAGGCTGGTCCAGCCCAGGCCAACAACGTGGCGACCATCGCCGGAGATCGCCCAGCCGCTGGAAACCTCGGCATCGACCTGGCGGCCGACGTCTGGGATCAGGCCGAAGCCCGTCCACGTCCCGGCGGCGACGTCGTATCGCGACATCTCGTGCCAGCCCTGGGCGGCGTTGAAGGTGGTGCCGCTGATGAACTGGCCGTCGCTGGAGATCTTCCCCTGCCCGCCCACGCCGCTGCCGGGGCTCACGCCGCCGATCTGCATGGCGCCGGTGTCAACGGTCCACATCCAGTACTGGCCGCCGAAGCCGCTCGAGCCGCTGACGACGCCGGTGTTGCTGACATCGTCGGCCAGGCCCTGGCCCACGGGAATGGTGTAGAACTCCTGGGCGAAGGCCAGGCCCGACAGGGACAGCAGTGCCAGAGCGGCGGAGACGGTTCGCGTATTCATCGTGTGACTCTCCCGAGCCCATGCGTCGTCGTGGGGCTCGTTCTCATGGGTGAGCCCGTCCGATCTGGACGGGCGGCGCCGGGGGCCTCCAGCCCCGCTCGGCTCAGTAACGCACCACGATAGCCCGGCCCAGACGATCCCTGCAAGTTTCTCTGAAGAAAATTCTTGAGATCTGATTGCAGGCCGTATTGAGCTTGGTATCATGCCCGTACAGATGCCCACTCCCGTCGGAGAACACCCAGAGCACGCCCGCGAACGCCCATGACAATCGCCACGACCACCAGCTTCGAAGAGCACTGCCGCGACACCGTCCGCGAGCTGCGCGGGGCGTTCCTGGACCTCTACGCCCAGGTAGGGGCCGACGCCGACCGCCCGCAGGAAGTCTCGCGCCTGCTTGGGCTCGACAAGAACCTGACGTGGAAGGTCTCGCGGGTGCTCCAGGCCGAGGACGCCTTCGCCGCCCTGCCGCTGCTGCCCGGCTCGGCCGGGCTCGACCTGGTGCTCGAGGCCACCGAGAAGGCCGGGGCCACCAAGGCCGCCCTGATGCGGGCGCGGGTGGCCATCGCGGCCATCGAGTCCATGGTGGCCACGCACGGGGGCGACCGGGCGACGATGGAGCTGATGATCGATAGCCGCGAGGGTGGGGGGCTTGAGAAGAGCCGCAAGCTGGCCTTCCGCGGCAACGCGGGCATCTGGGGCATCCAGGCTCGGGCCCGGCTCTCGGCCCAGGTGCTGGCGCCGAGCGCCGACGATCCCGACATGCTCGACGTCGTGCTCATCGCCGGCTTCCAGGGCGTGCGACGCTTCCGCTCCACGCCCCGCTGGCCGGTCTTCCGTCTGGCCCGCTACGAGATCTCCGGCCAGGAGCACCGCTTCAACATCGAAGAGCCCCCAAGCCAGACCCCCGGCGTGCCGCAGGGCCTGATGCCCAGCTTCACGCGCGGGGCCATGCCCGAGGTCTTCGTCCGCCGCGAGGGGCAGGATCCAGAGGGCCCCGCTGGCGACCACACCCAGGCCGGCCTGGGCACGCTCTACGAGATCGGCGACGGGCCCGTGGGCAAGACCGGCGAGTTTGGCTGCTATTTCGGCTTTGGGTATCGCAAGGACGTGCCGCGTTACGCCGCGGGCCCGGGCGAGACGGCCTTCTTGGCCGCGTCGATTGCCATGCCCGTCGAGACGCTGCTGTTCGATCTGCTTGTGCACAAGGACCTGCCCGAGGCGCTCCAGTCCGAGTCGGCGGTGTACGGCGGGGCGTGGCAGGGCACGGGCGAGTTCCCCGAGTCGGCCCGCCTGCCCATCAACGACCGGGCCCTGCACCTGGGCCGCGGGGCCAACCTGTCCACGCCCCTGGCCGACCAGTACCCCGCCGTGATGGCCCGGGCCTTCGAGCGCACCGGCTGGGACCCCAAGGACTTCCACTGCCTGCGCCTGATCGTCGAGCACCCCCCCATGCCCAGCCGCGCGGTGATGCGGTACCCGCTGGGGGAGAAGTAGGCAGAAGCAATACGTCGACTGGCGATCGCCCGGTGTGGCCGCCTCACCGGGTTGCACCCCATTCTCTGACGCTCCCTACCCTCGACATATGAGCGATTCGCAGACCGCCACCGACTTCCTGGCCACTCTCGACGCCCTCCAGGCTGACGGAATGGCCGATCTGGACGCCGTGAACGACGCCGCCGCCCTCGAAGCCTGGCGGGTCGCCTTCCTGGGCTCCAAGGGCCGGCTCAAGGCGGCCATGGCGGGCATGAAGGACGTGCCCAAGGACCAGAAGCCCGCCGCCGGGCAGAAGGCCAACGCCGTGAAGACGGCGCTCGAAGAGGCCTTCGAGGCCAGGAAGGGCTCGCTTGCCGGCGGTGGGGGAGGCAGCGGTGCGACGATCGTCGACCTCACCGAGCCCGGCCTGCACACGGCCAGCGCGCTCGGGCGGCGGCACATCCTGATGCAGGTGCGCAGCGAGCTGGTGGAGGTGTGCGCCCGCCTGGGCTTCGCCGTGGCCGATGGCCCCGAGCTGGAGGACGACGAGCACAACTTCGCCAAGCTCAATATCCCCGCCGACCACCCCGCCCGCGACCCGATCGATAACTTCTATGTCGACGACCCCGCGAAGACGCAGCGCCCGCGCATGCTCCGCAGCCAGACCTCGACGGTGCAGATCCGCACGATGGAGAAAGCGGTGAAGGAGGGCTGGGGGCCGCCGCTCAAGGTCATCAGCCCCGGCCGCGTGTACCGGCCCGACACCGTCGACGCGACGCACTCGTTCATGTTCCACCAGCTCGAGGGGCTGTACATCGACGAGGGCGTGTCGATGGTGGACCTCAAGACCACGCTCTTGCAGTTCGCCGAGGCGTACTTTGGCAAGGGTGCGCAGATCCGGCTGCGCCCCAGCTTCTTCCCCTTCACCGAGCCCAGCGCCGAGTTCGACATGATGATCGCCCTGCGGCCCGGCGACGAGCCCAAGTGGATCGAGCTGGGCGGCTGCGGCATGGTCGACCCGAATGTCCTCGAGGCCTGCGGCATCGACCCCGAGCGCTGGAGCGGCTTCGCCTGGGGCTTTGGCATCGAACGCCTGGCCATGGGCAAGTACGGCATCCCGGACATCCGCATGCTGTTCGAGAACGATCTCCGGTTCTTGAAGCAGTTCTAAGTGCGCAGCATCGGGTTGGTCTGCGCGGCGTCGACCCATAGACTGCCGGATGCCCTGGTTCTTCGAATCGTGGGCCTCGGCGGCGATGACGACGCTGGGCTTCTTCTGGATGGCGCTGTGGGCGTTCTGCCTGGGTTATGTCATCAGCTCGATGATCCAGGTGTTCGTGACGCACGAGCGGATGCGGCGGACGATGGGGACCGCCGGCCCGCGATCGATGGCGCTGGCGACGTTCTTCGGCTTCGTCTCCAGCTCGTGCAGCTTCGCGGCGCTGAGCGCCACAAGGGCCTTGTTCCAGAAGGGCGCCGGGCTGGCGCCGGCGCTGGCCTTCCTGCTGGCCTCGACCAACCTGGTGATCGAGCTTGGCATCCTGATCTTCATCTTCCTCTCGTGGCAGTTCGTGGTGGGCGAGTACCTGGGCGGGCTCATCCTGATCGGCACCATGTGGCTGCTGGTGCGATGGACGGCGCCCAAGAGGCTGGTGGAGGCGGCGCGCGAGCACGCGAAGCAGTCCTCGACCGATGAGGACGGCGACCCGCCCGATTGGAAGCAGCTCATCGCCACGCGCAACGGCTGGTCGAGGGTCGGCCGGCAGTACCAGGCCGAGTGGTTGATGGTGTGGAAGGACGTGGCCGTGGGCTTCACGGTCGCCGGCATCATCGCCGCGTTCGTGCCGCCGGCGTTCTTCGAGGCGCTCTTCGTGGGCAGCGGCAGCGAGGGCGGGCCCACGTGGTGGCAGACGGTGCTGCACACGCTGATCGGGCCGGTCGCGGCGTTCTTTACCTTCATCGGGTCGATGGGCAACATCCCGCTGGCGGCGATCCTGTTCGGCTCGGGCGTGAGCTTCGCGGGCGTGATGGCGTTCATCTTCTCCGATCTGGTCGTGTTCCCGATGCTGCGGATCAGTGCGCGCTACTTCGGGTGGAAGATGGCCGCGTACATCCTGGGTGTGTTCCTCGTGTCGCTGGTGGTCGCGGCCCTGGCGATGCACTGGGGGCTGGCGGCCTTCGACCTGCTGCCCAGCGCAGAGAGCGCCAAGGCCACGCAGACGCAGCCCGGCGAGCGGTTCAAGGTCGACTACACGCTCTTTCTGAACGTCGCGTTCCTGGGCGTGACCGGCGTGTTGCTGTGGCTGGGCCGGCGTGGCAAGGCAGATGACGACGGCGGCCACGACCACGGCGGCCCGGGCGTCATCCAGCGCGTGCTGGGCGTGCTGGCGATCCTGGCGTTCGTGTGGCTGGCCGTGGGGGTGGTGCTCTGGTTTACGATTTCGTGAAGACCGCCAGCGGCGTGCGCAAGCGTTCTATGCTGGCCGATGCGCTTACTGACCACCATCCTCGCCGCACTTATCGCCCTGTCATGCCTCGGCCTCGCGCCCGGCGCTGAGGACCGCTCGCTCGACAAGCCCCTTGTGCTGGCCCATCGCGGGGCCAGCGGCCACCTGCCCGAGCACACGCTTGCCGCGTACACGCTCGCGTGGTCGATGGGGGCCGATTACCTCGAGCCCGACGTCGTGCTGACCAAGGACGGCGTGCCGATCTGCGCCCACGATGTGAACATGGAGCGGGTGACCGACGTGGCCGAGCGGTTCCCCGATCGCGCCCGCGAGGATGGCAAGTGGTACTGGATCGACTTCACGCTCGACGAGGTGCGCACGCTGCGGGTGACGTACAAGGGCGTCGGCGGCGCGGTGCCGACGTTCGAGGAGTTCCTGCGGCTGGTCGATCGGCTGAACGCGATCGGCGGCGCGGATGGTCGCGCTCGCGTAGGCGTGATTCCCGAGCCCAAGCGGCCGGCGTTCCATCGCGATCATGGAAAGACCGTCGAGATGGCGGTGTTCGAGGTGCTGGCGATGCACGGCTACACGGCGCCCGATGATCTGGCGATCATCCAGTGCTTCGATCTCGACGCGCTCGAAGGCCTGCGCGATGCGGGCTGCTCCCTCCGGCTGGTGTGGCTCATGGGCGAGAAACCCAGCGACGCCGACCTCGAACGCGCCGCTGCGTTCTGCCACGGTCTGGGTCCCAATCGGAAGCTGCTCGAAGACGAGGCAGGCCAGCCCCTGGCGTTGCTGGCCAGAGCGCGTGAAATGGGTCTGGCTTTGTACCCATACACCTTCAAGGACGAGCCCGAGGCCACGGCGCGGTTCATGCACGTCCACGGGGTCGACGGCCTGTTCAGCGACTATCCGGGCGTGGCCCGGCGGGCGGCTGATCGGGCCCTCGACGCGATGGGCGGGGGGCACCCCTAAACTGCCCCGTAGAGCAGTGGAGGGTCCGATGGACGAGCAGCACGAGAAGCACGCGGCCGACACACCAAAGTCCGATTCGCCCAGGCCCGAGACGCGCGAGCGCGTGGATCGTGCCGCGGCCGCCGGGCTGCCCAGCGAGTTCGGGCCTGAGGTCCGCGTGCTCAAGCTGCGGCCGGCGATGTTCCGGGCCCGGCCCTTCTCGTTCATCGGGCTGGTGGTGCTGATGACCGCCGCGGGCATCCTGGCGCTGTATGCGGCGTTTCGCGAGCAGCCGCTGTGGCCGGCCGACGGCTTCTGGCTGGTCGTCTGCCTGCTGGTCTTCGTCGCGGCGGCGATCACGATGTTCACGTGGTACCTGCTCAAGCTCAGCGCCTCGCTGGAGATCACCACCAAGCGAACGACCGAGAGCCATGGCCTCTTCAGCAGGGCCACCAGCGAAGTCCTGCACGACAACATCCGCAACATCGCCGTCACGCAGAGCTTCGTCGACCGCGTGTTCAACGTCGGCAAGCTGGAGATTTCCAGCAGCGGCCAGTCGGGCGTGGAGATCACGATGAAGGACGTGAAGGACCCCCACGGCGTGCGCGAGAAGATCGACAAGTATCGCGAGTTGTAGAAGCCCCGCCCGCGGGCCGCGGCCTCCCTCTGGTCGCGCGGTGCGGGCGGGGCTGGGGAAGAAGAGGAGAGACGATCGCGATCAGGGACATCCGGCGGCGAATTGGTTCTGGAACGCGAGGAAGTCGAAGAGGGTGAGGCTGCCGTCGCCGTCGAAGTCGGCGAGGCAAGGGTTGCGGACGGCGAGGAACGCGGGCTGGCTCACGGCGAGGCCCGAGGCGTTGGAGACCACCACGTCGTAGACATCGCTCTGCTCGCTCGTAGCGGGGCCGATCGTTAGGACGTCGCTCGTGGCGCCCGAGATCGGTCCGCTATCGATGAGGTCAACGCCGTTGCGACGCCACTGGAAGGCCAGCGGCTGGGTGCCGAACAGGACCTCGACGCGGAGTTCGGCTGACGCCCCGGCATCGACGGCCACGCTCTGGGGCTGCCCGTCGCGGCGGATCACGGGCGGGAAGGCCACGCACTGGTTCAGGCGCACCTCGGCCACGCTGTTGCCGGTCGTCGCGATGTCCGGATCGCCGTCGTTGTCCAGGTCGGCCAGCGCGATGTCGAAGCGGTTGCTTGCTCCGTCGAGGTTGGCCACGCGCGTGAAGCCGCCCACGCCGTCGCCGAGCCACAGCGCAGTCGTGCCACCGGTGATCGCCACGCAGTCGAGGTTGCCATCGCCGTTGATGTCGGCCGCATCGAGCGAGGCGTAGCTGAACCGGCGATCGTCGACGAACACCGGGTCGGCGAACACGCCGAAGCCATCATTGGCCAGGATTCCGATGATCGGCGGGGTGCTGCCGTCGGGACGAGCGAGCAAGAGCAGGTCCAGGTCGCCGTCGTTGTCCGCGTCGCCGAGGGTCAGGTCGCTTGTGTCGTCGACAAAGCCGGCGTAGATGACGGGCAACGCGAGTTCGCCCGCGACGTTCAGGAACACGTCCACGCCGCTGGAGTGCGCGAGCGCGACGTCCGCGTCGCCGTCGCCGTCCAGGTCGTCGGCGATGAGCCGTCGGGGGAAGTCGGCGGCGTTGAGGAGTGTGGCGGTGCCGAAGGTACCGTCACCGTTGCCC
The DNA here is from genome assembly GCA_040219675.1 of Phycisphaerales bacterium. Taxonomy (GTDB): domain Bacteria; phylum Planctomycetota; class Phycisphaerae; order Phycisphaerales; family UBA1924; genus JAHCJI01. The sequence continues at coordinate 92,076 of JAVJRZ010000008.1, read as the reverse complement.
AAGCGGACGCCCAGCAGGTTCTGGAAGCCGCCGAGCCGCTGATCGGCGACGACAAGGTCGGCGTTGCCATCGCCATTGATGTCCGTAGCCACAACGAACTCGGGGCGGTCGCTGAACCGCCAAGAAGTTGCCGCTCCAAAGGTGCCGTCGCCGTTATTCAGCAGCACCTGCACCGCTGCGCGCGAGCGATCGCCGTTGGGGTTGGCGACGGCGATGTCCAGGAACCCATCGCCGTCGAAGTCCGCGAGAGCGACACCGTTGAGCCGATCAGAACCTACGAGATAGGGCACCGCCGGGGCGTAGGTCCCCGGGCCTGTCGCCAGGAGCACGTACACGCTGCTGGCAGCGTTGGTGCTGACCAGGTCGACCACCCCGTCGTTGTTGACGTCGCCCACGGCGAGTTTCTGGCCGTTCGGGATCGACCCGAACGTGTCCCGCTGGGCATAGAGGTCTGCGGGCTCGCAACTCTGCCCCATCGCCAACCCCGCCACGCCAAGCGCCGCCGCCGCTCCAATCGTCATCCGCATCGCTGTCCTCCTGGTCCAGATGGCCCGAACCCCACGAGTCGCCCGGGCCGACACCGATCGATGCGTCCGGCGGGCGGAAGTCCGACACGGAAAACGAAAAAAGTTGGATCGGGCGCTGGGCGCGCCGTGCGGTCAGCGCTGGGTGTCAGGCTGGGCAGGCTCGGGAACTTGGGCAGCCAGGCGGGCCCGCAGGTCTTCGATCACCTGGGCGTAGAGGTCGTCGTAGCGGCCATCCTCGACCGGGCCCAGCCAGCCGCGGGCCCGACGGGCCTGGAGCATGGCCATCGCCTCCTCGCCCCAGGCCAACGCGGCCTCGACGATCGGCGTGGGGATGTCTGGGCCGGCGTCGCGGATGTTCGCAGCCAGCCGAATGCGGCACACTTCGGCATTGCGTACGACCAGGATGTGGTTGGGCAGGAGATGTGCGGAACGGTCGGCCGCCCGGATCGTGGCCTCGGCGGCTTCGAGGCATGCCGCCCACTGCGCCTGCCGGGCGTGTGCGTCGGCCATGAGTTGCAGGCAGCGACTCACAAAGTAGCCCCCGCGGGGATGTCCTTCGTCATCGAGCGCTTGCGCGAAGGACAACGCGTCTAAGACGGCCTTGGAAAGGTCTTCGGGCGTGTACGGGTCTCCTTCGGCAATTGCGTAGGCGCGGAAGAACCAGGCCGAGGCCAGCTCCGCGCGGGCCAGCGGGTCCCCGCGGTCGAGTTCGACAGCCCGCTGAGCATCTTCGATGGCGCGTTGCTGGACCTCCAGCACCACCGCGTCGGGCGCCGCGCCATCGTCTTGCAGTCGCCGGGCGAAGAACCAGTGCATCATCGAACGCCAGCGCCAGTAGCGGGCGTCGCCCGCGGCAGCGGGCTCGAGCGCCACCATGCGCTCCAGAATCGGTCTGAATCCGTTCGCGCTCTTGTCGAGGGCGCTGCGCGGATGGTCGCGATTCACGTCGAAGAACCACCTGAACCGCAGATAGACGTCCAGCATCTCCGCCAGTGGCGTGCCCGGGTCGTCGAGGCGTTCAAGCAGGGTCGCCGCCCGATCCAGTGGTCGGACCGAGCCCTTCATGTCGCCGACTTCGTGGACCTGGATCTCTGACAGTCGCGTGTAGGCTTCGGCTAGCTCGAGCAGCAGGCCATCGTCGGCGATTGGATCGGCCGCCAGGCGATCCAGCGTGTCGGACGCGTGGCCGATCAGTTCGCTGCGCAGGGCGGTCGAGCCGGGAAGCATTGCCAGATCGCTGCCCAACTCGAAGATGACCCAGCGCGCAAACGCGCGGGTTTCGTCGAACCTGGCCTCGGCGCGATCGCGTTCCAGCCGGATCTCCCTCTGGCTGGTCCAGCGCATGCCCGCGATGGTGGCCAGCGCGAGCGCCAGCGTGAGCACGAGCAACAGCGGCACCCAGTTGCGCCGGACGAAGAGCAAGGCCCGGCGGGCACGACCGGGCGGGCGCACGAGCAGCGGCCGGCCGTGGAGTGCGCGGTCGACGTCGTCTGCAAACGCGTTTGCGCTGTCGTGGCGGCTGTCCGGATCGGGTGAGGCGGCGCAGCGCGCGACCGTGAGCAACTGGTCTCGCACCGAGAGCCCGCGTGGGGGCGGGGCCGTCGCGGCCAGCTTGCGTTCGAGCGCCTCGGCCTGGCTGAGCCCGGCGACGTCGACCATGGGCTCGCCCGTGATCAGCTCGTGCAGCACCAGGCCCAGGGCGTACACGTCACAGCGCAGGTCGACCGGTCGCGTGGTTGGGGTGAGCTGCTCGGGGGCCATGTATTGCGGTGTCCCCACCGCATGGCCCGCGCCGGTGAGCGTTGCCTTGTTGTCATCGGGTGCGCCCTCGATGAGTCGCGCCACGCCAAGGTCCAGCAGCATCGGGCGGCCGGCTTGATCGACCACGATGTTGGCCGGCTTGATGTCGCGGTGCAAGACGCCACGCAGGTGGGCGTAGTGGACGGCGCGTGCGGCGAAGGCGACCGCACTGGCGATGTCGCTCAGCGGCCTGCCCCTCGCCCACGCGTCCAGGTGCTCACCCTCGATGAGTTGCATCGCGATCGCCGGAAGCCGCTCGCCCGATGCCAGATGCACCACGCCCGCCGAGAGCAGGCGCGCGATGCCCGGGTGTTCGAGTCGCGCCAGCGCCGCCGCCTCGCGGCGGAACCGGGCCCGCAGGTCGGGTGTGGAGGCGCGCAGCACCTTCAGGGCGCACGCGCCGCCGCCCTCCAGCCGCACGCGGTAGACCTCGGCCACGCGTCGCGCGTCTTCATCGCCCAGGAGCGCCTCGACGACGCCCGGGCCCGCGGGCGTGGTGATGCGCGCTCCGTCGTCCAGCAGGCGAGCGGAGCGGGCGGCGTCCTCGAAGAGGTCGTCCAGGTCGAGCACGGGCCGCAACTCGTCGTCGGCTTCTGCGGAGGCGGCCTCGATCAGACGCCGGGCACGATCGATAGCGGGGGGGTCTTCGGCGGCGTGTTGGCCTAGGAACTCCGCCGGCCGGTCCTGCTCCATGGCGGCGTCGAACCAGGCACGTGCGCGCTCTGCCGGCGTGTGCTTGTCGCTTCGAGGCGGGTCGGCCATGCCCTTCGATGCGTCCCAGGCGGCGTGATGCGACATGGCCTACGGCCCTTCTGAGCCGCAGCCCTCGCCCAGCGCGTCGGCCAGCCAGGCTTGGGCGTAGCGCCAGTCGCGCTCGATCGTGCGAGAGGACACGCCCTCGACCTCGGCGATGGTCGAGCACGACAATCCGCCGAACAGCCGCAGGCCCGCCACGCGGGCTGCGCGTTCGCTGGAGGCGCCCTCGGCGGCCAGCTCACCGAGCAAGGCTTCCAGGTGCAGCACCCGCTCCGCCTCGGCCGCGGGGAGGTCGGTTTCAGCGGCTTCGTGGGCCTCGAGCGGCCGGCGCTCGCCGCGCCGATGCCGCTTGCGGGCCTGGTCGATCAGCACCTCGCGGGCCGCCCGGGCGACAGCGGCCAGGAAGTGGGCCCGGCTGTCCCACGTGCCGGCCTGCTCCAGCTTGAGCCAGACGTCCTGCACCAGGCAGGTGAGCTGCGGCCGTTCGATGGCCCCGTCGACCATGCCACGCAGGCCGCCGGCCTCCTTGGCCAGCACCTGGGCCACGCGCTCGCGGATGGCCGCCAGGCGGACACGTTCGCCCGGGTCGCCGCCGCCGACGCGGTTGAAGTGATCGGTCAGCCGCTCGTGCCCGTCGGCGGCGGCGCTCCCAGCGCCCGCCGGCTCGCTCCGTGCCTCCCCCTCTGGCATCGCCGCACCCTCACGCTGCGTCCGGGGTGTCCCCAGCATCCGGGGCCACGAAACCCCCTCGCCCACCCCGCTCGAACGAGTCTAGTGCTTTTTTCTCGGCATCGTGTCGCGATGTCGCCGCTCGGACGCATCTGCTGGTCCAAGAACCCGACCCATGGAGGCCGAACGCATGACCGCCGCCACCACGAACGCCACGAATCACCTTGCACCCGTGTCGACCGACATCGCCCAGGCACTCGAGGCCCGCCTGGCCGCCCTCCTGGCCCGCGTCGAGCAGAGCGACGTGTACAAGGCCCTCACCGCCGAGGACGCCAGCGGGGCCCTGGTCACCGCCATCCTCAAGCACGTGTACCTGTCGATCGCCCACTACCAGCCCCACGTCACCCAGGCCACGTTCACCGCCGTGGGCCGCATGCCCAAGAGCAGCGAGCAGCTCATCAAGGACATGATCCTCCAGCAGGTGGAGGAGGTCGAGCACGCCGACATGGCCCTGCGCGACTACGCCCGCCTGGGCGGCGACCCGGCCGACGCGGACAAGCCCATGCCCCCCGCGTGCATGGCCGTCGCCGCCATGTGCCACATGCTGGGCGAGCACACGCACCCGGCGTGCTACCTGGGCTTCATGTACATCTTCGAGGCGCTCACGCCCGAGATGGCCTCGCGTGCGCAGCAGGTGATGGAGCGGGCCAGCTACAAGGCCGAGGCCCGCGAGTTCATCGACCTGCACGCCACCGAGGACATCCGCCACACCGACATGATCGTCAAGGCCATCGAGGACCTGGTGGCCATCGAGCCCGAGGCGGCCGGGCACGTGCTGCACGGCTTCGACTGCTTCGCCCAGGTCTACCCCGTGCCGGTGTGGAACGAGGCCCTGGCACGGGCCCAGTCGGAAGTGCTCGGGAGCGGTCGCTGATGGCCCGCCTGGTCGAGCACACGGCGAGCGAGCCCATCGAGATCAAGCCCCAGAAACGCAGCGTGTGGGTGTGCGCGTGCGGCCTGAGCCGCAACTTCCCCCTGTGCGACGGCAGCCACCGGAGGACGAAGGATGAGCCAGCAGGCGAGCTTGCGCGGTACAACGCCGATGGGCGGCGGGTCGACCAGGGCAACGCGTAGCGTCGTTCGTGTCGAGTCGGCCGAGCAGTTCATGGCCGTCGCGCGCCTGCGGTATCGCGTCTACGTCGAGGAGATGGGCCGGGCCGAGCCGCACGCCGACCACGCGACGCGCACGGTGCTGGATCCCGAAGACGAGCGCTCGATCCTGCTCGCGGCGTTCGATGCGGATGGCCAGGCGATCGGCACCGTTCGAGTGCAGGCCTTCGACGACCTGGCATCCGACGACGTGGAGTTTCACGGCTTCCCAACCATGCCCGACGGCTTGCGCCGCCGATCGAGCCTGACGGCCAAGCTGATCACCGACCCAAGGCATCGCCGCGGCGCGCTGACCACACGCCTGATGCTCGGCATCTTTCGCGCGGACTACGAGCACGACCGCCGCGTCAACCTCATCAACTGCAACCCACCGCTCGACCGCTTCTTCGCCCGCTTCGGCTTCGTCGCCATGGGCGAGCCCAGGGACCACCCGGTGTATGGCATGGTCCGCGTCATGATGCTGCCCACGGCCGACCTGGCGTACTTCGAGGCCATCGGCTCGCCCTTCGCCCCCCTGCTGCGCGAGCTCGGGCCCGACGACGCGGCGGCCCGGGCCACCCGAGACTGGGCCGCTTCGCGGGGCGTGTGGTACTGGGAAGACCGGCAGGCCGATCGACGGGATTGATGCTGCCGCGGCCGAGCCCGGCATGCCAACTCAGCACCCCGCGTCGAACGCGTTCTGGAACGCGAGGAAGTCGAAGATCGTCAAAGCGCCGTCGCCGTCGAAGTCCGCACGGGCATCGCCGGTGTCGAACAGGTTCTGGAACCGCAGGAAGTCGAAGATCGTCAGCGTGCCGTCGCCGTCCAGGTCGGCCCGGCAATCGACCAGGCCGCCGGCGGCCCAGAATCCGCTGGAGACCTCCAGCCCGCTGCCGAAGGCCAGTGAGATCACGCCCTCGCCCGCGGTCGCGTGCGTCGAGAAGCTGGCCGAACTGGCCACTCCGCCGCCACCGGCGAAGACGGCGCGCTCGATGCTGAGCTGCGCCAGGGCGCTGGGCGCGACGAGGGCCACGGTCATGATCGCAAGTGTTGCGGTGCGCATCGGATCTGTCCTCGTGCTCGGTTCGGTCTCAGTGCCCGCCAGCGCAGCCGCCGGCCTGCACGTTCAGGTTCTCGAATCCGGGGATGGCCTGCGGTCCGACGACGAGCCGGCTCTCGTAGGACCATGTCGGGCTGCCGTCGGTGACGCCGCGCTGGGCGGCGACGTACGCGTGCTCGCGGGCGATCATCTCGTCGCGTTCGAAGAGCAGCATGTCCTCGATGGAATCGATGGCCAGTGGGTCAATGCCCGCCGCACGGGCGAGCTGGCGCCAGTCGGCCGCCGGCGTGGTGGACCGGAGCATGAGGTAATCGAAGTAGTGCGCGTGATGCTCGTCTCGAATGGCCATCTGCACGAGGTTCTCCAGCACCTCGGCCTCGCCCTTCATCGACGTGTACCGCGTTGTCGGCATGCCCGGGCCCTGTACTGAGGCATCCGAGCGTGCTTCGTAGAAGATGTAGCGGATGTCCAGGTCGGGTGCCGGCTCGCCCAGGCGCTCCAGCTCACGCACGCGTTCGATGGCCGCCGTCATGGCGCCCACGCCGTAGGGGCATTGGCTCATGACGAAGATCTCGACGGTGTCGCTCAGGCGCTCGGTGACGCCGGTGAGCTCCATGTAGCCGTAGGCCTTGATCAGGCCGGCGGCGAGGATCTCGCGGCCAACGAACTCCGATTCGGTGAGCTGCTGTGCGATGGGCCCGGTCAGCACGAGCGGCTGTGGCTCGAAGTCTGCCGCCGGACCGGTCGCGTCGGCCAGATCGCCGCTGAGGGGCACCAGGGTCGCACGGATCGCGCCATCGCCGGCACGCTCCACGAGGAGCGTGCCGGCGACGGACGAGGGGTCCCAGATCGGGCTGGTCAGCGCGGCCTCGATCTTGGCATTGACCGACTGCGTGACGGCCAGGGCGCCCACCGAGCCGCGGTCGAGCCGTTCGAAGTCGACCAACCCCACGAGCTCGGCCGTGCTCTGGGCCATCCACTGCTGCCAGACCTCGAGCATGCTGGGGTTGTCGATCGTGACGGTCCAGGTCGGCTGCTGCCCATCGGTCGCATCGATGCGCACGTCGAACTCGGCCCAGCCGCCGTAGCGTTCGACGCCCGAAGACGCCGCGCCGTGGAAGACGCTGAACTCGTCAAGGGTCAGCGACAACTCGTAGCGGTGCGGCGTGAGTTCGATGGCAACGGGCTGGGCCGATGCAGTGACACCCCCTAGTACTATCGCAGCGATAAAACTTAGATAGGCCGGCATACGCAGCACCTTTGGTTTGAGCCTGTAGAACTGCACGATCCGCTGTCGGACACCGCTGTACAAGGGTGAACTCCACCCCGACCAACCGAACGACCAGATCCACAGATATCGTCACAATCAGAGAAAGAGCCAGCGCTCGTGCACATTGAGATAGTGTTGACAGGTGGCCCAGGGGGTCCCGCTGGACCTTCGGGACCGCGAGGTCCTTCAGGACCGGGAGGACCACCTGCGGGGCCGCGAGGACCCTCCGGTCCGGGAGGCCCTTCAGGACCAGCAGGCCCCACCGGACCGGGAGGCCCAGGGTCTCCGATCGGGCCGCCTGGGCCACGGACACCATCACGGCCGGGTGGACCCGCTGGCCCTGGAGGCCCGGCAACCTGCGCCGTCGTCTGCACCGTCCCATCGGGGAACACGAAGCCGCCCGACAGCGATCGGACCCGGCCGTTGACCGTCAGTGGATCGCTCGGCGTGGGCACGCCGTTGATCCCCACGAAGCCGTTCGTGGTCGAGAACTGGATCGGGATGCCCAGGAAGTTGCCCGATCGGTAGCGCAGCAGCTTCAGGTCCGTGTTATCGCCGCCGACGTCGGCGCGCGTGCTCAAGACCCAGCGGTTCGGCTCGTTGCGTCCGATCTCCAGGCCGGCCGCGGGTTCAGCCAGCATGCGGATCAAGGCCCGACCGCTCGCGTTCTGGGCGATGTCGATGGCATGGATGGCCGAAGGATCGGTGCGGATGCCCAGGTTGCCATTGGCACCCACACGCAAGGTCGTGGCCGCGGCCAGCTTCATCCCATCCCACCGCGCCAGCCGGCCGGTCGCGTCGGGATCGACCTGCCGCACACTCAACGCCGACGGGCTGTTGGCCAGCATCTGGTCGCTCAGCCGCTCAAAGCCTCCCCCCGTCGACACCCACATCCGCAGCGACGACCGGCCCAGGTTCAGCGCCGCGGCACCCGTGATCGGCACCATGTCCGGCTCGAGCCCCAGCATCACGCTGAAGAGCCCGTCGCTGACCGGAACCGTGACCGAAGCGGCGGGCTCGACCGGCGGATCGCCCGCGGCCACCGACCCGTCGCTGCTCCAGATCGTCAGCCCTGTGTCGTCGTCGATGATGACGAACTTCATGGCCGCCGTGCCGTCGAAGGGCACGCCGGCTTGCTTCAGTTCGCCTTGATAGCTGATCTCCTGCCCCATCGCGGACCAGCACACCGCCAGCACCACAAAGGCAGCCGCAAGAAGTCGGATCATCGTCGGTCTCCCATGCTCGCACCGGGGCTTCGCCGGCGCGTTGCACCCATGGCAGCGCAAAAGGCCGCCCGGGTCCGCAAGCGAATCCCAAGAAAATCTGGCAGGTAGATCCCCTACGTCACATCAGAAACTCTGGACGATCGTGGGTGGTAATACTCTCGGATCAGGGCAAGGCCCGATCGGAGGGGGGAGTCGGTGGCCGAAGCGGAACTTCAGGATGGGCATTCCATGGCCCCCGGCCACCCGGAGCCGGCGCTCGCCGAGGCCCTGGCCGACCTTCGCCGCATTGCCGCCGCCGCCATGGCGGGCGAGCGAGCCAACCACACGCTCCAGCCAACGGCCCTGGTCAACGAGTTCTACCTCAAGCTGGCGGCTTCGAAGGGCTACGAAGAGCTGCGTTTTCCCTCCAAGGACCACCTGCTGGCCTACGCCACCGAGGCCATTGCCAACATCCTCATCGACCATTCCCGGCGGAAGAAGGCCCTCAAGCGTGGCGGTGGCGACGCTCCGGCCTCGCTGGATGGCTGGGACATCCCGGCAGATCAGGCCGAGGAGGCTGCGGCCGAGCGGGCCACGCTCATCGCCGAGTTGCTGGCGAAGCTGGAAATCGAGCACCCCCTTGCGGCCAGCGTCGCCAGAATGCGCTACTTCGGGCATATGAACGACGCCGCCATCGCCAGCGTGCTGGATGTCAGCCCTCGCAGCGTGACCAACTACTGGCGGGCGGCCCGGGCGTGGCTGGCGACCCAGTTGGCCGACGCCGGTTCGAGGTGACGGGCCATGGCCGACTGCGAACGCTCGGGCCAGCCCGGCATGTCAGCCGCGACCGACCTGGCCGATCTGATCGACCGGTTCGCCGAGCTTTGCGACGCCGCGCCGCACGAGCGAGATCGCTGGCTCGATGAGCTGGAGGGGCGCGATCCCGCCGCCGCGCGGATGCTTCGCCGCATGCTGGAAGCCGAAGCCTCCGGTGAGGCCCGGACGCTCGACACGCCGCTGCTTGACCTGGATGCCGAGTTGATCGACGGCCACGCGACGATCGATGCCATGCCCTCCCACGCGCCGGGGCTGGGCGGCCGCTACGAGGTGCTGCGCCCGCTGGGCTTTGGGGCCAACGGCGACGTGTACCTGGCTCGCCAGCGGCACCCGATCGAGCGCGAGGTGGCGGTCAAGGTGCTGCGGCCCAGCCAGGTGCGGCCCAACACGGTGGAGCGCATGGCCCGCGAGGCCAAGGCCCTGGCGGCGCTGAGTCACCCCAACATCGCCACGGTGTTCGAGGCCGGCCAGACCGACGACGGGCGGCCGTTCATCGCGACCGAGTTCGTCGCGGGCGAGCCGGTCGATGCGTGGTGTGAGTCGTCGGCAATATCGGCGCAGGCGCGGATCTTGACACTCGCGCGCGTGTGCCGCGCCGTCGAGCATATGCACCAGCGGGGCGTGATCCACCGCGACCTGAAGCCCACGAACATCCTCGTGTCCGGCACGCCCGATGATCCCCATCCCAAGATCCTGGACCTGGGCATCGCCAGGATCATCGGCGAGGATGGGCAGGCCGCGCCCACGCTCACCCAGCACGGCGCGCTGCTAGGCAGCCTGGGCTACATCGCCCCTGAGCAGTTCAAGGGCGCTCCGGCCGACACCCGCAGCGACATCTTCGCGCTCGGGCGGGTGCTGGAGAAGCTCCTGAAGGACCTATCGGATGCCTGGGTTTCCCGGCACGCGCGCGACGTCGCGGCCGTGGTCCGGATGGCCACCGAGGCCGAACCTGCGCGGCGATACCCGTCGGCTGGTGCGTTTGCGGACGACCTCGAAGGCCTGCTCCATGAGCGAGGCGTGGCCGCGCGCCCACCATCGCGACGCGAGGCCCTGTGGCGTCTGGTGCGGCGTCATAAGTTCACGACGGCGCTGGGCGTGCTGGCGGTCGCTTCGAGCCTGGCCGCCATCGCGACGCTGTCCTACAGCGCCCAGCAACTCCAACGAAACAACGAGTTCCAGAAGGCAACGATCACGGACACGTTCGACGGGCTGGTGCTCTACCTTGGCCGATACGGCGGCACGCACGAGCAGCGCGCGCAGCTCGTCTCGACCATGGAGCGCCAGCTCGATGAGCTCCTGAGCTACTCTCCAAACGATCCCGACCTGTTGATCCTCCGGGCCCGGCTGCTCACCGAGCGTGCCCGGCTGCACATCGGGCTGCACCAGCCCGAGCGGGCGCAGCCGCTAAGCGAGGCGGCGGTGGCCCTGATGGAGAGGCTTGTCGACGTCCGCACTTCAACGGAGCAGGACCTGGCGCACAAGGCGCTCACGCTCATCATCCGCGGCGACGTGCATTACGAGCTACCCGCTGTGGATGGATCACGATGCGGCGTACCGGCCCACGCTGCTCCAGCGTGCGCACGACCGACTGGACGTGAGCGAGGCCCTCGCGCATCGCGAGCCCGACGACAAGGACGTCTTGTACAACCTCGCGATGGGCCAGTTCCGTCTGGGCCACAACCTCATCGATGCGGACCCGGCCCGGGCGACGGGCCTGCTCGAACAGGCGTGTGACGGGCTGGAGGCGTTGGTAGCCCGCGAGCCGCAGCGATCGGGATTCGTCATCAATTTCGCGTTCGCCTCGACGCGGCTGGCGACGTGCTACGACAACGCGGGCGATTCCGAGAGCACGATCGAGACGCTCGACCGTGCGCTTCGAGTGCTCGAACGCTGCATCCTGGGCTTGGAGACCAACGAGGTGGGAATCACAGACATGGCCCGCCGCACCTTCGGCGGGGTGATCGAGTGGCACGCGTCGCGGGGTCGCCCGGACCTGGCCGCCGAGGCGCAGCGTCGTCTGGCCGTGATAGAGGCCCACGTTCAGGGCCTATGAGGGCGTGCAGGCCCGAACGCGTGCGTGCGAAACAAGAGCACCGCGCCGGCCCCACGACCGACGCGGCGTTCAACAAGGTGAGGACCCGATCCGCTTACGGGCAGCCGGCGTCGAAGGCGTTCTGGAACGCCAGAAAGTCAAAGATCGTCAGGCTGCCGTCGCCGTCGAAGTCGGCCTGAAGATCTCCCGTGTCGAACAGGTTCTGGAACGCGAGGAAGTCGAACAGGCTCAGCACGCCGTCGCCGTCGAGGTCCGGTCGGCAGGGCGCCTGCAGGCCACGCGCGGTCAGCACCAGCGTCGGCGGCTGGCGCCCGCTCGCGGGCGTCTGGCCCCGGTAGGTCGCCGCGACGAAGGGATCATCGTCAACAAACGCCAGCGTCAACGCGTTGGTCTGCTCGAGCTTGCTGGCCAGCTCGGCTGTCAGCCGGATCGCTTCGGACGGTCCACCCGGGCCGCCAAAGGTCGTGTACCGATCCACCCACCCGGTAAAGACCGGCAGGAAGAAGTACTCGAGTATCGGGGTGTCACTGAGCAAGGCCAGATCGGCCGCGCCGCTCACGGGGTCGAAGAACGGGTATGCGAGCGGGCTGGCAGCGCTCTTGGCGTCCGTCGTATCGTCCGACGACACGAAGACGCGCACGAAGCCTTCGTTTGTGAAGCTAGCGTTGCTCTGAGTCAGTGCCAGTTCGACGTCGGAAATCTCCCAGCCTCCGGGGAACAAGCTGTCGAACTCGGCCCTGGCCGTCGAGATATCCCAGCGCGCGACGGCGTAGGAGTCGAACGAGCCGCCTCCGCTGGCCGTGCCCTGGATGTTCATGAACGCGTCGCCCGAAGATCCTGATCGAGGTCCACCGGGCTGGATCGTGCCCGTCGCGCCCGCCAAGGCGCTACGGGTGTCGAACGCCCACGAGCACCACCATCGAGCCGCGCCGCGGCTGGTCTCGTCGCCGGCTCGAGCGAAGAAGCCACCCAGCACCAGGCCAGGGCCCGCGGCGTCGTCCGCGCGGGCGACCGCCGCGACGGTTGCGCTCGTGCCCGTGCCCAGCGACCGCCATCTCGACCCGTTCCACCGCGCGACATTCGCAGCGAGCACGCCCCCGGCCTCGGAGAAGGTGCCGCCGATCACCAGGCTGCTGCCCGATGCATCGGGGAACAGGACCATGTCGGTCACCAGCTCGAAACCGGGAGTGCCAGAGACACCGCCCCCCACGGATCGCCAGCCTCCGCCGTCCCAGCGGGCGATATGGCCCATGGCTTCGCCTCCGGATTGGGTAAAGGCTCCTCCTGCAAACAGTTGCGGACCGTCGCCGCGTCCCTCGTCGAAGACCTCCAGGGTCAGGACGCGCTGGTCGAACCCATCGCCCACGGGCCACCAACGGGATCCATCCCAGCGTGCGATGTACCGGAAGCGCTCCCCGGCAGAGAAGTCGAACTCACCGCCCGCGTAGAGCGACAGGCCCGAGCCGTCGTCGAACGCGCGCATCGCATACACCCACCCCGACCTCTCCGATGGCAGCGCTCGCCACGCCGAGCCATCCCACATCGCGATCTCGTCGTCTCCCATCAGATCGCGCCCGCCCGCGTAGAGCACCGGGCCCGATCCGAGGTCCAACACTTCCAGAACGAACACCTGGCCGTCAAGCCCCCCGCCGACGGCGCTCCAGCCCGAGCCGTTCCACTTCGCGATGTTGGCTGCCGGCACACCATCGATGCTGATAAACTCACCGCCGACGTACAAGGCTTGGCCGGCGCCGTCGTCGAAGACCGCCAGGGTGTGGACGGTCCCCTCCACCTGGTCGGCCAGCGCCTGCCACTGCAGGCCATCCCACCGGGCCAGTTGGCCGGCAGGCAGACCTCCGGCCATCGTGAAGGACCCGCCCGCGAACACGGTGGGGCCATCGGCCCCCTCGAGCACGGCCAGAGCTTGGACGAAGCCGCCCTCGAGCCCGGGCTGGCCGATCGATCGATCCCAGTCGCCGCACTGCGCCGTCGCGGTGGTGGCGGACAGCAACAGCAGGCTCACCGCAACAAGGCCGTTGCGAGTCGTACGCATCATCTTCGGTCACTCCATGTGTGGCCCGGGTCCATCGATACAAGGTGGTTGTCGCCGTCTCAAGCAGCGCAGAGCGGGCGAGCAGTCGGAACGCTCACGAAAGAAAATCTGAGGGAGACGCAAGCAGCCTCACGGGCAGCCCGCGTCGAAGGCCGTCTGGAACGCCAGGAAGTCGAACAGCGTGAATGCGCCGTCTCCGTCCAGGTCGGCCGCGGGGTCCATCGCGTCGAAGGCGTTCTGGAAGGCCAGGAAATCGAACACTGTGAGCACGCCGTCGGCGTCGAAGTCGGCGGTGCAGCAGCCCAAGTCGTTCAGCATCGCCGAACTCGTTGTGACCTCGCCGCAGGTGTTGTCGCCCCTGACGACGACGTCGTAGCTGGCGTAGTCGCCCAGCGTGACGGGGTCGAGCACGAGCGTGGCCTGCGTGGCCGTCGGGTTCTCGCCCGGATCGATGGCCACGCCGTCTCGCCGCCACTGGTAGGTGAAGGGCCCGCCCACGCCGCCGGTGGTCGCGGTGAACTCGGCCCGCTCGCCCTCGCATGCGCTGGCGTCCTGTGGGCCCACGGCCCAGGGCGTCACGGCGCCGTCGCTGGTCTCCAGCACGAGCTCCATGAAGTCCACCGCCGTCTCGTCCACGACGGTGACGTCGAGGAAGCCGTTGGCGTTGAGCGCGTCGATCAGGCTGAGGGTCTGGCCATCGGGGTCGCCCAGCGGGCGGTCGATGGGCAGGGCGGCCAGGTCGAGGGTGAGCAGCACCTCGTCGCCGCTGGTCCAGACCTGGCCGGCCAGCAGGCCCGCGTTGGGGTCCAGGTCGGTGCCGCCCAGGCGGCGCTCCCACGCGCGGTTCTCTTCGGCCGCGGCGCCCACGCCGGCGGCGAAGCCCAGGCGCACGCTGTCGGTGCCCTCGGCCACGGGCGTGCGCGAGCCATCGCTGCCGGCGCGCAGGCGCATGGTCAGCGTGCCGGCGACGATGTCTTGCGGCAGCCCGGCGAAGGTGTGGGCCAGGCGCGAGTCTTCCTCAATGCCGCTGGTCACGCCGGGGATCTGGTCGAACTGGTGGAAGGGGCGATCGGGCCGGCGCGTCAGCAGCACGTCGGTGAGCGACTGGCTGGGCGCGGTCAGCTCACGCGGCAGCGCGAAGCCGTCGGCCAGCCCCGCGAGGATTGCCACCGGGTCGCAATCGCAGTACACGTCCAGCGGCACGGCGTTGCTGCGGACGGTGCCGCAGTCGGTGGTAACGGCCACGGTGTACAGGCCGGCCTGCGCGGGCCGCACGTTGGAGATCTCCAGCAGGCTGGTTTCGGCGCCGGTGATGACGGTCCCTTCGGGCGTCACGCCGTCGCTGAGCGGGATCCCGTTGAGCAGCCACTGGTAGCCAAGGGCTTCTCCACCGCCGACGGTTGCCTCGACGGCCACCGAGCCTCCGGCGCAGATGCCGGAAACCTGCGCCGTGGCGGACGCGATGACGTTCCCGAAGTGGATCGTGCCGGTCGCGCCCGCTTGCGAACCCTCTCCCCCTTGCACCGAATAGGAGACGCTGCCGCTGATCGCGTTGCATGTGTAGATGGCGATTCGGCCGCCGCCTCCGCCGCCTCCGCGCGTCCATGGACTGTCCCACGCGCCCGCGCCCCCATCACACGTTACGGAACCGCTGCCACGAAGAGTGCCAACAGTCAACAGCACGCTCCCGCCCGCGCCCCCGCCTGGTGACGTGTTTACCTGAGTTCTGCCCGGGCCGCCATTCATGGCGATCGTGCCATGCAGTTCCAGGAGCCCGCCCACTTGCAGCTCAAGGGCGCCACCTCCAGAACCGCCGACACCGAAGGCAGAACCTCCGCCGCTTCCGAGTTGCGTGGGACGCAGTGCATCGCCATAGGCCGTTCCGCCGACGAGGCCGCAGGAATTCTGCCCACCGGTTCCACCATGTGCACCGCCGCTTCCAGCGTGCATGCCAGGAGTTCCACAGCGGGCCCAGCGCCCGGCTCCCGGGCCCTGGTCGTTCTTGAAGCCGCGCGCGTTGCCATCGATGCTGGCACCCGGCGCAACGGTCAGTCGATCGGTCACGACGATTGTGGAAAGGACCTCGAAAGGCACAAACAGCACCGAGTTGTCGAGCAAGCTCATCTCGATGACGTCCAGACGCGGGGACAACATCTCGGCTCTCGCGTGGCCGTCCAGCACAATCTGCTCGATCCGAACCGCTACCCCCTCGGGTATCGGCGTGGTGGTCACCGAGTTGCCCTGATTGCTGATTCGTAGCGAGAATTCGCTGGGCTCCTGAGATCGCACGACCACCGTACCGCCCGCGCCTCTGGCGTTTCCGTCGGGCTGCCCGCCGTTCGAGGAGATGGTCCCCGCGAAAGTGCGCGCCGATGCGGCGATGAACACCCGCCCTCCCGCGCCTCCGCCGCCGGGGGCAAAGCGTTCTGGCCATCCATCGCCGCCCGAGACGTCAAGAGAGCCAGCACCGCCAAAGCTCACCGCCTCTATGCAGATGCTCCCGCCGGCGCCGCCTCCTGCACCGTTGTTTACTGGTGAGGCTCCGTTCGACCCGCGGCCGACGATGGCGCCATCGACAAGCAGCGCCCCGTCGACTTCCAGTCTGACCACGCCTCCGCCACTTCCTCCGCTCGCCGTTGTCCCCGTTGACCCCCCTCCACTCCCGAAGGTGGTGGGTCGCAAGGCGTCCCCATACGCATCGCCCCCGCTTCGACAACCACTGTTACCACCGCGGCCTCCATGACCACCGCCACTTCCTGAACGCATCCCTGGGATTCCGCAGGCAGACCAGATGCCTCGTCCGGGCCCCTCATCGAGCGGAAAGCCCCTCCCCGACACATCAATCCGCCCCCCAACCCCAACCACCACATCCCCCGCCACGATCAGGTACAGCCCGTTCACCACGCCCGAGCCAGCACCGCCCGAGTAGTCAAAGCTGAACGCCGCGTCGTGCGTGACCACGCCGTCGGTCGTGCCGTTGGGCTCGACCACGAGGGAGGCGATCTCGTGCCGGCCGTTGATGGTCAGCGTCGCGCCGCGCACGGTGATCTCGGCGGTCGCCAGCGGCACGATGGTGCCGTCCGAACCGGTGATCTCGGTGTCCAGCGGGCCCACGGTGGTGGGGCTGGTGATCAGCACCGGCTGGGCGGCGGCCAGGCTGGCGGCTCCGAGCCCCAGCAGCAGGGCCCCAACACGGGCGGCAAGGCGGCGGACGTCGGGCATGGTCGGTCTCCGGTGGGCAGGCGGGTGGTCTTGGCGTCGGATCAACTCCCGGCCCCATGAGCCGCCGCGCAGTGACACACTCTGGGCAGCGCAATCTGTCCGCTCGGCACGCAAGCCGCGACCCGGAAAGTTGGCCGGAACCCCAGAAACTCGTGCCACACCGTCTGGAACCGCCCTGGCGGGCCCGCAGGCGGCGTCGGCCCCGCGGGGGCTGTCTCCCGCAGGACCGTGATCGCCACCCCCAGCGAGGCAAACGCCGCCCGGGCGTCGCCGGGCGTCGGTCGACCAGCGCGGGGCCGGACCCGGCGGCCGCCGATCGCCGGCCGGACCGTGCCCAGCGGCGTCTGGGCCGTGTCAAACAACGATTGACACGGTGCAACTGGCGATGGGCGCCCGTCGGGCGCGGGGTGGCGGGGGTCACCTGGCGATGGGCGGGCCGGGCTTCAGTCGGGCGGCGGATCGGCCGATGCCCTCAGTGGCCCATCGCGGGCCGGGGAGGGCGGCAGCCATGGGCAGACGGGCGGATCGCAAGGACGCGGACTTTCTGATCCAGTGCAAGGTGCTGGCCAAGCGATGGCAGGAGGCCGATCCCAGCGTCTTCGGCCTGACCGAACTGGAGGTCGACCAGTTCGTCGAGATGGTCCTGAAGGCCGGCGAGGCGCGCGACAAGGCCCAGCGTGCCCGGCTGCTGGCCAAGGCCCGGTTCCTGGGCCAGCGCGAGGCCTTCGCCAACCTGCGCGGGCTGTTCGGGGCGCTGGTGGGCAGCGTCGACGTCAAGGCCAAGCGGGCCGGGGCCAGGAAGGCCAGGAGCGTCTACGCCGCGGCGGGCATCGACCCGCCCGAGAAGCCCGCGCCCCGGCCGACGCCCGCCGAGCCCAGGGCGCTCGCGTACAAGATGTGGACCAACGGCGAGATCGAGGTGTCCTTCCAGATCGACGATCGCGGCCGCGGCGGTTTGCTCTACGAGGCGCAGCGCCGGCTGATGCCGCTTGGCGAGCCGTGCCCGCCGTGGCTGCCCCTGGACATCGTGGCCGACAAGGCGTTCGTGGACCGCGACGTGCCGCCGGGCCTGCGCCAGGTCGAGTACCGCGTCCGCGCGATGCGGGCCAGTGGCACGAAGAGCGACTGGTCGTCGTCGCTGATCGTGCCGTTTGGGACGGTCAAGAGCGCCCCGGCCGCCATGGCGCAGGACCCCGTCCCCACGCTCCCCAGCGATCGCGCCGACGCGGCGCGCGCGACACCGCCCGAGCGCGGGGCGCGTCGGGCGGGTTAAGGGCCATTCGGATGCCGGGTTGGTCGTGGCGGCGTGCGCCGCGTTAGCAGCCCGCGTCGAAGGCGTTCTGGAACGCCAGGAAGTCGAACAGGTTGATCCGGCCGTCTTCGTTGAAGTCGGCGCTGCGCAGGCCGGTGTCAAAGGCGTTCTGGAAGGCCAGGAAGTCGAACAGGGTCAACTCGCCGTCGCCATCGAAGTCGGCCCGGCAGGGCGTCTGGAACTCGATGGCGACCAGGCCCTCGGGCCCCGAGGGCAGGCCGCCCATCTCGACCGATTGGCCGATGATCGCCTCGAACGAGGTCGTGCCGGGCGAGTGCCGCGGCGTCAGGCGGAAGGTCACCGGCTCGCTGGTCATGCCGCGGAACTGGCCGGGGATCTCGACGAACAGCGGCTCGTCGTCACAGGTGCTCAGCACGATCTCGTCGCCGCCGGTCACGTCGTCGGCCTCGATGGTGAAGCGCAGGCACGAGGGCACGCGGCCGAAGAAGATGGGCGAGCCCACCGAGGCGCAGATCAGCCGGCCGTCGTCGCCGATCAGGCACTTGAGCACGCCGGTCAGGCCCAGCGTGGCGTCGATGTCGACCTCGTAGAGCCCCGAATCGACGCGGGTGTAGTTCATGGCGATGGTGTCGATCGGCGCCGGGCCGCCCGTGGCGGGCTCCGGCTCGCGCACGACCTGGATCTGGGACGACGACGTGCGGGGCTCGTTGGTCGTGCGGGTCCGCCGGGCGGCCTCGCGGGCCGCCTGCACCGCCGGGAGCAGCAGGCCGATGAGGACCTCGTCTTCCCGGGGTTCGGCCACGAGCGTGCCGCCGGGCAACACATCGATGCCGGTGCCCTTGCCGGGCGCCACGGCGCCCACGCCCTCGATCATGATCGGATCGACCATCAGCCACGCGCGGCCGGGCTTGGGATCGTCCACGCTGGCTGGCGAGGACGTCAGATCGCTGGGGTAGTAGAGGAACTGATTGGCCGAGGCGCTCATGGCCAGGAAGGCCGGGCCCGGAGCGCTCGGGCGGAACTCGCCCCGCCAGATCAGCATGGGGTTGGCCGGGTCGGCCAGGACGCCCGAGGCCGGGTCGTGGGCCTGCTCGAAGAAGCCGCCGAGCACGCTGGGGCCGGCGATGACGCCCGAACTGGCCGAGAGCCAGGCCGGGCCGCTGGCGTGCAGGTCGAAGTCGACGCTGGCCAGGGCGAAGCCCGTGGCGGGGAAGTAGCCGTAGACCTCGACGTCGACGATGTCGCCGGTGGAGATGATCGAGTCGCTCAGGTGCGTGCGGAGGCCGGCGTCTTGGGCGGCCGCGGTCGGGGTGAAGCCCGCCGCCAGGCCGACGCCCAGCGTGAGGGCGGCCAAGCGGGCGGATGGGCGATTGAGCGTGGTCTGAATCGGGTGCATGGGTACTTTCCTCTCGTGTTCGAATGTGCCGATCGCAACGACCGGTGTCTCTCGACCGGCACCAAAACGGGCCGGCTCCATGCCCTCAGCGGGCTTTGATCTTGCCGGTCACGCGAAATTGGCATTCAAATACCAAGCTCCAAAGTTGGTCGGGCGTCGGGCCGTTGCATGCATCCGCATTGGGCCCTCACGGACGTTCGGAATGTGACCGGTTGGCACCCGATCTGGCAGCGCGACCAAGGCCTTGAACCGGGCTGCCGGTGGCGTTCGAAGCCTCCTATACTCGCCGCCTATGGCCAAGACCCGCGAGATCAAGAAGCGCATCAAGGCGGTCAAGAACATCCAGCGGATTACCCGCACGATGCAGATGATCGCCACCAGCAAGTTCGCCAAGAGCCAGGCAAGGGCCGAGGCGACCAAGCCCTACACCGAGGGCATCTTCGAGCTGGTCCAGGAGCTGGCCGCCACCGCCGGCAACGTCAGCCACCCGCTCATCGAGGGGCCCGACGGCGGCTTCCGCGACGACGCCCGCCCGCTGACCCTGGTCATCACCAGCGACCGCGGCCTGTGCGGGCCCTACAACGGCTCGGTGCTCCGCACGGCCATCAAGCAACTCCGCGCCGAGGGCGCCGGCAGCAACGCCCGCGTCGAGGTCGTCGGCAAGAAGGGCGTGGCCTTCATGAAGTTCAACGGCATCGCCGTCCACCGCCACCACACCCAGTTCGGCGATCGCCCCGAGTTCGAGGACGTGCAGGAGCTGGCCCAGCACTACATCGAGCTGTTCGAGGCCGGCCGCATCACGGGCGTGAACCTGGTGTACATGCGCTACATCAGCGTCGCGCGGCAGAGCCCGGCCACCGTGCAGCTCCTGCCCTTGAAGCCCCCGGCCATCGAGAGCGATGAAGGGGGTGGCTCGGGGTCAGGACTGTCCGCGCAGTACGAGTTCAGCCCCGACGCCGAGGGCCTGCTGGCCGAGCTCTTGCCCGAAACGGTCAAGACGACGCTGTTCCAGGCCTTCAACGACGCGGTGGTCAGCGAGAACATCGCCCGCATGGTGGCGATGAAGGCGGCGACCGACAACGCCGGCAAGATGGGCAAGGCCCTGAAGCGCAAGTTCAACCGCGCCCGCCAGGCCCAGATCACCACGGAGCTGAACGAGATCGTGTCGGGCGCCGCGGCGCTGGGCTGATCGTCAGCGAGAGATCGACCCCAACGAGCCCACGTCGCAAGGCGTAGGTTTTTACTGCGCTCTCTGATACCAATGCACCGCCGTCGATCCATAGTCGTGGGTCTCCGGCCCCACGGCGCCATCGATCTCCAGCCGGCCCTCGATGAACGTCGGCCCGTCGTCCTCGTCGTGCACGGCCTCGCCCGCCGCGATGGCGTCGAAGAACGCCTCGATGTCGTCGATGTTCTGGCTCTCGAGCGTGCCGTCATCAAGGCTCAAGGACACGATCTCTTCGGGCTCGGACTTCTTCTTGCCGCGCTTGCCGGTGGGAGGCGGGGCGGGCTGCTCGCCTTCGGGCACTTGCAGGAAGGGCCACGGCGTGCGCAGCAGCAGGTAGCCATCGTCGCTGAGCTTTTGCACGAGGCGACCGGCCTGCGTCAGGATGCGCTCCCACGCCTTGGGGTCGCGCGCGAGCTTGTAGGGCGGGTCCATCATGATGATGGTCACCGGATTGGGGCACCGCGCGAACGCCAGCGGCCCGAGCGCATCGCCCTCGACGATCTCGCTCATCGTCGTTGCGTCCAGCTTCTGGATGTTGCCACGCAAGATCTCGCGGATCTTGCGGTCACGCTCCACGAACACCGCCCGCTCGGCCCCGCGGCTGATGGCCTCGAGCCCGAAAGAGCCCGTGCCGGCGAAGACGTCCATGACGGTGGGGCCCTCGTTCAGGTGCCCCTGGAGCATGTTGAACATCGACTCGCGGACGCGGTCGGGTAGCGGCCGCGTGGTCTTCTCGTCCGGCGGGCCGGTCAGGATGGTCCGCTTGTATCGCCCGCCGATGATGCGCATGGCCCAGCAAAGCGCGGTGGGGGGGCCGAGTCAAGGCGGTGGGCGTCGCGCGTCGATGGCATCGAGCGAGCGTGCCGCCGGGGCCGCGATGGAGCGATCTAGATGGCGCTCTGCTCGTCGTCCGATGCCAGCGTGGCCGGCTCGCTGACCAGCTCCAGCCGTACCCGCCGCACGCGCGTCTGCTCGGCGCTGATGACCACCAGGCGGATGTCGCCCTCGGTCCACGTGTCGCCCACGTCGGGGATGCGGCCCAGGCGTGTGGAGATGTAGCCGCCCACGGTGTCGTAGTCGTCCTCTTCGGGCAGTTCGACCTGGAGCGGCCGGAGTGCGTCGTTGGCGTCGTCGATGTGCGACTGGGCGTCGATGTCGGCGGTGCGCTTCTCCAGGTCGAGCCGGACCTCGGGCTCGTCCTCGGGCGCGTCCTCGTACTCGTCGTGGATCTCGCCGAAGACCTCCTCGACGATGTCCTCCATGGTGACCAGCCCGGCGGTGCCGCCGTACTCATCGGCGACCATCGCGATATGGACGCGGCTCTGGAGCATCTCGCGGAGCAGCTCGCGCACCGTCTTGGTCTCGGGGATGAACAGCGCGGTGCGCAGGATCTCCTGCAGGTTGAAGTGCTCGGCGTGCCCGTTGCCGGGCTCGGCCAACCACTTGAGCAGGTCCTTGGCGTACAGGAAGCCCGCGATTTCGTCGAGGTTCTCGCGATAGACCGGGATGCGGCTGTGGTGGCTGTCGCGCACGTATCGCTTGACCTCGTCCAGGTCGTCGGTGTACTCGAGAGCCTCGATCGCCGTGCGCGGCGTCATGATCTCATCGACGCTGGTGGAGCGGAACTCGACCACCGCCTCGATCATGTCACGCTCGGTCTCGTCGACGCCGCCGAAGCGTTCGGCCTGCTCGACGGCGCTCAAGATCTCGGCTTCGGCGCGGTCGCCGTTCTGGTCGTCGGCGCCCGCCAGCCGGCGCACGACCTCGTCGAGGAATCGATACATCCCCGAGAAGGGCCGCAGCGGGATGAGCAACGCCCGGATGGCCGGCGCGGCGGCGCGCAACGTGAAGCCCCAGGCGTGCCGGGCGATCGCCGCGGGCAGGGCCATGTTGGTTACCCACAGCACCGGCGAAGCGATGGCGATCCCCAGCACCAGCGAGGGCCACCCGATCTCGAGCCCATCGGCGCGATCCGAGTCCAGCAGCAACGCGATGTGCAGCACCAGCGCAACTGGCACCAGCAGGCTGAAAGCGATGCGCGGCAGCGCGATGGCGCCGGCCGAGACGTCCGCCGAGTCGAGGATCTGCCGGATCGACTCGCGCTTGCCCTCGTCGTTGATCCCGCGCAGCCAGTCCTCGCCGGCGACGCGGTGAGCGTGTCGAAGCGTCTGATGCAGCACGGCGAACACGCAGCCGATGAGGGCCGCCCCGAGCGCGATCCAGAACCACACCATCGCGCTCATGATGCCGGCTCCGGATCCCCGGAAGACGCGCCGAACGTCGCGCCGACGCCGATCCGTTCGAGTATGTCGTCCTCCAGGGCGTGCATGGCCGCGAAGCCAGCCTCGTCGTGGTCATCGTGCCCCAGGCAGTGCAGCACGCCGTGGATGATGTACAGGAGCAGTTCTCGCTCGACGGGGTGGCCGCGCAACCGAGCGTGCCGCTGGGCCTCGTCGATGCACACGTGCACGTCCACATCCAGCACCCGATCGCGCGACGCACCGCCTTCGCGCAGATCGAAGGTCATGACATCGGTGGTAGTGGGGTCGTCCAGATACGCCCGGTGCGTGGATGCCATCTCGGCGTCGCCAACCACGCAGATGCGCAGCTCGCCGGTCAGGTCCAGCGCCAGGCAAGCCAGCCGGGCGTGCTCGATGATCCAGGCGATGCCCGAACCGTCCATGCGGCTCACGCCGCCCGGGCCAAGGACCAAGTCCACGGCCGGAGAACCCGGGCATTGCACGCGGCGGGGGGGGACGCCTCGAGAACTCGGCGGCTCGGGGTCGTCTGTACTCCCCGATGCTTCTGGATCAAGATGGACGGCCATGGTCCGCAGAGGTCCTCCAATGGCAAGTCTACCAAGCCCGGCCCCAACTTGGAAGCGCCCTCAGGCCGCCATGGGCGGGTCCTCGTTGCGCTCCTCGGACTCGTCCCACTGTTCCTTGGGCAGGTGGCGGTGGTGGACGCGGATGATCCGAGCGAGTTGCTGGGCCAGCAGGTCGCTGATGACGCCCAGCCGACGCAGCGTCTGGGCATCGAACGGATCCCGATCATCTCGGAACAGCGCGACCGCCGCGAGCAGCTCGCCATCGTGCTCGGCGGCAAAGGTCACCGCCTCGCAGCCCGTGAGCCACGCCGCGTGCTCGCCCATCAGGTCATCGAGCGCTTCCTCGCCCCGGTGCAGACGCATGCTCGGGTCGGCCTCGATGGCCGGTGCCACCGACGCGGCCACGTGGTCCAGCAGCATGTCCACGCAGTCCTTCGGGCAGTCGTAGTTCACGTAAGCGCCCAGCGTGAAGTCCTGGCCCGCCGTGGGCAGAAAGACGGCGGCGTTGGTCGGCCCGATCTTGTGCAGCACGTACTCCAACGTGGTGCGGAGCAGGCTCTCGACGTCCAGCTCCAATCGGGCCAGCACGCCAAACTCGGCGCGAACCTGGACCAAGTCGACGTCCTGCCCATCGCCGCCAGAGCCGTCCGGGCTCGTCGAAGCGGGCACGAGCGAGAGCGGTGCGGGGATCCGATCTTCGGCGGCCTCCAGCGCACGCTGCACGAGTGCGGAGACCGCCATGGCAACCTGGTGCTTGGGCCCATCGACCTGGAGCAGGTCGACCAGGCCGCATCGCATAGCCTCGGCGGCGTCGTCGATCGAGGGATCGACGGCGGCCAGCGCCATCCGAAATTCGTGCTCGAACTCCCTGGCCAGCCGCCGCCAACGCTCGCCATGAGCATCGGCCACCAGCACGACCAGGTCCGGTCGCATGGCGAAGAGGTCGTCCGCGTGCTCGTAGGCCAGCACCGATGGCGCCGAGCCCAGCGTGGGGCGCATCAGGCTGGCCAGCAGGCCTGCCAGACGGTCGTCGTCGCAGACGATCACCACGCGGCTACTGATGGTCGCCATCGATGGGCCGGCGAGCTTGCCCGCCGTCGGGCGTGGCCTCTTGTTGGGTTCGGGGGTCGCATCGGGCATGGAAGGGGACTCTCCGTCGTCTCGTTGCAGCGTTCGGGCGGCCCTCATGGCCACCGCTTCCTCTGCCACCGAGATCGGCCCGTTCCAAGGGCGAATCCAGCCGCCCGAGCGACAATTTCTCGCTAGCCCACGGCCTCAGGGTGTTGGCTGATGGCTAAGTCATGGTTTGACAGTGTGTTGCGAGCCTTCCAGTCGCGCAGAGAAAACGTCGCCACCGCGCCGCCGTCCTTCGCGTTCGCGACGGTTACCGATCCGCCGATCAGCTCCGCGAGGCGACGAGCGCGGGGCAACCCCAGGCCCGGCTGGCGGCCGGCGGGCTTCTCCGAGAAGAACGGATCGAACGCGTGGCCAAGGGCCCTCTCGCTCAGCCCGGGGCCGCGATCGGCCACCTCGAACACCAGGCCGTCGTCCAGCGGATCGATGCGAGCCGTGAGCGCGACGGGCGAGCCCGTCTCGGCCGCGTTCACGACCAACTCGGTCAAGATGCGCGAGACCAGGCCGGGATCGAGCCGAACACGCTCGGGCGCTCCGGTGAGCTCGGTGGACAGGTCCAGGCCCGAGCCGAATCGGTCGCGCACCGCCTGCGCCACCCCGGCGATCAACGACTCCACGGCGACTTCTTCGGGTCCGGGCGTGGGCGGATCGGCGAAGACGTGCAACGCCGTGATGAGATCCGACAGGCGATGGCTGCCATCCACGATCGCCGCCGCGGCGTTGCGCACCGTTTCGCTCGTGGCTGTCTCAAGCATGAGCTGCGCCCGGCCGCTGATGACCGTGAGCGGGTTATTCATTTCGTGGGCCGCGCCGGCGGCCATCTGGCCCAGGCGCACCATTGCTTCGGATTCGGCAAGTCGGTCCTGCGCGGCGCTCAGGGCCCGGTTCGCCTCGGCCAGCCGCTCGCCAAGCCTTCGCGCAGAGTCGTGGCGGGCCGCGGCGGCGATGGCGGCTGCCCATGCGCCCACCAGCGCTTCGTGCTGGGCGTGGGCCGCGAGGCCGTCATGCACCAGCACGACCGCCGGCGCGTCATCGATGCGGCCGACCGTGATCGGCACCACACGCACTTGCTCGCAGTCGCCGATCTTCTGGTTCAGCACGCAGCCGAGCCAGTGCTCGAAGGACGAGCTGCGCAGCGGGACGTCGATCCGCGTGACCGAGTCCGCCAGTGCGCGCATGACGCCGGCCGGCTCGCTGGGCTCGGGCATGGCCAGGCTGCTGATCGATTCTCCCCCCGGCGACAACCACGTCAGCCGCCAAGGATCGCCCGCGCTGTGCTTGGCGAGCATGGCCATCGCCTTGGGCTGGAACATCGCGCTGGCCGATCGCGCCGTGGCGCTCAGCGTGCTCAGCAAGCCGCGGCCCGCCGCGTGATCGGCGTGGAAGCGCGTGATGCCCTCGAGCGTGGCCTCCGCTCGGCCGGCTGTCTCGGCCTGCCTGGCCAAACGAGCGTGCGCGCGGCCGAGCCAGGTGTTCGCCTGAGCGATGGAATCCAGTAGCAGCGCCGGGCTCTGCTGATCTTCCAGTCCCAGATCGGCACACCGCTGCGACACGCTCTCGTGCAGGCCCAGCCCGATGTCGCGGAGCTTGCCGGCGTCCAGCTCATACTGCCGGGCGATGCGTTCGATGTCGGGCAGCGCGTCGCACTCGCCGCTCCAGCCCAGGTGCAGCGCGCGAACCAGCCGGTGCGCGGCGCTCACCACGGCCACGATAGAGCGGTTGCGCAGCTCGGCCATGCACTCGACGGGTTGGCCATAGAGCCACATGGCGTCCTGGATCTGCAGCGGCAGCTCCCAGTGCTCGGCCAGCCGCTTGCCGGCGATGTGGTGGTCGATGCCGATGATGCGCTGGGCCGCGATGGCCGATGCCAGCCCGCGTTCCTCGGCCAGCCGCATGACCTTCCCGTAGGTTCTGGGCAGCACCAGCTCGAGCGCCAGCTTGCCCAGGTCGTGCAGCAAGCCGCTCACGAACGCCTCGTCGGGCGAGACCTTGAGCGGCTTGTGGGCTCGAGCGATCTCGTCGGCCGCGCAGGCCGTTGCGACGCAGTGCCGCCAGAAGGCCTCGTGCTTGAACCCCTCAGCGCCCGCCCGATGCTCGAGCTGCGCCGCGTGATGGGTCATCGCGTCGTACACGGCCACGCTGAGGATCGCGGCCCGGACCGCCTCGAAGCCCAGCATGACCACCGCCCGGTCGACGGTGGTGACGCGATCGCCCAGCCCGTGCTCGGCGCGCTGGCACATCGAGAGCACGCGCGCGGTGAGCGCCGGATCACTCTGGATGATCCGGACGATGTCCTCCAGGTCCGCCTCTTCGGCGCTGCCCAGGCGCATCACGCGCTGGGCCACCGGCGAGAGCGTCGGCAACTGGTCGATCTGCTCGAGGACGAGCTCGATCTGGCGAGCCCGCTGCTCGGGGCTGATGCTCGAGGGCGTGGTCATGCTGCACTCTCCCCCGGCCAGGTCAGCGCTCGGCCGGGCTCAGTTCCAGCAGCCGCGAGATCTCGTCCAGCAGTGAGCCCACCGTGAAGGGCTTCTTCAGGAAGCCATTGCCCCCCGCTCGCAGCAGGCGATCGATGCGATCACGCTCGATCACGCCCGACACGAAGAGGATCTTGGTCTCCTTCAGGTCCGGATTCTCGCGGATGCGCTCGCACACCACGTCGCCGTTGAGGTCCGGCAGCATGTAGTCGAGGATGATCAGGTGAGGCCGGAAGCGTTCGGTCAACAGCCCGGCGTCGTAGCCGGTCGAGGCCGACTCGATCTCGAAGCGTGTATCACGCTTGAGCATCTCCTCGAGCAGGTCCACGATCTGCGGGTCGTCGTCCACGATCAGCAGCCGGCGACGCGATCCCTCCAGCGCGTCGGTCGGGATGCCGTTCTCGCGCATGAAGCGCAACAGTTCGTCACGCGGGATCCGCCGGAACTTCGAGCCCGGCACGCGAAAGCCGTGCAGGCGCCCGTTGTCGAAGCAGCGGATGATGGTCTGCTGGCTGACGCGGCAGACCGACGCGGCTTCGCCGGTTGTAAAGACCTTTTTATCGGTCCAATCAGTCTGTTGCGGTTCCTGCGGCGCCACCTGCATCCTCCCGGCCAAACGACTCACCGGTCGAAGTGGCTATCGACGCAGGCTTTGCCCAACTTCACAATGCCATCACAGTTCCGCCTCGCCCAGCCCGCACAATCGCGCCAGCCCGGACAGCCATCCCGGGATGGGGCTCAGGCATCGCCCGGCGCACGCCCGTGCCGCCTGCGCCATTGGGTCACCGCGTCGGGCTCGCGCGGGTAGATCGGCCGCAGAGCCTCCGGAGCCACCTCCTCAGCCAGGGGGAGGCATGCCAGCAGGCCCTCGGGTGTCAGCCGCATCGGGGCTCTCTGGAGGCCCTTCTCCTGCGCGGACGCTTCGAACGCCGGGGGGAGATGCCCCTCGTGGATCAAGACTTCGCCAACAGCAGCCAGGCCGGCAAACGCGTCCGCCGCAACCGATCGGCCCTCGTCCCGCGTCGCCGAACCGGGCTCGGAGCGGCAGACGAAAGCCTGCTCGCCCTTGGTGGCCATGGCCACCACCGCGGGTCGGCCAAGACCCTCTGGGCCCAGCGTCGAAGCGAACGCCACCCAGGCCGTCGGGACGGTCAGCAGTTGCGCTCCGCTGAGCTCGCCCAGCATCGCCGCCGCGACGCATGCCAGGCGGCTGGCGGTGAAACCGCCGGGGCCGATCGAGACCACGATCCGTTCCAGTTGCGCAGGGCCCACGCCCTGATCGTGCAGAAGCCGGGCGACCAAGGGCAGCAGCAAGTCATCGTGACGACCGCCCCGCTCCAGGTCTCCACGTGCAAGGATGCGCTCGCCTTCGGCCAGCAACACGCCCGGCGTGGGGACATTGGGGTTGGTCGCCTCGATGGCCAGCGTCAGCACGCTCGCAGGGTAGTTCACCCGTCTTGTCGAGGATCGCCGCGGCGACGCTTGCGCTCGGCGGTGCGGCGCTTCTCGTCCAGCCGCCGCTGGTTGGCCCGCCGAGACGGCTTGGTGGGGATGCGGCGTTTGGGCTCGACCATGGCCTCGCGCACCAGCTCGCGCAGCCGCTCGAGCGCCTCGTCCTGGTTCCGCCGGGCCGAACGCGTCTTCTCGCACGTCAGGATGATCACCCCGTCGGCGGTCACCCGGTCGCCGGCCAGATCCCGCAACCTTCGCCGGGCACGCACCGGCATGCGGATATCCAGCAGGGCAACGCGCAGCTCGGCTCGCGTATGCCGGCGGTTCACGTTCTGCCCGCCCGGCCCGGACGAGGGGCTCTGTCGAAACCGCAACGCCGCCCACGCGACCGTGGCCCCGGGCGCAAGGGTGACCTCCCCGCCCGGAGCATCGGGTTGATCGCCGGGGCCCGGTTGTGGTTCGCTCTCAGACATAGCTATGGGCCCGGCTCGGTTCGCACGACCCAGCCTGGCTCCCGCGAGCATGGTACCCTGCGGCCCAGCGATCGAGCATTCTGACCCGACGCCAAGGAGCCGGCGTGAACGAGCGCACGCGAACCATGAAGAGCTTGAAGCTGGTCGCCCTGTGCGCGGCCGGGCTCGCCACGCAGGCGCTCGCCGAAGAGCGGCCGATGCTCCGCTTCCTGCACCTGCCCGCCATCCAGGAGCTGGATGAGCAGGCGCACGCCGTTGAAGCCAACGCGCCGCCGGCTACAAACTGGCACGTCCAGATCGAGCCCATGGCCCGCTACATCAGCCCGGCCGGCGACATCCGCATCCCGGGAGGCGGGCTGCGGGGCACCGAGATCGATCTGGCCGACCTGAACCTCAACAGCCCCAGACTCATGCCCGGCTTCGATCTCAGCCTCCGCAACGACGCGTGGCGATTGAACGCCATCGGCCTGTTCTACGACGTCGACAACCAGATCGCCGTTGTCGAAGAGCCCTTCACGCTGGGCGGCGTGGAGTTCGCCACCGCGCAGCGGTCCAACCTGTCGCACAGCTACACCCAACTCGACCTGCGATTGGCCCGGACTATCCTCGACGAGCCGCTCTCGCCCCTGTCCGACCGGCTGGGCCACAAGGCCCGCGTGCGTGTCGATATCGAGGGCGGGCTTCGCCTCTACAACTTCGAGTTCGAGTTCGAGAACCTCGACACCGGCGCTCGCGGCTCGGACGACCGCACGTTCTTCGAGCCCCACGCCGGCGCCAAGGCGGCCTTCAGCATCTACGAAGACATCACCATCGATCTGTACACCAACTTCGGGTTCTGGCCCGTCGATGCCGAGGCGTTCAGCTGGGACATCGGCGTGGGCTTCCAGTGGAGGCCCGTGGACTACTTCGGGCTCCAGATTGGCTATCGCAGCACCATCTTCCTCCTCGAAGAGGGCAGCGGCGCCAACGCCTTCGAGTGGGCGGGCTCGTACCAGGGCCTCTACGCGGGCCTGCAACTGCGCTTCTGACCCTTCGGGCGGGCCCTCGGCCCCTACCATGCTGGCCCGAACGAGGCCACCCATGACCGAAGCCCAAGCGTCCGCTTCCACCACGCCCACGCATCGCTACAACGCCGCCATGGCGAACGCCATCGAACCCAAGTGGCAGCGGCGATGGAGCGAGTCGGCCGTCTTCTTCAGGCCCAACCCGGGCCAGCAGGCGTTCGACGGCGCAAAGCCCAAGTTCTTCCTGCTCGACATGTTCCCCTATCCCTCCGGCGCCGGCCTGCACGTGGGCCACCCCGAGGGCTATACCGCCACCGACATCCTCGGCCGCTACAAGAAAATGGCCGGCCACAACGTCCTGCACGTCATGGGCTGGGACGCCTTTGGCCTGCCCGCCGAGCAGCACGCCATCAACACCGG
Source organism: Phycisphaerales bacterium (assembly GCA_040219675.1). Classification (GTDB taxonomy): domain Bacteria; phylum Planctomycetota; class Phycisphaerae; order Phycisphaerales; family UBA1924; genus JAHCJI01. The sequence goes on along the minus strand of JAVJRZ010000008.1, from coordinate 61,791 downwards.
CGAGCACCCGGCCCGCTTCACCCGCGGCACGATCGATACGTTCCGAGGCCAGCTTCAACGCTTCGGCTTCGCCTACGACTGGTCGCGCGAGGTCGCGACCATCGACGAGGCCTTCTACCGCTGGACGCAGTGGATCTTCCTGCGGCTCTACGACTCGTGGTTCGATCCCTGGCAGAACAAGGCCCGGCCCATCGCCGAACTGCGCCAGGGCCTCGAGGGCGGGGACCTGCGCGTCGCGGCCGATGGATCGCTCGTCCACGTCGGCCGTAACACCAAGACGCTCATGGCTATCGGCGGCGAGCCCGGCACCCAGCGCCGCTGGCACGAGCTGTCCGCCGACGAGCAACGCGCCTTCATCGACGATCACCGCCTGGCCTACGTCGGCGAGCAGACCGTCAACTGGTGCCCCAAGCTGGGCACGGTGCTGGCCAACGAGGAGGTCATCGACGGCCGCAGCGAGCGCGGCGGGCACCCGGTCTACCGCAAGCCGCTCAAGCAGTGGATGCTGCGCATCACCGCCTACGCCCAGCGCCTGCTCGACGGGCTCGAACTCGTCGACTGGCCCGAGGACACGGTCACCAAGCAGCGTCACTGGATCGGCAAGAGCGAGGGCGCCGAGGTCGACTTCGCGCTGGATATCGACACCGACGATCCGGAGATCGACGCCGACCTGCCACCCGCGCTGCGTGTCTTTACGACCAGGCCCGACACCATCTTCGGCGCCACGTTCATGGTCATCGCCCCCGAGCACCCGGTCGTCGACGCCGTGCTGCGCACGCCGCGACCCGAAACACCCGTCGACGAACTGCGGACCTACGTCGAGAAGGCCCGCAACACCTCCGACGTCGATCGCCAGGCCGCCAAGGAGAAGACGGGCGTCTTCACGGGCTTGCACGCGATCAACCCGGTGACCGGCGAGCGCGTGCCGGTTTTCGTGGCCGACTACGTGCTCATGGGCTACGGCTACGGCGCCATCATGGCCGTCCCCGCGCACGACGATCGCGACTTCGAGTTCGCCGAAAAGTTCGACCTGCCCATCCGCGACGTCGTCTATCCGCTGGCGATCTCCGCGATGGCCTACTACGCACAGCACGCCGTCGATGCCGAGACGCAAGACGAGACCTGGGTCGTCGTGCTGGCCGACATGCTGGGCTACATCACCAGCAACGACGTGCCGCCGGCCGAGTTCGATCGAGCGCTGACGCACATCCGCATCAACCGACGCGGCGAGAAGCCCGTGCCCGAAGATCGCAAGGCGATGGTCGAGCTCAGCCCCGCCGACCTGGCCGACACCGCGCGATGGCGCGGTGCCGTTCGGGCACAGTGGGTCGACACCATCGAGAGCCTCTTCGGCGAGAGCTTCGACAAGCTCAAGCGTATCTTCGAGAACGCTGCGTACTTCGCCAACCAGGGCCGCTGCTACGAGGGCAACGGCTACGCCGCCAACTCATCGGCCACGGTCGAGGGCAGCAGCATCGCGCTGGACGGCATGCCCACCGCCAAGGCCAAGGGCCGCATGACCGAGTGGCTCGGCGAGACCGGCATCGGCCGCCGCCGCGTGAACTTCAAGCTCCGCGACTGGCTCTTCAGCCGCCAGCGGTACTGGGGCGAGCCCTTCCCCATCGTCTTCACCGAGGACGGTGAGCATTACCCGATCGATGACACGGCCCTGCCCGTTACGCTGCCCGACATCGCCGACTACGAGCCCGCCGAGAGCGAGGACCCCCAGCCCCTGCTCGCCAAGGCGAGTAACTGGGTGCGCACCACCGCGGGCGAGGCCGGCTGCTCGGTCCTCGAGCCCGACACCGTGGTGTATCGCGAGACCAACACCATGCCCGGCTGGGCCGGAAGCTGCTGGTACTACCTGCGCTACGCCGACCCGCACAACGACGACGCGTTCGTGTCGAAGGAGGCCCAGGCCTATTGGCTGGGCGATCGCGGCGTGGACCTCTACATCGGCGGCTCCGAGCACGCCGTGCTGCACCTGCTGTACGCCCGCTTCTGGCACATGGTGCTGCACGACCTGGGCTACGTCGATTCGCCCGAGCCCTTCCGCAAGCTGTTCCACCAGGGGCTGATTACCAGCTTCGCGTATCAACGGAACGACAAGACGCTGATTCCGACAGATCAGGTGTGGGAGGTTCGCTACGACTCCGATGGCGGTGGAGTTGCCGAAATGTTCGTTCCTGGCAGTGCGCAGCCGATCCATCAGATCGATGCAGCAAGCCTCCCAGACAATGTGTACACCCGCTTGACCAAGGAAGGAACGCTCTTCCTGCATTTTAGTCAGGGTGGCGATTTGGGCGACTTCAAGGTCGAGGATGTCGAAGTGGTCACCCAGACCACCGCCAAGATGTCCAAGAGCCTCAAGAACGTCGTCAACCCCGACGACATCATCGCCGACTTCGGCGCCGACACCTTCCGCCTCTACGAGATGTACATGGGCCCGCTGGAGGCGTCCAAGCCCTGGAACACCCGCGACATCATGGGCCTGCACCGCTTCCTGCAACGCCTGTGGCGACTGGTCATCGACGAAGAAACGGGCCAGCCACGCCTGGCTGATTCGGCCGACGCCGACGTCGAGAAGCACCTGCACCGCACGATCGCCAAGGTCGAGAGCGACATCGAGCGCCTCAGCTTCAACACCGCCATCGCCGCGATGATCGAACTGGTGAACCTGGCAACGAACAAGGCTGGTGCGAACGCGGTGTTCACCCAGCAGCAGGCCCGCCGGCTCGCTGCCATCCTCGCGCCCTTCGCCCCGCACGCGGCCGACGAATTGCACGAGCGGCTCGGCGGTGTCGACCATGCCGGACAACAAGTCCAGACGCTCTACAACAGCGCCTGGCCCAAGTACGACGAACGGCAACTGGTCGACGACGAGGTCGAGATCGCCGTCCAGATCCTGGGCAAGGTCAAGGCACGCATCATGGCGCCCGCCGACGCCGACGCCAAGCGCCTGGAGTCGATCGCCCTCGAGCACGATGAGGTCAAGCCGCTGCTGGAAGGCAAGACCGTGCGCAAGGTCATCGCCGTGCCCGGCCGGCTGGTCAACATCGTCGCGAACTAACCGCGCACTTCCGCGTCAACGGTCCCGCGCAACGCCTCGACCGCCCGGGCCATCTGCGGGTCCACCTCTTCGTGCCGCAGCGTTCGCCCGTCATCGCGGTAGGCCATGCGCAGCGTCACGCTCTTGCGGCCCTCGCCGACCTGCTTGCCCGCATACGTGCCCACGAACTCGACGCTCTGCAAGCGGTCGAGCCCGAGCCCCAGCACGGTCGACTCGATGCTCGCCCAGGGCGTCGCGATCGGCACGACCACCGAGAGATCACGCTCGATGCCCGGGAACGCCGGCAACGCGTGCACGCGGGGCGTAGGCGGGTAGGCGGCAAGCAGGGTCTGCACATCCAACTCCGCCACGATCACCGGTCGCTGGAGATCGAAGAGCGCCAGCGTCTCCTTCGTGGGCAGCCCGAAGAACCCCAGAGGCACCGAGTCCCTGCCCGGGCCGGGCTCAACGAACACGCGGCCGGCATTGGCCCCATCCATCGCAGGGGGAAGCTCGCCGCCAGCCTCGACGCGCAGCTGCGCCTCGTGGCCGAAGCACAGGGCCGTCATCGATTCCAGCGCCGCCTTCATCACGCGCACGCCGTGCTGCACGTCCTCGGCGCTCGCCTTGGCCCCCTCGCCACCGGCGTCGACCAGCAGCGCCAGTTTGCGAGACTCTTCGTTCGTGCCCTCGGCCATCGACCAGTACGTCGCCGCGATCTCGAACAGACGCACACCGCCGGGCTGGTGCACCTGTGCGTCGCGATTCACACGCCGGCACGTGAGCAGGCTGGGCAACACGCTGGGCCGCAGCGTGGGCTCGGCGCCCCGCCGATCGTCGTCAACGTTGACGAGCGAGGCCCCCGTCGGCAAGAACGGTGTGGCCTTGTCGGGGCTCGTGAAGCTGAACGTGACCGCCTCGTAGAAGCCCAGCGCCGTCATCGCACTCGTGATGGCGTCCATCGCCTGCTCGGCCGGTTGCGGCGGCTGGGCCTTGATGGCCAGCCTCCGCGCCAGTGGCACCGCGTCGAACCCGCGCAGCCGGGCGATCTCCTCGATCAGGTCGATCTCCCGCGTCAGGTCGTGCGCCCGCTGCGGTGGGGAGGTGCACGCCAACGCGTCGCCCTGCACGCCCACAGCGATGTCCACCGAACGCAGCAAACGCACGATCTCGTCCGCTGGCGTCTCGATGCCAAGCACCGCGGCACACCACTGCGGCCGCAGCATGATGGCCCTGGCCTCGGGGAGCGGCGCCCCCTCCACCAGTACACCATCGCATAGCGTGCCGCCCGTAAGCTCGGCGATCAGCCGCGCCGCCATCTCCGCCGCCGGCAGGCACGTGCGCGCGTCGACCACCCGCTCGAATCGATGGCTCGCATCCGTGCGCACGTTGTGGCCCCGGCTGGCCGCTCGCACGCGGGCCGGGTCCCACGTGGCAACCTCCAGCACGATGTTCGTCGTGCCCTCGCTCACCTCCGAGTCCTTGCCGCCGATGACGCCCGCCAGCGAGGTGGCCCGCTCGCCATCGGCTACGACAACATCCCCCAGGCGCAGCGTGCGGGAGACGCCATCGAGCGTGTTGAGCGTCTCACCCTCGCTGGCCTCCCGAATGACCAGCGTGCCACCTTCGAGCTTGTCCAGGTCGAACACGTGGCTCGGGTTGCCGTGCTCGAGGTTCAGCCAGTTGGTGACATCCACGGCGTTGTTGATCGACCGCTGGCCCACGCTCTCGAGCAGGTCCTTCAGCCATGCCGGGCTCGGGCCGATCTTCGCGCCCAGAATCACGTGCGCCGTGAACGTCGGGCACGCGGGCCGGTCGCCCGCCGAGCAGCGGTTCACCAGTGTCAGGTAATCGCCCACGGCCGGGCCTCGCTCGACGTCCCCAACCTCCCGAGGCGTCAGCAGCCGCCCGGTCATGGCCGCAATCTCGCGCGCCAGCCCCAGGTGGCACAGGCAATCACCCCGGTTGCTGGTCACCTCGACGTCCAGCAGCGCGTCTTCGCCCTTGGGCTCGACACCGTCCAGCGGGAAGCCAGCCGCCGTCAGCGCGGCGTCCACCTCGTCGACGGTCAGCGGCGAATCGGCACCCTCACCCCCCAAACCTCTTTCGAGCAGGGAGGCGAGCCATTTCAGGCTTGCATCCATAGGGGCCAAGGGTATGCCCCACACATTCCCCCGCACGCCACGGGGTGGTACGCTCTGGCATGAACCGGGCCCTGACCGTCGCAGCCCTCGTTGCCCTGCCGCTCGCGCTGTTCGCCTGCGCCGCCCCTCCGGCGCCCCTGGCAGACGAACCCATGGCGCCCACGCAGGCGCCAGCCGGCCTCACCGTTCGCGCCGAGGTGCACATTCGAGACACCATCGCGGCCGCCCGGTTCAGCTCGGGCGTCTACGTGATCGAGCCCGACGGCACCCTCCGCGTCGCCGAGACGCAGCCCCGCACGCCCCGCTCCGAGCCCATGCCCGCCCTGGCGGTCACCCCGCCTGTCCTCCGCAGGCTCGACGCCTCGGAGATCGATCGCCTGTGGCGGCTCATCGGCCCGACGTCCCTGGCCGATCCGGCCAACCCCGAGCGGCTGCCGCCCTCCCAGGATTGGTACCCGCCCGCCAACCGCTCGGTGGCCATGTTGGAAATCCATGATCAGAATGGTTCCCGGCGCTTCGCGATCGCGCTCAACGGCGCGACGCCGGCGGCGATCGATGGCCGCGCACTGCTCGAACGCATCCAGACCATGGCGTGGCGGACTCCCCAGCCGGCCATCGCGGGCCCTTGAACCACCGCTAGCCTGCTCCGATGCCGCCAACGCCCCCAGACAACACTGGCAAGCCGTCCCCGAGCGAGCCCATCATCGGGATCGATCTGGGCACCACCAACTCGCTGGCGGCCATCGCCGACGAGCGCGGCCCGCGCATCCTGGGCGACAGCGCTTCGGGTTCGGGCCTCGTGCCCAGCGTGGTGCGCTATGAGTTTCCCGAAGGCGAGCCCGAGCGCGTCGTCGTCGGCCTCGACGCGCGTGAGCGGGCCGTGGAGTTCGCCCAGTCCACCATCGCTAGCGTCAAGCGGCTCATGGGCCGGTCGATCGAAGATGCGTCCGGCGACGCCCCGTACCTGCCCTACCAGATCGTGCCCGGCCCTCGGAACATGGCGGCCGTGGCCATCCCAAGGCCAACGGGCGATGCGATCGTGCTCACGCCCCAGGAGGTCTCCGCCCAGATCCTCCGAGCCAGTAAGGACAAAGCCGAGCAGGCACTCGGCACGACGGTGCGCAAGGCCGTGGTCACCGTGCCGGCCTACTTCGACGACGCCCAGCGCCAGGCCACGCGCGACGCCGGACGCCTGGCCGGCCTCGAGGTCGTACGCATCGTCTCCGAGCCCACCGCCGCGGCACTGGCTTACGGGCTCGGGTCCGCCCAGCGGGCCAAGGTCGAGCCCACGACCGTGGCGGTCTACGACCTGGGCGGCGGCACGTTCGACATTTCCATCCTCCGTATCACCCCCGGGCCCGACGCCAGCGCGCCCGCCATCTTCCAGGTGCTGGCGACCGACGGCGACACCCGGCTGGGCGGAGACGACGCCGATTACGCGCTGGTGTCACTCTTCCTCGCCGAGATCAACACCAAGTTCGATCTGGGCCTGCCCGAGAACCTCGCCGAAGGCCTCACCGCCCTCCCGCCGCAGACCAGGCGCGCGCTGCTTGGCTTCGCGCAAGGCGTCAAGCACCGCCTGAGCAGCGACGACGCGGCCGACGTCGCCATCGATCTCGGCGAAGGTCGGGTCTACGAGCGCACGGTGACACGCGCAGAGTTCGAATCGCTCATCCAGCCCTGGATCGACCGATCCATCGCGGCCTGCAACCGTGCCAGAAAGGCCGCCGCGAAGCAGCCCGGCGGCGAGGAGATCGACGCCGTCGTGCTCGTCGGCGGCTCCACACGCGTTCCCGCCGTTCGCGCCGCGGTTGGCGAATTTTTCGGGCTTGAGCCTTATACCGCCCTGGATCCGGATCGCGTGGTGGCGCTGGGCGCCGCCGTGCAGGCCGCCACGCTCGCGGGCGTCTCGCGCAACAGCCTCCTGCTCGACGCCATCCCGCTGAGCCTTGGCATCGAAACGGTCGGCGGCGCGATGGCCAAGCTCATCCACGCCGGCGCCACGCTCCCCGCACGCGCCAAGGAGACCTTTTCCACCAGCGTCGACAACCAGACCGGCATCGTCCTCAAGGTGCTCCAGGGCGAGCGCGAGATGGCCGAAGACTGCCGAACGCTCGGCGAATTCCACCTCAAGGGCATCCCACCCATGCCCGCCGGTGTCCCGCAGGTCATCGTCGAGTTCCTGGTCGATGCCAACGGCGTGCTCAACGTCTCGGCCCACGAGAAGCGCTCGGGCCAGGCCGCCACGCTCCAGATCATCCCCAACCACGGCCTGACGCGCGACGAGGTCGACGCTATTGAAGCCGAAGCCATCGAACACGCCCGCGACGACATGACCCGCCACCGCGTCGTCGACCTGGTGGCCCACGCCCGGCTGGACATCAAGTGGATCACCGAGGCCAGGCAGCGGGCGGGCCACCTGCTCCCCGAAGATGCCGCCCAGAGGCTCGAAGCCACCCTGCGTGCCGTCCAGGAGATGGTTGCCCAAGCCAGCGAAGACTGGCGATCGGTCGACGCCGAAGCGTTCTACCGAGCCAAGCAGGCCATGGACGAGGCCAGCGTACCCCTCCATGAGCAGGCCATCTCCCAGTCCCTCAAAGGCATGCCAAGCCACACAGCCGCGCCCAAAGGCGGGGCCGAATCCTGACGGGCCAGGCGGGCCGGGCCATCCCAGTTCGTGGTCGAACACGCAAGATGCCCGCCCGGCTGCCATCAATCCGGGCAGGATCTGACGGTGACATCCACCCCCGTGCGCAATCTCGCGGCGCTCCAGCGCCCCGCGCTTGCGGCATGGCCGGAGCGAACTAAACTCAACAGGCCCTAAAGAACGGGCCAAGGTGATCAGAACGTCGCCACGCAAGAGATCCGAACGAAACGCGAATGTCACGAGCAGCAAAAGGACCATCCCCCTTCCTCTTCCTGGCCACCGGGCCCACCGGCGGCAAGCGGCTGGGCGTGCGCAGCGCGGCCAGCGAGCGGGCGTTGGCCTCGGTCCTGGGCCGCGAGCGTCGCGTGCTGGTCTGGTCACGTCGATTGCCGGCGTGGATCGGCAGCTCGGGGCAGATGGGCCTGAAGGACCAGGCCCAGTTCAACGCCGTGCTCGGTCAGCTCGTGTCGCGAGGCGTCCCGCTGGTCGAGGCCCTGGACGTCACCGCCTCGGCGGTCGACGCGAGCCACGCCGATCGCATCCGCCGCGTCCGCGCCCAGGTCGCCGGTGGCTCGATGTTTGCCGACGCCTGCGCCAAGGTCGGCATCGTCGATCCGGTGACCTCGGCCGTCTATAGAGCGGCCGAGCGGACCGGCGACCTCGGCGGCGCCTGCGCACAGATCGCCCGCACCGCCGAGCGCCAGGTCAAGGTGCGCAGCCAGGCCGTCACGCTCATGTTCTACCCCATCATCGTGCTGGGCGTGAGCCTGCTGGCCGGCTGGGCCATGCTCACGTTCATCGTGCCCATGATCGGCAAGAGCCTCGAAGGCATGGGCGGCGAACTGCCCTGGCTCACCGTCGCGATGATCGCCGCCGGCCGGGCCATCCGAGAGAACCTCGGCCTCTTCTTCCTGGCGCTGCTGGCATTGCTGATCGCGGTGATCGTGCTCCGCCGCCCGCTGTTTACGGCGGTGTGGAATGTCGTGCGCCGCCTGCCTGGCATGCGTGAGCTCGTGCTGGCCCAGGAGACCACGCGGTTCTTCTCGGTCATGGCGGCCATGACTCGCTCGGGCGTGACGCTCGCCGACGCGCTGGTCGTGGGCTACCGCACCGTCAGCCACGGCAAGCTGCGCAAGGAATTGCAAACGCTCCAGCGCAGGCTCGTCGAGGGCGGGCAGCTCGCGCGACTCATCGAGGACGTCCACGCGCTGCCCCTGCCTGTGCGCAAGCTGCTGATCGCCGCGGAACGCTCGGGCGATCTCGAAGACGCCTTCGACGGGTTAGCGGACGACATGGCCGACGAGGTCGAGCGGCGCAGCACGCGTGCGCTCGCGGTCCTCGAGCCGGGGCTGATCATCTTCATGTTCCTGATGATCGGGTCGATGGTGCTGGCCGTCATGCTTCCGCTGTTTACCGCCACCGCCAACCTGAGCGGGGGCGCCTAACGGAACACGGCGGCTCGCGCATCGTTGCGGGGAAGAAAGAGAGACCAAGGGGAATCGACCATGGGAAACCAAGCCATGCAAAAGACCAGAATGCACACCATCCGTCGCGCCCGGCGCGGCTTCTCGCTGCTCGAGCTCACGCTGGTGATCCTCATCATCGGCGTGCTGATGGGCGTTGCCGCCGTCGCCTTCGGCCCCGCGCTCCTGCGCGGCAAGACCACGGCGACCAAGGCCAGCATGACCACGCTCAAGCGCGCTATCACCGAGTACCAGGGCGTGAACAACCAGTACCCGGCGGACCTGGCCGCGCTCGCGCCCAACTACGTCGATCCGCTGCCCAAAGACGGCTGGGACAACCCCTTCTACTACGCCGCGCCGGGCCAGGGCGGCCGCGCCTTTGACCTCATCAGCGCGGGCGAGGACGGCGCCTACGCCACTGCCGACGACATCGACGTCTGGACCATGGACCAGGACGACCCGCAGTAGCCCATGAGCACGCGCCGCGCCCATCTCGCGCCGACCAGCCGCCGGGGCATGACGTTCCTCGAGGCGGTGCTGGCGTCGGCATTGCTGGGCGTGGTGTCGATGGCCGTCTTCAGCGCGCTGAACTATCTCGTGCTTCAGCAGAAGCGGGCCGAGCAGATCGCCGGTGCGGCCGAGGTGGCCAACCGCGTGGTCATCATGTACCTGGACAACCCGCGCGACATGCCCCAGGGCGGCAGGCCGATTCCCTACGGCCGGCACCAGTACCGCTGGACGTACGAGGCCGCGCCCATCGAGGTGTTCGACCCCAACGCCACCGACGAGCCCGCGCCGCTCTCGCTGACGCGATTGCAGGAGTTGACGGTCAGCGTCTGGCTGCACGAGGATAGCGGCGGGGCGTTCACGCCCGACGCCGGCACGCCCGGCATCGTGGTGAAGCGCATGCTCGACCCGCTGGCCACGCGCAACCCCGACTCGTTCCGCCGCGCCATCGAGGACGGCGGCTTCATCGACGGCATCACCGGCGGCGATGGGGGCACGCCCCGCTCGGGCGGGTCGCAATCGGGCGGTTCTGGTTCGAGCGGCGCCATGCGCGGGGGCGGGTGACATGCCCGCACGCCCGGCCTTCACCCTGATCGAGCTCTCGATGGCGATGGTCATCGGCGTGATCGTGGTGTTCGCCGCGATGGGCATGTTCCAGGCCATCGACCGGGCCGACGCGATCGCCGACGTGCGCGCCGACGAGATGGCGCAGCTCCGACGAACCCAGGCGGTCGCCAGCCGCGCCATGGGCTCGCTGCTGGTCATGTCGCGCGATGACCAGCGGCGGGCCGAATCGGCCCTGGAGGCCCGCGACCGCGCCGAGCGTGGCATGCTCGAGGGCGACGAGGTGGGCGGTGACCAGGGCGGCGGCGGCGACCCCATCACGGGCGACGACTTCATCGCCGCGCTCGAGGAGACCCTCAGCCAGTACCAGCCCCGGCTCATCCTCGAGCCGGATCCGAGGCTCAGCGATGTCCGGATGACCCGCCGCGTGCGCATCGGCGACACGGCGCTGGGCGAGCCGCAAACCCGATCGCCCCAGCGGCTCGAGCTGGCGCTGAGCGCGCCCTGCGTGATCCCGTCGTACGAGGATGAACGCCGGCGCTACCGCATCGCCCAGCTCGGGCTGGCGCCGATCGATATCGGTTCTTCGGTCGACGCGATGGGCGCGGTCCGCGGGGCCTTCGTCTTTCGCGATGAGCGGCGCGTGAACGAGCTGGGCCTGCGCATCTTCAGCCTGTGGTGGCAGCCCATCGCCGGCGATCGCACAAGCGCGATGGAGTTCGAGGCCGCCCGGCTGGACCCTGCGATGATCGATGGTTCGGTCCTGCTCATGGACGAACTGGTCTGGGGCCAGTGGCGGTTCTACGCCGAGAAGCAGTGGCACGAGCAATTCATGGTGCGCGGCGAGCTCGACCTGGCCGCCTACGCCGCGCTGGAGCTGACCACCGCCCAGAACCACACCGTGTCGTGGCTGTTCGAACTCGCATGGACCATCGGCGTGGAGCCCGAGGACGAAGCCGACGCGGGCGAAGGCGACGCCGAGGCCGCAGACGCCGGATCCCAGACCGGCCAGGGCGGCCGGACGACCGAGACGGGCGGGGCTCCGGCGGGCGGCTCGGCCGGCCAGGGGGTCATGAACTGATGGTCCGGCTTCCCAGGCCATCTCGCGCCTTCGCGCTGCCGCTGGTGGTGGTGCTGGCGATGGTGGCCACGATGGGCATCGCCGTGATGCTCGAGCGGCAAGGCCAGCAGACCAAGTCGACCATCCGCCACATGAAGTGGACGCAGGACCGTCACCTGGAGCGAGGCGTGCGCGAGGTGGTGGGGGCGTGGCTGACGGGCGCCAGCCGCCGGCTGGGCGACATCTCCCAGAGCGGCGGCCACGCGCTCGACCTGACCATGCCCGATGGGCGCACCTTCCGCATCGATATCGAGGACGCCCAAGGCTCAGCACTGGCCGTGTTCGACGGCGTCTCCGAGCAGGAATTGCCATTCGCCCAGAGCGCGTACGAGTCCATCCTGATGCGAGCGCCAGACGCCCAGACGCTGGGCGCATGGACCCGCGAGGTGGGCCCGGCGGCGATCAGCGCCATGACCGCGCCCGAAGAGGTGCTGGCCGCCGCCGCCACGGCGTACATCGGCGATGCCGAGGCGTCGGCCATGGCCCGCGACATCGTGCTGGATCGCGAGACCGCCGCCGACGGCATGGGCGGCACGCAGTGGCTGCGCCGCATCTTTTCGGAGTACGTGACCGAGATGGAGGACCGACGGGCGCTGCAGCGGCTGCTGGTGGCCGAGCCGGACCTGTGGCGGCTGCGCATCACCGTGCTTGATCGCCGCGACCGGCTCTCGTCGATGTATGAAGCGATCGTCGAGGTCGACGGCCGGGAGATCCGCCAGCGAGCCGATTCGGGCGAGTTCCGCCCGCTGGGCCCCTTCCTGCTGTGGCGTCGTCTGGACGACTCGCAGATCGAAGCGATCCGCGACGGGCGGACGCTAAACTAGAGCCCTCGGGCCGAGGATAGGGGATACTGCTCATGCCCGCAACGCACAGCCGCGCCGCGACGCTCCAACGCCGACGCCTCATGCAGGCGGGGGCGGCCGCGCTGACGGTGGCCTTTGTTGGCGTGGCCGCCGCGGCCGTCCTGGTCGATCGCTCGGTCGATCGAGCGGCTCGCCCGACGCTCCCGCCGCCGGCTGTGTCGGCGCCGCCGGCCGAGCAGGGCGAAAAGCACGAGATCTTCGCCCCGCTGATCGCCTCGGGCCTGTCGTCGGTCGTGGAGTTGGACGCGGTGGCTCAGGACCCCGGTGGCGAGCAGAAGGAGCCCACCGACCCGGTCAGGACGCCGCCGCAGGACATCGCGCTGGTGGCCGCCATCGGCCAGCCCGGCAGCATGATGGCGGTCATCCGCGAGGGGGCCGCCCAGACGGCGCTGGCCGAGGGCCAGCAGGCCGGCACCGTCCGCGTGCTTGAGGTCCGGCCGGGCTGGGCCCGTGTCCGGCACCGCGGGGTGGACAAGGAACTGACGATCGGCTCGCCGACGATGCTCGTGAGCGATATGGGCGCGGGCGGTGGCCAGCCGGGGGGCGCCCAGGCCGTGACGATGCCTGTTGATCGGGACCAGATCGAGTCCATGGAAGAAGGTGGGATGACAACCACGCGCGTGCCGACGGCGATGCAGCGTGCGCAGAGCGGCGAGTCTGGGCGTCGGTCTCGGCCGGGTGGTGGCGGCCCGGGCGCCGGCAATCAGGGCAACCAGGGTAACCAGGGGAATCAGGGCAACCAGACCGGTGGCGGCAACCAGGGCAATCAAAGCGCCAACGGAACGGGTGGGCGATCCCAAGGCGCCGAGGACGATCGTTGAGCGAACGCTGCTGCCTCATCGAACGCGACGAGCGCGGCGATCGCATCCGCGCCGTTCGGTTGATCGGCCAGCACGCCGACGCGCTGTGGACCGCGCCGAGGGTCGAGGGCCGCTACGCCGATGACGCCGGCGATGACGCCGACGCCGCGGCCGAGTGGATCACCGAGAGGTTGGCGGTCGATGGCGACAAGCTGGGCCTGCTGATCGTGGACACCTCCGGCGCGCAGTGCGCCTGGGTGCATGCCGCGGCGGCGGAGGCCAACGCGGTGCGCACGGCGTTCTCGCGTGGCGGCGAGGTCGCCGAGGACGAGTTCGATCCGGATGTGGGCCTGGAAGACGAAGCGCCCGAGAGCGGCACACTGGGGAGCCGACCGACTCCGATGGAAGCCAGCATCGAGCCGCTGGGGCCGGCGCACGAGTCGGCGACGGGCGTGCGCGTGGGCGTGCTCGTCTCGCCCGATGCGGTGGTTCGCCTGCTGATCGACGCGCTCGATCGCAGGGGCGTGGACTTCACCGGGGTCACCAGCCTGTGGCACGCGCTGGGCTGGGCCGCCAGCCCGCACGCTGAAACGAGCGCATCGTCTCGCGTTGTGGCCGACAGCCCGACGGTGAGTTGCGGCGTGCTGGTGCAGAGCGATGCAAGGCTCGTGTGGTCGTGGTGCCGCGAGGGCGCGGTGCTCGCGGCGGGTTCGCAGCGCCTGGGCGTGCACGACGACGGCCCGATCGTGACGCGGGCGGACGTGGCCCGACTGATCAACGACTGGGTGGCCTGGAGTGCACAGTTGGGGATCGCTCCCGACCGCGTGCTGCTGGTCTCCTGCCCGCTGGCTTGGGAGGGCGTGACCGGCGACCCCGAGACCATGACGGCGCCGGGGGTGGCCTCGGCACTGGCCGAACTGTGGCCCGAAGCGGTCATGGACGTGCAGACGCCCGACGACGCACTGGTCGAAGTGGTGCGGCAGAGCCTGGGCTCGCAGCACGACAGCCTGGACGCCGGACACGCGCTCAGCGTGCTGGCACGGCGGCCGGGGCGTGGCATGCGGCGGGTGTACCAGTTGGTGGCGATCGCCTTGGCCGCCGCGGGCTTGGCTCTGGCGGCGCTGGGCTATCGCTGGCAGGCCAAGGTCGAGGGTGTTCGGGCCGATGCGGCCGAGATCCGCCAGGAGTACATGGCCGAGATCGCCGCGATCGAGGAGATGCTGGGCCGGCCCGGGGTGATCGCCAACGACCTGGTGCCCATGCTGGCGCTGCGGCGCGAGGTCGACCAGGCCACGCGAGCCAGCCAGATCACCAGGGCCCCGGCGCGGCCGGTGATGCGGGAACTCGAGTCGCTGTCGTTTTTGCTGGGCGAGCTTGGCGATCGCGTGGATCTGCAGAAGCTGGAGATCAGTTCCGTGGGCGGCTTCACCGTGCAGATGGTGACCGAGGACGTGGCGATCGTGGGCGATATCAACCGCCTGCTCAACGATCTGGACCTGAATAGCGGCCCGCTGCGTTGGACGGTCAACCAGACCGCGCAGGGCTCGCGATACACGGTCCGCATGGGCGGCATCTGGCAGCGCCAGGGGGGCGCCCAATGAGCGAGCAGGACGATCGGCAATCGACGGTGAGCCGCAGCGAGCTGGCGGCGCGGGCCGCGGCGCAGGCGCAGCGGAACCAGCCGCGCGCGTTGATCGTGCTCGGGGCCGTCGTGCTGCTGGCCGGGGTCGTGTACCTGCTGGTGGGGCGTTCGGCCCTGGCGGGCGCGATGGGCGAACGCCGGCAGGAAGTGAACTCTGCCAGTACCGTGCTGATGCAGAAGGCCCGGCTCGAGCGGCACTTCAACGAGCAGAGCCAGGGCGACGATCGTTTTGAGCCGGTGTCCAACTTCACCACGCTAGTGGAGAACGCCGCCCGATCGGTCGGCCTGGAACCCGTGCCCACGCTCAACCGCCAGGACGAGAACCAGGACGGCGACCTGACAATCCGCACGTATCAGTACAATCGCGTGACCAGCCGCGACGTGGAGGCGCTGATCGGCTGGGTGGCCCAGGTCGAGCAGATGGTGCCGGGCGTGGAGATCACCAGGTTCGAGCTCACCCCTTCGCGTACCCAGTGGCAGCTCGCCATTACCTTTGTCAAGCCGGAGCTTTCTTCATGACCAACCGGGTGTTGGCCCTACCAGTGGTGTGTTTCCTGGCTGTTCTGGTCGGTTGCTCGGGCAACAAGACCGATCGGTTCGTGAACGATCTGAGCCCGATCGTCCAAGACAACACCGCGCAGAAGCGCGAGGCGATCGAGCTCGTCGATCGGGCGTACAACGTCTATTACAACGAGCGTCGCGACGAGGACGAACGTGTGCGCGAGGCCGCCGAACTGCTCGAGCAGGCGATCCAGCTCGACCCGGGCTTCGCCACGGCACACCTGAACCTGGGCGTGCTGCACCTCGAGCAGGAGAACCTGCCGACCGCGGTGTCACGATTGCGCACGGCACAGCGGCTGATGCCGGGCGACTCGCGGCCCGGGTACCACCTGGGCGTGGCGTACTACCGCATGGGGCACGCCAAGCCGGCTGTCGACACGTTCGTTGAGGCCTTGCGTGTGGACCCGGCGAACATCATGGCCGTTCGCGGTCTGGCGTTGGCGTGCCGGAGCATCTACTACGCCGATGATTCGACGGTCGAGTTGCTCGAGCGCGGCCAGATGATGGAGCCCGACGAGGACTGGCGGCAGTTGATCGATCGTGAGATCAAGCGGCAGGTTCGCCAGTTGGAGATGGGGTGATCCATGGCCGACGAGGCTCCGAAGAAGAAGGCCAGCCCCGCGCGACAGGCCGTGACGCTGGTGGTCGCCCTGGGCATCTTTGCCGCTGCGGCGTTCGTGATCCTGCCGAAGTTCCAGTCGACCACCAGCGGCCCGGTGCGGCTGGATCTTGTCAACGCGACGGAGGGATCCATCCTTGAGGTGGAGCTGCTCGTCCGCCTGCCCCGCGGCGAGGCCGATCCGAACGTTCCCGGGACGATGGCGCGCGGTAGCCTGGCGACGGTGTACGAGGGGCTTGGCCCGGTCGAGGTCGAATCGATCCGTTACGTGCGCGGGAGCGACGGACAGGCCGTGGACCAGCCCATCGATCGGACCATCGAGCCCGGCGCGACGATGGTGGTGAGCGTCGTCGACGGCGCTGTCATCGTGCAGTCGAGCGAGGCCCCCGAGCCGTCGCCGTAGCGAGCGGCTCCAGCGCGCGAGAATCTGTAACGGTCAGAGTCTTTCGGCGGCCAGGCTCGCGAGCGTCGAGCGTTCGCTGCGTTGCAGCATGACGTGTCCGACGAGGCCGAGCCCTTTCATCTTCTCGACGGCGTACGACAGGCCGTTGGACGAGCTGTCCAGGTAGGGGTTGTCGATCTGCCCGATGTCGCCGGTGAGCACGAGCTTGGTGCCCTCGCCGACGCGCGATGCGATGGTCTTGACCTCGTGGGGCGTGAGGTTCTGGGCCTCGTCGACGATCATGAACTGATGGGGGATCGATCGGCCGCGGATGTAGGTGAGCGGCTCGAGCACGAGCTTGCCGTCGGCGATCATCTTGTCGATGCGTTGCTCGTTGGTGTGGCTGTCGGCGGTCTGGCCGTGCGCGCCGCGCGTGCTGAGCAGGTACTCGAGGTTGTCGAAGATCGGCTGCATCCAGGCGAACAGCTTCTCGTCCTTGTCGCCGGGCAGGAAGCCGATGTCGCGGCCCATGGGCATGATGGGGCGGGCGACCAGCAGCTTGTCGAAGCGGCCTTCCTGGAAGACCTTGGCCATGCCCGCGGCGAGCGCGAGCAGCGTCTTGCCCGTGCCGGCGCTGCCCAGCAGCGTGATCATCTGGATCTCGTCGTCCATGAGCAGGTCGAGGGCCATGGTCTGCTGCACGTTGCGCGCCAGCAGGCCGAAGATGGGCTTGCGCGGCGGGCTGATGGGGATCAGGTGCTCGGTGTCGGCCAGGCGACGGGCGAGCCCGGTGTGGTTCTCGTCCTGGGCGTCCTTCAGGAGCACGAAGGCGTTGGGCAGCACCTTCTCGGGCTCGGCGGGCAGCGTCGGGTCGTCCTCGTCGTGGTCGGCCGCCAGCGCGTCGTGGATGGGCTCGAGCGGGAGCATCCGCTCGTCGTAGAGCTGGTCGATGAGGTGGCCCGCGACGGCGGCGGTGACGTAGCCGGTGTACAGCCGGTCGGCGTCGACCTTCTGGTTCTGGAAGTCTTCGGTGGGGATGCCCAGGGCGTCGCTCTTGATGCGCGCGTTGAGGTCCTTGGAGACGAAGACCGAGCGTTCGCCCTTGGCGTGCAGCTCCCACGCGACGGCGATGATGCGGTTGTCCTTGGTGTCGTCGGCGATGGCGTGCGGGCGCGCCTCGTCGGAGATGGCGATGCGGATCATGCCCGTCGTGCCGTTGCTCGCGGTAGAGGCGGCGGCGCCGGCCTGGGGGCTGACGTCTCCCCAGCGAACGCCCTTGGTCAGCGGGCCCTTGGCGCGCAGGCGATCGAGGCGCCGGATGACCTCGCGTGCGTTGCGGCCGATGTCGTCTTCCTGCCGCTTGAGCTTGTCGAGCTCTTCGATGACGGCAAAGGGGATGATGACGTCGTTCTCCTGGAACACGAACAGCGCATTGGGGTTGTGCAGCAGGACGTTGGTGTCCAGCACGAATTGCTTGATGCCTTGTTGGGTATCGACCGAGGCCATGTCTCTCCCTCTCTCGACGCTGTGGATTACCACGCAGACCAGGCGGCGATGATGAGCAGCAGGGCGCTGCACGTGCACAGGACGAACTTGACGAGTACGGCGGCAAACCAGCCGGCCGAAGCGCCCGCGCCGACCTTGGCCGACTGATGCCACGTCTGCTCGGGCGTGGTGCGATGGATGAGCGTGGCGGCGAGCCCTGCACCCACGGCGCCGCCGATGAGCGTGCCCACCAATGGGATGGGCAGTAGCACCGTGCCGGCGATGGCGCCCAGGATGCCTCCCACAAAGGCCGCGATCATCGCGCTGCGCGTGCCGCCCATGCGTTTGGCGCCCAGCACGCCCGCGGACCAGTCCACGACGTCGGACACCAGCGTGCACCCCAGGATGAAGCCAAAGGCCCACCACGAGACCAGCGGGTCGCGTCCCGGCCAGAGCCCCAGCCAGTAGCCGATGATGTTGGCCAGCAGCGTGGCGAGCGTCAGCAGCCAGAGCCCAGGCAGGGTCAGGAAGACGATCGCCGGCGCCAGCAGGGCGACCAGGGTGAGCGCGATGGCAAAGGCGATCCAGATGCGTTCACTCCGGCTCGATCAGTCCGAACTGCCGTCTGTGCTGGTGGTGTCCGATGCGTCCCCAGAGCCGTCGCCGTCGGTCGCGTCGCCGCCCGGCTCGGCCTGGTCGGGGAAGCGCTCGCGCTCCATCTCCAGGATCCACTCCTCGACGCCGATGTGCCGGTAGAGATCGACCTTGATGGTCTGGCCGGCGTGGGTGGGATGCGTGTCATTCAGCACGAGGTTGACGTAGAACTTGTGCCACTGGCTCTTGTCGAACTCGGCGACGTGCTCGGGCCGGACCTCGATACCGCCTGGCAGGGTGATGCGCTTGGTTTCCGGATCCCACGCGTAGCGTGTCGTGGCGGCGCGCCCGAGGCCATAGAGGAAGTACAGGGCAAGCCCGGTGCCGATCAGGAAGATCGGATACTGGGCCATGATGTCAAAGCGGCTGCGGCGCTTGGGCGAGTTGGCCCGGTCAACGTCGTCCCAGATCTCCTGGAGCTGGCCGTGGCGTTCGAAGGCCGAGCCGATCTGGCCCTCTTCGGGGTTCTCTCGCGGATATGTCGTGTACTGGGAATCCAGCCGGCCGGCGATTGACAAGGCGTCCAGCCAGTTGCCGCGGAAGTCCTCGAGAGACTCGGGATTGCGGTTGTAGCCCGGCTCGCCCAGTCGCTCGAAGGTGTCCAGCGGATCGTCGATGCTCGCGACGCCCAAGTTGGCGCCCGGGGCCGCCCCGGCTGGCGGATTGCGGAGGAAGTCCAGGTACTCCCACTCGGTCCACTCGGCGAACTTGACCGCCTGGTTGGGATAGATGATGAAGCCGTCGAGGAAGCCCCAGACGCCCAGCCCGGCGACCACGGCGGTGATGATGACCTGCTTGATCCAGTATCTCGGGCTGAGTTTGGCGTTCTGGGTCTGGGCCATGGCTTCTCCGGATTCGAGCGGGGGCTGCTACGTTGGGCAGGCGACGGGGTTCAGGGGTCGCCCGCATCCTTCTCCATCGACCGGAACGTGTCGTGCCACCACTGATCGGCCCAGGCCCGCCCAAGCGGGCTGGAGGTTAGCCGATCGAAGCCACCGGCATCGACCCGCAGCGAGGGTATGGTCGGGTAACGCTTGGGGTGCTTGACGGCCCGGTTGAGCCAGCGTTCATGGGTCAGGCGGAAGGCCTCGGCCAGCGAGAGCGGATGGTGGCGACGTGGCACGGGGTTGGGCTTCATAACGCGAGGATTGTACCGAACAGAGGCGGACAGGCCGCGCACGGGCGGACATTGCTCACATCGTCCATCGGGGTGGTCTCGGCCGCATGAATGGCCTCTCACGCGCTCGCCTGGGTGGCCGTGCCGGCCGTGCGACCCCGCCAAGCCCGCTTGCCTGCCCGCTGGAGGCGATAGCTGTCCCACTGCACCAAGACCATGGCCAGCACGCCCAAGGGGTGGAGCGGGGCCGTCAGGATGGGCAATTGGAACCGCCTTGCCATGAGCGTTCGCTGGGCGAGATGGCAGACAGTTGCCGCCGCCGCGAGCCAGAGGGCGGGGGCGCCCCAGGCCCCAGCCAGCACCAGCGCAGCGAGGGCGATCCACGGGAAGACGTGGCCTGCCAGGTGCATGACGGTGAGGAACACCAGCAGGCCCACCGAGCCGAGGCCTTCGTAGGCGTTCTTGGCAAAGCCCTTCCAGGTTGTGGTCAGGCTCTGGTACATGCGGACCGAGCAGAGGCGTGTGCCGTCGAACAGGTCTGTCCGATAACCACCTTTTCGGGCCTCGCGCGGCATCTTCACGCCGTCGTGCATGGTGTCCTTGAAGGCGGCGTGGCCCTCGAAGGCCTCGTAGCAGCCGCGGCTGACCAGGATGAACTGCCCACAGGCGGCCGAGGTTGCCGGGTCGGTGGTGCCGCGCATGCGGAACATGGGCAGGTAGCTGAAGAGGATGAAGAAGATCATGGGCACCAGCAGCACCTCGGCGGGCGACTTCACGATCTGGCGGGGGAAGGTCGAGATGAGGCCCAGGGGCGTGTCGGGCTTCTGGCCGCCCATGGCGGGCGCGGCGTCGAGCTGCGCCCACGCGGCCAGTGCTCGGGCGACGGCGTCGGGCTCGAATCGCACGTCGGCGTCGGTGAAGAGGAACAGGTCTCCGGTCGCTTGCTTTGCGCACTGCCAGCAGGCGTGCTGCTTGCCGTTCCAGCCCTCGGGCAGGGGCTGGGCGGTGAGCGGGCGGACACGGGCGTCTTCTTCGGCGAGCTTGGCGAGGATCTGCGGCGTGGCATCGGTGCTCTGGTCGTCGTAGACCAGCACCTCGATGTTCTTGTGTGTCGAGGCCAGCAGCGAGCGGACGCACGCCTCGATGTTCGCCTCTTCGTTGCGCGCGGGGATGCAGACGCTGACCTTGGCCTCGCTGGCGGCAGCCTCTGGCGGGGGCGGCTGGTACAGCCGGAGGTTGGCAATGGTCATGGCCAGAGCGCCCGCCGCGATGAACAGCGACAGAGCGAGCAGGATGGTCAGGATCAAGGCGAGGGCTCCGTCTTGGGGCGATGCCTGGCGATGTGCGTCTGGCGGCCGGTGAGGCGCAGCACGGCGTCGTACACGGGGTTGACGCCCGAAGCGCCGCGGCCCAGCACGGTGTCGAATGCCTCGGCGTCCCGCGCGATGGCCAGCGCGGCGAGGTCGGCCATGGTGGATTGCATCGTGTCGGTCATCTGCCGCTGCCAGAGGCTTGTGGTCGAGCGTTCGGGCTGTGGGCATGGCGCGGCGTGGAGCAGCACCTCGGGCTTGCGGTCTTCCCAGAACGCGAACTCGATCGCCAGACACAGCACGCGTGGGGGCGTGCCGTCCTTGCACAGCCTCGAGGCGATGGCGGCGGCGCCGGGGCGCAGCTCGAGGGGCGCCCGAACGTCGGCGAACTGGCCTTGGGGCGTGATCCAGAAGCTTGGGTTGGGGCTCGTGCGTGCGAGGTCGCTTGCGTAGTGCACCATGGCCTTGAAGGCGCTGGGGTCGTTCAGGTCGACGCCGAACAGGCCCAGCTTGCGCATGAACGCGAACTGTTCGACCATGGCGCGATCCATGGGCGCGTAGACCTGCCGCGTGGGCGTGAAGCGATCGACCAGGGCGACGGTGAGGATGGGGTCCCACCAGCTCTGATGGTTGAGCAGGAGCATCGTGGGGCCGTCGTAGCTGTCGAAGTGGGCGAAGGCGTCGACGCCGCCCTTGGCCAGGCGCATGGCGTTGAAGCTCTTGCCCACCAATCGACGTGTGTACCAGCGGAACAGCCGGCAGAACCACTCTTGGCGGCGGTGGGGCAGGATGGCCTGGTGCTTGGACACGAGCCGCCTATGCGCCCGCGGCGGCCATCGCGGGCTCGCGCGCAACGGCTTGGACGTCAACGCCCTTGTCGATGCCGTAGTCGTCGCACAGCGACCACGCCGCCGTCACGCCGCTCATGAGCACCATGGGCACGCCCGGGCCGGGGTTCACGCTTCCGCCCGCGAGGTAGAGGTTGCCCAGCACCTTCGAGCGGTTACGCGGCTTGAAACCGCCCTTGAGCCGGCCGTGCGAGGCCAGGCCGTAGATCGCCCCGCCGGTCGCGTTGTACATGCGGTCGATCTGGGTCGGGGTGAGGTATCGCTCGACGGCGATGTGGTCCTCGATGTCGTCCATGCCGTGACGCTTGAGCTTGTCGATGACGATGGGGCGGTAGTCGGTGAGTGTCTTGCCGGGCTTGCCGCCGCGGTCGAGCCACTGGTGCTCGTCGGTGAGCGCGGCGGTGTGGATGAGGATGTACAGCGCCTCGCAGCCCTCGGGCGCCTGGTCCGGGTCGGTGCGCGAGGGCGCGGCGATGTAGAGCGTGGGGTCGCGCGCAGGGATGCCCTTGCGGTAGATGTCGTCAAACTCCTGGTGGCTGTTCTGCGAGAAGAGGAAGTTGTGGTGGGCCAGGTGGTCGTACTGGCGGCGCAGGCCCAGGTAGAGCACCAGGCCGCTGCACGCGGGCTTGTAGCTCTCGGCGATGCGGCGGCGTTCGAGGGCCGCGCCGTCGGCGCCCTTGAGCAGGTCGCTATAGGTGCGCTGCACGTCGCAATTGGAGACCACGGCGCCGGCGAGGATCTCGCGGCCGTCGTCGAGCTGCACGCCCGTCGCGCGATCACCCTCGGTGAGGATCTTGGTGACGCGGCGGCCGGTGACGCGCTGCACGCCCAATTCGTCGGCGATGCGGTCGAGCGAGCGGGCGACCATGCGTGTGCCGCCCATGGGGTACCAGCAGCCGTGGTCGAGCTGGGCCGCGCAGATGAGGCTGAGCACGGCGGGGGCCATGAAGGGGCTCGAGCCCACGTATTGCAGGAAGTGCTCGCACACCTGGCGGACGTGCGGCTCGGGGATCATCTTCTCGATGGTGGCGCCCACGGTGGAGTGCAGGCGCATGGCCATCGCGTCCTTGGCCACGCCGGGTTCACTGGGGGGCTTGCGGATCATGTCGCCGATGCCGCCCAGGTCCTTGTAGTAGAAGACCTTCTCGCTGAGGCTGTACATGCGCTGGCTGAAGTTGTAGAACTTCAGGAAGCCGGCGCCCGGCTTTGCATCGGGGAACTGCTGGTCCATCTCGCGGGCCCACTGGTGCGGGTCGCGGCGGAGATCGATGCGGGTGCCGTCGTCGAAGAAGCAGCGCCACTGCGGGTCGAGGTCGATCAGGTCGATGTAGTCGGCCGGGTCTCGCCCGGTGCGGCCGATGATGCCCTTGAGCACCTGGGGCATGGTGATGATGGTGGGGCCCATATCGAAGGTGAAGCCATCCTCTTCGAGGAGGTTCATCTTGCCGCCCAGGTGGTTGTTGGCGTCGACGATGGTGACCGGCACGCCCTTGCCGGCCAGTTCGACGGCGCTGGAGAGGCCGGCCAGCCCGCCACCGACGATGACGACGCCTTGTTCGTGCAGGCGATCGGACGCGTTGGAGTTGCTCATGTGAAGGCTCCCAGAGCGGACTGGATCCCCCAGCCGCCTCGACACTGTTGAGTTTAGTCGCTCCGCGGTGCGGCCCGTGCGGATCACGGCTCGCGGATTCGGCCCATCCCCGGGAGCGGGAGGATTTCCCCACCGCGTCCGACACGGAGCTGGCCGGTGTCTCGCAGGTACCTAAGGATCGCCACCCGCAGGTCGGTCAGCGCCGCATCGCGTGCGTTGCGGGCGTCGAGCAGTTCGGCGTTGGTATCGACGAATTCCTGGGGCGTGATCTCGTCGGCCCGGATCTCCTGCTCTTCGAGGCGCTGCTCGTTGATCTCGACCTGGCGTTCGGCCAGGATGAGCTGGAACCGGGCGACCTCGATGCTCCTTAGCCGGCTGCGTGCGTCGACGACGACCTGGTCGCGGGCACGCTCGAAGTCCCGGACCGAGCGTTCCAGGGCGATCTGGTTCGAGCGCAGGCCGAGCCGCTCGATTTCGCGGTCCAGCGGCAGGCTGAAGCGCAGGCCGGCGAGGTATCGCAGGCTGTCGGGATCGAAGGCCAGGCCGCCCTCGTCTTCGTCCGGATCGGTCGGCAGGCCAAGCTCGGCGAAGGCGTCCAGGTCCGGCAGGATGTTGTTCCGCGCGTTGCTGACTCGGCGGCGGGCGTCGAGCACGCGGTCGCGGGTGGTCTGGAGATCGAGCCGGTAGAGCAGGGCGAGTTCGGCCGCATCGCTGGGCGTGGCGACGGGGTCGTTCAGTTCCAGGTCCAGCGGGGCGAGCGCGACGGGCGTGCGTGGATCGAGCCCCAGGCGGATCTTGAAGCTGTCCAGGTCGACGATGTAGCGTTCCAGGGCGCCTTGCAGCCGGTTGTTGGCGCTCAGCACGCTGCTCTCGGTGATCGAGAGCTCGAAGAGCGCAATCTCGCCGGCCTCCTGGCGGGCCCGCTGGCGTTCGAGCGTCTGGCGCAGATTGCGGAGCTGCTCCTGCTGGTTGCGGATGCTCGCGGCGGTCTGGAGCAGGTCGAAGTACTGCGAGGCGATCTCGACCGCGTACTCACGCCGGAACTCTTCGAATCGGCGGGCTGCGTAGACCAGGTCCCGCTCGGACTGGATGAGGTCTTCGCGGGCGACGCTCCCCGCGCCGCGCAGCAGCGGGATGTTGCCATCGACCACGAGCTGGGACGACTGGCGGTAGTCCTCGGTGGCGCTGGAGCGGAGCTGTTCGGTGGCGTCGACGATCCATCGGGCCGCCACCTCGCCGCCCGCGGGCAGGCGCTGGGTCAGCCGCAGCTCGTTGATGAGCCGCAGGGTGCTGTCGAAGGTGCCGTCGTCGCCCTGCCCGGCAACCGAGAGCGTGGTGTCGTTGAAGAAGCGGGGGCCCCACAGGTGCCGCTCGCGCAGCAGCGCGATGGCCGCAAGGATGTAGTCTTCCTGGGCGTCGAGGAACTCGCGACCGGTCTGCTGGGCCTGGGCGAGCACGGCCTCAAGATCGAGCACCATGACGTTGTCGGGGATAGCCGGTTCGTCGGCCGCTTCGTTGCCAGCGTCGGGGCCTTCGCCCATGCCGTACACGTCACCGCCAACGGCCACGTTGAGCGCATCGCCGGCTTCCTCATAGTACGCGTTGAGGCGCTGCTCGACCGAGGCGGCCTCGAGCCGGGCCGCTTCGGCCTGCACGTAGAACAAGTCGCTCGCGTCGGGGTTGCGTGTTGGGGGCGTTTCCTCGAGTTGCGAGCTGCGCTGCTGATCATCGACCGGGCCGGTGGCAAACTCGCGGCGCGCGGGAGCCGCGTTGGTTCCCAGGATCGCCGAGCGATCGAGCACCAGCTTGTCCAGGCGTCGATCGATGCGGTCCATACCGCCGCAGCCGGCCAAGAGCAGCAGGGCGCACGCGGGCGGGAGGGCGGTGGTCAGGCGTCGCGGAAGGGGTTTCTGGAGCATGTGCGGCGATGGTACGGCCAGGGGTGGCGCGGGTTGCAACGGGCGAGGGAAGGGCGCAGCCCGGGTGACGGATTTCGAGCGGGCACAGTCCAGCGATGCGCGCCGGAGCCTCGCCAAACACGAACTTGCGGCCTATTATCGCGGTTCAGTCTTGCTCGCGGTAGATGTTTGGGTTCTGAGTGGTCTGGCTTTCCGACCACGCCGCGGGCCGCCCCCTGCCGCCCCGAATGCCGCCGCTTTGGCCTGGCTCGCGGGCGCTGCACGGCACGCCACGGGAGTCTCAACGCATGCCAACAGTCACGTTCGACAGCCGCAGCTTCATGCTCGATGGGCGCCGGATCTGGATCGTCGGCGGGACGATCTCCTACGCCCACACGCCACGCGCCGAGTGGGCCGATCGCCTGCACGCCGCCCGGCTGGCGGGGTTGAACACGGTGATGGTGCCGGTGGTCTGGGCCCGCCACGAGCCGCTGCCCGGGCAATTCGAGTTTTCGGAGAACGCCGACCTGCGCGCGTTCATCGAGCTGGCGCACGAGGCCGGGTTGTACGTGATCCTGCGATTGGGGCCGGTGCTAGGGGAGGACTACGACTTCGGCGGGCTGCCCACGTGGCTGACCCAGCTCCCGGCGCACGAGCTTCGGGCCGACAGCGGCGCGTTCCTGGAGGCCTGCTCGCGATTCATTGGCGCCGTGGCCGATCAGGTGCGCGACCTCCAGATCAACGCCGCGGGCAAGGGCGGGCCCATCCTGCTGGTGCAGAACGAGCACCAGTGGACGTGCGGCGACAGCGACCTGGCGCCCAAGTACCTGGGCGAGCTGTACCGCTACATCCGCGAGTCGGGCCTGACGGTGCCGGCGATCAATGCCAACAACCTCTGGGCCGGGGAAGAAGCCGAGATCGACTGCTGGGTGGGCAGCGAGGACCTGCTGGCGTCGCTGCGCCAGCTCTCGGAGGTCAAGCCCGACCGCCCGCGCATGGTGCTGGACCTGGCGCTGGGCGATCCGCCCGTCTGGGGCGCTAAGGAAGAGCCGGTCGACGGCGGCGCGCTGCTGCGACGCATCGTCGAGATCCTCGCCGGCGCGGGGCAGTTCACGCTGGGCCGCTTTGCGCCCGGGGCGCACCTGGGCTTCTCCGGTGGCCGCCTGGCCAACCACCCCTGGGCCTACGCGGCGACGGATCGCGGCGGCCTGGTCGATGCCGCGGGCCGCGCGACGCCCGCGATGCTGGTGGCCCGGCGGGCGTGCACGTTCGCCAGCAGCTTTGCGCGCGTGCTGGCGCACCTGAACCCCGAGCTTCGGCCCATGGTCGTCCACCCCGGGCTGAGCGGCCGCGAGGCCAAGGGCCAGGTGTCGGTGGTGCAGCTCAACGGCTCGCAGGGCGGGGTGGCGTTCGTGTTCGATCCCGCCGCCGCCGGCAGCAAGACGCGCACGTCCACCACGCTGCTGATGGCCGACGGCACGCCCATCCCCGTCAGCCTGGGCGAGCAGGGCGTGGCCTGGCTGCTGCACGACATCAAGCTGACCAGCAAGCACACGCTGGAGTACACCAACCTCAGCGTGCTGACCAGCGCGGGCTCGATGCTCGTGGCCTTCGGCCCGGCGGCTACCGAGGGCGTGGTGTGCATCAACGGCTCGGCCCTGAGCGTCACCGTGCCGCGCGGCAAGAGCCCCCAGGCCATCGAGCACGAGGGCGTGCTGGTCATCGTGTGCAACGAGCAGCAGGTCGACGAGTGCTTCGTGCACGAGGGCCGGGCGTTCTTTGGCGTCGCGGGCCTGAACGCCCAGGGCCAGCCCATCCCGCTGCCGGGCGCCAAGACCTACATGACCGCCGACGCCGACGGCACGATCAAGACCGAGGCCATCGAGCCCACCGAGGGCTCCACGCGCAAGACGCCCAAGCGCCTCGCGCTGGACTGGTCCATGGCCGACACCGACGAATACTGCACCGGGCAGAGCGCCAAGTACGCCAGCATCGATGGGCCGGCCGACCTGGCCACGTTGGGGGCGCCCTCGGGCTATGGCTGGTACCGCATGGTCGGCAAGTTTGGCGGCGAGAAGGCCAAGCTGGCCTTCCCCGAGGCCGCCGACCGCCTGCACGTGTTCCTCGACGGCGAGGCCAAGGGCCTGGCGGGCTTCGGTCCGGGCGCGGCCGACCGCGTGGACGCTAAGCTGCCCAAGGGCGATGGCTCGCTGGTGGTGCTGGCCGAGAACCTGGGCCGCGCGGCGGCGGGCATCCTCTTCGGCGAGCGCAAGGGCGTCTTCGGCGACGCGTTCGAGCTCGAGCCGCTGGCGATGGAGGGCCCGGTCGTCGAGCAGCACGCGCCCACCGACCTCTTGGCCTTCCGCAGCCCCATGTGGCTGGTGCACCAGAACGACCAGACCTCGCCCTTCCGCTTCGTGTGGAACTTCACCCACCGCCGCAAGAGCCCGCTGTACCTGTCGATCGCCGGCGGCCTGGGCCGCGGCCTGCTGATGCTCAACGACCAGCCGCTGGCCTGCTTTGACGACTCGGGCTTCACGGGCCTGCGGCTGGAACCCGAGGAGATCAAGCGCGGCGCCAACGTGCTGCATCTCGCGTTGCACGACGACGGCATGATCGGCCCCGCCACCGAGGACGACGCCAAGGCCATGCTGCCCACGATGGCCAAGGCCCTGACCATCGACGAGGGCGTGAACGACATCACCGGCAAGTGCGCCTGGGCCTTTGCCAAGTGGGAGCGGCCCGCCCCCAGCGCCTACGAGCCGGTGGCCAAGGCCAGCCTCAAGGCCCAGGCCGGGCCCACCTGGTGGAAGAGCGGCTTCGAGCACGGCAAGACCGCCGTGCCGCTGGTGCTCGACCTCACCGGGCTCACCAAGGGCCAGGTGTACGTCAACGGCCACCACCTGGGCCGCTACTTCGTGGCCACGGCCGACAAGAAGGCGACGGGCAACAGCTCGTCGATGGTCGTGCCGGCGAGCTGGCTGAAGGTCGGCAAGCACAACGAGCTGGCGATCTTCGACGAGCACGGGGCCCCGCCCGGCAAGGTGAAGATGACCTACGACGCCAGCGGCTCGGTGTTGGTGGGGTAGACTGGTCTTGACGCTTCGCCAGCGGTGACTGGTATTGACGCTTCGCCAGCGGGGCCTTGCGCCGGCTCCGCCGTCGCGGGGGTTGGTCTTGACGCTTCGCCAGCGGGGCCTTGCGCCGGCTTCGCCGTCGCGGGGGCGTTGTGCGGCGTAGGTGGCCGCGTGTTCTATCATCGCCCATGGCCACAACAGCCCCCGACACCGATCCCAGCACGCCCGCCGAGCCCTTGAGCCTGAGCATCGTCGCGCTCGACGACGACGCGGACTTTCGCGAGTACCTGGCCGGCCTGCTCGAGGGCGAGGGCCACGAGGTCCGCGCCGTCGCCACGCCCGCGGCGCTCTACGACGCCTGCGAGGCCCGGCTGCCCGAGGTCGTGCTGCTGGACCTGAACATGGGCCGCCACCGCGGCGAGGACGTGCTGGCCGAGCTGCGCCAGCGCTGGGAGAAGCTGTGCGTCATCGTGCTGACGGGCAACCCGTCGATGGACTCGATGCGGCAGACCTTCAAGAAGCAGGTCTTCGACTACGTCACCAAGCCCTTCGAGCCCGCCGAGCTGCGGCGGGTGCTGGCCCAGGCGGCCAGCGAGTTCTCCCTGGGCGTGCGCCCGCAGGACCGGCTGCGCGCGGCGCTGGGCCGGCAGGTGCGCCTGGCCCGCTCGGCCAAGGGCTGGACGCTCAAGGACCTCAGCGAGGCCTCGCACGTGAGCGTGAGCCAGCTCAGCAGCATCGAACGCGGCGCCCACCTGCCGAGCTTAGAAAGCCTGCTGATGATCGCCCTGTCGCTGGAGGCCACGCCCAGCGCGTGGCTGGCGGGGGCGGAGTTTTGAAGAAGGCACGCAGGCACGCAGGCACGAAGGGCCGGAGCGACGAAGTTGTGAGCGCACGTGCCATGGCAAGCCATGCCGGTTGATCACGAACAACCTCGATGCCCAATCTGCGGCTATGACCTGCACGCCCAGGCCCGGCTGTGCAGCGAGTGCGGGACCGCGGTCGTGCCTCGCCGGATCGTGTGCGTGCGTTCGCGGCTGCTCCTGGGCGCCACCGCGTGCGTCGGCCTGTGCCTGGGATCGCTGTGCAGCATCTGGCTGATTGGCAGAACCATCCCAACGTGGTTCGTTGGCCATCCCGTGCTCATGAGTGCGGTCATGTGGTCCGTCGCGGCGGTGCTCGTGACGGTCGCCGCGGCTGCCTGCATCCTCCTGACGGCTCGGTTCCCAGCGTGGGCCGCCGCGTGCATGCTCGGGCACGCGGTCGAGGTCTCGTATCCATCCTCGGAGCGGTCGGTCATCTGGAAACGTCGCTCGCGGTCGAATGGATTGGCGCTGCTTGTGTCGACGCTCGTTGGCCTGAGCTTCCACTACGTCGCCACGATCTACAACGCGGGTGCAGGCTGGCTGCTCGACTGGTGGGAAGTAACGCCCCTGCTCGCGTCGGCTATTGCCGGATTGGTCTGGCTCTGCTGGCGTGCGGTCGTCACCCCGGCGGAAGCGGCCGATGGCGGCGACCTTTGGCGGATCCTGAGGGTTACCGGCCCGCTCCTGGCCCTGCAATTGCTGCTCGCCTGCTTGGGGTTCTGGGGCCTTTTCTGGTAGCGTCGGACGAGATTGGATCGGCACCGACTCGGGCCGACCACCCCGGTTGCGGCCCGATGTTCGGCTTTCCCCGAACAAAGCGCCCGTCCGATAGAGAAACCGCCCTGGCGACCCCAAGAAGAGTTTTGGGCGTGCAGAAAGTCATTTTCCGTGCACGGAAAGCCGCTCTCCGTGCACGGAAAGTCATTTTCTGTGCACGGAAAGTCGCTCTGCGTGCACGGAAAGTCATTTTGCGTGCACCGAGCGTCGCTCTGCGTGCAAGGAATGCCGCGCTTCGCGTGCCCGGCGCCGCGCCTGGCGGGTTCGTGGTTGCGGGGTTCTCGGGCCTGGGCCTCCCACCCCTCCGTGCCTTCGTGCCTCGCTACCCAACCACCCCGGTCCCGCCCTTGAGCCGGCTCTTCATCGCCCGATCGATGTCCCGCTTCATCTCGCGTTCGGCGATGGCGTGGCGCTTGTCGGTCTTGCCGCGGCCGCGGGCCAGGGCGACCTCGAGCTTGGCGAAGGGGCCGACGAAGTACAGCTTCAGCGGGATGAGGGTGATGCCCTTCTCGTCGCTGGCCTTGGCGAGCTTGACGATCTCGCGCTTGTGGGCCAGCAGCGTGCGCACGCGTGTAGGAATGTGCTGGTGCCCGCGGGCGGGGGGGTACTCGGCGATGTTGACCGAGAACAGCTCCAGCAGCGGGGGGACCGCCTGGGCCCGCACGTAGCCCTCGCCCAGGGACACCTTGCCGTCGCGCACGCTCTTGACCTCGCTGCCCTGCAGGCGGATGCCGACCTCCAGCGTGTCGAGGATGTCATACTCGTGCCGCGCCTTGCGGTTCTCGATCATGACGACGCGCGGCTTGCGGGGCTTCTTGGCCATGGGCCGGAGGGTAGGGGATGGGCGGTCAGGCGGGCGCCGGTTGGGCCGATCGGGGGCGCGGTCCTACCCTGCGGCCTTCTTCTTTCAGCATGCACCGAAGCCCCTCTGACGGAGACCAAACACAATGACCAGCCCCACCCCCAAGATGAAGACCAGCCGCCCCAAGATCAGCATCATCGGGGCGGGCAACGTGGGGGCGACCTGCGCCCACTGGGCGGCCGCCAAGGAACTGGGCGACATCGTCGTGCTGGACATCCCAGACAAGGTGGGCGTGGCCCAGGGCAAGATGCTCGACCTGGCCTGCTGCGGGCCCATCGAGCGCTTCGACAGCAACATCATCGGCACCAGCGACTACGCCGACATCGCCGGCAGCGACGTGGTGGTGGTGACGGCGGGCCTGCCCCGTAAGCCGGGCATGAGCCGCGACGACCTGATCGAGACCAACGTCAAGATCGTCAAGAGCGTCAGCGAGAACATCAAGCAGCACGCGCCCGACTCGATCGTCATCGTCGTGAGCAATCCGCTGGACGCCATGGTCTACACGGCGTGGAAGGCCACCGGCTTCCCGACCCACCGCATCATGGGCCAGGCGGGCGCTTTGGACGTCGCGCGGTACCGCACCTTCCTGGCGTGGGAGATCGGCTGCTCGGTCGAGGACGTGCAGGCGTTGCTGCTGGGCGGCCACGGGGACGACATGGTGCCGCTGCCCAGGCTCACCAGCGTGCACGGCATCCCGGTGACCAGCCTGCTGGACGAGGCGACCATCACCGCGTGCGTCGAGCGGGCCAAGGTGGGCGGCGGCGAGGTCGTCAAGCTCATGGGCACCAGCGCGTACTACGCGCCCGCCAGCGGCACGATCCAGATGGTCGAGGCGATCATCAAGGACAAGAAGCGGATCATCCCCAGCGCCGTCTATTGCAACGACGAGTTCGGCGGGGCGGCCAAGGGCTACTTCGTGGGCGTGCCGGCGCTCCTGGGTCGCAATGGCGTGGAGAAGGTCGTCGACTTCGAGTTCCAGGGCGGCGAGAAGGCCCTGTTCGACGAGAGCGTCAGCCACGTGCAGGACCTGGTGGGCATCGTGCAGAAGATGTTCCCCGAACTGGCGTGATCGCCGGTCCGAGCGTTGGCCCGACCGTTGGCGAGCGTTCTGGCGTAGGTTGCCCCGGTCAACCCCGGTGCGAGGCAGGCCCATACCATGGGCCTGTTGCCGTTTGTGGAGGAATGCCCGATGGACCCATTGCGATCCGCTCGCACGCTGGCCTGGTTGCTCGCCCTGGCGTTGCCCGCGTCCCTGTCGCTGGCCCAGGCCGGGGCCGACCCCTCCGAGGGCGGGGACGCGCCCTCGCCGCCGAGCATCTTTGCGCTCCAGCCGGGCGCCCAGGTGGGCGATGCCGACGTGGCCCGGGTGACCTCGATGCTCGAGGGCAGCTGGAAGACCGAGCGGCCCGCGGGCGAACGGGCGCGCGAGGAGGCGGGCGGGGGCGAGGACGTCGACACGCGGGCGATGTGGATGCACATGCAGCCCTTCGAGTCGGCGCAGCTCGGCCGGGCCATCTACGTCGAGGTGCACCCCGACGGCACGCCGTGGGAGCCGGTCCGGCAGTCGATCTTCCGGGTGTATCGCTTCGGCGAGCGGCTACGGCTGCGTGTGTACGAGTTCCGCGAGGCGTCGCGCCCGGAGGTGCTGACGAATCTCTGGCTGGCGGGCGACCGCATGCCGGCCGATCTGATCCGCGCCGACGAGCTGATCGCGGTGATGGACCTGGAGCTCGAGCGCGCCAGCGGGGGCTACGGCGGCGAAACGGCGGGCCCCTACCCGACGCCCGAGTTGGGCGCCATCGAGATGACCGCGAGCATGACCATCCGCCCCGATGAGCTGGTGACGGTCGAGACGTTCTACGGCCTGGACGCACAGCCGTTGCCAGCGCCCGAGCTGCGTTGGACGCGGGCCCAACTGCCCGTCTCGGTGGACGTGGGCGAGGACGGGCTGGTCGTGATCACGTACAACGAGGGCGGGTCCGATGGTCCGCCCACCGTCGAGGGTGACATGATGTTCATCCACTACGACGCGTGGCGGGCCGACGGCTTCAAGTTCGACAGCACGTGGGATCGCGGGCTCGCGCAGCGCACCACCTACCCGCTGCGTCAGACCGTGACCGGGTTCAAGCGGGGGCTCGACCCCGTGTTCCAGGGCGTGCGTCGCAAGCTGATCGTGCCGCCGGAACTGGGCTACGGCGAGGCCGAGTTCCGGGGCATCCCGCCGGGGTCGACGCTGGTCTTCCACGTCCACGTGCTGCGGGTCGAGCCGGTGGGCCCCATGCCCATGGAAGAGCGCCAGCGTCGCCACGAGGATCCATAAGCTCCAGCGACGGAAGGGACAGTGACCGGGCCCATGGCCGACCGCGATTACTACGACGTTCTCGGTGTGCAGCGCGGCGCGACGCAGGAGGAGATCCGCGCCGCCTACCGCAAGCTGGCGCGCGAGTTGCACCCGGATGTCAACAAGGCCCCCGACGCGCAGGAGAAGTTCGCCGAGGTGCAGGCCGCCTACGACGTGCTGGGCGAGCCGGAGAAGCGGGCCCAGTACGACCGTTTCGGCAAGGCCGGGGCCGCGGGCTTCCCGGGGGCGGGCGGCGGCGGGGGGGCGCACTACACCTGGAGCAACGTGGGCGGGCGTGGGGGCCAGGGTGCGTCCGACTTCGACCTGGACGACCTGGGCTCGATGTTCGACGCGTTCTTTGGTGGCTCAGGCGGTGGCGGCGTGGGCGCAGCCGGTGCGGCCCGGGGCACGCGAGGGCGAGCCAGAGCGCAGCAGCGGCAAAGGCCAACGGCCCAGGCCGAACTGGACGTCTCGTTCATGACGATGGCGCGTGGCGGGGTCGAGAAGGTGCCCGTCAGCCGCGGCGGCAAGGCCACGACCATCGAGGTGAAGATCCCCAAGGCGGTCGCCGACGGCGCGAAGCTGCGCGTCGCCGGCAAGGGGAGCGAGCCCGACCTGATCCTGACCATCCGCGTGGGCAAGCACCCCTTGTACAAGCGCGAGGGGGCGCTCGACCTGTCGCTGGACCTGCCGCTGACCATCGCCGAGGCCACGCTGGGCAAGGAGATCGCCGTGCCCACGCTCGAGGGCCCGGTGTACATCACGGTGCCGGCGGGGACGCGTGGCGGCAAGCGCCTGCGGCTGCGCGGTCGCGGATTGACCGACACCAAGGGCGCGAGCGGGGACCTGTTCGCCCAGGTGCAGATCGTGCCGCCGCCCGCCGACGCGTTGACCGAGAAGGACCGGGCCGATCTGGAACGGATCGGATCGCTCGGCCCGGCGTTGCGATCGGGCTCGCCCTGGCCCCAGGCCGACCCGTCCTGAAGACGCCTGGCGGCTGGCTGGGCCCCATTTGCCGGCGATGGCGTCCGCTGGAGCGATCCGAGGGCCTCACGCCGATAGACTGTGCGGACCGCCCACCACGGACGCGGCGGCCCCTGCCCTGACGCCCGGCGAACAGCCGCCGGCGACGACCCCGGAGCCCGAGTGCTCAAGCAGCAACACCAGTTCCTGCTCTTCCTGCTGGTCGCGGCCGATGCGGTCGTGGTGGCCTCGGCTGCGTTCCTCTCCTGGATCGCTCGGAAGATCCTGGTCGTGCCCATCTCGGGATACGTCGAGGACGCGCCGGTGTACCCCAGGACGGTGGCCGAGGTGATCGCCCGGCCGCTGGACGGTTACCGCCCCAACGGCGACTACCCCTTCTGGCCCGAGGCCTGGGAGAACTACTTCAAGCAGCCGCTGCTGCTCGCGGCGCTGATGTGCTGCATGCTGAGCTTCTACGCCTTCAAGCTCTATCGGCCGAGACGAGATCGCTCGATGGCCGGCGAGCTGGGGCAGGTCGCCAAGGCCACGGTGGCCTCGGTCATGGCCATGGTGGTGGTGCTGTGGGGCGTGGGCTCCAGCCAGCTGGCCGGCGGCAATATCCCCAGCCGCCCGTTCTTGCTGCTGGGCTTCGAGATGGACGCCAGCCGCGTGCAGATCGCGCTGTTCGGCGTGCTGCTGCTGGGCTTCATGTCGGCCCATCGGGCCGTGTTCCGCATCGTGCTGCGCTGGGTCCGCCGGCGCGGGTACAACCTGCGGCACGTGGCGATCATCGGCGTGGGGCGCACGGGCCGCATCGCCGCCCAGACGCTCGACCGCAACAGTTGGACGGGCATCCGCGTGTCGTACTTCATCAGCCACAAGCACGAGAACCGCCTGGCCGAGTGCATGGGCCGGCCGGTCTTCGGCGGCCTGCGAGACCTCGAGCACACGCTGACGCGCTGCAAGGTCGACGCCGTGTACCTGGCCCTGCCCAGCGGCGAGGCGCCCGCGACCGGGCGCATCCTGCGCCGGCTGGAGCGCTTCCCCGTCGACGTGCGGATCGTGCCGGACATCAACAGCCGCTTCGTGCAGCAGTCGATGGCCGTGCACGAGCTGGACGGCATGCCGGTGCTCAGCTACCGCGAGTCGCCCGCGTACGGCGTGGGCGGGGCGTGCAAGCGCGGGCTCGATCTCGTCGGCGCGGCGGGGGCGTTCGTGCTGCTGTCGCCCCTCATGGCCGTGTGCGCGGTGCTCGTGCGCCTGAGCGGGCCGGGCCCGGTGGTCTTCCGCCAGCGGCGCGTGGGCCTGGGCGGCGAGGTCTTCTGGATGTACAAGTTCCGCACGATGGTGCAGGCCAGCGACGAGGCGGTCGAGCTGGAGACCGCCGCGCAGCGCAGCGGAGAAGCAGCGGGCGATGGCGAGGCCGGCTGGACGCGCCGCGACGACCCGCGCATCACGCCCATCGGTCGCTTCCTGCGGCGCACCAGCCTGGACGAGCTGCCCCAGCTCATCAACGTGCTCAAGGGCGAGATGAGCCTGGTCGGCCCGCGTCCCGAACGCCCCGAGCTGATCGAACGCTTCCGCGAGGACTGGCGCGGGTACATGCTCCGCCAGCACGTGAAGGCCGGCATGACCGGCTGGGCCCAGATCAACGGCCTGCGCGGCGACACGTCGTTGCGCCGCCGCCTGCGGTACGACCTGTACTACGTCCGCCACTGGTCGCTGCTGTTCGACCTGCGCATCCTGATCATGACGCCGCTGCGCGGCTTCGTGCACCGCAACGCGCATTAGCTGTACGCCTCGCCGGCGGGGCCGCGCCCTTCGGGCTTGCGCCCGGAGACGGGCGGGGGTTGGCTTTTCGCCTCGCCGGCGGGGCCACGGGCTTTGCCCTTGCGCCCGGGGACGGGCGTTGGCGTTGTCGGCCGCGGGCCGGCGTTGGTCATGGTGCGGGCATCGCGCCGCCGCACTCCGGGCAGCGGGCCAGGCCGCAGGCGTCGTAGCCGCAGGCCGGGCACGTGCCGGGGGGCGGTTGCTTTCGTGGCTTAGCGAGATGGGCCCGGGGGGCGAGCGCGAGCGCCGCGACGCAGCAGCACGTGCACCCCGCGAGCGCGGCCAGCCAGTTGCCCAACTCGCTCGGGAGGGCCAGCATGGCGAAGACCAGCATCGCCAGCATGCCCGAGCCGCCCGCGACGGCCATCCACAGCATGAGCCGGCTGAGCGCGGGCGTGCCCAGCCGCGCCGTCGCGAGCGAGACCGCGCCCAGCGGCGCCGCGAACGCCGGCAGCAGCGTCGCGGCCATCACCAGGACCTGATCGAGGAAATCGGGCACGAATCGAAGCGCCCCGAGCACCACCATCAATGCGACCAGCGGCCCCAGCCCGATGAGCAAGGCCACGCCCGCCCACAGCACCGGCATGCCCAGCATCCGCAGCGTGCCCGCCGGCCTGCGCCGCGGCGTGTGCCGCGCGAGCACGTACACCGCCACGGCCAGCACGATCGCCGCGGGGCCAAAGGAGAGCGCGACCAGGGGTGCATGCAGCACGCTCGATGGTACGGCGTTGCGAACGGGGGCTACGCCGCCCTGCCCTGCCCCGCCCCCGGCGCGCACGTCTGTGCCGGCCCATAGCGCACGCCGTGCGGCAGCGTCCACTGGCTCACCTTGCCGTTGGTCAGCCGCGTGCGGACGCGGTAGAAGGCCGCGCTGACGCCGCGGGGGGTGGCGGTGTCCACGTGGGTCTTGCTGGCGGTGGCGGCCACGAACACGAAGGGGCCTTCCTTGCCGTCCAGGTCCACGGCGTAGCGCTCGATCTCGAAGATCGCCGAGCCGCCGGTGGTGGCTTCGATGGTGATCTCGATCTGCCCGGCACGGTTCATGCGCAGCTCGGCGATGCGCGGGGCCTCTGGCGTCGGCCGGCTTCCGGGCGTGCCGGGGGCCTCCAGCAGCGCGCGGGCGTAGACGCCCGGGTCGTGCGTGAGCGACGCGTGCGTATCGATGGCGGCGATGAGCCCGGTCAGCAGCTTCTTCAGGGCCTTGCGGGCGTTGTCCTTGTCCTGCCGGGCGCTGCGGGCCTTGGCCTCGGCGTCGCGGTGGGCCTTGAGGGCCAGGGCGTACGCGTCGGCCCGCTGGGCCAGCGTGGCCGTCTGGGCCTCGGTCAGGCCGATGTTGGTGGCGGCCGCCCACGCGGCGGCCTTCTGCAGGGCCCACTGGGCCAGGGCGAGCTGGGGTCTTGGGTAGCGTGCCATCGCGTGGCCTCCGGTCTGGTGCGTGCGTGTGCACGATGGCTATCGGCGGGTTCGGGGGGCGGCTTTATTGGAAGCGCGCGGGCCGCGCCGAGATCCGATGCGGCCGGATCGGGGCCCCGCGCGGCCGCGCCGGGGCTTCGTGCAGCCGCGCCGGGGTTCGGTCGGGCCGGATCGCGGGCTGGTTGGGCCGCGCCGGGGGCTGGTTCGGCCGGACGGAGGCTCGGTTCGGCCGTGCCGGGGGCTGGTTCGGCCGTGCCGGGGGCTGGTCGGGGCGGACCGGGGGCCGGCGTGGTCCAAATGGCGGCCGGTGCGGGCCACAAGGCATTGCGTCGAGGCCGCACATCGGGTATGCTGGGCCGCTGGCGGAGGCCGTGGCGAGGAGGGATCGCGATGCGGAGCGGATGTCTAGCGTGCTGGGCGATGGTGGTCTTGGTGCTCGGCGTGCCGGGCGGGCCGGGCGTGGCCGCGGCCCTCGGGCAGACGACCGTGGGCGGCGTCATCGACCAGGACACGACCTGGACGCTCGCCGCCAGCCCGTACCTGGCGACCGAGACGGTCGAGCTCATCGGCGGGGCGGTGCTGACCATCGAGCCGGGCGTCGAGGTGGCCTTCCAGGCCGGCACGGCGCTGGACTCGAGCCTGGGCGTGCTCATCGCCGACGGGCTCGGTGGCGACCGGATCGTGCTGCGCTCGTTCTCGGGCGAGGTTGGCGGCTGGCAGGGGATCGTCTCCAGCCTCGACGTGCCGGCGGTCACCACGCCCGAGGGCGCGTACGTCAGCGGGCCGATCTTCCGCAACGTGCGGATCGTCGAGGCCGTGCGCGCGGTCGAGGTCGGCCCGACGCCAAACTACTTCGAGGACGTTGCGATCGAGCGGTGCCAGGAATCGGGCGTGGTCTTCCCGTACCGCCTCGAAGAGGCCATGTGGGTCAAGGGGGTTGCCATCCGTGACGCCGGCGCGGGCATGCGATTCGGCGGCGGCGCGTCCTCACGACTCGTGCTGCACGACTGCATCTTCGAGGACAACGCCCGCGGCGGGCTCGTGATGGACGGATCCGCCACGGCCGGCAACGGCGAGCTGCTGCGGTGCGTCTTCGTGCGCAACGGCTCGTCGATGTCGGTCAGCGACGACGACGCCGGGGGCGCCCGCCTGATCGGCACCTGGGACATCCGCGCGTGCGTGTTCGAGCAGAACGAGGTGAACGGTTCGCGCGTGGGCGGTGGCGGGCTCGCGCTCGACCCCGTCGACGCGACGGTCGTCGACTGCGACTTCCTGAACAACACCGCCCGATACTCGGGCGGCGGGGCCGACGTGCGGCAGCGGTTCTTTGCGTCCAGCGGCACGATCCGCTTCGAGCGGTGCCGCTTCATCGCCAATGTGTCCAGGGAATCGTCGGGCGCGGGGCTGCTCGTCGAAACGCCCCGGGACGGGTTCGAGGTCGAGGTCCTCGATTGCACGTTCCAGGAGAACGACGGCGACCTCAATGGCGGCCTGGCCCTGGGCGTGTGGGACGCGGTGGTCGCGGGCAACACCTTCGAGCGCAACCGGGCGGTCCTGAGCGGCGGCGCGGTGCGGCTCTTTCGGAGCTTCAGCGCGAACGATCTGGTCTTTCGCGAGAACGAGTTCACCGAGAACACGACCGATGGCTTCGGCGGCGCCATCGACTTGGGGACCGTTCCCCAGGGCAGGCTCCGCATCGAGTCCAACCGATTCCGCGGCAACACCGCCGACGGCGGTGGGGCCATCGGTGGCATCATCACCGATATTGCGATCGAGATCGTGGGCAACACCTTCGAGGGCAACACCGCGCGTCTGGGTGGGGCCGTGCACATCAATTTCGGCTTCTCTGCGGCCGAAACGACGCTCGCTGCCGAGGGCGAGCTCCGCAATAGCTTCGCGGGCAACGCTGCCGACGTGGGCGAGGACATCTACAACAACACGTCGATGGACGTCGACGCCACCGGCAACTGCTGGGGCACGGGCGAGCTCACGGCCATCGCCGAACGGATCTACGACGCGAGCGACGATCCGACGAAGGGCGTGGTCTCGTTCGACCCCATCGCCACCGGCTGCGGCTGCCGGGCCGACCTGGACGGGGACGGCGCGCTGACCATCTTCGACTTCCTCGCCTTTGGCAACCTCTTCGACCTGATGGATCCCGCCGCCGACTTCGACGGCGACGGCCAGTTCACGATGTTTGACTTTCTCGCGTTCCAGAACGCGTTCGACGCGGGGTGCTAGGGGCGGGCATCGATTCCTGGCCGCACGGTCGCGATCGCCTTGGCGATCGCGGGCCCTTGGGGTATGCTGGGCATGAAGGAGGCCCCGATGCCCACACCGCCACGCCGCCCGACCATCCGCGCCGCCGCCGCCACCGTTGGCCTGGTCGCCGCCACGGCCGCCGCCCACGGGCAGACCGTGTGCGGCGCGTGGGAGCCGCTGGTGGCCGACCTGCTGGGCGGCATCGGTAGCGTCGAGACCCGCGCGCAGGACCTGATCGTCTTCGACGCCGGGGACGGCCCGATGCTGTACCTGGCCGGCAACTTCGAGGTGGTCGTCGATCCGGTGTTCGGCGAGGTCCGCGCGCCGGGACTCGCCCGGTGGGATGGGCAGCGCTGGTCGGCCGTGCCGGGGCTCGACGGGCCTGGGCTCGAGCTCGACGGCCGCGCGACCACGCTGGAGGTCTTCGACGATGGCTCGGGCCCGGCGCTCTACGTGGGCGGCGTGTTCACCACCGCCGGCGGTCAGGACGCCACGAGCATCGCCCGCTGGGACGGCGTGGCCTGGAGCGGCATGGACGGGCCGGGCGTGCCCGGCGGGCTGACGTGGATCTTCGATATCCATGTGCACGACTTCGGCGACGGCCCGATGCTGTACGCCGGCGGCCTGGCCACGAGGGCGAGCGAGCCGGGCCTGGCCACCGTGTGGCGCTACGACGGCGCCGCGTGGGCCGAACTGGGCGACGAGCGGCCGGCGGGCGGCGAGGTGTACGCGCTTGCCAGCTCCGACGGCTCGCTGTTTGCCGGCGGGCCGTTCGGGTTGCTCGGCGACGAGCCCGCGCCCGGCATCGCCCGCTTCGACGGCGCGACCTGGACGACGCCACTGGGCCCGGGCCAGACCGTCTTCTCGTCGCGGTTCTGGCCCTTGCTCACCACCGGCCCGGGCGGCCGCGAGGCCTTGATCGCTGCCGGTACCTTCCTGGTCACCGAGGGCGACGAGACGATCGCGACGCAACTGGCGGCGTGGGACGGCGAGCGCTGGAACTCGCTCGCGGACACGCCGATCTCAATCAACTGGACCCCCACATGCATGGCGGCCTTCGACGATGGCTCGGGCCCCGCGCTCTTCGTCGCGGGCGCCGGCATTGCCCCGGGCTCGAACATCGCGCGCGTGCAGGATCGCAGGCTCGCCGCCGTGTCGCCGCTGGCGGTCGACGTTGTGTACGAGCTGTTCGTCTACGACGACGGCACGGGCCCCGTGCTGCTGGCCGGAGGAGAGTCCCGTCGCGGCGGGGCTACGGCAACGTTCCTTGGTCGCTGGCGCCCCGGCGCCTTCTGCCCGGCCGACCTCGACGGCGACTGCGTGCTGGACGTGATGGACTTCCTGACGTTCCAGAACCGCTTCGATCGCGGCGACCCGCGGGCCGACTTCGACGGCGACGGCTCGCTGACCATCTTCGACTTCCTCGCCTTCCAGAACGCCTTCGACGCCGGCTGCCCCTGAGCGGTTGCGCTCAGGAATCGTGAAGAGTTGGTGTGCAACGCGCAGGGCGCGTCTGGTGTGGTCGTGCGCTCTCTACCTTGGCTCACAGAGCGTGCCGCAACGGATGCGGTGCGCGTCGTGGGCATCGAAGAGGAGAGTCGTGACATGATGAAGAGCTTGCTCGCCGTTGCTGGTCTTGCGATCGCCACCACCGCCGCGCCGTCGCTGGCCCAGACCGTGGAGCTGGAGTTCCTCGGCCGCTACGAGACGGGCGCCTTCGACGAGGGTGCCGCCGAGATCGTGGCCTTCGATAAGCGCAGCGGCCTCGCGTTCGTCACCAACGCCAATGCCAATACCGTCGACGCGCTGGACATCGGCGATCCGAGCAACCCCGTGCTCGCGTTCACCATCGATCTGTCGCCCTACGGCGCGGGCGTGAACTCGGTGGCGGTGAGCAACGGCCGCGTCGCGGTCGCCGTCGAGGCGGACGTGAAGCAAGACAACGGCACGATCGCCTTCTTCGACACCGACGGCAACTTCGAGTCGGCCGTCGAGGTGGGCGCCCTGCCCGACATGGTGACCTTCACGCCCGACGGCCGCTTCCTCCTCGTGGCCAACGAGGGCGAGCCCAACGACGAGTACACCGTCGACCCCGAGGGCAGCGTCAGCGTCATCCGCATCCGTCCCGGCCGCGAGGTCCGCCAGCGCGACGTGCGGACGGCCGACTTTAGCCGCATCCGCCCGCGCGACCTGGACGAGAGCGTCCGCATCTTCGGCCCGGGCGCCTCGATCGCCCAGGACCTGGAGCCCGAGTACATCGCCGTGAGCGCCGACAGCCGGACCGCCTACGTCGTGTGCCAGGAGAACAACGCGATCGTCGAGGTGAACATCCGCGCCGCCCGCGTGAGCGACATCTGGGGCCTGGGCTTCAAGAACCACGGCCGCGCCGCCAACGCCATCGACGCCAGCAACCGCGACGGGGCGATCAACATCACCACGTGGCCGGTCTTCGGCATCCCCCAGCCCGACTCGATCGCAACGTACGAGGCTGGGGGGCGGACCTTCATCGTGACCGCCAACGAGGGCGACGCCCGCGACTACGACGGCTTCAGCGAGGAGGCCCGCGTCAAGGACCTGACGCTCGACCCCGACGCCTTCCCCCGCGCCGCCGCTTTGCAGCTCGACGAGAACCTCGGCCGCCTGAACATCACCACGACGCTGGGCGACACCGACGGCGACGGCGACTACGACCGCCTGTTCAGCTATGGCGCCCGCAGCTTCAGCATCTACTCGACCGACGGCGATCTGGTCTTCGACTCGGGCAGCGACCTGGAAGAGATCACCGCCATGCTGCTGCCCGACGACTTCAACAGCACCAACGACGAGAACGGCAGCTTCGACGCCCGCAGCGACGACAAGGGCCCCGAGCCCGAGGCGCTGACGGTGGGCACGATCGGCGACCGTACGTACGCGTTCGTCGGGGCCGAGCGCGTGGGCGGCATCTTCGTCTACGACATCACCGATCCGCGCGACCCGGCCTTCGAGAGCTACATCAACACCCGCGACTTCTCGGGCGACCCGGCCCTGGGCACCGCGGGCGACCTGGCCCCCGAGGGCCTGGCGTTTATCTCGGCCGACGACAGCCCCACGGGCGAGGCCCTGCTGCTGGCCGCCCACGAGGTCTCGGGCACCACCGCCATCTTCCGCATCACGGGCGGGGGCTGCAGCGTCTTCGGCGACGTCACCGGCGATTGCCAGGTGGACATCCACGACCTGCTGGCCGTGCTGCACGCCCTGGGCCCCTGCGGCGGCTGCCCGGAGGACCTGAACGACGACGGCCGCGTCGACCTGATCGACGTGCTGCTGGTGGTTCGGGCCATCCGGGATCGGTAAGCCTGACCGAGAAGCCTGATCCGAGCGCCGGCTGCGCTGATTGCGTCGCCGGCCCTCGTTCTTTTTGTCGCCTACCATCTCGACCCGCTTGCGGGCCCGGCCCGTGCCGGACGAAGCCCCCGACCAGCAGGCGTGTTCAGACAACCCGACCCAAAGGAGCATCCAGTGGTCCGGATCCGCATGCAGCGCCTCGGGCGCACCCATCGTCCCTTCTACCGCATCGCCGCCGCCGAGAAGCGGGTCAAGCGCGACGGCAAGGTCCTCGAGAACCTGGGTTGGTACAACCCCATCGAGAAGGACCCCGAGAAGCAGATCAAGCTCGAGGCCGAGCGCATCAAGTACTGGCTGAGCGTCGGCGCCCAGCCCAGCGAGACCGTCATGGACATCCTGGGCAAGCAGGACCTCTTGACGCCCAAGCTCAAGGAGAAGTGGGAGGCCAAGCGCGAGGCCGACCGCAACCGCGTGGGCTGCAAGGTGGGCCTGGCAACCGCCGAGAAGGCCCAGACCGAGATCGGCGAGATGGCCGGCAGCGACGACGCCGAGGGTGTTGATCTGGCCGGCTACGCGTCGGCCATCAGCGAGGCCGTGAACGAGGCCAAGGCCGCGGTTTCGGCCGCCGACCCCAAGGCCGCCGACGCCGCCAAGGCCAAGGCCGAGAGCGCGCTGGGCGAGGCCAAGGGCGCCATCGAGAAGGCCCAGGCCGCCAAGAAGGCCGCTGAAGAAGCCGAAGCCAAGAAGAAGGCCGAGGAAGAGGCCGCCGCTGCCGCCGAGGCTCCGGCCGAAGAGGGTGGCGAGAGCGAAGAGAAGCCCGCCGAGGGTTGATTCGCCCGATCCGACCTACGATCTCACGAGCCCACGTCGCAAGACGTGGGTTCTTTATGGGTCAAACGCCCGAGTGACCCACGTCTCACGACGTGGCCTCATGACGGAGCGCGCGTGAGAATCGACGTCCTGACAACCTTCCCCGAGATGTTCGGTCAAACGCCCCCCGCGGCGCTGGGCGTGAGCATCCCCGGCCGCGCCCACGCCGCGGGTCTGGTCGAGTGGCAGGCCACCGACATCCGCCAGTACGCCGACAACAAGCACGCCAAGACCGATGACCGCCCCTTCGGCGGTGGGCCGGGCATGGTGATGATGTGCCAGCCCATGTGGGACGCGGTGCAAGCCGTGGAAGCGATGGACCCTCGGCCCGCCCACCGCGTGCTGCTGACGCCCCAGGGCCGGCCGCTGACCCAGCAAGCCGTCGAGCGGCTGAGCGGCGTGCCCCGGCTGCTGCTCATCTGCGGCCATTACGAGGGCCTGGACGAGCGCGTCATCGAGAAGCTGGCCCCCGAAGAGATCAGCCTGGGCGACTACGTGCTCAGCGGGGGCGAGTTGGCCGCCATGGTGCTGATGGACGCGGTCATCCGCCGCCTGCCCGGCGTGCTGGGCCATGAGGACTCGGCCGGCCAGGACAGCTTCGGCCTGCCCCCCAACAAGGACCCCAACGGCGACCCGATCGACGCCAGGCTGGCCCGCAAACTGGGCGTGCCCGAGGGCGCCCGGCTGCTGGATTGCCCGCACTACACCCGCCCCAGGGAGTGGATGGGCGTGGCCGTGCCCGACGTGCTGCTGGGCGGCGACCACGCCGCCGTCGCCCGCTGGCGGCTGGAGCAGCG
This sequence comes from Phycisphaerales bacterium, assembly GCA_040219675.1. Lineage (GTDB taxonomy): Bacteria > Planctomycetota > Phycisphaerae > Phycisphaerales > UBA1924 > JAHCJI01. The sequence continues at coordinate 17,148 of JAVJRZ010000008.1, read as the reverse complement.
GCTGGCCCGGACCCGGGAGCGGCGGCCCGACCTGCTCGACCCCCAAGGCCGCGGAGCCCTTGCAGGCGAGGGCCCCGACGCCTAATATCTCGACCCGCCTCGCTTGAGGCGGCTTTGCCTATTGATCGCTGGAGTGCCCTCGATGTCGCTTTCCAACCCCAAGAGCCAACAGGCCATCCTGGAGTCGATCGCCCAGGACCACGTGAAGACCGACGTCCCTCGCATGGACATCGGCGACACCATCCAAGTGCACGTCCGCATCGTCGAGGGCGAGCGTGAGCGCACGCAGGTCTACACCGGCGTGCTCATCAGCCGCAAGGGCCGGGGCATCAACGAGAGCATCACCGTCCGCCGCGTTGTCGACGACATCGGCATCGAGCGCACGTGGCCCTTGAACAGCCCGCTGATCGCCAAGTTCGAGGTCGTGCGTCGCGCCGACGCCCGCCGTGCCAAGCTCTACTTCCTGCGCGACCGCGTGGGCAAGAAGCGCCGCCTGCGCGACCGCCGCCGCGGCCTGAAGCACGTGGCCGGGCTGCCGACGGTGCAGAAGTAAGGCCGATCGCACCGGTTGGCGAGGATCGTGAGGCCGCCCGCTGGGGCGGCTTTTTCGTGCGCCCTATCCTGCCCCATGAACGCCCTCGTCTGCACCAAACAGTCCAAGACCGTCGCCCCCAACATCGACTACCAGACTAACTGGCCCGACCTCGAGCCCACGCCGCCCGGCCACGCGAAGCTGCGCACGCTGTGCAGCGCGCTCAACCACATGGACCTGTGGGTGGGCATGGGCATCCCGGGCGTCGACCTCACCTGGCCCCGCGTCAGCGGGTGCGACGCGTGCGCTGTGGTCGAGGAAGTGGGGGAGGGTGTCGACGCGTCGTGGGTCGGCCGGCGGGTCATCGTCAACGCCGCCGTCGAGGTGCCGCCGCGTGAGCGGCCCAGCGACCCGCCCGGCAGCACGCTCGCGCCCGACTACGAGCTCATCGGCGAGCACCACCACGGCATGCACCGCCAGTTCTTCCACGCCCCGGCCACGCACCTGGCGGACCTCGGGCCCGATGACAGCAGCGATATCGACCCCATCGAAGCCGCGGCGTTCGGCCTGACCGCCCTCACGGCGTGGAGCATGATGGTCACCAAGGGCGGGCTGCGGGCCGGTCAATCGGTGCTGGTCACCGGCATCGGCGGCGGCGTGGCGACCAGCGCGATGCAGATCGCCAAGCACTTCGGCTGCCCCGTGGTCGTCACCAGCCGCCACCAGTGGAAGATCGACAAGGCCCTGGAGATGGGCGCCGACCACGGCGTGCTCGATACGGGCGAAGACTGGTCGCGCGACGTGCGCACCTGGACCGGCAAGCGCGGCGTCGACATGGCCGTCGACAGCATCGGCAAGGCCACGCACCTGAGCTGCATCAAGAGCCTCGCCCGCGGCGGCGCCTACGTCACCCCCGGCTGCACGACCGGCCCCGACGCCACCACCGACCTGGCCCGCATCTTCTGGAACCAGCTCCGTGTTCTGGGCTCGACCATGGGCACGCCCGCGGAGTTCCGCGAGGTGGCGAGCCTCTTCAAGGCTGGTGCGCTCAAGCCGGTGGTCGATCAGGTCTTCAAGGCCAGCGACGGCCGCGCGGCGTACGAGCGGCTGGAGGCGCAGGAGCAGTTGGGGAAGATTGTGATTGATTGGCGGTAGCTGAGGCTTTATCCATATAGAGCCCTGCTGGCACGGTCAATGAAACGGGTAGCATCCAGAAAGTAGTTGGGATACGCCCGCTTAAGGTCCTTAACGGTTCTAGTAGCAACCACAACTATGTCTTCTTCCGGGGCGGAGTCTCTCTCAGCTTCGATATAGTGAGCATTCATGTCAGCCTGCTCAGAGGCTGAGTAGCCGAATCCCTGAAGTTCAAACGTCTGCGTATTCAAAATCAACAGGTAATAGTCGTTGCTTGAATGTCGCGGCTCGGTCATGACCTCAAGAGCCTGTGCCAGACTCGTGAGTCGCTCAAATACTCTCAATTCTTTGGCAAGACTTCTGGCTCGACTTCGGAGTCTCTTAGAGTGTCGCGGCGTGTACCGAACATGCGGTGTGCCTTCAATCTCGGCAAACACTGAGCTGATGACTGCAAAAAATCTTCGCCACTTCTTGGGGCCCTGTCCCGACTTGATATTCGTTCGATTTAAGATGTCGGCCGTCTCAACTGCCGTAGCCCATGCGTGTTGAAGTTGGGTGCGCAATTGAATCTCAATCAACAACCCGTTGTACTCGGTACTCCGGTCGCTAACGTACTTGTACATCAGGTGCAAGCATCGATAACCGTCTCCTTTAGGGACGTCAATGTAATCGCGACGTCGAATTAATTCATGGCGTATGCTGCTTGACAGATAAGCATTTTCGATACGCAACAGCTCGCGGCGATTTCTGACCACGGCTCGGCAGCCGCCGATGTCTTGCATCTGGCTTAGTTTCATCGAGTGGAATCTATTGAGTTTGCTAAGTACAGATGGTGTACGCTTCAGGCGCTGCGACACGAGCGCGTGCTCATAAATGCCAGCCGCGCGACGTCGAAGCCCATTCTGAAACGTGTTCAAAGGAAATGCATGCGAGGCTCGCCAGTTATTCAAAACGAGCAGTGCTCGTTCGCGATCCACGCGAGAGTAGTCTCGAATAGCCAGGGCCCTGCCGGCCCGATCTACGTCTCTTCGCGAATATTCTGGTGTTGTCCACGCCATATCTAATCCAGCCAATCCTCCGCCGCCAGCCTCTCCGGCACGTACGTCTCGGTCACATAGCTGATATCGATATTAATCAACGCTTCCACTTCCAGCTTGAAGCCGTTCTTGAGCAGCTTGGCGATCTCCTTCTGCCAGCCCTTGTGGTCGGCGAACCACGGGTAGGCGGCGATCTGCTTGGCGCGGGCGACGTCGCGCTCGTTCAGCGAGATCTGCACCGAGTCGCTCAGGTTGCAGCGCTCGAAGTCGTTGGAGCGAATCCCCAGGAACTTCGCGCCGGGAATGGCCAGCCGCTCGCTCTCAAACGCGAGGGAAATCGAACCCTGCTTGATAACGCTGTAGATGTAGTGCCCCCAGGGGTCGCAGTCGAGCAGGCAGATGATCGGCAGGCCGAGTTCCTTGTTCAGGCGATGGAGCAATCGGCGCACGCCGCGGGGGGGCTGGCCGCTGCCCTCGGTCAGGATGCAGTTGTGCGTCTTCCAGAATCGGTCCTCGTTGAAGCGCTGCCACACGGTGTCCTTCTCGACGTGCAGCACGAAGTCGGCCTCGCACTTGCCGAACTTCACGCGGTCGGGCTCGCAGATGCTGGGGATGGCGTAGCCGCCGCTACCCATCTTGCGGCAGTCGATGGTGTCGCCGCTGTCCTCGATGGTGATGTTGCCGACCATGGCGCCGCGCTTCTTGGCGAAGATGTGCAGCTCTTCTCTGAGGGCCCCGAGCGTGACTTCCAGGTCCTCGAGGATGGCGTCGCTCTCGGTCTGGTCGTCGAAGGTCTTCTCGCCCACCTTCTTGCCATTGGCGTCGTGCACGTCGCCCAGGCCGGTGTAGAACATGCCGCGGAGGCTGGTTGTTTTGTTCTGGTCGATGAGCCGGCTGATGCCGTGGGCGTGGCGCAGGCTCTGCATGAACTTTCGCGCCTGGCCCAGGTTGAAGATCTGCCGCGTGCTGGCGGCTTCGCCCATGCGCAGGATGCCGGCCTTGCGGTCCCACCGCGTGTTGCTGCTGGTGCGCAGCGGCACGTCGAACGTAGGCTCGTCGCCCTTGAGCGCACTCGTGGCGACGCTGGAAGCCAGGGCCTTGAGCGATTCCTGCGTCCTGGCATCACGATCGGCCGCCTCGGCGGAACGCTTGCGGGTGGGCGTGGGGGAGGCGTTAACTTTCTTGGTGGTCTTCTTGGCCATGAGTTACTTCGCGCTTGCTCGGGTCTTCTTCGAGGTCTTCTTGCCCGTCTTCTTCCGCCGCACCGGCACGCTGTCGTCCTCGTCACCGCCGAAGAGCCCGCGACCGGCGTTCTCGTCGGCGGGCTTGGCGGAGGACTTGGCCTCCACCTGTTGGGGCGTTGGCTTGCCGTTATTGTCCGCGTCGACGATGATCACGCCGTCGTCGTCCGCCGGGGTTCGCTCCCTTTTCACGAAGTTGCCGTCCTCGTCCAGCTCCGCGTCGGCGATGGCGGTGCGGGCCTGGGCCTGCTCGAGCAGGGCGTCCAACAGCCGGCCCTCGTCCTCGCCCGTCAGCGCCGCCGTCGAGCGTGCGATCTCGGCGATGTAGCGGCTGAAGATGTCGCGGCGCTGGCCCTCGCGCTTCATCTTCTGCCGGCGACGCAGGTACGTGCCCAGCTTGCGGCCGCACTCCTGCAACGCGAGGCGCATCTCCTTGCGGATCTCGTCGTAGTCGGCGATGGCCTCCTTGCTCTCGCTGGTGAAGGGCACCCACACGCTGGCCATGTGCACCATGATCACCATCGGCCCCACCGGTAGCGAGCCCCGCGGCTGGCTGAGGCCGTAGTTCTTCCAACCCGTCTCGACCACCGCCTTGAACGACGAGCACGCGCTCTGCTGGTACAGCAAGGGCACGCGGTTGGCAAAGCGGATGACCCGGGCCGACTCGTCGCCGGGCAGATCGCCGCCAAAGGCGATGGCCGCCTCGATCTGGAACGGGTTGCCGCGGTACACCGCCGGATCGCGGGTGCTGGCGGCGTAGAACTCGGCCTTCACGCCCTTGAGCAGCCCGCTGAGCATCTGCCGCACGCCGATGGGCGCCAGGCAGTCCGTCGGCGGCGCGCGTAGCTTGCTGTCCTGCAGCGCCCGGTACAGCCGCTCGGCCGCGTCGTGGTCAACGGTGCTGACGTAGGTCTGGCCGGTCAGGGTCTTGCCGCCCTTGACCGAGGCCTTGGACGTGATGTCCTTGACGATCGCCGGGGGTACGCGGCTGAACTCGTTCTTGAAGAAGCCGGTGAGCTGCTTCTCGCTGGTGCTCTTGAGCATGCGCAGGAAGTTGCCAAGCTCGACGCCGTAGGGGTGGGGCTTGATCTCCTCGGTCTCGGGCGGCAGCTCCTCGACGGCCCGCGGGAAGATGTAGCGGTCGGCCAGTTCGGTGGTGTGCGAGAGCTCGGTCGAGACGTCTTCCGCTTCCAACGCGGGCCCGCCGGCGGCTTTCTCGGGGGGGATGAACGTGATCTGCGTATGCGGGTTGGCGATGGCGGTCTGCTCGAGGTAGGCCTCGACGCTGGTCTTGCCGCGCTGGTAGCGGGCCTCCATCTCGATGCGCACGCGCGTGCCGGTGCCGCTGGTGGTAGGGGGGAAGTCGTCGGTCTCGACGTCGATGGTCACCTCGGGCTTGTTCTTGGTGGTGTCCATCGCAAGCTCGAGGTGGTGGGCCGGCTTGCTCTTGTGGGGCTTGGTGGTGATGACCATGGGTTTGCCGGTGGTCATCAATCCATACATGCCCGCCGCCGAGATGCCGATGCCCTGCTGGCCTCGGCTCATCTTCATGCGGTGGAACTTGCTGCCATAGAGCAGCCGCCCGAAGATGTTCTCGACCTGCTTGCGGACGATGCCCGGCCCGTTGTCGGTGATGGTGACGGCGTAGCGCCCCGGTTTGCTGGGGCTGGGCGGGGCGCTGAGCTCCTCGATCAGGACTTCGATATCCGGCAGGATGCCCGCCTCCTCGCAGGCGTCCAGCGCGTTGTCGACGGCCTCCTTGACGGTGGTCAGCAAGGCCTTTCGGGGGTTGTCGAAGCCCAGCAGGTGGCGGTTCTTGGCGAAGAACTCGCTGACGGAGATGTCGCGCTGCCTGCCCGCCATGGTCTCGGCGGTCTGGCGGGTCTTGGGTGTGTTTTTCCTGGCGGCCAAAACGCTCTCCATAGCGGCAGTTCCCGGGGCGACGGCCCGGAGCGTGCATCCTTGCCCACGACGATAGGTCGCGAGTGCTCGGGGACTGGAACCCCACAAACAACAGGCTGGGCAAGGGGGGAGCTTTGGGGCAGGAGCGTCGCCGCTGCGCGGGCTTGCCCTAGCTCTCGCACCGCCTTACAACCCGGCCTGGAGTGAGTTCAACCAAGGGAGATGCCACAATGAATCTGAATCGGAAGGTCCTGCTCGTGCTCGCCGCCGCCGGCGTGCTGCCCGTTCGCCCGGCCCTCGCCCAGTCGCTTTGCGGCAGCGAAGACGCGAAGGCGACCCCCGCTTCGGCCACCACCGACGACGGGTTCGGCACCTCGTTCGACGCCGCTCTGGCTGGCTTCGGCGTCGTTGGAGCACCAGACGCGGGCGCCGACGGTGCGGGCCGGGCGTACATCTACGCCATCAATCCGGTCGTGCCGCAATTGCAGTTCGAGCTCTCCGCCGACGATGGTGCGACTGGCAACGAGTTCGGTCAAGCCATCGCCGCAGACAACGCGCTGGCCCTGGTCGGCGCTCCCTCTGAGAGCTCGCTGGGTCCGGCGGCCGGGGCAGCGTACCTCTTCCTCCGCTCGACCGGCGCCCAGATCGACAAGCTCACCGCCAGCGACGGCCGGGGGCTCGACCTGTTCGGCGGGGCCGTGGACATCGACTTCGACCGCGCCGTCGTCGGCGCGTCGGACAAGTCGAGCTCGACAGGCGCGGTCTACGTGTTCGAGATCGTCGGCCTCGACGCCGTGGAACGGTTCAAGCTCACCGCCTCCGACGCGGCGGCCGTCGATCGCTTCGGCCGCTCCTTGGCCATCGACGGGGCGGGCTCGGGCGCTGGCGAGGTGGGCTTCGCGCTCATCGGTGCGCCGGGCAATGACGACTTTGGCGCCAGCTCGGGCTCGGCCTACCTGTTCAACATCGAGACCGGCGAGGAGACCGCCAAGCTGCTGCCCGATGATCCCGCCGCCGGCAGCCAGTTTGGCTTCCAGGTCGCGCTCTACATCGATGGCGGCGTCGCGCTCGCGGCCGTCGCCGCCGACACCAGCAACCCCGACGGGAGCGTGGGCTCGGTGTACCTCTTTGACGTAAGCGACCGCGCCAACCCCGTCCAGCTCTCCAAGATCGTTGCGAGCGATACGCCTGCCCCGGGCGATTTCGGCACGAGCATCTCGCTGACCGCCGATGTGCTGGTCGCCAGTTCGATCTCGGGCACCGCGACACGCAGCGGCACCGTCTACTCCTTCGACATCACCGACCCGGCCAACCCCGTGCAGACGGCCATTACGCGAGCGTCCGACTCGACGGCGTTCGCCTTGTTTGGCAGTTCGCTATCGCTGTATGAGGGGCCGGCGGGGCTGCGCATCTTTGCCGGTGCTCCAGGAGCCGACAGCGGGGACCCCGCCCCAGGCACGCCAGTCTCCGGTGCGGTCTATGCCCTCTCGGTCGACACCTGCCGCCCGGATTTCGACGGCGACTGCCTGCTGACGAACTTCGACTTCCTGGCGTTCCAGAACCACTTCGACGCCGGTGATCTCGCCGCCGACTTCGATGGTGACGGCAGCCTGACGATCTTCGACTTCCTCGCGTATCAGAACGCGTTCGACGCAGGGTGCTGAAGTACGCCGGCCGGCTCGCAGGGGGCAAGCCGATCGAATGTGCCGGAGCCTGCGCGACGGGGCTGCTTGCAACGTGGGCGCTGCGCCGGCCTTGACGAAGCTATCCTGCGTCATGGCAATATCACGACGCGACGTGCTCTCCACCACGCTTGCCGTGCCGGCCCTGCTCGCGGTGCCCGGCGTGGCGTTCTCTCGGACCCGCCCGGCTCGCAAGATGCCAGGGGACGTGCATCGGGGCCCGGTCGCCGTCGCTAGCGCGAATGGCATCCCCGCCGTCGAGCGGGCCTACGCCCTGATGCAGGAAGGGGCCGATCCGGCCGACGCGGTGGTCTCGGGGGTCACCATCGTCGAGAACGACCCCGACGACCTGAGCGTGGGCTACGGCGGGCTGCCCAACGAGGCGGGCGTCATCCAGCTCGATGCTTCGGTCATGCACGGCCCCACGCACAAGAGTGGGGCGGTGGCCTGCATCGAGAACATCAAGAACCCCGCCGCCGTAGCGCTTCTTGTGCTCAAGCGGACGGACCACTGCCTCATCGTGGGCGAAGGGGCCAAGCGGTTCGCCATCGCCAATGGTTTCAAAGAAGAAGACCTGATGACCGACCGTACGCGGGCCCTGTGGATGCGGTGGAAGGCCAATCTGGGTCGTCAGGACGACTGGCTGAACGACGACGAGCTCGACTGGGACCCGCGTGACCCGATGAACAACGGGCTCGGCCCGATCGGCCGCAACGAGATCGGCGACGAATTGACCAGGCTGTCGGCCGACCACGACGTGCGCTGGGTGGAGGGCGTGCCGTACACCACGGGCACGATCAATTGCTGCGCCGTCGATGGCAACCGCGATCTGGCAAGCTGCACGACGACCGGCGGACTGAGCTGGAAGATCCCCGGCCGCGTGGGCGACTCGCCTATCACCGGGGCGGGCATGTACTGCGACAACGACGTGGGCGCCGCCGGCGCGACGGGCCGCGGCGAGGCGGTGATCCTCAACTGCGGCGGCTTCAGCGTTGTCCGCGCGATGGAGCGGGGTCTCTCGCCCAGCGAGGCCTGCCTCGAGGTCGCTGGCGACATCGTGCGGCGGACGAAGGAGAAGCGCCTGCGCGGTGAGGACGGCCGCGTCAACTTCGACGTGAAGCTGTACGCCGTGAGGAAAGACGGTGCGTACGGCGCGGCGTCGATCAGGCCAGGCGGCCGCTTTGCGGTGTGCGATGAGAAGGGATCGCGGATCGAGGCGTGCGCGTCGGTCTACGAGTAGCCCTAAGCCACCGTCGCCAGCTCCGGCGCCACGCCCGCCGCGTCCTCGAGCACGCGGCGCCACAGCGCTTCCAGCCGTGCATCGCTCACCGGCATTGCCACGCCGAGTTCCTGCGCATACGTCGACACGCGCAGCTCCTCGCACATCCAGCGGTACTCGGCCAGCGCCGGACATCGATCCATGGCCTCCTGCGCCGCGTCGGGGCCGAGCGCCAGCACGCGTCGTCGGCGGGCCTCGTGGTGGGCGATCTGCTGCATCGCCCGATGGTCGCGATCGATGCCCGTGCCGCGGAGCTTGTCCAGACGAAGGCGGTCGGCGTCGAGGTACCGCACGAACCGCGCGAGCCACACCGGCGGCGTGCGCGACAGGAAGCCGCCCGGGGTGAGCGCGGCAACGTGCTCGGCCACATCGGCGAACGCTTGCCGCTGCGGATGTGGGATCTCGGCCTCGGTCCGCGCCCGCAGCCGAACCGCGCGTGCGAGGATCTCATCGGCGAGCTTGACCGCCTTGTCGGCGGCTTGCCCGAGGTCGCCCAGGCCGACTTCGATCGCTGCTTCCATATCGGCCTTGGTGCGTGGGAGAGGGTTGCCTTCCATGAACGCCATCTCGGCGACGAGCGTGAGCAGATCGTCACGCAACTGCGACGAGGCGCCCAGGACGGCGTAGGTGGCAAGCAGGCCATCCATCGCGGGTAAACGCTCCACCTGCGCTTTCAAGGCCCGTCGTGCGTGCAGCATCATGAGCCGCCGCACGCCTCGACGGTTGACCGCGTCGGCTGCCTCCGGGCGTTCCAGCATGGCCGTGCGCACCGAGTCGCCCATGTCGACGATCGCCGGATAGGCCACCACGTGCACGCCCGGGCGACGGATCTCCAGCCGCTCGGGCAGTGTTCCAAAGTCCCAGGATGTGATGTCGCGGCGATCGGGCCAGCGCCGGTCGGCCTTGAGCAACGCATCGCGGACGCGGCCGGACAGCCGTGCCTTCAGGCCCATCAGGTCACGGCTCTGCGCGAGCTCACGACCCTTGGCATCGATGACGCGGATGTTGGGGCGCGTGTGCTCGGGCACGGCTGCGGCGGCCAATTCGTTGGGATCGACATCAACGCCCGTCACCTTCGAGACGTGCAGCGCGAGCGACTCGGCCAGCGTGGGTGGATCGTCCTGGTCCTTCGTTCGGGCGTTGGCGTCGGCGAACTCCTGAGCGACCTGCTTCGCGTCGATGTTCCGCCGGATGGCTTTGGGCAGGGCGCGGAGCATCGCCTGAGCGCGTTCGGCGAGCAGGCCGGGCACCATCCAGTCCAGGTCGCTCGTGCGCAACCGCCCGAGCGCCTCGAGCGGCACGTTGGCCGTCACGCCGTCGTCGGCCTCGCCCGGCTCGAAGCGATACTCCAGTGGCAGCCTTGTACCCGAGATGTCCACCCGATCGGGATACTTCTCCGGCGTGATCGCCGAGGCGTCGGCCAGCAGCAGGTCGCCGGTGGTCATGGCCAGGCGGCCGGGTTCTTCCTTCTCGATCTGCCGGCGCCAAGTCTCGAAGCGTTCGGCCGTCCAAACGTTGTCGGGAAGCCGCTTCTCGTAGAAGGCGAAGCGTCGCTGCACGTCGGCGACCAGGTCTCGCCGACGGGCCTTCTCCTCGAGCGTGCGCAGGTCGGCCTGGAGCTGCTTGTTGGCCTCGATCACCGGCGCATCGGTCTTGAGCTGCCCATCGACCAGGCCATGATGGATGAACAGCTCGCGGGCCTCGGCGGGGTTCACCCGGCCATAGTCCACGCGGCGCTTGGCGATGATCTCCAGCCCGAAGAGCGTGACGCGCTCGAAGGCGTACACCTTGCCGCTGCCCGGGCGGAAGTGGGGGTTGTCGTAGGTGCGCTTGCACAGTTCACCGGCGACCTCTTCGATCCAGCTCGGCCGCACACGGGCGCAGGTCCGCGCAAACAGCTTGGTCGTGCGTACGAGCTCGGCCGAGACGATCCAGTCTAGCGTCGGTGCGTCTTTGCGCTTGGCCCCCTCGATGATCGCGCTGGTCGGATGGATGACGAAGCTCTGCCCGACGCCCTGGAACTCCTTCTTTTCGCCGCGCTTGCCGATGCCCCCCAGGAAGCCGGCGAGTATGGCCTTGTGGATCTCGCTGTACGTCGCCGGCTTGCTGTTCACGTGGTAGCCAAGTTCGGTCATCAGTCCGCGGAGTTGCTTCTGCGTATCGAGCCACTCGCGCATCCGGGTAAAGCTCAGCATGCGGCTGCGGCACAGGTTGCCCAGGCGACCGGTCGTGATGTTCCGTCGCCCGCCGTGGGCGATCTCCCAGAGGTTCCAGTACGCCAGGAAGTCGCTCTCGGGGTGGTCGTACTCGGCGTGCAGTTCGTCGGCCTTGTCACGCTGGTCGAAGGGGCGCTCGCGCGGGTCCTGCACGCTCAGCGCGCTGGCGATCACCAGCATCTCATTCAGGCAATCCTCCCGCGCGGCGGCGATGAGGATGCGGCCGATGCGTGGGTCGATGGGCAGGCGCGCCAGCTCTCGGCCGATCTTCGTGAGGTTCTGCTCCTCGTCGATCGCCCCAAGCTCGCGCAGTGTTTGCAGGCCGTCCTGAACCGCCCGTCGGTCGGGGCGTTCGAGCAGCGGGAAGTCGTCGATGTCACCCAGCTTCAGGGCCTTCATCTGCAGGATGACGCCCGCGAGGTTGGTCCGCAGGATCTCGGGGTCGGTGAAGCGCGGCCGGCTCTCGAAGGCGTTGTCGTCGTACAGACGCACGCAGATGCCCGGGCCCACGCGGCCGCAGCGCCCGGCCCGCTGATCGGCCGAGGCCCGGCTGATGTTCTCGATGGGCAATCGCTGCACGCGCGTGCGCGGGCTGTAGCGGTTGAGTCTCGCAAGCCCGGGATCGACCACGTACCGGATGCCCGGCACGGTGATGCTCGTCTCGGCGACGTTGGTCGCCAGCACGATGCGCCGCCCGCCGCCGGGACGAAAGACGCGGTTTTGCTCCTCGGCCGAGAGCCTCGAGTACAGCGGCAGCACGCTGCGCAGCTTGTCCTTGCCCTTCTCCAGGCTCTTGGCCACCTCGCGGATCTCACGCTCGCCGGGCAGGAAGACCAGGACGTCGCCCTGGCCTTCGTGGCACACGTTGTTGACCGCGGCGACGGTGGCCCGCACCAGCTCGCGCGTGTCGGTCAGGTCCACGCCCGGGGGCTCGTAGCGGATGTCGACGGGATACGTGCGGCCAGACACTTCCAGGATGGGCGCATCTTCGAAGTGGTGGCTGAAGCGCTCGGGGTCGATCGTGGCGCTGGTGATGATGATGCGCAGGTCCGGCCGGCGCGGCATCAGCCGCTTGAGGTAGCCCAGCAGGAAGTCGATGTTCAGACTCCGCTCGTGGGCCTCGTCGACGATGATCGTGTCGTACTTATCCAGCCATCGGTCGCGCTGGGTCTCGGCGAGCAGCACGCCGTCGGTCATCACCTTGATGGCCGTGTCCTCGCCGTGCCGCTCGTCGAAGCGGACCTGATAGCCAACCAGCCCGCCGAGCTCGACGCCCAATTCCTCGGCGATGCGGGCCGACACGCTGCGCGCCGCGATGCGCCGGGGCTGGGTGTGCCCGATGAGCCCGCCCGCGCCGCGGCCCAGGTTCAGGCAGATCTTGGGAAGCTGCGTGGTCTTGCCCGAGCCCGTCTCGCCGCAGATGACCACGACCTGGTTCTCGCGGATCGCCTCTTCGATCTGCCCTCGGGCCTCCAGCACCGGCAGGTCCAGGTCGAAGTCCGGAGCGGGCATCGCCCTGGCGCGTTCGGCCCGGCGATCCGCCGAATGGCCGACGCGGTTGCCCAGCACGTCCAGGCGCGCCTGGACATCGTCCGGTGCTCGGCCACGCGAGATCTGGTCTCGCAGCCCGCGCAGGTCGCGTCGCAGCCGCCGGCGGTCGGCCGTCATGACGCCATCGAGCGCACCGAGCAGTTCGCGCACACGCTGGGACGCGTTGTGGTGGCCGTCTTCCATCGGAACTTCCAGTATAGAGCCCGGACCGCTCGGCACCTTCGCCGGGCCTCGCTCGGGCAGTTTTCGTCCGATCACAGCGCCGCGACCGGGTTTTGTCCGCATGGCGCAGGCTTCCACCAGAGCGCGGCGGGGATATGAATACCTGGTGCCGCGGCGAGGGCGGCCCACTCGTTGGAGGAGGTCCAGACATGGCAGCGAATTCGATCAAGACTCTTGGATTGGCGTTGGGGGCGGCTCTGGTGGCCTGCCCAGCGGCGCTTGCGCAGATGCCCATCGATCCGGTCGAACGATCGGCCATTGTGTCGGCTTTCGCCGATGGCGATGCCCAGGGGCTGTCCGAGACGCGGTACCGCCCGTTCGATGCCACCATCGCCGCCGGCGGCGATCCGGGCAGCAGTTCCAGCGTCGACATCCTCTCGGGGCCGACCGGCCCGCTGGCCTTCGAGGGCGTCGTGGCGCTGCGGGCCAGCGCGGTCGACGGGGCCGTGCCGGGGCAAGCCTCGGCGCTGGCCTCGGACGAACTGGTCTTCGAGGTCGGGCGCCAGACGCCCTTCACGCTGGCCGCCCGCTTCGAGCCCATGGTGCGCATGGGCGCCACGGGGACGGCCGGCTCGTTCACGCTCGAGGTCGTCTCGGGCGGCTCAATCACGCTGTTCGACGGCACGGCCGTGCCCAGCGTCGCGGTTCGCGCCGGCGCGGGCCCCTCGGGCGGGGCCTTCGATGGGACCCTCGAGCCCGGCCGATACCGCCTCCGCGCCACCGCCTCGCTGACGGCCTCGGCCCGCGACGGCGACGCGGCCGGCTCGCTGGCGACCAGCACGTTCTTCGCCACGGCCTGCCGCGTCGACCTCAACGCCGACCGCCGCGTGGACATCTTCGACTTCCTGCAGTTCCAGATCCTGTACTTCCAGGACGATCCGCGGGCCGATCTCACCGGCGACGGCGAGTTCGACCTGTTCGACTTCCTGGTGTTCTTCGACCGCTTCGAGGACGGCTGCTGACGCGCGGGTCACTCAGCGCCGTGGATTGCGGCCCGTGCGAGGGCGTGCGGGCGTGCGCGGTGGCGCGCTGTGGCGTGCGGGCCGGTCTTGCGGTTCAGCGTCGGGCTCGCTGGCGCCGCTGTCTTGCTCAACCTCGTCGGCCCCGCCCGGCTGCCGCCCGCCGCTGCTGCCGTTGGAGTGCCCGCCCGGGCCCGCGCCTTCGTCCTCCGCATCGCGCACGCGTGCGAACACCAATCGGCCCGCGGAGGTCTGCAAGGTGCTGCGCACGGTGAGCGTCACGCGCTCGCCGATCTGATCGGCCCCGTCCTCGGCCACGATCATGGTGCCGTCGTCCAGGTAGCCCACGGCCTGCCCGGCCTGCTCGCCCGCGCGCAGCAGGTGCACGTCCACCCGCTCGCCGGGCATGACGTTGGACCGCATCGACTGGGCGATGGTGTGCAGGTTCAGCACGCGGGCCCCGTGGATGCTCGCGGCCCGCTCCAGCCCCGCGTCGGTGGTGATGATCGTCGCGGGCGTGCGGGTGGCCAGCTCGATCAGCGCCTGGTCGACCTCGGCGGCGTGCTGGGTCACCGCCTCCACGCTCACCTCGATGGCGCTGGAGCGCTGCAAGCGCCGTACGGCGTCGAGCCCGGCCCGGCCGCGGCTGCGCTTCATCTTGTCGTGGCTGTCGCTGAGGCGTTGCAATTCATCCAGGACGAACTGGGCCACGATCAGCCGGCTCTGGAACAGCCCGGTCTCGGCCATCGCGATGACGCGGCCATCGATCAGCGCGCTGCTGTCCAGCAGCCACGGCTGGGGCCCCCTGATCTGCCGGCTGAACTCGACATAGGGGATGACCAGCCTGAGATCGTCTTGCGTTTGCAGCACGGTCACGATGGCCAGGTACGCCAGGCCGATACCCAGCAGGATCTTGCCCATCGCCATCAGCTCGCGGGCTTGGATGCCCCAAGCCTGGACGACCACGTCGATGACCGTCCACAGGATCAGCGTGGCGGCCGTCGCCAGCACCAGACCGACGAAGATGCTCACGAGCGTGGCGATCTTCTTGCGCGGCGTGAGCAGATCGATCGAGATCGCAACGGCGCCGATGATGGCCGCCCCGATCATGATCATCCACCAGTAGCCGGCGAGATTCTCTCCGCCCCGCTCGCCGGGCAGCGGTGGCCGCAGGATGAACAGCGCCGCCACCGTCAGGAACAACGCGAAGAAGCCCACGCGGACGACCGTGATCAGGAGCTGCTTCTGCCGCTGCTGGATGTCGTTGGGGTCGGTCGTCGTCGACATGCGGTTCCCATGGTCTGCGGACCGGCCGGGCTCGTGGCCGCGTCCCTTCCATCGACCATACGTCCCCCGCCGCCCCGATGTTGCCGCCGACTGTTGCCCGTGTGGGGGTGGTCCGGTATCATGCCCACCTTCTGCCCCAGGAGGGGTCTTGGCCAGCGTGCCCCGGTCGTCCATCAACGCCCGCTCGCGCCCTGGACCAATACCCCCCCCACGGAGTGGGGGGCCCTTGGTTGGTGGCCGGGCCCGGTGCGTGGGTGGCCACGTGAACCGGGTCAGGGCCTGACCGCAGCAGCCCTAAGCGGCGGCTGCCCGGCGCCGCCGGTGTCCTGGCCACCAACCGAAGGCCCCCGGGAGGGGGCCTTTTCGGTTGGCTTCCTTGTACGCCTCGGCGGCGGGCCCGGGCGCCCGGCATTGCCGGTCGCGGTGGGTGGTGTCTTGACGCTTCGCCAGCGGGGCCTTGCGCCCGGCGTTGCCGGTCGCGGTGTGGTGGTGTCTTGACGCTTCGCCAGCGGGGCCTTGCGCCCGGCGTTGCCGGTCGCGGTGTGGTGCCTTGGTGCTTCATGGGCAGCCGGCGGCGAAGGCGTTCTGCAAGGCGAGGAAGGCCAACGACGTGCGACCGCCGTCGCACCCGAAGAAGGGCTCTGGCGGATCACCGGCCGTCGGCCCGCGCACCCACGCCCCTCGCAACGTTCCGCGATCGGCGGGAGGCCGGTGGCAGCGCGTTGCGTTGTGGGTGTGGGGTTGCGTGGTCGGTTGGTGCTGGCTTCAGGTCGAAGAACCGGCGCCGCGTCGACGCCTGAGGGAGGGAACGGCAACCGCCAGGGCGAAGAGCGGCGCAACGCCAGGAGCCGGGATCGAGATGGTGTCGATCACGACCTGATCGAGAACGGTACCGAACGGCACGGAGACCTCGATGATCTCCCACCACGGATTGGGCCGGATGCTCCAATCTTCATAGAACCGCTGATCGTCCACGAACTCGCCGTCCAGGAAGACACCGTCGGACTCCTGGGTGCCAAAGAACCCGGTCATGCCGATGATGTTGGGCGGGGCGCCCTGGTGGGTGACTTGGATGCGCAGGAGCTTCTCGATCTCGAGGTCGATCCAGTTCTGGACCTTGAAGGCCAGGACGCCTCCGCCGGGGTCGGTGGGCGTGATGCCACCGTCGCCATCACCGGGCACCCACCTCCAATCGGAGGTGCTGGAAAGCTCCGCCTTGGTCATGAACCCGTCGAACAGCGTGCCCGAGCCGCCCACGGCGTTGAAGAACTCCGGGAAGATATCGACCGACGTGAACGGGGTCGAAAAGTCCCACTCGGCCTGCACCGAGAGGGGGCCGCCCCTGTAGGGCGGCGGCGCAAAGTCGTCCGCGTACGCGGTGGCGGTGGAAGCGGCCAGCAGGGCGGCCGATGCGAGCGCGATCGTTGATTGGTGCGTCATCTTGGTCTCTCCACGAGTTACGAGTAAACGGACATCGGTTCTGTGATCCGTCTTGTGCGGCATGGCTTGCGTGCGCGAAGCACTCGGTGGGGTCGCAGCCCCGGACGGGCCCAAGTGGCAGCGCTCCAACGAGCATGGCAACCGCGGGCGGGTTGCGACCATCTGAGTACTCCTCCTCAGATCAGCATACCGAGCACCTCCGCGAACCGGTGGGGCGTTCGCGGCGGCCGCGCCCAGATCGGGGAATCATCCCCTAGGGGCGATCCCCCCGCGACGACCCTCGCAATACGCCGCTATGCCAACGGCGATGGCAGCCCCGGCACCACCCACGTCAGCCCTGACGACGGCGATTGCAGGCCTGACGGCGCCGATTGCATGGGTGACGGCGGCGAATGCATCGATGACAAGGGCCGTGTCATGCATGACGGCGGCGAATGCATCGATGACGCGGGCCATGTCATCCATGACGGCGGCGAATGCATAGGTGACGGCGGCGATTGCATGGGTGACGGCGCCGATTGCATGGGTGACGGCGCCGATTGCATGGGTGACGGCGCGGATTGCATGGGGTGACGGCGCGGATTGCATGGGGTGACGGCGCGGATTGCATGGGGTGACGGCGCGGATTGCATGGGGTGACGGCGCGGATTGCATGGGGTGACGGCG
>JAVJRZ010000007.1:0-160790 GCA_040219675.1 Phycisphaerales bacterium | reverse complement strand
CTCGCGTACGTCCTCCGGCAAGGTCTACCGATTCCAGCGCGACCCCCTGGGCGTGTGGCAGGACATGGGCCGCATGGTGCCCAACCCGCCGCTGTCTGCGCGCTTCTACGGCTCCTCGATGACGTCATGGGGCGGCTCGTCGGGCCAGGTGATCATCGGTGCAGAGGATGACATCACGCCGCCCTCCGATGGGTACGGCGCGGCCTACTTCTTCGACCTCTCCTGCGGCGCATGCACCCCCGACCTCGACCTCGACGGGAGCCTCACCATCTTCGACCTCCTGCTCTTCTCCAACCTGTTCCAGGACGGCGATGCTCAGGCCGACTTCGACGGCGACGGCGAGCTGACGGTCTTGGACTTCCTGGCGTTCCAGACGGCCTTCGACGCGGGGTGTTGAGGGGGGAAGAGACGGGGAGATCGAGAGACGGAGAGACGGAGAGACGGAGTGGGTAACTCCTTGACACGGCCCTCCCTTATAAATTGCCGACGGCTTGCTCCGCGGGCCGGCATGGCGCATACTTCAGGTATGAAGACCGCCCCAATCGGCCTGTTGGTCCTTTCGATCCCGATGTCGTTCGCTTTGGCACAGGGGACCGATTGTCCCGAGCAGCGGCTCGAGCCGGTGCCACAGGTCGCGCGCGGGGTGTTTGGGTCTGAGTTGGCCATGAACGATCGCCACCTGATCGTGGGAGATCCAAGAAGCGATGTGTGGTGCGGCGGCGATCCATCCTGCGGCAAGGGCGCGGCCTACGCCTACACCTACGACGGCGCTCGTGGCGAATGGGTGTTCCTAGATTTTATCTTTCCCGACGATATCGCAGAGCCGGGCGGCGGATTCGGGCCCGACGTGAGCCTGCATGAGGATCTCGTGATCATCGGCTCGTCCGGCGTGGAGCGTCTCGGCGGCGCGTACGTGTTCGAGTTCGAGGACGGTTCGTGGGTGCAGCGGGCGCGACTCCTTCCGCCCGCTGGCACGACACGTGCGCCTTGGGGCCATCACGTGGCGATCTGGGGGGACCGCGCCGTGGTGGGGAACGCCGGTGAAGACGTGCTGTTCTTTGTCAACGGCGCCGAGGGCTGGCAACTGGTGGCCGACATGAGCTCGCCCGACATGCCGGTGGGACGCTCGGACTTCGGCGACGCGCTCGACATCGACGACCGGTGGCTGGCGATCGGCGCCTATGGCGAAAAGATCTTTGGCGACGAGCATGGGGCGGTGTACCTGTACCGCCTGGAGGGCGAGGGCGAGCCGATCTACACCCAGAAGCTGCTGCCGCCGCGTCCGACCGAGACGCACCGCTTCGGCTACTCGGTGGCCATCGACGGCGACACGCTGGTCGTGGGGGCTAACCTCTCGGACCGGGGTACCAGCACGACCAGCCCGGAAGGCGCTGCGTTCGTCTATGAGTTCCGCGATGGCCTTTGGGAGCTCGTCGATGAACTCGAAGCCGCCGTACCAAAACCGGCTGGTTACTTTGGCAGTGATGTCGACGTGCTGGGCGACGTCATCGCGGTGGGTTCTCAGGGCGACCTGAGCGACGACCAATGGACCAAGGGCATCGTGGAGTTATTCGAGCGTGGAGCGGACGGGAGCTGGCTCCGGCGCAGCACCATCCGGCCGACCGTCCGGCTCACCGACGAGTTCGGGCGCGCGGTCGGCCTGAGCAGCCAATTCGTGGCCTGCGGCGCTCCGGATACCGAGATCGACGGTCTCGCGGTCGGCGCCGTCGACCTGTATGAGCTCGATTGCCTCCATTGCCGCCCCGACCTCGACCTCGACGACACCCTCACCATCTTCGACTTCCTGCTCTTCTTCAACCTCTTCCAGGACGGCGACGCGCAAGCCGACTTCGACGGCGACGGCGAGCTGACGGCCTTGGACTTCCTGGCGTTCCAGACGGCCTTCGACGCGGGGTGTTGAGGGGGGAAGAGACGGGGAGATCGAGAGACGGAGAGACGGGGAGACGAAGTGGGGAAAGGCGGAGAGGCGCAGCGACGGAGTGGGGAGGGAGCGGCGGGGCGGCGTGTTCCGATAGCTTCTTCCACTCCGTCTCTTGGTCTCTCGATCTCTCCGTCTCTTGTTCCCGGACCGTCCGACAACAAGAACCGCCCTGGCGGCCCGGAGGGAACGATGCGCCCAGCGCAGCGTTATTCTGTGAGCTCGCGGCGGAGTTCTGCGAGCACGCAGCGCAATGCTGTGAGCTTGCGGCGGAAGCTTGTTGATCAACAGGAGTGTTCTGGTGATGGACAGAATTGTTCTGGCCATGGCCCGAGGACTCCTGTTGATCAACAGAATTGTTCTGTTGATGGACAGAATACTTCTGGCCATGGCCCGAGGACTCCTGTTGATGGACCAAATCGTCCCGTTGATGGCCCGAAGTGTTCTGGTGATGAGCCAAGGCCCCCCGCGGGCGTGCGCCGGGGCGGGGTTTTCGGACGCGTGCAGGGCCGCGGGCTGGCGCGCGGGTCAGGCGGGCTCGCGCGCGAGCAGGGGCCCGCTGAGGCGGTCGAAGTCTTCTCTGGCGAGGTTGACCGTGCGCCAGCGGGCGCTTCTGACCTTCATGTGGGCGGCGTAGGCCTCGACGTCGACGGTGCGCAGGGCGTACCAGCGGTCCTTGTAGATCCAGCAGTCGCCGCCGTCCTCGGGGAAGAGGGGGTTGTGGGTCTGCGGGGGCTCGTGGTCGCACTCGTAGACGAAGACGAAGCAGGCGGTGTAGTCGGCGCCGCCCCGGCCGAAGAGGGCGCGCCAGCGGCGCAGGGAGTCGACGTCGTCGTCGGTGACCCAGTTCTCCAGCCGGGTCGAGCCGGCGGGCAGGCGGCGGCCCTTGAGTTCGACCAACAGGTTGGGCGTGCCGTAGAGGACGTAGTCGAAGGCCTTGAGGGTCTTGAGCTCGCCCTGGCGGAGGGTCTTGAGGGGGGCCTTCGGTTCGATTTTCAGGGGCTGAAGGCTCGGGAGGATGGCCCGGCGGGCCTCGTCGACGGCGACGTAGGGGACGCCGCGCTCTTTGAGCATGGCGGTGAAGGCGCGCTCGTAGTGGATCTGGCGGCGACCCATGGCGGGGGATGGTAGTCGGTGTTTGGTGGGGCGTGCGGCCGGGCGGGTGGGCTGGCGGGTGGGCTGGCGGCCGTCGCGTGTGTTCAGGGGGTGTTTTTGCGGCGTGAAGTGTGCGCGCAGGATGGGCGGCCGGGGCTCTTTGGGCGGAGGTGGCTGGTACGGTGGGAGCCCGCTGGAACCGCGATTCCTCTGTTGAGCAGGAGCGAAGACGATGCCCCGATTGCGCTTGAACGTGCCCCCCACCGCCGCCGCTGTTGCGGCGTTGGTCTTGATCTGCGGCCCGGCCGCCCTGGCCCAGCACGGCTCGAGCGGCAACGAGCAGACGCGCGAGGGCGTGCGCGAGCCGGGCAAGATGGACGAGGGGTACGAGCCCAGGGCCGACACGCCCTTCCTCTACCACGAGCGGCACCTGCACACGCACAACCGGCCGCACTCGACCGTGGCGCCCGACGGCACGCGGTTCTTCACCACGCGGGATTCGTCGGTGATGCTGCCGCTGCCCGGGGAGGAGGGCGCGTTCATGTTCGCGATCTTCGGCGATCGCACGGGGGGGCCGGACCTTGGCATCAACGTGCTGGCCGACGCGGTGCGCGACGTGAACCTGATCGAGCCGGATCTGGTGCTGACGGTGGGCGACCTGATCGACGGGTACAACCAGACGGACGACTGGATGGTCGAGATGCGCGAGTACAAGACCATCATGAACGAGCTTTTGTGCCCGTGGTTCCCGGTGGCGGGCAATCACGATGTCTACTGGCGCGGCGAGGACGCGCCGCAGGGCGAGCACGAGAAGAGCTACGAGATGCACTTCGGGCCCTTGTGGTACAGCTTCAGCCACAAGAACAGCCACTTCATCGTGCTGTACACCGACGAGGGCGATCCGCAGACGGGCGAGAAGAACTTCCGCCGGCCCGAGAGCCAGAAGATGAGCCCACAGCAGAAGGACTTCCTCGAGCAGGCGCTGATGCGCGGCCGGGACAAGGACCACCAGTTCGTGTTCGTGCACCACCCGCGCTGGCTGGGCGGGGGCTATGGCGACGATTGGAACGAGAACGTGCACCCGAGGCTGGCCGAAGCGGGCAACGTGCGGGCGGTGTTCGCCGGGCATATCCACCGGATGCGCCATGATTTTGGGCCCAATGGCGACGACGGCATCGAGTACGTAACGCTGGCGACCGTGGGCGGCGGGCAGGGCCACCCGGTGCCCCAGGCGGGCTGGCTGCACCAGTACCACCTGATCACGGTGCGGCCGGACCAGATCGCGATGACGGCGTACCCGGTGGGCGCGGCGATGAACGTGCGCGAGATCACCGGTGAGATGGCCGACCGCCTGCGCCGGCAGGCCGAGCGCGGGGCGCGGGTCGAGGGCGCGGTGGCGTTCGGAGAGACCGGGGCGGCGCGCGGCGAGGTGACGCTGGTGTACGAGAACACGACCGACCGGGCGATCGACCTGGCGGTGACGCCGGCGTCGGCGGACAACCGCTGGCTGGCGCGGCCCGACCATGCGCACGCGATCGTGCAGCCGGGCGAGACGGTGGAGCTTTCGTTCCTGGTGGGCCGGCCTTCGGGCGAGGCGGACCGGTACCTGGACCGGCTGCACCTGGCGGTGGACGCGGACTACCTGGGCAAGACGGCGCGGTACGCGTTGCCAGCGGCCGAGGTCGAGGTGCCGGTGGACCTGACGAGCCTGCTGGGCGACGAGCGGGCCGAGACGAACATGGCGCTGGACTTTGACGGCGTGGACGACGCGGTGCTGGTGCCCTCGAGCGCGGCGAGCGTGCCGCAGGGGCCCTTCACGCTGGAGTGCTGGTTCAACGCCCGCGCGTACGAGGGGCGGCGGGGGCTGGTGGCCAAGACGGAGAACAGCGAGTACGGGTTCTTCGTGAGCGACGGCGTGCTGTGGTTTGCCAGCCATCTTGGCGGCTCGTACCGCGAGCGGCGGATCGAGGGCGTGCTGAAGACCGGCCAGTGGCAGCACGTGGCGGGCGTGTACGACGGCTCGCAGCTTCGGACGTACGTGGACGGGGAGCTGGTGGCGAGCGTGGACGTGGAGGAGGGCTGGAGCCGGCGGACCAACGGGCTGCCGCTGGTGATCGGGGCCGATGTTGCGGGCAACGGCCGGCCCACGAGCTTCTTCGAGGGGACGATCGACGAGGTGCGGCTGTCGACGACGGCCAGGTACAGCGGCGAGCGGTTCACGCCGGCCCGGCGGCTGGGCAGCGACGAGCACACGGTGGCGCTGTACACGTTCGATCGCGAGCTTGGGCCGTACGTGCTGGACGCCTCGGGCAACGGGCACCACGCGCGTCGCTGGGGCGAGCCCACGATGGTCAACGCCCGGTAATGGGGTTGATCCCAAATGAATCGTGGGGAATAGGCGGGCCTTCCCGGCGATCCATACCATTGAACGATGGCAGAGGTGCTGACCGATCCGAAGGCCCGTCTTGCGCTGGTGCGTGAGTTGCTCGAGCAGGTGAGCGAGGCCGAGGCGCCCATGGACATCCAGGTGGCCTTCCGGCGGATGTGGAAGCTGCGGCCGGTGGACCTGTACGTGTCGGCCTCGGTCCGCAACATGCCTAAGGGCGAGTACAAGATCACGCGGAAGATCGACGTCGCCCAGGTGACCACCTCGGAGGACGACGGGGTTTCGGTGTATTCGAAGTTCGACCCGTGGCGCGACTGGGAGAGGCTGCCCGCGCACACGGGCGGCTTCCTGGGCGAGTTGATCGCCGCGGGCGAGCCGGCGTTGCTTGAGCTCGATGGGCTGGAGGACGACCCGGCGCTGGGCGACGCGGCGCGGGACATGCGGGCGTTGATGGTGACCCCGATCTTCGATCGCGGGCGGCCGCTGAACTGGGCTTTCCAGTTTGCGCGCCAGCCCGACGCGTTCTCTGAGGAAGCGCTCGAGCTGTTCGTGATGGTGGCGAACCTGAGCGGGACGGCGACGCGCAATCTGGTGGCGGTGAAGGAGGCCGAGCGGGCGACCACGCGGCTTCGGGCGCAGTTCGAGGAGGTGGCGCGGGTGCAGCAGAGCCTGCTGCCGCGGAAGCTGCCCGAGATTCCGGGGTTGTCGATCGCGACGAGCTACCTGACCAGCGACCAGGCGGGCGGGGACTACTACGACTTCTTCCCGTTCGAGGATGGGCGCTGGGGGATCCTGATTGCCGACGTTGCGGGGCATGGGGCCGCTGCGGCGACGGTGATGGCGATGCTGCACGCCATCCTGCACGCGTACGAAGGCAGCGGGATGCACCCGCACCTGGTGCTGGAGCACGCCAACAGCCGGCTTGTGGCGGCGGGGTTGGAGGGCGCGTTCACGACGGCGTTCCTGGCGGTGTTCGACCCTTCGACGGGCGAGTTCCAGTTCAGCCGGGCGGGGCACAACCCGCCGCGGCTGAAGCGCGGCTCGACGGGCGAGGTGGTGTCGCTGGACGAGGCCGGTTCGCTGCCGCTGGGCGTGTTCGAGCCGCTGGGCGCGACGAGCGCTTCGATCCGCCTGGAGCCGGGCGACACGGTGGTGATGTACACCGACGGGATCACCGAGGCGTTCAACCAGCGTCGCGAGATGTTCGGCGTGGATGGGCTGGACACATCGCTGGTGTCCTGCTCGGGGCAGCCGGGGTGCGTGGTGGACTCGGTGCACGGCGCGCTGTACGAGCACACGCACTCGCGGACGCGCGAGGACGACCAGACGATCGTGGCGCTGCGCTACAACCCGGTGGTCAGCCCGGACATGCCGACGTTTGAGACGGCCGCCGGCGTGATGGCATGAGCGCGGCGGCGCGGGACTGGTTCGACGCGGCGCCGTTCGGGCCGGTCGATGAGCATGGTCGGCCCCGGGTGGAGCGTGGGCTGCGATTCTCGTGCACGATGTGCGGCAACTGCTGCACCGGCGCGCCGGGGACGGTGGCGCTGGAAGACGCGGACGTTGTGGCGCTGTCGAATCGGCTGGGCTTGGAGCGCGAGGCGTTCGTGGCTGGGTATACCAAGCCCATGGATGGGGGGCTCTCGCTCAACGAGCGGTTGACGGCCTTTGGCTGGGACTGCGTGTTCCTCGATCGGACGGCGGTGCCGGGCAAGGCGGTGTGCGGGGTGTACGAGGATCGGCCGCTGCAATGCCGGACGTGGCCCTTCTGGAAGGCCAACCTGGCGAGCGAGCGGGCGTGGGCGTCGGCGAGCCGGACGTGCCCGGGGATGAATCGCGGGCGGCTGCACGCTGCCGAGGCGATCCGGGTGACCCGGGAGGGGAGCCCCATCTGATGGTGGGGCCTGCCGACGAGGATCGAGGCGAGGTGGCGCGATGGCTCGAGGTGGCCGCGCGGCCAGAGGTGGCCGATCGGCTGGCGGCGGTGTACCAGATGATCGCCGACCAGGTGGAGGCCCGGGCGCCGGTGTGCGTGGCGTCGGGACGGTGCTGTAACTTCGAGTCCTACGGGCATCGGCTGTATGTGACTGGGCTGGAGGCTGCGTGGTGCGTGCTGCGGCTGGAGCCTTCGATGCCCGCGTTGACGCCCGAGGCGGTGCTGTCGGCTGAGGCTCGCGGGGGGTGCCCCTTCCAGGTCGGTCAGTTGTGTGGGGTTCACACCATCAAGCCGGTGGGATGCCGCACGTACTTTTGCGATCCGACGGCGCAGGATTGGCAGGAGGCTCTGACCGAGCGCGCGCACGCGATGGTGCGAGCGTTGCACGTTTCGAGCGGCGCCCCGTATCGCTATATGGAGTGGCGAGCGATACTTAGGCGTTTTGCCGAGCACCTGTCGACGAGTCCGGCGTCTGGATGACGAAGGTCACGGGCCCGTCGTTGCACAGCGTGACGCGCATCTCGGCACCGAAGACCCCAGTCTGGATAGGGATGCCCGTTGCTCGCATGGTGTCGACGAACGCGTGGAACATGGGCTTGGCATCGGCGGGGCTCATGGCCCGGTCGAAGCTGGGGCGTCGGCCCTTGCCCACTTCGCACCCGACGGTGAAGTTTGGGACCAGAAGGATCGCGCCGCCTGGGACCTGTGACACGTCGAGGTTCATCTTGCCTTCGTGATCGGGGAAGATGCGCAGGTTCGTGATCTTGTCGGCCATCCACTGCAATTGAGACGGGGAATCACCTTGCTGGAGGCCGACAAGAACGGCTAGGCCGGTGGTGATCTGGCCGCTAATATCGCCACTTCGGGGGAGTGTGACGCCGGCGCTCGAGACGCGTTGCACGACGGTCCGCATGTCTTGGCTCTCTGGTGTTCTTGAAGGGCGATGATGGCTGTAGGGACGGTGATTGTTGGCGGCGGGCTTGCGGGATTGAACTGTGCCCGGCTGCTGAACGCGGCCGGACGGGAGTTCGTGCTGCTGGAAGCCAGCGATCGCACCGGCGGGCGCGTGCGGACCGAAATGGTGACAACGAGCGATGGTTCGTACCTGGTTGATCGCGGCTTCCAGGTGTTGCTGACGGCGTACCCCAACGCGGCGGCGGTGTTCGACTATGAGGCGCTGGACTTGCGGACGTTCTACCCCGGTGCGCTGGTGTGGTTCGAGGACGGTTTGCACCGTGTCGCGGACCCGCGGCGTCGGATGGGCGATGCGCTGCGCGGGTTTCGCTCGCCCATCGCGACGATGCGGGACAAGATCCGGCTGGGCGAGGTGTTCCTTCGCGTGCTGGGCGACGGCGTGGAGCGGTTGTGGGAGCAGCCCGAGAGGCCCGCGATCGATGCGTTGCGCGCGTGGGGGTTTGCGGAGTCGACGATCGACCGGTTCTTCCGGCCCTTCTTTGGCGGGGTGTTCTTCGATCTGGAGTTGCAGACGTCCAGCCGGATGCTGGAGTTCTGCATGCGGATGTTCGCGATGGGCCGAACGTGCGTGCCAGCCCGCGGGATGGGCGAGCTCGCGTCGCAGCTGACCGCGCTGCTGCCTTCGGGCACGGTTCGTGTCGGAGAGCGTGTGGAGCGGCTGGAGCGCCGGGGGGACGGCTGGGTTGTGCACACGGGTAGCGAGGCGTTCGCTGCGGAGACGGTCGTGATGGCCACCGAGGGTGACGTTGCGCACGAGATGATCGAGGATTCGGGCACGCACGACGGTCCGCCGATGCGATGGCGTTCGACGGCGACGGTTTCGTATGCGGCCGACGAGGCGCCGACCGACGAGGCGATCCTGGTGCTCGACGGCGAGGGCACGGGGCCGGTGAACCACCTGGCCTGCATGAGCCGGGCCTCGGATACGTATGCGCCGGCCGGGAAGCACCTGGTGTATGCGAACGTGGTCGATCCGGCGGTGCTGGCGGCGCACGGGGACGATGGCGCGCTCGATCGGGCGTGCCGGCCCCAGCTTCGTCGGTGGTTTGGCGAGGCGGTCGATGGGTGGTCGTTGATCCATGTGGATCGCATCGAGAAGGCGCTGCCCGACCAGCGCCCGCCCTGGCTGAGCGATCCGCAGCGTGGGGTGGCCCACGGCGGCGGGCTTTTCACGTGCGGGGACTGGCTGGAGAACGCGTCGATCGACGGCGCGCTGGGCAGCGGGAAGCGGTGCGCCGAGGCGGTGCTTGCTGCTGCCCAATCGGCTCGGGCGGTGTAGCGGACGTACGCTGGGGCGAGGAGGCGCCCATGCGTGTGATCGCTGTTGTTGCTGTTCTGCTTGGTCTGGCTTCGGTTGGCTTTGGTCAGCGTGCCGCGGAGTTCCCCGATGCGTCGGGAACCCTGGTGGTGCGTGAGGGCCTTGCGCTGCCGAACCTGGGGCGGGGCGGGCGGACGCTGGTGGTGACCGACCCCGTGGTCGCGTCGATCGTTCGGGGGGCGTGGTCGACGCCTTCGGCGGGCGATGTCGTGGGCGGGGGTGGTCGCGAGGCGTCGTGGCGTGCGATCGAGGCGAACGACGACGGTTTTTTCCAGGATAATGCCTTGCGCGGCGGCTACCTGCACGTCGTGGTTCGGTCCGAAGAGCGGCGCGTTGCGGTGCTCGATGCCAGGGGGCATCGGTGGGTGCTGGTCAACGGGCAGCCGCGCGGCGGCGATGTGTACGACCTTGGGCTGACGGCGCTGCCGATCGTGCTGGAGGCGGGCGACAACGAGTTGCTGTTCCGCGGCGGTCGCGGGCGCGTGCGGATTGCGCTGCGCGAGCCGGGCGAGGACCTGTTGTGGCTGCGGCGGGACCGGACGCTGCCCGATGTGGTTCGCGGTCGTGCGGGCGGGGTGCATCTTGGGTTGCCCTTGTTGAATGCGAGCGAGTCGTTCCGTGTTGTGGAGGTCGGCGGGCGGATCGATGGTCGCGACCCGGCAGAGGGAGCGTGGGCGGCGGCTTCGATCCCGCCGCTTGGCGTGCGCAAGGTGGCGGTGTTGGCCGATGCGGGTGAGGTCGGCGGCGATGCGCTGGAGGTGGTGCCGTTGGCTCGCGTGGCGGGTGGTGAGGCG
This sequence comes from Phycisphaerales bacterium, assembly GCA_040219675.1. GTDB lineage: Bacteria > Planctomycetota > Phycisphaerae > Phycisphaerales > UBA1924 > JAHCJI01. Next base: position 150,347 of record JAVJRZ010000007.1, on the reverse strand, counting down.
TCGACCGCGGGGCCGGCGGCTTCGCTGCGGATCCGCGGCTCGGCCGAGCGCCACTCGAACACGTTCCGCAGCGCGATCGATGGGAGCGTGCAGTATTACGCGGTGACGCCGCCGCCGGGCGATGCTGCTGGGACGTCGATGATCCTGACGCTGCACGGCGCGAGCGTGGAGGCGCGCAACCAGGCGGCGGCGTACGGGCCCAAGGGCTGGGCGACGATCGTCGCGCCCACGAACCGGCGGCCTTTTGGGTTCGACTGGGAGGACTGGGGCCGGCTGGACGCCGTCGAGGTGCTCGAGCACGCCGAGGCGTTGTACGGGACCGAGCCGGCGCGGACCTATCTGACCGGGCACTCGATGGGCGGGCATGGCACGTGGCAGGTCGGCGCGCACTTTGCGCCGCGGTTCGCGGCGATCGGCCCGAGCGCGGGCTGGCGGGACTTCTGGAGCTACGGCGGCGCTGGGACGTTCGACGGGGATGATGCGATCGGGGCCGTCCTGAACACGGCGAACAACGCGAGCCGGACGCTGCTGCTCGAGCGCAACTACGAGGACCTGGGCGTGTACGTGCTGCACGGCGACGCGGACAACAACGTGCCGGTGAGCCAGGCGCGATTCATGCGCGAGCGGCTGGGCGCGTTCCACAGCGATTTCGCGTACTACGAGCAGCCGGGCGCGGGGCACTGGTGGGGCAACCAGTGCGTGGACTGGCCGCCGATGATGCGGTTCTTCGAGGAGCGTCGGATCGATCTTGCGCCCGCACGGGAGCGGTTCACGACGATGAGCCCGGCGATCAGCGGCGAGGCGAGGCTGTTTGCGATCCATCGGCAGGCGGTGTCGATGGAGCCGACGACGGTCGAGCTCGTGCGTGATACCGACAAGAACACGATCGTCGTGACAACGGACAACGTGCTTGCATTGGCCATCGAGCCCGCAGCTTGGAGCGAATTCAAGGCCGAGCCCGCGACGCTTACCATTGACGGGCAGACGTTCGAGATTGCCCTCCATCGTGCTCAGATCGGTACGGCAAGATTTCAGCGCACAAGCGTCGATCAGCCGTGGGAGGGAGCCGGGGAGTTCGACCCCACGCTGAAGGGCGCCCACCGGGATGGGCCGTTCAAGCATGCGTTCAACAACAGGATGGTGTTCGTGTATGCGACGGGCGGCACCGATGCGGAGAACGCATGGGCGCTGGCCAAGGCCCGGTTCGACGCCGAGACGTGGCAGTATCGCGGCAATGGCGCGTGCGATGTGGTGCCCGATACGGCGTTTGACCTGGACGACCCGGCGCACGGCGATCGGAACGTGATCGTGTATGGCTGCGCGGACTCGCACCGGCTGTGGGATGCGCTGGTGGGCGAGGGGCCGATGCGGATCTCACGCGGCAAGGCCCGGGTTGGCGAGCGCGTGGTGGAGGGCCAGGGCGTGGCGGCGTTCTTCGTTCGGCCCAGGCCGGGGAGCGATGTCGCGCTGGTGGGCGTGGTGGCGGGCACGGGCGAGCAGGGCCGGCGTCTGGCGGATCACAGCCGGTACTTCATCTCGGGCGTGGGCTACCCCGACTGGCTGCTGGTCGAGCCGGCCTTCGTGGAGGAGGGGCTGGCGGGGGTTCTTGGCGCTGGCTTCTTCGGGCCCCAATGGCAGTTGGATTGGTCGCAGAGCGGCTGGCGTTGACGGCCGCGTCGCTCGGCGAGCGCCCATGAAGACGCCCCCGACTTGGCGGGGGCGTGGTGGTCGTCGTGTTGGCGGTGATAGTCAGGCCGGGCTTGGGATCAGGCCGGGTCTTGCTCGGCCGGCTCGGCGGGATCCTCGACCGGCTCGGCTTGCGGGGCCTCGGCGGGATCGGGCAAGGGGGCCGGCTCGGCGCGGGGGGCGTCGGGCTTGGGGTACTCGGGCGCGGGGCGGAGGTACCAGTCGACGCGGCGGACGCCCTCGGGGGGCACCGGCAGCGTGCCCTCGTCGCTGAACTCTGTGCCGATGTCGGACTTGACCTTCCACCGCAGCTCGTCGGGGAAGTGGAGGTTGTCCTCGTCGCCGGAGTGGAAGCGCAGGGTGAGGGTGGTGCCGACGGGGGCCTCGTAGCGCCAGAGTTCTTCCTCGGTGCGCGTATCGATGAGCACCACGGTCTTGGGGCTCCAGGTGCGGCTCTCGAAGGGGTAGACGTCGAGCGACTGGTAGCAGCCGACCAGGGGCAGCGCCATCGACCCGGCGAAGGCTGCGGCGGCGATGCGGACGAGCGGACGGCTACGGCGGAGGTTGATCATCTCGTGCTCCCAACGGGCGGGACGGTTTCGAAACAGGAGTTCTCGGTCCGTCGGACGTACGACGGCGCATCGGCGCGGTTCGTGCTCCCAGCGGAGCGTGAACCGTATCTCCCTTACTATCGTCAGGTCGCCGGCCGGACCGCAGCACAAGCGGCCCTTGGCGTGCATCTTGGGAGACCATGCAAACATATACCGATCATAGTGCCGGAGATCCGCCGTTTCGCGTTGGGCACGGCTACGACCTGCATCGTCTCGAGCCGCTGTCGCCGGTGGGCGAGGGCAAGCCGCTGGTGATCGGCGGGGTGCTGGTGCCGCAGGCAGGCGAGGCCGCCCGGGGCCCGGTGGCGCACTCGGACGGGGATGCGCTGCTGCACGCGCTGACCGACGCGATCCTCGGGGCGGCGGGGCTGCCGGATATCGGGCAGTTGTTTCCGAACACCGACCCGGCGAACGAGGACGGCGATTCGGCGGTGTTCCTGGCCGAGGCGGTGCGGCTGGTGCGTGACGCGGGGTGGGCGATGACCAACGTGGACCTGACGGTGCTGCTCGAGCGGCCCAAGATCGGGCCGCACAAGGCGGCGATCCGCGAGCGTGTGGGCCACCTGCTGGGGTTGCCTGCGGATCGCGTGAACGTCAAGGGCAAGACCGGCGAGGGCGTGGGCCCGGTGGGCGAGGGGCGGGCAATCGAGGCGCACGCCGTGGTGATGCTGGTTCGGGCCGGTTAGCCTGGCTCAGCGGACGGTCTGGCGGGCCGTTGGTTTGGGTTCGACCTGGCCGGCGGGGCGCGCGTGGTCGGTGAGGCGCTGGCGGAGGGCCGGAGCGGCCTTGAAGCCACAGGTCTCGCTGGATGGGATGGCGATGGGCTCGCCGGTGCTGGGCTTGGTGCCCTCGCGGGCGTTTCGGTGGCGGCGCACGAAGCTGCCGAAGCCGGTGATCTTGACGCGTCCGTCTTCGATGAGGCCGGTGGTGATGCCTTCGAGGATGGTGTCGAGGTAGTGGGCGGCGTCGGCCCTGGTGATGCCGAGGTTGGCTGCGATGCGATCGACGAGTTCGCTCTTGTTCATGCCACAGGCTCCGCTTCCGCGCTGCCTGGAAAACGCACAGGGCACCGACTGCTCGTGTGAAGGCGCGATGGTCGCGCTTTGTTCCGGGGGTGGTTATCGGCGCTCGGTCGCGTGGGCATGAAGAACTTTGCGGGTTTGCGTTGCGAATTCGCGCATCGCTGCGTCGGCCGGTCTCGCTAGGATAGCGCCGCATGAGCACGACCCAGACAAAACCCGATGTGCAGACCGAGTCGTCGACCGAGTCGCAGCCGCTGCGGCCTTGGAACGTGGTGCTGCTGGACGACCAGGAGCACACGTACGAGTACGTGATTGACATGCTGGGGCGGATCTTCGGGCACTCTCGTCGGCGGGCGTACGAGCTGGCGCGGACGGTCGACACCGAGGGGCGGGCCGTGGTCGCCACCATGCACCGCGAGTTGGGCGAGCTGCGGGTGGCCCAGGTGCGCGGCTTCGGCGTCGATCCGCTGCTGGCCAAGAGCACGTGCTCGATGCGGGCGATCCTGGAGCCGGCCGAGGGCGGCGACGGCTCTGGTGACGAAGACGGCGGACGGGGCTGAGCCCGTGTCGAGCGACAAGCCGCTGGTGATCCAGACCGAAACGCTCGACCCGACGGCGGCGGCGTGGCTGGCCGAGCGTGTCCGGCTGGAGGTGTGCCCGCACGATGATGCGCGGCTGCTGGACCTGCTGCCCGAGGCCGAGGGGCTGGTGGTTCGGACGTACACGCGTGTCAATGAAGGGCTGCTGACGCTGGCGCCGAAGCTGAAGGTCGTGGGCCGGGCGGGGGTGGCGCTGGAGAACATCGACATCCCCGCGTGCCGGGCGCGCGGGGTCGAGGTCGTGCACACGCCGGCGGCCAACACGCAGGCGGTGGTCGAGTTCGTGCTGTGCCTGCTGCTCGATGCGTTGCGGCCGCGCGTGTTCCTGGACGGCCCGCTGGAGGGCCAGGCCTGGCACGATGCGCGCAACGAGTTGCAGGGCGAGTGCCACCTTGCGGATCTTGAAGTCGGCATCCTGGGCTTCGGGCGCATCGGCAGCCGGGTGGGCAAGGTGCTGCGTGCGCTGGGGTGCCGGGTTCGGTATCACGACGTGATCGAGATCCCGGTCGATGGGCGGCACGGGTGCGAGCCGGTGTCGCTGGAGGAACTGCAAGCGACGTCGCAGGTGCTGACGGTGCATATTGATTGGCGCGAGGGCAACCACCACTTCGTGGACGCCGCGTTCTTGCGCGGGCTTCGGCCGGACTGCATCGTGGTGAACACGAGCCGTGGGCTGGCGATCGATCCGCAGGCGCTGGCCGACTGGCTGGGCGCGAATCCGAAGGCGCGGGCCTTGCTGGACGTGCACGACCCGCACGAGCCGCTGGACACGGGCTATCCGTTGCTGGGCGTGCCCAATGCTCACCTGGCGCCGCACATCGCGGCGGCGACGGGCCCGGCGCGGCTGAACATGAGCTGGGTGGTGCAGGACGTGGTTGCGGTGCTGGAGGGGCGCGAGCCGGTGCATCGGGCGCCGGGGTGAGCCGGCTTCCTTATTCCGCGCTCCACACCACGTTGCCGGCTTCGTCGTAGAACTTGGCCACGGGCTGGCCCGAGCGCATGACGCCGAAGAAGGCGCGGCTGTTGCCGTTTTCGTCGGCGAAGCCGATACGCAGGGCGTCCTTGGTGAAGCCCAGCCAGGCGCGGGTGTGGCCCTTGTCGTCGGCCAGGGTCATGCCCGGGCCGGATTCGGACAGGGACAGCTTCATGCGAACGGCGCCGGCGTTGTCGTGGAAGACGAAGGTCGGGCCGTTTCGATCGGCGGTGAGCATGGCCCGCTCGGCGCCGTCCTCGTCGACCAGGCGCAGCGTGCGGGTGGAGACGCCCTGGGCTCGCAGGGCGGCCAATTCGGCCTCGAGGCGCTCGATGCGTTGCTCCAGGGTTGCCGTGCCGTTGCTGCTGGACGTGGACATGGGGTTCTCCTCTGTGGTCGTCGGTGGCCCGATGGTCAACCATATGGGGCGAAGACGGCCAAGGAGGACTGCGATGCGGACACGGATGAACCTTCGACGTGGGGCGACGCTGCCCCAGATGCTGGCGGCGTTGGTAGTTACAAGCGGCCTGGTCGCGCTGGCGTTGCCCATGCTCGGGGCGATGCGGTGGAACTCGGCATCGGCGGCCGCGATGTGGCAGGCGATGGGCGTGGGTCGGGCCATCGAGGCGGCGGCGATCGACGCGGGGTGGTATGCGCCGGCGTTCCGCAGCGATGCCGACGGCGGCGTCACGCATTTCTCGGCCGTGCTGGCCGATGGCGGGTATGTGCCGGGCGTGGACGCGTTTACCAGCCCGCTGGCGCCCGGCAGTGGAGCGCCGGCGGCGGGCGATCACGTTCGGCAGGCGCCGCGACTGGCGTTTACCGTCAATGGCGCGATCATGCCGCCCGAGCCGCTGGCGTACTCGGGGACGGACCGGCACTACCGGCTGGTGGGGCATCGCGGCGCCGTGCCGCAGCGGGGCGCGTGGCTGACGCGGCAAGACGAGCCCGTGGCGCCGGCGACGACGGTGCTGGTCACCGAGTGGCTGGCCGATGCGGGGTACTCGGCGCTGCGGCAGGGCTCGCGGACGCTGAGCCATCGGCCGATCGTGCCTTTTTTGGGCGTCTCGGCCGGCCGCAGCCCCGAGCGGGAGGCGGTTGCGGGCGCAGGTCCGGCGCCGTTCGTGTACCCGCAGGCGGGCGACGTGTTTGGCGATGGGGCCAACTTTGCCGAGGTGCTGGCCAGCCGGGGGGCGACGGAGATCAACGCGATGGGCCGGTCGCACCGGCAGGGGAATAGCGAAGGCCGGGCGGCGCTGATCATGCTGGACGGCTCGGCCCGGCTGGCGACACCCCGGCAGAGCGTGACCCAGCGGCTGTGGGGCGAGGCGTTCCACTCGATCACGGGCGGGCAGGGCGTGCGTTAGGCGGGTTTGTCCTTCGCCAACTTGCCTACCCTGCCGGCGTGATCAGGATCGAGCGCATCTCGCCCAAGAGCCCGCTGTACCCCAGCTCGGTCGCGCTGCGCGAGAGCGTGCTGCTCAATCCGATCGGCTACGACCACGCAAGGTTCGTGGCCGAGTACCCCAGCGTGGATGAGCGAGCCGAGCATTTCGTGGCGGTGATGGACCATCCGACGGGGGCCCGCGTCGTCGGCTGCCTGCTGCTGCTGACCGATGAGCGGCCGGCCGAGAACGGGCAGACGCAGGCCAAGGTCATGCAGATGGCCGTGGACCCCCAGCGGCAGGGCGAGGGGCTCGGGCGGCGATTGGTCGTCGCGGCCGAGGCCCGTGCCTTCGGCGAGCTTGGCTTGAGCCGGCTCTACTGCCACGCCCAGGACCGGGCCGTGGGCTTCTACGAGAAGCTCGGCTGGCACGCCCAGGGTGAGCCCTTCACCGAGGCGGGCATCGGGCACAAGAAGATGGTGCTCGAGGCGCCCCCGCAGCCCACGGGCGACGCGGCCGGGGCGCTGGAGGGTGATCCGCTGTATGGGGATGGGGTGTAGGAAGGCATCGGGCGCTGGGCAGTGGGCAGTGGGCTTTGGGCACTAGACATCAGGCATTCGGAACGAGCCCACGTCGTGAGACTTGGATCTCTTTGCGTTGGGCGCTCGTGTGACCCACGTCTGACGACGTGGGCTCGTTGTGGTCATAGCCGCGCCGCGAGGCCGCACTCGGGGCAGACGGAGATGCTCTGGCCGAGCTCGTAGGCACAGGCGATGCAGCGGCCGCGTTTGCGGCGGCGGCGGATGCGAGTGAGGCGCAGGCCGACGAGCAGGGCGAGGATGATGGTGGCGTAAAAGAGGGTGTTAGCGAGCAAGCCGGGCCAGATGGGGCGGAGGGGGAAGCGGACGAGGTTGGATTTCATACGCGTCTCGACGAGGCCGTCGTACGAATGCCCAAACGCACCCGACGGAGCAGCAGCATAACTCATGCGGCCGTAGGCGCCGCGCGTGGGCCAGCCGTAGGCGTAGACATGCACGCCCACATCAATGCCCGGATACCGCCAACGCGCGTAGCCCGGGCGTGGATCTTGCCGAGGCTCCACCCATCGCGGTAACAGTGACCGCAGCTTCGGATCAACAGGCTCAGGAATCTGGCGTGTCTCCCAGTAGCTCTCCAGAAGACCTTGGTGCATTGCGATGAATTCAACGTGGTCTTCACGCTGAATACCGCCCTCCCAGTGCGTGGGTGGTGGATAGCTCTGCCAGTTCGGGCGGGTGACCAGTACCGCCATCGCCGCCACCGGCACGCTCGCCACCGCCAGCAACACCCCCACCACGATGCTGACCAGCAGCATGCGGGGTGTCACGAGGCGGTGCTTGCGAGTGCCCATCGACCGAGCGTATCGCTCGCGGGCATCTAGCGGGCGTTTGCGGGCTTGCGCGGGCCGCCGGACTTCTGGGTGCGGCCACCGGGCTTCTGGCCGCCCTGGCGGTGGCCGGGCTTGCCGCGGCGGGCGGCGCTCGGCGCCGGGCCTCGGCGCGGGCCGGGCTTGCGGCGGCCGCTGGGCTTGGGCTCGGCCGTGCGATCAGCACGCTGGGGCCGGGGCTGATAGGGCTCGGCGATGTGCGCCAGGTCCTCGGGCAGCTCGTCGCCGGGCTGGATATCGGCCTTGGTTCGGCGCTGGATGTCGGCCAGGTCGCGGGCCTCGGCCTGCTCGGCGAAGGTGATGGCGATGCCGCTGGCCCCGGCGCGGGCGGTGCGGCCCACGCGGTGGACGTAGGTCTCCGCGTCGGCGGGCAGATCGAAGTTGATCACGTGGGTGATGCCGCTGACGTCGATGCCTCGGCTGGCCACATCGGTGGCGATGAGCACGCCCTGGGCGTCGTTCTTGAAGGCGGTGAGCGCGCGGGTGCGGGCGTTCTGGGTCTTGTTGCCGTGGATGGCGCTGGCACGCACGCCCTCGCGCTCGAGCTGCTTGACGACGCGATCGGCCCCGTGCTTGGTGCGGGTGAAGACCAGCGTGCGGCCGACGTGCTCGCGCGAGAGCAGGGCCCGCAGGAGGCGGGGCTTGTTGGTCTTCTCGACGACGTAGGCCTGCTGGTTGATGCGCTCGACGGTGGTCGATTCGGGCGTGGTCTCGAGGTGGACGGGCTCGGTGAGCAGGCCATTGGCGAGCGCCTTGATGGCCTTCGATGCCGTGGCGCTGAAGAGCAGCGTCTGGCGAGCGTCGGGCGTGAGGGCGGCGATGCGCTTCATGTCGGGCAGGAAGCCCATGTCGAGCATGCGGTCGGCCTCGTCGAGCACGAGGACCTCGATCTCGGAGAGGTCGATCAGGCCCTGCTGGTGCAGGTCCATCAGGCGGCCGGGCGTGGCGATGAGCACGTCGACGCCGGCCTTGAGGGCCTTCTCTTGCCTGAACTGGCTGACGCCGCCAAAGACCGCGGCGTGGCGGAGGGGGACGTTTCGGCCGTAGGCGACGAAGGAGTCGAAGATCTGCACGGCCAGCTCGCGCGTGGGGCACAGGACCAGGGCGCGGGGCGGGCGGGCCCGCTTGCCGCGGAGCTCCTTCTTGCCGTTGTGGGTGCGGCGGGGCCCGCCGTCGTGGCCGGCCTCGAAGAGGTCGTGGAGGATGGGCAGGGCGAAGGCTGCGGTCTTGCCGGTGCCGGTCTGGGCGCAGCCGAAGACGTCTCGGCCCTCGAGGATGGCGGGGATGGCCAGGGCCTGGATGGGCGTGGGCGTGGTGTAGTTTCGCTTGGCGAGGACGGTGGCGATGGGCTCGGCCAGGCCGAGGTCTTGGAAGGTCGTGGTCTGTGTCAAGTCTGGGTCTTTCGTGCCCGAAGGGGCGAATCGGCGGCCGCCATCGCGATGGATGCGGGCCTTGGGGAGGCGTTTTCTTCGAGTGGCCCCGGCGCGGACACGCCTGAGAAGAGCCAACGAACTCGGCCCGGGCAGGGTGCATGGCAGCGCTGCCCGGGTGCGGTCGTCGGTCCGTTTGGTGGTCGGAAGCGTCCGCTTGAGGGGTAACTCTAGGCGCGCGGCCGTGGCCATCGGCAGATAGCATGCCGGCCATGGCGAAGAAGGCTTTCAAGACGCTCTACCTGATCGATGGCTACGCCCAGTTCTTCCGGGCTTACCACGCCATCCGCACGCCGATGACCAGCCCGGTGACCAAGGAGCCCACGAACCTGACCTTTGGCTTCGTGGGCATGCTCATCAAGCTGCTGCGCGGCCAGGCGGGCGGGGCCCATCTCGTCGGCGAACGGCCGGATTATGTCGCGGTGGCCATCGACGTGTCGGGCGATACCCAGACGGTGCGCAGCGCCATCGATCAGCAGTACAAGGCCAACCGCCCCCCACCGCCCGAGGACCTGCCGCTACAGGTGGAGCGGTGCATCTCGATCCTGGAGGCCATCGGCGTGCCGGTGCTGGGCATGGAGCGGTACGAGGCCGACGACGTGATCGCGACGCTGGCGCGGGAGCTGGCGGGCGAGGTCAACATCCGCGTGGTGAGCAAGGACAAGGACCTGAAGCAGCTCCTGCATCCGGCCAACGACTCGAAGCGCGGGGCCTTTGAGCTGTACGACATCCATCACGACGAGCTGATCACAGCCGAGAGCCTGCGCGAGGAGTTCGGCGTGACGCCCGGTCAGTGGCGCGACGTGCTGGCGCTGGCGGGCGACACGGTGGACAACATCCCTGGCGTCGAGGGCGTGGGCGTGAAGACGGCCGCCAAGCTCATCGCCGAGTGGGAGTCGCTGGAGAACCTGCTGGAGAACGCCGACAAGATCAAGGGCAAGCGGGGCGAGCGCATCCGAGAGGCCGACGGTGTGCTGGAGCGCAGCAAGCAGCTCGTGTCGTTGATCGACGACGTGGACGTGGCGCTCGATCTGGAGGCGTCGGCGTTCGATCGCCTGCGGCCCGAGGCGTTGATGCCGATCCTGAAGGAACTGGGCTTCAACCGGTACCAGGACGAGCTCAAGAAGCTGCTGGGCGAGGACGCGGCGGCGGCGGGCGAGATCGAGGGCAAGCCGGCGGTGGCGGAGGCGGCGACGAAGCGGGCGCAATCGCAGGGCGGCCTGTTCGATCGTCGAGACGAGGATGCGCCAGAGCCCGCTGCCGATGGCGAGTACGCCATCGTGCGCACGAAGGCGGAGCTGAAGAAGCTCGCAACCGCGCTCAAGAAGGCCAAGCTGGTGGCGGTGGACACGGAGACGACCTCGCTGCGGCCGATGCTGGCGGATTTGTGCGGGCTGAGCTTCGCGATCGAGGAGGGCAAGGCGTGGTACGTGCCGGTGCGCTCGCCCGAGCCCGACACGCACCTGGATGCCACGACCGTGCTCGAGGCGCTCGGGCCGATCCTGGAGGACCAGTCGATCCCCAAGACCGGGCACAACCTGAAGTACGACGTGCTGGTGCTTCGGCGGGCGGGGGTCGAGCTGGCCGGGGTGGCGTTCGACACGATGGTGGCCAGCTACCTGATCGACGCGTCACGCTCGTCGCACTCGATGGACGCGCTCTCGCTGGCGTTGTTGGGGCGCGAGAATATCTCGATCAAGACGCTCATCGGCACGGGCAAGAAGCAGAAGCGCTTCGACGAAGTGCCCCTGGAGCAGGCCGGGCCCTACGCGGCCGAGGATGCGGACGTGTCGCTGCGGCTGCATGGTGTGATGGCGCCGCAGATCGAGCAGATGGGGCTGGGCGAGCTCGCCAGCGAGGTCGAGGTGCCGCTCATCGACGTGCTGGCCGAGCTGGAGTGGAACGGCATCGAGGTCGATCCTAAGGAGCTCGAGCGGCAGGAGAAGCGGCTGACCACGCGGATCGAGGCGCTCAAGGGCGAGATCCAGGACGAAGCGATGGCCACGTGCGGGCGGACGTTCGAGCCCGACTCGCCCAGGCAGCTCGCGGGCATCTTGTTCAACAAGCCCGACGCGGCGGACGCGGGGCTGGGCATCCGCCCGCTCAAGCGCGGGAAGACGGGCCCATCGACCGACGCCGAGGTGCTCGAGAAGCTGGCGCAGGACACGACGATCGAGAGCCCGCTGCCGCAGCTCATCCTGGAGTATCGCCAGCTCACGAAGCTGGTGAACACGTACCTGGTGAGCCTGCGCGAGGAGATCCACCCCGACACGAAGCGCATCCACGCGAGCTTCAACCAGACGGTGGCCGCGACGGGGCGGCTGAGCTCGAGCGACCCGAACCTGCAGAATATCCCGATCCGCACGGAGGTCGGCAGGGAGATCCGCAAGGCGTTCGTGGCGCCCAAGGGACGCGTGCTGGTCGCGGGCGACTACTCGCAGATTGAGCTGAGGATCCTGGCGCACCTGTCCGAGGACCCGGCGCTGATCGCGGCGTTCGACGCGGGCGAGGACATCCACCGCGCGGTGGCGGCGCAGATCCACGGCGTCAAGCCCAAGGACGTGACGCGGGAGCAACGCGACGGGGCGAAGATGGTCAACTTCGGGATCATCTACGGCGTGACGGCGTATGGGCTGGGCCGGCGGCTGGGCATCGGCAACACCGAGGCGGGCGAGATCATCGAGGGCTACAAGAAGAAGTTCGCGGGCATCACGACGTTCCTGGAAGAGTGCATCGAGCAGGCGCGGAGCCAGGGGTACGTCGAGACGATGCTCAAGCGGCGGCGGCCGATCACCGAGATCGACGCGAAGAACCCGTCGCGGCGGTCGCTGGCCGAGCGGATGGCGATCAACTCGGTGGTGCAGGGTTCGGCGGCGGACCTGATCAAGCTGGCGATGGTGGACCTGCACGCTCGGCTGAGCCCGCACGCGGCGCACCTGCGCAAGGGCAAGGCGCCGGAGATCGAGGGCGTGCTGATGCTCTTGCAGATCCACGATGAGCTGGTGTTCGAGGCCGACAAGAACAGCGCCGAAGACGCCAAGTCGCTGATCGTGGAGCGGATGCAGAGCGCGATGGACCTGCGCGTGCCGCTGGTGGTGGAGGCGAGCGTGGCGAGCAACTGGTACGAGGGGAAGTGATGGAAGCGCCCGAACCATGGAAGAGGCCCGAGCGGTGGCCGCTGCCGATCGAAACCGAGCGGCTCGTGCTGCGGCTCTCGACGCACGAGGACGTGCCGGCGATCTTCGAGGCGATTGACTCGAGCCGGGAGCAACTGCTGCCGTGGATGGAGTGGGTTGAGCGCGAGAACCTGACGATCGAGCAGACGTACTACACGATAGAGCGGTTCATTCGCGAGGCAGAGAAGGAACTTCCCGAAGACCTGCCGATCCTGATCTGCGATCGCGTGAGTGGCGAGCCCATCGGCGGCACGGGCATGCACGCCTTCCGGACGAACACGCACCAGGCCGAGATCGGGTACTGGGTGTTGCCCAGGCGGCAAAGGACGGGCGTGTGCACCGAGGCCGTCGTAGCGCTGACCGAGGCCGGATTTCGATCGCAGGAAGCCGGGGGCATAGGGCTGCGGCGGCTGGAGATCGTGTGCTCGGCCGACAATCCGGCATCGGCGCGCGTGGCCGAGAAGGCGGGCTACGAGCGCGAGGCCCGGCACCGCGCGCATCGCTGGGTGAAGGGCATCGGCTGGAGCGATACGCTCATCTTCGGGACAACGATCGATACCTGGACCAAGCCATGACCACCGCCGCCAAGGAAGCATGGACGACACGCAAGCTGCTCGAGTGGCTGCGCGGTGCGCTCAAGGACAAGGGCGTCGACGATGCCCGGCTGTGCGCGGAGATGCTGGTGGCCCACGTCATCGGCTGCCAGCGGCTGCGGCTGTACATGGAAGCCGATCGGCCGGCCTCGCCCGAAGAACTCGCGAGGCTGCGTGAACTGGCCAAGCGGGCGCTGGGCCACGAGCCGGTGCAGTACCTCGTGGGCGAGGCGAGCTTCTACGGCATCTCGCTGAAGGCCGACAAGCGGGCGCTGATCCCCCGGCCCGAGACGCAGACACTGGTCGATGAGGCGGTCAACGCGATCAAGGGCATCGAGGAACGGGCGCCGCTGATCGCTGATGTGTGCACGGGCAGCGGGTGCGTGGCGATCGCCATCGCGCAGCAGGCTCCCACCGCGATCGTGCACGCGTGCGATATCGACGCCGATGCCTTGGCGCTGGCGCACGAGAATCTGGAGCGCACGGGTGTCACGGGCCGGGTGCAACGCTTCGAGGGCGACCTGCTTGCGGCGTTGCCCGGCGACGGTGTATACGACGCGATCGTGGCGAACCCGCCGTACATCCCCGACGACGAATGGGGCGATGTTGCCGCGAACGTGAAGGACCACGAGCCCACGCACGCGTTGCGTGGGGGCGCCGACGGGCTGGACTTCGTGCGGCCCATCGTGGCCGGCGCTGTCGAGCGGCTTCGGCCGGGCGGGTTGCTGGCGATCGAGATCGCCAGCGCCAGGGCCGAGGAAGCGCTGGGGCTGATCGAGGCCGACGGGCGATACTCGGGAGGCCGGATCGTGCGCGACTTTATGGGTCGGCCGCGGGTGATCACCGCCGTGCGCGTGTGAAGAGGCCCGCGCTGGAGCGGGCTTTCGTGGAAGCGGCGTTTTGGGCGGATCTACCGGCGGCGGCGCAGGCCGAGCACGGCCAGGCCCGCGGTGGCAAGAGCGCCGGCCCCGGGCAGCGGGACGACGACGTGGTAGCCCGAATCGTGCGGATCGTTGCCGCCGCCGGGCGGTCCGTCGATGGGCGCGTGCTGCTCCACTTCATTCGGCAGCACGGCCTCGATCAGCGAATCGGGCATGATGATCGGTTGCTCGGGAGCGTCCGCCAGCGGCGTCATGTCGCTGGAGAGGACTGGGCCTGAGCCGACGGCCTGGTTGCTCGGGCCGGCCATCATGAGGTGCATGACGGTGCTCATGTCGCGGGTGTTGGTCGCCACCGTGCCGGCGATGGCCGCGCGGATGTCCTGGCCGAAGGCGGTGTTGGACGTGATCACGCCGGCGTCGGCGAGCGCGATGTAGAGCGAGCGCGGGGCCTGGACCTCGTGGCCGGCGGTGTTGGTCATCAGCACGATGTCGACCGGTTCGGCTGCGGCGAATGCGGCGCAGATGCCCAGCGGGAGCATCAGCATGGGAACGGGGTTCTTGGTCATGTCACACCTCTTTGGATGGCGACGGCCCCCTTGGGATGGGCCGCCAATGCACCATACCACAAAACCGGGCGTGCGCCGCCCGGTTTGCAGAGATGGGTGCCCGATTGTGCGGGTCGTAGCGGCGATAACCTCGCCGGCGAGCCTGATAACTCAGCGGCCCTGGAGCTTGATGCTCAGGGTGACTTCCTCGCCGTCGCGGCTGATGCCGATGTTCACCTCGTCGTCAGCGCTGTGTCGCGCGAGCAGTTCGCGCCATGCGGCCGCGTCGGTGAGCTTCTGGCCGTCCCAGCGGACGAGCCGGTCGCCGGCGCGCAGGCCGGCCCGGGCGGCGGGCGAGTCTTCGGCGATCTCGGCCAGGACGACGCCGTCGCCATCGGCCTCGGCATCGACCACGACGCCCACGTAGACGCTGATCTGGGCCTGGTTGGCGCGCTCGGCGGCCTCACGCTGCTCGGCCTGCTCTTGCGGGCTGACGAAGCGGAAACGCTCACCACGCTTGGCGGCGTCGGCGACGATGTTCTCGTACATGTGCACGGTCTTGACGGCGCCCACGCGGTTGATCTTCCACACGGTGTCGGCCGGGGTGTGGTAGTCGGAGTGGAAGTCGGCGATGATGGAGAACAGGACGGGCACGCCCGCGCGGTAGAACGGGGTGTGGTCGCTGGCGCCACTCATCGTCTCGGGCACGACGGCCTCAAGGCCGCTGCTGGCCAGGTGGGGCTGGATGAACTCGCTCAGGCCCTCGCCGGTGAAGCCGCCGGCCACGAGCACGCGCTCGTTCGTGATGCGTCCGATCATGTCCCAGTTGACCATGAGCATGTGGTCTTCGATGGGGGCGATTGGCTCGCGGGTGTAGTAGAAGGAACCGTTCAGGCCGCTCTCCTCGGCGTCGAAGCCCATGATGAGGATCGAACGGCGTGGGCCGGTGTCGCCCTCGAGGCGGGCGGCCAGGCGATCGGCCATGAGCAGGAGAGCCGCGGTGCCCGAGGCGTTGTCGTCGGCGCCGGGGTGGAGCTCGCCCGGGCCCGAGCGCGAGCCGAAGTAGCCCATGCCCAGGTGGTCGAGGTGGGCGCCGATGACGATCCACTCGTCGGCCAGGTCGCCCACGCCGCGGATGACGCCGCCGACGTTCTCGGCCATGAGGCTCTGCCGCTCGGCGGAGCCTTCGAGTTCGATCTCGAAGCCCAGCTCCTTGGACGAGGCGTCGGTGTCGGCGTGGGTGCGCAGGTCCATCATGGTCATGTCGACGCCCATGCCGCGGAGCATGTTGTCGCCGGCCTCGGCGGACATCATCATGACGGGCACGCTGGCTTGGGCGCGGCCCTGGAAGCGGCTGAGCCGGTTGGCGCGGCGGTCGGAGGCGCCGGGCGGGTTGATGATGATGATGCCGGCGGGATCTCGGCGTGCAACGGCGCCGACCTTGTTGGCAAAGCCCGCGCGGCCGCTCCAGCCTGCGCCCTCGTTCCAGCGGCTATTGCCGTCTTCGTCCATGGGCTCGAAGCGGAACATGACGGCGATCTTGCCCTCGAGGGTGTCGATGCCTTCGAGGTTGTTGTAGCCATCGGGGCCGTTCTCGATACCGTAGCCGACGAAGACGGCCTCGCCCTTGCCGGCGCCGCTCTGGCCCATGCCGGTGAGCATGAAGTCTTCTTCTGCGCCGAACGTGACTTCGCGGATGTTGAGCACGGGCTCAGCGCCGGCCTGTTGTCCGGTGGTTGTGGTGCGGCTGGCCTTGAGCGACTCGCTCTGGACGGTCCAGGTGCCCGAGAGGGGGAAGGGCTGGCGGTAGCTGGCGAAGGCGTTGCCGTCCTCGTCTTCGAAGGCCGGGGTGAGGCCGGCCTCACGGAAGTGGTACTCGATGTAGTCCTTGGCGCGCTCGGCGCCGTCGGAGCCGGGGACGCGGCCCTGCATGTAGGGGCTGGCCAGGGTGGAGATGTGGACGTCGTAGGTGCGGACGTCTTCGGGCACGCGAGCCAGGGCGTCGGCGATGGGCGAGCCCTCGACGCTCTGGACGGTGACCTCCGCGTCGGCGGCCCTTGCGGTCGCTCGGGTCGCGGAGTTGGCATTGACGGCGGTGGCGGCGACGGCCGAGCCACCCGCGAGGAGCGCGATGAGCAGGGCCGGTCGGCGGAGTCGGGGGAACTGGTGCATGGATTGGCTTCCTTTCGCCCAAAGCGATGCGCGGGGGACCCCGCCTTGTCGGCTTGGTCTGGAGCAATATAGAGGGGTCGACGTAGGATCGTTGCGTGCGGACCTCCCCAACCCTTGCCCGGATCCTCCCCGTGCTGACCGCCCTGGCGGCCACGCTGGGGCTGTTTTGCGCGCCAGCGATGGCTCTGCACCCCCAGGACGGCCCGCACGCGGACCTGCGGGTTTCGGTCGACGCCGAGGGGGTGACGTTCCAGATCGGCCTGAATCTGGCGTTCATCGACGAGGCGGTGTCCTTCCCGCGGGAGGCCCTGGAAGAAGTCGCCGAGGTCGAGATGCGGGCGATGGAGGCGGCCTTGCGGGCGTTCGTCGCGTCGGAGGTCGTGGTCCGTGTGGATGGCGAGGTCATCCAGCCGGCGATCGATCGGTATGACTTCTTCTCCGATCCCGAGCCATGGATGCTTGGGGCGTTTCCTCGTTATGGGGCCCGAGCGCTCATGCGGGCGGCGCTGGTGGTTCGGTATGCGTCGCCCGACCCGCAGGTGGTTGAGGTCACTTGGCCGACGTACCCGCGGGATCGTGTCGCGGCCGAACTCGAGGGCGCCACCGGGCCCGACGGGCTGCCGCCCTTCATGGTGCTCGAGTGCCTGGTGCAGTCTTCGGATGGCACGGTGAAGATCATGCCGTTCAGCAAGCCTCGGCCGACGATCGAGTGGCACGCCGACGAATCGGGCGATTCGCGGTATGCGGCGGTGCCGCCGACGCCCGAGGCGAGCGAGCCGATGCGGGTGTCGCTGCTGGGCCTGGTGCTGCTGGCGGCGGGCGTGCCGGCGGCGCTCGTGTGCATGAAGCAGAAGGGGACGGCCGTGGGCGTGGTGATGCTGTTCGTGGCACTTGTGGCTGGCGCAAGCGCGGCGCTCGTGCTGCCGGCGGTGCGGGTCGCGGTGCCCGGGACGGGAGGCGAGTTGGAACTGCCCGACCAGGAACGCGTGGCGTCGATCTTCGAGCCCTTGCACGCGAACCTGTACCGGGCGTTCGATCACGGCAGCGAGGAAGAGGTGTACGACGCGCTGGAGCGCTCGGTGAGCGGGCCTTTGCTCAAGGACCTGTACACGCAGGTGTACAACTCGCTGGTGGACGCCGAGCAGGGGGGGATGCTGGGCATCGTGACGGGGGTGGAGCCCGAGAAGCTCACAGTGGAGTCGATCGCGGTGGGCGAGGACGGGCGTGCGCGCATCGACGTCGTGCACCGCTGGCAGGTGGAGGGCACGGTGTACCACTGGGGGCACAGCCACACGCGGGTGCACGAGTACGAGGCGCTGTACACGCTGGCGGGGCTGGAGCAGGGCTGGCGGATCGTGGGCCAGCAGATGCGCCAGCAGCGCCGGATCGATGATGATGGGCAGGCGCCCGGGCGCGCGCTCGAGGCGTTCTAGTTGCGATGGTTGATCGATGCCTGAGCCACCTCCCCCACTGCTTGCCGCGCGGAAGCTGACCTTCGCGTTCGACGCGGCCCACGAGCCGGTCGTCGACATCCCGGAGTTGCTGGTGCACGAGGGCGGCCACACGGCGATCGTCGGGCCCAGCGGCTGCGGCAAGACCACGCTGCTGCGGTTGATCACGGGCATCATCACGCCCACGTCGGGCACGATCGAACTGGCCGGGCGGCGGCTGGACACGCTGGCCGAGGGGCGCCGGCGGGCGCTGCGGATCTCGACGGTGGGGTTCGTGTTCCAGCGGTTCGCGCTGCTGGAGTATTGCTCGGCGATGGAGAACATCCTGGTGCCGCTGCGGCTGCATGGGGCGGGGCGGCTGGATGGCGCGGCTCGAGATCGGGCGATGGCGTTGGCGAAGGCGGCGGGCATCGAGCACACCTTGGATCGCCGGCCCGAGCAGCTCAGCCAGGGTGAGCAGCAGCGGGTGGCGATCTGCCGGGCGCTGGTGACCAATCCGAAGCTGATCGCGTGCGACGAGCCCACGGGCAACCTGGACCCCGCGCGGGCGGGGTCGATCCTGTCGCTGATCCTCGAGCAGGCCGAGAACACGGGCGCAACGGTGCTGCTGGTGACGCACGACCATGCGCTGCTGCCGCGCTTCGAGCATGTTCTCGATATGGGCGCCCGGGCGCGGGGGGCCATGGCGTGAAGCTGCTGCCGCTCATCTGGTGGCACGCGTGGCGGCACCGCGGGCGCAGCGTGCTGCTGGTGTTGTGCGTGGCGGTGGCGGTGCTGGTGCCGATGCTCAGCCGCTCGCTGGCGGCACGCTTCGAGAGCGGGCTTCGGGCTCGGGCCGAGATGGCGCCGCTGGTGGTGGGCGCTCGGGGCGGGCGGTTCGACCTGGTGCTGGCCGCGTTGTACTTCCGCCGGGCGCCCATCGACACGATCACGCACGCGCGGTTCGAGGCGCTGGCTCGCGAGCCCACGGCCCTGGCGGTGCCGATCCACGCGAGGTTCACCGCCGGCGGCAGCCCGGTGGTGGCCACCGATATCACCTACTTCCAGCGGCCGGGCGTCGCGCTGCCGCTGGCCGAGGGCCGGCTGTTTGCGCTGCTGGGCGAGGCGGTCGTCGGCGCGGCGGCGGCCGAACGGCAGGGGCTGGAGCCGGGCGGAACGATCCTCAGCGACGTGCGCGAGGCGTACGACATCGCCGAGGCGTCGCCCGTGCGTCTGGCGGTCGTGGGCGTGCTCGAACCCACGGGCACGGCCGACGACGACGCGATCTTCGTAGACCTGGAGACGGCGTGGCTGCTCGAGGGCTTCAGCCACGGGCACGACGACGCGGCGGCGATCGATCGCGAGGACCTGATCATCGCGCGGCAGGGCGAGCGCGTGGCGCTGAGCGAGGCGCTGAGGACGTACCAGGAAGTGACCGAAGATAACGCCGACAGCTTCCATGTGCACGGCTCGAAGGACAACTTCCCGCTGACGGCGGTGCTGCTGTACCCGCGCGACCAGCGGGCGGCGACCATCCTGGAAGCCCGCATGAATGCGGAGTCTGGCCAGGGCACGGGGGTGCAGGCGATCGAGCCGGCGGCGGTGGTCGACGAACTGATCGCCTTCGTGATCCGGCTGCGGTTGGTGTTCGACGCGATCTCGGTGGTGCTGGCGGCCAGCACCGGGGCGCTCATCGCGCTCATCGCGACGCTGGGCTATCGATTGCGGGCCGATGAATTGCGCACGCTGGCGGACATGGGGGCGTCGCGCCGCACGGGGCTGGTGCTGGTGGGCGGCGAGGTGCTGGGGCTGATCGTGCTGGGGGCGGCGCTGGCTCTGGGCATGGCCTCTGGCGTGCTGGCGATCGCCACGCGGGCGTCGGCGTTCCTCTGAACCGGCCGCGGCTGTCGCTACTACAGTCTGCAACCAAGTTCTCAGGAGGGACCCCGCATGCACTTGCCCACGAAGACCGCCCGCGCGTTCGCAATCACCCTGGCCGTGGGCCTGCCCTTGGCCGCGCTGCCGCTGGCCGGCTGCAACGAGCAAGCGAGCACGAGCCAGACCGGCCAGTTCGCGATGCGGGACGCGGTGCTGACGACGTTCTACCCCACGCGGTACTTCGCCGAGCGCATCGCCGGCGGCCTGGTGATCGTCGACAGCCCGCTGCCGGCGGACGAGGACCCGATCTTCTGGCGGCCGGGCGCCGACGCGATGAACCAGTTCCAGAACGCGAAGGTGGTCATCACCAACGGGGCGGAGTTCGAGAAGTGGGTCGCCGGCGCCGCCCTGCCGCGTGGCCGCACCGTAGCGAGCCTCAGCGACGACACGCTCGAGCAGCTCGGCGGGCCCATCACCATGGAGAGCACCACGCACAGCCACGGGCCCGGCGGCGAGCACACGCACGAGGGCGTCGACGGCCACACGTGGGTGAGCCCGAGGCTGGCCATCGCGCAGGCCGAGCGCATCGCCGAGGCGATGGCGACGGCGTGGCCCGAACACGCCGAGGCCTTCGGGACCAACCTCGCCACGCTCGTCGAGGACCTGGAGATGCTCGAGACCTCGCTGCGCGACCTGACGCCGCTGGTGCAGCAGCACCGCTTGCTGGCCAGCCACCCCGCGTACAACTATCTCGCCCGCGACCTGGGCTGGGACATCCACAACCTGGACCTCGATCCCGAGAGCGAGGACACGCAGGCGATGGTCGACATGGTGCACAACGCGCTGCATCATCATGAGGACCATCATCACGACCACGGCCATGAGCACGACGATGGCCATAGGCACGAACACGACCAAGATCACGAGCACGAGCACACGCACGGCGACAAGCCCGTGCTCCTGCTCTGGGAGGGCGAGCCGACGAGCGAGCTGCGCGATGCGATCCGGGGCGAGCTGGGCGTCGTGAGCGTGCTGTTCAGCCCGGCCGAGGGCGTGCCCGACGATGGGGACTACATGGACGTGATGCGGGCGAACATCGAGCGGCTGCGCGCGGCCGTGGGCGGCTGAGGGCTCGTACCATCGGGCATGAAGCCCACCCCCATCACCGCCATCACCGCCGCGTCGTCGTTGCTGCTCGCCCTGGCCCTGCCCGCCTGCGGCCAGCCGGCGCAACTGCCCACCGAGGGTCCGTCGCCGATCTTCAGCGACAGCGAGGCCGACGCCCCGCCGGCGACCGGCTACGCCACGCAGACGCTCATCGATGGGCTCAACCGGCCGTGGGCGGTGGCCTTCCTGCCCGATGGCGCGGTGCTGATCACCCAGCGGCCCGGGGGCATCGTCATCGCGCTGCCCGATGGCCAGGGCGGCTTCGGCGAGCCGGTGGCCGTCGCCAACGCGCCCGAAAGCGCTGCGCTCGGCCAGGGCGGCATGATGGACGTGGTGCTGCACCCCGAGTTCGCCAGCAACGGTCTGGTGTACCTGACCTACGCCACCGGCGACGGGCGCGCCAACCGCACGGTGCTGTCGCGGGCGCGGCTGGTGCGAGACGAGAGCGGCACGCGCTTCGAGGATGTCCAGGAGCTCTACCGCGTCACGCCCGACAAGCCCGGCGGGCAGCACTTCGGTTCGCGATTGGTCTGGCTGCCCGACGGCACGCTGCTGATGAGCGTCGGCGACGGCGGCAACCCGCCCACGGAGGTTGGCGGCCGGCTGGCCCGCGAGAATCCGCAGTACCTGGACAACACCTGGGGCAAGGTGCTGCGCTTCAACGACGACGGCGCCGCGCCCGCCGACAACCCGTTCGCCGACAACCAGGAGCACCCCGAGACCGCGAAGTTCATCTACAGCTACGGCCACCGCAATATCCAGGGCATGGCCATCGATCCGGCCACCGGCAACGTCTGGGCCACCGAGCACGGGGCACTGGGCGGCGACGAGCTGAACCTCATCGAGCCCGGCCAGAACTACGGCTGGCCCGAAGCGACCTACAGCATCCACTACAACCGCCGGGAGATCAGCGAGCACGTGACGCTCGAGGGCATGATCGACCCCGCGCTGGTGTGGACGCCGGTGCTGGCCGCCAGCGGGCTGGCGTTCTATACGGGCGAGGCGTTCGAGCAGTGGCAAGGCGACCTGTTCGCGGGCGGGCTGGTCAGCCGGCAGGTGCGGCGGGTGATGCTGGGTGGTGTTGACGGCGCAGGCGTCGATCAGAACATCGAGATCATGGGCAACCAGACCCTGGCGTTCGAAGCGCGCATCCGCGACGTACGGCAGGGGCTCGATGGGTTCTTGTACGTCCTGACCGACAGCCGCAACGGCGAGCTGATTCGTATCGTGCCGGAGTAGGGTGAGAGGAACGAGGCGGAGGGACGAAGCCACATAGAGACGAATCGGCACAACAGCGAGCCCCTCCGTCGCTTCTTCCTACCCTCCCCCGTGCCCGCGCACCGCACCATCCTGCACGCCGACTTGGACGCGTTCTTTGCGAGCGTCGAGCAGCGCGACAGGCCCGAGCTGCGCGGCAAGCCGGTCTTGGTGGGTGGGGCGGGGCCGCGTGGGGTGGTCGCCGCGGCGAGCTACGAGGCCCGCGCGTTCGGCTGCCGCAGCGCCATGCCCGGGGCGGTGGCGCGGCGTTTGTGCCCGCAGGCGGTGTTCGTCAAGCCCGACTTTGCGCGCTACAAGGCCGCCAGCGACGCGGTGTTCGCCGTGTTCGAGTCGGTCACCCCGCTGGTCGAGCCGCTGAGCATCGACGAGGCGTTCCTGGACGTCACGGGCAGCGAGCGGTTGCTGGGCGGCGGGCGCGAGATCGCCGCGAAGATCAAGCGCGACGTGTGCGCGAAGACCGGGCTGACCGTCAGCCTGGGCGTGGCGCCCAGCAAGCTGGTGGCCAAGATCGCAAGCGACCTCAACAAGCCCGACGGGCTGGTGGTCGTCGAGCCCGGCACGGTTGACGCGTTCCTGGCACCCCTGGAGATCGCCAGGCTCTGGGGCGTGGGCGCCGTCGGCCAGGCCAAGCTCGAGCGCCTGGGCGTACGCACCTTCGGCGACGTGCGGCGGCTGGACCTCAAGACGCTGCAGAGCCTCTTCGGCGTGATGGGCGAGCGCCTCTACGACCGCTGCCGCGGCATCGACGACCGGCCGGTGGTCACCGACCGGCGGGCCAAGAGCATCGGCCACGAGCGGACCTTCGGCGAGAACTTGGAATCGCTCGACCAGTGCCACGCGCAGGTCGTCGACCTGGCCGAGCGCGTGGCCTGGCGGCTGCGGCGGGCCGATCGCGCGGCGGGTGCCATCACCCTGAAAGTCCGCAACGGCCAGTTCAGGACCATCACGCGCAACCACACGCTGGCCGAGCCGACGCGCGACAGCGGCGTGCTGGTGCGCGAAGCGCTGGCCCTGCTGGACGCCTGGGCGTCGCGGCACTTCGAGCCCGTGCGGCTGCTGGGCGTGAGCACGAGCCGCCTGGGCACGCCGCAGGGCCCGGGCTTGTTCGACGCGGCCGAGCACGAGCGCTCGTCACGCGTGGACGACGCGGCGGACGCGATCCGAGCGAAGTTCGGGGACCGGGCGATCGGGCGGGCCAGTGCGCTGGACCGCTAGGGCCGCCCCAGCCGGATCGGTCCGCGGAAGCCATCGGGGTCGACGGGCTTGCCGCCCTGGGTGATCTGGACCTTGCCCCGGCGGGCGAGGCGGCGGGCGGCGCGGCGGGTGCGTTCCATCAGGCCGGTGAAGCCATCGGGCTCGACGGCGCGGGCGGCCTCGCTGGGGCAGATGGTGGCCCCCGGGGCGCGGGCCTCGAGCAGGTCGAGGATGGCTTGCTCGAGCCTGGCGTCCAGCGGGCCGGGCTTCTCGCGGCGGCACTGGTTGGAGCAGTAGCGCACCTCGTCCCACGAGCGCTCCCACTTCTTACGCCAGGCGAAGGTGCGGCCGCAGGTGTCGCAGACCTTGGTTGGCACGCCCGCGTCGCGGCTCACGCGTGGGCCGCCGTTGGTTTCGAGTCGGCATCGGCCAGCGGATCCACCCTGGGCGTGGGGTCGCCATGGATGGCGATGCGTTCGGCGATGCGCCGCCATGCGGCCAGCGCCGTGCCGCGTGGCAGGGATCGGAGGATGCGCCGCCGCTCGGCGCGGTCCATGGCCATGGCGTGCTCGACGCTCGCCCTGCCGAACCGGCGCGCGGTGTAGGCGGCGACCGCGCTGGCGAGGGTCATGGCGATGAGCGTGCGGCGCGGGAGCACGCCGGTGCCGATGGCCTCGAGCGCCAGGCTGGCCTGCATGCGCACGGTGTGGCGGCTCTTGTCGCGCTCCAGCCGCTTGACGCCCTGGCAGTCGGCGATGGCGACGACGGGTTTGCCGCCCTCGAAGCGCACGATGAGGTTGCTGGGCTTGTGGTCTCGGTTGTGGAGCTCGGCGGCCAGCATGCAGCCCACCTGGGCCCCCACCGCCCTGGCCAGCGCGTGCTGCTGCGCGATCGGGACCCGGCCTTGCCTGATGTCCTCGAGCCAGTGCAGCAGGTGCCGGCCATCGAGGCGGCCCATGATGAGGCAGTCTTCGCGCACGGGGCCATCGCGGCGACTGACCAGGGCGAGCATGGGGGCGCAGGGGATCTCGTCGGCCGCCAGGAGCGCGGCGCCGCCCCAGTGGCGGTCGGCGGCGGCGATGCCCAGGCGGGCGCGGGCCCGTGCAAGGCGGCCGCGATGGCGGTAGAACTTGAGGACCACCGGCTGGTCTCGCAGCGTCGTGGCCAGCACGCGTACCGGGCCGTCCTGCTTCAGGACAGTCGCGTGCTCGTCCCAGGGCTCGGCGCCCAAGGCTTCGGCCCACTGGGGACCGTCGGCCGCTGGGCCGTGGCGACGCGCTTTGAAGTTGGGAGCCTTCGACATCAGGCCCTAGTGTACGAACGGCGGCGTTCGGGCCAGCCACGACGATCGATGACGCTTCACACGGGCCCGATGGCTTTCGAGACCCCCCAGATGCCCCATCACTCCAAGCTGCCCTTGCCCATCTCGGTAGCGATCATTTGCAAGAACAACGCCGGCACGATCGGTCGCACTCTGGAGAGTGTCCGGGATCTGGCGCGGGAGATCGTTGCCGTTGACTCGGGCTCGACCGATGGCACGTTGGACATCCTTCGCGAGCACAAGGCCCGCGTCATCGAGACGCGCTGGCTTGGCTATGTCGAGACCGTCCGCTACGCCTTTGACCAATGCACGCAGCCCTGGGTGCTGCCACTGGACAGCGATGAATCGCTCGAACCGCAGTTGCGTCGGTCTATCGAGGCCCTGGACCTGGAGCGTGAGCACGGGCCCACCGGGTACCGCGTCAACCGCAAGGTCTTCTACCGGGGCCGCTTCTTTGAGCACACGTGGCAGCCCGAGTGGCGACTCAGGCTGGTCCGGCACGATCGATTCGAGTGGCACGGCATAAACCCGCACTATGACCTTCGACCGGTCGATCCTGCTGAGCCCATCGAAGACCTCGCGGGCGACCTCCGGCACGACAGTTTCGCAAGCTTCGCAGAGCTCATGCGGAAGCATGTGGGGCACGCGGAACTCATGGCCGAAGGCTTGCACGCGAGAGGCAAGCGCGTTGGGCCTTTGGGATTGGCGCTCTCGCCTGTCTCGGCCTTTGTCCGTCAAGCCGTCTTGAGGCGTGGGTATAAGGATGGCACTCGGGGCTGGGCCGCCGCGGGCGCGATGGCCGCGTATACCCTCATGAAGTACGTTTGCCTGCTGGAACTGAAAGAGCAGGCCGCCGAGCAGAACGATTCAGACAAGTCCGAGCAGCGTTTCGAGCACAGGAAGGAAGCGGAGTGACCCAGGCTGCCCCTCAGAGCACGACGACCGGACCGCGCTTGGACCTCAGCGGTGTGAACAAGACGCTGCAATTCGAGGACGCCAAGGACGCTCGCGTGGCGCCCACGGTGGCCGACATGAAGAAGTGGGTGCGGCGCTGGCGGCTCAAGGGCGAGCCCCTGGGCGTGAACGGCGCGGTGAAGAAGCGCTGGTACGTCCGGCCGCACAAGATGTGGGAGTACAGCCGGGGGCTGGCCTTGACTGGCGCCAGCGGGCCGACGCGCGAGCCGGGGGCCAAACTGCATTGCCTGGACGTGGGCGGGGCGATGACGCTGCCGATCTTCTACCTGGGCAGCCTGGGGGATCGCGTGGTGTGCCTGGACATCGACCCGACGATGACCCAGCAGAGCATGGACGCGGCGGGCCGCCAGGGGCTGGACCTGGACTGCCGCACGACGAACCTGGGGCAGGAAGATCCTTCGGCCTCGGACCTTGGGGCGCCCACGGAAGGCTTCGACCGGGTGTACTGCTTCAGCGTGATCGAGCACATCCTGCCGCCCGAGCAGGAGCGTGTGGCCAGCCGGATGGGCAAGCTGGTTCGGCCCGGCGGGATGCTTTGCATCACCTTTGACTTTGGCGAGCACGGGCCGATGGAAGCGCCGATGCGCACGATGGAGGATGCCCACCGGCTTGGCGACCTGATCGGCTTGCCGCTGGTGGGCGGGGACTTCATCGACACCGGCGATCGATATCCGCTCAACAAGAAGCACCCAAACGCTCGATACACGTTCGGCTCGATGTTCTTCGCCCGCCCGGCGGGCGAGACGTCGTAGCGTGTTGTGCTAACATCATCGCCCTCATGGTGAGGGCGTCACACCCGCGGCACACGCCGCACTGAGGAAAGCAATGGCCAAGAAGACCTCGAAGAAGACGGCTGCGGCCGCCTCGAAACCGGCCAAGAAGACGGCCAAGAAGACCACCAAGAAGGTCAGCAAGGCGTCGACTGCCAAGAAGACCACCAAGAAGACGACACGCAAGACCACGAAGAAGACCGCCGCCAGCGCCGCGGCCCCGGCGAAGAAGGCGGCCTCCGGCTCGCGCAAGACCACCAAGAAGGCCGGTCGCACGACGGCCGCGAAGGCCCCCGCTGGCCGCAGCAAGGTGAGCCGCAAGAAGGTCAAGGCCATCTCGGCGCGATAACCGGCCGTTCGCACGCAGGAATTCCGGGCCCCCGGCCGGTTGGGTCGGGGGCCGCATCGGGCGGCTCGGGGTGCAACAATACCTGCGGTGGCGCTGTGAGTGCCCGCCCTTCCATGCCTCCGACCGATCCGAGGAACCAGCCCTGCCGACCCCGAAGAAGCCAACCAAGCCCTCCCGCCGCAAGCCCGCACCACCTGAGAGCTCGAAGGCGCCGCCCAAGGGCGACGAGACGATCTTCGATACGTCCAAGACCTTCGACGACTTCGACCTGGTCGAGGACGTGCTGGACGGCATCGATGACGAGGGCTTCGTCCACCCCACCGTGATCCAGTCCATGCTCATACCCGTCGCCCTGACGGGCAAGGACGTGCTGGGCCAAGCCAAGACCGGCACGGGTAAGACCGCCGCGTTCGGCCTGCCGCTGCTGTCGCTGATCGATCCCGGCGATGCCTTCACGGGCCTGGTGCTGGCGCCCACACGCGAGCTGGCGCTCCAGATCACCAGCGAGCTCGAGACGCTGGGCAAGTACAGCGGGCTGAAGGTGTGCGCCGTCTACGGCGGGGACCCCATCGAGAAGCAGGCCAAGCGGCTTGCCCAGAAGCCCGAGATCATCGTGGGCACGCCCGGCCGCGTGATGGACATGGAGCGCCGCGGGTACCTGCGCTTTGATCGCGTGAAGGTCGCCATCCTCGACGAGGTCGACCGCATGCTGGACATCGGCTTCCGCGAGGACATCCGCCGCATCCTGGGCGTGTGCCCGAAGGACCGACAGACGATCTTCGTCTCGGCGACGCTGACCGAAGAGATCGAGAAGCTCGCCCGCAAGTACACCAACGACCCCGAGAAGCTGGTCGCCTCGGCCGGCTCGCTGACGGTCAGCGTCGTGGAGCAGCACTACCTGACCGTGCAGCCCTGGGACAAGAAGCGGCTGCTCGTGCACCTGCTGACGCACGAAGAGCCGGCGCTGACGGTGGTCTTCTGCCGCCTGAAGCGCGTTGTGGACGATCTCGAGAAGCACCTGCAGAGCAAGGGCATCGACGCGGTGGCCATCCACGGCGACATGCGGCAGAGCCGGCGCAACAGCGTGATGGGCAAGCTGCGGTCGGGCAAGCTGGGCGTGCTGATCGCCAGCGACCTGGCCAGCCGCG
The DNA here is from genome assembly GCA_040219675.1 of Phycisphaerales bacterium. Taxonomy (GTDB): domain Bacteria; phylum Planctomycetota; class Phycisphaerae; order Phycisphaerales; family UBA1924; genus JAHCJI01. Next base: position 122,338 of record JAVJRZ010000007.1, on the reverse strand, counting down.
GCATCGACGTCGAGGGCATCAGCCACGTCATCAACTACGACCTGCCCGAGGACCCGGACCTGTACATCCACCGCATCGGCCGCACCGCGCGGGCCGGGCGCGGCGGCGTCGCGTGGAGCCTGGTGACCCCAGAACAGGGCAAGCTGCTGACCGAGATCGAGACGCGCATCAACACGCACATCCCGTACATGGCCTACCCGGACTTCGAGCCCGGGCCCGAGCCCGAGTCGGTCCGCCAGAAGCGCGAGCTGGACGCCAAGCGCGACGAACGCTCGAAGCAGCGGACGCTGGAGCGCATGGGCAAGGTGCTGCCCAAGGAAGCCGACGAGCAGAAGTTCCCCGGCGGCGTCGTGCCCACCAAGCTGCCGCCCAAGCGGATGGGCGGGCGGATCTCGGGCCGCCGATAGCCCGAACGCCGCGGGCCGCGCGACGTCAGGACTTGCGTAGCTTGGCCAGGGCCTTCTCGCGGTCCTTGGCGATCGTGAACAGGCGGTCGACCTTGGTGGTCTTCAGGACGCCGGCGATGGGTCCGGCCAGGCCGCTCAGCGTGAGCGAGCCGCCGGCCTGGGTGCACGCCTCTCGGATCTGCACGAGCATCGAGATGCCGGCGCTGGACATGTACTCGATGCGGGCCATGTCCAGCAGGACCGCCCCTCGGGCCTGGGCGATCTCGGGCCCCACTTCGGCCAGCACGCCGGAGGTATCCGCCTCGCTGAGGCTCGGGCCCTTGAGCGTGATGACGAGCACTCCGGGCATGGCCTCGCGGATGGTGTTGGGGCCATCGACGGCCGAGGTTCCTTCGGGGGTCGCGTTGGCTGTCATGGCTCGTCTTCCTTGATGATGGCAGCGTTGAGGGTTCGAACAACGCCAAAAAACAAGCATTCGAGAGCCCGCGGGCCTCGCTTCGCACCCGTTCTATCGGCATTCGTTTGGAAAGACTTGCACAGCCTTGCCCTTTCGTGGAAACACCGTGCCGGGCGGGCCGCTACAAGTCCTCTGGATGCTTCAAGAGACCCGCCGAACGCGGAACACCCGCGTTTCTGGCCAGAGAAGGAGGGAACCGATGACCACGAAGATCACGACGACCAAGACGACCCAAGAAACCACGACCTTTCGCGTGGCGGCCGTGCTGGCTCTTGCTGGAGCGGCGGCCGCCGCGGCGGGGCAGTGCACGCCGCAATGGGACCGGACGATCGGCGTTCCGGGCGTGAACGACGGGTATGTCCAGCCGTTCCTCAACTGGGACGACGGCTCGGGCGACGCCCTGTTCGCCGGTGGATCGTTCGCCACCATCGGCGGCACGCCGGGCACCACGCTGCTTGGGCGCTGGGACGGCGCCGAGTGGAGCGCCGTGGGCAGCCCGGGCCTGAGCACGGGCAGCACCAACGGCTTCGTGACGAGCCTGGAGGTTTTTGACGTCTTCGGCGAAGAGCGGCTGGTCGTCGGCGGCTTCTTCGCCAGCGCGGGCGGGCTTTCGGACACGCAGTCGCTGGCGGCGTGGAACGGCGAGTTCTGGGTGAACATGGGGACGGGCCTGGTCAACCCCGACGCCGTCTGGGCGCTGACGACCGGGGACATCGGCGATGGCCAGAGGCTCTTTGCGGGCGGCTCGTTCAGCAGCATCGGCGGCGGGCCGGCGGGCGGCATCGCGCAGTGGGACGGGGAGAACTGGGCCCCGGTGGGCGATGGCCTGCCGCTGACGGGCACGGTGACCCCCAACGTCTTCGGCGCGGTCGTCTTTGATGACGGCTCGGGCCCGGCGCTGTACGCCGGCGGACGCTTCGACGAGATCGACGGCGTGGCGGGCACGACGCTGCTGGGCCGATTCCGCGACGGCGCGTGGGAGCCGGTGGGCGATGGCCTGTCGCGCAGCTCCATCACCGGCGACGCGGGGCAACTCGCGGTCTTCGATGACGGCAGCGGCCCGGCGCTGTACATCGGCGGCCGGAGCTTCTTCCCCAATAGCGTGGGCGCCGTGGCCGATGTCTACAAGTGGGACGGCGCCGAGTGGTCCCCCGTCGGGCAGGACTTCGCCGGCGTGGTGACCGACCTGGCCGTGTGGGACGATGGCAGCGGCCCGGCGCTCTACCTGACCAGCACCAGCGGGCCCGATCGCATCGCACGGCTCGAGGGCGACACGTGGGTGACCGTCGATGGCGGCGCCGCGGGTGGCTCGGCCTTCGGCCTGGGCGTGTGGAACGGCGACCTGTACGTCGGCGGCAGCTTCGACACGGTGGGCGGCGAGTTCGCCAACGGCGTGGTGCGCCGCACGGGCTGCGCCGCGGACTGCTACGCCGACTTCGATGGCGACGGCGAGCTGACCATCTTCGACTTCCTGGCGTTCCAGAACGCGTTCGATTCGAGCGATGCGGCGGCGGACTGCGACGGGGACGGCAGCCTGACCCTGTTCGATTTCCTGTGCTTCCAGAACGCCTTTGACGCCGGCTGCCCGTGATCGATCGGCGCCGCAAGGTTCGATAACCCGTGATTCCACCGCAGCCGCCGGGCAATTTCCGGCGGCTGCTTGTATAGTAATGAGTCCCGAGGATCGGAATAGCGGGCACAGGTGGCTCGTTATCGAGTGTATGGGTTGCGCCCCGAATGTATCAGCCCAGACCAAACCTTGAGAGAAGCGAGGAACTGACGAGATGAGCACGAACGGAACTCGGATTGCCGCCATGGTCTTGTTTTCTGGCCTTGCCGCCGGCGTTGCGCACGCCCAGTGCGACCCGGCTTGGGATGGCGCCATCGGCAACCCCGGCATCGATCGCGGGTACATCCAGCCCATGATGAACTGGGACGACGGCACGGGCGAGCGTCTGTACGTCGGCGGCTCGTTCAACGCGGTGCTGGGCACGCCCGGCACGACGCTGCTGGCCCAGTGGGATCGCGACACCAACACGTGGGACCGCGTGGGCACGCCCGGCCTGAGCACCGGCAGCACCAACGGCTTCCTCACCAGCATCCTGCCCTTCGAGGTCTTCGGCCAGGAGCGTCTGGTGGTCGCCGGCTTCTTCGCCAGCGCGGGCGGCGTGGCCGACACGCGCTCGATCGCGGCGTGGAACGGTGACGAGTGGGTCTCCATGTCGGCCGATCTGCCCTCGCCCCAGAGCATCTGGGCGATGATGACCGGCGACGTGGGCCAGGGCGAGAATCTGATCATCGGCGGCGCCTGGCCCGAGATCGGCGGCGTGTTCGGCGCCGACCTCGCCCAGTGGGACGGCGACCAGTGGCTGCCCGTCGGCGACGGCTCGGGCATCAGCGGCACCTTCAGCCCCACGGTGTTCGCCCTTGAGATGTTCGACGACGGCACGGGCCCGGCGCTATATGCCGGTGGTCGGTTCGACAGCATCGGCGGCGCGCCGGGCACCAGCATGCTCGGGCGATTCAACGGGACATCATGGGAGGCGGTCGGGTCGGGCTTGCTCCCCGGGAGCGTGGTGTCGCAGGTCGCCGCCATGGCCGTATTCGATGACGGCACCGGCCCGGCTCTGTACGTCGGCATGGGCAGCGGCGTCCGCATTTCCGGAGTGCCCTTCGCCAGCGTGTACAAGTGGGACGGCATCGAGTGGTCGGCCGTGGGCCAGGAGTTCGGCGGCCGCGTCACGGACTTCCAAATCTGGGACGACGGCAGCGGCCCGGCCCTGTACGTCGCCGGCACCGCCGTGCCCCCCATCGAGTACCTCGCCAGGCTCGAGGGCGACACCTGGGTGCCCGTCGATGGCGGCATCGCCAGCCAGCCGGCCACCAGCGGCACCTTCGCCAGCGTCTTCGGCCTGCACGTGTGGGACAACGACCTGTACGTGGGTGGCAACTTCACGCTGGTGGGCGATCCGGCCGTGGACGTGCGCGGCATCGTCCGCCGCACCGGCTGCGCCGACACGGGCTGCTACGCCGACTTCGATGGCGACGGTGAGCTGACCATCTTCGACTTCCTGGCCTTCCAGAACGCCTTCGACGCGGGTGATATCGCCGCCGACTGCGACGAGGACGGCTCGCTGACGCTGTTCGACTTCCTGTGCTTCCAGAACGCGTTCGACGCCGGCTGCGAGTGATCGCCGGCGAACGCGGATCAGGATTTCTCGAAGCCCTTGAGCTTCAAGCGCGTGCGATGATGGCCGGGGGCGACCGTGCCCCCGGCCGTCTGTCCCTTCATGTAGTCCTTCTGCCAGGTGTCGGTGCCGCTCTGGTGGCGGGCGATGGCCTGCTGGCGTGAGTCGGCCCAGGCCTGGTAGGCCTGCTGCACGGGCTCGTCGGCGTGCGCGGGGCTGGTGCGCGGCTCGGTCCACTCGAGCAACGCCATGGGGTAGGGCATGATCATGCAGATGGGCTCGCCCTTGCGGAACCAGACCTCGGTGCCGCGCTTCATGATCTTCCAGTTCATGGTGAAGGTGCTGGGCGACCAGTCGGTCTCGACGAAGCCGTCCAGCGGCGCGGCGTAGTCCTTGGGATAGTTCGTCGCGCCGCGCACGAACAGCCCGATCTTCGGTGGCGTGCGGAAGAGCCAGGGCAGGCGGAACGTCACGATGCCGCTGCCGAAGTGGCTCACGATGAACTGGTCGATGCTGGGCGGGCCGTCGTGGGCCTTGATGGTCAGGGCGTCGGGCCCGTCCTTGCCGGTCCAGCGCATCGAGACGGTCGCCGGGCAGGGGATGACCCAGCCGGCCTGGTTGGCCATGGCCAGGGGCAGGCAGCGGTAGGCGCCCTTGGCCGGGGTCTTGTCCATCCAGTCGCGGGTGGCGCCGGCGGGCTCGATGGTCCAGCCGGTGTCGTCGCTGACGACGTAGGCGGTCAGCGGGCAGGGGCCGTCGATGGTGATGGCTTCGGGGCTGGCTTTGGGGCTGGTTTCGGGCATGGGAGCTCCTGGTCTGGCCACCAGCAGCGTAGAGCCCCGGCCCGGGCGCTACACCAAAACTTCATACAGATCGGATCCCAAACACTTGACGGCCTGTTCGGGCTCTGGTACACTGGCGTCGGCCGGGCACGCGACCAGCGCCGCCCCCGGCTCCCGACGCCTTTCGGTCACGGTGGACCGGGCCCGGGCCACGCGCGCTGCAGCGGTGTGACGCCCGGCGCGGGGTACACAAGCCCCTCGCAGGCCACGGCACGCCGAAGACATCTGGAGGTGCCCCATGGCACGCACGAAGGGTTCTGCCGGTTCCGCGACCGCCGAGAAGTCCGCCAGCACCAAGCCCGACGCCCAGCCCGACGCCAAGCCGGACAGCAAGCCGGGCAGCAAGCCCAACGGCGCGGTCGAGGTGTTGGCCCCCGAGAAGAACTCGGGCAAGACCGACACCCCCACCGCCCCCCAGAAAGCCGAGCCCAACCCCGAGAAGGCCAAGGCCCTGAACCTGGCCGTCGGGCAGATCGAGCGCAGCTTCGGCAAGGGCGCCATCATGCGCCTGGACGAGGCCGCCACGATGAGCATCCCGGGCATCAGCACCGGGGCGCTCTCGCTCGACCTGGCCCTGGGCGGCAAGGGCATCCCGCGCGGCCGCATCGTCGAGGTGTTCGGCCCCGAGTCCAGCGGCAAGACGACGCTGGCCCTGACCGTCGCGGCCCACGCCCAGAAGGACGGCGGCGTGGCGGCCTTCATCGACGCCGAGCACGCGCTGGACCCCTCCTGGGCCCGCCGGCTGGGCGTGAACATCGACGACCTCTTGGTCAGCCAGCCCGACACGGGCGAGCAGGCCCTGGAGATCTGCGAGCTGCTGGTCCGCTCCAACGCGGTGGACGTGATCGTGGTCGACTCGGTGGCGGCGTTGATCCCGCGGGCCGAGATCGAGGGCGAGATGGGCGACAGCCACGTGGGCCTGCAGGCGCGCCTCATGAGCCAGGCGATGCGCAAGCTCACGGGCATCATCGCCCGCAGCAACTGCACGGTGATCTTCATCAACCAGATCCGCGAGAAGATCGGCGTGATGTTCGGCAGCCCCGAGACGACCCCCGGCGGGCGGGCCCTCAAGTTCTACAGCTCGGTGCGCATCGACATCCGCCGCATCGGCTCGATCAAGGAGGGCGACGTGGCCGTGGGCAACCGCGTGCGGGCCAAGGTCGTGAAGAACAAGGTCGCCCCGCCCTTCCGCCAGACCGAGTTCGACATCATGTTCAACGAGGGCATCAGCATCTCGGGCGACCTGGTGGACCTGGGCGTGGAGCACAAGGTCGTGGACAAGAGCGGGGCGTGGTTCAGCTACGGCGAGGTCCGCCTCGGGCAGGGCCGCGAGAACGCCAAGCAGTTCATCCGCGAGAATCCGGACCTGGCCAGGGAGATCCGCCAGAAGGTGCTCACCAAGCACCTGGAGGCCGCCCAGGCCAAGGAGCAGGGCGGCAAGCGGTAGGGGCCGCCGAGACCGTCGGGCTCGCGATCCCCCCCGGTCGTGGCCGGTCGCCGCCGGTGTTGCTTGGGGGTGGGGATGCGGTCTACACTCCCCCTCGCCTGCTGGCGGCCACCTGCGGATGTGGCGGAATTGGCAGACGCGCTAGGTTCAGGTCCTAGTGGGAGTAAAATCCCGTGGAGGTTCGACTCCTCTCATCCGCATTCCCAAACCGGCACGCTCGTGCCGGTTTTTTCATGCCCTCCCGGGGCTTGTTCATGCCCTCCCCGGGCCTCTCGGGGCCAGCCGACGCCCTGCCCATCGGCCTCCAAGGCCCGCCGCGGGCCCCGGGCGCCGCGCCCCGGCCGGCCGGAGGCCCTCACGGGGCGTCCTCCCTCCCCCCGCACGGGTCCCAGGGCCGCCCGGACGCGTCCGCACGCCCTCGGAACGCGTTCTGGGCCCACGGAAACGCTGTCCCGAGTGCCGGGACAGTGTTTCCGACCCCCGCGAACGCGTCTGGACGGGCCGGGACCGCGTCCGGGCGGGGCCGGGACGCGTCCGCCGTCACGCCCGACGCGTGGGCAGGGGCGTCACATGCCCGCGGCGGAGGGCCCGACGCGCTCGGCCTTCCACACCGCCCCACACTCCGGGCAGCGGACGGCCCGCTCGATCGTCTCGACCCGCTCGGGGGGCAAGCCGGCCAGGTCGTAGAGGCAGCCGGGGCATTCGCCCCGTTTGAGCCGCTTGGGGATCTGGACCGAGGGCGAACGGCGGCGGATGAAGCCGATGACGAGCCATGCGATCAGGCCAAACTGGAAGCACGTGAAGGCAATCTGCAACGCGGTGTACGCTGTCCCCCCGAGCGAGATCACATAGCGCCATGTCAGACCGATGAGCCCCGCGATCGCAAGGACGATCACGCCTCGGAGGATCTGATCCGGCACGGGCACCGGCTTGAGCCCCTTCGCCCGCCGGTACTCTTCTTTGTACGACAGGATCACGCGCGGGATGCGGCGGCCCAGGTCGTCGAGCCATCCGGCCGCATCGAGCAGGGCCCGTCGATCTTCGCTCGCACGCGTCAAATGCCGGAGGGGGGACTCGAACCCCCACTCTGTTGCCAGAAGTGGATTTTGAATCCACCGCGTCTGCCAATTCCGCCACTCCGGCTGGAGGGTGGACAGTGTAGGGAGCGATCGACCGGCCGCCCAACCAGGGGCCGCCCGATCAGCCAGCGGGCACGGGCTCGGCCGGGACGGCGGCGCGGTCGGCCACCGCGGCCGGGGGCAGGCCGGGCTTCTCCACGCCCGCGTAGGTGAGGCCGAGCTGGTCGCACAGCATGCGGCTGGTGATCTGGCTGCTCAGGAAGATGACCGGCAGGCCGCTGCCCGGGTGCGTGCCCCCGCCGACCATCCACACGCCCTCGAGGCCCTGGAGCTTGTGGCGGGGTCGGTTGTGGAGCATCTGGCCGAGGTTGTGCGCCAGGTTGAAGGTCGCCCCGTGGTTGATGTTCATCGCGGCCCAGTCGTCGGCGGCGACCATCTTCTCGCACTGCACGCGGCTTTCCAGGTCCTCGATGCCGAAGACGCGCTCGAGCTGGGCGTACATGTCGGTGCGCATGCGCTCGCGCTGGCCAGCGAAGTCCACGGTGCTGCGCATGTTGGGCGTGGGCATGAGCACGTAGAGCGCGCTGCAGCCGGGGGGGGCCATCGTGGGGTCGGTCGTGACGGGGTTGCAGACGTAGGCCGAGGGGTCTTCGCTGAGCGTGCCCAGGCGCGAGATCTCCTCGAGGTTCTGCTCGTAGCGCGAGGAGACGTAGATGGTGTGGTGCGGCAGGTCCACCTGGCCTTCGATGCCGAGATAGAGCATGGCCGTCGAGCAGGAGTACTTCTTGCGGTCGATGGCCTGCTCGCTGGCATAGCCCGACACGCGGCGCAGGGCCCCGGTGGGCAGCAGGTTCTTCAGGGCCCAGGGCGCGTCGGCGTTGACCACGACGTTGGCGTGCTCGTGCTGCTGGCCGTTCACGACGACGCCCGTGGCGCGGTTGCCCTCGAAGGTCAGCCGCTCGACGGGGCTGCTGGTGGCGATCTGAACGCCCATGGCCTCGCACGCGTCGGCCATGGCGTGCATCAGGCGGTTGAGCCCGCCGGTGGCGTGCCACACGCCGTACTCGTACTCGATGAAGGGCAGGATGGTGAAGAGGCTGGGGCAGTCAAAGGGGCTCATGCCCAGGTACTTGCTCTGGAAGCTGACCGCAAGGCGCACCTGCGGGTGGCTGAAGTAGCGGGTCAGCAGCTCGTGCACGCTCTTGTGCGGGTTGATGTGCGGCAGGGCCTTGATGGCGTCGGCCTTAAGCAGGTCCAGCGGCGAGCGGATGGCCCGGCGCAGGATGGGCTCGGCGGCGTTGAGCTTGGCCCGGTTGTCGAGGATGAACCGCTCGAAGGCGGCGCCGTCCCTGGCGTCGATGGCGCCGATGCGGCGGGCCATCTCGGCGACGTCCTGCGTGGCGTCGAGGCGGATGGGATCCTGCCCCGGCCGGCCCAGCAGCAGGCGGTACATGGGATCGAGGCGGGTGAGCTCGACGGCGTCGGCCAGGCGGCTGCCGGCGGCCTGGAAGATCTCGTCGAGCACGTAGGGCATCAGGAAGAACGTGGGGCCAAGATCGAAGTGGAAGCGACCGCTCTCGCCCTGGAGCGTGAGGCGGCTGGTGCGGCCGCCCACGTGGGGCTGGGCCTCGTAGACCTTCACGCGGGCGCCGCTGGCGGCCAGGAGCATGGCGGCGGCGAGCCCGCCGGGGCCGGCGCCGATGATGGCGATGGTCTGGTCGCTGCGGGCTGGCGTTGGCATAGGGGCCACTATACTGCGTCCGATGACGATGGCCGAGGTTGCAACGACGGAAAACGCGGGACTGCCCGTACGCGGCGCGGGGCGGGCGGTTGGGGCCGACGAGCCCACGGTCGAGTTGCCCACCTGGCCGTTGCGCGAGCGGCTGGCGTGGGTTCGGCGGTTCCGCCGGGCGGTCGTGGCCAAGCAGGACGAGCTGATCGCGCTGGCGGGCGAGGAGGTCCGCAAGGACGCCTTCGAGACGCTGGTGAGCGACCTGGTGCCGCTCTTGAGCAGTTGCAGGTGGCACGAGCGGCACGCGGGGCGGGTGCTGCGGACGCGGCGGCTGCGGGGCGGCAGCGTGTGGCAGATCGGCCAGCGGCACTGGCTTGGGCGCGAGCCGCTGGGGCTGGTGGGCATCATCGCGACGTGGAACTACCCGGTGCAGCTCCTGGGCATCCAGCTCGTGCAGGCGATCGTGGCGGGCAACGCCGTGGTGGTGAAGCCCAGCGAGCGGTGCCCCAAGACCCAGCGGCGGCTGCTGGAGATCGCCCAGCAGGCCGGGCTGCCCGGCGGCGCGCTGCGGGTGCGAAGCGCCTCGCGCGAGGCGGGCGCGGCGATGCTGCAAGGCGAGCCGCTGGACCACCTGGTGTTCACCGGATCGACGCCGGTGGGCCGCTCGATCGCGCAGACGCTGGCGCCCTGGCTGGTGCCCAGCACGCTGGAGCTCTCGGGGCGCGACTCGGCCCTGGTGCTGGGCGACGCGGACGTGGAACTGGCGGCGCGGTCCATCGGCGCGGCCGTGCGGCTGAACGCGGGCCAGACGTGCATGGCGCCGCGGCGGGTGCTCGTGGACGCGACGCTGGCCGATCGCTTCGCCGGGTTGCTGCGGGCCGAGGTGGCCAAGGGCGGGCCGCTGACCGCGTGCGACGGCGCACCGTGCGAGGCCGAAGTCGTGGTGTGCGAGGCCAGCGCGGACCTGGTCGAGGGCGATCATTTCGCGCCGCGGATCGCCGTCGTCGCGTGCGCATCGGTGGAGCGCATGATCGAGGTGCATCGGGAGATCGGCCAGCACCTGGCGACGAGCGTGTTTACCACGGACACCACGCGGGCGCGATCGCTCGTCGGCCAACTGGCCGCGGGCACGGTGACCATCAACGACGCGGTGATTCCCACGGCCCATCCCGGGGCCCCGCTGCCGGCGCTGGGCGCCAGCGGCTGGGGCGTGAGCCGCGGCGAGCTTGGCCTGCTGGCGATGACACGGCCGGTGCACGTGTCGAGTACGAGCCGCCGCGTGCGCGTGCCGACCGATCCGCCCACGGGCAAGCAGGCCGAGCAGGTCAAGAAGTTCGTGCGCTTCTGGTACGGCCGCTAGGCGTCGATGCCGCGCATCCACAGCTCGTGCGGTCGGTGCTCTCCGCCGGTGGGCTTGTGCTCGCGCACGGCGGGCTTGTGCGTGAACCCGACCGCGTCGAGCACGCTCTGGGCGGGCCGGTTGTCGGGCTGGACGTAAGCGCGCACGGAGGTCACGCCGAGCCCGCCTGGCAAGTCGGCGAGCGCATGCTGGACGACCGCCTCGCAGGCCTCGCCGGCCATGCCCTTGCCGCGGGCCGAAGGGGTGAGCCAGAAGGCGAGCTCGGCGTACCACTCCAGGCCGCGCTCGATGGTGATGAGGTTGCAACAGCCCAGGATGGCCTGCGCGTCGGTTCGATCGAAGATCGCACGCCGCAGGGCGTTGCCGGTGCGCAGGCCCTTGGCGGCCATGTCCAGCTGGCGTTTGACGATCGTGCGGGCGCCCTCGCCGGGCAGGCTCACGCCGCTGCTGACGTCCCCGGAATCGGTCAGCGCGATGATCGCGCGCTCGTAGGCATCGGCGTCTGCGGGGACGGGCGGGCGGAGCAGCAGCCGCTGGGTGTGCAGCGTGGTGCCCGGCGTGTCGCTGGTGAAGACCTCGATCGGCCGCGTGGGGGCGGGATGCGCCGTGGAGCGCTGATCGGGCCGACGGGCGGCTGGCTGGTCCATGGGCGTGGCCTCCGTGCTGGCGGCTCGCTCTCCCCCGCAAGTGCCTTGAGCGTAGTCGGCCCACGTGGCCCGTGGCCGTGAAAATCGCCGGTGCCTGGGCGGGCTTACTCGACCGTGACGCTCTTGGCCAGATTGCGGGGCTTGTCGACGTCGTGGCCGCGCAAGACCGCCGCGTGGTAGGCCATGAGTTGGAGGGGCACCACGGCGACCATGGGGCTCAGGCACTCGGGCACGTCGGGGATGTAGAAGACGTCCTGGGCGTGGCTGCCGATCTCCTGGTCGCCCTCGGTGGCCACGGCGATGACGTGGCCGCCGCGGCTGCGGACCTCGCTGATGTTGCTCATGACCTTCTCGTACTGGCTGCCTCGAGTGGCGATGAAGACCGCCGGCATGCCGTCGTCGATCAGGGCGATGGGCCCGTGCTTCATCTCTGCGGCGGGCATGCCCTCGGCGTGGATGTAGCTGATCTCCTTGAGCTTGAGGGCGCCCTCGAGCGCGGTCGGGTAATTGTATCCGCGGCCGAGGAACAGCCAGTTCTCGCGCTCGATGTACTTCTCGGTGATCGTGCGGATCGAGTCGTTGAGTTCGAGCACCTTCTCGATCTTGTCGGGGATGAGCTCGAGGTCCTTGATGAGCTGCGAGCACTGCTCGGCGCTCATGAACCGGCGGCGGGCCATGAACAGGCTGACCATCGTGAGCACGGCGACCTGCGCGGTGAACGCCTTGGTGCTGGCCACGCCGATCTCCGGCCCAGCGCGCAGGTAGACGCCCGCGTCGGTGATGCGCGGGATGCTCGAGCCCACGGCGTTGATAACGCCCAGCGCCAGGGCGCCGCGCTCCTTGGCCTCGCTGAGCGCTGCCAGCGTGTCGGCGGTTTCGCCCGATTGGCTGACCGCAACGACGACGGTGCCTTCCTCGATGATCGGGTTGCGATAGCGGAACTCGCTGGCGTACTCGCACTCGGCGGGCACCTTGGCCAGGTCTTCGAGCAGATACTCGCCGATCATCGCCGAATGCAGGGCCGTGCCCTGGGCAGCGAGGATGACGCGCCTGCTGCGCACGAGCTGGGGCGCGAACTGTCGCAGCCCGCCGAGCACGACGGTGCCATCTTCGGCGTGCAGGCGGCCGCGCATGCAGGTGCGCAGGGCCTGGGGCTGCTCGAAGATCTCCTTCTGCATGAAGTGGGCGTAGCCGCCCAGCTCGATCTGCTCGAGGTCGAGCTCGAGCTGTTCGACCCGCGGTGTCACCGGCACGTTGTGGATGGTGCTGGTGGTGAACTTCTCGCGGGTGATCTTGCAGACGTTGTAGTCGTCCAGCGGGAAGGCCTGGGTCGTGTGGGCGACGATGGCCGAGGGATCGCTCGCAACGACGAACTCGCCGCTGCCCACACCAACCAGCAACGCGCTGCCCTTGCGCGCGCACACGAGCGTGTCGGGCTCCTGCTCGCAGATGACGGCGATGGCGTAGGCGCCCGTGACCTCGCGCAGCGCGGCCTGCACGGCCTTCTCCAGGTCCATGCCGTGCTCGGGGTCGTAGAGCTCGCCGATGAGCATGGCCAGCACCTCGGTGTCGGTCTCGCTCTGGAATGTGTGGCCGCGCTCGGTGAGGTAGGTGCGCAGGGCGCTGTAGTTCTCGATGATGCCGTTGTGGACCAGAGCGATCCCGTTGCGGTCGTCGCGGTGCGGGTGGGCGTTGGCCTCGGTGACCCCGCCGTGGGTGGCCCAGCGGGTGTGGGCGATGCCCAGGGTGCCCTCGAAGCTGGCGTCGGCCTCGACGGCGGCCTCGAGGTTGCTCACGCGGCCCACGGCCCGGGCCACGTGCATGCCGCCGTTGATGACCGCCATGCCCGCCGAGTCATAGCCGCGGTATTCGAGCCGCTTGAGGCCCTCGATGAGCAGCGGACGGGCCTGGCGATGGCCGAGGTAGGCGACGATTCCACACATACACCGAATCTCCAGTTGCCAGGAACAGGCCGACGCCGCACGCATCCGTGCACGAAGAGCGGGCCATCCCAACGGTACACGATCGGCGTTCGGGGGGTTCGGCCTTGGGCTCCCAGTGCCCGACCTCTCGGAATGGGCTCTGCAACGGCTATAGGACGTTCTGGGATGCCATCTGGCGGCCCCTATCCTTGCCCATGACCGCAAGCAGCCCCGTTTCGACCGATCCCACGAGCCTGATCGCCCCGCTCACCATCGCCGGCAGGACGGTCGACAGCCGCCTGTTCGTGGGCACGGGCAAGTACGCCAGCTACGACCTGATGCAGCGGGCCCTGGAGGCCAGCGGCTGCCGCGTGGTGACCGTGGCCGTGCGGCGCGAGCGGCTGGTGAACGAGCGGGGCGAGAGCCTGCTGGACTACATCGATACCAACAAGTACACCATCCTGCCCAACACGGCGGGGTGCTTCACGGCCGAGGACGCGGTGCGGGTGGCGCGGCTGGGCCGTGAACTGCTGAGCCAGATCGACAACCCCGGGCAGGACTGGGTCAAGCTGGAAGTGCTGGGCGACAAGCGGACGCTGCTGCCCGACCCCGTGGGCACCGTCGAGGCGACCAGGACGCTTGTGGAGGATGGTTTCAAGGTGCTGGTGTACTCGAGCGACGACCCGATCGTGGCCAAGCGGCTGAAGGACCTGGGTGCGGCAAGCGTGATGCCGGCGGGCAGCCCCATCGGCAGCGGGCGCGGCGTGGTGAACGAGGCCAACATCGTGCTGTGTCTTGAGGCCCTCAAGGAGAACGACCCGGACTACCCCGTGATCGTCGACGCGGGCGTGGGCAGCGCGAGCGATGTGTCGGTCGCGATGGAACTGGGCGCCGACGGCGTGCTGCTGAACACCGCCATCGCCCACGCCAAGGACCCGGTGATGATGGCCCACGCCATGCGGATGGCCCTGGACGCCGGCTACCTGAGTTACCGCAGTGGCCGCATCGAGAAGAAGCTGTACGCGACGGCCAGCAGCCCGTTTGAGGGGGCGATCAGCTACATCCCCGGCGAGTGATCCGGACGCGGTGGGCTCCTCGGAGCCGATTCGGATTATCCCCAATCGTGTCGGGAGGCGGGAATGGAACCCGTCTTCTCGCGCGTTGGGTGAACAAACACATCTGGCCCCCCATTGGAGAAACATCTTGGACACCTTCGACGCCATCTACCAACGCCGCTCGGTCAAGCACTTTGACCCGAACCACGAGATGCCCGAGGCCGACCTGGCGAAGCTGCTCGAGGCGGCCATCCAGGCGCCCACGAGCTTCAACATCCAGCACTGGCGATTCGTGGTGGTCAAGGATCCGGAGCTGCGCAAGCAGATCCGCGCCAATGGCAACGACCAGGCCCAGATGACCGACGCCAGCGTGCTGATCGTGATGACCGCCGACATGAAGGCCTGGCAGAAGGACCCCGATCGATACTGGACAGGCGCACCCGACGAGGTCCGTGAACTGCTCGTGGGCTGGATGGGCCCGTTCCACGAGGGCCGTGAGTGGCTCCAGCGCGACGAGGCCCAACGCTCCATCGGCATGGCCATGCAGACGCTCATGCTGTCGGCCAAGGCGATGGGCTACGACAGTTGCCCGATGATCGGATTCGATATCGAGGCCGTCGCCAAGCTCATCAACCTGCCCGAGGACCATTGCATGGGGCCGATGGTCGCCATCGGCAAGAAGACCAAGGACGTGTGGCCCAAGCCCGGGCAGTTGCCGTTGAGCGAGGTCGTGATTCAGGACCGCTTCTGACGGTCCCGATACACATCCGTGGGCACGCCCGCAAACCCCCAGTTCTGTTCGTCGATCTCGTCGATGACGATGTGGGTCTGGTCGGGGCGTTTGCCCAGCACGCGGCTGAGCGTGTCGGTGATCTCGGCGAAGATCTGGGCCTTCTGCTCGCGCGTGGCGGCGGGCGTGATGCGGACGTTCACGTAGGGCATGGTTGCTCCTTGGGCGCCGGGATCAGTCGAGCGGGGGCAGCATGACGGCCATGGCTGCTGCGACCAGCAGGAAGGCGGCCAGGAAGTATCGTGTCGCGACGCGCTTGCCGTTGGTGGCGCCGCCGTGGACCGCGGCGACGTAGGCCACGCGGGCGCTCACCACGCCCGCGGGCACGCCGATGGCTAAGACGAGCACGCCGTACGCGGTGAAGAAGTGTGCCGACTCGCCCGAGCGGATGACCAGCGTCGCGATCGTGGCCAGCGTGCTGATGATGGAGATGATCCACGGCGCGAGCACGTAGATGCGTGTGTCCGGGGCGACGGGGGGTGGCTCGATCGCGTCATGCATGCTGCCTCTGGGCGCTCGTGCGCTGCGGCGCGTCGGTCGCGAGCCGGCGCTGGACCTCGATCACCAGCGTGTCGTCCTCGGGGGGGCCGCTGCGGCGGGCGTCGAGCTCGCCGATGATGCGGCGCGGCCACTCGCCCGGCTGGCAGGCGGCGACGGTCATCATGGCGGTGAGCCAGCTTCGCCCGATGCACTTGCCCTTGTCATCGCGGGCCTCCATCGCGCCGTCGGTGTAGGCGATGACCATGTCGCCGGGCACGAAGGGCTGCGTCTGCGGGTCGGCGTGGAAGTCTTCGGGCCGGCAGGCGCCCAGCACGATGGCGGTGGAATCGAGCTCGTTGATCGTGCCGTCGACGCCGCGCAGGAACATGGGCGGGTGCCCGGCGTTGGCGTAGGTCAGCTCGTTGGTGGTCGGGTCGATGCGCAGGCACACGGCGGATGCGTAGATGCTGTGCTGGGCGAGGGTGAGGTGCACATAACGGTTGAGCAAGCCGAGCACGTGGCCCGGCTCGGCGTGCGGGTCTTCGGCGAAGATGCGCTCGAGTTCGCCGTGCAGGCGATTGACGGTCAGCGCCGCGGCGAGCCCGTGGCCGGTAACGTCCAAGAGCACGACGTTGACGGCGACGCGGCCCTCGATGCCCGGGCTCTCGGACATGTAGAGGAAGTCTCCACCGATCTGTCGCATGGGCTGGTAGGTGTAGGTGAAGACGATGTCGCCGACGTCTCTTGGCTCGGGAAAGAGGTCCTCGTGGATGCGCCGGGCGTCGGTCATCTCGCGGCGGACTTCGGTGTAGCGGCTGGAGAGGAAGCGCATCTTGAAGGCGCGCATGCGGCTGGAGTGCTTGACGGCGCACACGACGAACCCTGGAGCGACGAACAGCGGGAACACGATCAACCACAGCCAAGTCGGCGACGGGGGCATGTGCATTGCCAGGAAGACGACGGCCTGCAAGGCGAGCACAGCGCCGACGGTCTTGTACACCTCCTGGGGAGACCACGGCAGGAACACGGACGCCATCAGGAACGAGAATCCGAAGCTTATCGTCGCGGTCGGCACGGCGAAGAAGCTCTCGTCCACACCCGGCGCGCGGACGAAGCTGCTCAGTATGCCCATCACGCCTATGTAGAGCAGCAGGATCTTTGTCAGCTTGAGCAGGGCCTTCTTGTCGGGCTTGCTCCGGCGGACACGGAGGAAGAACCACAAGTAGACGCTGATGTCGACGGCCGCAATACCGGTGGTTAGGAACTTGGCCCACAGTGGGATCTGGATCGTCTGACTTGCGGCCTGCGAACGCGGCGGAGCAGTCTCCAGAGAATCGCCCTCGGCTTGCCCCGACTCCCGTGCCCCGTCCGTGGCGCCTCGGCCCTCGGTCGACAGGTCGCCCGCCTCCGCGGACGGAGGCTGCACGTCGACCACGACCGCTCGGCTACCGACGTCGGCCCACATGAGCCCCAGGCCGACGAGGCCAAACACCCAGATTCCCAGCGTAACGCCCAGCAGCCACATGAAGCGCCGGCGCAACAGCTTGCCCGTCTCGGCGTCGAACTCCTGGGTGAACTCGCTTGTGAACGTCGCGGTGGCCATGGGGTGGTTTCGATTCAGTGGGCTTCCCGGTTGGCGCCCGGCTTCCAGAGCACGTCGCCCTGCGGGTTGGCCACGCGGCCCAGCACGAACAGCAGGTCGCTGAGGCGGTTCAGGTATCGGACGACCAGGGGGTTGGTCTGCTCGGGTTGCTCTTCGAGCACGATCGTGGAGAGACGCTCGGCCCGCCTCACGATGGTGCGCGCCAGGTGCAGGGCCGCCGCAGCCGGGGTGCCGCCGGGCAGCACGAAGCTGGTCAGGGGCTCCAGGTCCTCATTGAAGCGATCGATGAGGGCCTCGACGCGGTCGATCTGGCTGGGAATGACCCGCAGCCGCTGGCCCTCTTGGCCGTCGTCCTTGATGGGCGTGCACAGATCGGCTCCGCAGTCGAACAGGTCGTGCTGGAGGCTCTCGAGGATGGGGGCTAGCACCCGGGCGGGCTCGGCGGCGTCTCGGCAGGCGATGACGGCCAGACCGAGGGCGGCGTTGGCCTCGTCGGTGGTGCCGTAGGCCTCGACCCTGGGGTCGGCCTTGGCCACGCGGGCGCCGTCGCCCAGGCCGGTGGTGCCGTCGTCGCCGGTGCGGGTGTAGATCTTGTTGAGCTTGACCATGGGCCTCCCGGGGGTGTTTTTGGCCGAAGGTGGCGTTGGCTTTTGTCGGCTGCCGACTAGTCTACCACCGATGCCCCCCGCCGCCGCCACCCAGACGACAATTGCCCCACGCGGGCTCACCCGGCGGTGGCGCCTCCCGGAGCCTTCGGGCCCGCTGGAACCCGGCCTGCCGCCCCTGGTGGCCCGTGTGCTCGCTGGCCGGCCCTGGCTTGCGGCGGGTGATCTGGAGCCCAAGCTGACGGGCCTGCACGACCCTTCGGGCATTCCCGATCTGGATTCGGCCGCCGCCATGCTGCTCGAGGCCGGGCGGGCGGGCGAGACCATTGCCATCTATGGCGACTACGACGTGGACGGCACGACGGGGTCGGCCATCCTGCACCATGTGCTGGCGGCCTTGTGCCCTCAGGCCACGCTGCTGCACTACGTGCCCCACCGGATGAACGAGGGCTACGGCGTGCACACCCACGCCATCGAGGCCCTGGTCGATCGCGGGGCGCGGGTGATCGTCACGGTCGACTGCGGCATCACCGCCATCGAGCCCGCGCTGCGGGCACGGGAACTGGGGGCCCGGCTGATCATTACCGATCACCACAACCCCCCCGCCGCCGTCGAGGACCTGCCGGCGGCCGACGCCGTGGTGCATCCCGGCCGACCCGACTCGGCGTACCCGTTTTCGGGCCTTTGCGGGGCCGGCGTGGCGTACAAGCTGGCGTGGCGGATGGCGACGATGGCCGGCGAGGGCGGGCGGGCCGAAGCGAGGGTGCGCGCGCTGCTGCTCGATCTGCTGCCCATGGCGGCGCTGGGCACGGTGGCCGACGTCTCGCCGCTGATCGACGAGAACCGCACGCTGGTGACGCACGGCCTGGCGCTCATGCGGCGGACGGGCGTCCGCGGGCTGGCCGAGTTGGCCGCCCGGTGCGTGCGCGAGGCGCGCCCCGTCAGCGTGGGGGACCTGGGCTTCCGGCTTGGCCCGCGGATCAATGCGCTGGGGCGTGTGGCCGACGCGGGCGAGGCGTTCGAGCTCCTGACCACCAGCGACGAGGACCGCATCTCGGCCATCTGCGACACGATGGATGAGTTGAATCAGCAGCGCCAGTCCATCGAGCGGCGCATCGTCGAGGAAGCGTGCGCCGAGGTCGAGCGGCGGGGCATGGACCGCGATGATCATCGGGCCATCGTGCTTGCCAGCGAGGCTTGGCACGCGGGGGTCATTGGCATTGCCTGCTCGCGGCTCGTCGAACGCTACAACCGGCCCACCATCCTCATGCAGCGCGACGCGGACGTGTGCAAGGGCAGCGGGCGGAGCATCCCGGGCTTCAACCTGCATGGCGCCGTGGCCGCGTGCGAGCACGAGACCCTGGGCTTCGGCGGGCACGATGTGGCGATCGGGCTCAGGGTGTGCCCGACGCGGCTTGAGGCGTTCGCCGCGGCGCTGGTGGCCCACGCGAACGCATCGCTGACGGTGGACGACCTGACACCGGTGCTGGCCATCGACGCCCACGCGTCGATGCAGGAGCTCGACGAATCGACCGTGCGCACGATGGAGAAGCTCGGGCCGTTTGGCCGGGGCAACCCCACGCCGCGGCTCTTGCTGGACGGGGTCAGGGTGTGCTCGGCCCCGATGCTCATGGGCTCGAGCCAGGCCCACTTCTCGCTGCTGGTGCGCGACGATGGCGGCCGGACGATGAAGCTCGTGGGCTGGCAATGGGGCCGCCACGCCGAGCGCATCCGAAACGGCGCGACCCTGGACGTGGTGATCACGCCCAGGGTCGAAGAGTACCGCGGTGTGCGTTCGGTGCGCGGCGAGATCGCCGACGTCCGAACCGTGTAAGTGCGCTTTACTGGCCGTCGTCGGGCACGGTGGCGAACGTCTCGGCGTACTGGGCGTCGAGGGCCGCGATCATGCGAGTGACGGTCTCGTTGGAGGGGTCCAGCTTCTGGGCGGCCTCGAAGCTCGATCGCGCCAGACCCGGCATGTCGGCCTGCTGGGCGATCAAGCCCCGGAGAATCAATGGCGAGGGATCGGTCTCGCTGCGCTGGATGGCCAGGTCGAGGCTGGACAGGGCGCCGTCGAGGTCGCCCGTGCCACGCTGCTGCAAGGCGCGGAGCAGGTAGCCCTCGCTGCGCTGGGGCGCCAGCGCGATCACGCGGCTGGCGGCGCGGCGGACGCGGCCCATGTCACGGAGCTGGTAGCTGACGTGGCCGAGCTGGATCCAGGCGTCCAGGTCCTTCTCGCCGCCGTCGGTGTCGGTCAGGCTGACGAGCACGTCGCGGGCCTCGACCGGGCGGTCGACCTCGATGAGGCAGCGGGCGCGCATGTGCTTGAGGTCGCGGCGGTTCTCGAACTCCTTGTTGCTCAGGAGCTCGGCCAGGTTGAACTCGGCCTCGGCGTACCTGCCGGCGGAGAGCTCGGCGCGGGCGAGGTCTTCCTGCACGCCGGGGTCATCGGGCGCAAGGAAGCGGGCCTCGGTGAACCACGCGGCGGCCTGCTCGGGGTCCTCACGCATCATGGCGATGTGGCCCAGCGTCTGGCGGATGCCGGCGTTGTGGCGGTACAGGTCCAGACGGTCCTTGAGGTAGCTCTCGGCGTCGTCGGTGCGGCCGATGTCGATGAGCATCTCGGCGGCGGCGACCGCGTAGATGGCGCGGGCGGTATCCAGCTCGGCGGCGCGCTGGTAGCGTTCCATCGCACTCTCCTTTTCACCAATGCGCTCGAAGGCCACGCCCAGGAAGTACTGGGTGTCGACGTCTTCGGGGTCGATGATCTCGGCCTTGCCCAGGGAGCTCATGGCCTCCTCGAAGTTGCCCAGCTCCATCGTGATCCGACCGCGGAGCACGTGCGAGCGGACGACCGAGTCGTTCAGGGCGATCGAGCGATCGATGTGCTCCAGGGCCTTCTCGGGATCGCCCGAGAGGAAGGCCTGGCGGGCCATGTCCCACTCGGTGCCGCTCTTCATGCCGGCCATGCGCTCGGCGGCGGCGTTGCGGGCCTCGGCGGAGGTCTTGCCATTGCCCGAGCAGCCGGTGAGGGTCATGACGCCGACCACGGCTCCGGCGAGGAGGGCGAGCTTGGCTGTGCGGTTGATCGTGCTGTTGTGTCGCATGCTTTGCATCCTGGTGCGTCCTTTGGCCGCCCGCCTTGGCTGTAGTGCTTTGGCGGGGCCGGGCTCGTGGACGCGTGGTTCGCCCCGCGTCCGATTCATCAGTACCTTCGGCCCATTTGGGCCCACGCTGAACCCACCCGGCGCGCACCGGGTGGGGAAAGGGGAGTTATGAGTCCTGGGTGCCGTTCTCGGACGACGCCCCGGTCGCCGCGGGCGTGGCTTCGACGGGCTCGGCGGTTTCGCCGGCGTCTTCGGGAGCGTCGGTCGCGTCGCTGCTGTCGGCGGCCGACCCATCGAAGTCGGTCTGGCCCTCGGCGGGCGAAGCTTCCTCGAACGACGGTTCGCCCATGGTCCAACTGGTGGGCTCGGTGAAGCCATCGCGGGAGACCGAGGGCTTCCACTCGAAGCTGTTGAAGCTCAGCGAGCTCAGCAGCGCGTCGGTCAGGGTGTCGTCGATCTGATCCTCGATCGGGCTGGGCTCATCGAAGTCGATGGCCAGCTCCAGGTCGGCCTCACCGCTGGTGTCGGTCTCGGCCGAGAAGTCCTCGACGGTCTCCTCGCCGCTGGCGACCTCGAGCGTGTCGGTTTCGCCTTCGGCGGTATCGAGCGACAGCGGCTGATCGACCGTGGTGGCCGGGCCTTCGGCGGCGGCCAACTCGGGAGTCGAGGCCACGTCTGTCGCGTCGATGGTCGGCTGGGCGTCCTGGCCGGTCAGGCCGACCACGTCGTCACGCTGTTGCTCGCTCTCGGCCTGGGCGAGCGCCTCGGCCGCGGCGAGCTGCTGGGCCGCGATGGTCTCGACCGACAGGACCCGGATGACCTTGCCGTCCTCGACGAAGCCGTAGCCCTGCGAAGGAAGGATGGCCGCCAGCGACTCCTCGAGCGAGAGGCCGAAGAGCGAGGCGCTGACCGTGCCGGCCACCTCGGGCGCCACGATGATGCTGCGGCGGGCCTGCGTGGACAGGTCGCGGAGCAGCGTGGGCAGGGCGGCGTCCTGCACGTTGATGTCGAAGGTGCGAGCCTGGGCATCGAAGACGATGGCGGGAGCCTCGGCCTGCTCGACCTCTTCGGTCTGGTCGGCCTCGGCTGTCTCGGTCGTCTCGGCGAGTTCGCCCTCCTCGGCCAACTCGGGCGCGTTGGCGGCGGCGGCGCCAATCTCGGCCTGCGCGAGGCTGGCGATCCAGTCCGAGTCCTCGAAGGCGCTCTCGCTCGAGGGCGTTTCGATGTCGCGGGCGCTGGCCAGCTCGGCCTCGTCGAAGGACGCCTCGGATGCCGCGTCGGCCTCGGCCTGAGCGACGGCGGGATCGATCTCGAGTTCAGCTTCCTGGCCTTCGGCGGTGTCGGTCGCCTCGGCGAGTTCGATGGACGAACCGTCTTCGGCGGTGTCGCCATCGATGAACTCGTCATCGCTTCCGGCGGCCACCACTTCGGTCGCGTCGTCCTCGACCGGCTCATCGATGATGTCGGCGTCGTCGCCGGCGACCACATCCACCACCTCGTCGGTGGGCTCGACCTCGTCGCCGGTGGTGGTCTCGATGTCGGCGATCACCGTGTCGGTGCCCTCGACCTCGAGGAAGGTCATCTCGTCCTCGGTCTCGACCGGGGTGGGCACGAACATCTCGCCGTGCTGATCGAGATAGAGGTCCATCTCGGTGTCGAAGGTGCTCTGGAGGACGCTCTGGGCCGGCCAGGTGCGCGTCTTGGTGGTCAGACGCTCGAGCAGCAGGCGGGCCTGGGGCTGGTTGGGGTTCAGCGAAAGCGAGCGACGCACGCAGTACAGGGCCTTCTTGGTCTTGCCATCGGCGGCGTACTGCTGGGCCTCGACGAGCAGGCGGGAGGCCTGCTTGTCGCGGCTGAAGGGCAGCAGGCCCTCGCGGGTGCCGGACACGGCGCTGTCGATCAGGCTCTTGGCGCGCTCGGCGTGCTCGGAGACGATCTGGTCGTTGATGATCGTGGGCGTGATCATGAAGATGATCTCGGCCCGGTCGGTGCTGTCCTCGCGGCCGCGGAACGGCGCACCGATGAACGGCAGGTCGGCGATCCAGGGCACCTGGCGGCGGGTGTACTGCGTCCGCTCGCGGAAGAGGCCACCGAGCACGATGGTCTGCCCATCGCGGACCATGACGTTGGCGGTCAGCTCGTTGGTGGTCTCGTCGGGGATGGTGACCGAGGCGCCACCCGAGTCGGTGGCGTCGCGGATGACCGCCTCGGAGACCTGCGGCTTGAGCTCCATGCGGATGAGCCCGTCACGCGAGACGAAGGGGCGGAAGTAGAGCTGGGTACCGGTATCGAGGAACTCGACGGTCTGGGTCGTGCCAGTCTGCGTCGTGGTGCTGCTCAGATAGCCCACGCGCTCACCGACGAGCACGCGCGCCGGCTGGCGGTTGAGCGTGAGCACCTTCGGGCGGGCGATGATGGTCGTGTCGGTGACCTCATCGAGCACGCGGAGGAAGGCGGCAAAGTCGCCCTGCACGAGACCCACCTTCAGCGAGGCTGGGCCATCGGTCCGGCCGACGGTCGACTGCGTTGCGTTGGCGCTGCGGTTGTTGCCGCCGGGCACCTGAGTGGGGTTGCCGTTGACGTCCTCGCCCTGACCGCTGATCAGGTTGTCGACCGCGCTGAGCGGGCCTCCGAGGAAGTCGCCGAAGTTCAGGCTGCCGATGATCGAGAAGTCGACGCCGAAGGCGTTGTTCTCGGTCAGCGCCGCCTGGAGGATGGTCGCCTCGACGAGGACCTGGCTGGGCTTGGTGTCGATCTGCGCCAGCAGCTCGCGGATGGCCTCGACGTTCTCCTCGAAGTCGACGACGACGATGAAGGCCTCGGTGGCCAGGTCGTCGGCGCCAACCGGGGCGCTATCGGGGATCTGGAACGGGGCGGTCTTGCCCGGCGCCTTGATCTGCCCGTTCTCGCTGAGCAGGGCCTGGGCAAACTCGGCGGCGTCGCTCGAGTTGATGTAGTCCAGCGGGATGACCGCCGAGACACGCTCGCGGCTGGACTCGATGAGCCGCTGGATCTCCTCGGCCGTGTACACGTAGATGAAGTTGCCTTCCTCGATGTAGCCGAAGCCGTTGACGTGGAGGATGGCGTCCAGGGCCTCGTAGAAGGTCACGCCGTAGAGGGTGGCGGTGACCGTGGCGGCAACGTTGCGGCTGGCAACGATGTTGCGCTGGCTCTGGATGGAGAGCATCTGGAGCACGTCAGCGAGTTCCTCGTCGACGACGTGCAGGTCGACGATGAGGTGCTCGTCGACCTTGATCTCGCCCTGCACGGGAACCTTGGCGCCTTCGCCCTGGCTCTTGCTGTCCGGCGAGATCAGCTCGGGGGTCTTCTGGAGCGAGAACGCGTCACCGGCCTGCGCGAGCGTGGCGGGCGTGCCGGCCAAGGCGCCAAGCGCCGCAGCCGAGGCGGTGGTCAGCGTCACGGAGTTGTTCGACGCGGTGTGCTTGTTGCTTTGAGCCGTCATAATGGGTGTTTCCTCGATCCGCGGTGTGTCAGTCCATTGCCCCTGCGTAGCGGCCCGGCGGCACGCCACTGGCAACATTCCATTCCATTCCTCGACGCTCCAACACCCCCACTTTCCGTTCGAGCACGACAAAACGGCACAACCGGCCAGCCTGCGCCGAGTGGGCAAGGCCTGCCGGTTGTGTGGGCTGCGTGGCTTGGTTCAGCGGGGGTCTTCGAGCGACTCACGCGCGGGGTCGCTCGGATCGGCGGCCTGACGCTGCTCTTGCGGCTTGGGGTCGGCGTAGGCCTGGCGGGGCACGTCGGTCACCAGCCGAAGCCGGAGCCAGATGAGCGCCGTGAAGAGGAGGACCGCCAGGGCGATGCCCATGCCCGAACGTCCCAAAACGCCGGCCACGGGGCCGCGGGTGGGAAGCTGGATCCGACGGGTGTTGCTGGGCATAAATGCTTACCTCCGACTCGATATGTCGGCTGGTGAGCGGCCCGAATTCAGTTGGGGCTAGCCGGCTGGCTTGGCGATCACTCGCGCTCGACGATCACGCGGCCGGTGTAGGCCTCGACCTCGATGCGGAAGGTCTGCCCGATGGCGTCGCGGATGCGCAGGAACCCGCCCGAGCTGGGCCGGTCTCCGTCGGCGGTCTCCACGGGCCCGCCCAGTTCGTCGAAGATCAGCACATTATCGCCATCGAAGTTGACCTCGATGATGGCGGCGCCCCCGGTGTTCTCTTCGTCGAAGATCACCTCGTAGCGGTTGCCGTCACGCGTTCGATCGAACAGGGCGTCGACATCGGGGTCGATCACCGAGCCGCGGACCTCGCAGAGGACGTAGCGGCCCTCACCCTCGTAGAAGATGATCGCCCGGCGAGCCTGGTAGGCCACCGCGTCAGACTGCGCGTAGGTGATGTCGGACACGACCTCTCGGACGGCGGTCTGCACGCGCAGATTGCCGGCCGAACTCAGCGAAGGGACCACGATGGCCGCAGCGGTGCCAAGGATGGCGACCACAACCAGGACTTCGATGAGCGTGTACGCGCGGGCGAGCATGTGATGTTCCTTGGTTTCGACCATTCAAGGCGTGCGATCGAAGGGCACGTCCTCGCCCGAGAAACCGCCGGCCCAGACGCTGCCGGTGTTGGGGTCGAAGATCCAGCCATGGTCGGACTGATAGGCCGTGTCGGGCGAGTCGCGCAGGATGAGGGCACGACGGTTGTCGCCACCCACCCACGAGTTCACGGGCGCCGACATGAGGTAGTTCGTGGTGTCACCCACGATCTCGCCCCAGGTGCCATCGCCCGCGGTGATGGCGGGGTACTCATCGTTGCGGGCGTGGTAGACCACCAGGTGGCGGCGGACCTTGCCCAGGTCGTAGAGCGTGGCGTTGACCTGGCTCTCGGAT
This sequence comes from Phycisphaerales bacterium, assembly GCA_040219675.1. Taxonomy (GTDB): domain Bacteria; phylum Planctomycetota; class Phycisphaerae; order Phycisphaerales; family UBA1924; genus JAHCJI01. The sequence continues at coordinate 96,759 of JAVJRZ010000007.1, read as the reverse complement.
TGCGCGCCGACCATCTGCGGCACGACGATCGCCGCCAGGATGGCCAGGATGACCACCACGATGAGGATCTCCACGAGCGTGAATGCGGCACGCGGCTTGGCCATGCCCGAACCTCCGTCCTTATCCCTGCATCCCGCCAAAGCCCGCCAGGGGCTCTCACCCCGGGCGGACGGAAAGTCACGAAACGCTGAATCGATTACGGGATCCAGGCGCCGGCGGTCTCGTCGAAGCCGTTCATCCAGATCCGGCCGGTGGCCTCGTCGTAGATCCAACCATCGTCGCCAGCGGCGACGGCAGCGGTCGGAGCGGCGGTGCCAGCGGCGATGGTGCTGGTGCCGGTGCGGGGGTTGACCGGAGCGACGCGGAGGTAGTCCGCGTTCACGATACTGCTCCAGCCGCCGGCCGGCTCGGTGAGGCCCTCATCGGTGAAGAGGTCAGCGGCAGCCGGGGGCGTGCCGTTGTTGCGAACGCGGAACAGCTCGATCTGGTTGCGAACCGTCTGGAGCTGGCTCTCGGCGCTGCTCACCTGGGCGTCCTCACTGGCGCTGGTGAACTGGGGGATGACGATCGCGGCCAGGATGCCGAGGATCACCACAACGATCAGAATTTCAACAAGCGTGAATGCCTTACGAACTTGTGCGCGCATGATGCGTGCCCTCCTGGGGTACCCGCCGCCCGAGCTCTCGCCGAACCATTCGGCATCGCGTCGTCACGCTCGCGCGGGCGACCTTCTGTCAAGGTCCGCGACGGGCACCATGCCGGCCGCGGCCAAGGAGAGCATCGGAAATGGCGCGGCTTCAATCCCCTTGTTGAGCGTCCGCCAGTGGGACGGGCGGCCGGTTGTGCGGGCTGGTCGTGCTGGACGGGAGCATCGCGGGCGATCCGGCGTTATCGGATGCGAGCAGCGCGTAAAAAAACCCAAGCGCTCGCTTGGGTTGGTGGGCAACAGGTTGGCCGGGCTGGCTCAGGAGCCGCGGGCGTCGAGGATCAGGCCGGCGAGGTCATCGCTGGGCACGCCCAGAGCGCCCAGGAGGGCAGCGGCGGCGATGGCCTCGGCGTCGTTGCCGTCGCGGGCGATCTGGAGCAAACGCTGGATCTGCCGCTCGAGGAGCTGGTTGCCGTTCCGGCGAGCGGAGTGGGCGGCATGGCCGAGCAAGGCCACGCGCTGGGCGCCCTGGGCCTGGATGGCGCGATCGAAGATCGCCTGCTGGGCGTCGGGCCTCTCGATCCAGCTCAGCAGTTCGGCCAGGCGAAGCTCGAGCAGGCCCTCGTCCTGCTCCAGGGCCTGGACCAGTTGCGTGGTGGCGTCGGAAGCGATGATGACGGTGTTCTCGGAGATCGCCAGTTCGAGCAGGGCATCGATGGCCAGGGCGGCGTAGATAGTCGCCTCTTCTTCGGAGATCGGCCCGCCCAGCGTCCGCTCGACGAGGTCATCGATCGTGGCGCGCATCTGCTCGCTCCGCAGGCCCGCGGTGCGGATCGCGATGGAGCGCTCGGTGCCGTAGCGGCGACGCAGTTCGATCTCGTCGGCTCCGCCGGAAAGCATGAGCAGGGGGGCGGCCATCAGACGACCGGTGGCTTCCATCTGAGACACGAGGCCCACGGACTGGTCGAGCGGCAGGCTGGCGACGACCAGGTCGACGCTGGCGGCGGCCTCGTACTCCTCGCGGAGCGAATCGAGCGATTCGCCCGCCGGGCTGACGCGGTAGCCCATGCCCTCGAGCATGCGCTGGAGCCCGCGGCCGACTTCGGGATCGCTGGCCACCACCAGGGCGTAGCGATCGGTGGCGCCGCGGATCGAAGAAGCGAGGATGGGCGCGATCAGGTCGCTGCGATCGAACGGCTGGTTGGGCTGGGCGGCGGCGAAGGCCAGGGCGGCCTCGTACTGCACGCGGCGGTTGGGGTAGGTCAGCGACTCGACCATGGGCTGGGCCGAACCGGTGGAAGCGACCCACAGGTCTTGGCCGCCGGCGGTCTTGCCGATCGCTTCGATCGCCTTGCGAGCGAGTTGGGTGTTGCTGGTCTGCAGGGCCCGGGCGAGCACGTTCTGGGCGATGGTCGAGCCCGAGGCTACGGCGTAGTACATCGGCTCACGCAGGCCCAGGTCGAGGTTGGCGTCCTGCGGGCGTTCGATGTCCAGCCGCAGGTAAGACGCGACCCAGAGCGCCGCCGCGGCAGCGTTGGGGCGCCGCACCAGGCGGAGCGAGTCCTCGCTCAGGCGCATCGCCATCATCTCGTGGTACACGGGCGTGGGCACCGAGGCGAAGATCAGGCCGCCGGCGGTGGGCTCATAGGTCCACACGGGCTGGGCCGCCTCGCCGGGGAAGCTGGTGACGCCTGCCTCTTCGGCCGAGAAGTTCTCGGCGATGCGGACATAGAGCTCATGGGCCGAAGCGCCCTGCGCATCGATCACGCTCTCGAGGGCCCGGCTGGCGGCTTCGCGCACCGGGGTGTTGGCGGAGGTCTGGGCGACCTCGGCCAGGAAGGGGGCGGCGGTGTCGTAGCCGATCTGGCCCAGCAGGTCGGCGATGGCGCGCTGGGTTTGCGGCGCCGCGTCGCGGAGCGCGATGCTCAGCGGCATGACGGCCTGCTGGCCCAACTGCACCAGCACGGCGCGGACCTCGCGGATCAAGGCGGGATCGGCGCCCTCGTCGATAACACGGAGCAACTGGGGCACGGCGTACTCGCCCGCAGCGACGAGCCGCTCCTTGGCGATCAGCCGGCCGCGCAGCGGACCGGTGAGCATGGCGATGTTCTGGGCGATCTCTTGCGGGTCTCGCGAGCGCTGGAGCCGGCCCTCGCTGTAGAGCCGGCGGAGCGACGCGGCCTGGCTCTCGGCCAGGCCCGAACGGATGGCTTCGCTCACCGCGCGGTCGAATCGGTCTTCCAGGCCGGCGCCCTCGATGAGGTCGACGAAATCGCGGGGCTCCAGGCCACGCCCGAGAAGCTGGGCCGCGTAGTCGGCCGCGACGTCGTCGCGATCGATGAACACGAAGTGGATGAACTCATCGAGCAACTGGCGGTCGGAGAGCCGATCGGGACCATCCTGCGCCAGGGCAGGGCTAGCCAGATGGGACGCAACGGCCAGCGCGAGGCAGCCAGCGAAGGTGGGCAGGGTCGATCGCGAGAACATGGGCACGAGCTGCACTCCTCTAGATGATCGGTCGTCGGGGGCCAGTCAATCGCCACACCAACCCCACGGGAGCCTTTGGGCCCGTCCGGTCGGGGTCGAGAGGGTAGACCACCGTCGCCGGGAAGGCAGCTTCCGATATCGAGGCCGGGCCGCGGTGGGTATCGGTACGGTTGCGGGCGCTGGCGGATGCATCGATCGCAGGGCAACCGGGCCGGCGGGCCCCATGCTGGGGGGACGCCAAACCCGGCACAGGGCTACAGCCGATAGCCAGCCGGCGCGTCCCAGAACGGCTGCCAAGGGGCGAGAACGATTGCCTAAACCACAGAAATGGAAGGATTTACGCCCCAACTGGCAGTTCTGGCGTCAAGCGTGAGACCCCTGCAACCGATCCCAGACACGTCCGCAGCAGGTACCAGCGCTTGGAGCGCCGGGTTAGGGATGTGAGGTGAGCCGATGCCGTTCGAGAAGGACGTGCTGACAACCGGGGAAGTGGCGGAGATCTGCAAGGTCGCCCCGCGCACGGTGAGCAAGTGGTTTGATTCCGGCGAGCTGGAAGGTTATCGGATCCCAGGGTCGAAGGACCGCCGGATCCCGTTGCCCGCCCTCGTCAAGTTCATGAAGAAGCACCGCATGCCGCTGGACGGCCTGAAGACCACGGGCACCCGCGTGCTGCTGGTCGACACCGACACGGCGGTGACCGAGAGCCTGGGCAGCATCATCGCCGAGCAGACCGATTACGAGGTGCACACGGCGTCGACGAGCTTCCAGGCGGGCATGCTCTGCGAGAAGCTGCGCCCGCATGTGCTGCTGCTGGACATGCACCTGGGCGAGAACGAGGCCCAGCAGGTCGTCCAGATGGTGCGATCCAACGACGCGCTGGCCATGACCCGCATCATCGCCATGAGCAACCGCCTGACTGACGGCCAGGCCCAGGGCGTGCAGAGCCAGGGCTTTGACGCCTTCCTGCGCAAGCCCTTCCCGGCCCGCGAGGCGCTGCGGGTCATCGAGTCGATGACGACGATGATCTGAGCGATCGGGCGAAGACGCTGCGACGCAACAAGGCCCACGCGACTTCGCGTGGGCCTTTGTCGTTGTGTGAATCCCGGACGCTCGGCGAGATCAGAGCACGGCCAACGCCGCGGCCACGATGTCTCGCGCCGCACCCAGGTCGCGACGATCGATCATCTCGGTTACGGTGTGGATGTAGCGCGTGCCGCAGACGATGCCCACGGCCTTGGCGCCCGCGGCGGCCTGCTGGGCGGCGGCGCCATCCTGCCCGCCGCGCGCCAGGATGGTGCGCTGGTAGGCGATGCGCTTCTTCTTGGCGATCGACTCGATCTGGTCGACGAGCTCGTAGTTGGCGATGAAGCTGGCGTCCTGGATGTGCAGGCCAAAGCCCTTGCCGTGCTGGTTGACGGCCTCGGCCTCGGGCACGCCGGGGGTGTCACAGGAGAGCGAGACGTCGATACCCAGGCCGATATCGGGCTTGACGGCGTAGCTGGCGGTCTTGGCGCCGCGCAGGCCGACCTCCTCCTGCGTGGTGAAGGCGACGACGACTTCGCAGTTATGGCCCGTGCCGCTCTTGTGCAACTTGCGGATGCTCTCGATGCCCAGCCAGCAGGCGAAGCGGTTGTCGAGCGCCTTGCTGACGACCTTGGTGCCGATCTCGATCAGCGGCTCGTCCATGACGACGTAGTCGCCGATGCGGACCTTCTCCTTCACCTCGTCGGCGGGCATGCCCGTGTCGACGAAGAAGTCCTTGACCTCGGGGACCTTGTTGCGCTCTTCGGGGCTGGAGATGTGGATGGGCCGACCGCCGGGGTTCATGACGGCCTTGAGGTCTCCGCCGCTGGTGCACACCAGCACGCGGCGGCTGAAGAGGTTGCGGGTGTCGAAGCCGCCGGCGGGGTTGAGGCGGATGAAGCCCTTGTCGTCGATGTGGCTGACGTAGAAGCCGATCTCGTCCATGTGGCTGAGGATCATGACGCGCTTGGCGTCGGCCTTGCTCGAGGCAGGCTTCTTCTTCGTGGTCTTCTTGCCCGACGACCCACCCTTGGGCCGCGGGTGGCGCGTGCAGATGAGCGAGCCCATGGCGTCGGTGTACATCTCGTCGAAGAGGCCCTGGACCTCCTCTTCGATCAGCGCGCGGACGCGCTCCTCGCGTCCGGGCACGCCGGGGGTCTCGCACAGGCGCTTGAGCAGGTCGATGTTCAGGTCGTCTTTCACGGCAATCACGCTCCTTCCGGGGGTTTTCGGCCGCCGATGGGCCACCAGTGTACCGTCGCGCGGCGGGGGCGGCTTAGCATGTTCCATGGCCACGCGAAGCCCCATGCTGGAGATCTACCACGAGCAGGAGGCCCACCTGCACCCCTACGGCGACCCGCAGCGCGGGCTCCTGGTGCCCATGGCCTTCGAGCACGTCGAGCTCGAGTACGCGGCCATCCGCAAGGGCTGTGCGTTGGTCGACCTGCCCCAGTCGGGCACGATCGAGGCAACAGGCGCCGATCGCATCGGCTTCTTGAACAACCTGCTGACCCAGGAACTCAGGACGCTCGAGCCGATGGCCTCCGTCCGCAGCTTCTGGCTGAACCGCAAGGGCCGCATCGACGCCGACCTGCGGCTGGTGGACGACGGTGGGCGGCTGCGCATGGCCGCCGACGCGCTGGTGGCCGCCGCGACGGCCGAGGCGCTGGCCGAGTTTGTCTTCGCCGAGGACGTCACGCTGGCCGACGCGACCGAGACGCTGCACCGCCTGGCGCTGCACGGCCCGCGGGCGGCGCAGGCGCTTATGGCCGTCGCCGACACCGACGAGCACGTGGGCCTGGAGCCCGGGCGCGCGATGACGGTCATGGTCGCGGGCGCGAGCGTGCTGGTCGAGCGCGAGGACAGCGCGGGCGAGGTGGGGCTGGTGCTCACGATGCCCGCTGACGCGGCGCGCACGGTCTACGAGCGGCTGGCGGGCGTGAAGGGCGTGCGCCCGTGCGGCTGGCTGGCGTACAACATCGCCAGGATCGAGGCCGGCTGGCCGCTGTTCCAGATCGACTTCAGCAGCGAGAGCCTGCCGGCCGAGACCGGCGTGCTGCACGACCGCGTGTCGTTTACCAAGGGCTGCTACCTGGGCCAGGAGGTCGTGGCGCGGATTCAGAGCCTGGGCAAGCCCAAGCAGGTGCTCGTGGCGCTGCGCTTGGCCGAGGGGCAGGCGCCGCGCTTGCCGGCCGAGCGTGCGTCGATCTATGCCGACGCTCGGGGCGACAAGGCGATCGGCAACGTCACCAGCTCGACCATCGCGCCGATGCTCAGCGCTGCGCCCATCGCGCTGGCCCAGGTGCGCACCGCGCACGCCCAGGCGGGCACGGCGCTCTTCGTCGAGGCCGAGGGGGCGCGCACGGCCTTCGAGGTGCAGCCTCAGCTCGCGTCGTGGCCGCCGGTTGCCGCGTCGTCGACGCCCGACCGGCAATAGGTCAGTTCCACGTCCTCGCCCACGCGGCGGACGCGGGCCAATCGCAGCTTCACGCCCGAGGACAGCGCGGGCGCCACCCGCCCCACCGCCACCGAGCGGGCCAATTCATCGCCCAGCAGCAACGGCGCGATGTAGGCGATGGCCGTGTCGACGACGTCGGCCTCGAACAGAGAACCCAGCAGGCCGGCCCCGCCCTCGACCAGCACCGTGGTGATGCCGAAGGCCGAGTACAGGCGTTGCATCGTCGCGCGCAGGTCGAGCCGGCCGTTGCCGTTCGCGTTGGCCGGGCATGGCAGGATGCGCACGCCGGCCTTGGCCAGCTCGGCGCGCTTGGTCTCGCTGATGCCGCTTCGCGCGAGCTTCTCTTCGCAGCACACGATGGTCGGCACGTCCCGCGCCGTGCGCACGAGCTGGCGGTCCAGGGGGATGTCCAGGTCCGGGTCGAGCACGATGCGCATCGGCGTGGTGCGCGGCCTGCCGTGGCGGACGGTCAGCGCCGGGTCGTCGGCCATGACCGTGCCCATGCCGGTGAGGATGGCGTCCACGCGGCCGCGCAGGGCGTGCACGCGGCGGCGCGAGCTGGCGCTGGAGATCCACTGGCTGTCGCCCGCGCGGGTGGCGATGCGGCCGTCGAGCGTCTGCGCCCACTTGGCGATGACCCACGGCCTTCCCTCCACCACGCGCTGGCGGAAGGGGGCACTCACGGCGATGGCCAGCGCGCTCGCGGCCGAGCGGCGCACCGTCACGCCGGCGGCCCCAAGCACCTCGGCGCCGCCCTTAGCCACCTCGTTGGGGTCGCCCGCGGCGTACACGACCTCGCCGATGCCGGCGTCGATCAGCGCGGTGGTGCACGGCGGCTGCTTGCCCTGGTGGGCGCAGGGCTCGAGCGTGACGTAGGCCGTCGCGCCCCGCGCGTCGTGGTGATTGGCGAGCGCGCTGGCGAGCGCCCGCGTCTCGGCGTGCCGCCCGCCGAAGCGGCGGTGGGCGCCCATGCCCAGGACGTGGTCCCCCCGCGCGATGACGCAGCCGACGAGCGCCCCATCGCCCACGCGGCCCAGGCCGAGCAGCGCGAGCCGCGCCGCGGCGCCCAGGAAGCGGGCGTCGCGGGCGGTGCGCTCGGGGTTTTGGGCGTCGGCGGGCACGCGGGCAGGGTAGGGAGCGTGCGGGTGTGGGCCGATGCGCCTATGGGCAGCCCAGGTCGAAGGCGTTCTGGTAGGCCAGGAAGTCGAAGATGGTCAGCGCGCCGTCGCCGTCGAAGTCGGCGCGTGGGTCGCCCAGCGCGAAATAGCCCTGGAACACGAGGAAGTCGAAGATCGTCAGAGAGCCGTCGCCGTCGAGGTCGACCGGGCACGGGTCCACACCGCCGCGGCCATAGATGAGGTAGGCTTCGCCCGCTTCATCGCGGCCACCGGCTTCGGCCTGCTCGGCCCCGATCAGGATGTCGTCGACCCCATCACCGTTCACATCGCCCACGATCTCGCAGGATCGCCCGGCGATGCCTTCGGCATCGACCGCGTCGAATCGCACGCCATCGACCGGGCGAAGGCCGGCCAGCGCGACGATGGGCGGGAAGCGTCCATCGCGTCCATAGATCAGGTAGGCCCCGCCCGCGTCCTGGCGGCCGGAGGGATCGAGCCCCAGCGCGCCGATGAGCAGATCGTCGATACCGTCGCCGTTGACGTCGCCGCCCGCGCTGGCCACGGCGCCGGCCACGTCGTAGGTGTCCTCACCCTCGATACGGAAGCCATCGACGCCGTCCAGTTCTCTCAGCCGGATGAGATTCTCGAAAGGCTCCGCGGCGCCGTCGCGGCCGTACACGACGTAGGTCACGCCCGCGCCCTGGCGTCCGCCCGGGCTGGCGTTGATGCCACCGATGGCGATGTCGTGAACGCCGTCGCCGTCCACGTCGCCGGCATCGCCCAGAGCCCAGCCGACGCGATCGCCCCGCGCCTCGCCCGCCAGGCGGAACCCGATGGGCGGCGCGATCACGAAATCGAAGATCATCGGGGGGAATGGGTCGCTCGGCCCACGCCCGTAGACCACGTAGACGACGCCCTGCTCGTACACGCCCGACTCGGCCACATCGAAGGGCGCGCCGATGGCCAGGTCGTCCAGCCCGTCGCCGTTGATGTCGCCCAGGCGGCCGATGCCCTGGCCGAGCCGCCCGGCGCCCGTGGATCGCACGACAAAGCCGTTGTCGCCGTCCAGGTCTTCGGGCCGCACCGTGGGCGGGAACGCGCCGTCGCGGCCGAACACGACGTACACCTCACCCCGATGCGTGCGCGGGACGATGCCCGCGAGATTCGCCCCGATGGCGATGTCGTCGATGCCATCGCCGTTGATGTCGCCGATGCCGCCCACCGCGTAGCCGCACTGCCCACCTTCAACGGTGCCCTCGAACACGAACCCGTTAGCGCCGTCCAGATCGGTCTGATCGAGGTCGGTCGCGAAGCCATCGCGGCGGCCGAACACGACGTAGGCCGCACCCGATTGGTAGGGTCGTCCGTCGTCGGCGTGCATGGCGCCGATGATGACGTCGTCGAGCCCATCGCCGTTGACGTCGCCCGCGCCATCGACCGACTGGCCCACGCGATCGCCCGGGCCCAGCGCGTTGAAGCGGAAGCCGTTGGTGCCGATGAGGATGGCCGGCGAGGTTGCCGCGGGGAAGCCGCCGCCGGTGCCGAAGAAGACCGACGCCTGGCCGGCATTGTCGAAGCGGCTGTCGGCCTCGCGCGCTCCGATGACAAAGTCGGCCAGCCCATCGCCGTTGACGTCGCCCGCGCCGGCGACGGCCCACCCGAACCAGGCGCGGCGCCAGTTGCCCTCCAAGCCGCTGCCCAGCGTGCCGTCGCCGCCGCCATCGGGCAGCAGCGTGGCGATGTCGAACACCGGCGGGAACGGCTCGGCCAGCGGATCGCTCTGGGCCCAGGCCAGCGGGGCCGCGAGCCCGCTGGTGGCCAGCAGGATGACCGCTTTGGATAATCGGGTATCCATCTCGTGCTCCTTCCCTGCGCAGCATACCAGAACGGGCCGGCCGATGCAACGGCGTTGGCCCGCGCGGGCGTGCGTGGCCGCGGCGCCGCGGTGCCGGGCCGAGCGTGGGCGCGGCGGGCCGAGCGTGGGCGCGGCGGGCCCGCGCGGCGGGGGCGTGGCCCCGCGCGGCGATGCCGCGGGCCTGCGCCGCCGTTCGGGAGGCCCGCGCGGTCATTCTGGAGGCCAGCGCCGCCGTTCGGGAGGCCCGCGCGGTCATTCTGTGGGCCTGCGCCGCCGTTCTGTGGGCCTCCGGAATGGTTCTGTGGGCCTACAGAGTCGTTCTGGAGGCCTCCAGAATCGTTCTGTTGGCCTTGCGCAGCGTCCGGTTGTTCGTTATGCAAGTCCGCCCGGCGTGCGGCGTCGCGCGGAATGCCGAGGAAATGGGCGTTTTCGGCTCGTTCGAATAATCGTTGGGGGCTGCATGGGTGGTGTTGGGGTCCTCCGCGGCGGGTTCCGAGAACGTGCGGGCCGACGGCCCCGGGCTCCGCGTCCGCGTGGGGCCGCGCGTGTTCCATCAGGCGGCAACGGGCGGGACGCTCGGGCCGTACACCACGTGGCCGGACGGAGGGATTCTCGTGAGACCCATGAAGCTCTTCGTGATCGCGTTGGTCGGACTGGCCACGTGCGCCCCGGGCGCCCGCGCGCAGGGCACCGACTTCCTGTTCTGGACCGAGTTCGACAGCGGGCCGGTGGGCTCGGCGACGATCGACCTGGGCCTGCGTGGCGACATCTCGCGCACGGTGGGCGACTTTTTGATCAAGCTCGACCGCACCGAGTTCCCGCTGGTGCTGATCCGGGTGTACTTCGCGCTCGACCCCGCGACCGAGGCCCAGGTCATCGCCGCGCTCCAGGAGCACCTGGACCGAGGCGGGCGGCTGATGGTGAACTTCGCCGAGCTCGACGAGATGCCGGCCATGCAGCGGTTTCTTGGGTTAGAGGGGGCCATTGACATAGCAGAGCCCAAGCAGTTCATCCGAGAGGCTCGCGTCCCCGTCCACCCCGCGGCCGGCGGCGGCTTCCTTCAGGTCTCCGGCGAGCCCCCCATCTTGGACGACATCGGAGACGTGCTCCTTCCCGGAGTAGATACAAAGCCCATCTTCGTGTTTGACGACGATGAGACGGTGGCGGCAGTTCTGGGTCGCAATGGGCAGGTCATTGTTAATGGGTGGGAGTGGTCGGAATGGTCGATTTCGGATGGACGACGAGTTGCCATCGAGCACATTCGATGGCTGATCTCCTGTCCCTCAGACTTGAGCCGCGATGGTGCGCTCGACTTGTTCGACTTTCTAGAGTTCCAAAGGCTATTCGATGCGGGCGATCCAGCGGCTGACTGGTTTTGTTATGACGGCCGGCTGGACGTCTTCGACTTCCTTGCCTTCTTCAACGCGTTTGAGGTTGGGTGCCCGTAACGGCGAGCCTGGGAGGCCAACAAGATGAGCATCACGTTCGACGGTGTAGCACCGGCCGGCGCGGGCGGGTGGACGGCGTAGTCGGCCTCGAGTGCGGCCCCGTCCTGGAGGCGTACGCTCATCTCTTGTCCTCCGTGCTCGTGCTAGTCGCATCCGGCCTGGAACAGGTTGAAAAACTCCAGGAAGTCGAAGACATCCAGTTGTCCGTCATAGTCGAAGTCCGCGAAGCCGCTGGCCCCGCCGCTGTCGAAACGGTTCTGGAACTCGAAGAAGTCGAACACCGTCAGGTCGCCGTCGCCGTCGAGGTCGGCCGGGCAGCCCAAGAGCCACTGGATCTGAGCACGCGCCACATCGATCCCGGAAGCAACATCCCATTGGTCCCACTGCTGGCCGTTGAGAATCACCCTACCGTTGTTAGACATGACGATGGCCGGCGTTCCCAGATCGAAGTAGACGTTGAGCGCGAATGACTCCGGCCCAAGCACGAGTTCGTCTCCGTAATCAACGTCAGGCACCAGATCCCCAGGAGCCATCCCACTCGTTGCGGGATGGGTTTCTGGTTGCGCACCGGCGATGAAACTCAGTGGAGGGCTGAGATCTGTGGCTCCGGCAATGCCCAGCAGCGGCCAGTACTCGGGCATCCGGTCGAGCTCGGCGATCGAGAACATGAGCGCGCCACCCGTGTCCACGTGCAGGGTCAGCTCGTCGAGGATCTCGAAGTACACGTCGGGCGGATAGGGCGGGAACCAGCGGATGATGACCAGGTCCCACTCTTGACGGCGCAGCGCCGCCAGCAGGTCGGCGGGGGAAGAAGCGCGCTCCGTGCGCAGCCCAAGGTCGATCACCGCCCCGCTGATCGGGTTGGACCGCCAGGGCCCGGGCGAACTGAAAAGGATCTGCGGGTCGTCTTGGGCGTGTACGGCCGACGCGCCCAAGGCAAGGCAGGCCGCGGCAATCGCTCGGTTCCGATTTGCTCGATGCATGGCTGCGATCCTCTCTGGCGGCGTGGCCGGCTCCTCTTCCGCAGCTACAACATACCCGAAGGGAGCGAGAACGCCAAGGCTTTCGTCTACGCCAACCTTACCATCGCCCGCCGCTCATCCGCGGAGATCGACCCCTCCATGTCGGCCAGCCAGCGGCGGGCGTCGGTCACGTAGCCGGCGGTGGGCTTCACCTCGGGGCGGCGCTCGTGCCAGTACGCGTTGAAGCGCTCCATCGTCAGCTCGCGCACGAGCTTGGCCTGCATCGAGGCGAGCGCCACGGGCAGGTGCTCGTCCTCGGCCTTGGCCTGCACGCGGATGCGGACATCGGGTCGGTCGGCAAAGGCGTAGGTGCTTGCTTCGGCGGCCTCGGCCAGCGTGGTGAGCGGGCGGCCGAAGACTTGGCTGAGCGCCGCCTCGTAGCGCGTGCGGCCGCCCTGGCGGTCGAGCACGATGCGCGTGTGCACGTCGCCCCCACCACCACCACCACACTCATCGATGGTGTTCTCGATCAGATGCAGGATCGCCGGCGCGTGCTCGGCGATGGCGGCCAGGGTGGTGTTGGCCTTGGAGCGTCCGCCCGCGATCATGGCGTTGAAGCGCACCTCGTCGGTGCGCGCCACACGCATGAGCTCGCACGAGACGCCCGCGCTCGCCATCGCTCGGCCCAGCACGCTGGCGGCGATGCCCAGCTCGGCCGCGTCGGCGTGGCCGGGGCAGGGCCGCGGGTCGCCGTTGTACCAGGCCAGGCTGGTGGGGTTGGCGCCGAGCGCGGCGAACAACTCGGCGTCGGTGGTCGGGGCCGTGACGCCGCTTGCGTGCAGGAAGCCCAGCACGCTGCGCTCGGCCTCGGCCAGGCGGCCCTTGCCCTGGGCCAGCGGCTTGCACAGCCTCTTGCTGTCGGCGACCGCCAGCCGCTTGCGCTTGTCGCGCGGAGCCCGGCAGATGGCGGTCTCGAGCCGCTCCCAGAGGTCGGGCACGCCGTCCTCGGGCGACCAGCGGTCGACGCGCAGGGCCGCCAGCCCCACGCACAGGGGGCCCAGCATGGGCCCGTAGCCCGCCTCGTCGATGCCGATGTAGAGCAGCACGCGGGATGATTGGCGTTGGCCCCAGCGCGAGGAAGCGACCGACCCTGTCGCTTGCGGCCAACGTACACTTGGGCGATGCAACCACGACGCCCAACAAAGCCCATCTACGTTGGTAATGACAAGACCGGCATCGTCCAGGTGGGCGGTGGCCTGCCCGACTCCAAGGGCCGCCAGACCACGCCCGCGCCGGTCAGCGTCCAGACCATGACCGCCGGCTACACCCACGACGTGGACAAGTGCGTCGCGGAGATCCACAAGCTGCACGCCGCGGGAGCCGACGTGGTGCGGGTGGCCGTGCCCGAGAAGAAGGACACCGAGGCGCTCAAGGAGATCCTGAGCCAGACCAGCGTGCCCATCGTCGCCGACGTGCACTTCCACTTCAAGCGGGCGCTCGAGGCGGTCGAAGCGGGCGTGCACAAGATCCGCCTGAACCCGGGCAACATCAACGACCGCGAGCAGGTGATCGAGGTGATCAACGCGTGCAAGGACGCGGGCCTGCCGATCCGCGTTGGCGTCAACGAGGGCTCGATCATCGAGCGGCGCGACAAGCAGAAGCGCGCGAAGGAGCTGGGCGCCTTCTTCAGCGACCACAAGCACGGCTACATGCTGGCCATCATGATCGCCAAGCTCGAAGAATACCTGGACATCTTCTACGAGCAGGATTTCCACGACGTGGCCATCAGCGCCAAGAGCATGGACGCGACGATGGTGATCGACGCGTACACCGAGATCTCCAAGCGCTTCGACCACCCGCTGCACCTGGGCGTGACGCACGCGGGGCCCAAGGAAACCGGCTGCATCCGTTCCGTGGTGGCGCTCGGCAGCCTGCTCGCCAACGGCATCGGCGACACCATCCGCATCAGTTATGCGAACGATCCCGTCTACGAGGTCGAGGACGGGCTGGAGCTGCTCTACTCGCTGGGCCTGCGCGAGCGCATCGGGGCCGAGCTGATCGCCTGCCCCACGTGCGGACGCATCCAGGTCGATCTGTTCAGCCTCGTGCAGGAGGTCCGTGCCAAGCTGGCCAGCGACATCCAGGTGCCGATGAAGGTCGCCGTGATGGGCTGCGTGGTGAACGGGCCGGGCGAGGCCGAGGGCGCCGACGTGGCGGTGTTCGCCGGCGACCGCCGCGGCATCATCTACGTGCAGGGCGAGAAGGTCGCCAACGTGAACGAGGATGAGATCCTCGATCGGCTGCTCAAGGAGTGCCTGGCGTTCCAGGACGCCGTTCGCGCCGGCACGGCCAAGCTGGGCGAAAAGAAGGTGGACATCGTGCCGCCCGACCCGCTGGGCGAGCTCGGTAGTGGGTGGGAAAAGATGGCGGCCGAGCGGCTGAAGGGCGCGGACCTGACGATCGGGCAGTCCTGATCTCGCGGAGGGAGCTACTTCTTCGGTTGCGCCGCCGTGCCCGCGGTGAGACCGCCATCGACGGCGAATTCGGCCCCCGTCACGTACGCGGACTCGTCGCTGAGCAAGTACACCGCAAGACTCGCGACGTCCTCGGGCGAACCCATCCGTCGCAGCGGCACCTCGGCGGCGAACTCGGCGATGGCCGCCTCGCGATCGGGCGCGTGGGCGAGCAGGGCCTCCCACATGGGCGAGAGGATCGCACCGGGCGAGATGGCGTTGCAGCGCACCGCGTAGCCGCGCTCGGCGCAGTAGAGGGCAACCGAGCGGGTGTGGTTGATGACCGCCGCCTTGCTGCTGCCGTAGGCCGCCGCGCCACCCACGCCGACCTTGCCGCTGCGCGAGGCGATGTTGACGATCGAGCCGCCACCAGCCTTCATCGCGGCGATCGCGTGCTTGCAGCCCAGGAACACGCCGTCGAGGTTGGTCGCGTGGACGGCCCGCCAGTCTTCGAGCGAGCAGTGCTCGGCGTCCTGAGGCCCGAGGCTCTCGTCGCCGAATCCGGTGATGCCGGCGTTGTTGACCAGGCCGTGGAGGACGCCGATGGATTCGAGGGCGGCCGCCCAGTCCGACGCCGAGCGGGCGTCGAGGTGGAGGTACGTTGCGCCGAGATCGGCCGCGGCTTTGGCCCCCTCCTCGTCGCGGATGTCGCTCAGGTAGACCATCGCGCCTTGGTCGACGCACGCCCGCGCGGTCGCCAGGCCGATGCCGCGAGCGGCGCCGGTGACGAGGACGCGCTTGCGTTCCAATCGCCCGCCCGGCACGTCAGAACACCTTGGCGGCCGGTGGCGTGTCGCTGGTCAGGCCAGCCACCGCGAGGCACTCGTTCAGCGCGTCGGCGTCGTGCGTCGTGAACGCTCCGCGACTGAAGCTGTCCAGGTCGAGCACGCCCCAGCACTCGCCGTGCGCGTCGAAGAGTGGGATGACCAGTTCGGCCAGGTCCTTTGGATCGCACGCGACGTAGCCCTCGCCCAGTGCCGCGACGTCGCGCACGACCAGCGTCACATGCTGCGTGAACGACTGCCCACACGCGCCGTGTACGCCGATGGGCGAGCACGCAGGCTTGTCACGCCGTGGGCCCAGGAGCATGTGCTCGGTGTTCTCAGGGTCGGGCAGGTAGAAGCCCAGCCACGAGACATCTTCGCCCGACAGCGCGTCCCACGCCAGATCGACAAAGCCCGCCATTCGCGCTGCGCGATCGCCGGTGAGGCTTCGGCAGGCGGCCAGCAGGCCCGTGTAGTCGCGCGTTCGCGACGTGGCTTCGCTCATGCCAATGCTCGGAGTGAAATCAGAGCGTGGCGGAGGTGTAGGGCAGCAGGCCCATGAAGCGGGCCCGCTTGATCGCCTGGGCGATCATGGCCTGCTCCTTGGCGGTGGTGCTCAGACGCTTGCGGCCGTAGATCTTGCCGTTGGGGCTCATCATCCGGCGCAGGTTGTCGGCGTCCTTCCAGTCGACGTAGGTCACGCCGTTGCCGGAGGTCTTGATCACGCTCTTCTTGTTGGGTCCGCCGCCGAAGCGGGAAAAACGGCTCATGCTGGCCTCCGTCGTGGGCTCTGGGCGTCCGGCGAGGGCTTCTCGTGGGCGGACGCGACGGGTGAGGGAAATCGAATGTCAGTCCCAGCGGGGCTTGGGCGGCCTATCGGCCGGCGGCTCGCTGGGCGGAGATGATAGCGGGGTCGGACGGACAGGGTCCAGTGCGATGGGCGTATCGTCGGAAGCCGGCCGGCCGGGGCCGGTGGTCGCCGGCTGGGCCTCGGGGGCCAGCCCCTCGTGCCTGGCCTGCTTGCGGGTGAAGAGGCGATCAAACGAGGCCCGGCCGCCGCCGCGGATGACCAGGAACAGGCACAACGCCGCCAGCACGCCGTTGCGCCAGAGCTGGCACATGCCGATGGTGTCGCCGCAGGGGAAGCTGAAGTCGCCGAAGCAGCCGCACTCGACGCTCATGCCCCGGGCGATGACCGAGTAGATAGCCCACATGAAGACGCCCAGGGCCGCCATCATGGTGAACGCGGCGGCCCTCGTCCACAATCCGACCAGGATCAAGAAGCCGCAGAGCACCTCGGCCCACGGGACGGCGAACGTCGCCAGCGTCACCAGGTGGTGGTGCTGCTTGGGATCGAAGATCTCGAAGGCCTGGATCGACTCGGCGAAGGCCTGCGAGGCGGGCTCGTTGCGCAGTTTCATGTACGCGGCGAAGCCGAACACGCCCGCGAGGAACAGGCGAACGAAGAGGGTGAAGGCAACATCGATGCGCTGGCCGGTGGTCACTTAGCCACCCCCCACCGCTTCGGTCGGGTGCCCGGCGGCTTCCCACGCGCCGAAGCCCTCGTGCATGATGTAGACCTCGTTGAAGCCCCAGCCGATCAGACGCTTGGCGACGTTTTCCGAGGCGTCGCACTCGCCGCCGCCGCAGAAGACGATGACCGGGAACGCCGGCTCCATGTTGTCGAGGATGCCCATGGCCGACCCATCGATGAAGTTGCGCGTCTCGAGGTGGAACGCGCCCTCGACCGTACCGACCACGCGCTCGGCGTCGGTGCGCGCATCGACAAAGGCCATGCCTTCTTCCCAGTATCCAAAGGCGCGATCGACGGAGATGTAGTAGTCGGGCAGTTCTTCGACGGGCTCAGTACCCGGATCGCGGACGGGATCGGGAGCGGGCACGGAGTCGGCCGCCACAGGGTCGCGCTCCAACTCGGGCGCTTGCTCGCTGGTCGGCGGGGCCACGGTCTGGCCCGACTCGGCCTGTTGCGGCGGGGGCGTGCGAGGCGCGCGCGACCGCATGTCGGCCACGTCCCGATAGATGGGCGTATACAGCGAGTGCACCGCCGCGGCGGCGGTCGTCAGCACCAGGATGATTGCCACGCGGCCGATGAAACCCATGGATTACTCGCCCGTCATGTCCACCACGCGGCCGACGTAGGGCAGCATGACCTCGCCCTCGAGCGGCACGTCGGTCATGAGCACCAGGTTGCCGCGCACGCGGCCGGCGTCGGTCATCGCGGGCATGACCAGCCGCACGCGGTAGCCGTCGGAGGGCTTACCGGCCTCGGCCGCCTCGGCATCGATGGGCTCGACGCTGAACTCGACCGGCATAGCCGACATGTTCGTGGGCTGGAGCGGCCGGAGTTCGATGCCGGTGATCTTGAAAGGCTCGTTGCGGCCGTGGCGAACCTCGATGACCTCCTCGAGTTCGCGGCCGGCGCTCAGCGTGCCCAGCGACATGCGGCTGGGGTTCACGAGCACGTCGCCCTCGATGTTGGCCGTCACCGGCACGGTCAGCAGCTTGCGGCGTTCGTCGTTGGTGCGGATGGCGGCCATGGCCTGCACGCGGCCGGGGGGGGCATCGTCACGCAGCGATACGAGGATGTCGGTCCGCGAGACCGTTTCGCCGTCCTGGCTGATGGGGTCGGTGCCCAGCACCTCGACGTCGAAGTACTTGGCGCCCTCGCCGACGAGGGTGACGTGGTAGGCCTCGAAGTCGGACATCATGCCCGTGAGGCTGACCAGGAACTCCTTGCGGGTGAACTTGCTGACGCGGCCCAGGTTGACCTGCTGGGGCTCGAGCGTCACCAGCGGGCGCACCGTGGCGCGCACCTTGACGGCGACCATCGGGTTCGCGCGGTCGTTGGTGCGGAAGGTCACGGTCTGCTCATGGCCGCCGGCGGTCTTGCCGCGCGGGTCGAACGTGACGGTGAGCTCGACGCTCTCGCCGGGCTCGAACTCGTTCTTGGGCAGCTCGGTGACGGTGCAGCCGCAGGTCGTGCTCACGCCCGGCACGCTGAGCGTCGCAGTGCCGGCGTTGCGGAAGCGGATCGTGCCCGAGGCGGGCTCGTCGTCCAGCACGGTGCCCAGCTCGATCACCGGGGTGTCGAGCTCGAACCGCGGCTGGCCCTGGTTCTCCTGATCCTGGACCGGCCTTGCCTGCGGGCTGGCGGGCTCGCCGGCCGAGTTCTGGAACGCCAGAACCGACGGGGTGACGGCCAGCGTCAGGGCCACGCCCGCGGCGGTCAGCAGTTGGAATCGTTGACGGTTGCTCATCGCGTCCTCCTCTTGCCAGCGGCATCGGCTCGCCGACCGCCGGACTTGCTCCCCTCTGGGTGTGCTCTGGCACCTTTCCTGAGGCCCTCAGAGCATACCACAACCGCGTCGCTTTGCCCATAGAGAAGCGCGGCGGAGACCGATCTGTCACGCGCCGCGCACCGTTCAAACGGGGAAATACCCTATTGTCTTGCGAACAAAAAGCGGGAACTACTCCATCGCCTCGGCCAGCCGGTTCAGGGCGTGGGCGTAGCAGGCGGTCCGCATGGGGATGTTTTCGGACTCCATCAGGTCGTACACGTCGTTGAAGGCCTTGGACATGATCTCGCCCAGGCGCTCGTGCACGGTCTGGAGGTTCCAGTAGTAGCCGCTGATGTTCTGGCACCACTCGAAGTAGCTGACGGTCACGCCGCCGGCGTTGGCCAGGATGTCGGGCACCACCAGGCAGTCGGACTTGGACAGGATCTCGTCGGCGTCCTTGGTCAGCGGGCCGTTGGCCAGCTCGATGAGCACCTTGGCCTTGACGTCGCCGGCGTTCTCGCTGGTGATGGCGTTCTCGAGCGCCGCGGGCACGAGCACATCGACGTCCAGTTCGAGCAACTCCTCGTTGGAGACCTTCTGGCCGACCTCCGGCAGGCGGCCGGTGTCGAGCTTGGTCTGGATGGTCTTGTGCGCGTCCAGGCCGTTCTCGTCGTAGATGCCGCCCTTGGAGTCGCTGACGGCGACGATCTTGGAGCCCGCATCGGCGGCGAGCTTCGCGAAGTGCTGGCCGGCGTTGCCGAAGCCCTGGATCGCGATGGTGATGTCCGCCGGCTTCCACCCGCGCTTGGACTCGATCTCTTGCAGGCACACGAACCCGCCGCGCGCGGTCGCGTCGTCGCGGCCGAGCGAGCCGCCGCGCGAGACGGGCTTGCCGGTGATGACGCCCGGGTAGCGGCCACGCTTGATGGTGTCGAACTCGTCGCTCATCCAGCCCATGATGGTGGCGTTGGTGTACACGTCCGGGGCGGGCACGTCGATGTCCGGGCCCAGCACGTCGGCCATGCCGCGCATGTAGCCTCGGCTGAGGCCCTCGAGCTCGCGCTTGCTGAGCTGGCGCGGGTCGACGATGACGCCGCCCTTGCCGCCGCCCAGCGGGATGCCCACGGTGGCGCACTTGAAGGTCATCCAGAACGCCAGGGCGCGCACCTCGGCGGGCGAGACGTCGGGGTGGTAGCGGATGCCGCCCTTGGCCGGACCGCGCACGGTGTTGTAGCGGCAGCGGAAGCCCGTGAACACCTTGGTCGTGCCATCGTCCATCTGCACCGGGATGCCCACCTCGGTGAAACGCTCGGCGTGCTTGAGCCGCTCGACGGTCTCGGCCTTCGCCCGGCTGTGCTTCGCGGCCAGATCGAGACGGGGCAGGGCCTCGTCGCGGAACACATCGCTGCTCTGGTGCGTCTGGGGAGCGGTCAACACGTCGGGGCTCATCGGCGTCTCCTTGGGGTCACGGGCTCGGGCCTCACGGGGCCGGGCCGGGTAGACCTCAATCATTGACCGTCCG
Source organism: Phycisphaerales bacterium (assembly GCA_040219675.1). Lineage (GTDB taxonomy): Bacteria > Planctomycetota > Phycisphaerae > Phycisphaerales > UBA1924 > JAHCJI01. Next base: position 76,664 of record JAVJRZ010000007.1, on the reverse strand, counting down.
GCGGCACCGTTCCCGCCGGCGCGGGGCCCTTGAATCCAAGCCTGGTGTACGCCAGCGAGAAGCCCAGCCGGATGGCGTTGCGCTCGGTGGCGATGCCCGGCTCGCACTCGATGACGCCCACCGAGCATCCTTCTTCCAGCCCCTGCCGCAGCCGGCGGGCGATGAGCGCCGCCTGGATGCCACGTTGGCGGAAAGGCTCGCCCACCACCGCCGCCCACAGCGAGGCCAGCCGTACGGGGGCTTGCCCGGGACCCGGCTCGAGCTCGATGACCTCCATGCCACAGGTACCCGCCAGTTCGCCGTCGACGAACGCACAGAATCCTCGGGATCGTGGGTGTCGCTGGCTGCGTTCGGCGGCCTCGGCGTCGCCGGGGGTTGGCTCCTCATCGGGCTGAGCGAAGCCCTCGACGCGGTGGCGCACGAGCGCCCGGACGGCTTCGTGGTCGTTCAGGTTGAGCGGCTCGATGCGCAGCCCAGGCACTGCCGGCGGCTCGATGGCTCGACGCAGGTCGATGGCGTACACCCGCTCGGCGTGGTCGAGCGTCATGCCCGCGCGCGACACGATGGCGAACGCCTCCTCGCCCGACTGGTCGGTCAGGTCGATGCTCGGTCGGGCGCCGCGCGCACGCAGGAATCGCCCAACCCGTTCGATGCCGTCAGCGGTGATGGGTGCATCGAGCCCGCAACCGATGGCTTGGCACAGCCAGTCAACGCCTTGCTTGTACGCGACGGAGCCGCCGCCCTCGGCCGCGGGAATGCGCTCGTGCTCGTCGCTGATCTCGGCGATCACCGCCTGCTGGCGGCGTTCGTTCAGCCGCATGATCGTGGTTGGGTCGAGCCCGATTGCCATGGCAGACAGGGTATCGATGGCGCAACAACGCCGCCGGACGCGAAGCCAAGGAGAGAGCGGTCGCGTCCGGCGGCGGGCTGGTTTTCTTCTCGATGCGGTAGCGCTGGTGCGATCAGCACCCGCCGGCGAAGGCGTTCTGGAAGCACAGGAAGTCGAACAGGCTCAGCGCGCCATCGCCGTCGCAGTCGGCCGTCGCATCGCCCGATGCGAACGCGTTCTGGAAGGCCAGGAAGTCGAAGACGGTGAGCGCGCCGTCGCCGTCCATGTCGGCGTAGCACGAGGGCTGGTCCCGGAACGTCAGCGTGCCCTGCACACGGCCGGCGCCGCTGGCGGCGTCGATCTCCCAGCGTCCCTCGAAGCCGATGTGGTTGGACCGGTTGCCGGCGACCTCGCCCGTGCCGAGCACGACCACGACGATCTGGTCGTTCTCAATGGGCGGGCTGAGCTCGATGGCCACGCCCTCGCCCGGCCGGGTGGGCCGCTCGCTGGTGGGCGTGTCCTTCTTGTCGATGGCGTTGGAGATGTTGATCGCGCCGGCCGCACCGGCGACCGTGCCCGCGCCGACGCCGCCCACGCTGCCGATCGCCCCGCCCACGAGGATCTCGGCGGCATACACCCACCACTTGGGCTTGAGGCTGCCGCCATCGTCGGCGACCTCCTCGTAGTCCAGCGTGGTCAGCCGGCCGTCGGCGTCGGTGCCCCAGATGCCCAGGATGGTGCTGCCCCACTGCTCATCTCGGACCGAGCCAAAGCCCTGAACGGTCGACTCGTAGCCATCGGGGGTCTCTGTCAGATCCCCGAAGTAATCGAGATTGAAACCGCTGGAGCAAGCGTCGCCCTGACCGATGGCCGACCACTGCTCGGCATCGAAGAAGCCCTCGATGTTCAGCGAGCCGCCGCTGCAGGTCTCCCAGCCGTCTCCCTCGGTCTGCATGTGCACGCCGTGCAGGATGCTCTCGATCATCATCTGGACGTTGGCGTGCTGGGGGACGCTCAGTTCCTGGTCCTGGGCGCTGGCGACGGTGCCGGCAAGCAGGGCGAGACCAACAAACGACTTCGTAGCGATAGCGCGAGCCTTCATGAGACACCTCCACAAATCGGGTTGCAAGCTCTTGCGTGCGGCCGGGGTCGAACGCCCCCGCCTCCTATGCAAGCGCGGGCTCGGGGCTTCGCTCACGCGAGGCCTTGGCAGAATCTGAACAATCGGCGCCGGGCGCTCGGCCGGCGGATTGCAGATCCACCTAGCCTGTGGCCATGCTGAAGCACGAGCACCTTGCCACGCCCATGACCTATCGCTGCACGCTCCTGCGGGCCGGCCGTCTGCTGCTGGACGCGGGCGGCATGTTCGGGCTCATCCCCCGGGTGGTCTGGGAGACGATGGTGACCCCCGACGACCGCCACAGGGTCGAGCTCCACCACAACTGCCTGTGGCTGGTGGGAACGCAGGACGACCCGGCGCTCGGGCGGCCCAGGCAGGTCATCATCGAGGCGGGCACCGGCGACAAACTCGACCCCAAGATGGCGGGCATCTTCGGGCTGGACGGCCGCACCGTTGAGACCGCGCTGACCGAGGCCGGCGGCGACCCGGCGAAGATCGACGACGTGGTCATCAGCCACCTGCACTTCGATCATGCCGGCGGCCTGACGCGACGCCTGCGCCCGGGCGAGAGCCCCGACTGGACCGCCGGCCCCAAGCAAGCCAGCGGCGATGCGAGCCAGGTGAAGCTGACCTTCCCCAACGCCAACGTGCATGTTCAAGAGAAGGAGTGGAACACCGCCCTGGCCGGCGACTCGGTGATGACCAGGACGTATTACACCGACCACCTGGCGCCGATCGAGGGCAAGCTGAGGCTGCACGACTCGCCCCGGCCCTTCGAGCCCGGCCGCGTGCCCCACAAGGACGAGCACCCCGCCCTGCTGTGGGACAGGCGAACAACGACCATCCTGCCGGGCATCAAGGTCTTCCTGGCTCCTGGGCACACCTGGGGCCAGCAGGCAACGTGGTTCACCGATGAGGGGGGCCGCGAGATCGTCTTCGTGCCCGACGTGATGCCCACGGCCTGGCACAGCGGCAAGGCCTACAGCCTGGCCTACGACGTGGAGCCCTACACGAGCATGGTGACCAAGGGCTGGCTGTTGCGAGAGGCGGCCGAGCGCGGGTGGACCCTGGTGCTCGACCACGAGCCGGGCAACCCCTGGCGGCGGGTCAAGGCCAACGGCAAGGGCTGGTTTGGATTGGAACCGGCCGGAGCCAGTTGAGCAACCCCGGGGCAGCCCGGTGGGGTCTACCATGGCCGGTATGCCGCCCGTTGTGAACGAAACGGCTGCTTCCAAAACCCTATCAGCGACGGAGAGCACCGCCGCCGACTCGCCCGTGCGCACCGATGACCAGGCCCCGGAGACTGGATCGCCCCCTGAGTCGACGGGGGCCACGAAGGAGCACGATCGCAAGCGGAAGCGCAAGCGGTCGCTGTGGGAGCGTGCCGAGGCCTTCGTCAGCCGCCTGAGCACGAAGAACCACTTCTGGCACCGAGTCTGCTCGCTCATCTGGCTGCCCTACGCGTTCAAGAGCGGCATCAAGATGAAGATGATCGACAGCCGGACGTTCCAGGCCGTCGTGCCGTTCAGGCGTTTCAACCGCAACTGGTACAACGCGATGGCCGGCGCCGCGCTGCTGGGCAACGCCGAGATCGCCGGCGGGTCATACATCTTCCGGGTGTGCGGGGCCGACTACACGGTGGTGTGCAAGAAGCTCGAGTATCGCTTCCTGCGGCCCTGCCTGGGGCCCGCGGTGTACCACATCGAGCCCGAAGAAGACATCGACGCGCTCGTGGCCTCGGGCCAGGAGTTCAACCTCACCGTCAAGATGAACGTGGTCCAGCAACTGCGTCGCCCCAGCGACAAGCAGAAGCGTGTCGGCGTGGCCACCGCTACCTTCCACGTCACCCCCAAGGCCCACCAGCGCAGCCGCGGCCGGCTGCGATAGGCGGCCATGGCCGGGGGTCCGAGCATCACGCCACCCGCGCGCACGACGGCCCTGACCGCCTTGGGCTGGGGCTTCTACCTGGCGGTGTCGTGGACGTGGGTGATCGGCATGATCCTGCCCGCGCTGCTGCTTCGAGACTTCGGGTGGTGGGCGCTGGCGGTGTTCCTGGCGCCCAACGCCATCGGCGCAGCCCTCATGGGCTCCGTGCTCAAGGACGCCAAGGCCGCCCAGCGGCTGCGGCACACGCACGACAAGGCCGTCCGCCGGTTCTCGATGGTGACCATCGCGTTCCATCTTTACGTGCTCGGCGCGATCGGGCTCTCGGTCGAGGGCTTTGTGTCCATCAATGGCCAGCCCGGCGTGCTCATCCTGGCCACGGTGCTCGCCGTTGTGCTGCTGAGCGTCCGTCGCTGGCTCATGACCGCATTGCTTGTGTGGCTGTGCAGCCTTGGGCTGGCCATCGCGTACGCGATCACCGAGAGCGCGCCGGTGCTGGACGATCCGGAGATCTTCGCATCGATGCCGCCGACGGACCTGTGGCTGCTGATGCCCGTCGTCGTCTTCGGCTTTGCGCTCTGCCCATACCTCGACGCGACGTTCCTGCGAGCACGGGCGTCGATGACGCCCATGGCCGGCCGCCTGGGCTTCGCGTTCGGCTTCCTCGTGCCGTTCGTGGTGATGATCGGGTTCACCGTGCTGTATTCGACGGCGATCGTGGCCGGCGCGACCCAGGCGTGGCTGCTCGTGCTGGCACACCTGGCGTTGCAGGGCGGCTTCACGCTGGCGGTGCACCTGCGCGAGTCCAAGCTCACCGTCGCCCAGCGAGGCATCACGCTGGGCCTGACGATCGCTGCGTTGGCGGCAGTCTGGTCGCTGCCCTCAGGGCCCCTCGAATGGGCCGACGGCATGCACGCGTGGGAGGTTGTGTACCGCCTGTTCATGGCGGCATACGGGCTGTTCTTTCCGGCCTACGTGCTGTTCGCGATGGTGCCCACAGCCCTGGGCATGGGCGCGCTGCCCAAGGCCGGGCGGGCGCTGACCGGCTCGACCATCGCCGTGGCTCTGCCGCTGTACGGGCTGGGCTTCATCGCCCGCCAGGAGCAGTGGCTGCCGCTGGCCTTTGGCATCGTCCTGGCGGGCGCGTTTGGAACGTTCATCATGCGCCGGCGCACAGCGAGCCGAACCAACGAGGCCAGCGATGGCTGAGGCGAGATTCCTGGCCGCGGCCGACCTGCACCTGGGCCGGCCCATCGCGAGCCTTCCCGAAGCGCTTCGGGGCGAGGCGCACACGCTCGGACCGCTGGGGGCACTTGAGCGCATCGTCGACCTGGCGCTGCAAGAGCGCGTCGACGCCGTGCTGCTGGCCGGCGACGTCGTGGACGATGACGGCGCGTACTTCGAGGTCTTCTCGGCGATCCAATCCGCGACCGCCCGGCTCGATGGCATCCCGATCATCGCGGTGGCGGGCAACCACGACGCCGCCGTCCTGCCGAAGCTGGCCGAGGCGATCGACGGGCTCACGCTGATCGGTGCGGGCGGGCGCTGGCAGGCCGTGGACCTGCCGACCGCCGCGGGCACGGTGCAGGTGCTGGGCTGGAGCTTCCCGCAGTCGCACCACCGGGATTCGCCGTTTCAGACACCCCCACCACGGGCGGACGGACCGCGCATCGGCCTGTTGCACGGCGACCTGGACACGACGTCGAGCGTGTACGCTCCGTTCACGCGTGCCGAGCTGCGCGAGCATGCCGCCGACGCCTGGCTGCTCGGGCACGTGCACGTGCCCTCGACTGGCGGACTCGCCGTGGACAGGCCCGCGGGCTACCTCGGCAGCGCGTGTGGGCTGGACCCAAGCGAGAGCGGGCCACGGGGCGCCTGGGTGGTCACGCTCGATGGCTCGGGCGTCGCGCTCGACCATCGCCCGCTGGCCCCGATCGCGTGGGCGCATCGCGCCATCGAGGGCGACCAACTGGATCCGAGCACGCTCGAGGACACGCTGTTTCGCTCGGCCAGCGATGCCTGCGAGCGGGCCGACGGCGCCGAGGCCGTTGGCGTTCGGTTCACGCTGCGTGGCACGCACGAGCAGTGGCGGGCCATCGCGGGCAGGGCAGAGAGCCTCGATCTCGGGCGGCCCTGGTCGGTGGGTGCTCGCCGGGTGTTCATCGAGCGTGTGCGGTGCGACCTGAGCGCACCGTTCGACCTGCACGCCCTGGCCCAGGAGCGATCGGTCGCCGGCCGTATCGCCGCCTTGATCCTGGAGCTGGAAGCGGGCGAAGGCGGGGCCATCGTGGCGCAGGCCGAGGCGGCCTTTGGGAACGTCGCCGCGGAGCGCCCTTTCCGCATGCCATCGCTCGGCGAGAGCGCCTTGCCCGCGCCCGAAGCGAAGGGGCTGCTGGTGCGAGAAGCGCGAGACCTGCTCGGACGCCTGGTCGCCCAGCGCGATGGGGAGCGTTGCTGATGCGCATCCGCACGGTGGAGATCCTCTCCAGCCCGGGCATCGCCCATGGGTTCACCGTCGAAGGCTTCGGCGACGGTCTGACCATCATCGAAGGGCGCAACGAATCTGGCAAGAGCACGCTCGCGCGCGCCATCCGTGCGCTCATGTGGCCCGAGCCGAGCCAGAGCCTGCGCGCTCGAGGGCTGTTCGAGATCGAAGGACGCGAGTTTCGCTCGTACGTCGAGACGCTCGGGGCGGGATGGCAGGGCCGGGCGCCCGAGCTGCCCGGCGCCAGCGCCGGGCACGGCGTCGTCGTGGGCATCAGCGATCTCTGGGAGGCCGACGAGCACGAGCACGACATCCGCCGGTCCATGGCCCGCGAGCTCCAGGGCGGCTACGACATCGCGGCGTTGCAGGCGGAGAACAAGCGCAAGTCGCCCACGGGCCCGATGGCCGACTTGCAGAAGGCCGAGGACATGCTGGCTGCCGCGCGTCGAGAGGCGCGGTCGCTCATGGCCGAAGAGGCACGCTTGCCCGAGCTGCGGTCCCGAGCCGAAGCGCTGCGCAGCACGATCGTGCAGCGGCATGCGATCCAGACGGCGATCGATCGCCTGAAAAGGCTCGAAGGGCTGGCCGCCGACGAGGCCCAGAGAGACGCCCTTCCACAGGGCGCGTTCCGCGTCCGAGGAGAAGAAGACCGCGAACTCGCTCGGCTGGACAAGACCATCCACGAGGCCCGGTCGGCAAGCCAACGCGAACAGCGCGCGGCAGCGTCGGACCGCCAGTCGATCGAGGTCCTGGGCCTGCCCGACGCCGGCGTATCCATCGCCGATACGAAGCTGCTTGAGGACCTAGCGAATCAGGCATCGACCCTGGAGCAACAGATCGCCGACGCACAGCGCGAGGCCAGGCGACGCGAAGGCGAGGCCGGCGAGGCGGCCGTCGGCATCCAGCCCCTGGGCCGCGAGGCGCTGGCCGAGTTGGACCGCGCCCTGCTGGCGGCCCAGGAAGCCCGTGAGCGGCGGACCCGCGACCGGATCGCCGCCGAGCGCGTCCAGAGCGGTGAACCGCCGCGCTCGGCCCGCTGGCCACTGATCGCGCTGGCGGCGTTGATCATCGCGGCGGTCGGGTCCGCGGTGGTCGCGCAGGCGTGGCTTGCGGTGGCGTCCGGCACACTGGCGCTGTTCCTGGCCGTGTACGCGCTGATGCTCGGGCAGAAGCGTTCGGGCAACGACGGCCCCGACGCCCGGCAGCAGGCCGAGGACAGCGAGCGAGCGTACCAGGCGGCGCTGGCATCGCTGCGCGACGTTTCGGGCGAGGACGATGGCTCGACGTCCGCGCTCGACCTGGTCGTGACCGCCCGGCGCATCGCCCAGCACGATGCGATGATGGCCGCCATGCTCAGCGCCCGCGGTGCCGTCGAGGCGCTCCATGAGCAGCGCGAGGACGTGCTGGGCCGGGCCCAAGACGTGCTGCGTCGCTACGGACGAGATGGGTGCACCGACGCCGACGGGCTGGCCGCGCAGGTGGCCGAGCTGATGTCCCACGACCGGGAGCGCCAGCGCCTGGCCGAGCGTGCGCACAGCGCCATCGAGCGTGCGGACGACCACGATCGGCGCGGCGAGGAAGCCCGGCAGGACCGCGATCGCCTGCTTGGCAGGCTGGGCCTGACCGAAGACCGGCTGGGCGAACTGGCCGAGTGGCTGCGCCTTCGGCAGCCGGCCCAACGGGTCATCGATCGCATCCGGGACCATCAATCCGTCTTGCAGAACATGGAGCCCGTGCTGGCCGGAGCGCCCGAGTTGCTGGACCTGGGCCGAACCGAACTGGCCACACGGCTGGAGGCGTGCGACGCGGCGCAGGCCGAACTCGAGCGGATCCTCAACGAGGCCGGTGGGATCGAGCGGGCGATCGCGCAGTCCAAACGGGGCGCCGATGTCTCGACGGCGCTGGGCGAGGTCGATGCGGCCGCCCGCGCCGTTGCCCAAGCCCGCGACGAGGAGTGCGCCAAGGTCGCCCGGCAGATGATCCTGGCCCACGCGGTGTCGGGACTGCAGCAAGAAGACATGCCGGCGTTGGTGCAACAAGCCGATGCCTTGCTGGCGCAGTTCACGCACAACGCCCTTGGACTGCACGTCGACGAGCAGAGCCTCCCGGTGATCATGGATCACCGCGTACGCGAGGTGCGAGGCTACGACGAGCTCTCGACCGGAACGCGCGCCCAGGCATTGCTCGCCACGCGGCTGGCGGGGGTCATCGAGGCCGAGCGTCGAGCCGGTTGCCCAGCCTTGCCACTCATCCTGGACGAACCGCTGGCCACCAGCGACGAGGACCGCTTCGAGGCGATCTCGGCCGCGGTGCTCGACCTGGCCAGGCAGGGGCGCCAGCTCATCTACCTGACCTGCGAGCCCGCGCACGCCGCCCGGCTGGAAGCGCTCGCGGAGGCCCATGGCGTGCCCTGCGCACCACAGAACCTCGACCGCCTGCGCGGCCGGCAAGCGACCGACCGTGTCGATCGAACGGCGCTGGTGGAGCCCAAGCCCGCGCCATCGCCCAAGGGCGTCGGACGCGAGGCGTACCTCGCGTGGCGCGGCGTGCGCCCCGTTGATCCCTGGGCAGGCTCGCAGGCCCTGGACCTGTACCACCTGTTGCCCGACCGGCTGGAGACGCTGCACGACCTGACCATGCGGGGGCTCCGCACGCTCGGGCAGCTCCGCGCCGTGCAGCGCAGGGGCTTGGACGTCTCGGGGTGGCCAGAATTGGACGGACGAGCGAGCATGGCCGAGCGGCTGATCGAAGGCTGGCGGCGGGGTCGGGCCCGCCCGGTCACCACCCAGGATCTGATCGACTCCGAGGCCGCCGGGGCCTTCCTGGACCGGCTGGCCGACCTGAATCTGGAACTGGGCGGCTCGGCCCGACGGCTGCTCGAGGCGATCGCCGAGCGATCCGATGACCGCGTGAAAGGCTTCCGCCACGAGAAGGCCAGCGACCTGCGGGTCTTCTTTGAGCGGCGGGGCCTGTTGCCCAGTGTCGAGCCCCTGGGGCGGGCCGAGGTGCTCGATCAGGCCCTGGCGGGCATGGTTATGGGTAGTAATGCTCAGGAATCGGATCGACTTCTGGAACTGGCCAACCGCCTCCTGGACGGTTTGAACGCGGCGACACCGGCCGAATCGGAAGCGCAGGGCTCCTCGCAGGCGTAACCATCGTGCAGGCCGCGCTCGACCTGCCCCGGGGACTGGCCCCGTTTGTCGGGCGTGGTAAGGTAAGAGCGGCTGGGCCTCGTGCGACCGGTTCGGTTTTCGGCGTGCGAGGTATCGGACGAAACGGGCAGGGGTGCAAGCCCCGCATCCGCCCGGCGCACCGCTCCGAAGATGCCCAAGTCCGGCCGCTACGGGTCGGCAACCCCAGGGAGGTTCGACATGACGTCAAAGAAAGCACTGATTCTGGTTTGCGGGCTGGCCCTGGGCATGGGTGCGCCGCTGGCGATCGCCGACGATGCGGCCGGACCCGCCACCGTTTCGGTATGGGCCCAGGACGGCCAGCCAACCGTGTTGACCTTCAATGGTCAGGCATTCCACACGGCTCGGGGCGAGGTGTTCGCGCTCGAGCAGGAGCGCGTGCCGGGCAGCGACGCCGTGCTCATCGCCTGGCGTGAGGTGACCGACGCCGGGGAGTTGGGCTTCAGCGCCATCTCGAAGGCCGGGCACCGCATCGACCGTGTGTCGCCCAACGCCAACACCATCCGCCTGCGGTATGCCGAGTTCGACCCCGGGCGAGCCATCCCCGGCGTGCCGGACCAGCTCCGGGCGATCGTGGGCAACGACGCGTACATCGTCCAGTTCATCGGCCAGCCCATCGAGGCCGCCGACCGCGCCATCGAAGAAGCTGGCGCGACCATCCTGCGGGCGCTGCACGACAACGCCCGCATCGTGCGGATGTCGCCCGATGCGCGTGCGGCGATCGAGGCCATGGGCATCGTGCGCTGGGTGGGCCCGTACCAGCCGGCGTACAAGCTCGAGGAAGAGATCCTCCAGCCCATCATGCTAGGCGGCGCGTTCGCCGGCGGCACGACGCGGTATTCGATCGAGTTGCTGACCGACGGCAACGCGGCCATGGACCGCGCAACCGCGGCGGTGCGCGCCATGGGCGGGGCCATCGAGCTCACCGTGCCGCAGGTCGGCCGCTTCGAGGCCACGCTGACGCAGGACCAGTTGCTCGCGCTCGTGGCCGACAGCGACGTGCTGTTCATCGATCGCTGGCAGGCGCCCGAGACGGACATGAACATCGCCCGCGCTATCGGGGGGGCCAATTACATCGAGGGCATCACCGGCTTCAGCGGCGAAGGCGTGCGCGGTGAGGTCATGGACAGCGGCCTGCTGACCAACCACCGCGAGTTCACCAGCAGCCCCCCGCTGCTGCACGGCACCACGCCCGTGGACAGCCACGGCACCAGCACGTACAGCATCAACTTCGCCAGCGGTGTCTCGGGCGCTGCTCGGGGCATGGTGCCCGACGCCCAGGGCATCTTCGCCAGCTACAACCGCGTGGGCAACCGCTACACGCACACCACCGAGCTCATCAACCCCTCGCTGCCCTACCGGGCCGTGTACCAGAGCAACAGTTGGGGCAGTGGGCTGACCACGACCTACACCACTTCCACCAGCGAGATGGATCGGATCATCTTCGACACCAACTTGCTGATCACCCAGAGCCAGTCGAACCAGGGCAGCCAGCAGTCTCGCCCGCAAGCGTGGGCCAAGAACATCGTGTCGGTCGGCGGCGTGTTGCACCGCGACACGCTCAGCAAGAGCGACGATTGCTGGTGCGGCGGGGCCAGCCGCGGGCCGGCCTCCGATGGCCGCATCAAGCCCGACCTGACCCACTTCTACGACAGCACGCTGGCGGCCTCGTCGGGCAGTACCTCGGCGTACACGCAGTTTGGCGGAACCAGCGGCGCCACGCCCATCGTGGCCGGCCACTTCGGACTGCTGTTCCAGATGTGGAGCGAGGGCGTCTTCGGCAACCCGACCTCGGGTGGCGACGTCTTCGACGAGCGGCCGCAGTTCACCACCGCCAAGGCGATGATGATCGCCTCGGCCGAGCCGTACAACTTCAGCGGCAGCAGCGTGGCCAACGACAAGGCCCGCGTGAAGCAGGGCTGGGGCATGCCCGACCTGCGCCCGCTGTACGATCGTCGCGAGGACCTGTTCATCGTGAACGAGACGGAGATCCTCCAAGAGCTTGATACGGCGACGTACCAGCTCAAGGTGCCCGCCGGCGAGCCCTCGCTGCGCATCACGATGACGTGGTCGGACCCCAATGGCACGACGTCCAGCACGGTGCACCGCATCAACAACCTGGACCTGCGCGTGACCTCGCCCAGCGGCACGACCTACTGGGGCAACAGCGGCCTGAGTTCGGGTATCTGGAGCACCTCGGGCGGCTCGGCGGACAACGTCAACACCGTCGAGAATGTGTTCATCCAGACGCCCGAGGCGGGCACCTGGACGGTCGAGGTCATCGCCGCGGACGTCAACATCGACGGCCATCGCGAGACCGGCACGCGCGACGTGGACTTCGCGCTGGCGGTCATGGGCACCGAGGGCCAGGCCGCCGCGTTCGAGCTGCCCTTCGAGGACGACTTCCCCGACGTGGCGCTCGACACCGAGAAGTGGATCGAGGTCATCGGCAGCGTGGCCCCGACCACGCTGGGCCAGAACCCGCCCAGCGCGCCCTACAGCCTGCTGCTGCTCAACGACGCCACGCTGTCTTCGGCCCGCATCAACGTGCCGGCGACGCTCATCCCCGACATGCCCGTGGAGGTGGTCTTCGAGAGCCAGCACCGCGGCGTGGAGGCCGGCAAGACGCTGGACGTGGACTACTACAGCAGCTTCCTGGGCCAGTGGCGCGACCTGACCGAGATCGTCTCGACCGGCAGCGACCAGAGCACCTTCGTGGCCAGCGCCACCGAGATCCCCCTGGACGCCTACGGCGACGGCTTCCGCGTTCGCTTCAGCACGCCCGGCAGCGACACCACCGACCAGTGGTACATCGACGACGTGCGTGTGCGGATCATCGCCGATGATCCGCCCTGCCGCGCCGACCTGGACGGCAACGGCGTGCTGAACATCTTCGACTTCCTGGAGTTCCAGAACCTGTTCTCCGCCGGCGACCTTCGGGCCGACTTCGACGGCGACGGTTCGCTGAACATCTTCGACTTCCTGGCCTTCCAGAACGAGTTCGCGGCGGGCTGCTAGGCGGCGTCGGGATGGAGATGAAGGAAGGCCCCGGCCATTGGTCGGGGCCTTTTCGTGCGCCGCTCGGGGGGAAGGGTGGGGCAAACCACTCACGAACCGCCCGTGGCTTGATGAAGCCTTCACGCAACAGCGCCTCACGGACGGAAACTGGGCTTGGAGGATCGGGGGCGTTGCGGTATAAGCTAGACATGCGACCCACCATGTTCGCCATCGTTGCCGGCCTGCTCTCCTCGGTCTCGCTGGGGCAGTGCCGCATCGACACGCTGGTGTCGCCATCGCCGACGGCGGATCGATTTGGCGATCGATTGGCGATGAACGACCGGCATCTCATTGTCTTGGATACTCGCGACACTGGCAGCGATGGCGTCTTCGCGTATCACAGGGCCACCAGCGGGGATTGGGAGTACCTGGGTCCGATCGTTGCCCCGGGCAACATCAGCAATGTCGCGTTGCATCACAACTCGCTGATCATCACCACCTTGTTCTCAACAATGTGCTCGGGCAGCACCGGCGTGCACACATTCGAGTTCACCGATGGCAGTTGGTCCGAAGCGGCGCCTCTCTGCGATCCCATGGTCTCGCCCTATGGAGCCGATCTACACGCCAACCTGGCACTCTTGAGCAATGGCTCCTCGGTCGTCGCCGTGCATCGCAGGATTGAGGGCGAGTGGGTATTTTCCGATTTGCTGTCGAACCCTGACAGTCCAGCAGTGGCCTCCGCCTTCGGATCGGCGATGGCCGTCGACGACCGGACCGTGTTCATCGGGGCATACTTCGAGCGTGTCCCGGCCGGCCCGGGCGGCGCCGTGTATGTGTACAGGCGTTTGCCGGGAGACGAACTCGAGCTTGCTCAGAAACTGGTGGCCCCCGACGTGCTTCGCGCGCCTGGTTTCGGCAACGCTCTCGCGGTCGCTGGAACGACCCTCGTCGTCGGCGGCTACCTCTCCCGCCGCACCTACGAGGACCAGGGCGCGGTCTACGTCTACCGCCTCATTGACGGGCGGTGGCGGCTCGAGCAGGAGCTCACCCACTCGAACCCCGGCGAGAACGACCACTTCGGCATCGCGGTGGCCACCGACGGCCAGCGCATCGTCGCCTCGGCGCGCTACGCCGACACGCGCTTCCGCTCGGCCGGGCGGGTCTACGTCTTCGAGCGCGACGGCTCGGGCGCGTGGGTGCAGACGCAGGACTTCGATCACCACGAGCCCAGCTACGGCTACGGCACGGTCCTGGGCCTGGGCGCGGGCGTGGTGGCCACCGGCCCGGGCAGTGGGTACGTCGACCTGGTAGACCTCGCCCTCGACTGCTGCCGCCCGGACCTGGACGGCGACGGCGCGCTGACGATCTTCGACTACCTCGCCTTCCAGACGCTGTTCGACGCCGGCGACGCGCTGGCCGACTTCGACGACGATGGCGCGCTGACCATCTTCGACTTCCTCGTGTTCCAGTCCGATTTCGTCGACGGCTGCGACTGAGCCGTGTTCGCCCGCGGGGAGATTGCCATGTCCAAGGCCAGCTTTCGATCCAACTTCCAGCGCGCCACCGCGTGCATCGCCGGACTGCTCGCCGCCGCTTCCACGCTCGCGCAGTCGCCGCTGGACGGCTACATCATCACGGTCGATCCGCCCGTGCTCGCGCCCGGCCAGACGGCGACGATCACCATCGAGGGCCGCTTCGACCCCGCCGCCGGCTGCGCGCTGGCCTCGCTCATGGCCGACCTGCTCGTCAGCCAGCACGCCGATGGCCTGCACGACCTGGCGACCATCCGACCCTTCGGCGGCGATCCGGGCTCGGTCGACCCCGCGGGGGTGCGGCCGCTCTGGGTCCAGCAGCTCACCGGGCTGGCCGGCGAGCCCGGCGACACGCGCAACCCCATCCCCTTCTGGCGGGCCAGCTTCACCGCGCCCGACACCGACCGCCCGCTGACCATCCTGCTGGCCACGCGCACGTGGCAGTTCACGCTCAATACGCAGTGCTGCGGGCACTGCTACCGCCCCATTTCACGGCTCGACGAACTCGACGAGGCCGTCGCCACCATCATCGTCACCGCGTGCCGGGCCGACCTGGACCTGGACGGCGCCCTGACGATCTTCGATTTCCTCGAGTTCCAGACGCTCTTTGACGCCGGCGACGACCGCGCCGACTTCGACGGCGACGGCCGGCTCACCATCTTCGACTTCCTGGCCTTCCAGACCGCCTTCGACGCGGGCTGCCCTTAACCGAGCTTCTTCCGCAGCGCCGCGACCGTCGCCTCGACTGGCGCCAGGTCCTCGGCCTGCTCGATGGTCGCGGCGGCCTTGGTCGCCACCAGGTCGAGCTGGCGGGCGATGGCCGCGCGGCGGTCGGCGTCGTCGGTGCGTTCGGCGACGACCGCCAGGGCGTCCACGAGCGCGGAGAGCGTGGCGACATTCCCCCCGGCGTTCTGGCGGATCTGGTCGAAGGCCTGGCCGAGCATGTCGTCGAAGCCCGGCCGCATCGCGATGACGCGCAGCGTGCCGCGGTACATGCGGTGCTCGCTGGGCAACTGGCGCCGGGCGATCTTGGCCATGACGGCCGACAGGTGCTCCACGCAGCTCACGGCCGTGGTCGTGTCGTTGATGCCCGGGCTGAGGGCCTTGAGGGCCACATCGACGATCTGCCGGATGCCGTAGCTGGCGTCCTGCACGATGGTGCGCTGGCCGCCCACGGCGAACAACGCGTTGATCTGATTCACCAGCTCTTCTTCGGGCGCTGGCCGGTCGGCGAGGGAGACCAGCGGCGAGCCCTCCACCACGAACCCGCCCACCGGGCGCTCCATGCGGACGACCAGGTCCCGCTCGCTGGCCAGCTCCACCAGCCGGTCGCCGTCGACCGATTGCAGGTAGCCCGTGCTCGACGCGGCGATGGCGTGCCAGGCCGTGTCCTCGGGCGGCAGGGCCGGGCGCACCGCGGCGCTCCCCTGGCCTACTCCCTCACCCACCTTCTCGGGGAAGAGCCGCTCCACGGCGGCCAGTGTCTCGTCCGTGGCGGCGAGGATGATCCGCTCGGCCTGGATGCTGGCGGCGATGTGGTGGATGAAGAAGATCAGGCACGCGATGCCCACGAGCGCGAGCACGACGGCGAACAGCACGGCCAGCACGGGCACGAAGCTGTAGCCCTCGCTCCCGCTTGCCCCGTCCTTGCCCTGGCTGATCGTCCGCAGCACCCACAGGCAGTAGACGAAGATGCCCACGAAGGCACCCAGCACCGCCTGGTTGGCCCGGTCGGCCATGAAGTTGCGCAGGATGCGGCTGGTGTACTGGCTCGACGCCAGGCTGAGCGCCACGATGGTGATGCTGAAGGCCACGCCCGCCACCGAGATCATCGAGCCGGCGATGGTCGCCAGCACGCTGCGGGCCCCATCGGGCCCCACGGCCAGCAGCCTGGGCGCGGCCTCTTCCCAATCGTCCGTGGGCAACAGGTGGCCCAGCTCGATCATGCCTTGGGCCAGCAGGAGCGCCCCGACCACGAACAGCGTGGGCACGAACCACAGGCTCGAGCGAAGGGCGTCCCACAACAGGCGGAGGTGTCGCATGGGACACGGTACACCGCCGGAGACCGTAACCGCCCGTCCGCCGGCCCGCGCCTTCGACGCCGGCTGCCCGTAGTCGGCGAACCGGCGGTGGTTCGGGGCGTACCGCGGGGCGATGGACAGCGACCACGACTCCACGTGCTGCCTCAGGTGCCGCTACGACCTGGGTGGCCTGGGACCGTTGACCGCGGACTCCACGACGCCCTGCCCCGAGTGCGGCACGCCCATCGGGCGCTCGGTCGAGGGCGACCGCCTCGTGCACGCCCACCCGCGCTACCGCCGGCGGTTGGAACTCGGCGCGGCAATGGTCACGGGCTCGATGGTCGTGTACGTCGTCTGGCGGGCGGCGCCCTACCTCGCGCTCGGCCCCGCCGGCGCGCTGGTCGACATGCCCATCGCCGAGGACGTCGGCCACCTGCCGCCACCGGACGTGCCCGCGCACACGCTGCGCGGCGGGCTGCTTTTGGTCGCGCTGCTGGGCTGGTGGCTGCTGACAACGCCGCGCACGCCGCCGGCCATCAGGCGAAGGTCGTGGACGCGGCCGGTGCTGCGCTGGCTCACGGTGCTGGTGGCGCTGGCCACGCTGGTCGATCGGGTCATCGTGCTGGCCGGCGGCAATGCGTGGACCGGCTGGTTCACGCTCGCCCAGCTCTTGTGGGTCGCCCACGTCCCCCTGGCGATGCTCTACGTCCGCCACCTTGGCGCGCGGGCCGAATCGCGGGCGACGCGCACGCTGTCCCTCCTCGCGATCGTCGCCATGGCCCCATGGTTCGTGCCCTGCCTGCTCACGATCATCTTCGCGACGACGCTGGCGCCCGTCGTGGTGCAGGCGGGCGCGACGATCGCTACGGCCTCGCTCTGGCTGGCCCTGCGCAGGGTGAACCGCCGCGCGGCGTCGCCCGCGGGCTGACCCCCCACGCACCCCCCACGCACCCCCCACGCCCTTACGCCGCCCCCTTAGTCGGCAGCGCCACCTCGCCCGCGGTGTTCGGCCGGGCGCGGCCGAAGGTCATGACCGCCGGCTGCGACCAGGGGCTCTTGCGGCCGTTGTACCGCGCCAGGCGCGCACGGTAGTGGATCGACCCCGCGCCCGGGGGCGGGTACAGGTCGATGAACGAGCCCTCGCCGAAGACGCCCAGCAGCTCGTAGGCCCCGTCGCCGCGCCCGACGGCGTTGACCGCGCGCTGCACCTGCATCATCGCGCCCTCGAAGCGGCCGGCGAAGCTGACGCGGGCCGAGCCATCGGCCAGCAGCGCGACCCCCAGCGGGATGGGCGCCTCGGGCACGGGCAGCGGGCTGGGCCTGTCGCTCTCGCCGATCTGTGCCGCGACGTACACCGACACGGGGTTGGGGCTGGTGAGCGCAAAGCCCTCGATGCGCTTGGTCAGCGCGCTGAAGATCGTGCGCAGCCGCTTGAGGGTGGCGTTCTTGGTGGTGGTCGCCCCGCGGGCGGCCTCGCGCATCGCGATGGCGTGCGCGGCGTCGGCCCGGGCCTGGGCGGCCAGCGCGGCGAAGGCGTCGCGGTCGGCGTCGGTCAGGCCGATGGTCCCCGGCCCCACCTGCTGCCAGCGGGCGGCGAGCATGAGGCACTGGTTGATGAACTTGTTGTCGGTCCGCTCGGCTCGGCGTGGCATCGAGGTCTTCCTTTCCTAAGTCCGCAGCGCGGGCTCGCTCGACCGGACTCATCGGCCCGAACGCGGCGCGACTTCAGTGGCCCGCGGCGGCGAAGTTCTGTCCCCCGCCAGCGCCCCACCGCCCAGGGCCAGCGACGCACCGCCGGATGGCAGGATGGCTGCGCCCCCCGCCCACGCCCCACCGCCCCCCGCCCGCGCCCTTAGGGCCCGTGTCAGAAGCCCGCTGACACGGGGCGAGGGGCCGCTGGCGGGGGGCGGGAAGTCTTTGGCGGGCCGGGGTTTGGGGGTTTCGCCGGGTGACTTGGGCCTTCGGGGCCGCAACCGGGCGGGTGCCGCTGGGTACCACCCCCGGGCGGGCCAGCGGGCCCGCCCGAACGACGTGCGAAAGGGAGGTGCGTGATGGGTGAGGGGATGGGTGCGGGGATGGGACGGGGCCCGGGGCGATGGTTGGGACTGGTTGTGCTGGTGGGCGTGCTGGTCTTTGGGCCGCTCGCTGGGCCTTGGGCCGCGCGGCAGGCTCGGGGGCAGGGGTGCGAGCCGCAGTGGGCCCAGGGGGTGTTCGGCGTGCCGGGGGTCTCCGGGAGCGCGGCGACCGCGATCGAGTTCGACGATGGCACGGGGCCGGCCCTGTATGTCGCCGGCGCGTTCCGGTCGGCGGGCTTCGCGGCGGCGACCAACATCGCCCGATGGGACGGGCGGGCGTGGTCGCCCGTGGGCTCCGGCTTGCTGGGCAGCGTCTACGCCATGGCGGTCTACGACGACGGCTCGGGCCCGGCGCTCTACGTCGGGGGCGAACTCTGGTGGGCCGGCGGCGGGCCCGTGCAGGGCATCGCACGGTGGGACGGGCGCGCGTGGTCGCCCGTGGGCGAAGGCGTCGGGCTCGACCGCGAGTTCGTGCTGGCGATGGCCGTCTACGACGATGGCGACGGGCCGGCCCTGTACGTTGGTGGCGCGTTCAGCCGCGCGGGCGGGGTTGAGGCGATGCACATCGCGCGGTGGGACGGGAGCTCATGGTCGGCCGTGGGCGGGGGAGTCAACGGCGCGGTCCACGCCATGGCCGTGTGGGACGGCGGGGATGGACCGATGCTGGTCGCCGCGGGACAGTTCAACCGCGCGGGCGACATCACCCCCCAGTCCATGGCGCTGTGGGACGGCCGGGCATGGCGCGATGCGGACGCACGCGTGCGTTCGGGTCGGACCATCCGCGCGGTGGAGGTCTTCGACGATGGCCGCGGGCCGGCGCTCTACGCGGGGGGCGACTTCCTGGAGATCGGCGGCCAGCCCGCCGCGTTCCTTGGGCGCTGGGACGGCTCGACATGGTCGGCCGTGGGCGAGCCGCTCGACCGTGGCGTGACGGACCTGCTCGCCGCCGACACGGGAACCGGGCCGTCGCTCTTCGTGGGCGGCCAGTTCGGATCGGCGGGCACGCTGGCCACCGGCAACATCGCAAGGTGGGATGGAGCGGTCTGGCACGCGCTGGGCGACGCGCTGCCCGGTCGACCCGCCGACCTGGCCGCGATGACTCTGGATGGGCGCACCTGGGTCGTGGCGTGCGGCGTGCTCTTCCGTGATGGCGACCTCCAGGTCGCCGACATCGCGCGGTGGGACGGAACGGGCTGGCGGCAGATGGGATCGGGCGTGGCGCCAGCAAGACCCACGCGCACCGTCGAGGCGATCGCCGCGTTCGATGCGGGAGACGGCGCCGGCGAGGCGCTCTACGCCAGCGGCGAGTTCTTCGCCATCGACGGCGTCCGCGTCAACGGCATCGCCCGCTGGTCGGGCGACCGGTGGGCCCCGCTGGGCGAGGGCGAGGCCGCCGGGCTGGGCGAAGGCCTCACCAGCGTCGCCCGGGACATGATCGCCTTCGACGATGGCTCGGGACCGGCCCTGTACGTCGGCGGGACGTTCTGGACGGCCGGGGGAATCCGCACGGGGCCGGTGGCGCGATGGGACGGGCGCGGCTGGAGCGCGCTGGGCGAGGGGCTGGAGATCTACGGGCGCGTGAACGCGCTGCTGGCCTTCGACGATGGCTCGGGCCCGAAGCTGTATGCGGGCGGCCGGTTCGACTCG
The DNA here is from genome assembly GCA_040219675.1 of Phycisphaerales bacterium. Lineage (GTDB taxonomy): Bacteria > Planctomycetota > Phycisphaerae > Phycisphaerales > UBA1924 > JAHCJI01. The sequence goes on along the minus strand of JAVJRZ010000007.1, from coordinate 56,883 downwards.
GCCGGCGGCGCACCGGCGATGAACCTGGCCCGCTGGGACGGCGTGCGCTGGGAGCGCGTCGATGGCGTTGATGGCGAGATCCGCGCGATGGAGGTCTTTGACAACGGATCCGGGCCGGCGCTCTATGTCGGTGGAGACCTGAACCGGGTGGGCGGCCGGTACATCCCCGGCGTGGCCAGGTGGGACGGGAGCGCGTGGCACGCGCTGGGCGAGGGATTCGGCACGGCGAGCGTGAGCGTCCGCGCGCTGAGGGCCTTCGACGATGGCGCCGGGCCCGCGCTCTACGTGGGCGGCGACTTCACGCACATCGGTGCGACCCCGGCGAGGAACCTGGCGGTCTGGGATGGCAACCAGTGGGAAGCGCCCCCATCACCCACGCGCGGCGGCGTTGTCCAAGCGTTCGAGGTCTTCGACGACGGCTCCGGGCCGGCGCTGTACGCCTCGGGAGCCTTCCGCGGTGGAACGCGGGTGCTCTGGAGCCTGGCCCGCTGGGATGGCCTGGACTGGTCGGAGCTTGGCTTTGGGGTTCACAACATCCTGGACCTGGCCGTCGTCAACGGGCGGCGCGGCAGCCACCTGTTCGCCGCCGGGAATATCGCGGTGATCGACGGCGTGGCCTCGGGGGGCATCGCCCGCTACGGCTGCCAGCGCCCGTGCGAGGCCGACCTGGACGCCGACGGCGTGCTGACGGTGTTCGACTTCCTGACGTTCCTCAACCTCTACGACGCCGGCGATGCGCGGGCGGATTTTGATGGCGATGGGGAACTGACGGTGATGGACTTCCTCGCCTTCCAGAACGCCTTCGACGCGGGGTGCGCGTGAGGAAGCGAGTTGAAGAGGCGCTCAAGCGCTTGACTTCGCCAGGCCGATAGGAATCATTGACGACATGCTGACGCAGACCGCCATCACGCTGACCATTTGCCTGCCCCAGAGCGGCAAAGCCAAAGCCAAAGGGAACACACCCCCCGGCGACGGTCGCGTGCGCGTCCGCTAAACACCCTTGCATTCACATTCGCAAGGCCCGCCGGAGACCACCTCCGGCGGGCCTTTTTCGTTGGTTTTTCCCACGTTTTCCAGGAGATTCATCATGAGCCAGCAAGCAACCACCCCCGCCACCGAAACCCTCACCGCCACCTGCCCCGAGTGCGGCGCCACCATCACCTTCGCCCGCGCGCCGCGTCGCCACGAGATCGTCCGCTGCCCGGACTGCGGGGCCGAGCTGGAAGTGACCGGCGTGTCGCCCATCACGCTGGCGCTGGCGCCCGAAGTCGAAGAGGACTGGGGCGAGTGAGCGGGGCATCGGACGGCACACGACACACGGAGGGCACCCACCATGCGACTGACACTCCTGCACACCCGCGTCCGCGTCGAGGAACGCCTGCTCATCGACGAACTGGAACGCCGCGGCATCGCCGTCGAGCTCGTCCACGCCGACGAGGCGGTGCTTGACCTGACTGGCCCACCCGCTCGCGGCGACGGGCCGCACGTCCTGCTGGACCGCTGCCTCAGCCACGCCAAGGCGCTGGCGATCGTGCGGGCCTACGAGAGCCAGGGGGCCATCTGCCTGAATCCCTCGAGCGTCACGCATGCCTGTGGCGACAAGCTGCTGACGACGCTCGCGCTCACCGACGCGGGCGTGCCCTCGCCGCGCACGATCGCGGCCTTCAGCGCCGAGGGCGCCGTCCGCGCGGCCGACGAGCTGGGCTATCCGGTCGTCATCAAGCCGTGCGTGGGCTCGTGGGGACGCATGGTCGGGAGGCTGAACGATCGCGACGCCCTCGAGGCCGTGCTCGAGCACAAGCTCGCCCTCGGCGGGCCGCACCATGGGGTGATCTACCTGCAGGAGCTGGTGCGCAAGCCCGACCGGGACATCCGGGCGTTCGTGGTTGGCGGGCAGACCATCGCGGCCATCATGCGGCACAGCCAGCACTGGATCACCAACACCGCGCGGGGCGGGCGGGCGGAGGGCCTGCCCGTCTCGCCGGCGTTGGACGACATCTGCCGGCGGGCCGCCCGCGCCGTTGGAGGGACGCAACACAGCCTGCTGGCGATCGACCTGCTCGAGTGCCCCGACCGCGGCCTGGTGGTGTGCGAGGTGAACTCGACGATGGAGTTCCGCAACTCGATCGAGACGACGGGCGTGGACATCCCAGGCATGATCATCGAGCATGTCCTTTCGGTCGGGCTCGAGGTTGGCAGCGCCCGGGCGGTGGTGGCGTGAGCGTGCGGGTCGGTATCATCGGCGGCGCGGGATACACGGGAGGAGAGCTCCTGCGTCTGCTGTGCATGCACCCCAACGCCAGCATCGCCTGGGCGACCTCGCGCGGCCGGGCGGGCTGGCCGGCCTCGGCCATCCACCCAAACCTGCGCGGCGTGCTCGATCTGGCGCTGATCGATCCGGAAGAGGTCGAGCCGGTCGACGTGATCTTCCTCTGCCTTCCGCACGGCGAAACGGCCAGCAACATCGAAAAATACGCGAGCCTGGCCCACCGCGTGATCGACCTGAGCAGCGACTTCCGCCTGCGCGATGGCGCGCTGTATGCGCAGACCTACGGCCAGCCGCACGCCGCGCCGCAGTGGCTGGAGCGATTCGTCTACGGACTGCCCGAGGCCCACCGCGGGCAGCTCAGGGGCGCGCAGTTGATCAGCGGCGTGGGCTGCAACGCGACGGCCATGAACCTGGCGCTCCTGCCGCTGGCCCGCGCGGGCGTGATCGACCGGGTGATCGCCGACATCAAGGTGGGCTCGAGCGAGTCGGGCGCCGCGGCCAGCGCGGCGAGCAACCACGCCGAGCGGAGCAACGCCCTGCGCACCTTCGCGCCCACGGGGCACCGCCACAGCGCCGAGGTGCGTCAGACGTGCGGCGATTTCCCGCTCCACGTCACGGCGACCACCACCGACCTGGTCCGCGGCGTGCTGGCGACCTGCCACGTGCTGACCAATCGCGAAGTGGCCGACCGGGAGATCTGGCAGCTCTATCGCGAGGCATACGCCAGCGAGCCCTTCGTACGCATCGTAAAGGAACGCCGGGGGCTGTACCGCCTGCCCGAGCCGAAGATCCTGGCGGGCACGAACTACGCCGACGTGGGCTTCGAGGTCGAGCCGGGGGGCCAACGCATCGTGGCCCTGTGCGCCATCGACAACCTGGGCAAGGGGGCGGCGGGTTCGGCCGTGCAGTGCATGAACCTGGCCTGCGGCTTCGATGAGCGCACCGGCCTGGGCTTTCCGGGATTGCATCCGGTCTAGGAGAACACCATGATCGTCGTGAAGATCGGCGGGGCCGAGGGCATCGGGCCGCAGCACGCGTGCGAGGACATCGCCCGGCTCGTGGGCCAGGGGCAGCCCGTCGTGGTCGTCCACGGCGGATCGCACGAGACCAACGAGCTGAGCGAACGCCTGGGCGTATCGCCACGGTTCATCACGAGCCCGAGCGGGCACAGCAGCCGGTACACCGACGCGGCCGCGATGGACATCTTCCAGATGGCCTGCCGGCGGCTGAACGCCCGCATCGTGCGTTTGCTCCGCGAACGCGGTGTCGACGCCCTGGGCCTGAGCGGGGCCGACGGCGGGCTGTGGCTGGGCAGGCGCAAGAAGGCCATCCGCGCCGTCGAGAACGGCGTGACCACCATCATCCGAGACGACCACAGCGGCGTGATCGAGCGCGTCGACGCCGGCCTGCTGGGCGCCCTGCTCGAGCAGGGCAAGACCCCGGTCATCTGCCCGCCGGCGATCACCGACGAGCATCAGCCGATCAACGTCGACGCGGATCGGGCCGCGGCGGTGACGGCCGGCGCCCTTGCAGCCCAGACGCTGGTGATCCTGTCGAACGTGCCCGGGCTGCTGCGGGCCTTCCCCGACGAATCCACGCTCGTGCCCACCATGGCCCGGGCCGAGCTCGATCGCGCCATCGAGATGGCGCAGGGACGCATGAAGCGCAAGATCATCGCCGCGGGCGAGGCCATCGACCGCGGCGTATCGCGCGTGATCCTCGCCGACGCGCGCCGAAGCCGCCCCATCGAACACGCCCTCCAAGGGCAAGGAACGGTGCTGACATGACCACCGCGCTCGAACCCACAACCGAGCAAGCCGCCATCGCGCTGCTGCGCGACTTGGTTGCCACGCCCAGCGTCTCGGGCGACGAGCACGCGGCCGTGCTCCTGCTCGTGCAACGGATGGAGGCCATGGGCCTGCGCACGCACATCGATGAGGCCGGCAACGCCGTGGGCATCGTCGGCAGCGATGGTCCGGACGCCGCAGAGGTCCTGCTGCTGGGCCACATCGATACCGTTGCCGGCCAGATCCCCGTACGCGTCGAGGATGGCGTGCTCTGGGGTCGAGGCTCGGTGGATGCCAAGGGCCCGCTGTGCGCATTCGTTGCTGCCGCGGCGACCGCCGATCTCCCAGCGAACATGCGTGTCGTGGTGGTCGGCGCCGTGGGGGAAGAGACGCCCACCTCGCCCGGCGCGACGCTCGTTCGCGATCGGTACCGGCCGCAGGCATGCATCATCGGCGAGCCCAGCGGTTGGGACCGATTCTGCATCGGCTACAAGGGACGGCTGCTGGTTCACGCGACGTTTGTGCAGGACTGCGGCCACACGGCCGGACCCGTGGGCTCGGTGGCCGAGCGTGCGCTGGGTTGGCATCGCCGGGTAGTCGCCCACATCCAGGAATGGAACCTCGGTCGCGAGGGCGTGTTCGACACCATCCAGCCCAGCCTCCAACGCTTCAACACCTCCAGCGACGGGCTGGAGGACGCCGCGCACCTGACGCTCGGCCTGCGGCTGCCGACCTGGATCGAACCGGACGAACTCGAACGCCATCTCCGGCAGATCCGTTGCGATGGGGCGTTGCGATTCGAAGGCCATGCCCCGGCGCACCGCGGGACGCGAAGCGATGCGTTGGCCGGCGCGATCTCGTGCGCCATCGGGAGCCTCGGTGGACGACCGACCGCGACGGTCAAGACCGGCACCAGCGATATGAACGCGGTCGCGCGGGCATTCTCGTGCCCGATCCTCGCGTATGGCCCGGGCGACAGCACGCTGGACCACACGCCAAACGAGCGCCTCGACCTGGTCGAATACCTCCGCAGCATCGGCGTGCTGCGGCTTGCCCTGCCGGAGTTGGCGCTGGACCTCAGCTCGCCGAGCGAGACGCCTGCACCATCAGCCGCTTCATGTCCGCGACGGCCGCTCTGAACCCGGTGTACATGGCCCGGCTGACGATGGCGTGGCCGATGTGCAGTTCTTCGACGCCGGGCAGGGCGGCGATCGGCCCGACGTTGTGATAGTTGAGCGCGTGCCCGGCGTTGAAACGCATGCCCCGCGCGGCGATCTCACCCCCGGCCAGCGCGACCTCTTCGAGGGCGACGCTGAGCTCGCTGCGCCGGAAGTCTCCGCCGCACGCGGCCCACGCGTGCGCATACGGGCCGGTGTGCACCTCGCACACGTCGAAGCCGGCCTCGTGGGCCGCTTCGACCTGGGCGAGCACGGGATCGATAAACGCGCTGACAATCAGGCCGGCGTCCCGCAGCCGCTGCACCACGCCCTTCATAGCTCCGACCTGTCCAGCAACATCGAGCCCGCCCTCGGTGGTTACCTCCTGGCGCCCCTCGGGCACGAGCATCGCGGTGTGGGGCTTCAGGTCGCACGCAAACTCGATCATCGCGTCGGTGGCGGCCATCTCCAGGTTCAGCCGGACGTTGATTGTGTCGCGCAGCCGGCGCAGATCGTGGTCCTGCACGTGCCGGCGATCTTCCCGCAGGTGCGCCGTGATGCCGTCGGCCCCGCCGATCTCGGCCTCGTGCGCGGCCCGCACCGGGTCGGGCTCGGCGCCGCGGCGGGCCTGGCGAACGGTCGCGACATGATCGATGTTTACACCCAGTTGGATCATGCCCAACGATATCCCCGCTTGTTCACGATCGGCCTTACCGATCGGCCTCGAAGCTCAGGCTCAGCACCGCCAACGCCAGCAGATGCCGCCGATCGAACCAGTCGCCGTCGCCCCCGGCGATGTCGAACCCAGGGTCTAACTCCAGCCGCATCGCGTTGCCCTCGTCCAGGCGGTGGCCGATGGCCAGCACGCCCGACCCGCGGCGGAACTCGATGCGCTTCCAGGGCCCGCTCAGGGCGAGCACCAGCCCGATGGGTCCAGACACCAGGCCGCCGATGATCGAGGCCAGGTTCAGGTAGTCGCGCACGATCGATGCGGAGACCTCCACCGCCGGGCCGCTGGGCGTGGGCTCTTCCTCGCTCATCGCGACGCTCCAGGCGTACAGGCGGCCGGTCACGCCGATGGGCGCAAAGGTCGGGTCGGGCTCGTCCTCGGGCGGTGGCGGGGGGTCGATCGGCTCGAAGGCCCGCACGCGCCACTTGCCCAGGCGCCGTGCGATGTCGCCGATGGTTCGGCCCTTCTCGTCGTGCAGCGCGTACGACGATTGCTTGCCGCTGCGTTCGATCAGCGTGAGCAAGGGCGGCCTGTCCAGGCCGCCGGGCAGGTCGTCGTGGAAGCGGTACTCGCGGACGGGCTGGGTCAGCAACACGATGACCAGGCCGAAGACCGCGATGGTGATGGCCAGCGCCATCGCCAGCAGCGGCGAGAGCCCGATGCCGATCGGTACGGCGAAGGCGATGAACACCGTGACGATGACACCGGCCAGCATCGCCACGAACTTGGCGCGGTTGGCGCGCGGCCGGACGACCAGCAGCACCCGGACGGCGGAGTCTCGGATGCCCACGCGGATGCGCTCGCCGAAGCGATCCTGGGCCCGCACGAGGATGAACTCGCCGCCGTCGACCAGTAGATCGAGGCCATCGATGGGCGGCACCATCTCGACCGGCTGTTGCGGACGATCGTCGTCGAGATCGATCGCGTCCATCGCGCGGCTCAAGCCGAACTCGTCGCCCGGTTGAGGCCCACGAGGGCCTCGTTGGTCTCAAAACGCTTGAGAGCGTTGAGCAACTGCTCAATCTGCTGGGGCGGGGGCATCGAGAGCAGCCTGCGCCGCAGGGCGTTCACGGTCTCGAGTTCGTGCTTGGGCATCAGCAGGTCTTCCTTGCGCGTGCCGCTGGCGGCCAGATTGATGGCCGGGAACAGCCGCCGCTCGGCCACCTTGCGGTCGAGGATGAGCTCCATGTTGCCGCTGCCCTTGAACTCCTCGAAGATCACCTGGTCGCCCTGGCCGCCGGTATCGACCAGCGCGGTGGCGATGATGGTCAGCGAGCCGGCCTCTTCGGTCTGTCGGGCGGCGCCGAAGAGCTGGCGCGGCACTTCCAAAGCCTTGCTGTCGATGCCTCCGCTGAGCGTGCGCCCGCTGCTGGAATACTCGCGCGAACGGTTGAACGCGCGGCCCAGCCGGGTCAGCGAGTCGAGGATGATGACCACGTCCTTGCCGAGCTCGACCAGGCGCTTGCACCGCTCCATCGTCACCGTGGCGACCTGGATGTGCCGCTCGGCCTCGTGGTCGGCGCTCGAGGCCACCACGGTGACACGCGAGCTGTCCCACGGCCGATCCGGATCGCCCGGGCCATGGCCGGTGAGCGACCGGCGGAAGTCGGTGACCTCTTCTGGACGCTCATCGACGAGCAGCACGAACAACTCGGTCTGCGGGTGGTTGCGCAGGATCGAGGTGGCCATGTCCTTGAGCAGGGTGGTCTTGCCGGCCTTGGGTGGGCTGACGATCATCGCCCGCTGGCCGAAGCCGATCGGGCAGAACATGTCCACCAGCCTGCACGCCGCCGGGCAGCCTGGATACTCCAGTTCCATCCGCGGGCTGGGATCGATGGTGGTCAGTTCCTCGAAGGGCGTGGGGTCCGGCGCGTCGTCGGGCGAGAGGCCTTCGATCGAGAGCAGACGCTCGGCGACGGGGGCGCTGGCAGCGTTGGGCCCACGGCGATTCTGCGATCGCCCGCGCTGCCCTCGACCACGCCGCCCGCCGCCCTGGCCTGCACCCTGCGGCACGGCCTGACGATCCCCCAGGCGGACCTCAACGCTCATGCCGGGCAGCAGCCCGAAACGGTCCACCATGGACCGCGGGAGGATCGGATCATCTTCGCGGAACTGCACGGTGTCTCCCACGAGTGGTCGGAGCCGCACGTCACCGCGCCGAGGTTTGTCAACCAGGCCGGAAAAAGTCGTCATGTTGTCCATTCCGCAGGATCGACGCCACGAGGGGCCAGATTCGGCCAAAGGCGAAGATCGGCTTCTCATTGGTATCGGTTCGCCGCGGGCGCTCGCTTTGGCCCGGGCTCGATGCTTGTATCAGAGGCAAGCGGCGGCCGCGTGTCAAACGTCGCGGCCGAGAGCAGCGGGCTTTCCCGGAAGCCCGTGGCAGAACCGCCGCCGCCAGATGCCCATACGCGTGGCCGGCTCGCCCGGATTCGGCTACCCTCGGCGTTTGCGGGGTTCGCGGGGTTATCGGGTGCCCTTGGGGGCTCTCGACGCCGCATGCTTGAAGAATGGAGTGGCCCAGACACGATGGAGGTCCTTCGAGGCATCGCGGTATCACCTGGGCTTGTCATCGGCCGGATCTTCCTGCTCGAGGACGAGCAGCGCCGCGTCGTCCGCCGGTTCACCCCGGCGTCGAACTCCGCCGAAGAGGCCGCTCGCGTAAAGGTTGCCCTGGAGACCTCGGTCGCCGACCTGCAAGCTGTCAAGCAGCGCGCCGAGGACGAGATGGGGTCCGAGGCGGCCAAGATCTTCCTGTTCCACATCGGCGTGCTCCAGGACCCGTCGCTACGCGACCCGATCTTCGAGCGCATCGAGAACGAGCGGATGGCCGCCGAGCACGCCGTCGAGATGACCTTCGCCGACTGGGCCCGGCGCTTTGCGGGCATGGGCGACTCGGCCTTCACCACCAAGGTCAACGACCTGGAAGACCTGCGCAACCGCGTGCTGGGCCACCTCATGGGCGAGCACAACCGCACGCTGGACGAGCTCAAGCACCAGGCGGTGGTCGTCGCCGATGATCTCACGCCTTCCCAGGCGGCCGGCTTCAATCGAGATCTGGTCCAGGCCTTCGTGACCGATCGGGGCGGGCGCACCAGCCATACCGCGATCGTGGCCAGAGCGTTGAACATCCCCGCCGTGGTCGGCCTGCGCGGCGTGGCCAAGGCCGCCGAAGAGGATCAGACCATCATCGTCGACGGGCTCGAGGGCGTGGTCATCCTCGACCCGACCGATGAGCAACTCGACCGCTACAAGGCCCGCCAGGCGCGCATGGAGCGACGCCAGACCGTCTGGAAGGAGCAGGCCGGCGAGCCGAGCGTCACCACCGACGGCGTGCACATCCGGCTCATGGGCAACATCGAGTTCCCCGATGAGATCGCCCACGTGCTGGAGGTCGGCGGCGAGGGCGTGGGCCTCTACCGCACCGAGTTCTTGTACCTCACCAGCGACACCGAGCCCTCCGAAGAGCAGCACTACGACGCCTACCGCCGCTGCGTCGGGCAGATGCAGGGGCGCGAACTGGTCGTTCGCACCGTCGACCTGGGCGCCGACAAGTACACCCAGCACCGCTTCGAGCAGCCCGAGCGCAACCCCTTCCTGGGCAACCGCTCCATCCGCTACTGCCTCAGCGACCTGCCGATGTTCAAGCGGCAACTGCGGGCCATCCTCCGGGCCAGCGCCCATGGGCCCCTGAAGATCATGTTCCCGCTCATCACCACGGTGCAGGAGCTGCGCCAGGCCAAGTCCATCGTCCGAGACGTCATGGAAGACCTGGCCGAAGAGGGCGTCCCCTTCGATCGAGACGTCCCCATGGGCATGATGGTGGAGGTTCCCGCGGCGGCGGTCATCGCCTCGAGCTTCGCCCGCGACGCGGCGTTCTTCAGCATCGGCACCAACGACCTGGTGCAGTACACCCTGGCGGTGGATCGGACCAACGAGCACGTCGCCGACCTGTTCACCGCCATGCACCCCGCCGTGCTCCGCCTGGTCCGAGACGTCATGCGGGGGGCCAAGAGCCGGCAGATCCCGGTGAGCTGCTGCGGGGAATCGGCGGCCGAGCTCGATTTTGCCGTGTTGCTGATCGGCCTGGGCGTGCGTACGCTCTCCGTGGGGTCGTACTCGATCCCACAGGTCAAGAAGCTGGTTCGCAGTGTCTCCGCCGAGGAGTGCACCAGGATCGCCCGGCGTGCCCTGTCGCTGGAATCGCCATCGGACGTCACCGCGTACGTCCGAGAACGTGTCCGGCGGGTAATGCCCGGCGTCTTCGATTCCAGCGAAGATTAGTGTCTGCATAGCCGATAATGAACCGGCTTTACGGCACTTCCAGCCTCTTGCCGAACCCCCGGGCCCATGCGGGCCGTAGATGTTTCCGGGCCCGTGGGGATGCAGAGAGACGAGCAACGACGGCCCTTGCACGCATCGTTCGATCCGCCTTCTGTCGGATTCGCGCGATGACCAGACTCTTCCACGACACCCGCCCTGAGGCCGCGGATTGGCCAGGCCCGGCTGGTGTCGAAGCAGGCGGCGCACCTCTGAACGCCCGCCCGAACAACCTTGTGGAGCTCCCCGAGATGCCCCCTCCGACTGTTTACGCAGGCCCGACCGCCGCCCATGGGTGTGGCGTCGCAGGCCGCGATCGGTCGGGCGGCCCGGCGCTCCGATCACGAAAGCGCACGCACCATGGCACGAAAGCCCTCGACTTCCGACAACGGCTCGATCCAGTCCAACTCCGCTGACAACAACGACACCAAGGCGACGACGCGCAAGAAGACCTCGCGCTCGCGTTCGTCCAGGCCGCCGAGCAGCGCCATCGAATCCAACAGCGGCACGCCCACGGCGCCGCGGATGATCGTCAACTACATCCCCGGGGACGCCTGCCGCATCGCCTTCGTCGAAGACGGCAAGCTCGAGGAGTACCACGCCGAGCCCACGGCGTCGGTCAGCCGTGTCAACAACATCTACCTGGGCGTGGTCCGAAACGTGAACACCGCCGTCCAGGCCGCCTTCGTCGACTTCGGGCTCGACGAGCACGGCTTCCTGCACACCACCGACGTGCACCCCCGCTACTTCCCCAAGAACGAGGACGGCGCCGAGCGCGTGGGCATCAAGACCCCCCGCCGCGATCGCCCGCCGATCCAGAAATGCTTTAAGCCCGGCGACCGCATCATGGTCCAGGTGCTCAAGGAGGGCGTGGGCACCAAGGGCCCGAGCCTGACCAGCTACATCTCCATCCCCGGGCGCTACCTGGTGATGATGCCCGGGATGGACAACGTGGGCGTCTCGCGGAAGGTCGAGGACGACGAGCAGCGGCGCAGCATGCGCAAGATCCTGGACCAGCTCGACCTGCCCGAAGGCTTTGGCTTCATCCTCCGCACCGCCGGCATGGATCGCACCAAGACCGAGCTGAAGCGGGACCTGTCGTACCTCAAACGCCTCTGGGACGACATGGACAAGAAGCAGAAGGGCAAGAAGGCCCCGCTGCCGCTGTACGCCGAGAGCGACCTGCTGCTGCGAGCCCTGCGCGACCTGGCCGGCAGCGAGGTGAACGAGATCATCATCGATGATCCGACCGCGTTGGGCCGGGCCGAACGCTTCCTGAAGATCGCCCACCCGCGCAGCCGCCCGCGCCTGCGTCAGTACACCGGCGCGGCGCCGATCTTCGCGGCCTTCGGCATCGAGCAGCAGATCCACAACATCCACTCCCGCGAGGTGCCCCTGCCCAGCGGCGGCCGGCTCATCTTCGAGGAAACCGAGGCCCTGGTTGCCATCGACGTCAACAGCGGCCGCTCACGAAGCGCTCGAGACGCGGAGACCAACGCGTTCAACACGAACATGGAGGCCGTGGACGAGATCTGCCGGCAGCTGAGGCTGCGTGACATGGGCGGGCTGGTCATCAACGACCTCATCGACATGCGGCACGCGCGCAATCGCAAGGCCATCGAGCAGCGCTTCTCCGAACGCCTCAGCCGCGACCGCGCCAAGAGCACGATCCTGCCCATCAGCGAGTTTGGCATTCTGGAGATGACGCGGCAGCGCATGCGTTCGAGCCACGAGCGCACGCACTTCACCGAGTGCCACCTGTGCAAGGGCCGCGGCGTGATCCGCAGGCCCGACAGCGTGGCCGCCGAGGCTTTGCGGGATCTCGCCCTCATCGCCAGCTACGACAAGATCGCACGCGTCGAGATGGTGGTTTCGGCCCAGGTCGCCAGCCACCTGCTCAGCGGTCGGCGCAAGCAGCTCAGTCGCATCGAGCGCATCAGCGGCACGCTCACCGAGGTGCGCGTCAGCGAGACCATGTCGCCCGAGCGCTTCGTGCTGCACGGCTACGACGCGAGCGGCAACGACGTCGACCTCGAAAAGCTGCCCAAGCTGCCCAGCCCCGAAGACATGCTCCTGGACATCGAGGGCCTCAGCGAAGCCGACCTGCTCGAGGCCATCGCGCCGCAGGCCGACGAAGAGGTCGAAGAGGTGCCCCAGGTCGAGGCCCACCCGATCGAGCTCGACGTGGACTACGACGACGACGAGGATGAGGCCGGCGAGCGCTCCGGTCGTCGGCGTCGCCGCCGTCGCCGACGCCGGCGCGGCGGATCGGAAGCCGGTCCTCGCGAAGAGCAGGACGCCGCCGAGGCCCACGACGACGAGCAGGACACAGACGAGACGGACACCGAAGAAGCCGACATCGACGGCGCCCACCACGACAGCGAGGACGAGGACGATCGCCCGCGCCGCAAGCGCCGCCGACGCCGTCGCAGGGGCGGCCGCGGTCGCGATGGCTCCGATCGTCGTGACGAAGTCTCAGACGACAACCACGAGCCGGAGGAAGCCGACTCGCTGGCCCGGCGCCTCGCCAGCGCGTTGTCGACACCCGCCGAGGCGTCCGACGAAGACGAAGACGACGACGAGCGGTTCGAGGAAGAAGCCAGCCAGCACGACGCCGACGAGGGCGATGAGGGCGAGCGTCCGAAGCGCCGTCGGCGTCGCCGGCGCCGGCGCGGCGATCGGGCCGAGACGGAAGACGCCGGCATCGAAGCCAAGCAGCCCGAGGACGACGCCGAAGACGAAGACGCCCGGGTCCAAGCCGAGTCGCACGATGAGGCCGACGAAGACGATGCCGACGAGAAGCCCCGCCGCAGGCGGCGCCGGCGTCGGCGTGGCTCGGCCGAGCGTGCAGAGGCCCCGATGGACCAAGAGGTTAACGACGAAGAACTGGCCGAGCACGAACCGGTCGATGCCGACGAAGAACCGGCCGAATCGGAACCTGTCGAGGTCGTCGCCCGCGAGCCCGCGCCGGCCGGCCTGATCGAACCCAGCCCCAAGAGCCGACGCCGGCGCGGCTCGGCCGATGGTGACGACGAAGGCCCATCGGCCCGGGGCAAGAAGGACACCAAGCCACGCCCGCGGTTCCTTTACGCCGCCCACCGGAAGACCAAGCCCAACGGCCCCGATGGTGCGTGACCGATGGCGCGAGAGACACGGCGGCTGATCGTCCTGGGCAGCACCGGCTCCATCGGCCGGCAGACCCTCGACGTGGTCGCCCATCTCACCGCACTCGCCCAGCAGCAAGGCCAGCCCCCACCCATTGAGGTGGTGGGCCTGGCCGCCGGTCGGCGTGCTGACGAACTGGCCCAGCAGGCCGCCGCCCACAACGTGCGCAACCTCGCGCTCTGCGAGGGCCAAGGCGACGCGGCGACCTTCACGGGTCCCGACGCCGCCGAGCGACTGGTCCGCGAGGTCGAGGCCGATGTCGTCATGGCCGCAGTAGTCGGCGCCGCGGGCCTGCCCGCCACGCTGGCCGCTGTCGAGCTCGGCCGCGACGTGGCGCTCGCCAACAAGGAGACCCTCGTCGCCGCGGGCGCGATCGTCGTGCCCACGGCCGAGCGCACCGGCGCCAAGCTGCTACCCGTCGACAGTGAGCACTCGGCCCTGTGGCAGTGCCTGCACGCGATCGCCGGCCCGGGCGAAGCGCCGCCCATGCGTCCGCCCAGGCACGTCAAACGCCTCGTGCTGACCGCCTCGGGCGGCCCCTTCCGCACCGCCTCGGCCAGCGACGTCTACAACGCCACGCCCCAGCAGGCGCTGGCGCACCCGACCTGGAACATGGGCCCGAAGGTCACCGTCGATTGTGCGTCGCTGACGAACAAGGCGCTCGAAGTCATCGAGGCGCACTGGCTCTTTGGCTTCCCTTCAGGCCAGCTCGACGTGCTGGTTCACCCCCAGTCGATCGTGCACTCGCTCATCGAAACCGTCGATCACTCGGTGCTCGCGCAGCTGGGCATCAGCGACATGCGATTGCCCATCCAGTTCGCGCTCACGCATCCGGATCGCGTCGCGAGCCACACCCCCAGGCTCGACCTGGCCGAGCTCGCACGGCTGGACTTCGAGGAGCCCGACGAGCAGCGATTCCCGGCGCTCGCTGTGGCCCGATGGGTCATCGACACGGGCGGCACGGCCGGCGCGATCTTCAACGCCGCCAACGAGGCCGCCGTCGAGGCCTTCCTGGCCGGCCACATCCCCTTCGGCCGCATCGGGGAACTTACACGTGCGGCCTGCGAAGCGATCGAGCCGCGGTCCATGGCGAGCCTGGGCGATGCCATGGACGCCGACGCGGAGGCGCGGGGCTTCGTGCGAGGCCGACTTGGCCGCTCTGCGGCCGTTCGGTCCTAGCGATTACGCCTCAGTACTGAACCCGCAGGCTGTGATTTGGCAGTGCGTACATTGGCACGTACTCGTTCTCGATCCTTCCAACGCGAACCTCCGGTTCAGATGGCTTCCGCACAGGTCAGGTCTTGGATAGCTCCTGAAACGTCAAAGGCACCGTTCCCCTCGTATCCTGCTCCATGCGCACGATGCTGACCCTGCTCGTCATTGCCCTGCCGGCGTTCTACCAAGAGGCCCTAAAGCCGGATAGCTTGGACCCCAGCCAGGAGAACCAGTGGCCGCAGTATGTAGCCATCATGGCCGAGTTGTCGCCCTTCGTAGACGAGGCCAAGGCCAACGATCGGGCGATCCGCCGTGAAGGCAACGAGTGGGCGGGCTATGGCTTCGCCTCCTACTACGTCACTCCGGCCATTGGCCTGCGGGAACACCACGCCGTGGAACGCGCCCGCCTCGCAGGTGTGCTGGACGAATGGACCCGCCGCGGAGTATTCGAGTATACCGAGGCGCTGGCCGGGCTCCCTCGTGCCGTGCCTCCACAGCGCGCTATAGACGCACCACCCGAGTACTCGCTGACGCTCGTACGGGAGCTGGCGCGAGTGCAGCTCGCCCGGATGCACCTGGCCGCACAGCGAAGCGATGACGAGGTACGCATCAGGGCACTCCACGAGATCCTCGCCATGTACCGACTGCATGCATGGCACGACAGTTTACTTGGATGGCTCGTCGCCGAATCAGGCGCGCGTGACGCTTGCGCCGAGTTGTTGCGTACGCAACTCATCCATCCGATGCCTTCCGATACCGCGTTGGCACAGGCCGACGCGGTGATCGCTCATGAGACACTGGATCGGTGGATCGCGCCCGATGGCCTGCTTGAGTTAGTTCGGAGCGATCTGTTGGGGATCATCGACCACGTGTACACCGACGATGGCCAAGGCGGGGGCACATTCCGGCCCGAGGCTTATGACGAATTGCTTCGTGGTGGCCCTCGGCGCATCAGCTTGGAAAACGTTGAAACGCCCTTCGCCCCGCGGGGCCGGGCGGTGGAATGGTCAGGACGCTTCCTCATGTTGCTTTCAGAAATGCTGGCGGCTCGCGGCGAGGGCTACATTGCTGCAAAGCAGGCAGCGCTGCGTCACATCGAGGACGCCGATCCATCGCTGCCTATTGCCGGGGACCTGGGGCCCGCATACGTGTTCACGGCGAGGAACGCTCGGCGTTGGGAAGTGATGGTCGCCGGAACGCGCGTCGTCTTGGCCATCGAGCGGTACCGACTCACGCGCGAGGGCGAGCCACCCGCGTCACTGGCAGACCTCGGCGCGCTGCTGCCCGTAGCACTGCGCACCGACCCGCTGAGCGGCGAGCCATGGAAGTACACTGCAGAGGCAATGCAGACCGACGAATTTCAGCAGCCTCTGCTACCTGGGGCCCTCGCGTGGCCCTACACGCTCAAGGCGCAGCCCTTGAACGGCAAGGAGCCAGCGCTTGGGTATGCCCGCGAAGCCACGGAAGGATTGCTGATCACCCCGCCCATTCAGGGCCCCGAGTTCGACCCGGTTCCAAGTCCAGTTGAGGACCACTGACTATGCGTACGCTGCTAGCCATCGTCTTCGCGTCGGCGGCCCACGCCCAGGACGCCCCGCCCGCCGGCGAAGACGCCTTCGCGGCGTTCCAGCGTGCCCGGGCCGTGGTGCTGGGTGAGGGCGATGCCGCGCCCGACGCGGGCGTGCCGGTCTGGGGCGTTGCAATCACCGTTCGCACGCCGGGCACACGCTTCATCGCCGACGCCATCGGGTTCGATACCGCGCGGGCCGGGCTCATCGACGCGGTTGCGCGAGAGGCAAGTTCGGGCCTGGGCCCCGACGCGAGGCTCACCGTCGAGTTCGCCGGAAGGCCCTCGCCCATCGACGGCACCCGAGGGCTTGGCGAGGCGGTGCTCTCGATCCGTCCCGGGCTCGACGCGGTAGCCGTACGCGCGGGCGACCGTGTCGCCGTCGTCTTTCCCGATGCGGCACTGGCCGCGGGCATGCTCCCCAGCCAGATGCTGGTGAGCGCCCTGCGCGAAGCGCTCGGCGATCGCCTGCCGGCGGGCATCGAGGATGGGCCCGGCGCGTGGGAACGCTACGCCGACACGGCCCTGCGCAACGGAGACGCCAAGGCGTTTCGGGCATCGGTCACCGCCCTCGCCCAGGTCGGCGAAGCGCCCGCCCCGGTCCTGCTCCACCGCGGCGGCAGGGTCATCGGCATCACCGAACTCTCGCCCGAGGCCATGAACGCATGGGCCGGCGCGCTCGCAAGCCATCTGTCCGGCCGTCGCTACGACGGGCTGGAGCCCTACGGCCTGCGCGGCACGTATGACCCGCTCCGCGACGAGTTCCTCGCCCCGGTCGAGTCGCCCTTTGCCCAGGCATTGGCGGCCCACGCGTTGCTGCGCTTCGGTCGCAGCGGGTGGGCGCCGGCCGCCAACACCCAGCGCGCCCGCACCGCGGGCTTCGTCATCCTGCGGCAATTGGCGTTCATCACGCCCATCCGCGTCGACGCGATGGCCGACCTGGGCCAGCGCGCGCCCCTCGAGCAGGAGCCGTGGGGCGACGTCGCATCGGCTGCCATGACCATCATCGCGATGGAGCCACTGGAGGCCGAGGCCTTCGACCTCTACCCCGAACTCCAGTCGATGCGCGAACGCTGCGCGGAAGTGGTCCGAAGCGCCGTCGGCCGGTCGATCACCGGGGCGGCGGTGTTCGCCGACGACGTCCCGCCGGCCGCCCAGGCATTGGTCGCGCGCGCACTGGTGGCCCTGGGACGCAGCGATGTTGCGCAGCCCGAGGACTTGGAGACCGGCCAGGCCGCCGCCCGCGCCGTCGTGGAACGCACCGAGCCCGCCATGCTCGTCTCGCAGATGCCGTGGGCCCTGGCCGCCATGGGGCCCGACGAGCGCCAGGACGCCCGCCCCGCGCTGACGAGCATGCGCACACTGATCGTCGAGCACCAGCTCACCGGCCCCATCGCCGAGGGCGACGACCGTGACCTGGCCGGCGGGATCGTCTTCACCAGGGGCGGGCCGCCCGTGCCCACCTGGCAGTCGGCGCGCGCGGCCGCGGCGCTCGGCGTCATGCTCAACGACCCCAGCCTGACGCCCAGGGAAGAACAGCCCGCGGCCTTCATGGACCTGCTGCGAACGCTCCGCTTCCTCCGACAGCTCACCATTGACGAGAGCCTCGAGCACCTGATGGCCGACCCCGCCCGGGCGGCCGGCGGCGTCCGCGCTGCGCTGTGGGACCAGCGGCAGCCTTCCATCGCAACCAGCCTCACGCTGCTGGCCGTCTGCGATGCCGTGGACGCCGCCTATCAGGAGCCCTGAGGCCGCAATGGGGCCTTGGGCGACCTACTATTTGCACCCATGCAGACCACCGTTCGATCGGTGTTCGTACGGAAGCCCGATGCATCCTGGAGGACCGCTGCTTGGCCGAAGATCGTGATGATGCCGGGACACCGCCCGAAGCGCCCGAGCCCCAGGGCCCGGTGATCGAGGGCGGCCGCGTGATCGACCTGGAGATCGACCGCGAGCTGCGCGAGAGCTACCTCACCTACGCCATGAGCACCATCATGGACCGGGCCCTGCCCGACGTCCGCGACGGTCTTAAGCCCAGCCAGCGACGCATCCTCGTCGCGATGAACGACAACAACCTGCGCCCGGGCCGCAAGCACCTCAAGTGCGCCAAGATCGCCGGCGACACCAGCGGCAACTACCACCCCCACGGCGAGAGCGTGATCTACCCCACGCTGGTGGGCATGGCCCAGAAGTGGCGCATGCGCGTGCCGCTGATCGACCCCCAGGGCAACTTCGGCTCCATCGAGGGCGACCCCCCCGCGGCCATGCGATACACCGAGGCCCGCATGCACCACGCGGCGGTCGACATGCTCCAGGACATGGACCTGGGCACGGTCGACATGCAGCCCAACTACGACGAGCGCCTGCTCGAGCCCAAGGTGCTGCCCGGCCGCTTCCCCAACCTCTTGGTCAACGGCTCGCTGGGCATCGCCGTAGGCATGGCCACCAGCATGCCCCCGCATAACCCCAGCGAGATCCTCGACGCCATTACGCGCGTGGTGGACCAGCCCGAGATCGACCTGCTGGAGCTCATGCAGGACGAGGTCGATGCCGAGGGCAACGTGACCCGCCTGGGCGTGAAGGGCCCGGACTTCCCCACCGGCGGCGTGATCGTGGGCCGGCGCGGCATCGGCGAGGCCTACGCCACCGGGCGCGGCAAGGTGTACCTGCGCGGCGTGTGCCACGTCGAAGAGCTCGGCAAGGACCGCCAGCAGCTCGTCATCGACGAGATCCCCTACAACCTCAGCCAGCGCAATCTCGTCGAGAAGATCGTCGAGGCCGTGCAGGAAGAGCGCATCAAGGACATCAGCGACATCCGCAACGAGAGCGGCCGCCAAGCCATGACCCGCGTGGTCATCGAGCTCAAGCGCGGCGCCGATCCGGCGGTCGTCGAGAACCAGCTCTACCAGTTCACGCCCCTCCAGCAGACCTTCAGCATCATCAACATCGCGCTCGTCGGCCGCCGCCCGGTCACGCTGAGCCTCAAGGAGCTCATCGAGCTCTACATCGAGCACCGCGTCGAGGTCATCCGCCGGCGCACCGAGCACCTGCTGCGCGAGGCCCGCCGCAAGGCCCACCTGCTCGAGGGCCAGATCTACGCCGTCATCGATATCGACGAGATCGTCAAGCTCATCCGCTCGAGCAAGACGCGCGAAGAGGCCATCGAGAAGCTCATGGCCAGGCGCTACCGCATCCCGCCCGAGCACCCCGCGGCCAAGCAGATCCCCCAGCGCCTGCTCGACCACGTCGCGAAGTTCGAGGAGCAGGGCGGCGTGGCGCTGACCCGACAGCAGGCCGAGCAGATCGGCTCGATGCGCCTCATCCAGCTCGTCGGGCTCGAGATCGAACGCCTGGTCGACGAGTATCGCAAGCTGGCCGCCGAGATCGAGGACTACGAGGACATCCTCGCCAGCCGCGAGCGCGTGATGCAGATCATCCGCGACGACTGCGAGAACATGAAGGCCCGCTACGGCGACGACCGCCGCACCGCCATCGAAGACGCCGTGGGCGAGATCGACATGGAGTCGCTCATCCGCGAGCACGACGTGGTGGTCACGATCAGCCGCGGCGGGTACGCCAAGCGTGTGCCCGCCGAGACGTACCGCGCCCAGGCCCGCGGCGGCAAGGGCATCCGCGCGGGCACGAGCAAGTCTTCGGGGGGCGACGAGGACTTCATCCAGCACCTGTTCGTTGCCAGCACGCACGACCACCTGCTGTGCTTCACGAACACGGGCCGCGTCTTCAAGATGAAGGTCTACGAGCTGCCCGAGATGGCGCGCACCGCCAAGGGCCGGGCGATTGTCAACCTGCTGGACCTCAAGGAAGGCGAGAAGGTCTGGGCCTTCCTGACCATCAAGGACTTCGAGGCCAACAGCCAGTACCTCACCTTCGCCACGCGCGGCGGCATCGTCAAGCGCACGCCGCTGCGGGCCTACCGAAACGTCAACCGCTCGGGCCTCATCGCCGTGGGCCTCAAGGAAGGCGACGAGCTCTTCGACGTCGCCCTCACCAACGGCAACGACGACATCCTGCTGGTCACCAGCAACGGCATGGCCATCCGCTTCCCCGAGGACGACGTCCGCGTCATGGGCCGCTCGGCCGCGGGCGTCAAGGGCATCGACCTTGCCGACAGCACCCAAGTCATCGGCCTGGTCGCCATCCCCATGGTCGAAGACGAGGACGGCGACCTCATGACCGATCCGCAGGCCATCGAGGGCAACCTCTGCCTGCTCACCATCACCGAGACCGGCTACGGCAAGCGCACACCGGTGGACGAGTACCGCGTACAGCCCGAGATCGGCAAGCCCCGCAGCCAGAGCCGCGGAGGCAAGGGCCGGCGTGACATCGCCACCGGCGATCGCAACGGCGAGGCGGTGGCCTCCGTGGGCCTCTCCAAGGGTGAAGAGATCATGGTCATCTCCCGCGGCGGGCAGCTCGTGCGCATGGCCGGCGACACCATCCGCGAGGTCGGCCGCGGCGCCAAGGGCGTGCGCGTCGTCTCGCTGAACGATGGCGACCGAGTCATCGCCGTCGCGCCCGTTGCCGAGGGCGAAGACCCCGCCGACGCACCGGCCGAATCGCCACCGGATTCTTCAGCCGATGCACCACCCGAAGCTCCCGGGGCCCAGCCATGACCACCAACTGGGACGAGGACATCGTGCTGGCCAACCTGGCCGACGAGCCGGCGCTCAGCGACGATCTGGGCACCATCTGCGAGCGTCTCGAGTCCATCGACAGCGGCCACGCCTGCCCGCACGTCGTGCTCGATTTCTCCCACGTGACCTACATCAACAGTTCGAACATCGCCCAATTGCTCAAGCTGCGGCAGATCCTCGAACTCGCCCAGAAACAGTTGCGGCTGGCCGGCGTCGAGGGCGAGGTGCTCAAGGTCATGGGCACCACCGGCCTGGATCGGGTGCTGCAATTCTCCCCTGACACGCTCACGGCACTGGCGAGCGTGCAGATCGAACACGAAGGCTGATCCACGGAGCGGCGATGGAGTTCCTGGCCGAGGGTTTCGGACGGGTCGCCGGCCTGCTGGCGCTGGTCAGCGTCGCTGGTGCGGTCGCCCTGCTCCTCCGCCAGCCATTGGTCGTCGCCTTCCTCGCCGCCGGCGTGCTCGCGGGGCCCGGCGTGCTGGGCTGGACGCTGCACGCCGAAGAAGTCGAACTGCTCGGCGAGCTTGGCATCGCCATCCTGTTATTCCTGGTTGGCCTGCGCCTGGACGTCGGCGTCATCCGCACCATGGGGCCGGTCGCGCTGGTCTGCGGCGTGGCGCAGGTGGCGATCACCACGGCCCTGGGCTTCGCGCTGGGGCTGCTCTTGGGGCTCCAAGCCAAGGCCGCGATCTACGTGGGTGTGGCGACCGCCTTCTCCAGCACGATCATCATCGTGAAGCTGCTCAGCGATCGGCGCGAGCTGGGATCCCTGCACGGGCAGCTCGCCGTTGGTGTCCTCATCGTCCAGGACATCGTGGTGATCGCACTGCTCATCGTTCTGGCCACGATGGGCCCGGACGCGAGCAACGGCGATGCCTCGCTGGCGTGGCGCATGGGCAGGACGCTGCTCATCGGGATCGTCGGCGCAGGCGTGCTGGCGATCGCGATGCGATACGCCATCCCCGCGGCCATGCGCCACCTCGCTCGATCCACCGAGTTGCTGCTGCTTGCGTCCATCGCTTGGGCCGTAGGCCTGGCCGCGGGGGCCAAAGCGCTCGGGCTGAGCGAAGAGGTGGGCGCGTTCGTGGCCGGCGTAAGCCTGGCCAGCACGCCGTTCCGCGAGGCCATCGGCAGCCGACTGGTGCCCCTGCGCGACTTCATGCTCGTCTTCTTCTTCCTCGATCTCGGCTCGGGGCTGCGGCTGGACAGCCTGGCCGGACAGATCGGCCCGGCGCTGGCCATCTCCGCGTTCGTGCTCGTGGGCAAGCCGCTGATCGTCATGGCCGTCCTCGGGCTGGCGGGCTATCGCAAGCGCACCTCGTTCTACGCGGGGATGACGCTCGGGCAGATCTCCGAGTTCTCGCTCATCCTGGCCGCCCTTGGCGTCTCCATCGGCCACATCGACGATCAGGCCATCGCCCTCATCACGCTCGTGGGCATCATCACCATCGCGATGTCAACCTACGGCATCGTGTACATCCGCAAGCTCTACGAGCCGCTCGCTGGCATCTTGAGCATCTTCGAGCGCTCTGGCCCCTCGCGTGAGATGGGATCGGCAACGGCCACCCCGCTCTCGCCGCAGGTGATCCTCATCGGGCTCGGGCGATACGGCGGACGCATCGGCCGGCAGTTGCTGGCTCGTGACATCGAGGTGTTCGCGGTGGACTTCGATCCCGGCGCGGTGCGGGCGTGGCTTGAAGAGGGCCGGGCCGGCCAGTACGGCGACGTCACCGACCCCGAGCTTTGCTCGAGTCTCCCGCTGCACGACGCCCCCCTGGTCGTCTGCTCGGCGCCGGAACCGCGCACCAACATCGCCCTCTTCGAGGCCCTGCGCGAAGCCAGCTACACCGGGACATTCGTCGCCACGGCCCACAACCATCGTGAAGCGCGCAGATTGCGGGAAGTCGGCATCCGCGTCGTGCTCGAGCCGTTCGCGAACGCCGCCGATGAGGCCGCCGACAAACTGGCCGAGCTGCTTGCCCCAGCTTCGGCGCCCTCGGATCGCCCGTAGCATCGTGGACCACGAGGAGGGAATCATGAACAAGCTCGCCAAGATCGCCGCGATCGCCTTGCTGCCGATCATCGCGGTGGCCGTGCTGCTGGTCGTCCTGGGCTGGATCTGGATCGACAGCCTGGCCGAACGCAGCGTCGAACGCGGCGCGACCTACGCCCTGGACGTGCCCACAACCCTGGACAGCGCCGACGTTCACCTGATGGGCGGAGGCGTGGAGCTCTCGGGGCTGGAAGTCAGCAATCCCGAGGGCTTCCAGGCGCCGCACTTCCTCAAGCTCGGATCGACGAACCTGGATGTCTCTATCGGCTCGCTCACCAGCGACGTCATCGAGGTGCCAAGCCTGGTCCTCAGCGGGATCGATCTTCGGCTCGAACGCTCGGCACGGGGCTCGAACTACAAGGTGCTGCTGGACAACCTCGCACGCTTCGAGAAGGGCGAGAAGGCCGAGCCGAGCCCGGAAGGCAAGAGGTTCGTCATCCGCACGCTCACGATCCGAGACGTCACGGTACACGTCGACGCGGTGCCCATCGAGGGCGCAATCGGCGAGTTTGCCTCGGCCGAGGTATCCGTCTCCGAGGTCGTTTTGCGAGACGTCGGCTCGGCCGGCGAGCCCATGTCCATCCCGGACCTGACCGCGTTGATCCTCAAGACGATCCTCGCTTCGGCGGTGGACGTTGGCGGCGGCGTGCTCCCTGGGGACGTGCTCGACGAGTTGGGTGGCCAGCTCGCCTCGATGCTGGACCTCAGCGCCATGGGCGTGGGCGAGATCCAGGGCCTCGGACAGCAAGCCGCCGACCTGCTGGGCCTGCCTGTCGAAGACGCTCTGGACGACGCGGCCGGGGCTGCCGAAGAGGCCGTGGAAGGCGTGCAGGACGCTGTGCAGCGTGAGGCCGACCGGGCCCGTGAACGGCTGGGCGGCCAGCTCGGTGGCGGATCGAAGAAAGAAGAACCGAAGCCCGAAGAGCCCACCGACCCCGGCTAAGAGCCGCCGCCGGTCGAGCGTGGCTGGGCCTTGAACTCGCGCTGGTCGGAAAGCCGCTCCACGAGCTTGTCGGCGCCAACGTGGCCGGCTTCCCTGGCCCGCCGGGCGTACGCCAGCGCCACGGGTCGATCTCCCGCACGATCGAACCACACCGCGGCCTCGAAGGCCAGCTCGGCGTCCTTGGGCCGGGCGTCGGACGCGGCGCGGTAGAGCGCCGCGGCCCGCGCGGGCTGCTTGAGCATGCCAAAGCACTCGCCAGCCAGCCGAAGCACGGGCTTGGTCGACTTGGCGCCCTCCGAGAGCGAGTCGATCACGACCACGGCCTTGGCGGCGTCGCCCATGCGGTTGAGCGCCCGCGCCTGGATAATCTTCCAGGCATCGTTGTCCGGATCATGATGGCGCGCCCGGCCGGCGTGCTGGAGGGCCATCTCGCTCTTGTTCTCGCGCAGGGCGATCTCGGCCAGCATGCCCCAGATGCGTGGGTCGTCGGGCGCAGCGTGGCGAGCTCGCGCGAGGGCCGCCGTCGCGGGCGCGTAGTTGCCCGCGTCCAGTTCGGCCTGACCGAGGAACAGGGCGTACTGCGGGTTGCTCGGCTCGGCCTCGTGCGCGAGACGCAGGTGGGCGATGGCCTCGGCCTGACGGCGAAGCCGCGACGCCAGCGTGCCGGCGGCGAAGTGCAGTTGCGGATCGGTCCGCCCGGCGAGCGCGATGGCCTGCGAGAACTGGTCGTAGGCGGCCTGGTGGTCGTCCATAGCCAGGTAGGCCTGGGCCAGCGTGACGCGAACCTCGCGGTCGCGGTCGGCCCGGGCGACCAAGGGCTCGAGCACCGCCAGGGCCATCGCGGGCTCGCCATCGGCGATGAACGTCTGGGCCTGCTCGACGGCCTCGGTGACCTCGGCCGTCCGGGGGGCCGAGCCCGCGGCGGCCGCCGCCGCCGAGCTTGGGGGCGGCTTGGCCCCTTGCCAGAAGATCGCCAATGCCGCCACCAGCCCGATGGAGAACACGCCCACGGCCAGCGTGCCCAAGCCCAGGCCCCGTCGGGGCTCTTGCGGCTCGTAGCCAGGGAATCGGGATGGCAGGCGGTCCAGGGCGGCCCGGGCCTCGTCACGCGGTGTCATCACGGAGAACTATCGGCTTCCTACACTCGCTTTTCACCCCGATCAGCCCGGATAACCGCCGGCAGACCCTCTTGCCGCCCTTGTGACCATGCCCGAACTACCCAAGCAATACGACCCGAAGACCGCCGAGGCCCAGGCCTGGGACCGCTGGGACGAGGCCGAGGCCTTCTCGGCCGACCCCCGCGAGGTGCTGCGAGGCGACCGCCAGCCGTACGCCGTGGTCATTCCCCCGCCCAACGTCACCGCCCGGCTACACCTGGGCCACGCCCTGAACAACACCATCCAGGACGCGCTCGTCCGCGTCCACCGCATGCGGGGGCTGGAGACGCTGTGGATGCCCGGCACCGACCACGCCGGCATCGCCACCCAGACGGTTGTCGAACGGCGGTTGATGCAGGACCAGGGCAAGCGTCGCACCGACTATGCGCGCGAGGAGTTCGTCGCCCACGTCCAGGCCTTCAAGGACGATTACGAGCAGCAGATCACCGACCAGCTCAAGGCCATGGGTGCCTCGTGCGACTGGGCACGCCAGCGCTTCACCATGGATGAAGTGTGCGCCCGCGCGGTCCGAGAAGCGTTCTTCATCCTGTTCCGCGACGGGCTGATCTATCGCGGCAAGCGCCTGGTGAACTGGGACCCGGTGACCGGCACCGCGCTGGCCGACGACGAGGTCGACATGATCGAGGTCGACGGCTCGTTCAGCTACCTGCGATACCCGCTGGTGCACCCGCCTGCCAACCCCGACGATCCGCAGGACACCGAGCCGGTGACCTGGAGCGAGCTGGCCTCGCGTGGCTACCCCGAGGCCCACATCCAGGGCGACGAGGACCAGCCCGCCTGGATCACCGTCGCGACGACCCGCCCGGAGACGTACCTGGGCGACACCGGCGTGGCCATCAATCCCAAGGACGAGCGTGCGGGCGCGCTCCGCGGCCTGCGGGCGCAGTTGCCGATCGTCGGCCGGGTCATCCCGATCGTCGAGGACGACTACGTGGTGCTGCCCGACCCCGAGAGCAGCGACGCCAAGGCCAAGATGGCCACCGGCTTCCTGAAGGTCACCCCGGCCCACGATCCCAACGACTTTGAGATCGGCCGGCGGCACCACCTGCCGATCATCAACGTCATGGCGCCCGACGCCAGCATCAGCGCCGAGCACGGCTGGGCCGAGGCCGACCCGCAGGGCGCCAAGGCGGCCCACGTGTTCATGGGCAAGACCCGCGAAGAAGCGCGCACGCTGGTGCAGCGCGAGTTCGAGGCCCGCGGCCTGCTCGAAGCCGTCAAGCCCCACCGCCACAGCGTGGGCCACAGCTACCGCAGCCACGCCGCGATCGAGCCCTACTTCACCGACCAGTGGTACGTGCGCGTGACCGATGACAAGCTGCGCGGCAGCGCCCAGCGCGCCCTGCACCTCAGCCAGCGCGAGAGCGAGGGCGACAAGCCGCGCACGGGCGTCAAGAGCGATTCGTCGATCCGCTTCCATCCCGCCCGATACGCGCGCACCTACGAACATTGGCACGACAACCTGCGCGACTGGTGCATCAGCCGCCAGCTCTGGTGGGGTCATCAGATCCCCGTCTGGAGCAAGCACTTTGGCACCTTCCGCAACTTCATCGGCGAGGAAGACTCCCGGCAGGACAAGCTGGTCAACCTCATGATGAGCCTGCGGGACCACGATCCGTCGACGCCCATCGTGTACCGCCTGGTCAGCGCAGGCGACATGGGCGTGCCGCTGCGCGATCCCACCGAGATCCAGGACTGCGAAGACCTGGTGTGCATGGTCTGCGTCCGCCGGCCGGGCGCCTTCGAGACCGAGAAGTACGGCACGATCGAGTTCGAATCGCTGCTCGAAGAGGCCGGCTTCTCGCGAGACCCCGACGTGCTCGACACGTGGTTCAGCAGCGCGCTGTGGCCCTTCAGCACCATGGGCTGGCCCGAGCCGACCATCGCCGGCGACGAGTTCGACGGCCTGCTGGAGGCCTTCAACCCCACCAGCGTGCTCTGCACCGCCCGCGAGATCATCACCCTGTGGGTCAGCCGCATGGTGATGTTCAACCGCTACTTCCTCTCGGCCGAGGGCCAGGAACCCGGGACCGGACCGGCGCCCTTCCGCGACGTCTTCATCCATGCGATGATCCAGGACGGCCAGGGCCGCAAGATGAGCAAGAGCCTGGGCAACGGGGTGGACCCGATGGACATCATCGAGAGCCACGGCGCCGACGCCATGCGCTTCACGCTCGCGCACATGACCACGCACACCCAGGACGTGCGCATGCCCGTCGAGCCCGACCCCAAGACGGGCAAGAACACCAGCCCGAAGTTCGATATCGGCCGCAACGTGTGCAACAAGCTCTGGAACGCCTCGCGTCTGGCGATGTCGATCCTCGACCAGGCCGGCCCATCGACGGCGACGATCGACCCTGCCGACCTCGGCGTGGTCGATCGCTGGATGCTCTCTGCCCTGGCCCGCGCAACGCGCGAGATGGACGAGGCCATCGCGGCGTACAACTTCCATGCGTACGCCGAGGCGTTCTACACCCTCTTCTGGCGCGACTTCTGCGACTGGTACCTGGAGGCCATCAAGCCCACCGTGCGCGAGGACGCGGGCCAGCGCGGCGTCATGCGGCTCGTCCTGGAAGCCATCCTCCGCCTGGCGCACCCCATCATGCCCTTCATCACCGAACAGATCGCCGAGAACCTTGCGCAGCACGAACTGCCCGAGTTGCCCGGTGTCCGGCTCGACGCCCCACGCAAGGGCAATGTCGTCGCGACCGCCGGCTGGCCCTTGCTGGACGAATCGCAGATCGACGCCGACGCCGCTTCGCTGTTCGAACACGCGCGCGGGCTCGTGGGAGCCCTCCGCGAGGTGCGTGCCAAGCACGGTGTGAAGCCCCGGCGCCTCATCACCCTCCACGCGCCCCAGGAGCTCGCCCAGTCGGTCCGACCCGTCGAAGGCGTCATCCGGACGCTGGCCGAGCTCGAGGAGATCACCACCACCATGCCCGAGGGCGAGTCGGCAACCTGCGCCTACGAGGGCTGGGAGCTGCGACTGACCAACCTGGCCGACGCCGTCGACGCCGGAGCCGAACGCGAGCGGCTCGAACGCCAGATTGCCGAGCTCGACGGCTCGAGGACGACGCTCGAGATGCGGCTGGCCAACCCGGGCTACACCGAGAAGGCGCCGGCCAAGCTCGTCGAACAGACACGCGACCAGCTCGACCGCGTCAAGCAGGAACTGGCCACCGCGCACCAGGCCCTGGAGCGTCTGATCTGAACCTCGGCCGCGTTGCCATCCTGCTGTTCTTAGCGCTCTGGATCGCGGGCTGCGCCGCGCCGCCGGGGCCCGATGGGGTCATCCGGCGTGAAGCATGGCCCTACCTGCAACGGCAGGGCGAACGCATCATCACGCCCAACTACGAACTGCTCACCACCGCGCAGGACCGCGACATCGTGCGGCAACTCCCGGCATTCCTCGAGGCCTCGCTCCAGCGGCATCGCAGCTTCGCGGGCACGAATCTCGGACGCCCCGCGCTCCCCCCACCGCCCGGTCGCATGCAGATGTTCCTGTTCGCCGATCGGCAGGAGTGGGCCCAGTTCACGCGGGCGACGATCGACGCCAGCGCGCACCCCCTCCTGGCGATCGAGGTCGGCGGCTACGCGGCAGGCGGCCGGGCCGTGCTCTTCGCGCTGCCGCCCTCGTTCGATCGCCTCACGCTCAAGATCGCCGCCCACGAGGGCTGGCACCAGTACGTCCAGCGTGCCTTCCGCGAGCCGCTGCCCACCTGGGCCGACGAGATGATCGCCGTCATGGCCGAGGGCTTCCTGGTCGACAGCCAGGGCCGGTATCGCTTCGAACCGCTGCTGAATCCCGAGCGGCTCTCCCAACTCTCCGACGTTGTCCAGAACGATCGCTGGCGGTCGCTCGAGTCCATCCTGTCGGGCGACCCGACGGACCTGCTGGGCAGCGATCCGTCCACCGCGGTCGACTATTACGCGCAGCTCTGGGCGTTTGGCGTGTACCTCGCGCTCGAGCCACAACGATGGTCGGGCGTCGAGCGCATCCTGCGAGACGCCGCGCGCGGCAGGCTCGCCGGCCAACTGGGACGCGCCCACCCATCGGATGTCGGCGTGCTGGCCTTCCGACGATACGTCTCGACCGATATCGAGGGGATCGATCGCGGCTACCGGGCGTTCGCCATCGCGCTGGTCGAGGAGGCCTCGGCGGACGGCCGGTCGGGCTCGACGCCCAGGTACGGCAGCACGTTCTCGACGATCCGCCGGACCGCCGGGCCCGCCACGCTCGAGCCATAGAACTGGTTGCGCCGGATCGTCTCGGGGCCGGGGTCCTCGATGGACACCATCACCACGATGCGCGGCCGCTCGAACGGCGCACCGGCGACGAAGCTCGACACGTACTGCCGCTCCAGGTACCCACGCGCTCCGGGCGGGCGGCGCTGCCAGTCGTGCTGGCGCTCCACGGCGACCTGCGCCGTGCCCGACTTGCCGAACATGCTGTAGTGAAAGGGCTGCTCGCTGCGCATCCTGTCGTCGAGCTTGAGCGCGATGTCCACCATGACCTCGCGGGTTTCCATCGCGGCCTGGGGCGAAATGGCCCGCTGGGCTACCAGACCCGCCGGCCCATCGACGCCCACCGCGTTCAGCCGGATCGCGGGCACCGTCCCCGCCTCGCTGCCCTCGCGTGCGAAGGCGCAGAACGCCCGGGCGATCTGGGCGACGCTGGAGGTCACCTCCTGCCCGAAGGCGATCGACACGTGCGTGTAGTCGTTCCACTGCCGGAGCGATCGCAGCGTGCCGTGGGCCTCGTCGGGCAGCCCGACACGCGTGGGCTGGCCGATGCCAAACCGCTCCAGGGCCGACCTGAACTGCGCGGGCGTCACGCGCTGGGCCGCGGTGGCCATGCCGATGTTCGACGAGTTCACGAGCACCTCGGGCCAGGTCTGCTCGCCATTGGCGCGCACGTCGCTCAGCCGACGCCCGTTGATGAACGTCACGCCGCCGGGCGCGGGCTCGAACACCTCGTCCAGCAGGTCGGGGTGCGCATCGGTCAGCGCCGCCCACACGAAGGCCTTGAACGTCGAGCCCGGCTCGTACGCATCCTCGACCACGCGGTTGCGCGCCAGCGCCAGGTCTTGTGCGCGCAGCGGATCGGGCCGGACGAACTGGAACCGCTGGAACAGGTCCACGCTGCGTGGCCATTCCTCGCGCGGCTTGCGGTTGTCGACCCACGGATAGGGCACGTTCTCGACCTCGCGCAACACGTCGGCCATCGCCAGGACTTCGCCCGTCGAAGGGTCCAGCACCATCACCATGCCGCCCGCGGCGTCGGCATCCTCCACCGCGCGCTCCAACTGCTCGATCGCGATGCGCTGGATCTCCAGGTCGAGCGACAGGTACAGCGGCGGCGCGGGCTCGGGAGCCGTGGCGGCCCCGCGCGCGATCCACAGGGGCCGGCCCTTGGCGTCGTGGGTATAGGTGATCGCGCCCGCCTCGCCCTCGAGCCGATCTCGGAGCATCCGCTCGAGCCCCTCGCTGTACTTGGGGTCGCTGCCCACCTTGCCGACGATCGGGGCCACCAGATCGCCGCCCACCCGATCGCGCACCGCCTCACGCTCGAGGTGGATGCCCAGCAGCGGATTCGATCGAACGATGGCCAGGCGATGATCGTCCAGGAACCCGCCCACGCGAACGTATCGGATCAGCGGCTTGGGCTCATCCGCGCCCTCGGCGCCCGGGTTCTCGCCAGCCGCGTCGATGGCCCGCTGCCGCACGGCGTTCTCGGCCAGCGTCCTCTGGATGCGCCGGTCGATGTCGAACTCGTCCTCACCGGTCATCCAGGCCATCGCCGCGGCGAGTTCGTCCACCGAGATGCGCCCCTTCTCGATCTCGCTGCCGATCTCGACCGGATCGAAGAAGACACGGTGTACATACCGCGAGATCGACACCGGACGCCCCCGGCGATCGAGCATGTCGGCACGCGGCACGCGGATGGCGTGCTGGCGCTCACGGGCTTCCAGCACCGAGGCGATCTGCGTCGGCGGTGAGGCTTGGAGGATCGCCACCCGTACGAGGATCAGCGCCAGCATGACCGAGCACACCCCGCCAAGGCCCGGGGCAACCCACCACACCCGGCACACCGCCTGTGCACGCTCGGTCATCGTTCCGGTCCCTCGTCCAGGCCGACTACCGCAGAGTCAGGCCCCGGCTCGTCCAACGCCTCGGCATCGAGCTCGGCCAGCCGCGCGCGCAGCTCGGCCGGGCCGATGTGCCGGGCGATGTCCGCTCGCAGTCGGGCGGAGGCCTCGTCGACGCGCATCACGCGAAGCCGCAGCGAGGCGAACTCGTAGGCCGCCTGCGTGCGCAACTGCCGGATCGTGAGCAGCGTCGCGGCGACCGCCACGAACGCCAGCACGCAGCAGGCCAGCTTGCAGCCAAACGCCACGCCGATCTGGGGTCTGGAGCGTGCCATCAGGAACTGGGCAGCCGCAGCACCATCCCGGCCCGAAGGCGGTCGGGGTCCTTGAGCACGTCCTTGTTCAGCGCGATGAGCTCGTGCTGCCGCCGGACCGTGCCCAGGAGCTTCTGCGAGATCTCGCCCAGCGTGTCGCCGGATTGCACGGTGTACGTCAGCGCGCCGCCGGTTGGCGCGCTGCGCCGCTCACGCGAAGGCTCCGCGGCGGCCACGTCGGCCTGCGAAGCCGGCGTGCCGACGCCCCGCTTGGGGTCCAGGATCCGCAGCGTCACGCCCTCGCGGACCGAGCCGTTCTCGCCCACGCGACCGGGGTTGTCCGAGACGATCCGACGCCACGCGTTCCCATCGCCGTAGTACTCCTCGGCGATCTTGTACAGCGACTCGTTGGGCTGCACGTGGTGCTGCACCACCACTGGCGCCGTCGACGCCGGCCTTGCCACCGCGGCCCCGGGCGTCTGGTCGAGCTGCGCCATGCCGTTGATGGGCGTCGCGGACGCCAGCCCGGTCAGATCACGAATCCTCTTGGCGAGCGCGTCGGCCCCGCCGGCCACGGTGTCCCCCACGCGCTCCAGCACGCTCTCGGGCCGCGTCGGCTCGGTGATACCCCCATCGGGCCCCAGCACCAGCCGGATGGGCTCGGGATCGGGCTCGCGCTCTGGGCCGGCATCGGCCAAGGTGCTGCGCGCGGAGGCCGCGTCGCTCGGCGCGACGTCTTCGCCAGCCGGCCGCTCGGCCTGGCGGGTCACCGGTCGGCCTCGGTACCGCTCGGCGGCGTCTCCGCCGGCGGCCGGATCCTGCCGGGCCGTCTCGGGCAGCGTCACCACGCGCTTGAGCGCCTGGCCCTCGGTCGCGTCGATGAGCACCGTCGCGTCGTGGGGTGCTGCTTCCAGGCCGTCCGACCGGGCGGCGGCCATGTGATCGCTGATCAGCAGGCCCACCACCAGCACGGCGGCGAATCCCAACACCAAGGCCAGCTTCTGCTCCCGGGTCAACCCGTCCGCCCCCCTTCCGTGCCGGAGGTCAGTTCGATCGCGCGGAGCCGGGCCGACCGGGCGCGCCGGTTCAGGGCCATCTCAGCCTCGCCGGGCGTCACGGGCTTGCGGGTCAGCCGCCGGGCCACGCCGGCGTCGGCGAGCGACACGAAGGCCCGCTTCACCAGCCGATCCTCGAGCGAATGGAAGGAGATGATCGCCACCCGTGCCCCCTGGGCCAGCCACCGCTGCCCCGGCTCGCTTGGCCCGTTCCCAACGCCTGGAACCGGCCGTTCTCCAACTTCCGTCGGCCCGGCTTGAGACCAGATCGCCTCCAGCAAGGCCGAAAGTGCACCCAGCTCGTCGTTCACGGCTATTCGTAACGCCTGGAACGTCCGAGTTGCAGGGTCGATACCGCCACCAGAGGTGCACGACCGCACCAACTCGGCGAGCTCACGCGTGGAAGTTATCGGTTTGGACTTTCGAGCCTCGACAACTTTCCGGGCGATCCGGCGAGACCCGCGCTCCTCACCAAACGCCCACAGAATCTCGGCGATTTCGGCCTCGCTGGCCGTCGCCAGGAACTCCGCCGCGCTCACGCCGCTCGTTGGGTCCAGCCGCATGTCCAGGGGACCATCGTGGCGAAAGGAAAACCCCCGCCCGGGGTCGTCCACCTGCGGGCTGGCAAAGCCCAGGTCGGCCAGCAAGGCGTCGGCCACCAGGCCACGCTCGAGCATCGCCCCCGGCAGGCCCGCGAACGAGCCCCCGATGGCCTCCACCCGAATCCCCGGCTGGGCCTCTCGCACGCGCTGCTCGGCCCGCTCGAGCATCGAAGCGTCCAGGTCGTTCAGCACGATCACGCCGTCGGGCCCCACACGCCCCGCCGCCAACGCAGCGTGCCCGCCAAGCCCCGCCGTCGCATCGACGTAGACCCCACCCGGCCGCAATCCGAGCAGCTCAAGGCTCTCGGTGGCCAGTACGGATTGATGACTCAGGTCAGATGGCACGTGCGAGGATAATTGCACCCGCGGCCGCCCGGCGCAGTACAGTCGCCCATGAGATTCTCCCCGGTCGCTACGCCGCTCCTGCTCCTCATCGCGGTCCTGATGACCGCCTGCACGCCCGTGGGCATCAACATCCGGCTCGGGCCGACCACCGAGCCCATGGTGGCCTCGCCAGTGCTCGAACTGGGCGAGGGCCGAGGCCAGCCTCGCGACCGCATCGCCATGATCGTCGTCCGCGGGCTCATCACCGACACCCCCACCACCGGCCTGCTCGGCGACAGCAGTGCGCCCATCGACGATCTCGTGCGCCAGCTCAAGCTCGCGGCCGGCGATGACCAGGTCCGGGCCGTCCTGCTGCGTATCGACTCCCCGGGCGGCACGGTCGCCGGCAGCGAGACCGCCTACCGCGAGGTCCGGGCGTTCATCGAAGACACCGGCAAACCCGTGGTGGTGTCCCTGGGCGAGGTGGCCACCAGCGGCGGGTACTACCTCGCCCTCGCCGGAGACCACATCGTCGCCGAGCCCTCGACGCTGACCGGCTCCATCGGGGTGCTCATCCCGGTCTTCAACGCCAGCGAGGGCCTCAACCGGCTGGGCATTCGCACGCTGTTCGTTACCAGCGGGCCAAACAAGGACCTGGCCAACCCGCTGGCGCCCGTGCAGGAGGCCCATTTCGACATCTTGCGGGGCATCGTCACCGAGTACTACGCGAGCTTCCAGTCGCTGGTGCTCCGCCGGCGTCCGCAGCTCGCGCCCGAATTCGTGGCCCAGGCCACCGACGGACGCGTCATGACCGGCGACACCGCCGCCACCATCGGCCTGGTCGACAGCATCGGGGGCATCCGCGAGGCCGCGAGCCAGGCGATGTCCCTGGCGGGCCTGGAGCACGCCGCACTGGTCCGCTTCGGCTCCAAGGCCAACGCGCCGCGCACGGCCTATGCCAGCTCGACCACGCCCACGCCCCTGTTGAGCGACAACTCGGTGAACCTTCTCCGCGTCGAGGGCGCAGGCCTGTCCGCGGGCGCTCTCGGGCTGCGGCCCGGCGTGGGGTACTACGTCTGGGTGCCCTGACCTTCCGACTGCCCGAGGCCTTTTGCACCAACGAGCCGCGGCAACCCGATAGCACCTAGGCGTGCGCCCCGGCTGGACCATACTGCTCTGCGTGCTCACCCTGCTCGGCGTGGGGCTGGTCATGGTGCGTTCGGCCGACACCGGCGTCAAGGAAACCATCCCCGCGCCCGAGCCGCTGGACTTCAGCCAGGGCGCGGCGTTGCTCGTCGTGCCCGATCCACCGCCGCCCGAAGACCCCACGCTGCGTGAGGCGCTGCTGTCGATGCTCGCGTCCCGGTCGGTGGTGTACGCGGGGCTGGCCATCCTGGCCACGATGATCGTCGCCCTCATGCCGCTGCGCCTGCTCGATCGCGTCGATGCCATGGCCGAGGTCCGCCGCCCGCTGCTCTGGCTGGGCATCGGGACCGCGCTGATCCTGATCGTCCTCCTCCTGGTGTACGTTCCGGGGCTGGAGCGTGAGGCCAAGGGCGCCAGACGCTGGGTCGAGTTCCCGATCGCCGGCGGCCTGGAGTTCGGATTCCAGCCCAGCGAGATCGCCAAGTGGACGCTGCCGGCGATCATCGCCCTGTTCGCGGTGGCCAGAGGGCCCCAGATCGGCACCTTCCTTAGTGGGCTGCTCCCCACCGGGGTGGCCATCGCGCTGGTGTGCGGCGTGATCATGATCGAGGACCTGGGCACCGCCGTCCTGATCGGCGCCGCCTGCGGCGTGGTCCTGCTGGCGGCGGGCATCCGCTGGTGGCACGTGGGCGTCCTGGGCGCCGTGGCCATCGCCGGCTCGGTCCAAGCCATCCGCACCAGCTCGTATCGCATGGATCGAATCACCAGCTTCCTCGATCCGTGGTCCGATCCGGCGGACAAGGGCTACCACATGATCCAGAGCCTCGCGGCCATCTCGGGCGGCGAGATCACCGGCCGGGGCCTGGGCAACGGCCTGCACAAGCTCGGCTATCTGCCCGAAGACACCACCGACTTCCTGTTCGCGATCATCTGCGAAGAGCTGGGCGTGCTCGGCGCCGCGGGCGTGGTCGGCGTGTTCGCGGTGCTCACCTGGGCCTGCATCGCCGTCGTCCGCGAGGAACGCGGCCGGGCGTGCCAACTCATCGCGCTGGGCATCACGGCGACGGTCGTCCTGCAAGCCATCATGAACCTCGCCGTCGTCACCGGCCTGGGGCCAACCAAAGGCATCGCGCTGCCGCTGGTCAGCGCAGGCGGCACCGGATGGGTGCTCACCGGGGCGTCGCTCGGCCTGCTCATCGCCATCGATCGCAGGCAGGCCCAGCGGATGCCCACCGAAACGCACGAGACCGAACCGGCGCCCGATCCGGTCGCATCGACCAGCCCACCGGGCGACCGCCAGCCCAAGCGCCGCGGCCGCCTGGGGCCACACCCGGCCGAGGTCATCGCGTGACCGAACGCGCAAGGCTGGGCGTGGCCTGCATCGGCGGGGGCAGCGGCGGGCACATCTTTCCGGGCTTGGCCGTCATCGAGACCATCGCCGACACCGAGCCGTCCATGCGCGCCGTCTTCATCACCGGCGACCGCGCCGTAGACGAAGCGGTGCTGGAGCCCGAACCGTGGGATCGTGTCGCGCTCGGTGCACGGCCGCCCGCGCGCAAGCCGCGCGCCATGCTGGCATGCATCACCTCCTGGGGACAGGCCGTGCGCGATACCCGCACCGCGCTCCGCACGCTCAAGGACTCGTGCGAGCACGTCGTCGCGATGTCCACCGGCGGCTACGTCTCGGCCCCCGCCGCGCAGGCCGCGCGGGCCGAACGCGTGCCGCTGGTGCTGGTGGCCCTCGATGCCCGCGTCGGCAAGGCCAACCGCTTCGTCTCCCGGCGGGCCCGCCAGCGTCTCATGGCCCAGGACCAGGCCCCCGCCGGATGGCAGGCCATCGGGCCGATCGTCGGCAAGCGCGCTCTCGCGCCCGCCGACCCGGGCACATGCCGTAAGCGACTCGGGCTCGACGCCAACACGCCGTGCCTGCTGGTCGTGGGCGGCAGCCAGGGCGCGCGGTCGATCAACCAACTGATCATGCATCGCCTCGAGCATGCTCCAGAGATCTTCCGAGGCTGGCAACTGCTCCACCTGGCGGGCGACGCGGAAGGCGCGCACGCGGTCGAAGCCGCGTTGCAGCAGTCCGCCGTCCCTGGTGTGGCGTTGCCCTCCTTAAACCCCATCGGCCCGGCGTGGGGCGCTGCCGACCTGGCCGTGTGCCGAGCGGGAGCCGGCACGGCGGCGGAAGTCCATGCCAACGCCGTGCCGGCGATCTTCCTGCCCTACCCCTACCACCGCGACGCCCACCAGGCCTCCAACGTCCGCCCGCTGGTCGAGGCGGGCGGCGCGATCGTCGTCGAAGACGCCGTCGAGCCGCGGGCCAACGCCAGCCGAGCCGGCGCGGCCCTCAAGGAGTTGCTCGGATCTCCGAATCGGCGCTCGCAGATGGCCGCCGCCCTGCAGGCGCTGCCCCGCCGGGATGGCGCAGAGGCCTGTGCAACCGCGTTGCTGCAATGCGCGGGCATTCGGTAGCCATGGCGCGCGGGCGGCTCTGGTATACTCTCTCGTATGCTCCAGCCCTTCGCCTCTGAAGCCGACAGCCCGCCGAGCGATGGCCCTTGCTGCGTGCTGTGGATCCCCGCAGCGGACGAGCGCGAAGCCTCGCAGGCCCCGAAGGAACTGATCGCCTCGCTGGAGCGCCGGCACCTCCGCTGGACCATCGCCCGAGACGGCTACCGAGCCATGGCCGAGATGCTGCTACGGGTGCGAACATCGGGACCCAAGGCCGCGGTGCTCGTGCTGGTGCATCCCACGAAGCTTGATTTATCGGGCCTTGTTGTCGACTCGCTCAACCGCTTTTGCGGGGCCGTAGCCGTGTGGAGGTTCGATCCTGCGGCCCAGCCCGTGCTCGCCAAGGCCCAAAGGCACGAACTGGCCACCGTGTTCACGCGAACAGAACGGGTAGTGCCCCGGCCCGCGAATCCATCCACCAAGGCCACACGCCCGGCCGCAGGACAATCGCCGCCGAAGCGACCCGAGCCGGCCGAGCGCGAAGAGCCCACGGCGGCATCGCTCCTGAGCGAGGAAGAACTGAGCATGCTGCTGGCCGATCGACCGCGGTGACCTAGCCCGGGCCCGAACCCAGGCTCGAGCCCAAGCCGATCGAGCCAGCGCAACCAAGGAACCAGACACCGTGAGCGTCGCAGGAAACGGATCAACCCAACAGCACGGCGCCAGCCGCACGGCCGCTCCCGTCGGCCCGGCGCGGATCGTGTTGGTTGGCCAGACCGGCCTGGACGGCGTGCTCGCGACTCCGGCGACCACCGAACTGGTCCGGGTGCGCAGCGGGACCGATGCCCTGGGCGAGGTCTCGTCGTGGCGGCATCGCCAGGGCGAGCGGGACGTCCAGCAGGTCGTCGTGCTGGGCGACGCGATCGATACCGATCCCACGCTCATGCGAGCCGCGAAGCTGGCCCACGCGCTGCGCCAGTTGGACCCCCACGTCCGCGTGCTGGCTGTGGGCCGGCCGCTCGAGCAGTCCTTCGACGCCGACGCGGCGGACGATGCCTTCGACGGCTGGCTGGACATGGATGACCCGGTCTACGCCTCGCAGATGCTGCTCCGACCGGATCAACGGCCCGTCGCGGATCGCCTGCCGCACGCCGGCGAAGTCCGTGGCTCGGCCCCTCGGCCGGCCGAGGTTGTCGCGCCCGAGCCGCCACCGCCGCCGGCCGATGACGGCGACCTGGTGCAGCGACTGCACGATCGCAAGCCCATCGTGGATGCCGCGATCGACATCGCTTCCCGGCGCCTGGGCGTGCCGCTGACGCTCGAGAAGGGCCAGCACGATCGAGGCGGTGCGGGACGAGCCCCGCTGCCAGGCATGCCCGATCTCGTGCTTGTCGGCCCGCGCGCCACGGGCGAGGCCCTGGAAGGCGCAGCGATCTGGCTCGCGCGTTGGATCGCCCTGGAAGAAGAGCACGCACGGCTGGTCGCGCAGGCCACCACCGATCCGCTCACCGGAGCGTGCAATCGTCGGGCCTTCGACGAGATGCTGCTCAAGGCCATCGACCACGCCGGCCAGGCCCGGCGGGACGTCTCCGTGCTGGTCTTCGACATCGACAACTTCAAGCAGTACAACGACCGCCACGGTCACGAAGCAGGCGACGAGATCCTGTGCGAGGTCGTGCGACTGCTCGAGAGCGTGATCCGCCCCACCGACAAGGTCTGCCGCATCGGCGGCGACGAATTCGCGGTGATCTTCGATGATCCGGCCGGCCCGCGCGAGCCCTCGAGCCGGCACCCCAGTTCGGTGGTCGACCTTGCCCGCCGCTTCCAGCGGCAGGTCGCCTCGAAGCGCTTCCCCAAGCTCGGCGAGGACGCGCCAGGCCGCCTGACCGTGTCCGGTGGCCTGGCCACCTTCCCGTGGGATGGCCTCGACGGCGCCTCGCTCGTGCGCGTGGCCGACCAGCGCGCCCTGGAGTGCAAGCGTCAGGGCAAGAACGCCATCGAGCTTGGCCCCAACGCGGGCTGATCGGTCTTCCAGCGACCCAAAGCAGCTACCGGGCCGGGCCGACGCCCACCCGCAAGAGCACCGTGTGGCCCACCGGGGCCGCCGGATCGCAGGCGAACACCGTTCGATCGGCCGCAGCGGCGGGCACGACCACCGTGTGCCCGGCGTGCACCGGAAGGGCCGCATCCTCGCGACCCTCGACGTAAACCTCGCCCACGCCGCTGACAAGCATCAACACCTGGCAGCGCCCGTCGAAGGTCAGCGGGATCTGGTCGCCGCCCTCGGGCCGCGCCTCGTCGATCGAGAACGCATCCAGCGTGCACAGCCGGCCCGCCTGCTCGCCTTCGCTGAGGCGCCTGGTCGCCGGCGGCGGGCCCTCGAGGATGCAGCGCACCGCTTCGTCCAGGTGCAGCTCTCGCCCCACGCGGCCGAGCTCCCGCGCCCAGTCATACACCCGGAAGGTCGTGTCGCTGGGCGTCTGCACCTCGGCCACCAGCGTGCCGGCGCCCAGCGCGTGGATTGTGCCGGTGGGCAACTCGTGCAAGTCACCCACGCGTGCCGGGGCGCTGTGCAAGAGCGCTGGCACGTCCCCCTGGCCCTCCGCGGCTGCGCGGACATCCCGGGGCGAGACGCCCGGGCCCAAACCCTTGAGGATGCGCGCTCCCGGCTCGGCCTGGGCCACATACCAGCACTCGGTCTTGACGTGCGCCCCCGGATGCTCGCGGGCGTACTCGGGGCTGGGGTGGACCTGGATCGACAGGTCCTCGAGCGCGTCGAGATACTTCACCAGCAGCGGGAAACGCCCCTCGGGGGCGGGCGTTGAGCCGAGCAGGTCGTCGCCCCAAAGGTCCATCGCTTCGCGGATGGTGCGCCCGACAAGCGGGCCTCGAGCGATCACCGAAGAGACCGCATCGCCGCCCGCGCCCGAGCCGCTGGTCGCGTCCAGATCGGCCAGTTCCCAGCTCTCTCCCACCGCTACGCCGTCGGGAAGGTCCTTGCCCAGCGTGGCCAATCGGCGTCCACCCCAGACCTTCTCGAAGAGGCGGGGCTGGAGCACGAAGGGCAGTGGTTTGTTGGGCGGGGCTGGCACGCGGAACTCGCCGCCTACCGCGGCTCGTTGGTGACAGGATCGGTCGCCATGCCCGAAACGGTGGCCTCAAAGGCGACGCGATCCTTGACCAGCCCTTGGACGACCGCGGTGAAGCGGCGGCGGCCGAACTTGATCTCCTTGCCAAGGATGATCAATTCGTCGCCGGGGACGACCATCGAGCGGAAGGCCGCGTCCTCGATGCGAAGGAACGCGACCAGGTAAGGATTCTGCTGGCGGGCGAGGAACATGAAGCAACCGAGCTGCGCCCCGGCCTCGATCTGCAGCACGCCGGGGAAGACGGGCTTGCCAGGAAAGTGTCCGGGGACCCAGAACTCGTCAGCCTTGATGCTCCGGGCCGCCACGGCCTCGGTGAGGCCCTCGTTGTGCCAGATGATCCGATCGAGCAGCCTCATGTGGCCGCGGTGTGGGAGCATCCGCTCCACGCCGTCGGCGTCGTACAGGTGATCGGCCAAGTCGATGTTGTCGAGCGAGAAGAGCAAGCCTTTGGACTCCGGCTTCGGGGACGCGACAGCACCCGGGGCACGGCCCGCGGCGCCCGACGCCGAACTATCGCTCGAAACGGTCGACATGCGTGCCAACTCTATTCCTGCTTGCGCAGCTCCAGGACCTCCTTGCGGACGTCCTGGGCAAGGTTCTTGATGTCCTGCATCGCGGTACGGACGCGCGTTCCGGCCGCCTTGTTGCCCGACTGGAGCTTCTCAACGTCCTCGGCGATCGAGTCGAGGATCTGCTTCATCTGCTGGTACTTTTCCATGCGCTGTCTCCCACGATGTCCCTGTGTGGTCCGGTTCGGCCGGTGGTGATACTTCCCACCCCCCATGGCTACGGCAAGTGCGGCGAGCCCAGAACCGGCTCTTCGTGCTCCAAACGGGCATCGAACCCGATCATAGCCTGACCAAACAGGCGATCTCAGCCCCCCAGAGCCTTGATCGATCGCTCCAGCACGACCAGGGCCCCGCTCAGATAGATCGCATCGCCCTCGTGCTCGAGGTTCGCCGGAGCCGCCGCCGCGGCGATGAGCCGCTTGCTGTCCAGCAGGCCGGCATAGTTCGACTCGACGGGCAGCCCGGCCTCTCGGCGGGCTCGGGCGATCTTCGAGACCGGCTTGATGCCCCCCAGGCGTTCTGTGCGGCCCCAGAACTGGCGCTCCAGATAGAGCCCATCCTCGCACCAGTGGCCCGGGTGCACCATGCCGAGATCGATCAGCGCACAACGCAGTCCGGCGTGCCCATGCCCGTTGTTTGATGGCTCCCGCCACATCGCGTTGGCCGGGTGCAGGTCGCCGTGCAGCCAGGCGTTGATCGGCCTGGCCTTCCAGGCGGCCAAGGCCGAAGGCAAGAGCCTCTTGGCGTGCTTGAGCGCGTTGTTCCAGAGCTGGGAATCGGGCAGCGCCCCGTCGTGGGCCATCTGGCGCGCCTGATCGTGGGCCTTGGGCCAGTTGGGGTCGAACGTCTTGCCCCTGGGGCGCGAGCAACGCTCGGCTCGGATCTGGAAGTCCGCCGCGGCGTGCACCAGCGCCTCGAGCCCGTGCTCGTCGAACTGCGACGCTAGCGTGCCGCCCTCGAACCGCTCTGTGACCAGCCAGCACAGGTCGTAGGGCCCCAGCTCATCGCCCGAAGCCAGGACACGGGGCGTCGTGAGCTGCGCGCAAGGCGGTGCCGACCAGCCCTGCTTCCAGCAATCCCCCAGGGCCGCCGCCCACTGGCGTTCGACCGGGCCGACGGGCACCTTCACCATGCACGGCACGCTGGAGCCATCGGGCAGCGTCCAGGTGGAAAAGCCCGTCGCCGCGCCGCCGCGCTGCCAACTGGTGCGAAACCACTCGATCTCACCGAGGCTCGGGCCCGCCGATTCGCGGACCGCCGGAGCGAGCATCGCCCCGAGCGCCAGCGGGTCGCTGGTGTCCAGGGCGGTCGCGTTGGGCTGCGGATCGGCCATCGCCAGGTGGCGCCTCCCTTGCCCGATGCTTCGGCTCGCTTATCGAGGGCCGTCCTGACCCCCGCACGACCGAACGAACACACTGTACACGCCCAAACCCAGCCCGCCGTTTCCGCTCCGCTCCGGATGCCACTGCACACCCGCGTAGAACCGCCGCTGAGGGTCGTGGACGGCCTCGATCGTGCCGTCCGGGGCCATTGCCGCAACCGACAGGTCGCCCGCGTTGGCAACGGCCTGCCGATGCCGGCTGTAGGGCTGGCCCTGAGCATCGTCCAATAACCAATCAGGCGCTCCGGAGTCCATCTCGAGCGCGTGGGGCTTGTGCCAGTGCACGGCCCACGCTTCGCCCAACGTGTCGGGCAGGTGCTGGTCCAGCCGGCCGCCGGCCACCAGGGCCATCATCTGCATGCCGTAGCACACCCCGAGCACCGGCAGGTCTCCGCGCCCGGCCAGAGCCCGCAGCAGGGCGGTTTCGTAGTCCTGCCTGAGCGGCTCCACGGGGGTGATGCGCCCGTCCGTGGGCTCGCCGAAGGGCTCGGTGCGTGGATCGTCGCCGCCGATGAGCAGCACGCCATCGACCAAGGCCAGTTGCTCGGGGATCTGCCCCACAATCGGCGGGAGCACGATCGGCAGGCCACCAGCGGCCACGACGGCATCGATGTAGCTCATCCGGCAGCACGAGCGCAGGGCGACCGGGGCCGACGGATCGCTCGACGGCGCGCGATCGACGTCGCCCGCGATGCCGATCAGGGGTCTATCGCTTCGATGCTGGCCCATGGTCGGCCTCCGAGCCGATGCAGCGTTGTCGCCGGCGGACATGCCCGGCGGGAGTATGCTGGAACGATGCCCAGGAAACCCGTCATCATTGCGCTGCTGGTGGCGATCGCGATCGTGCTCGCGTCGATCTGGCTGCTGCGTCCACCATCGGCAAGCCCGAGCGAAGGCCAACAGCCTGTGCTCGATGTCGACGCGGCGTCCATCGTCTCGATGGAACTGATTGGCGGGCAGGGCGACCGCGGCCGAGTCGAACGCACGCCCATCGGTTGGCAGTACGTCGGGCAGGGCGGCATGCCCTGGGCCGTCTCCGACGGCCGGGCTCGGGCGGCGGCGCGCGTGCTGGCCGATCTGCAAGGCCGGCCCGTCGAGAACGCGCAGGATCTTCCGCCGGTCGCCGCAACGCTATCGATCCGCGATGCCCGCGGGCGCACGCTCGCTCTGGGGCTTCGCGAGCCGGTGCTCGGTGGCCGACGCGTGGTCGATCGGGTGGCCGCCGATGCGTCGGTGCAGCGATTTGCCATCGATGAGCCACTGTACGAGGCCTTCGTCGAGACGGGCATGGCCGCCTGGCGCGATCCCGGACTGCTGGGCGCCCTTCCCGGGCGCGCCGCACGCCTGGAGCTGTCCCGTGGCACGTCGCGTCTGGAACTGGCGCGTGTCGACGGGCGCTGGAGCCTGCGATCGCCGCTGGCCACCCGCGCCAGCGAGCCCGCGGTGGACGCCCTGATCACGGCTCTGGCGCGGCTCCGTGTAGAGCGTTTCGACCAACCAGCGCCGCCGCTGGTGGGCGCCGACGACCCGGTGACCATCACGCTCGAAGCCGACACGGTCGTGCCCTCGCAAGACCGGCAGCAACCCGATCGCGTCATCGAGCGCCTGGTGCTGACCCTGCACGGCGCGGCCGACACCGGCGGCCGGCTCACGCTGGTGGGCGTCAGCCGGCAACGCGAGCCACGCGCCGCCGGCGCTCAGCCACAAGAACTCGGCTCGACCTACGTCGCGCTGGACCTGGAACCGCTCGAGCGTGTCGCGCTCGAGCCCCGCGGCTATGTCGCGCGGACCGCCCTGGACGGCGACGCGTCGCTCATCGCGGGACTCACCCTCAACGGGCGTGCGTACGAACGAACCGCCGACGGGTGGGCGGAGAACGGCGTCGAGCTGGCCGCCGATCGCGCCGCCGCGCTCGATGCGCTCGCGACCGTGCTTACCCAGAGCCCCATGACGGGCGTCGAGCTGACGGACCAGCCCCAACCGCTCGGCCGCTCGTCGGCGCCGGTGTCGATCGAGGCACGCACGATCACCGGCGACGTGATCGGGCCTGCCGAGGGCCTCTCGCTTCTCGTGATCGAGACCCCCCAGGGCGCTTCGGGCGTGCTCATCGTGGGCGATGGTGTGACCCGCGAGTACACCGACGAGCAGACGCTCGCCGTCGCGCGGGCCGCGCTCGTGCTCGCCATGGAAGCAGCCGCCGCGAGCGAAACGCCCGGCGAGGGCTAGTACCCGCTGGAGACCATCTTCGCCGCGCGCTCGCGGATGCCATCGAGCAGCTCGCGCACCT
This sequence comes from Phycisphaerales bacterium, assembly GCA_040219675.1. Lineage (GTDB taxonomy): Bacteria > Planctomycetota > Phycisphaerae > Phycisphaerales > UBA1924 > JAHCJI01. The sequence goes on along the minus strand of JAVJRZ010000007.1, from coordinate 12,474 downwards.
CGACGGCCATGCGGCTGTTGGGAAACTCGGCGATGATCCGCTCGCCATGGGTGGCGGCCTCGATCCACCGCTTATCGCGCACGGCGAGCTTGAACTTGGCGCCCAGGTTGTCTCGCGCCTTGCCGATCACCCCGCGGGCCACCTCGCGGAACGGCGCTGCCTCGTCCTCGCTCAGGTGCTGGTCGAGGCGCTTGAGCAATTCCATGGCCTCGTCGACACGCTCGTCCTCGGCCGCCTCGAGGAACTGCCGCTCGAGATCGACCTTGAAGCGCTCGACTTCGCGTCGCACGCGCTCGGGCGCGGCCTGGGCGCGCGGCGCGTCCGGGAAGGCGCGGGCCACGCGCGCCGCCTCGCGCTGGGCCTCGTCCCAGTGGCGATGCAGCACCAGGTCTTCCAGCCGGGACATCGCGGCGTCGAGCTGGTGCTCGAGCGTCGCCCGGCGGGCCTTGTCGATGCGCCGGCGGAAGTCCTCAGCGTCCTGGCGATAGCCGAATCGCTCGGCGAGTTCGCTGGCCAGCACGAGCGCGGCGTCCCAGTCTTCCGAAGCGATGTCTTCTTCGATAGCGCGGCGCAGCAGCGTGCGCTCGCGGGATCGGTGCAGCACGCGACGCGCATCGTCGCTCAGGGCCGCCTGCTCGCCCAGCGATCGCAGGGCCAGGGTGGTCTTCTTCAGGTCCTCGCGCGTCTGGCGTACGTCTCGCACCAGGTACACGAGCCCCACCGACGCGGGCGCCAGCACCACGGCGAGCACCATCGCCAGCAGGCCCGCGACGCCCATGCTCTCGGGCACCGCCAGCCCGACCATCGCCGCGCCCTCGGCCGGCCCGAGCGCCTGCTGCGGGTCGCCGCTGAGCAGGCTCTGGAGATCGATGCCCGAGGCCGTCGCCGCCGCCGCGGGCCGCAGCGCCCAGAGCACGACCGCGGCGCCGCCCAGCGCAAACACGAAGCCGTGCGCGAGCAGCACGAGGACCATGGGCCATCGGCTGTGCCCGGCTTGCGGCACGTTCGGCGCGGGGGCCGGGCCATCATCAAGAACATGCGATGCGTGGTCGTGGTTCGCCATGGACGGCTCTCCTTGCCGCTTGGGTGCCCTCGTGGACCTCTCCACTATAACGGAACTTTGGGCAAACTGATGCAGGCATTGCCCGAACGGCGCCCCTATCCGTGCCGCCCAAGCCTCTGGCGGTCGGTGGGTGTTCGCACGATCGGCCCGGCACACGGTTACAGTGGACCATGCAGCAGATCGATCTCAGCCACGCCATCCCCGACGCCCCGCAAGGCGCCGCCCTGTGGGCCCAGGCCCTGGGCCCTTTCGAGACCAATTGCTACGTCTACACGCCCGATGGCCAGGCCGCGTGGATCTTCGACCCCGGCATGGATCCGCAGGACGTGATCGAGCACGTGCGGCAAGCGGGCCTGAGCGTCGAGGCGATCGTGCTCACGCACGCCCACGCCGACCACATCCTGGGCCTGGACGCCGTGCTCGAGGCCTTCTCCGGCACGCCGCTGTTGATTCATGAAGACGAGTCCGAGTGGCTGGGCGATCCGGCCATGAACCTGAGCGCGGGCTTCGGCGCGCCCTACAGCGGGCCCGAGCCCACGCGCACGCTGGCCCACGGCGACACCCTGACCATCGCCGGCCAGCCCTGGGCCGTGCGGCACACGCCCGGCCATAGCCCGGGGAGTTGCTCGTTCATCGCGCCCGGCGCGCGGCTGGCGATCGTCGGCGACACGCTCTTCAGCGGCAGCATCGGCCGCACCGACCTGCCCGGCGGCGACTTCGACGTGCTGGCCGACAGCATCCGCTCGCACCTGTACACGCTCGACGCGTCGTGCCTGTGCCTGCCCGGGCACGGCCCGAGCACCACGGTTGGCCATGAGCGGCAGCACAATCCGTTCGTGCGTCGCGACGCCTGAGCACGCCGAAAACTCGGACAAGCCAAAACACAAACCGGGGCCGACCACGAGAGGCCGGCCCCGGTTTGCTCCAAGGAGGGGACGATCGGTGTCGCCCGGCTGCCGATCAGCAGCCTTGGTCGAAGGCGCTCTGGAACGCCAGGAAGTCGAACAGGGTCAGGCTGCCGTCGCCGTCGAAGTCGGCCCGCGCCTCGCCCAGGTCAAAGGCGCTCTGGAAGGCCAGGAAGTCGAACAGGGTCAGGTCGCCGTCGCCGTCGAAGTCGGCCGGGCAGTCGCCGCACTCGAGCCCGACGATCGACAGCGCGTCGATGGCGGCCTCGGTGATCGAGTCGTTGGGGCTGTCCGACACGGTGAAGCGCACCTGCACCTGGCTGGTCAGGTCGATGTGGTCGGTCAGCGTCCACCGCATGGTGGTCCACTGCTCGCCGCCCATGGCGTGGTCCACCGTCTCGAGGGTGGTCCACGTGGCGCCGCCGTCGTCGGAGACCTGCACCACCAGGCGGTCCTGATCGGCGATCCCGCCGCGCTGGTCGTCGTTGGCGAACCAGCGCGCGTAGCTCAGCACGCTGTTGGTCGGCGCCGCGCTCAGGTCGAACACCGGCGAGGTCAGCACGGCCGGGCCGCCGTCCAGGTCCTCGTTGCGAGCCGCGCCGGTGACGTAGGCGTTGCCCGAACCATCGGCATCGCCCTGCGGCGCCAGGCGTGCGCCATCGGGCACGCCAAGCTCCCAGCCGCCCTCGGCCACGCCCGCGGCGTCGGTGCTCCAGCCCGGGGCGCTCTGGAAATCCTGGCTGGCGCTGGTGATGACGGCGGAGGCGGACAGCGCGTCGTACGCGCCCGCCGGCGCGCTGAAGGGCTCGATCGTCTCGCGACCGTCGGACGTCGCGCGAACGTAGTACTCGACGACCGACCCGCAGTCCATCGCCGGGAAGGTGGCCTCGAACTGATCGCCGCCCAGGGGCGTCAGCAGCGCCGTCTGGTACGCGCCGCCATCGATCGAGTACCGCAGCTCGGCCGAACCGGGATCGAGCGGGCCGTCGACCTCGATGATCGTGACGGCGAAGCTGTTGGGCGTGTTGGGATCGATCAGGTCCAGGTCGGGCACGCTGATCTCGATGCCCAGGATGGGCGGGCAGCACACGCCCAGCGGGTTGGCCAGGGCGTTCTGGAACTCCGGCCGGTCGATGGCCGTGCCGTTGTTGCCGCTGGTGGGTCCGCAGCCAGCGTGCGTGTGCACGCCGATGGCCAGGCCCGTGGCCTCTTCGACGACCGGCGAGCCCGAATTGCCCCCGGTCGTGTCGGTCTGGTACGAGATGCCGTAGCTGGCGGTCTTGGCCACGAACGGCCCGGTGTGGGTCTTCTGGATCTGGTTCCACTCGCGCGGCACGCCGCTGCCGGTGGTCCCATAGCCCGTGATGCGGATATCGCCGGCCGACGTCGGGGCCTCAAGGGCCAGGCGATAGAACTCGCCCTGCGCCTGGCCGGCGGTCAGCCCGGTATCGCTGTTGGGGAACGCGCCGAAGTAGGCCCAGTCGTTGCCCACGCCCTGGCCGCCGTTGCTCTGCATCGAGGCGTCGTCCACCGGGTACTGGTCCTCGGGGGCCGCCATGACGATCGAGCCGCTGGAAGTACTCAGCGGCACGTTGAACTCGACGACGTCGGCGCGCGAGGTGCAGTGGCCGGCGGTGATGAAGCACTTGGCGCAATCATCGATCAGCCACGCCGTGCAGCCCACCGGCAGCAAACGCGCGTTGCGCGGGTCGCTCGAGGGCAGGCGATCGTCGGTCGATCCGCAGATGCTGTCAAAGCCGCCCTGCTGGGTGAAGCCGCTGCCGGCGGTGAGCCGGTCGATGACCAGCCGCCCGACCGCGTCGCCCGGGGTCGCGATGACTTCGACCAGCAACGCGTCGCCATTGAAGTAGGCCGACGCGTGCTTCCACTGCCTGAGCGTCAGGGCGTTGAGGTTCTGGTCGTGGTTGTCCTTCAGGCTCGTCACGCGGATGCGCATGTTGTCGGGCAGCACCGTGCCCTCGGCATCGAAGCGCACGCGCGTCCAGCCCGCGCCGGGGACCGATACCGTCGTAGAGAAGATGACCTCGGCCGCGCCGCCGGGCTCGCCCGGCATGCCGAGGGGCCCGCTGTCGATGTGGTTGGCCACGTCGAACTGCTGCAACGGGTCGGGCGCCTGGGCGGCGGCGGTGGCCCCCAGACCCAGCACACCGCCACACGTGCAAGCCAGCAGAACGGCGGCAAAACCGCCACGACGAACGCGCCCGGTCACTCGATCGATCTGATGCACGGCCCACTCCTCGGATCTTGCGGGCCCTTGGCGGCCCATGTGTTCAGCGGTGTTATGCGGATATTCCCGCATCGGGGACGGCGAATCCCGGATCCACTGCCCGATGCCTGCTCTACGCCGGCCAGCCGAAGCCCGTTTCGCCGCCCCCCACAGCCCTCGCCGCAGGGCGGGCCCCAAGGCCGGCCGCACGGCGGGTCGCAACCCCGGCTATCGGGGCCAGTACCGCCCCAGCATGGATGAGGGGCCCAGCGCCGCACAGGCCGCCAGAAGGGTGGCGCTGCTGCGTTCCATCACGCTCTGGACGGTCCGCGTGGTGGGCCTGGCGATGCTCGTCCGCGGCGTGTAACTGGTGGTCAACCGCCTTGCCTTCGGGCTCAGCCAGGGCGACATCGCCCGGGGCTGGAATGCGTACACGGGCGTGGGCGAGGGGCACATGCTGGCCGCGGGGCTGGCGGCGACGCTGGTTGGCTTCGCGCTCGTGCTGCTGGCCCGGCCGATGAGCCGCCTGTGCATCCCCATGCCCGACACGGGCTGCCCCGCCTGCGGCCACACGGGCGAGGTGGACGGCCAGGGGCGGTGCGTGGAGTGCGGCTGCACGCTGTCTGGCGCACGCGAGTAGCCAATCGCGAACTCTGCCGCAATACACCCGCCCGCCGGGCGTTCTCGCCGTGGTGCACGCACGAACCAAAGGGAGGACACCATGCGGATCGCACACCTGCTGACCGGCCTGACCGTCACCGCGTCGCTGCTGGGGAGCAACGCGCAAGGCCAGGCCGAGACCCGCGTCATCGATCCGGTGCTGACCGACGCAACCATCACGCCGCTCGAATCGCCCTCGGGGCTCGAGGCGTTGCACGTGGCGGCGTTCGATCCGACGTTCGCCGAGGGATCACGGCCCAACCTGCTCGTGGTCTTCGTGCCCGGCGGCGGCGCGGTGCCCGCGCAGTACACCCGCTTTGCGCAGTTTGCCGCGTCCAAGGGCCTGCACGCCATCGGCATCGCCTACGAGAGCTGGCCGTCGGTGTTCGAACTCATCCGCGGGAAGGACGACCCGGACCTGCCCGAAGCGATCCGCCGCGAGCGGCTCTTCGGCGAGTCACAGACCGAACTCATCGAGGTGCTGCCCCAGGACAGCATCACCGCGCGGCTGCGCAGCGCGCTGGCGTACCTGGACGACGCGTACCCCGGCGAGGGCTGGGGGCGATACCTCGACGACGACGGCAACCTGCGCTGGCGCACCATCGTCGTCGCGGGCCACTCGCAGGGCGCGGGCCACTCGGCCTACCTGACCAAAGCGTTCACGCTCGCCGGCTCGATCATGTTCGCCGGGCCGGGGGACTTCATCACCGGCGCCGGCCCCGCGCCCTGGCTGTTCGAACCGAGCCAGACGCCCGCCAGCCGCATGTTCGCCTTCACGCACGTGCAGGATCCCACCGCCGCGGGGTTCTTTGCCAACCAGCGCATCCTGGGGCTCGAGGCCTTCGGCGACATCGAGAGCGTGGATCGCAAGCGGGCCGACCAGCTCTCCAGCCACATGCTCACCAGCCTGATCCGCGTCGACCACGGCAACTACCACTCGGCGGTCGTCGCCGACGACTTCCTGCCCGAGACCGTTGCGGGCGAGAACATCTACGAGCCGGCGTGGTCGTACCTGCTCGATGAGCAGATCGAGCGATCGCTGGGCTGCCGGGCCGACATCGACGCCGACGGCGCGCTGACGCTGTTCGACTTCCTGGCGTTCCAGAACGCCTTCGCGATGGGCGAGCCTGGGGCCGACTTCGACGGCGACGGCCGGCTGACGCTGTTCGACTTCCTGGCGTTCCAGAACGCCTTCAGCCAGGGCTGCTCGTAGACGCGTCGCCCGCCTGCCACACCACGGGCACCTGCACCTCCCACCACTGGTCGCGGCGGGGCACGTCGGGCCCGTTGTAGCCCAGGATGCGCGGGTCGCCCTCTGCGTGCCAGCGGCCTTGTGACGGCTGGCCATCGGGGCCGGGGTTCGTCTCGCCCTGGGCCTTGAGCCACGCGTAGAGCTTGTCGATCTCGCGCTCGATGCGGTTGTTGTCCATCGTGCCGCGGATGCCCAGCGCGATGACCCTCACCGGCGTGGTGTCGGTGACGACGACGTTCTCTTCGGCCTGGCCGGGCTCGCCCATGTCGCCGGTGCGGTAGAGGAAGGAGACGGTCATCTCGCCCGTGCGCGACTCGACGCGTGAATCGGTTTGCGCTTGGCCTTGAGCGTTCTCCGCCTCATCGCGGGCCATCGCGGGCACCTCGGCCTCGACGGGCGCGGTCATGGCGATGTCGCGCTCCTGGATGTGGCGAAAGAGCGGGAAGAAGGCCATGTTCATGCCCCAGCGCGGGGACGCTTCGACCGTGAGCTGCGCCCGGCGGATGCTGGGGTAGTGCTTGACCTCCATCGCGCCCGCGGGCGTGGGCCGCGCGTAGCCCACCGGCAGGGGCGAGACGATGCGCATGGGGCCGGCGATGAACATGTCGCCCGTGCTGCCGTCGTCGAGCCGGGCGGTGCGCACTTCCAGCGCGAACTCCGGCTCGCCCGACACACGCACGGGCGTGGCGGGGATGTTGGCGTCGGCCGGCGCGACGGCGGCGGTCGCGGGATCGGCTTCCTGGCTCTCCTGCGTGTACGCGACGCACGCGAAGGCGGCCAGCGAGGCGAGCAGGACGGCGGGGGTGAAATGCGGCGAGCTGCGTGACATGATGAGAATCCCTCCACAAGGGCGAACCGCAAATGGTGGAGGGCTCTTGGGTATCGGGCGGCTGTCTGGCGCGATGTCGGACGAAGACCCGGGGAGGGGCGCGGGGAGTTGCGATAGTTCATGGGGCTTTCCACCCCCCCTTGGGCCGCGATACCCTCGAAGCGTGACGCACGCGTGGGAGGGACGCGACCGATGATCACCGCTGGCCATTCGCCACCCGACCCTTGGACGATCGTCGCGGTCCTTTGCATGGGCGCGCTGGGGGTGCTGCTGGCTTTCGCCGTGCTCGGGTGGATCTTGCGACGCCTGAGCGTGCGCCGCAAGCTGCTGCCGTACTGGCTCGAGACGCGCCTGCACATCAACGCGCCCACGCCCGCCGTCGCCCGCGCACTGCGGGCGCACGAGGCCGTGTGCACGGCGTGCGCGTACCCCGTCGCAGACGGACCGCGCTGCCCCGAGTGCGGGGCGGAGTACGCCGCGCCGGGCGCCATCACGCGCCGCGATGGTTCGACCCGCGCGCTGGCGACCGTGCCGCGGCGGCTGCTGCTGGTCACGGTGGGCGCGGCCGCGGTCGCGCTGATCCTGGTGCTGCTCCCGGTCGGACGCGCGGCGGGCAACTGGATCCACTGGGGGGCGCCCATCGTCGGCCCGATGCAATACAACGCCAGCTATCGGCCCGCGCCGGTCTTAGGCCAGCCACCCCCGCCCGCGTACGAGGTGATCGTCGAGCCGCGACTGCTCGTCGATCGCCTGGCCGAGGCCCGCGGCGCGGCGAGGCCCGCGCTGGGCGGCACGATCACGATGTGGTTCGCCTCCAGCCCCGGCCACCCCACGGGCCCGCCGCACCTGGTCGTGTACGACGTGCGCACCGACGCGTGGTCGTTCGACCTCGGCAATCGGTCCAACCCGATCGCGCCGCCGGCGGTCATGCGCGGCCGGGGCCCCAGGGCCGCCGTCGAGGCGCTGTTCGCCTACGCCGGGCTCGACCGGGCGTGGGCGGGCTCGGCCGCCGAGATGGACGACCTCGAGGCCCAATTGGTGATGTACCTCGACGGCCGGCACGACGTGCACCGGGCGCGCCAGGCCATCCCCGGCGGCGGGCACGGCCTGCTGGCGGGTAGCATGAGCTACTGGGTGCCGGGCGCGGGCCGTCGCGAGGCCAACGCCGTATCGCACGCACTGCGTGTCGCGGCGATCGTGCTGCCGCTGCTGGCCGGCTGGCTTGCCTACTGGCGGCTGAGGCGCCCGGCCGCCTGAGCGTCACATCGAAGACCACCCGACGCTGCGCGCGGTCGTCAAGCGGCGCGCACGGGCGCGGCCGCGACACTGGCGTCCTCCGCCCCGTCATACCCAAAGCTCACCGTCCCGAGCTGCGACCATTCGCTGGCCAGGCCCGTGGTCGTGACGACGCGCACGCGGTAGGCCACGCCCGCCAGCCCGCGCGGCACGGTGCGGTCGATGACGCGCTTGCCGCCGGCGGCGCGCTCGAGGGTGGTCCACGGGCCAAAGGCCACGGCGATGCGGCCGCCCCGCTCGCGCAGCTCGAGCGTGGCCCGCTGCACTTCCAGCACGCGGCCGTCGGTCTTCGCGTCGATGGCCAGCTCTACCGCGCCGTCGCTGCGCACGCGGGTGGCGATGCCGGCGGGCGCCTCGGGCGCGCCCGCGCGGCGGCGGGGCCTGGTCGGCGGCTTGAGGCCGGCCTTGCTGTAGACGTCTGCGCGCTGCGCCGACGTGGCAGCAAAGCCGTCGATGATGCTGGCCAGCCCGCCGAAGCGGCCGCGCAGCTCGGCGACCACCCGGTGCTTGCGATCCAGCGCCCGGCGCAGGGCCTCCTCGGCGGCGCGGACCTCGGCGATGGCGGTGGCGGCCTCTTCGTAGAGTTCCTCGAAGCCGCCGACTTGCTGGCCCGTCAGGCCGATCTCGCCGGGGCTGACCATGTCCCACTTGCGGACGAGCCATCGGCACAGGGTCATGAACTTGGGCTCGCTCTTGGGGGCGCGTCGGGACATCTTGGGTCTCCTGCTGATCGATCGCGGGCGGCCGGCGCGGCCGTTCGTTGCCAAGTCCGGGCCCGGACCTTGTCATCGGCCCAACGGCGGCCCGGGTTGAGCGGTGGCGCTCTGGCGTTTTCCGCACGGTCCTGGCCCGATGGCGATGGGCCGCCTGGGACGCTCGCGTGTCCAGAGGGTCCGGGCACGCGCCCGGCGGGCTCGGGCGACCGGGCCGCCGGCCGGGACGGGCGAGCGTGTGGGCCGGACGGCGGCGCTCCGTGCCCGGCCGACTGTGGGAGCCGTGCGCGAGGGCAGCGAAAGGGCCCGCGGTGGCGGGCCCTGGGGGTTGGCGAGGATCGTGAGCGGCCTCAGCGGCCCGTCGCCGCCGAGTACGCGTCGAGATACCGGGCCATGTCGATGCTGTCGACCCGCCCATCGGCGTCGGTGTCGGCCCGCTCGTCGCCGCGCATGTAGTAATCGGTGTACATCATCATGTCGATCGGGTCGGTAAAGCCGCTCTGGTTCAGGTCGGTCTGGAAGCAGAAGCCAGTCTGGTTCTGGCGGTACAGCCACACGTCACGGATCTCGGTGTCCGTTGTCGCGTCGCCATCGACGAGCGTGTGCGTCGACCACAGCCAGTTGCACACGCCCGGGCCGACCACCGGATCGAACTGCAGGTCGGCGTACAGGGCCCAGCGGGAGTTGAGGAACCTTTGGTCCGGCAGGGTCGGCGCCGGTGCAAGCGCCTGGGTGCTGGTGATGGCGTAGCTGCTGTTGAAGCGCGCCCGGCGGATCTCCTGGTCGTCAATACCGCTCGAATAGGTGTACTCGATGGTCATCAGCCCGTCATCGTTGACGCCAAGCACGGGGTGATAGCAGTTGCCCTGAGACTCTTCAATCCGGCCGCGAGCGATGACCGTCGGCCGCCAGTCTTCGGAAAGGATCGGGGCGCTGTGGAAGTCCGCCAGATCGGGATCGATCACGTACCACTGCACGATCCAGCGGTCGCTCGGGTCGCCCGTGCCGTCATCGGCAAGGGCGGCGTGCACGGCGAAGATCCGGGGCGTGCCCGAAGCGTCCTCGGTGAGCACGGCCGAGGTGATGAAGTCGCCCTCAACGGTGGGCGAGAAGTCCGGGGCGTCGGGATAGTCGGCTGCCGTCGGTCGGAAGAAGTTCAGCAGCGGGTCGCCGATGTCCGAGTCGAACAGCCGCCAGCCCTGCTGCGCGCCGGCGTCCTGTTCCAGGCTCTGGCGCACTTCCCACTGGTCGTCGGTGGGATCCGACGGCGTCCCGCCGTCGTTGAAGAAGATGCCCTTCACGCGGATCTCGGTCTGGGATTCTTCGGCCTGAGAGCCGGCCGTGCTGACCAGGAACGTCGCGTTGGCGTACTGCTCGTAGGGCTCCTGCACCACATGGCCAAACACCGAGTCGTCCGCGATGAGCGGGCGATCGCGCATCTGGATGCAGACAAAGTCGTCCTCGTCGGCGCGGACACCATCGATGAGCCACTCGTCGTTGGTCGAGAAGTCGTTGTTCGATCGCGGGATCAGGTAGATGTACTGCTCGAACGCATCGATCCCGTCGTCCGCGCAGATGATCCGGCTGGACATCGCCGCGACGATGGCCCGCTCGTCGAAGCCGTACGAGGCCAGAAGCGCCGTGTCCTGGAGGGGATCGTGGGAGCCAGGCGGAACGCCAGCACCGCTGGGTCGAAATGGGTCAACGTTCGTCGAGCTCAGAGAAAAGGCAACGCCGCCGTTGCCCTCGGTCATGTCGTTGGCATTGCCGGTGTAGTACCACCAGTGGTCTTCCCCGAGCCCCTCGAGCAGGTTGGGGTTGGGATGGAAGCCGCCCGCGCCCTTGTCTACAGCGATGTGCAGGATCGGGGTGCACTCCGGGGCGCTCTCGGGGGCCGCGTTGAACGCCTCGCTGTAGAACATCCACAGCCGGCCCGTCAACGGGTCGTACTCCGCCCTTGGGTACACGAGGCTGCGCAGGAACGACGCCCCATCGTTGCCCGGCGCGAAGGGATAGGTCGGATCGGGGAGCTCGAAGAACCAGTCGCGGCCGGCGATCTTGTTGCCGGCCTTGTCGAACAGGGCCATCTCGTGCGTGCCCAGGACGACCGCGGCCAGCCCGCTCACCCCCAGGCTGGGCGCGGTGCTGTACTGCAACTGGAAATCGAACGGGTTTTCATCGACGTCGTACGCGATCTGCGCCTGTCCCAAAGCGCTCCCCGCCAGGGCACAAAGCGCAACGATACCGAGCCCACGTCTGCTGTGCATAGCGAAACCTCCTGCCTCATGATCTTGTGAACCTAGGAAACAGAGTAACAATGAGCAGGGGGGGGGGGGGGTCAAGGCAATCTGCACCAAATAGTCAGGAAATCTTGCGTACGACCCACGAATCGCCTTGCGTTCACGCTTTGCTTAGGGTATCTTCCTTGCATGATTCGTTACGCCACGACGCTTGCCGTCCTCCTCCTGGCCTCCCTGTCCGCCGCCGACGGTGACTGCGAGCCGCAGCGCTACACCTCACCGCCCGGCACGTCGGCGACGCACTTTGGCGACTCGGTCGCCAGCAACGGCCGCTTCTGGTTTATCGGAGACAGCCAGGCGAGCACGCCGTGCCCGGGAGGCCGCTGCCTGACGGGCGCGGTCCACGTATACGAGATGGTCGACGGGCGGCTGGAGCTGTTCCAGACGCTGACGCCCGGCCTCGACGGGCCGAGCGACTTCGGCGCGTGGATCGACGTCGATGGGGATCGGCTGGCCGTCGGCTCGTGGTTCGGGCAGCTGCCGGGGGCCAGCGGGCAGGGCGGGGGCTTCATCTTCGATTTCGACGGCGATCGATGGACCCAGACCGGCCATCTGGTGCCCCCTCCCGACTACACCGGCAGAGAGGGCGGTGTCGCGGTCGCCCTCTCGGGCGACATGGCGATCTTGAGCCCATGGAGGGAACGCGAACAGTGGGTCTACCGCGAAACGCCCGACGGCTGGCGGGTTGTCGACCGATTGCGATCGCCCGACGATCTCCCCATCAATGCCGCGTTCGGCGAAGCCTACTTTGTTCAGAAGGAGTGGATCGTCACCACCGCGCAGTTCGACTCATCACGAGTGCGCGACGGTGGCTCCGCCTATGTGTTTCGACGAGTCGCGGACGACGAGATCGTGTTCGCGCAGAAGATCGAAGCGCCCGAGGTCCATCCGGAGATGCGGTTTGGCATCTATTCCGACATCGACGACGAGACGCTGGCCATAAGCTCATACTGGGCGGAGCGAGAAGTGTTGCGCCAGGGCGCCATCTTTATCTACGAGCTCGAGGGCGATCGCTGGGTTTTCAAGCAGGAGATCAACCACCAGAACCCGGTAGAGAACGATCGGTTTGGTGCCCGCCTCGAACTGCGTGGCGACACGCTCATCGCGTACGTGAACAGCGGCAACCCGGCGACGCCGCAGGACAACCGGGTACTCGTGTTCCGCCGCGGCCCCGACGGGCTCTGGCGTGAGACGGGCGAGCTCGTCCCGAATCCGCCCCACCGGACGCA
>JAVJRZ010000006.1:0-12458 GCA_040219675.1 Phycisphaerales bacterium | reverse complement strand
GCAACAGTGAGCGCAGCCCGCGCAACGCGTTGCGCGGGGGGCGCAACGCGTTCTGGAGCCCGCGCAACGCGATGCGCGGGGGGCGCAACGCGATCTGCGGGCCGCGCAACGCGGTGCCGGGGCAAGGTGGCGTGGGGCCCGCAGGGCGTGTGTCAATCGTGTGATGCGAAGCTCGGCCCACGGCACGCCCGGGCCCGTGCCCGCCTCGCGCCATCTTCGCATATGACGCGGGAGAACCTGCGCTCGGATCTTAGAAAAGGCTGATAGACTGGTGAAGATGGGCGAACGGATTGCCCGCAATGAGCCCCAGACCGGAACCGATCACGGAGGACGCATGCCCGCACGCTTGCCATCCAGCACCCTCGCCGCACTGGCCCTTGGGGCCGCTGCCACGCTCGGCCACGCCCAGACCGTGCCTCCCGGCCCACCTCCAGATTGGGGCCACGACTTCGTGACCATCGGCGCCCCGGGCAACCGTGGCGTGCTGCCCTTCGAGGCCCCCCGGTGGGACTTCGACCGTTTTGGCACATACGGCGACGTCGCCTACGAGTACCGCATCACCCGCACCGAGGTGACCAACACCCAATACCTCGAGTTCCTGAACGTCTACACAAAGCTTCCTGGACGTACGTCCAGGCCGGGCATCTTCGGCCGCGGCATCCTCGCCGTCGGATTCGATCCATCCGGCAACCCGATCCTGGTCCTGCAGCCCGGCGCGGCGCAGGCCCCCGCCGATCCTTCCTGGGAGTACGCGGCCCGGTACACGAACTGGCTGCACAACGGCAAGGGCACGCGCCTGGAAGACTTCGAGACCGGCGTGTACGACACCAGCACGTTCCGGGAAGATCCGGTGACCGGCGAACGCATGGACCAGTTGGAGCGCTCGCCGGGCTCGCGCTTCTTCCTGCCCTCGTTCGACGAGTGGATCAAGGCGGCCCACTACGACCCCAACAAGAACGGCCCGGGCGTGCCCCCCGAAGAACGAGCGGGCTACTGGTACCATCCCGGAGGCAGCGACGACTACCTCGTCAGCGGGCCGCCCGGCACGCCCGGCGCCGAGACCGGCGCCGGCGAGCGGCCGCCGGACTTCTTGTACTTCCCCGTCGGCCAGTACCCCGGCACCAGCGGGCCCTGGGGGCTACTGGACACCTCGGGCGGCGCTCAGGAGTGGACCGAGACCGTCATCGACCCGTCGATTCCCGGGCGGCTGCGAGTGCAAGCCGGATCCAGTACCGGCAGTTCGGGATACATGTTCGATGACAGGATCGACACGGCATTTTTGGGCCGCGACGAGCCGAGCGGTTTTCGTGTGGCCAGTGTCGTGCCGGCACCGGGGACGGCCGTCTTGCTTAGCGCAGGCTTAGGAAGCGTTTGTTTTAGAAGGAGGAGATAGATGAGAGTATTCGCACCCATCATGGTGCTTCTTTGTGCGTGTCGGCTGGCTTGCGCCGATCCGGTGATCACGTGGGACATCTCAAAGGGAGGCTTCGTCAATGGCACCCCGTTGATCAACCCGCTTGGCTCAGATCGGTTCGAGATCAAGCTCGATTTCGCGGCCACCGTCGCTGGAGCGTTCCCGATCACCATCACGTCGGACAGCCCGAACGACCAGATCGCCGAGATCGAGTTTACAGCCTCTGGTCCTGGCACCGTCATCGAACTTCGAATACTTGGCGACGAGCTCAGTGGGGCCATCAGCAGCCTGGAAGTCATCGAGTACATCGACCCACCCGCGCCGAGGGTTCCAGCCGGCATGTCCTTGTTCGTTGAGCTGCATCCCACCCTCGGAACCGGGCGGATCGGCCGAGATCCCACGACAACGACCATCGAGGTCGAGAGCAACGTCACAGGCATCGACTGTCGCGAGATCACGGCCAACATCGTGGCCAATGGGTCCATATCCAACGTTGTGGTCGAGGGTGACGTGATCGGCAATATCACGGCGGGCTCGATAAACGAGCTGGACATCGGCGGAGACCTGGGGCCCCAGCGTTCTGGGGCAGACCTCCAGCTCAATGTCACCAACAACGTGCAGACGATCGAGGCCACCAATGTCTACGCCGACATCGACGTTGGGGGCAACATGCGCGAGCTCTTCGTCTATGGCAGTTCGAACAGGGGCGACATCGAAGCCGACGACGCGGTGTTCTCCGGCTCCCTGAGCTGCGACACGATGAACGGCGGCCAGGGCCTCCGAGTGTGGGGTAGCATCGTTAGCGGGGCGATGGGCAACCGAACGAGCATTGACATTGCCGATGAGATGGACGGACTTGTTTCACGTATCGCAATCGGCAAGGACCTGGAAGAACACGCGAGCATCACGGTCGGCAGCGACGGCATGTTCCGGGGCATCACCATCGGCTGGATGGATGGCACTGCCGGATCGTGGGACGGCGACATCACCGTTGATGGCGCGTTGCTCTCGCCCGTGCCGGACTATGAGCAAACCGGACTGGGCGGCAATCCCACGCTGGGCGGGGCGGTGGGCCTCGTGCCCTACGGCGCGCACTTCTTCGAGAGCACTCCCGCGTACGACCCGGCGACCGGCCAGCCCGGTTCGGTCAGTACGATCGACCCTCCCACTAACGTTGATATCACCATCGCCCATTACGGCATCATCGGCACGCTCCCGGGCGCTCCGGCCAAGCCCTACGTCGTCTACGAGGCCCCCGGATCGCACTGCACGAGCGGCTGCAGCGCAGAGTTGTTCTCCAACAAGACCAGCGAATGGACCACCGTCGGAATCGGCGATGGCACCAACGCCATCGGGTTTCGCGACATGAAGATCAGGGGCATCGCGCGGTTTGGCCAGCACTACCACGTCGATGTCAACGGCACGCTGCGCTGCCGCGACGTGTTTGGCGAACCCACCACCGCCGCTGCCAAGCCGTACTCGTTCATCTTCAACACCAACTGACCGGCGCGGTCGAGCGATCTCGGCGAACGCCGGGTGCCCGTAACTCGCCGACGTGTACCGGCGTTCGTTGGCACGCGTGCTTACGCACGCGGCTCGGATGGAAAAGACCGCTCACCTGGGCCCTCTCCCCCTCCGAGCCCACACACACGCGGGGAGAGGGAGGCGCACGCTCTTCTACGGTCCATTGCCAATCGCCCATTGCCCATTGCCCATTGCCCATCGCCACGGACCTCAAAGAGCCCAGGCTTGCGCCAGGGCCTCGTTGGATTCCAGCCCGGGCCCGGCGCATCACCGCCCAACCTCCCCCTACCCTGACCCGTGCCGACCAGCCTCTTCACCAGCGTGCCCAACAACATCGCCAACATCGGGCGCACCATCCGCAACATCAAGCGGGCCCGCGAGATCATCGCCGTCTTGGCCAAGTTCGGCTTCGGCGAGGTCGTGCGCGACCTGGACCTGGACCGTGTGGTCATGCGCGGCCGGCGGATGGTGGGCCTGAGCAAGCCCGACGCCCGCGTCCAGCGCACGCCCACGGCCGTGCGCCTGCGCGAGGCGATGGAAGAGCTCGGCCCAACGTTCGTCAAGCTGGCCCAGGTCTTGAGCACGCGGCCGGACCTGATCCCCGCCGACTGGGCCGAGGAGTTCGGGCGGCTGCAGAGCGACGTGCGGGCCGTGCCGCCCGAGGAGATGCGCCCCTACATCAAGCGGATCGTCGAGCGCATGCCCGGCGAGGCCGAGAAGGGCGAGCGCTTCCAGACGATCGAGTACGAATCGATGGCCGCCGGCTCGATCGCCCAGGCCCACAAGGCGACGCTCCTAGACGGCACGGAAGTTGTCTTGAAGGTGCTGCGCCCGGGCATCGAGGCGGCCATCGAGGCCGACCTGGAGATCATGACGACGCTGGCCGAGTTCATCGAGGAACGATTCGCCGACCTGGGCTACAGCCCCATCGACGTGGTCGAGCAGTTCAGGCGGCAGGTCCGCCGCGAGATCGACCTGGAGCTGGAGCGCCGCAGCATGGCCCGCATGGCCAAGGCCTTCACCGAAGACCCGCGCGTGCACTTCCCCAAGGTATATCCCGAGCACTCCACGCCCGAATTGCTGTGCATGGAGCTGGTCGAGGGCACGCTGCTGACCAAGTTCGACAAGGACGATTTCACCGAGGCCCAGCGCCGCGAGATCGTCGCCATCGGCAGCGACGTGGTCTTCCGCCAGTGCTTCGAGGTGGGCTTCTTCCACGCCGACCCGCACCCGGGCAACATCTTCGTGCTGCGCGGCGAGGTCGCTGGCGATGAACAGAGCGCCGCCGCGCTGGCCCAGCGCGAGGCCACCGACATCCGTTTGTGCTTCATCGACTACGGCATGACCGGCAACATCGACCCGCGCACCGCCGAGCTGCTGGCCGACCTGGTGCAGGGCACGATCGCCGGGGACCTGGACCGCGTGCTGGACGTGGTGATCGAGCTGACCGGCGTGAGCCCGATGCGGGCCGAGGACCGGGCGTTCCGCGCCGACGCGTGGGAGTTCATCAGCCGCTTCCAGGACGCGAGCCTGGCCGACCTGCGCATGGGCGCCCTGCTCAGCGAGTTCTTCGCCAAGATCCGCAAGCATCAGTTGCGCGTGCCGGCCGACATCGTCTACCTCATCAAGGCCGTGACGACCATCGAGGGCGTGGGCGAGAAGATCTGCCCGAGCTTCGACCTGGTCGGCCACGTGCGCCCGCACGTCGAGGGGCTGCTGCGTCGCCGCTACGGCTTCCGCGCCGCGCGGCGGCGCGTGCAGGGCGCGGTGCTGGGGTACGCCGAGCTGGCCGAGCGGGCCCCGCGCGAGATCGCCGGCCTGCTGCACATGCTGCGCAGCGAGGAGCTGGGCGTGCAGCTCAAGCACCACGGCCTCGGCCAGGTGACCGACGAGCTGGAGCGCGCCAGTCGGAATATCAGTTACGCCCTGGTCATCGCCTCGCTGCTGGTGGGCGGGTCGATCATGATGCTGGCCGACCGCGCCGCCGCCAGCCGGGGCGCCGCCGATGCGCCCGAGGGGCTGCTCTTCTGGGCGGGCATCGTGGCGATCGCCTTCGCGGGCGTGCTTGGGATCATCCGCCTGCTGACGGGCAAGCGATTGGGGAACTGACGCCCTCGGGCCGGCTCAGCCGTCCGGACTCTCGTCGCCGTCCTTCTTCGTGCCGCCGTCTTTCTTGCCCCCGAGCGCCTCGCCCGCGCTGCTGAGCAGCCCGCCGGCGGCGTCGAAGAGCGCACCCACGCCCAGCCGGGCCGCGTCGACGCCCGTGGCCGCCGCGTCGCCCGCGAACGAGACGGGGTGGCGCATGGCCTCACGCAGCGCGCCCTCGACGGCCGGGCGGATGGCCTCGAACACGCGCTGGGAATGTTCGGCCAGGTCCTCGGCCTCGCCGGCGACGTTCTTGCCCGCCGCCCGGGCGAAGCGCGAGCCCGAGTCGCGCAGCATGTCCTCGATGGCGCGCAGGTCGTCGATGGCGGCCTTCACGTCGTCCTTGGCGAAGCTCTCGCCGCGCGAGCGGGCCTCCTCGAGCGCGAGCTGCGTGGCGTGGGCGGCCTTGCCCAGCCCCTCGCCCAGGCCCTCGAGCGTCTCGGCCATCACGCTGCCTTGGCGTTCTTCGCTGAGCTTGTGGGCGCCGCTGGAAGCGCCCTCGAGCACCTCCTGGGCGACGCGT
Organism: Phycisphaerales bacterium; assembly: GCA_040219675.1. Taxonomy (GTDB): domain Bacteria; phylum Planctomycetota; class Phycisphaerae; order Phycisphaerales; family UBA1924; genus JAHCJI01. Next base: position 6,852 of record JAVJRZ010000006.1, on the reverse strand, counting down.
TGGATGGCGCTGGCCCCGCCCTCGGCCAGCCGGCCGGGCGTGGCGGCGGCGCCCGCGACCAGGTCGCTGATGCGCCGGCGCACTTCGCCCGCGCTCGCGCTCTCATCGCTGGCGATGTCCTCGGCCTTGGCCTTCGTGTCGTCGTGGGAGCCGTGTGTGGCGGCATGGGTCATCGATGGCCTCCTTTAGGCTCATCGTAGCGCCGCGCGCCGCGGCTTCATCGGGCTTCGGCCGGCGCATCCCACGTGAAGCGGTCGCCGAGCAGCTCTCGCAGCGCCTCGTTGTGCGGCTTGTAATACTCGGTGAGGTACTCGTAGACCTTCTCGGGCACGTCCTTGCGGCGCTTGGACATGTTCCGCGGCTTGAGGTTCGAGATTTCGATCGACGGATCGATGCCCAGGAACTCGAAGATCCTGGGCAGTTCGCTGGGCAGGTTGGCGTACAGGTGCTCGGCCTGCAACACCATGATCTGCTCGCGCGGGAAGTGCTCGAGGTACCGGTCGAGCTGCTCGCGGTACCTTCCGCGCATCACGTACGCGTGGCGGTCGTACGCGGGGTCGCGGTAGTCCTGCCGCTCGATGATCGGCGCGAGCCGCGACGCTTCCTGCTCGAACGCCTCCCAGATCGGCAGCGGCTCGCGACCCTGGCCATACGTGTGGAAGTAGTGGGAGATGGCCCGCTGCACGGGGTCTCGCAGCACGGCGATCAGCCGCACGCCGGGCAGGTCCTTGGCGATGCGGCCGGGCACCAGCGGGTGGTGCAGGTACCGCGGGGTGGCCTCGAAGACCTTGGTCTCGGCCGGCACGCGCGACGCGAGGGGGAACTGGGCGCGATACCACGCCTCGCCGCGGGCGTAGCGATCCGGCTCAGGGGCCAGGCCGCCGTCGAAGTACTGCACTTCCTTCTCGTACGAGCCCACGACCTGCGGGTGCTCGCGCAGGTAGTGGTACATGCTGGTCGAGCCGGACTTCTGGGCACCGATCACGATGAAGTCTGGCAGCCGACGCCGGCCGGCCTGCGTCTGCCGCCATTGCAGCACGAGGCTGCGCCGACGCATATTGGCGTGGCGCAGCAGCTTCTTGGCACGCTCGGTGGGGGTCAGGCTGTACGCCTTGGTGGCCTGCTGGTCGGTCATGGAATCGCTGCCTCGACATCCGGCGCGCCGGCGCGGCGCTCCCGGCGATGATACGAGCCGCCGGACGACGCGAGAGCCTGGCGTCCACCAAGCCGCTACAGGTCTTCGAGCGTCGGGCTGCCATACCAGCCGTGGAACGTCCAGTCGCCCTCGGGCAAGAGCCGTGCGGCGAGCGCCGGGTTGGGTGCGTCGAGCCAGAGGAGCAGGCGATCTGCCGTGCCCGCGTCCTGCAAACGCCCCGCGATGAGCACGCCCTCCAAGGCGCGCACCTCTTCGTGCAGGTCGGCGGCGAAGGCCGTGCTCGCCAGCACGTACAGGCGGCCGGCCCACTCGTCGGGGATGTCCGGATCGGCGAGCCGCCGGGCCTCGTACTCGCGCTCGAGCCGTGGCAACTCGGCCAGTGGAGCGCTCGTCGTCAGCGTGAAGGGCCGCATGACGAACACGCCCATCTGGGCCGCCGGGTCGGTGTTGGCCAGCGCGAGCCCCTTCTCGGCCGTGTCGGCGTCGAACACGAAGACGCCGCGGTGGTCCGGGTCACTCTTCGGTTCGGTCAGCGGCCCGGCGATGAGCAAGGTTTCGTCGGCGGCCATGCGCTGCATGTTGGCGAAGTGGCCTTGCATGGCCTCCTGGGCCTGGGCCTCGCTGGGTTCGCGCAACGGGCCGGTCATGATGAAGACCATCGCGTAATCGCGAGCACTGCGCGACTCGGCTTGCCCGGCCGCGCCCAGGGCGGCTCCGTCGGCGCACGGCCCGCAGGCGCAGCCGGCGAGCATCGCGATGCAGCCCGAGAAGGCCGCGACGATGCCGCAGCGTGCGATGGTCATGCCCTTGCTCCCTTGGGGAACCTACTGGACGTCCTTGCCCTCGACCACGTCCTTGATCGACGCCGGCTCGTGGGCCTCTTCGTCGAACTCGCCGCGCTTGAGCTTGCCCATGTAGCCGTGGTAGGCCTTCATGGCCTGGGGGCCGAAGATCAGCATGATGGGGATGTTGACCCAGAGCATCAGGCCAAGGCCAAGGGTCGTCCAGAGGTTGAGCTGGTCCTCGGTCTGGATGAACGGCAGCGTCGAAAGCACGATGAGGATGCAGTAGATGATCTTGTACGGCATGACCGCCTTGGGCGCCGCCTTCCCGAAGAGGAAGTACACGCCCTGCTCGCCGTAATAGCTCCAGGAGATCATCGTCGAGACGGCGAAGAGCCAAGACGCCAGCACGATCAGCCACTTGCCCAAGCCCGGGATGGCTCGGTCGAAGGCGTGCGCGGTCAGCCCCGCGCCGACGTAGTAGCCATAGAGCGGCGTGTTGCCTTGCTCGTCCTTGTCGAGCGTCGGCTTCAGATCGGCCTCGGCGGGCGTCCAGGTGATGATCCGTCCGCCGCTGTCTTCGCGGATGATGCCTCGTATCTCCAGGCGCTGGGCGGCATCGCCCTCGCCCACCGTTGCGAGCACCATCACGCGGCCGCCCAGGCTCCAGTCGCCCGAGATCCGTCGGGCGTCATCATCGCGGGCGGGCAGATCGGTGGTGGCCACCATCCACTCGCCGGGCTGCACGGCCATGCTCACGACGTCCGCCGTGGCGACCTCGATGATCGGGTCATCGGTGTCGCCGGCGCCGGCCACTGCGAAGGTCACGGCCTGGCCGTCATCGGCGATGACAAATCCCTCGACGGCGACTTCGGCGCCGCCATCGCGATACATCAGCGCCTGCAATTCGGTCGTTTGGAGATCGGCCAGCGGGATGGTCGCCTCGGAACCGCGGTTCCAAGCGCCGGTCGACAGGATCACCAGGGCGGTGATGGTGCAGACCACGATGGTGTCGATCAGCGGTTCGAGCCCGGCGACGACGCCCTCGCGGACCGGCTCGTCGGTCTTGGCCGCCGAGTGGGCGATGGGAGCCGAACCCTGGCCAGCCTCGGAGCTGAAGAGCGCCCGCTGGATGCCGTACGAGACAGCAACGCCGAACGCCGCACCGCCGAACGCCCGTGTTGCGGAGGCTTCTTCCAGGCCCAGGCCGGAGCGGACGATCAACGCCAGCAGGCCCGGCAGGTCGACGACGTTCATGGCCAGCACCACGAGGCCGGCGAGCAGATAGATCGCGCACATCAGCGGGACGATGCGGCCGGCGACCGAACCGATCCGCTTGATGCCGCCGATGATGACCAGCCCGACCAGAACGGCAAGGATGATGCCCACCACGATGCGGGGGATGGGCGTGTACTGCGTGGTGACTTCGGCGACGTTCCAGGACTGGAACATGTTGCCGCCCGTCACGGCGCTCACCAGCAGGGTGATGCAGAACAGGCCGCCCACGATGACGCCGATGGGCCCCAGCCCCCAGCGCTTGAACCCATCTCGAACGACGAACATCGGCCCGCCGTGCGGGTTGTCGGGGTCGTCGGTGTTGCGGTAGAGCATGGACTGGGTGACCTCGGTCATCTTCAGGGCCATGCCGATGACGCCGATGATCCACATCCACATCACCGCGCCCGGGCCGCCCAGCGCCACGGCCGCGGCGACGCCGCCGATGTTGCCCAGACCAACGGTTGCCGAGAGCGCTGCCGAGAGCGCCTGGAAGTGGTTGATGGCGCCCGGATCGTCCTTGTCGTCGTACTTGCCGCGAACAACCGCCGTGCCGTGCGTGATGGCCCGGTACTGGCCGAAGACGGACCAGAACGTGAAGAGGATGCCGGTGGCGAGCAGGATGTAGACCACGAAGTCGTGGAAGAGGATGCCGTTCACGACGCCGATGACGTCCTCAAAGCTTCCCAGAAGGTCTGAGATCGCTTGCATGGCACGAAGTCCTTTCTATGGGCGGCTGAACTCGTGTCTCAGGGCCATTTCGCATCGGCCCCGGCGACACCACGAGAACGCATCATCCCCCAAACAGGCTCCCGATTCAAGCCCTCTTCGGCGTTTTGGGGGCGTGCGCCGCCAGATTGCGCCCGGCTATGGCGATGCTGGGGCGGGGGTTACGCCTCTTGGGGCGTGGCACTTGTCGGTTCTTGTCAGGAATCGGCCCGTTGGGGGGCCGCCGCCCTCGACTCGGCCTTCCGCTACGCCGGGCTGATGCCTCTGTAAAGCTGCTGCACTCGCTCGCTCTGCTGCTTGCGCACCGTCTCGAGGACCAATCGGGGCACCCGCCAGGCCTGCTGGCCGGCCGTCACGTTCGAGCAATGCTCGCTCAGGCACTGGTACAGGAATTTGAAGGCGTCCCTGGGCTGGTGCATCTGGTCCAGGGCGTCGACCAGGTCGCGCTCGGTGACGTCCTCGTCGAAGAGGTCGACCAGCGCGATGGGAGTGGCTCCCGGGGTCAGGCACGCCTTGAGGCGCGCATCGCACAGGTCGTAGAGCATGGCGCCGGTCCAGCTCAGGCGGTCCACGAGGTTCTGCTTGTCGAGCCGGGCCTCCTGGAAGAAGGCGCTCGATTCTCTATAGAGAGCATGTCGCAGCTCGATGGGCAGCAGCATCTTCACGCCCACGCCGTCCATCTGGAGGAACTTGTTGTTCAAGAGCGGCCAGATGAGGGCCCGCATGGCCTCGGGGTTGCCGCTGATGAGGCTCGGCTCGTCGACGCGATCGATGACCACGAGCAGGCCGCGGTAGCCCAGCGGCGACAGCACGCGGCGCAGTCGCTCGAGCAGGGCGTAGCGCGTGTCGTCGGCGTCGGTGGTGGGCAGCGCGCCGGCGCTGGTCAGTTGGGGCTCCAGGTGCGCCAGGCTGGCGGCGTAGGACGTATCGGGCCGCGCGGAGACGCGCACCTGCCGGCGGACCTTCCGCCCCAGCCGCTGCATCGCCAGGCGATCGAGCGCCAGGCGCTTGACGGCGGCGGCGGCCCAGACCACCGCGCCGGCGGCGACCAGCACCCACCAGAAGACGTCGGGCAGCCCGCCGAGTTGCCACCACCCGATCAGCGCGGCCAGGGGCAGCAGCCACCCGGTGAGCAGCACGGCGTCCCACGCCAATCGGCCGCCGCCGCGCGGCAGCCGCAAGGCCGAACGCAGCCGCGCGGTGCGCGACTCGGCGCTCTGCGGGCGGTCGTAGATCGCCTGGAGCAACAGCAGGTCGCGCCGCGCGCCGCCGTCGAGGCTGCGCAGCGCCTTCTTGCCAGCTTGTGCCAGCTCGAGCGCGCCCTCGGGGGCGGGGTCCTCGAGCAGGGCGTCGACCAGGCGCGGCACGGCCCACAGCAGCATCGCGTCGATGTGGTCGACCAGGCGGAAGTGCTTGAGGCCCTCCAGCGCGCTGTCCTGCCCGCTGCGTTCGTGGAAGCGATCGATGACGGCGTTGAGGTCGTCGTGGGCGACCATCAGCACGCGGCTGCTGGAATGCTGGGCGTTGTGCGAGCGCACGCGGGTTTCGATCTGGAGGCGCAGGGCCGTCTTGCCGCTGCCCTTCTCGCCGAAGACGATGGACGTGCTGGGGCGGGCCAGGTCGCCGACGATCTTCTCGAAATCGCTGTGCCGCGCATCGGGCCGGCGTGGGTGCTCGGTCGGGGCGGCGTCGCCCGTGTGCTCGCCGGTCAGCCGGGCGAACACCGCGTCGTGGCGGGCCTCCTCGCCCCGGAAGGGGTTCTCGGCGATGCTCCAGTGCTCGAAGAACTGGCCGAGGTTCATGGGTGGTGGCTCGCGTGCACGGGGTGGGGACGAGTGCGGCCGAACGATCGCCCGCGTGTCTGGTGGAGGTTAGTGGGGGGGCGTTGGGGGGTCCAGCTTGGTTCGGCTTCGCGGGGAGGCGCGAGATCCCGCGCACAAGCAAAGCGGCGGACGGGCCCATGCCTGTCCGCCGCGAGGGTCGGCCCGTGATCGCTGGCTCAGCCGGCCTTGGGCTTGCCCTTGGCCGTCTGGGCGTCCTTGAGGGCTTGGGCGTCCTCGATGGTCAGCGTTTCGTCGGCCTGGCCTTCGGGCTCGGCGTGGGCGGCGGTCTGGGCGGCCGCCTGCACCGGGGTCGCCTGGTTGCCGCTGCCGAAGTAGAAGGGCGCCGGGAAGCTCCACTGGCTGACGATGCCGGTGGTCAGCACGGTGCGCACGCGGTAGTTGATCTGGGCGAGCCCGTTGGGCACGTTCAGGTCGGTGAACTCCTTGGCCCCGATCGGCCCGAAACAGCATGGGCCGCTTGGATGGGGTGATCGGGAAGGGAACGCGGCCCGGCCAGCGATCGCGGCGTGGCGGGGCCGGAAGCGGTCCGGTTGTGCGGGTTGGGGGGGTGGGGGAAGAGACGGAGTCACGAAGAGGCGAAGAGACGAAGTGGGGAGACAACTACCGGACCACGAGGCGGCCACACTCCGGCTCCACTTCGTCTCTGCGTCTCTCGATCTCTGCGTCTCTTCAGCATCCAGCATCAAACGCCGTCTGGAACGCCAGGAAGTCGAAGATGGTCAACTCGCCGTCGCCGTCAAAGTCGGCTTGCGGGTCGCCGTCCTGGAAGAGGTTGGAGAAGAGCAGGAAGTCGAAGATGGTCAGGGTGCCGTCGAGGTCGAGGTCGGGGGCGCACGCGCCGCAGGAGAGGTCGAAGAAGTAGGCCGCGCCGTACCCATCGGAGGGCGGCGTGATGTCATCCTCTGCACCGATGATCACCTGGCCAGACGAGCCGCCCCATGACGTCATCGAGGAGCCGTAGAAGCGCGCAGACAGCGGCGGGTTGGGCACCATGCGGCCCATGTCCTGCCACACGCCCAGGGGGTCGCGCTGGAATCGGTAGACCTTGCCGGAGGACGTACGCGAG
>JAVJRZ010000005.1:0-482100 GCA_040219675.1 Phycisphaerales bacterium | reverse complement strand
GACCACCCAGCCCACCGCCCCGATCTTCGTGCGCTTCGGCACGGGCAACCAGGCCCAGGGCCAGCAGCAGGCGGCGTAAGACGGCAATCGGGATTCGGCAGCCGGGACTCGGCAGCCGGGATTCGGCAATCGGCAATCGGGAAGAAGACGTGGACCGCGTGCGTGCTCCGCGTCTTCTTGCCGATTGCCGGTTGCCGATTGCCGATTGCCGAATCCCGAATCCCCGCCTCCTTACGGGCAGCCCGCGTCGAAGGCGTTCTGGAAGGCCAGGAAGTCGAAGATCGTCAGGCTGCCGTCGCCGTCGAAGTCGGCGATGGGGTCGCCCGCGTCGAACAGGTTCTGGAAGGCCAGGAAATCGAAGATGGTCAGCTCGCCGTCGCCGTCCAGGTCGGCCGGGCAGGCGGGCGTGGCCTCGCAGGCGCTCAGCGTCACCTCGACGACGTCGCTGGTGGCGTGGGCGGCGGCGAGGTCCACAGCGCCGTCGCCGTCGAGATCGACCGCCACGACCGACGTCGGCCCCGTGCCCCCGGGCACGACGGCGCGATCGAGCAGCGTGCCGTCGCCGGCGCCCTGGAAGATCGACACCGGCTCGCTGCCGGCCGCCAGCACGTCCAGCACGCCGTCGCCGGTGACGTCGGCGACGTCGATCGAGGTGACCAGGTTGATGATGCCGCGGTTGTAGGCCTCGGCGGGGCCAAAGCCGCCCGAGCCGTCGTTGGTCAGCACGTAGAGCGAGGGCGCGGGGCTGAACGTGGGGATGACGCCCACGATCGCCTCGGGCAGGCCGTCGCCGTCGAGGTCCGCCAGCGTCAGGGCCGAGGTGAAGCCCATGTTGGTGCTGATCTCGCTGGCCTGGCCGGGGCCAAAGCCGCCCGCGCCGTCATTGCGGAACACCACCAGCTCGCCGCGGCTGGCGCCGTAGTCGATCGCCGTCGTGGCGACGTCCAGGTCGCCGTCGCCGTCGATGTCGGCCACCGCGACGTTCTGGGCGTCCAGCCCGCCGCCCACGTCCAGGTCGCCGGCGGCCTCGAAGCGCCCGAGCCCGGCGTTGTAGGACGCGATGGACACCAGCGAGCCGGCGAAGACGCCCGTGGCGATGGCCTCGTCGTCGCCGTCGCCGTCCAGGTCGCCCGCGGCCAGGTACGCCGGGCCGCTGCCCAGCGCGCCGATGGGCGTGCGGCGCACGAACGCCCCCGAGCCGTTGCCAAAGAAGTTCTCCACCGTGCCGTCGGTGCGGTTGGTCACCAGCGCATCGGCGTTGCCGTCGCCGTCGAAGTCGCCGGTGATGCCCCGGCCGGCCCGGCCGGCGAAGCCAAACGAGCGCTGGCTCGCAAAGCCGCCCGAGCCATCGCCAAAGAACAGCGTCAGGTCCAGGATGCCGTCCGACTCGCTGTTGGCCGTCAGCAGGTCGGCAAGCCCGTCGCCGTTGAAGTCCGCCGTCGCGATCGTGGCGGGGCTGGGCCCGGTGTCCGCCAGCGTGCGCGGGGCCTCGATGAAGAGCTCGTTGACGCTCGCCGCGTCGCCGAGGATGACGCTCACGTCCGACGTGCCGGCGTTGGCCAGCACCAGGTCGCCCGCGCCGTCGCCGTTCAGGTCGCCCACGGCGATGGCGTTGGCGTTGGCGCCCGCCGCCAGCCGCTGGTCGATCCGCAGGCCGGAGCGCCGCGACAACAGCACCGCCGCCTCGCCCTGGCCGCTGGACACCAGCGCGTCGTCGCCGTCGGCCTCGCGGGCGATGGCCAGGGCCCGCGGCGCGATCTTGCCATCGCCGAACACGTCGTCGACGACGAAGCCCCCCGCGCCGTCGCCGGCGAACAGCACGACCTGCTGGCCGCTGGCGTCGGCGATCGCCAGATCGACATCGTCATCGCCGAAGAACACGCCCGAGACGATCGCCTCGACGAACGGCGACGCCCCGCCCGCGCCGGGGATGGCCACGGGCGCCCCCAGCGTGAACGAGCCCGCGCCGTCGTTGGTCAGCACGCGCAGGGCCACGGCGCCAAAGTCCTGGTCGACAACCGCGAGATCCAGGTCGCCATCGCCCTCGATGTCCAGCGTGGCCAGCCGCCAGGGCCGGCCGATGCCCGCCACCGATCGCGGCGCGGCGAACGCCCCGCCCCCGAGGTTGTCCAGGATGGCCACCGCCGCGTCGGGCCCGGTCAGGGCCGCGGCCAGGTCGGGCCGGCCGTCGCCGGTGAAGTCCTCGAGCACGACCCGCTCGATCCGGGCGAACCGGTCGCCCAGCGCGATGGCCTGGGCGAAGGCGAAGCCCCCGGCCCCATCGCCCAGCCACAGCTCGATCGTGGGCGGATCGCCGAAGACGCGGGCCGAGCCGGCCAGCACGGCGTCGACGTCGCCGTCGCCGTCGATGTCGCCCACGGCGATCGAGGTGGCGAAGTTGGTCGTCTCGCGGCGGACCTCGCCCGCGAAGCCACCGGCCCCATCGCCCAGCAGCACGCTGAGGCCATCGGCGGCCAGCAGGGCGTCCAGGTTCCCGTCGCCGTTGGCGTCGGCCAGCGCCACGCCCGTGGGCGAGCCGAAGAGCGCGAAGGCCTCGGGCAGGGCGAAGGCGTCCTTGGGCGTGCAGCCCTGTCCGAGGGCCTGGCCGGCGGCCAGCGCCGAGCCCGCGGCGGCCAGGAGCGTCAGGCCCCGGGCCGCGGCGTGGCGTCGGGCGGTGGTGGTGGTGCGATCGATCGTGTCCATGGGTTCATCCTCTCTCGTGCATCGTGGCGCGATCGAAACGAACCCCCGTGGCCCGAGCCCGATCGCCGCCTTGGCTCTCAAGACAGCGTGCACCAATGTATTGCTGGGGCACGCCCGCCTGCCACGGCCTTGTGCGGGTTTCGCGCACCCTTCGCGCAGGGCCGCGGCTATCCGGGCCCGCACAGCTCGAGTCTCGATCGCTCCGGGCCTCCCGCCATCGGGGCCCTAGCCCTCGCCCGATCCCCCGCGCCCGCCGTCCACCACCACGCACGCCGTCAGGTCGCCGGTGACGTTGACCGCCGTGCGGACCATGTCCAGCGGGCGGTCGAGCCCCAGCACCAGCGGCAGGCCCGTCGCCGGGATGCCCGCGCCCGTGGCGATCTGGCTCAGGATCACCACGCCCACGCCCGGCGTGCCCGGGGCCCCGATCGACGCGGCCACCACGCTCACCACGACGCCCACCGTCACGCCCACGGACAAATCGAGCCCGGCGGCCTGGGCCAGGAACAGCACCGCCACGGTCTGGTACAGCGCCGTGCCGGCCATGTTGATGGTCGCCGCCAGCGGGATCACCAGGTTGGCCGTCTGCGAGCGCACGCCCAGCGCGCCCACCGCCGTGGAGATCGACATCGGCATCACCGCCGCCGTGCTGGAGGTCGAGAACGCGACGAGCTGCACCGGCGCGATGGCCCGGGCAAAGCCGATGACCGAATGCCGCGTGAAGACCGCGACGATGCCCAGGAACATCGCGTACAGCACCAGCAGCCCCAGCAGCACCGTGCCCGCGTAGGCCGCCAGCGTGCCCATCGAGCCCAGGCCGACCTGGATCACGAGCTGCGCGATCAGCCCGAAGACCGCCAGCGGCGCCAGGAACATCGCCCACTTGACGATGCTCATGGCGATCTCCAGCACCGCGGCGAAGACGTCCAGCAGCGGGCGGACGCGGTCCCGGCTCGACACCGTGCAGGCGATGCCCAGCAGCACGGCGACGATGACGATCGCCAGCATGTTGCGCTCCAGCACGATCGCGGTCACGTTGGTGGGCACGAGGTCGACCACCAGGTCCGGCCCGCGGTCGAGCATGGTCTGGCCGACGTCCGGCGGCTGCGGCGCGGGCACGAGGGCCGCGTCGGCGGGCTGGATCTCGGCCGTGCGTTGCTCGAGCTCGGCGGCCCGGGCCTGGTCCTCGGCCATGGCGCGCATCAGCAGGTCGCCGGGCTTGAGCGTGGTGGCCAGCAGCACCCCCAGCACCGAGGCCAGCGTCGTCGTCACCACGACGAACGCCAGCAGCCGCCCGCCCAGGCGCCGCAGGCGCTCGCCCCCGCCCGAGCCGGTGATGCCCTGGACGATGGAGACCAGCACCAGCGGCACGAGCACCAGCGAGATGAGCCCCAGGAACACCCGCCCGGGGATGGCCAGCCAGCGGCCGATGGTCTCGCCCGTCGCCGGCTCGACCAGGCCGACGTCGGGCCCCAGCACCGCCCCCACGCACACGCCCGCGGCGAGCCCCACGAGCACCTGGGCCCACAGCCGGGTCCTGGTCCACGCGGCCAGCTTCTGGCGGTGCACCCCGATCTTGCCACGGACCCTGGTCATGGCCGGCCCCCTTCGCCGCCATGCTATCCGCAAGACCGCCCGGGGCCAGGACGCGGGCGGCCGGGCGAGGCGACCTCAGGGGCAGCCGGCATCGAACGCGTTCTGGAACGCAAGAAAGTCAAAGAGCGTCAGGCTGCCGTCGCCGTCGAAGTCGGCGATCGGGTCGCCCATGTCGAACAGGTTCTGGAACGCGAGGAAATCGAAGATCGTCAGCACGCCGTCGCCGTCCAGGTCGGCTTGGCAATCGGCGATGATGTGGTCGGCGCGCTCGGCCAGCAGCACGGCCACGACGCGCTGGTACTGCTGTGGGGTCAGGTGGTCGCGGCACTCGTTGTCGCTGTAGCTCATCAGGTTGCGCATGTCGGGCTGGAAGAACTGCCGGCAGCGCGTGTGCGTCCCGATGTACGTGCAGTCGCGGCCCACGTCGCCGCGCAGGTCCGGGTCCGCCGGCGTATCGCACAAGAGGTCGCCCGCGGTCGCGCAGTTGCTGCCATCGGGGCACTCCAGGCCGAAGAACGTCTCGTGGGTGTGGTACAGGTCGAAGTAGTGGCCCACTTCGTGGGGCGTGGTCTGCGTGTTGACGCACGTCTCTTTGATGATGATGCCCTGGATCGCGTCGCCCGAGAAGCTGGACACGCCGCAGAAGAAGACGCGGTCGGGGATGTAGAACAGATTGACCGCGCCGGGCACGTTGAAGCGGGCGCGCAGCACGTCGATGTCCTCGATCACCGCCAGGTCATAGAAGCGGTCGCTGTTGATGAAGCGGATGGGCCCATCCTGCACGAACCGCAGGCCCGGAGCGCTCAGCGCGGCGTTGATGTTGTCCAGCTCGGCGGGGATGAGCGCGGGATCGACCCCGCCCGTGCGGTCGCTGGCGCGGACGATGTGGAAGATCACGCGCACGCGCAGCGGCGAGTCGTCGCGCGGCGGGAAGGCCCTGAGCGCCGCCTCGAGCACGCCCAGGCGCTCGCGCTCGGCGTGCCGCCGGCCGGTTTCCTCGCTCAGCCGCGTGGCGCAGGGCTCGTGGCCGTGGCCGAAGGCGGGGCCCAATTGGCCCAGCGCCGGCGATGCGGCCACCGAGGCGACGATCAGGAACGCGGCCAATGCGGCCACGACAACGAACGGCGAGCGGCTGGGCATGGCGATGGGCTCCTCCACGAGCGGTCGGGCCGCCCGGCGGGCCGCCCGAAACCAATATACCAGGATCGCGACCCGGCCGCAAGGCTTTCTTCGGCCGCGACCCCGGGGCCCAGAGCGTCAACGCCACGCCCGGCTCACGCGCGAGCCCGGCTACCGCCGCCGCGACCGGGCCCCCACGCCCAGCAGGCCGAGGGCCAGCACCCCGCCCACGCCCGGCGCGGGCACGACCATCACCGTCGCCCGCGCATCGCCGATGGCGCGATCGACGGACATGGCCGAGGAATCGCCCACGTAGAAGGTCGAGCGCCGGATGTCGGTGCGAACGTCGACGCCGCGGGGCGTGAAGTCGTCCACCGAGATGGTCGCGCTCCACACCGCGATGGGGTTGCTCGGGTCGGCGAAGATGCCCGCCGCGGGGAAGTTGAGCTGCCCGGGCAACGCCCCGAGCACGGCCAGGCCATCGGCGCTGACCACGCCATCGCTGGTGCCGGGCGCATCGAAGCCCACCGCCCGCATCGGGTCGGACCAGGCCGCGCTGGGCGCCGCGTCGGGGGCCGGGTCGAGGAAGGCATCGAAGGCCACGGCCGCGACGGCGTACAGGTCATCGGGCACGGGCACCCACAGCGTGACCGTCGCCGTCGGCTGGCTGGGGCTCAGGTCGTTGCTGACCTCGAAGAACGCCCCGATGGCCTGCCCTGACGCCGTGCCCGCCAGCACCCCGATCGCCCCGGCCGCCGCGCACGCCCATGTCCTGGTGTCCATCGCTCTTCCTCCTCGGCCTGGTGTGTCCTGCTCTCACCAGGGGCTAGGGCCGCGGCGGGGTCGGGCGTTTCGCGGGCCCCGAACCGACGATCGGGCGGCGGTGACCGGCGAGCGGGTGGCGGTGACGGGCGTTCGGGTGGCTGTGCCGCAACGACGGGTGGCGGTGACAGAGGCTCGGGTGGCGGTGACGGGAGTTTGGGTGGCTGTGACCGAGGCTCGGGTGGCGGTGACGCAAGGACGGTCGGCGGTGACGGAAGCTCGGGTTGCCGTGACGGAAGGACGGGTGGCTGTAACCGAAGGACGGGTACAGCCGCGCGAAGGACCGTCACCGGGGTTCTCGGGCGTGGATGGGCCGTCGCCGGGGCGTGCTCCGCCGACGATTTGCCCGGTTTTTGCGGCCAAACTTCATGGTTCGCCGGCTTGACCGCCGCCGTAAAGACTTCCTAATCTCGAAAACATCGCGGGGGACGGGGACCCGGCGGGGCGTTTCGCCGGGACGAGCACGGTCCGCCCGCGCGCACGCCAGGGGGACCCGCCATGACCAGCACCGCCCACCGTTCGAGCGCGACCGACCGCACCTGGCACCCTCGAGCCATGCCGCTGGCCACGCTGCTCGCCCTCGCGGCCGGGCAAGCCGTGGGCACGGCGGCATTGGGGCAGGTGTGCCCCCTCGCTGACATCTTCGGGGACGCGCTCGTCGCGGCGGCGATCGATCGGCCTCGCGCCGTCGTTCCCGCGCACCTGAACGGTGACGACCTGATCGACCTCGTTGTCGTGAGCGCCGACGACGGCGTTGTCGTTTTCCTGGGCGATGCGCCCGGCTCGTTCGGCACGCGCGCGGCCTATGCGGTGGGCAACGTCCCGCTCGACGCCCAGGTCGCAGACCTCGATGGCGACGGCGACCTGGACATTGCCGTGGGCCTCGTGGGTGAGGATGGGGTCACGGTCCTTCGCAACGACGGGGTGGGCCTGTTCCCCGACAGCGAGCTTTGGGTGACCCCTGGGATCGCCATCGATCTCGCCATCGACGACTTCGATCTCGACGGCGACATGGACATCGCCGCCAGCAACGGCGCCAACGCGACCGTGACCGTGCTGTTCAACGACGGGCTTGCATCGTTCCCGTCAACAACCACGCTTCCTACCGGAGCCGTCACGTTCGGCACGGCGAGCGGCGACTTCGATCTCGATGGCAATCCAGACCTTCTCGTCACCAATCGCGACGACGATACGGTCGGCGTGCTGCTGGGCGACGGCGCGGGCGGGTTTGCGCCGCAGGCCGTCTACGGGGCCAGCGAGTGGCCACGCTACGTCGAGGTCGTCGACCTGGACGGCGATGGAGATCCGGACGTCGTCGTGGCCGGTGCACTGAGCAATGACGTCACCGTGCTGCTGAACGCCGGCGACGGCACGTTGCTGCCGTCGGGTACCTTCGCCGTTGGCAACGAGCCCGCGGGCATGGCGTTGGGTGATGTCGACGGCGACGGCATCGACGACGTCGTCGTAAGCTGCATCAACCCCATTGGCGCCTTCCTGCTTCGGGGCGACGGCATGGGCGGCTTCGCGCCCGCCGAGCCGGTTCGCGGCGCGAGCCAGTCCGGCTACGTCGCGCTGACCGACGCCGATCAAGACAATGACCTCGACCTGCTCGCCTCGGCCCTGTCGCCCGATGGCCTGCTGCTCTTAAAGAACCAGTGCCGCGCGACGACCGACCCAGCCTTCTTCGCCAGCGGCTCCGGTCCGGACCTGATGGCCGACGCGGGCGTCATCACGATCGACTCGAGCGCCACGCCGCCGAGGCTCACCGCCCCGGGCGCCGCCATCGTGGGCTCGGTCCTGGGCGATGGCTCGGCCTTCTTCGACCTGGGCGTGGTGGACATCGGGCCGGGCGTCCAATGGGACGTCTCCGGGTCCCGGCCGGTCACGCTCGCCGCCGTGGAGATGGCCATCGGCGGGTTCATCGACGTGCCGCCCGGCGAGCTGGGCGGCGGCGGTGGCGGCCAGGGCGGCGCCGCGCCGAGCACGGCCGGCGTGGGCGGCGCCCCGGGGTTGGTCGGTGGTCGTGGAGGTGCGGGCGGATTTGGCATCGACGGGAGCTGCATCCCGTGCGTCGGAGGCGGATTCGGTGGGGGCGATGGAGATCCTGGAACGGCCGGGCTCTTGGGATCCGCGGGCGAGCACGGCCGAGCCGGCACCCCCGGCGGCCCGGGCTTTGGGGGGCCCGCGCCAACGAGCGCGGGGGCTGGCGGCGTCAGTTCGGGCGGCGCGGGCACCGCGGCGCCCTTGGCGGGCGAGGGGGGCTCGGGGGGGCGTGCGCGTGTTGGCAGTGGTGGGGATGGAAGCCCGGGCGGTTCGATCGGCGGAAGAGCCGGGGGGGCGACCGACGGCCAGCCCGGTCAGGCCGGCGGCGGTGTGTCCGGCGGGGCGTTCGTACCACTTTCGGCCAGCGGCGGTGCGGGCGGCGGTTCGGGCGCCGCGGGCGGCGGCGGTAGCGGCGGGGCCGCGGGCGGTGGAGGCGGCGGAGGCGGTGCGGGCGGCCAGGATTGCTCCCGCTGCGACTCTGGCGGCCGCGGGGGCGGCGGCGGCGATGGCGGTGTCGGGGGCAGGGGCGGCGATGGCGGCCTTGGCGGTGCCGGTGGGCCGGGCGGCCCGGGCGGCGGCAGCCTGATGCTGACCGCCCTGACGCGCCTGGTCCTGCCACCGCTCATGACAAGCGACGGCGCCGCCGGCCTCCCTGGCGCCGCCGGTCTTGGCGGGAGCCCAGGCGCCCCGGGGACGCTGGGCGAGCCGGGAAGCCCTGGACGGTTCGATGGCACGTCGGGCGGCGATGGCGGTGACGGCGGCGATGGCGGAGCCGGCGGCGACGGCGGCGATGGCGGCGACGGCGGCCCCGGGGCCGGCGGCGGTGGCGGCTCCATCCTCGTCCAGGCCAGCATCATCGAGGTCGATCCCGTCGCCGGGCGCTTCGTCGCCAGCCAGCGCGGCGGCATCGGCGGCCGGCCGGGGGTCAACGACGGGCAAGACGGCCGGCTGGTCATCGTCGCCAACAACGACCTCTTCGGGCTGGACATCGACAACCAGGGCCAGACCTTCCTCGTCCTCGGCTCGACCGCGCTGCGCGACGACAACCCGCTGACCGGCACGCGCACCCCGCTGCTGCCGGCGCTCGCCGGCGGCGCGGCCGCTGCGGGCGTGGCCGAAGACTCGACCGATGCGCTGGCGTGGCCCGACATCGAGGCGGCGATCAACATCGACGCTCCGGAAGCCACCGTCGCGCTCGCGTCGGTCGATTCGCCCTTCCCCGGGCTCGACCTGGTCGCGATCTTCAACGGCGGCGACACGGCCATCGAGATGGTCACCCTCACGACCGACGGCCTGCCGGGGATGCTCGAAGCCGCGAGCGTGCCCGCGGGCGGGCTCGTCATGGCGACCGTGCCCGACGGCGCGATGCTCGACCCGGCCGTCTTCGTGTCCTTCGAGCGCGGCGGCGTGACGATCGACCAGACCTTCGATACCACCGGCGAGCTCATGCCCTACGCGCTGGGCCTCGAGGGCCTGTGCCGGCCGGACATCGACGGCGACGGCGAGCTGACCATCTTCGACTTCCTCGCATTCCAGAACGCCTTCGATGCGATGGACCCCATCGCCGACTTCGACGGCGACGGCGCGTTCACGATCTTCGACTTCCTGGCGTTCCAGAACGCCTTCGACGCCGGGTGCTCCTAAGGCGCCACGGCATCGGACACGCGCTAGCCCGATAAAAGAATTTTCGCTGCGATCGTTGCAGGCCGTAAAGTCGGCCCCCGATCCCTTCGATGAACCCCCTGCGGCGGGGACGAGCCTCGCCGCCCGCGTGCACGCCGCGGGTTTCGCGTGATGGAAGGGATTCCGATGCCTGTACAGCCTCGTAAAAAGGTCGAGAACATCGAGTTCTTCGAGCAGCGCGCCCCCATCTGGGCGGCCAACGCTGCGCAGCTCAATCTCAGCGAAGAGGAAACCGCCCAGCTGGTCAGTTTGACCGGCACGGCGCGCACGAAGTACACCGAAGCGCAGCTCAAGGCCGAGCAGGCCAAGACCGCCACGGCCAACCAGGACGCGGCCATCGACGCCATGCGCGGCGCGGGCGGCGAGCTCATCAAGAAGATCCGCGTGACGGCCGAGCAGACCGGCGACACCAGCCTCTACGGCCTCGCCCAGATCCCCGCGCCCAAGGACCCCACCGCCATCCCGCCCGTCGAGGCGACGAACCTGGACTTCACGCTGCTGAACAACGGCGACCTGGAGCTGTTCTGGGACGGCAGCGTCTCGACGGGGACCACCTACATCGTCCGCCGCTCGCTGACCACCGCCGGGGGCGACGAGCTGCCCTTCCAGGCCGTGGGCTTCGCCGACGAGAAGCGGTTTGTTGACAAGACGATCCCCCAGGGCACCCGCAAGGTGAGCTACGAGGTCGTCGCCAAGAAGGGCTCCACGATCACCGCGGGCTCGCTGCCCATCACCGTCCGCTTCGGCAAGGGCGCCAACGGCCAGACCATCGCCGAGGTGGCCTGAGAAGTTCGCTTGGTCGGGCGGAGCCCTCCCGGCGCGATGCGTAGGGCGTCGTAGGGCTGGTAGATTGAAGAGTGAGGAGTGTGGGAAGGGTTGGTGTACGCCAGCCCTTCCTTCTTTTAGTCGAACCGCAGCGCCTTGACGGGGTCCATCCACGCCGCCCTGGCCGCGGGAACTAATGCCCCCACCACGCTGGCGACAATCCCGCCCGTGACGATCACGGCGAACTTATAGCCGTCCAGGTCGGTGGGGATCGTCGTGAAGTAGTAGACGTTGGGATCCCACACCTGCACGTTCAGCGCGGTGCCGAGCCACTCGTGGATGGGGTTGATGTTCGTGACGACCAGCGCCGCCAGCCCCGCGCCCAGCGCGCTGCCCACGATGCCGATGGCCAGGCCGTAGCCCACCCACACCGCGGCCACGCCCGTGCCGCTGGCGCCAATGGCTCGAAGAACACCAATATCGCGCGTCTTCTCGCTGACCATCGCCCAGAAGATCGCCAGAACTAAGAAGACGCTGGTCAGGCTCACCACGCCGAAGATGAACAGCACCAGCGTCGTCTCCTTCTGCACGGCGCCGATGAACATGGCGTTGCGCTGCTCGTAGGTCTGGATGCTGATGCTCCGCGGGCTGGGAACCTCGCCGCGGTGGGCCTGCTCGAAGGCCTCGTACACCGCGTTGGCCGCCTCGAGCAGCGCCACGCCCGTCACGCCCGGCGCGGCGCGCACCAGCACGTCGGTGGCGCGGGCCGGGGCTTGGCCGATGATCGCCGGGCTCGCCGGACGCTCGACGCCGCCCGGGCCGACCTCGACCGCGAAGGGGTTGCTCGCCGGATCAACCCGGCTGGCGGCGCCCATCTGCAAGAGGTCCTGCAAGGCCTCCAGCGGCATGATGGCGATGGCCGAGTCGTACGCGTAGTTGCCCGTGGCCAGCTCGTTGGCGATGGGCAGCTCGACGGTGCGCAGGTCGAGGGCGCCCGTGCCCTCCTGGCCCAGGGGCAGCACGGTGAGCTTGACGCTCCGTTGGGGCAGGAACGAGCGATCGATGTCGATGCCCCCACCGGCCAGGCGCCGCTCGGTGATGCGCGGGACGTAGAAGTTGCCCGGCACGATCCGCCAGTTCCAGTTCGTGGCCGCGATGCCGGTGACCATCGCCGCCTCGCCGCCGGCCTCGCGCAGCGTGCGGCCCTCGCGCAGCCACTGCTCGAGCACGGGGTGGTCCTGGGTGGCCAGGCGCGGGTCCTCGCGCGCGTCGTCGCCGGGCACGGGCGCGTCGATGGGCCGCCAGTACAGGCTCTGCTCGTACACCGTCGCCCGGGCGTAGCCCGCGGGCTTGACGCCCAGCAGTTGCACGCTCACCGGGCGATCGTCGGGAAGCCCCAAGATCGCCAGCGTCTCGATCATGGGCGTGGCGTGATCGATGGCGGGGTGGGCCTCGAGGCGTTGCACCAGGTCGTCGTAGTGGCCGAAGCCCACGTGCTCCCAGGTGATCCGCAGGTCGCCGTCGGTCTTGCGGCCCTCGTCGACGAGCATCGTGAGGAACCCGCCCATGACCGACCACACGATGAGCTCGGTGGCCACGCTGAGCGTGACCGCCAGCGCCGCCAGCAGGGGGATGGCCTTGGTCGTCAGGTACTTTCGGGCCAGCACGGCGGCGTACATGGGCCCAGTGTAGAAGCCCCCGGCGGCCCGGTAACGCGTAACCCAAGCGATGGCAACGGGGTATCGTGGAGCGATGAAGACGTTGACACCATCGATGCGAGCGTGCCTTTCCGCGTCGTTGCTGGCCGCGTGCGCGGGGCTTCCCGCGTGCGCCACAGGCGACGGCGACTCCAAGACCCATCCGCCCCAGGCCAACCAGCCCCCGCGGACCATGCTGACCGACACGCCCAGCGCGTCGAGCGTGGTTGCCGCGTCGGCCCGCCTGAGCCGGCCGCTGATCGACCGATTCGAGATCGGCCAAACGGCGGGGGACCGGCCCATCTATGTCTACCGCGTCAGCGGGGGCGGCGGCGAGCCGGACACCAAGCCGGGCCTGCTGGTCGTCGCCGGGCTGGACGGCCGACACACGACCGGGCCCACCGTGGCGCGGGCGCTGGTCGATCGCCTGGACGGCAACGCCGCGCTCGAGCACACGACGCTGTACGTCGTGGCCCACGCCAACCCCGACGCCGCCGGCCGCGACGACCACGCCATGCAGACCCCCGGCGGCACGCGCACGCCCGAGGACGCCGACCGCGACGGCCGCACCGACGAGGACGGACCGGCCGACCTCAACGGCGACGGCTTCGTGACCATGATGCGCGTGGCCGACCCGCCGGCGAAGTATGGCCTGTCGCTGACCCACGTGGTCGACCCCGACAACCCGCGCCTGATGCGCTCCGCCGACACGAGCGAGGGCGAGGTCGCCACGCACGCGATCGTCATCGAGTCGCGCGACGCCGACGGCGACGGCCGCATGGCCGAGGACGGCCTGGGCGGCGTTGACCTGAACCGCAACTTCCCCTTCGGCTGGCCGGAGTTTGGCACCGGCTCGGGCGTTTACCCGCTGAGCGAGCCCGAGAGCAAGGCCCTGGCGACGTGGCTGCTCGAACGGCCCAACATCAAGGCGGCGATCGTGTACGGCCCGCACGACACGATCATCAACGTGCCCGAGGCCGGGCGGTACAACTACACCGGGCGCGTGCCCACGGGCCTGGAGCGCGACGACAAGGCGCTCATGGACCGCCTCAGCGAGATCTATAAGGAAGCCACCGGCCTCAGCCGGGCCGACCGGGTGGACCTGGACGGCTCGATGGCCGGCTGGGCCTACGCGCACCTGGGCCTGGTGACCATCGCCACGAACCCGTGGCAGCGGCCCGAGGCGCCCAAGGAAGAAGACTCCGACGAGGCCCAGGAAGAGGCCCAGGCCGAGCCCGCCGAGGCGCCCGCCGCCAACGAGCCGCCCTTCGTGATGATCGGCGACTTCAAGCTCGTGCTTACCCAGTCGGCCATCCAGGGCGCGATGAACGAGATCCAGGGCCTGAGCCCGCAAGAGCAACAGGAGCGCATGGAGGCCTTCCAGGCGCTGCCCGCCGCCACGCGGCAGCGGGTCATGGCCATCGCCCAGGGCGCGCCCGACCCGATGGCCAGCGAGGCGCCCAGCCGGCAGGAACGCCGCCGGTCGAGCGCCCGCCGCCGCGGCAACTCGGGAAGCTCCGACGATGCGCAGTGGCTGGCCTACGCCGACCGCGCCGGCGCGGGGTTTGTCGACTGGCAGCCCTTCGACCACCCGCAGCTCGGCCCGGTCGAGATCGGCGGGTTCGTGCCGGGCTTCAAGCTCAACGCCCCCGACGACGCCGTCGAGGGCATCGTCGATGCGCAGGCGGCGTTCATCGAGACGCTGCTGGACATGATGCCCGTGCTCCTCGTCGAAGAGCCGGTTGTCGAGAAGGTCGACGACGGCGTCTGGCGCGTGAGCATGGAGATCCGCAACGACGGCGAACTGCCCACGCGCACGGCCCTGGGCAGCAAGGCCCGGCGCCTGGCGCCCCTGGTGCTCGCGCTGCAACTGCCCCAGGAACGCCTGCTGAGCGGCTCGGCCATCGTTCGCGCCAATGCCATCGACGCGGGCGGGTCCATGCGGGCCGAGTGGCTCGTGCTCGGTGAGCAAGGTGAGACCATCACCGTGCAATGGCGCACCGAGGAGTATGGCACCAGCGACATCGAGATCGAATTGAACGAAGCCGGCCAGGGAGGCGCGCGATGAAGACTCTGACCACACTGCTGACCCTTGCCGCCCTGACCGCGACGCCATGGGCGATGCCCGCGGCGGCCCAGGACACGCCCGCCGCGCAGGATGGCACCAAGCGATACAACCCCGACTTCAAGGTCGACATCGCCTGGAACCGCTATTACGACTTCGAGCAGATCGAAGAACTGCTCAAGGAGATGGCCGAGGCGTACCCCCAGTACGTCGAGCTGCGCAGCCTGGGCAAGAGCCTCCAGGGCCGCGACGTCTGGCTGGCCATCGTCAACAACCCGAAGACCGGCGACCACACCGAGAAGCCGGCCATGTACATCGACGGCAACATCCACGGCAACGAGGTGCAGGTCGCCGAGACCGTGCTGTACTCGATGTGGATGCTGCTCGAGAGCCAGGGCACGAACGAGCGGCTGACCGAGTTGCTCGAGAACGTGAGCTTCTACTTCGTGCCCGTGACCAACCCCGACGGCCGGGCGTACTGGTTCGCCGAGCCCAACACGCCCAGTTCCAGCCGCCACAACCAGCGGCCGTTTGACAACGACAACGACGGCGTGGCCGACGAGGACCCCTACGACGACCTGGACGGCGACGGCTCGATCACCCAGATGTGGCGCCAGCGCGACGGCGGTGGATGGCGGCGCGACCCCGACGATCCGCGGCGCTTCGAGCGCGTGGGCCCCACCCAGCAGAGCGACTGGGAGTATCTGGGCATGGAAGGGATCGACAACGATGGCGACGGCCGCATCAACGAGGACGGCCCCTTCGCCGACGACATGAACCGCAACTGGCCCGGCGGCTGGCAGCCGTCCTACGCCCAATTCGGCGCCGGCCCGTTCCCCTTCAGCGCGCCCGAGACGCGAGGCGTCGGCCACTTCGTGCTCGACCATCCCAACATCGCCGCGGGGCAGAGCTACCACAACTCGGGCGGTATGATCCTCCGTGGCCCCGGCGACGAGAGCCGCGGCACGCTGTATGACCGGTCGGACTCGCGCGTGTACGACGCCATCGCCCAGGCGGGCGCACAGATGCTGCCCTACTACCGCGACTGGGTCATCTGGAGCGACCTGTACAACGTCCACGGCGGGCAGGTGAACTGGTTCGCCGAGACGCTGGGCATCGTCAGCTTCACCAACGAGCTTTGGATCAACGCCAAGCGTTTCCAGGGCGAGCCCGCACGCGAGACCGAGGACCAGCAGTGGCTCTGGCGAGACCACGTGGTCTTCGGCACCGAGTTCACCGAGTACACCGAGGTGGAGCATCCCGAGTATGGCACCGTGCTCGTCGGCGGCAGCAACCGCTGGGGCTCGCGCCAGACACCCACCTTCCTGCTCGAAGAAGAAGCCCACCGCAACTTCGCCTTCACCATGTTCCACGCCCGACAGATGCCCTTGCTGCGGTTCGGCCGAACCGAGATCATCGATCTGGGCAACGGGCTGTGGCAGGTCGACGTGGCCATCCGCAACGAGCGGCACATCCCCACGCGCCTGAGCCTCGCGCGGCGCAACAACATCGGCCAGAACGACCTGCTGCACTTCAAGTCGGGTGAGGCGGCCATCGTCGCGGCCGGACGCCTGCGTGACTTCAACGACCGCCAGATGAACGAGGCGCGCTTCGAGCCCGACCGCATGCAGTTCAACGACGGCATCGGCGGCATGGATCAGCAGATCGTTCGTTACATCGTCCGCGGAGCCGAAGGCGCCCAGTTCACGCTGCGGTACGAGGCGCAGAAGGCGCGCAACATCGAGCACACCTTCACGCTCGAGCCGACCAGCGTGCCCTCGCCGACGCCGCTGGGGCCCTGACAAGCCGTCACTTCGCGTCCGAATCAAACCGCCGGATCTGCCGCCTGGCCAGGGCTTGCAGGTCCGGCGGTGTTTCGTTGTCGGCCGCGAACGCATCGAGCGCTCGCATCAGGACCGAGCCGGTATCGCTCGATGGCCCGAGCCTCGCGATCTCGTTGCCGGCGGCGATGATGGCGTTGCGCTGCATCATGTGGAGCTTGGCACGCTTCATGGCGCTGCCCGCGAACGCGGCCCTGCGCGCGGCCTCATCCCAACCCAAGACCTCAAGCAGGTCGAAGCTCTCCCGCGCCGCGACATAGGCCGGATTTCGCTCGCCCACGTCGCCCGATCTTGGCGAGCTGTGCGGGCACACCTCCTGGCACACGTCGCAGCCGAAGACCCATGAGCCGATGCCCTGTTGCAGGTCCTCGGCAATCGGCTCGCGTCGCTCGATGGTCAGGTAGCTGATGCATCGGCTCGCATCGACGCTGTAGGGCGTGATGGCGTCGGTCGGGCACGCGTCGATGCACCGCGTGCACGTGCCGCAGTGGTCGGGCTCCTCGTTGCGATTGGCTTCGAGCTCGAGCGTCGTGAGCACGCCACCCAGCAGCAGCCAACTGCCCACCCGCGGATGGATGATCAGCGTGTGCTTGCCGACCCAACCCAGACCGGCCACCAGCGCGAGCTCGCGTTCGTGCACGGGCGCGGTGTCCACGAAGGTGCGAGTGCGCGCGTCGGGCCATCGCTCGGCCAGCTCGTCGCACAGCCGGTGCAGGCGCTTCTTCATGACGTTGTGGTAGTCACGCCCTTGCGCGTAGCGAGCGACGCGGCCGTGGCCATCGGGCACGCGTTGGGGCGGCTCGTTGCGCGTGGCGTACAGGTCGGCCACCATGATCGCGTATCGGGCGCCATCAAGCATTTGGGACGGATCGGCCTTGAGCTCCGCGTGGCTGAGCAGGTAGTCCATCGAGCCGTGCTTGCCCTGCGCCAGCCACTGGCCCATGGCTTCGGCGCGACGCATCGGCCCCACCGGAGCGATGCCGGCCAGGGCGAAGCCCAGCTCTTGGCATCGCTCGAGCACCAGGCTTGTGCGCTCGCGGGCGTTCGTGGCTCTATACCGCCTGCGCGGGCTGCTTGGCCGTAGGACTCGCGCCGCCGCGCGCACCGAGCCAGCCGTAGATCGTGCGGATCGCTTCGGGCAGGACCTCTTCGGCCGGCGCGAGCGACTCATCCCACGCGGCGTCCCACTCGTAGCTCATCCAGCCGTCGAAGTACTCGTACTCCGAGAGCGCCCGCACGAACGCCTCGGCCTGGCTCTGGCCGGTACCCAGCGGCACGGCGCCGTCTGGCCCAAAGTCCTTCACCCGGGCGATGCGCAAGCGGCGACCGAGCGTCCGGATGGCCTTGCTGTAGTCATCGCCGGCGGCCAGGCCGACGGCGCTGTTGTAGCACGCGCCCAGCAGCGGGCTGTCGACACGGTCGATGATCTCGCGCAGGCTCTCGGCGGTCCGGAAGCTGCCGCCGTTCTCCAGCAGCACCGTCACGCCGCGATGCCGGGCATGGTCGGCGATGGCGGCCAGGCGACCGGCGATGAGCTTCAAAGATGCGGCCCGCGTCTCGCCCTCGGGCACCTCGAAGCCGAACACCCGCACGTACGGCGCGCCGATGATCGACGCGAAGTCGACCAAGCGCGTCGCCTGACGCGTGATGCGTTCCTGGTCGAACAGGAACGTCCGGCCGACCACGTGCGGGCGGATCGGGTGGTGCAGGCTGATGGAGGTCGAGAGTCCGCACAGGTCGACGCCAAGGTCCCCGAACGTGCTGGCCACCTTGCGAGCGCTGGTCATCAGCGGGTCGCACACGAACTGCCGCGAGTCGTACCCGAAGGTCCGAAGCTCGACACCATCGAAGCCCAGGTCGGCCGCGACGCGAGCGACGCGGGCGAGGGGCCAATCGGGGCAGGCAACCGTACTGAACGCCGTGCGAATCATGGTGTGGTCCTAGGTGGTGCCGATCCGCCCGGACCGGACCGAGAGGCTAGGGACACCCCTAGAAACGCGGGCGGAACACAGGATCGGTGCGGATCGTACGACTGGTGCGCAGCCGGTCAACGCTTCCGAGCCTTCGACCGCCTTTCGCGGCCGCACAGGCCCGCTACGAGGCTCCGGCCGCCCTGGCAGGTTGGGCAGGCCACGCACCCTGCAACGGTGCTCCCACGTCCAATAACGAATTGGATTCCGCCCAAGCTTGCCGGCAGGCCCTTGGCAACGCACGGTTGGACCTGAGCCCGGCAGAAATACGAGCCGCGTCCTGCGTGCCCCGCCGTGACTTGTCGCACCCCCTTGCATGAAGCACCGCACCGCCCAACTCGACCGCCGCACGCTGGCCGCGACCGCCTCGCTCGCCGTGATGGCCCTTGCCGCCCTTCTCGGCGGCTGCTCGTCGGCCGCACGGACGCAGGGCCCGCCCCAGGCCGAGGCCTACGCGACGACGGTGTGGCAGGGCACCCCGGCCGCGCTCAACAACACGCAGGTCGCTCGCGACGATCAGGCCCGCTGAACCCGGCCAACCGGGAACTCACCCGCCTTCGACCGGCAGATTGGCCTCGGTCCAGCCCCGGTAGCCCCCATCCATCGAGATCACGTTCGTGTAGCCCATCTTCTGGAGGTTGTCGGCCGCCAGGGCCGAGCGATAGCCCCCGCCGCAGTAGAGCACGATCCTGGCGTTCGGGTCGGGGAGTTTGGCCTCGGCGTCCCGCTCGATGACGCCCTTGCCGATGTGGATCGCCCCGGGGAGGCGTCCCTTGGCGAACTCGCTCTCTTCCCGAACATCCACGAGCGTGAAGCCCTCTTTGGCTTCGTGCATGCGGCGCACGTCGTCGACGGTGCACTCGGGGATGCGGCTTCGGGCGTCGTCGACGATGGCCAGGAATCTGGGCGAGTGCTTCATGACATGCTCCGGTGGGGACCGACAGGTTAGCGCCGCGGCCCGAACCCGAGTTGAGTAGCGCCACCGTGCTCAATATGCTCTGGGCTGTGCTGAACGCGCCCCCCTACCACCACCACGCCGACGCCCGCCAGCGGGTCGCCCCGTCATGAGCGTGCCCGTCGCCATCGCCGGGGCTACCGGATACACCGGGCTGGAGTTGATCCGGCTGGTGCTGGCCCATCCGAGCATGGAACTGGCGGGCCTGTTCGCCTCGCCGGGCGGGTCGAACGTCGGCCAGCGGGTCGACGAGGTGTTCCCCGAGCTCCGCGGCCGATGCGATTTGGTGCTCGGCTCGGGCACGCCCGAGCAGATCCTCGCGTGCTCGCCCAGCGTGGCCTTCCTGTGTACGCCCCACGAGGCCAGCGCGACCCTCGCGCCGGCCTTGGTCGGCCAGTGCGAGGTCGTCGCCGACCTGTCGGGCGCGTTCCGCCTGGATGCAACCGACTACCCCAAGCACTACGGCTTCGAGCACCCCACGCCCGACCTGCTGGCCGAGGCCGTGTACGCGCTCCCCGAGCACAACCGAGCGGCGATCGAGGGCGCACGCCTGCTGGCCTGCCCGGGCTGCTATCCGACGGCCAGCCTGCTGCCGCTCAAGCCGATGCTCGACGCCGGGCTCGTGCGCGAGGGGACCACGCCGATCATCGATGCCGTCAGCGGCATCAGCGGCGCCGGCCGCGCACCATCAACGCGCACCACGTTCGGCGAGGTGAGCCTCCAGCCCTACGGCGTCTTCAAGCACCGGCACCAGCCGGAGATCTCCCGGCATGCCGGCCGGCGGGTGCTGTTCAGCCCCAGCGTGGCGCCCTTCTTCCGCGGCATGCTGTCGTTGGTGCATGTCGAAGTTCGACCGGGCGTCGGCGTCGACGACCTGCGGGGCGCTCTCGCGCGGGCCTACGACGCCTCGGCATTCGTGCGCTTGCTGCCCGCGGGCGCCTGGCCCAGCGTAGCCGCCGTGGAGCGAACGAACTTCGCCGATATCGCGATCGCGTTCGATGACCAATCCGGGCACGCGGTTCTTGCCTGCGCGATCGACAACCTGCTCAAGGGCGCCTCGGGCCAGGCCGTGCAGGCCGTCAACATCCGTCTTGGACTGGACGAGAACGCCGGCATGCCCTCGGGCAGGGCGATCGCTTCGATTGGGGGGAACGCATGAGCGCAGTCGTCGTCAAGCTGGGCGGTCGTGGTGTTGACGCGGCCGTCGCGCGCGAGCCGATCATCGACGCTCTGGCCCGCATGGCGGCACACGAGCGCCTGGTGATCGTGCACGGCGGCGGCGCGGCCATCAGCGCCCGCCTCGACCGCCTGGGCCTGCCCACCGAGCGCGTGCAGGGGCTGCGCATCACCGATGACGCGACGATGGAAGAAGTCGTCGCGGCACTGGCCGGGAGCGTCAACCACGCACTCGTCGGCGCGCTCATCTCCAGGGACATCACCTGCGCGGGGCTGTCCCTGGCCGGCTCGGGCATCCATTGCCAGCTGCACGCCCCGGTGGAGGGCGTCGACCTCGGCCGCGTGGGCGTGGTCGATCCCGACGAGGACACGCACGACATCGACGGCCTGCTCGCGCTGCTGGGCGCGGGCGTTGTCCCGGTGATCAGTTGCGTGGGCGCCGACGACGATGGCCGCCCGCTGAACGTCAACGCCGACGACGCCGCCGCGGGCGTGGCGGGCGCGCTGGGCGCGAGCCAGCTCGTGCTGCTGACCGACACGCCGGGCGTGCTGGACGCCAACGGCGGCCTGCTCGAACGCCTGGATCGCCCCGAGATCGAGCGGCTCATCGACGCGGGCATCATCGCCGGCGGCATGATCCCCAAGGTACGCGCGGCCGTCGACATGGCCGCTCGGCTGCACGTTCCGGTCCGGATCGCCTCGTGGATGGACGCCGAGGCGGCATGGTGGCGCGATCCGAACGCTGCGGGCGGCACGGTCATCCTCGACGGCCAAGCGAGCGCGCTGCCGGGAGGCGACCATGCCTGACGCCCCAGCGACCGGAACCGCAGCATCCGCCGCGATGCACGTCCTTTCGTCGGCCGATCTGGACGCTTCCGCGACGAAGGCGATCGTCGACCTCGCCCAGAACATGCGGGAGCGCTGGCCCGCGCCGCCGCGCACGCTCGAGCGCAGGGCGATCGCTTTGATCTTCGAGAAGCCATCGCTGCGCACGCGTGTCAGCTTCGAGGTGGGCCTGACGCGCCTGGGCGCGAGCGTCACGTACCTCGACCAGTCTTCTTCTCCCCTGGGCGATCGCGAGTCCATCAAGGACTTCACGATGACGCTCGAACGCTACGCCGACGCGATCATCGCACGCGTGCGTCGGCACACGGTGCTCGAGGAGATGGCCCGCCACGCCAGCGTGCCCATCGTCAACGCGCTCAGCGATCTCGAGCACCCTTGCCAGGCCCTGGGCGACGCACTGACCATCCAACGCGCCTGCGGCCAGATCGAGGGCGTGCGCATCGCCTACATCGGTGATGGCAACAACGTGTGCCACTCCCTGCTGCTCACCATGGCCGCGCTGGGCGCCTCGGTCACCGTCATCTGCCCCAGCGCGTACGAGCCCGACGCCGAAGTGCTGCGCCTCGCCCGAGATCGGGCGGCGAAGGCCGGCGGCGCGATCGATCTCTCGACCGATCCGCAAGCCACGGCGGGCCACGACGTGGTCTATACCGATACCTGGGTGTCGATGGGCAGCGAGGGCGAACGCGACGAGCGTGTCGAGGCCTTCCAGCGCTACCGCGTGACCGAGGCCTCGATGGCTGCGGCAGCCACGGATGGGAGGCCCCCCTTCTTCATGCACTGCCTGCCCGCCTTCCGCGGGGTCGAGGTCGACGACGCCGTGATCGACGGGCCGACATCGCTCGTGTACGAGCAGGCCGAGAACCGAATGCACGCCCAGAACGCACTGCTGACCACGCTGCTGCCCAGCCGTGACCCCAGCACGCAACACTGATATCAGGAACGGAGCGCAACCATGAGCCAGCGCAAGGTCGTCCTTGCTTATTCCGGCGGTCTTGACACCTCGGCCATCGTGCCCTGGCTCGTCGAGAACTACGACGCCCAGGTCCACTGCATCGTCGCCGACGTCGGGCAAGGCCAGGAAGAGCTCGAGGGCGTCATCGAGAAGGCCCGCAAGACCGGCGCCGAGAGCTGCAAGGTCGCCGACCTGAAGCAGGAGTTCGTGGACGACTACGTCTTCCCAACACTGATCGCCGGCTGCCAGTACGAGGGCACCTACCTGCTCGGCACCGCGATGGCTCGGCCGGTCATCTCCAAGGCCCAGGTCGAGTACGCGCTGGAGGTCGGCGCCGACGCGGTGTGCCACGGCTGCACGGGCAAGGGCAACGATCAGATCCGCTTCGAGGCCGGCTACGCCGCGCTGGCCCCGCATCTGGAGATCATCGCGCCCTGGCGCATCTGGGACTTGCACTCGCGCGAGGACCTGCTCGAGTATCTTGCCGCCCGCGACATCAAGAGCACCGCGAGCGCCACCAAGATCTTCAGCCGGGACCGCAACCTGTGGCACATCTCCCACGAGGGCGGGCCCATCGAGGACCCCTGGAACGCGCCGCCCGCCGATGTCTGGATGCTCAGCCGCAACATCGAGGACACGCCCGACGATCCCGAGGTCGTGCGCATCGCCTTCGAGGACGGTCGGCCCATCGCCCTGGACGGCACCAAACTCGACGGCGTCCAGCTCATCGAGAAGCTCAACGAGATCGCCGGCCGCCACGGCGTGGGCCGCGTGGACATCATCGAGGACCGCGTCGTGGGCATCAAGAGCCGCGGCCTGTACGAAACGCCCGCGGGCACCGTGCTCGTCAACGGCCTGCGGGCCCTGGAAGAGCTGGCCTTCGACCGCGACGTGCGCCGCTACCGCGAGCACATGGCCACGACCTTCGGCGAGCTGGTCTACGCCGGCAAGTGGTTCACGCCCCTGCGGCAGGCCATCAGCGCGGCGGCCGAGTCGATGGCGTCGCGACTGACCGGCGAGGTCGCCGTGCGACTGTTCAAGGGCCACGCGACGGTCGAGCAGCGCAGTTGCGAGGCGGCGATGTACGACCCCGGGCTGGCCTCGTTCAGCGACACGCCGCTGTATGACCAGAAGCACGCGGGCGGCTTCATCCGCCTGTGGACGCTCACCCAGCGCGTCGAGGCGCTGCGCCTGCAACGCGACATCAAGGAGCCCGAGGCCCCGGCCCGGATCATCCCGTGAGCGACGCGAAGCCGGGCGCAAAGGTGGGCGCGATGTGGGGCGGGCGTTTCGATGAGCCGCCCGACGAGCTGTTCAAGCGGTTCAACGACTCGCTGGCGATCGACTGGCGATTCGTGCAGCACGACATCCGGGCCTCGATCGCCTGGGTCGCCGAGCTGCACGAGGTGGGCGTGCTCAGCGAGGCCGAGCACGAGCGCATCGTCGCCGGGCTGCATGAAGTCGCCGACCATGCCGCATCGCTCCCGGGCGCGCCGGTCGAGAGCGGGATCGAGGACGTGCACACCTGGGTCGAGGACGAGCTGGTGCAGCGGCTGGGCGATCTGGGCAAGAAGATGCACACCGGGCGAAGCCGCAACGACCTCGTGTCGACCGACTTCCGCCTGTGGACGCGGCAGTGCGTGGCCGAGCGGCGACGGGAACTGGCCGGCCTGTGCAGCGCGTTCATCGACCTGGCCGATCGGCACGCCCACGACCCCATGCCCGCGTACACCCATCTCCAGCCCGCCCAGCCGGTGACCATCGGCCACTGGGCGCTGGCGTACGAGGCGATGCTCGCCCGCGATTCGGCGCGCCTTTTGGACGCGCTCGACCGCGTGGACGAGTGCCCCCTGGGCTGCGGCGCCCTGGCGGGCACGGCCTACCCCATCGATCGAGAGCGCCTCGCGCAGAGCCTCGGCTTTGCGCGCCCCAGCACCAACAGCCTCGACGCGGCGAGCGATCGAGACTTTGCGCTGGAAGTCCTGGCGGTCCTGGCAACCTGCGCCGTGCACCTTTCCCGGCTGGCCGAAGACCTGATCATCTACAACAGCGCCGAGTTCGGGCTGGTGAAGCTCAGCGACAAGGTCACCACCGGCTCCTCGCTCATGCCGCAGAAGAAGAATCCCGACGCGCTCGAGCTCATCCGCGGCAAGGCCAGCCGCATCGCCAACGCCCACAACCAGTTGCTCATGCTGATGAAGGCCCAGCCCCTGGCGTACAACAAGGACAACCAGGAAGACAAGTCTGCGCTGTTCGACGCAAGCGATGAGCTGAGCATCTGCCTGCGTGTGGCCACGCTCGTGATGGAGACCACGCGCTTCGACCTCGAGCGATGCCGCCAGCGGGCCGTGGGCGGGTACGCCAACGCCACGGAGCTGGCCGACTACCTGGTCGACAAGGGCGTGCCCTTCCGCGAGGCCCACGAGGTTGCCGGCCGGGCGGTCCGCCTGGGGCTCGATCGCGAGCTGCCGCTCGAGGACCTGCCCCTGGACGACCTCCGGTCGGTGCACCAGAGCATCGAGGCCGACGTCTACGACCGCCTGACCATTGAGGCCACGCTGGCCAAGCGCGACGCGCTGGGCGGGACAGCGCCGGCCCGGGTTGACGAGGCCCGGGCCAAGGCACGGGCTCGCCTCGACGGGGAACACAGGACTAACCCGTAGGCTACGCCCGGATGTCCTCACACCGTCGCGGGAACGAGTCGGCTTCCACCCAGATCCGGTGTGGCTAGAGCAAGTTTTCCCCATTTTCACACAGTTTTTATCCCCCATTTTGGGCCTCCCTTGGCTCATGCGCGGTAGCCTCCGCCTCATTCGACCGGCCCGAGCCGGGTCGGAAGGGCTTGGTTCGACACCTTGGGTGGATCAGCCGCGGCATGGATGCTGACGGCCACCACCCGGAAGCGAGCACCGGGGTTCCCATGCCAATCCTCACTCGAATCGATCGGATCCGCGCGGCCGGTGTGTCCGCCCTGCTCCTGGCGGCGGGCACGACGCAGGCCATCGCGGGGAGCCTGCCCGACCCGGACGGACGCCCAGGTTTCGGCGTCGACGAGCCGCGCATCCTGCTGCGATACGCCGAGTTCGACCCGGCCGACTTCGGGCCCGGCGTCCCCGAGGTGCTGCGATCGCGTGCCGACGGCGGTGCGTACATCGTGCAACTGCATTCGGTCTCGACACCTCAGGCGGTGGCGGCCCTGCGAGCGGCCGGCGCGCAAGTCGGCAGGTTCCTACCCGAAAACGCGTACATCGTGCGGATGTCCGCCGCGGATGCCGACGCGGTGCGCGGGCTCGACGCGGTGCGCTGGGTCGGGCCATACCACCCGGCGTATAAGCTCGACGAGCCGCTGCTCCAGGCCATTGTGCTCGGCCAGGGTGAGGACAGCCCCTCGCGGTACTCCATCCAGTTGCTCGAGCGCGGCCCCAACCTGCAAGGCGTTGTCGCGGAGCGGATCCGCGAACTGGGCGGCACGGTGCACGGCGCCGAGCCCGAGGGCTTCCGGATCGAAGCGACGCTGACCCTCGACCAACTGGCCGAGGTCGCCCACCGCCCCGAGGTGCTGTTCATCGACGCCAAGGGCGCACCAGAGGATGACATGGACACCGTCCGCCTGTTCAGCGGCGGAGACCTGCTGCACGGGCTGGGCTTCAAGGGCGAGGGCGTGCGCGGCGAGGTGCTCGACGGCGGCCTGCGGCTCGAACACATGGACTTCCAGGAACGCCCGCCCATCCTGCATGGGCCCAACAGCCCCATCACCGGGCACGGCACCGCGGTCTACGGCATCCTGTTCGGAGACGGCTCGGGCGACGCGCGATACACCGGCATGCTGCCCGCCGGCCAGGGCATCTTCGCCAGCTACACCGAGCTTGGCCTGCTGGGCGGCGAGGCCACGCGCTACCGGCACACGGCCGAACTGGTGGACGAGACCGGCCCGTACCGCGCCGTGTTCCAGTCCAATAGCTGGGGCGACCCGCGGACGACCGAGTACACCACCATCTCCGCCCAGATGGACGACATCATCTACCTGCATGACATCCTCGTCACGCAGAGCCAGTCCAACTCCGGAGATCGGCCCTCGCGCCCGCAGGCGTGGGCCAAGAACATCGTCTCGGTCGGCGGTATCGATCACTACCAGACGCTCACACGCCAGGACGACGCGCACTTCGCCGCGAGCACGGGCTATGCGGCCGACGGCCGATTCAAGCCCGATCTCTCGCACTTCTACGACAGCATCGAGACCACCAGCAGCGCCGGGCCCAGAGAGTACACGATCTTCAACGGCACCAGCGCCTCGACGCCCATCGTCGCCGGACACTTCGGCATCATGTTCCAGCTCTGGGGGCAGGGCGTGCTGGGCAACGACGTCGACCTGTCCGGCTCGATCTTCGACAACCGCCCCTCGGCGATGGCCGCCAAGGCGTTGATGATCAACACCGCCAGGCCCTGGACGATCTCCGACGACATCAGCCGTCGCCAGCAGGGCTGGGGTGCGCCCGACGTGTGGAACCTCTACAGCGCCCGAGACGAGCTCTTCGTCGTCGATCAGTCTCGCCCGCTGCTGCTGGCCGGCGATCGCGCGCAATACAGCGTGCGCATGGGCTCGCTGCGTGAGCCGCTGCGTATCACGATGGTCTACCTCGATCCGGCGGGCAACCCCGCGTCCACCGTGCACCGCATCAACGACCTGGACCTGCTGGCCACCTCGCCATCGGGCGATGTCTACCGGGGCAACGTTGGGCTGCGGCAGAGCCTCTTCTCTCGGCCCGGCGGGCCGCCGAACCGGGTCGACACGGTGGAGAACGTGTTCATCGAGTCCGCCGAACCGGGCGCCTGGACCATCGAGGTCGTCGCCCGCGAGATCAACGAAGACGGCAACCCGGCAACGCCCGGCGTCGACGCCCACTTCGCCCTGGTGATCAAGGGCGGCCAGACCACGTCGCTCTGCCGGGTCGATTTCGATGGCGACGGCCGGCTGACCGTGTTCGACCTCATCGCGTTCCAGCGGGCCTTTGTCGACGGAGACCTTCGGGCCGACTTCGACGGCGACGGCGTGCTGAGCCTGTTCGACTACTTGCTGTTCCAGGTCGGCTTCGACACCGGCTGCGATTAGTTCGCCCGGGCGATGTCCTGCGATGCGGGGCCATCGCCCGCATCGCCCTTGCCAAGCGCGATGGCGTCCATCACGCTGCCGCTGGTATACGTGTTGGCCATCCAGGGCGTCTGGCCCTCGATGCCCGGGCCGTACACCGCCAGCACGGGCGGGGCCTTCTGGTTCAGTTCGCGCATCAGCGCCCACGCCGGCTGGCGCGTGCTGGTCAGGTCGGCCTTGATCATCACCACGTCATCGCTGCGCAACCTCGAACGCACCGGCTCGACTTCGAGCACCGCCGCCTTGAGCGCCTTGCAGTTCAGGCACCAGTCGGCGGTGAAGTCGACAACCACCACGTACCCAGCCTCGCGCGCACGCTCGAGCAGGCCCGGCTCGTAGTCGATCCACGTGCTGGTGATGATGGCGCTCTCGCCCGACTGGGCCCTGGCCTGGGCGATCTGGCGTTCTTGCTCGAGGTAATCGCCCTTGGCCTTCTGCGTGGCGTCCCAGGCGAACATGAGCGAAGCCGAACCGGCCAGCACGCCAAGGATGGTGAACACGCCGCGCTTGGGCACGCTCTTGGTGATCTGGAGCGTGCGCACCACGAGCCAGAAGCACGCCAGCGCCACGAACACCGCCACCGCCCACCAGTGCAATTGCCGGCCGATCCACGGCATGTCCAGGATCAGCGCTTGCAGGCCCGTGGCCAGGAAGTACGCGCCCGCGGCCAGCAGCAGCAGGCCCATGACCTGCTTGACCAGCTCGCTTGCCGGCCCGGTGCGCGGCAGCACGTCGACCCACTTGGGATTGAGCGACAAGATCAGGTACGGCAGCGCCATGCCCACGCCGAGCGCCGTAAAGATCAGCATAGTGACCGCGGGCGGGATGGCCGTCGAACTGGCCAGCAGCGCGCCGGCGACGAGCCCGAAGCACGGCAGGCCCAGCACGCCGGTCATCACGCCGAACACGAACGAGCCCCAGGGGCTGTCGGCCTTGGGGTTCACCTTGTAGACCGATTGCGGCAGTTGCACGGTGAACAGGCCCATGAGCCCCAGCGACATCACGGCGATGATGATGCCGATGCCCACAGTGAACCACCAGATGCCGAAGATGGCCCCCACCGCCTTGCCCAGGAGCGCGGCCGGCACGCCCAGGCCAACCCAGAACGCCACCACGCCCAGGGCCATCCACAGGCCCAGCATGAGCGTCTTGCCCGGGGTGCCGGCGTGCTGGGAGATCGTCATGACCTTGATGGGGATCACCGGCAGCACGCACGGCGTGAGGTTCAGCACGAACCCGCCCACGATGCCCATCAGCACGACGACGGCGATGCCGCCAGCCGAGTCCGGGCTGGGCACGGGGATGAACCCGAGGAACTTGTTGCGTGTGTCGACCGCCGCTTGCGGGGCCGGTGCTGGTGCTTGGCCAGCCGCATCGGCCTGATCTTCCTGAAGTGGCTCGGGCTGAAGTGGCTCGGGCTGGACTGGCTCGGGCTGGATCGGCTCGGGCTGGATCGGCTCGGCCCCGGAGACCGCCGAGGCAACCGCGAGCGCGATGGCGCCATCGACGGTGCCCGCGTCGAGGCTCTGTGCGACGGGCGGCACGGCGTCGCTCCCGAAGGCCGGGAGTTGGACGTCGAATTCGGCATCCACCGGCGGGTAGCACACCGCCTCGTCGCAGACCTGGTACGCGATGGTCACGCTCAGGCCCTGTGGCTGCTGGGCGGCATCGCGATCGACGAGCACCGGCACAAAGGCCACCGCCTTGCCCGCGTACACCGGCACCTCGACCGTGCCCCCCATGCCCGAAACGTCGGGCACCGGGTACGGCTTGGGCGAGGGCCACTGGATCTGGCCAACGCCCCGCACGGCCCCACCCTGCGCGACGCCGATCTCCGTGCGGATCGCGAAGGCGGCGATGTCCTCGGGAAGGACGTCCTGATCGGCGCTGGGCCAGCTCTTCAGGCCGGGCGGGTGGTCCATGGTGACGGCGACGAAGGCGACCAAGGGCCCCTCCTCAGCCTGCCTGGGGGCCCACCATCCCTCGGCCGAAACGGTGATGTCGCCGCCGAAACCTCCGGGCTGAGCCGCCGCGGTCGGGGCCCAGCACAGCCAGGCGACGAACGCCGCAAGCAGGCCGATGACGGTCAGGTTTCGCATTCGGGTCCTCCACAGGGCGCTCGGCCACTCTCTGGCCTGCCGCTCGTTCGCTGGCGAGGCGTTGATAGTCCAGTGTAATCCGCCGAGCCCCGTTCATGTTCCCAAGCACTTGGCCCGGCAGTTGCGGACCCCTCAAGCGCGGGCGGCCTGTGATCCGATGGAATCGCTGCGCCGGGGGTTGCCTCGGCCGCACCACGCCCCGCTGGTCGGACGGATCGGACCCCCAGGAATCCCCCATGGACGTGCTTGACCAAAGCGAGGTTGATGCCCTCTTAGCGGCGGTTGGCACCGGCGAGATCGAGGAAGAGGCCGCCGAGGCCCAGATCTTCAGCCGCCACCGGCGGGACTTTGACCAGGTCGAGATCCGCGATTACGACTTCAAGCGGCCCGAGCGCGTCTCCAAGGACCAGATGCGCTCGCTCCAGACCCTGCACGAGCAGTTCGCCCGGAACTTTGGGGCATCGTTATCGGGCTTTCTTCGGACCATCGTCGAGGTCAAGGTCGCCACCTGCGAGCAGATGACCTACGGCGAGTTCATCAGCGCCCTGCCCAACCCCACGAGCTTCAACCTGATCGAGGCCGACGCGCTCGAGGGCCAGATCTGCATGGAGCTGAGCCCGCTGATCATCTACCCGATCATCGATCGCCTGCTCGGGGGCACCAGCCAGGACCTGTTCATCCCCCAGCGGCCCATGACCCAGATCGAGAGCCGCCTGATCGGCAACGTCACGAATCGGGGGCTCGAGGCGCTCAGCGAGGCCTGGGCGGGCGTCAAGGAGATGTCCTTTGCCATCAAGTCGACCGAGAGCAACCCGCAGCTCGTCCAGATCGTGCCGCCCAACGAGGTGGTCGTGGTCATCGGCTTCGAGGTGAAGATGTCCAACCGCGCGGGCACGATGAGCCTGTGCATCCCCTACAACGTCATCGAGCCGGTGATGGAAGCCGTGAGCGCCCAGAACTGGTTCAGCCCGGGCCGCAGCAGCCGGGTGCCGGGCCTGGAGCGTCGCCTGGGCGGCACGCTGGCCGGCGCCGGGGTGTCGGTTTCGGGGGTGCTCGCCCGCACAACCATCAGCCTGCGCGACCTGGCGACCATGGCGCCCGGCGACCTGATCATGACCGAAACGCCCGCCACCCGGCCGGTGGTGCTGTGCGTCGAGGGCGAACGCAAGTTCCTGGGCCACATCGGCCAGCACCGCCGCAAGCGGGCCGTGCGCATCGCCCGCCCGGTGGAGCCGACCGACCGGGTGTAGCCCGGGCTCTGGGCCCAAAACGGGCCGGGAAGCCGCCCGGCCGCATTGACTTGCTCGGCCGCGGTTCTGTACTATTGCCTTGCTATGAGCCACGCCAGGACTCAGGCCGGTCTTTTGGACGCGCGTTTCTCGCGTGTGCGTGTTCCTGCCGGCATTGTGTTCTGGGCCTGCAAGGGTTGCTGCCGATGATGTGAGCGTTCGGCACAATCAGGAGGCCAGCGGCGAGCGGCGGGACGCCCTCGGCGAGCGGGTTGTAGCCGGGTCATGAGCGCATTAGAGCGTCTTGTGGCCCGGGTTGTTGTTGAAACAGAACGCCGCTCTGGCCGGCGTTGGAGGACTCGGACGTTGAACGGCCCGGAAATGCTCAGGATCTTGGACTCGATCGCCCGCGACCGCAAGGTGGAGCGATCGGTGTTGGTTGCCGACCTTGAGCAGGCAATGGTCAGCGCCGCGCGGAAGCACTTCGGCTCGCTCGATCTCGAAGAGTTTGCCTGCTCGGTCGACCAGCTCAGCGGGGAGATCAGCCTCACCCGCCACGGCGAACCGGTCGAGCTCAACCCGCAGGACCTGGGCCGCATCGCCGCCCAGACCTTCAAGCAGGTCATGATCCAGAAGTTCCGCGAGGACGAACAGACCAGCCTCTACGACCGCTACCACACCCGCGTGGGCCAGATCATCACCGGCACCGCCCAGCGCTACGAGCGGGGCGGTCGCCTTGTCGTGGCGCTCGACGCCGGCGAGGGCGAGATGCCCCGGCAGGAGCAGATCCCCGGCGAGCAGTTCAACCCGGGCGATCGCGTCCGCGCGATGATCCTGGACGTCAAGCGCGACGGCTCGGCCACGCGCGTGGTGCTCAGCCGCGC
The DNA here is from genome assembly GCA_040219675.1 of Phycisphaerales bacterium. Taxonomy (GTDB): domain Bacteria; phylum Planctomycetota; class Phycisphaerae; order Phycisphaerales; family UBA1924; genus JAHCJI01. The sequence goes on along the minus strand of JAVJRZ010000005.1, from coordinate 450,503 downwards.
ACACACCGACTTCATCAAGCGGCTCTTTGAGGTCGAGGTGCCCGAGGTGGCCGAGCGCATCATCGAGGTGAAGGCCATGGCCCGCGAGCCCGGCCAACGCACCAAGATCGCCGTCAGCAGCATCGACAGCCGGGTCGACGCCGTGGGCGCGTGCGTGGGCGTGCGCGGCAGCCGCATCAAGAACATCGTCGACGAGCTCAACGGCGAGAAGATCGACATCGTCCGCTGGAACGAGAGCAGCCAGATCCTGATCCAGAACGCGCTCAAGCCCGCTGAGGTCGCCGAGATCAGCCTGTGCTTCGAGCTCGGCCGCGCGACCGTCGTCGTGCGTGACGATCAGCTCAGCCTGGCCATCGGCAAGCGCGGGCAGAACGTCCGCCTGGCGGCCAAGCTCACCGGCTGGGACGTGGACATCCTCACGCCCGAAGAGTTCACCAAGAACCTCGAGACGCTGTCGGCCACGCTCCAGCAGGTCGAGGGTATCGATGAGCAGATGGTCGACCGCCTGGCGGCGCTGGGCATGATCAGCGTGTTCGACGTCGAAGAGATCGGCGCCGAGGTCATCGCCACCGAGCTCGAGCTCAGCCCCGAGATGGCCAAGAAGGCCGTCGAGCTGGCATCCGAGCAGGCGAAGATCGTGGCCGAGCAGCAGGCCAAGGAAAAGGAAGAGGCCGAGAAGCGTCGGGCCGAGGAGCAGGCCCGCCTGGCCGCTGGCGAAGACCTGCTGGGCCCCGATGGCGCCCCCGACGCCGACAGCGCCGCGGCCGCCATCCTGGGTGGCGGCGCGCCGTCGGACGACGGCGCCCCACGCGAGGCCGAAGCATCCGACGATGCCGGCGACCAGGACTCCGGCGAGGGATCTTCGGGCGACGGGAACGAGAACAACGGCGACAGCCGGGCCGCGGAGATCCTCGGCGGCTGAGTGATAGAAAGAACGCGTCGTTTGTGGGGCCTGGTGGTGGGCCTCTGGCGCATGGAGTGACGTTTGGCTAAGCGTGTGTTCGAGATTGCGAAAGAGCTCGGGGTAGCCTCGAAGGCGATCGTGCAGAAGTGCCGAGACGAGGGCATCCCAGAGAGCGTCATCAAGAACCACATGTCCACCGTGTCGGTCGGGCTTGAGGCCACCGTGCGCGAGTGGTTCAGCGGAGGCGAAGCGCCCTCGGCGACCGCCGTGGAGACGTCCAAGCCGGTCAACCTCGAGAAGGTTCGCGCCAAGCCGCGCGCCCGCAAGAAGACCAACGCCGAGGCCTCCGGCGAGGGCGAGACGACGACCACCACCGGGACCGCCGTCGCCGAGCCGCCCAAGCGTGCGAGCCGGGCCGCCAAGAAGGCCACGCCCGCCGCGGGCGACCAGGACGAGCCCAATGCCGGCGCCGACGCCACCGAGGCCGCGCCCGCGAAGGACAAGACCGAGGACAAGACCGAAGACCAGGCCAAGGCCGAAGACCGGGCCAAGCCAGCCCCTGCCGATACGGCTCAGCCGCCGGCCGAGACGGTCGCCGATGCGCCCGCCGCCGAAACCACCCCCGCCGAAGTGGAAGCCGGCGACCCGGCAAGCGGGGACGTTGCCCAGGAGGCACCGGCCGAGGGCCAGCAGGCCGCGGCAGCGGCGCCCAGAGAGCAGGCCGAGCCGCCCAAGCCCGCGCCCAAGAACGTGCCAACGCGTCCCGACGTGGTCAAGCCCGCCGGCCGGATGCTCGACAAGAAGACGCCGGTGAAGCTCAGCGGGCCCAAGATCGTCCGCGTCGAAGCGCCCGAGCAGGTCGACACGCGCCCGCGCGGCCGCGGCGGCCCGCGCGGCGGCGGCGGAGACTTCGGCGGGGCGCCCACGGGCCCGATGCCAGGCATGCCCGATGGTGGCGGCCGGCGTGGCGGCGGCAGCACGCGTCGCCGCGGCCGCAACGAGCCGCAGCAAGGCGGCAGCGGCATGTGGCGCGAGCAGGACCTCATCGAGCGTGAGGCCAAGTTGCAACAGGCCGGTGGCTACTTGCGCAAGCGTCGCCAGGACCTCGCCCGCGGCGCGGGCCAGCAGAACCGGCCGCAGAGCCCCGCGCAGGCGGGCGGTACGGTGAAGATCACCGCCCCGTTTACCATCAAGGATCTGTCGGCCGCGACGGGCGTCAAGGGCGCCGAGATCGTCAAGAGGCTGTTCATGCAGGGCATCCTGGCCCAGATCAACAGCGGCATCGAGGTCGAGAAGGCCCAGGAAATCATGATGGACTTCGACATCGAACTCGAAGTCACCGCCGCCAAGAGCGCCGAAGAGGCCGTCGCCGCCCAGTTCGAGGAGCGTTCGACCGTCGACGAGCGCCCGCGTGGCCCGATCGTGACCATCCTGGGCCACGTCGACCACGGCAAGACCAGCCTGCTGGACAAGATCCGCGACGCCAAAGTCGCCGCGGGCGAGGCCGGCGGCATCACGCAGGCCACCAGTGCGTTCCGCGTGCCCGTGCGCGTCGGCGACGACGAGAAGGCCGAAGAGAAGCAGGTCGTCTTCATCGATACGCCGGGCCACGAGGCCTTCACGTCCATGCGTTCGCGTGGCGCCAACGTCACCGACATCGTGGTGCTGGTTGTCGCCGCCGACGACGGCGTGATGCCCCAGACCATCGAGTCGATCAACCACGCCAAGGCCGCCGGCGTGCCCATCGTGGTCGCGCTCAACAAGATCGATCGCCCGCAGGCGACTGACACCAAGATCCAGGAGATCCTGGGCCAGCTCGCCCAGCACGAGCTCAACCCCGTGGACTGGGGCGGCGACACCGAGGTCATCCGCACCAGCGCCCAGACGGGCCAGGGCATCCAGGAGCTGCTCGAGACGCTGGATTTCCAGGCCCAGTTGCTCGAGCTCAAGGCCGACTTCGGCGGCGCCGCCCGCGGCACCGTCATCGAGAGCCAGATGGAGCCCGGCCGCGGCGCCGTCATGAACGCGTTGCTCCAGGAGGGCTCGCTCAAGGTGGGCGACTTCATCGTCGCCGGCCGCGCCTTCGGCCGCGTGCGCGACATGACCGACGACAAGGGCCAGCGCATCCGCGAGGCCCACCCGCCCATGCCGCTGCAAGTCACGGGCATCGACATCCTGCCCGACGCGGGCGACAAGTTCTTCGTGGCTTCCAGCCTGAAGGACGCGCAGAACGCCGCCGAGCAGCGCCGCGCCCGCGAGCGCGAGGAGCAACTGGCCCAGCCGGCCATGACGCTCGACCGCATGTTCAGCCAGATGGCCGAGGCCGAGCTGAAGGAGATCCTGGTCGTCCTGAAGGCCGACGTGCAGGGCTCGGTCGACGTACTGCGCAACGAGATCGAGAAGGTCTCCACCGACGAGGTGAAGGTCCGCGTCATCCACTCGGCCGTGGGCGGCATCACCGAGAGCGACGTGCTGCTGGCCGAGGCGTCCAAGGCCGTCATCATCGGCTTCAACGTCATCCCCTCGGGCAAGGCCCGCAAGCTGGCCGAGAGCAAGGGCGTGGAGATCCGCAGCTACGACGTGATCTACCACATCACCGAGGACATGCAGAAGGCCGCCGAGGGCATGCTGGCGCCCGAGCTTCGCCAGGAGGTGCTGGGCCACGCCGAGGTGCGTGCGGTGTTCAAGGTGTCCAAGGTGGGCACGATCGCGGGCTGCTACGTCACCGACGGCGTGGTGCAGCGCGACGCGCTCATCCGCGTCACCCGTGGCGACATCGTCATCGAGAACGACCGCAAGCTCAGCCAGCTCAAGCGCTTCAAGGACGACGCGAAGGAAGTTCGCGCCAACATGGAGTGCGGCATGAAGATCGACGGTTACGACGACATCAAGGAAGGCGACATCCTCGAGTGCTACAAGCAGGTCGAGGTGAAGCGCACGCTGTGATGGGGAAGGCACGAAGGGCAGGTCGCAGGGTCGATGCGTTCTCTCTTTCGTGCCTCCGTGCCTCTGTCCCTTCGTGACTCTAGCTCATGGTCATTGGCGTCCTCCAATTCGAGCTGCTCATCCCCGGGGCCGAGTCCCTCAAGGACAAGCGGGCCGTCGTGCGCAGCGTGCGCGACAAGCTCAGCCGCGAGCTGCGCATCAGCATCGCCGAGGTGGCCGGGCACGACAACCCGTCGCTGGCCATGATGGGCGCCGCGATCGTTGCGACCGATGGCCCCAGGGCCCACGAGCTGCTCGATCGCGCCTGGAACCGCCTGAAGGAACTCCGCGACGGGCAGATCGGCAACGTGCGACGCGAGATCATCGTGCCCAGCCGCGAAGACCTGGCCGAGCCTGTGACCGGGCCCGACGAGGACGAGATCGCCGCCGAGATGCTCGAGCACTTTTCCCGAGGCGGCGCTGGCGAAGGGAGCCAGTCGCCATGAGCACCAAGCATGACCGCCTGACCAGTTCGCTCGAGAAGGGCGTGCAGCAGGTCCTCGCCCGCGGCTTGCAGGACCCGCGCATCCGCGGCCTGATCACCGTCACCCGCGTGGAGATCACCCCCGACGGCAAGCAGGCGACCGTGGGCATCAGCGTGCTGCCCGCCGAGCACCAGAAGCTCACCGTCCACGGCCTGCGCAGCGCAGGGCGGCACATCCGTCGTGAGGTCGCCGAACTGATCCGCACGCGAACGATGCCCGAGCTCGTGTTCGTCGAGGACGACAGCCTGAAGAAGCAGGCCGAGGTGCTGGGCGAGCTGGCGCGCATCCGCGCCGAGCAGGACGAGCGTGACGGGGCCGACGCCCAGCCGCCGGCGGACGAGGCTTCGCACGGCGACGCAAGCGGCGAGCGGCAGGAAGGTGGCACGCCATGACCAGCGCGATGAACCACCCTGCGGCCGACACCCAGCGCAAGCTCGAGGCCTGGCTCGACGGCGTGCCCACCGCCCCGCCGCCCGAGCCCGCCGCCCTGCTGCCGGGCGCCGTTGACGCCCCCACCGCCGAGCTGGTCTTCGCCCTGCTGGTGTGGGAGGCCGGCGTTCCGCGGGCGGCCAGCAGCGCCCGCCGCCTGGCCGAGGCCTTCGTGGACCTGAACGAGCTGCGCGTGGCGTTGATCGAGGAGATCGAGCAGGCCGTGGGCCTGGAAGACACCCACGCCACCGAGCGGGCCGAGCTCATCGCCACCACGCTGCGGCAGGTCTTCGATCGCGAGGACATCGTGAGCATCGACCGCATCGCCCGGGCCGGCGCTTCGGAGATGCGGCCCTTCCTCGAGGACATCCCCGGCCTGCCCGTGTTCGTGATCGACCGGGTCATGCTGATGGTGATGGGCGAGCAGCGTGTGCCGGTCGACGATCGGTTGTGCCACGCGTTGGCCGACAAGGGCATCATCAGCGAGCAGACCCCCGACACCGACGCGGCCGACCTGCTCAGCCGGATCTGCCCGACCGACGGCGCCCGGGGGCTGTATATGCGGCTGGAGTCGGCGGCGAGCCGCTGCGGCAGGCCGTAGGCCCGGGTGGGCGGGGCCTTACAATGCCAACCAGCGCGAGACGACCCGGTGCGGGCGGTCGCCCCGAACCCTGGGCGGGACGGTGATTCGAAGGGAGCAGCAGTGGCCGGACATAGCAAGTGGGCGAACATCAGGCACCGCAAGGAGCGGCAGGACAAGAAGAAGGGCAAGATCTGGAGCAAGTGCTCCAAGGCCATCATGGCCGCGGCCCGCTCGGGCGGGGGGGACCCGGACACCAACCTCGCCCTGCGCTACGCCATCGACGAGGCCCGCTACGCCAACATGCCCAAGGACACGATCCAGCGGGCCGTCGAGAAGGGCAGCGGCGCGGCCGACGGCGAGGGCTTCGCCGAGATCACCTACGAGGGCTACGGCCCCGGCGGGGTCGCGATCATCGTCGACACGCTGACCGACAATCGAACCCGGACCGTCAACGACCTGCGGTTCATCTTCAATAAGGCCGGCGGCAGCATGGGCAACGCCGGCAGCGTCGCGTTCATGTTCGAGACCAAGGGCCGGATCTTCATCGAGGCTTCCAAGACCACCGAGGAGCAGCTCATGGACGTCGCGCTGGAAGCCGGCGCCGAGGACATCGAGGCTCCGGAAGCCGATGGTGACGAAGAGGGGTATTGGGTCATCACCACCGAGCGCACCGACTACCACGCCGTCCGGCAGGCCCTCGAGAAGGCCAGCATCGAGGTCAGCGAGGGCGGCATCGACAAGATCCCCAACGTCATCGCCACCCCCACGCCCGAAGAAGCCCAGAAGCTCATGAACCTCGTCGACGCGCTCGAGGACAACGAGGACGTGCAGAAGGTGTACCACAACCTGGACGAGGACATGGCGGCGGAGGCGGCGGGGTAAGAGGGCGGCGATCGGGATCCGGCAGTCGGCAGTCGGCAGTCGGCAATCGGCAATCGGCAATCGGCAATCGGCAATCGGGAAGAACGAGGCCCGGGCGCGAGCCCGGGCTTTCTTGTGCGCCGCCGAAGCGTTGGTTGACCGCAGAGGTCGCGAAGGGCCCCCACGAGCCCCTCGCGCGAGCGAGCGGGTGCTTCCTCCCTCTCCCCGTCCTCGGGGAGAGGGCCGGGGTGAGGGGTCTTCCCTCCGTCCCCGGCCCGCCCATACACTGGCCAACCATGGCCAAGAAGACCACCAAGAAGACCACCAAGAAGGTCCGCAAGAAGACCACGAAGAAGGCCGAGCCCGCCGAGCCCAAGCCCACCGCCCCAGCCGGCCGCCCCAGCGCCGAGCTCGACACCCGCGTGGTCTACTGCGGCGATTGCCTGGACAAGCTGGTCGACCTGCCGGACAACTGCGTCGACCTGATCTACATCGACCCGCCCTTCAACAGCAACCGCAACTATGAAGTGTTCTGGGGCGAGACCAAGGAGAAGCGGGCCTTCGAGGACCGCCACGCCAGCACCCAGGCCTCCATCGGTTCCATGCGGCCTCGCGGCCCCCAACCATAATTAGACTAAGGACATGACTGAATACGCGATACGATTTGGCCCAGAATGTTGTAGTTCTCCAGACCTGGTCGGAACACATCCGAACTTTCGCTGTCGTGGTTGCAGAAAGCGGCACGTTCTGGGTGACGTTCGGCTGGATCTGACTTTAGACGGCTTTCGCTCTGCGGTAGGGCCGCTGAGCGGTGTTGTCGAGGAGCCAGCCCACATTGTATACAGAGTACAAGTACCTGATGAGTGCACGGAACTCTGCGTGCATCCGGCTGTGTACGACGAGGTCATCAAGACAAACAAGAAACGGCTTCTTCGCCCCCCTGAACCCTGTCGCGTCTTGCCGCCCCATGAAGCACTTCAGACCCTTCGAAGAAGGTATCAGACGATCGCGAATGGTTGGCGAGAGATGATGGATACGCCCACACGGCTTTCCAAGCTCGACAAGGAGGTGTTTGCAGCTACTTTGCTGTCGGCATACTTGACAGAGAGTTCTAAGCGTCGTGCCATTCATCTTTGTGTTCCTGTTGATCGCGGCACAGATGCATACATCCGCAGCATCCGAATTGACCCACTCCAGATTGAGTTGTTGGGCATCCAGGTTGTGGAGTGTCGAACAAACCGGATCACCCATGGCAATCGCCCGTTTACGCACGAAGACTTGGTGTCATTTCTAAAACGCACTAAACTCAATCCGAAACGCAAGGCGAAGAGCACCGACATTCTGGTCGTGCTGCTTGAGGTCGAGCCGGAGGACAGGATTGCGTTTGATCAAGTCATTTCTGAGACCAGCGATGCCGCACGCTCCACCTACTCTCGTATTGAGGTCATAATGGCTGAGCGTGGCAGGGTGGACCAGTGGACACTCGTAGGCCTTTTGCCCGATCACTTGCCGAGACTGTGGGGCACACTCGATCTTGACGAAGTTGCCAAGCGTCCAGCACCAACCCGCGGTCTCAGCTTGGGACGATCAACTGATTGGAAGCAACTGTCCGAGTAACTGCTACAAACGCACCAACCGCTGGATCAAGCTCATCACCGTTCAGGAGATCCTCGACGAGGAGCACGCCCAGCGGATGTGAGACCGCGCTCCCCCCGATTCCAGGCCTGACAACGCCAGTGTCGGGCGTGACCACGAGGTTTTCGGTGCTGACAACGCCAGTGTCGGGCGTGACGACGGCGATTCCAGGCCTGACAGCGCCGGTGTCGGGTGTGACGACGTCGTTTTCAGTGCTGACGATGCCATTGTCGGGGGTGACGACGTCGTTTTCGGTGCTGACAATGGCAATGTCGGGTGTGACAACGTCGATTGCAGGCCTGAAAGTGCCGCTGTCACCACGCCTGGCGGGGCCGTGAGGGCGGTTCGTGCGTGATTCTGCCCATGGCCGGGGCCGTGCGACCGTCATTTTCGTCACGATCCGCAAAGTTGGCTCAACCGGGCGTTTCGTTCGCTCGATGAACTTCCCGGACGCGGGCCGTGGTGGTCCGTGGTCTGGCGGGGGTCGGTCGCGGAAGCACGCCGGCGGCTCGCGGGAGGCGTTCACAATGCAGAACGCAGCAGCAGCAGATCGCTCGTGCGGCGCCGATCGTCGCCTTCCCCGTCCGAATCACGCAAGCCCCGCGACGGGGCATCCGCCCGTCTTCGGGCGCATGTCCCCGGCGCAAGGCCCCGCCGGCGAGGCGACTCATAAGTTAGGAGCACAGTCATGAGCACGGTGCCACGCAAGTACCCCGAGGCCATCGCCTGGGTCAACACCCACGTGCCCATCTGGACGGCCGCGGCCGCCACGATCGGGCTGGATCCCACCCAGCCGGTCAACCTGGGCGCCCTGGCGACCGAGGCCGCCGACGCCAAGGCCGCCTACGACACGGCCAAGTCCGAGGCGGACACGTTGTACGAGGCCTACCAGACCAAGGCCAAGGCGATGCGCACGCAGGCCACCGCCCAGGTCGGGCAGATCCGCTCGTTCGCCAAGGGCAGCGCCAACCCGCAGACGGTCTACACCGCCGCGCAGATCCCCGCCCCGGCCGAACCCACGCCCCGGCCCGCGCCGGGCACGCCGGTGGTCTTCACGGTGGGCCTGGACCAGAGCGGGGCGCTCAACGTGAAGTTCAAGTGCCCCAACCCCCCGCGGGTGGGCTCGCTGAGCTACATCGTCGAGCGCAGCCTGGGGGCCCAGCAGCCCTTTACCTACCTGAAGACCGCCGCCGAGCGGGCCTTCGAGGACGACACCGTGCCCAACGGCACGGGCGACGTGACGTATCGCGTGACGGCCCAGAGCCCAACCAAGAAGGGCGCCCCGGGCTACTTCACGGTTCGCTTCGGCGTGAACAACCAGCCCCAGATCATCAGCCAAGGGACCAGCGAGAGCAAGGCGGGCTGAGAATCGCTGAGATCGGCAAAGAGATAGATGGGCACAGCAGCAAATGGGATGCGAATCCTATTTGCCCATTTGCCCATCTATCGCTCTGCTAATTTCTCTTCAACGTCTTCCACCTGCGCCTGCACCAGCCCCGCGTACGCCCCGCCGCGGGCGAGCAGCTCCTCGTGCGTGCCGACCTCGGTGATGGCCCCCTTGTGCATGACCACGATGGCGTGGGCGTGGCGGATGGTGCTCAGGCGGTGGGCGATGACGAACGTCGTGCGCTCGCTGGTAAGCTGGGCGAGGGCCCGCTGGATGAGCTTCTCGCTGTGGGTGTCCAGGTTGCTCGTGGCCTCGTCGAGGATGAGCACCTTGGGGTCGGCCAGGACCGCGCGGGCGATGGCGATGCGCTGCTTCTGCCCGCCGCTGAGGCGCACGCCGCGCTCGCCGACGATGGTGTGGTAGCCGTCGGCCAGTTCGTCGATGAACTCGTCGGCGCTGGCGATGCGCGCCGCCTCGCGCACGTCGTCCTCGGTGGCCCATCGGCGGGCGTAGGCGATGTTGTCGTAGATGCTGCCGTCGAAGAGGAACACGTCCTGCTCGACCACGCCCAAGAGAGCCCGATACCGATCGACGTTGATGTCGCGCAGGTCGACGCCGTCGAGCAGGATGCGGCCGCGCGTGGGGTCATAGAACCGCGCCACGAGGTTGCACAGCGTGGTCTTGCCGCTGCCGCTGCGGCCCACGAGCGCCACCGTCGAGCCGGCGGGCACATCCAGGTTGATATCGCGCAGGACGTAGTCGGGCTCGGCGTCGGCCTCCTGATCGGGCTGGGCGTCGTCGTCCGCCTTCTTCTTGTTCGACGGGTACGCGAACCACACGCCCTCGATGCTGATGCGGCCGTGCACCGTCGCGGGCATCGAGGTCGCGTCGTCCCGCGTCTCGGCGAACTCCAGCGGCTCTTCGAGCAGGTCGAGCGAGCGATCCAGGCCGCTGAGCGCGTTCTGGATCTGCGTCGCGCTCGCGGCGAGCGCCTCGATGGGTCCGAGCAGGTAGAGCAGGTACACCGAGAACATCATGACGTCGCCGATGGTCATCTCGCCGCCCAGCACCGCGGCGCCACCATACAGCAGCACGCCCGCGCTGGCGGCGGGGATCATGACCGACCAGACGATCTCGACGCTGCGGCTCCACCACCACGCGCGCAGCTCCTGGCGGGCCATGAGGTGCACGCCACCGGTGAAGCGGGCGGCCTCCTGCTGCTCGCGGTGGAAGCCGCGGACGACGCGAGCGCCGCCGAAGGCTTCGGTCGCGTGGGCGTCGATGTCGCTGCGTGTCTTGCGGACGTCTCGGTAGATCGGGCGGATGCGGCCGATCCACGCGCGGTGGGTCACCCACACCACCGGCAGGATGAAGATCGCCCCGACCAGCATGCGCCAATCGACCACCGCCATGGCCAGGAGCGCGCCCAGCAGCGTGATCGCCGCGCGCCAGGGGTTGTAGATCATGCCGAAGAGCAGCTCGGCCGCCGCGCCGGCGTCTTCACGCAAGATACTTGACACCCCGCCCGAGCGCATGGCCTGGACGCGGTGCAGGGGCAGCCGCGCCGCGTGCTCGAACACGCGTCGGCGGAACATCGCCTGCACGCGCTTGGTCAGCCGCGTCATGTGCCAGCGGCCCCACAGCCCGAAGGCGACCGCCAGCACCGAGACGCCCATCATCGCCGCGCACAGGATCAGCAGCGCGTTCCATCGAACGTCCTTGAGCTGCTCGGGGCTCAGGCCGCCCAGAAACTCGAGCGCCCGCTCGCGCTGGGGCATGGGCAGATTCTCGGCCAGCCCCGTCAGCCCGGGCTCGGTGCTCAAGATGTAGTCCAGCGCGATCTTGGTCGATAGCGGCAGCAGCAGCCCCAGGCCCGTGGCGATGGTCAGCGTCACCAGCGAGGCGATGACCATGTGCCGGTGGCCGCGCAGCAGCTTCCAGAACTCGCGGGCCAGCGTGCCAAAGCCGCGGGTGCGCTTGCCCTTCTTGGCCAGCGGGTCGCTGGTGGGCTGCTTCTCCTCGCCGCGCTTCTCGCGCTCGCGCTGGATGTAGTGCCGATATCGCCGGCTGCTGACTTGCTGATTCCTCGCCACGCACCATCGTATCGGCCGGGATAACGCCCTGCGAACGTGGACGCATAGTGTTGGCGGATTCATCCACCCGATCGAGAGCCCCTTCGCAGGAGGTCACCGATGGCCGATGCCCCCCACGCCCCCAAAGCGACCAAGCCCCGCCGCAAGCGCCTGGCCCTGCATTGGCAGATCATCATCGGCCTGGTCGCCGGCATCGTGGTCGGGCTCATCATCAACCTGGCGTGGACCAGCGGCACATGGGCGGCCATGGGCGTGGACGACGTGCCGGCCTTCCTGGCCAAGGAGGCCAGCGAGGCCAACGCCGACGCCAACGCGCTGGCCCACGCCTCGCGATTCGTGCGGAACTTGAACCTCTTCGTCGGCGACCTCTTCATGCGATGCCTTCGCTTCATCGCGGTGCCCATCGTGCTCTTCAGCCTCATCGTGGGCGTCAGCACGCTGAACAACATCACCAAGCTCAGCCGCATCGGCGGCAAGACCATCGCGATCTACCTCCTGACGACCGCCGTGGCGATCTCCTTCGGCCTGGTCATCGCCAACATCGTGCGCCCGGGCGCCTTCGTGCCCCAGGAGACGCGCGACCGCCTGCTGGCCGACTACAAAGACGCGGCCCAGGGCGGCGTCGATCGGGCCGTGGCCGCCGAGGGGCTCAACGCGTGGGACCGCATCGTCGACCTCGTCGCCGCGAATCCCTTCGCGGCCATCGCCGAGGGGAACATGCTCCAGATCGTGTTCCTGGCGCTGCTCATCGGCGTCGGGCTGAGCCTCATCACGCGGGCCGAGGCCGGGCCGGTGATCGCCGTGTGCGACGGGCTGACCAAGGCGGTGATCAAGCTGGTCGAGCTCCTGATGCTCACCGCGCCCATCGCCGTGTTCGCGTTGATCGTCAAGGTCGTGGCCGACCTTGGGCTCGAGGTGCTGGGCGCACTGGCGATCTACAGCCTGTGCGTCGTGGGCGGCCTGGCGCTCATGGTCTTCGCGGTGTACCCGATCGTGCTCAAGGTCTTCACCGGCGTGGGCCCGGGGCGGTTCTACCGGGCCATCGCGCCCGCGCAGCTCCTGGCCTTCAGCAGCGCGAGCAGCAGCGCGACGCTGCCGGTCACGATGGAGTGCGTCGAGAAGCGGCTGGGCGTCAGCGACGAGGTCTCCAGCTTCGTGCTGCCCCTGGGCGCCACGATCAACATGGACGGGACGGCTCTGTATCAGGGCGTGGCCGCCGTCTTCATCGCCCAGCTCTACAGCATGAACCTGGGGCTCGGCGACCAGCTCGCCATCGTCGGCACCGCCACGCTGGCCTCCATCGGCACCGCCGGCGTGCCGGGCGCGGGCGTCATCATGCTGGTCATCGTGCTCCAGAGCGTGGGCGTCCCCCTCGAGGGCATCGCCGCCATCCTGGGCGTCGACCGCTTGCTCGACATGTGCCGCACCACCTGCAACGTCACCGGCGACGCGATGGTGGCGACGGTGGTCGCGGGCACGGAGGGTGAGTTGGCGAGCGCTGAGGAAGTCGAGCGGCGGCTGGCGGAGGAGGAGTCGCGGGGGTTTGATGAGTCGCCGCCGAATTGAGATGCACAAACGATCAACTCTTCCAACACAATGTGAATTGATTCGGATCTGTACCTTGTACGAAATCTGTGGGCAGACCCTCAAGTCCGATCGAGTCGATCGGGCGCGCCGCCCACGGGTTCAAGAGACCAGTCATTTGAACGGACGACGTGTGTATTCCAACGAGCAGCAGACCACTTATCTCCTGCCGTATTGGTAGCAAGCCTTCTGAGCCACTACCGTCTTGTCGATGAAAGGCGGAAGACCTCCCCGACGCCAGCCTAGTTGGGGGCGAACGCTCTTCGCCAGGCGCGGAAGGCAACATAATCACGCTTTGTCGACCAGTCAATAAGAAACTCGCGGTCAGTTCGCCAGCAATTTGCTGGGCACCAGTGCGATGCTGAGCAGTAACAGCAAGCAAGAAGGGCGCAGTCGTCTTTGCTGCTTGGTCTTGCTTGTTGCTCTTTCCTTGTACTTTGCGACCCACACGCTCATAAATCAGCTTCAAGCCGCCAATGCCAGTCGGCGGATACTCACTCGCGTCAAATCCATACCAATCGTTAAGGGGCCCGCGTGGGAGACTGGTAACCTCCACCGCTATCGATGTGCCGTTCGTTGAGCAAATGAGATCCGGCCCTTCGCCGTGGATTTCACCCGGGAGGACCTCGGCGAAAAACCGAGAGAACACCCAGCGGACCACCGCTTCCGCAACGGCCGATTCGTGCCTCTCACCCGGTTCGTTGATTCGGGACTGCCAGATAGCCAGCGCACGACTGTCACCGGCTAGCCACTGCTCATGGTCCGTTATCAGGTCTTTCTCTGCAGGCGTTGCAACCTGGAGAGGCTTTACCACTCCGGCCCCCCCGCATACCTTCCATAAATATCCGCCATCGCCTGCACCATCTCCCCAAGCGTCGCGTTCGCCAGCGCACCCTCGATCAGGTGGGGCATCACGTTCTCGCCCTTCTGGCAGGCGTTGCGGATGGCGTCGAGCGCCTTCTTCGTCTCGTCGGCGTTGCGGCGGTTCTTGAAGTCGCTCAGGCGGTCGAGCTGGGTGGTCTCGACCTCAGGGCCGATCTGGAGGATGTCGATGGGCCGGCCTTCCTCCTCGTCGCGGTACTCGTTCACGCCCACGATGATGCGGTCGTGGGCCTCGCACTCTTCACTAAAGCGGTAACTCGCCTCGGCGATCTTGCGGCGGAAGTAGCCCTGGTGGATGCCCTCGACCACGCCGCCGTAGCCGCCGGTGGGTCGGCCGTCTTCCTGGCCCTTCCAGATGCCCCCGCCCATGGCGTCGATCTCGCCGATGTAGTTGAGCGCCTGCTCCTCGACCTCGTCGGTCAGCGCCTCGACGAAGTAGCTGCCCCCCAGGGGGTCGACCGTGCGCGTCACGCCGGTCTCGTGGGCCAGGATCTGCTGCGTGCGGAGCGCGACCGTGACGGCCTGCTCGGTGGGCAGGCCCAGCGTCTCGTCCATGCTGTCGGTGTGCAGGCTCTGGCAGCCGCCCAGCACGCCGGCCATGGCTTGGTAAGCAACCCGCACGATGTTGTTCAGCGGCTGCTGCTCGGTCAGGCTGCACCCGGCCGTCTGCACGTGCGTCTTCATGTACCACGAGCGGTCGCTCTTGGCGCCGTAGCGCTCGCGCATCATGCGGGCCCAGATGCGCCGCGCCGCCCGCAGCTTGCAGACCTCCTCGAAGAACTCGTTATGGCTGTTGAAGAAGAAGCTCAGGCGCGGCCCGAAGCTATCGATGTCCAGCCCACGCAGCAAACACGCCTCGACGTACTCCATGCCGTCGCGCAGGGTGAAGGCCAGCTCCTGCGGCCCCGTGCTGCCGGCCTCGCGGATGTGGTAGCCGCTGATGCTCACCGAGTTCCACTTGGGCATGTGCTTGGCCTGGAACTCGATGGTGTCGACAACCAGCTTGACCGAAGGTTCGGGCGGGTAAATGAACTCGTTCTGGGCGTGGAACTCCTTGAGGATGTCGTTCTGGAGCGTGCCACCAAGATCGGCGATGTCGAACCCCCGCTGCTTGGCCATCGCCAGGTACATCGCCCAGATGACGCACGCCGGCCCGTTGATGGTCTGGCTCACCGTCACCTGGTCGATCGGGATGTCGGCGTAGAGCCGGTGCATGTCCTCGATGGTGTCGATGGCCACGCCGCACTTGCCGACCTCGCCCACGCTGAGCGGGTCGTCGCTGTCGCGGCCCATGAGCGTGGGCAGATCGAAGGCCGTCGAAAGCCCGGTGTTGGCCTTGGTCTTGGTCGTCTTGCCGGCCTGGAGCAGGTACTTGAAGCGCTTGTTCGTGTCGTCGGCCGACCCGAACCCCGCAAACTGCCGCATCGTCCACAGCCGGCTGCGGTAGCCCTGGGGGTACAGCCCGCGGGTGTACGGATACTGCCCCGGTTCGGCGATGTCGCGGTCGAAGTTCTTCAGCGACTCGGTCAGGTTATCGGGGCCATACTGCTCGTCGAGCACGATGCCCGAGATGGTGACGGCGGCCGGATCAACGCTGGCGGGCTTGCCGTCGGCATTGAGGCCGGTGCCCGTGATGTTGCTGCTGGCGGTGGTCATGGTCGTCTCCGTGGGCCCGTAGGGGCGTGGCAGGCGGGCCGGGCGGCCGATCGGGCTCTCTCTTCCGACAAAAGTATACGACCGCACGGCCGCGTACCCCCCGTCGTTGGGAGTTGCCCCCAACCGTCCAAGGCAACGGCGAGGTCACAGATCAGGGCAAAGGTCATGCCCTGGAATCAGTGCATGGGGACAATCAGCCCGACGCCAGAGCGCCCGACACGCCGCACAGCACCGCGCACAGCTCCGCGCCGAGCCGTCGCGACACCTCATCCTGGGCCGCCTTCCACAGCGGCAGGGCGTCTTGGAGCATCTGGCGGCCGGCATCGGTCAGGCGATAACGGCGCATCCGGCGGTCCTTCTTGCACTCGATCCGATCGATCAGCCCGCGCTCGAGCAGGCGGTCCAGGTTCCGGCTGAGCGTGGTGGGGTCGGTGAACGTCGCCTCGGCCAGTTCGCACTGGTTCGGACGGTCCAGACTGGCCACGGCGCCCAGCAGCGTCAATTGCGTGCCCCGAAGCCCGACCTCGCGCAGCCGCTCGTCGAAGACCGAGGCGATGACCCGGTCGGCCTGGCGCACCGCCGAGGCCAGGCAACCCTCGTATGCCCGGGCGAGCGTGCGATCCTGGTCCGATACTTCGGCTTGGGGCGTGGTGTTGGTCATGGGGGCTCCGGAGGCATAAACCCGTGTACATGCAAGCATATTCCGAGCCACTTGGGTGATGGCGGCGTGGGCTGGCGACAACGTGTTGACGCGCGGCGTTGCCACCATGCATCGCCCGGGCACGCCCCGCGTCCGCATAACGGCGAAACGGCGCGATTCCCGCCGCTTATCGGCTGTGATACACCCCACGCCCGGGTTTGGCATTGCAGTTGAATAGTGTCAAGCGAGCCGTCCCGGGTGCGGGCCGGCCACAACCGCAGAAAGGATCGACAGATGAAGAGCGTCCTGAAGGTTTCCGAAAACGGCAAGCGGGTCATGCTCCTCACCGTGCTCAGCTTCATCGCCCTGATGTAAGCCACTTCGACCATAGCACAGCGAGGCCCTGGCACGAGCCTGGGTTGTATCCGCCATGCGCTCACCAACAAAAAGCCCGGGCGTAAGCCCGGGCGTTGTTGACACTCTGGTTGGCCAAGCACACCGATCGCGTTCGGCTCAGAACTCGATCTTGTTGGTGCCCATGGCGTCGTGGTCGTCCATGCCGCCGCGGGTGGGGCCAGCGTCGGCCGAGTAGGAGCCGTCGCCGGCATCGCCCCACTGGGCCCGCTTGAGGCTCAGGCCGATCTTGCGATCGCTGATGTCCACACGAAGGATCTTGACGTCCACCTCGTCACCGGCCTTGACGACCTCTTGCGGGTCCTCGACCTTGTGGTCGGCCAGCTCGGAGATGTGCAGCAGGCCCTCGAGATCGTCCTCGAGCTCGACGAACACGCCGAAGTTGGTGATCTTGGTGACCTTGCCTCGCACGACCATGCCGGGCTGGTAGGCGCCGGGGATGGCGTTGAGCCACGGGTCCTCGGTGAGCTGCTTGACGCCCAGGCTGATGCGCTGCTTCTCCTGGTCGACATCGAGCACCACGCACTCGACCTCGTCGCCCTTGTTGACCAGCTCGTTGGGGTG
This sequence comes from Phycisphaerales bacterium, assembly GCA_040219675.1. Lineage (GTDB taxonomy): Bacteria > Planctomycetota > Phycisphaerae > Phycisphaerales > UBA1924 > JAHCJI01. The sequence goes on along the minus strand of JAVJRZ010000005.1, from coordinate 433,401 downwards.
GGTGACCTTCTTGGTCCAGCTCATGTCGCTGACATGCAGCAGGCCGTCGATGCCCGGCTCGATCTCGATGAACGCGCCGTAGTTGGCCAGGTTCCGCACCGTGCCCTTGATGACGGTGCCGGGAGGATACTTCTCGGCGACCAACTCCCAGGGGTTGACCTCGGTCTGCTTCATGCCGAGGCTGATTTCCTGCTTGTTCTTGTCGATGTCCAGGACGACGACGTCGACCTTGTCGCCTACCTCGACCACCTCGCTGGGGTGGTTGACGCGGCGGGTCCAGCTCATCTCGGAGATGTGGACCAGGCCCTCGATGCCGTCTTCCAGGCGGACGAAGGCGCCGTAGGACATGATGTTGACCACCTCGCCTTCGACGCGGCTGCCCACGGGGTACTTGGCCTCGATGGCCTCCCACGGGCTGGGGTCCTTCTGCTTCAGGCCCAGGGCGATCTTCTCCTTCTGCATATCGATGGAGAGGACCTTGACCTCGACCTCGTCGTCGACCCTGAGCATCTCGCTGGGGTGGTTGACCCGGCTCCAGCTCATGTCGGTGATGTGCAGCAGGCCGTCGATGCCGCCCAGATCGATGAAGGCGCCGAAGTCCGCCAGGTTCTTGACCTGGCCCTTGACGATCTGGCCTTCCTCGAGGGTCTCCAGCAGGCGCTTCTTGGCGCCGTCGCGCTCCTTCTCGATCAGCTTGCGGCGGCTGATGACGATGTTGCGACGCTCGGTGTCGATCTTGAGCACCATCGCGCGGACCGAGCGGCCCACGAAGTCGCGGACGTCGTGCGGCCGGCGGACGTCGACCTGGCTGGCCGGCAGGAACACCGGCACGCCGATGTCCACCAGAAGGCCGCCCTTGATCTGCTTGATGACCTTGCCCTCGACGATGTCGTCTTCCTTGGTGCTGTCGACGATGCGGTTCCAAGCGATCTGCCGGTCGGCCTGACGCTTGGACACCTCGACCACGCCGCTGGAGCCCTCCAGGCTCCGCAGCAGGACGTCGACGCTCTCGCCAATCTTGGGCTCGATCTCGAACTCTTCGCGGGGCACCAGGCCCTCGCTCTTGAGCCCCACTTCGACGACCACGTCGTCGCCGGCAAAGCCGATGACCTTGCCCTTGATGATCTTGCCGGGCTCGAGGTCGGCGATCTGGTCATCCAGCAGGTCGTTCATGTCGCCCTTGGCAACGGCATCGCCCAGGGCTTCACGGACCATCGCTTCGGCGTCGGTGTCCGACAGGCCGAGCGATGCGATCAGGGTTTCATCCACCATAAATGTGTGTCTCTCGTATCGGTCGTGCTCGCTGACGCCTGGAGCCGCCGGGTCTCCTGGGCCAATCGACACGCCGCCGTGCCGGCTCGCATGCCCCACGGGCATTCCAACGAGACGGCCCGCCCGTAGGCGGCTGGGGGGTTCGTTCGAGGTTCCGGGGCGCCACCACAACGCCATGCACGCGGACCGGACCGGCGGAACGGGAAACGGATTCTAGGCATGTCCGGGCGGGGTTCGCCCAATGGCGAACCCCTTCCCAGCTTCCTTCGGCTCACCAGCCCGGCGACACGAGCCATGGGCCGGGCCGCGTGCCGTGTCGAACGTTCGCGCCTCCGATAATCGCGGTGGCAGGCGACGATTTTGCACGGAGATCTGTCTAGCCTTAGGGCTCAGCGCAGCCGCTCCGCGAAGGCCCCGGGAAATCCCTGGCCCGTCGCGCCCGTGCCAGCCTGGGCCTCCGCAGTTCGCCGGCGAATCGGCCGATACGGCAGTGGAGGAACGCAACGCCTCGGGCGAACGGGCGAACCGTTTGTTCGTAGGTGCAGGATTGGACCCGACCCGCGGGGAGCGTCCCGCGGCGCCGGTTGGAAGTGCTGGGTCTTGGCAAGCGCCCAGCGAAGCACACCGCCGCTTTCACCCGTGAGGCAGCAACAGTAATGAGCACGATCGCGACGCAGACCCAAGGCTCCCCCGGCGGTGCCGCCCAGGAACAGGAGCAGCGCAACCCGGTGTTCGATGAGCTTGGGTTCCCCAAGGATCCCAACAACCTCTACACGCAGACCGTCGGCAGCATGCTGCACGCCGCCGACATGCTCGACCTGCAGCACCGCGTCAAGATCATCCTGGCCCAGCCCAAGAACGAGATCATGGTGCACTTCCCCGTCCGCCTGGACGACGGGCACCACCACCTGTTCAAGGGCTACCGCGTGCAGCACAACAACGCGCTGGGCCCGTTCAAGGGCGGCCTGCGTTTCCACCCCGACGTCCACCTGGACGACGTGAAGGCCCTGGCGCTGCTCATGACCATGAAGTGCTCGCTGGCCCGCCTGCCCCTGGGCGGCGGCAAGGGCGGCGTGAAGGTCGACCCCCGCAAGCTGAGCCCCGACGAGATGGAGCGCGTCACCCGCCGCTTCACCAGCGCCATCATGAACGACATCGGGCCGGACTACGACATCCCCGCACCCGACGTGGGCACCAACGCCCAGCACATGGCCTGGATCGCCGACACGTACCAGATGTCCAACAGCAAGAGCGCCTACGACGGCCTGCGCGTCGTCACCGGCAAGCCCGTCGAGGTCGGCGGCTCGCTGGGACGCGAGAAGGCCACCGGCCAGGGCGTGGCCGACGTCATGGCCGAGATCCTGCCGCAGATCAAGATCCCCATCGAGGGCCTGCGCTTCAGCATCCTGGGCTTTGGCAACGTGGGCTCGTGGGCCGCGCGCATCCTCCAGGACATGGGCGCCACGCTCATCGCCGTCATGGACCACTCGGGCGCCCTGCGCTGCGACACCGGCATCGACGCCCACGCGCTCAGCGAGTACAGCTACGAGCACTACGGCATCGCCGGCTTCGAGAAGTCCAAGGCCGCGACCGAGAGCGGCAAGGGCGGCAAGGGCTGCGACGCGGTCTCGAAGGAAGACTTCTACAGCACGCCGGTGGACGCCTTCATCCCCGCGGCCCTCGAGCAGATGATCGGCCCGCAGGAGGCCGAGATGCTCCAGTGCCGCGTGGTGGCCGAGGGCGCCAACGCGCCGTGTACGCCGGCGGCCGACCGCGTGCTCCAGCGCCGCGGCATCGAGGTGCTTCCGGCCATCCTGTGCAACGCCGGCGGTGTCACCGTGTCCTACTTCGAGTGGGTCCAGAACAAGGCCTGCCAGATCTGGGACGTCGAGACCGTCGACCGCGAACTCAACAAGGTCATGTGCATGTCCGCGCGCCGCACGCTGCTGGCCCGCCAGCGCTTCGAGTGCGATATGCGTACGGCCGCCTACCTGGCCGCCCTCGAGCACATCGGCAAGGTCTACAAGACCCGCGGCATCTTCCCCTGATTCGACCTGGGCATCCGCGTCCGAGCCGAGCCACATGCGAGAGCGTGTGGCTCTTTCTCTGCTACAACACGGACGCCAGCGCCGATCGCACCTGCGCCACGGTGTCGCCCTCGTGGTCGATCAGCACGGCCTGCCAACCCAGGGCACGCGCGGCATCGATGTTCGCTTGCAGGTCATCGAAGAACGCGATCTGCGACCCTCGCGCCCCGACGGTCGATTCGAGCGCTTCGTAGAACGCCGCATCGGGCTTGGCCTTGCCGTGCAGATGGCTGGCGACTCGGTGCGGCAGCGCGGCGGCCGCGGGGAAGTCGCGCTGCCGCAGCCAGTGGCGATGGTTGGTGTTGCTCAGCAGCGCCCCGCGGACGCGGGCATGGCCGGCGATGTCCTGGGTGAGCCGATGCGCTCCGTCGTACTCGGCGATCAGGTAGGCGTCGTGCAAACGCTCGATGTCGTGCGCCGCGTACCCGGGCGAGAGCTCGGCCACCGCGGCAAAATACGCCTCGCACGACATGCGCCCGAGTTGGTATGCCTCGCTGAGCGCACGGCGCTGGTGGCGCACGGCTTCGGACACCGGCTCTGCCGGGAGTGGCAGCCCCGCGGCCTCGCACGCCTGCTCCCACGAACGGCAGATACGCAGCAGCACGCCGCCCCAGTCCAGACACACAACGCGCACTTGTTCGGGGTCGTGGATGCTCACGCGCCCGCCGCCCGATCGGGCTTCATGACCTCGGCCATCGCTTCGGTCGCGAAGCTGCCACGCGGCAACTCGAACCCGCATCGCACGTACGTGCCGTGCTCGTCGGCCCCGCCCTCAACCTGCGGGTATCGCAGCGGCACGCGCAGCGGCCTCCGGTCGCCATCGATGCCGCCGCGGTGCTTCTTTGCGAACTGCTCGATCGATTCGGGCGTCAGCCCATGGGCTTCGAGCGCGGCGCGCTCCATCCTGGCAATCTCGCCGCCGGCCAGACGCATCTTCGGCCCCCACAGCGGGCCGGTCGGGCTGACTTCCAGGCGCGACAGGCGCTCGGCCGTCTCGGGCGAGGCGGCTTCTTCGGCACTCACCATGAACGTCGTACGCCGCGCACCGTGGACGACGGCGATGTCGCCCTCGACCAGCGTGTCGAGCATGCCGCGCCGCATGCGCTCGTGCAGCACATCATTCAAGATCGCCCCTTGCAACGCGCTGACCATGAACGTCGTCTCGGTCTTGCCCAGCCGCGCGATGGCCTGGTTTGGTCGCTTGCCGTGCAGCAGGGCGTCGAGCACGCGTCGCTCGGCCTCGGCCGACCTCGGCAGCGCCTCGAAGGCCCCCTTCAGGTCGCCGGCCGCGTACGCCTCGCGCGAGGGATCGCCCGCCGCCGCCGGCGTGGGGCCCAGCAGCAGATCGCAGGCTTCCTCTGCGCGGCCGAGCACCAGCGCCCGGCCGATGCGGTGGTTGGTGCCCCACTGCCCGAAGCGCTGCTGGCCGAAGCCGTTGGGCATGCCCTTGGCCTCGAGGATCTCCAGCGTTCGGTGGGCGTGCAGCGCGGCCTGCATCGACACGCCCCGCACGCGGATCGAGAAGCCGTTGCCCTCCAGGTGTCCGCGCCGCAGCTTTCGATCGTGCCTGTCGATCCACAGGATCTGCACGCGATCGTGCTGGAGCGATGGGAAGTCCTCGAACCGCCTGCCGGGCACGTGGACGGTGATGTGCTGGCGTGTGATGGCGTGGCGATCCTTCAGCCCGGCGTAGCCCACGGCGTTCCTGGGGATGTCAAAGTGCCTGGCCAAAATGCTGACGAGTTGCAGCGTCGACAGGCCGCGCTTCTCGACCAGCATCATGAAGTGCTCGCCCTGGCCGTTGGGCGGGTACAGCGGCAACTCGTCGACGAGGAAGTCCTCCTCACGCTGCTTGAGCACACCGCCGGTGCCCGGGACTGCATCGCTGCGATACATCGCGCCATGGTCCATCGGCGGCGCCGGGCCGGGTGGAGCGTCGGTCGGTCCGTTGCGATCGTCGGCCATCAGAAGGGCGGCCCCTCGTCCGGCTCGTCGTCGTCATCGACGTCGAACTGGTCTTCCAGCGGGTTGTCGCTGGTGGCCTGGGCCAGCACGTGCTCGGCCACGTAGATCGGGACCGAAAGCCCGATGCCGAGCGCGATCGCGTCGCTTGGGCGCGCGTCGACCTCGACGACGTCGCCCTCGGCGCTGCGGATCGAAAGCACCGCGTAGAAGGTGTGATCGGCCAGATCGGTAATCGCCACAGACTCGAGCGAAGCGCCCAGGCTGTCGACGATGTTGGCTAGCAGATCGTGGGTCTGGGGACGCTTCACCGGCACGCCGCTCAGGCGACGCTCGATCGCCTGGGCCTCGGGCAGGCCGATCACGATGGGGAAGGTCCGCAGCTCTTCCTCGGGAACACCACCGTCGGCCGACTCGCGCAGCTCGATGACCTGGTAGTCGGTCAGCTCGCGGATAAGGATGCGCGATAATTCCATGCGAACCGACATCGCCGTCTCCCTCCGCGGCGGCCCGAACCGTGGGCCTTCGTGAGGATCGAAGGCCGGTCGCGCCGGGGCGTCAACGCGCCGGCCGCTTCCCTCTACGATCCGCCCATGCTCCGCGTGCGACGGACCAGCGCCGAACCCAGGGTCGAGATGGCACCGCTCATCGATGTGGTGTTCCTGCTGCTGACGTTTTTCGTCTTCTCGCTGGTGCTGCTGACGCGTGTGAGCGTGATGGACCTGGACCTGCCCACGCTGGGCTCGGGCGGGCAGAGCGAGGCGCCCCGGGCGGTCATTGTCGCCGTCGATGATCAGGGCATGGTCTTCGTCGATGGGCAGCCCGTGGGCCCAGCGACGGCGACCGGCGAGCCGCTGGCGGAAACCACGCGCTCGGCACTCCTCGCGGCGATCGAAGCCGCCGGAACCGCCGAAGACCCGAATCAGCCCGATCAGGCCCAGACCATCCGGCTCGAGATCGACGAGCGAGGCGTCTCGGGCGCCCTGCTGCGGGTGCTCGATGCGCTGCGTGCGAGCGGGTACGAGGCCGTCGAACTCGTCGGCAAGCCCAGCGACGCCGCGGGCCGGCCCGCCGAACCCGCCCCGCCGCCCACTGGCGATCCCTGACGCTCCCTCGTTCGTACGATTCGTTACTGTGGCGATAGGACAAACCCAGTCCGGATCCGGCGGCGGCATCGCGCGATGGGCCGTGGCCTTGCCCGTGAGCCTGGCGGTACATCTGGCCGTTGGGCTGTTGCTGATCCGCGGCGGCGTCGATCCGGCGCGTCTTGCGGCGGCCGCCGAGCGAGACCAGAACATCGAGATCCCCATCAAGCTGGGCATCGAGCGCAGCGACGCCTTGACGCCCAACTGGCTCGGGTTCGCCGAGCCCACGCCGCACGCGGCGGCCCCCTCAATCGTGGAGCAGGCCCTGCTGACGCGGGCCCAGGGCGATGCCTTCGACAATCTGGCCCGGGCGGTCACGGCCCAGGCGCAGGCGGCTTCAACCCAGGCGATGACCGAGGCCCAGGCCCTGCTGGACGCCCTGCGAGCCGAGCTTGCCAGGGCCGTCGAAGAGGCCCGGCAGGTCCGGCCCGAGCCCGAGCCGAGCGCTTCGCCCGCGGAGACCCAGCCCCAGCCCACGCCCGAGCCACAGACCGAGCCCAAGGAGGCCCAGGACGAGGAACAGGACGGCAGCCCGGGCAAGCAGGACACGCGGACATCGCCCGCCGCCAGCCTGCCCATGGACATCCGGCGGACCGAACTCGGCCAGGTCGTGGCCGCCGAGGGCCTGAAGATCAACACCACGCGCATGCACCTGACCGACCTGCAACGCGTGCTCGGCCGGCCGCCCAGCCCATTGGTCGAGATCTTCTTCGACCACACGGGCCAGGTCTCGCGGGCACGGATCCCCGCCGGCCGCGGCTCGGGCCGGGCCGACATCGACAACGCGCTCATCAACGCGATCTATGAGTGGTCGGCCACGGGCGAGCGGATCGATGAACTCCAGGAGGGCGACCGCCCGGTGCTGGTACGCATGAGGATCCTGCTCTGATGCCATGGCTCGCCGTCTTGCTGGTCTTGCTGATGGGGGTGCAGGCGGCCGATCCCGTGCCGCCCCAGCGCGTGGACCCGACCTCGATGCCCGATGCGCCCAGCAGCGATCCGGTGCTGCCGCGGCGTGGGCTCCCCCCGGCCGAACAGGCCGACCGGGATGAAGAAGCCTCCAGGGCCGCCCGAGCGACCCCGCTGGCGGCTGTCGCTTCGCCGCCGATGCGCATACGAGAGGCCCCGTCGATCTTCACCGACGAGGCCTACAGGCACGCTCGCGTGCGTTCGCTGCTGCGTCGCGCCCTCGAAGAGAGCGTCAACGGGGGCTCTGGCTGATCACTCACCCAACAGGGCGCTGATCTCGTCCTCGACGGGGTTGGACACCTTGCGCGTGGGCTTGGACTTCTTGTCGTCCTTGGCGTTCTCGACCGTCTCGTCGTCGTCATCTTCGTCGACGCCGGTGTCGGCCTCGTCGAGCTTGGCGATCTGCGCGTCCAGCTCGGCATCGGCCTTGGCTTGGGCGTCCTTGTCCTTGGCGGCCTGTCGCTTGGCGGCGTCGACCTTGTTGCGGTCGGGCGCGAGCACGATGCTGGCCTGACGCATGACCCAACGCGGGGCCATCTCGACCTTCGCGATATCGCTGAGCTGCTCGACGATCTCGGCCAGCCGCTCGAGCCCCAGCTCCTTGTGGACCATCTCGCGGCCACGGAATCGCTGGGTGATCTGGACCTTGTGGCCCTGCATCAGGAACCGCCGCGCCTGGTTCACGCGGATCTGCACGTCGTGCGGATCGATCTTGACCGACCGGCCCAGGCGGACTTCCTTGATTTCCTGCTGATTGGCGGTCTTGTTGTCCTTGCGCTTGGACTGATCGTACTTGTACTTGCCGTAGTCCATGATCTTGCAGACCGGGGGCCGGGTGTCCGGCACGATCTCGACAAGATCCAGACCCGCTTCCTGGGCCATGCGCATCGCGTCTCGCGTGTCGACCACGCCGACCTGCTCGCCCTCTGCGCCAATCAAACGGATGGGACTGATGCGGATCATGTGGTTCACCCGGGTGCGCTGCACCGGGCCCGCGTCGCGATAAAACCTTCGTCCTCGGATGGGTGTTCTCCTTTGGCTGCCGACCTGCGTCGGCGGGTGACTCACGGGCCGAACCACGCCGGCCCACTGCAATTCCTCATGGCCCGCTCACGTCGTGCGCGGGCAAGCTTTCAGATCGATCGACCACGCGTGGGGCCATCCATCGGCCAGGAACCGCCCCAATCGGCGCCACCCCCAATCGAAGCCCGCACAGAAGCATCGGCCAGCGGCTCGAACGACTCAAGCCCGACCGGCACGGATGCCCGTGGGACTCAAGCGTACCAGAAGTTGGACGCCGGAGCAAGAGAATTTCACGCTCTGGCCCCAACATAGCGCAAACCTGAACCAACGCCGAACTGTTCCCAGCACATGGCCGGCCAACGCGGCGTTCCGGCGGCCGGGCCGTAATCAGAGCATCTGCACAATGTTGAAGACGAAGCTGATGACCAGCAGCACGCCCAGCGCGATCAGGATGGGCGTCCGCAGGTCGTTGCCCGTGGCCGCCGGCTGGGGCTGCAACTCGGCGGGTGCCGCCACGCTGGCGGTCTCCAGGTGGCTCAGGGACGCCAGATCGGCCTGATCGAGCCCGCGGTGGGCCAGCGGCGGGGCCTTGTGCTCCTTGACGGCGTCCAGATCGCCCAGTAGGTCCTTGATGCTGCGGTAGCGTTGCTCACGCTTCTTGGCCAGCATCATCTCGATGACCTCGCTGATGCCGCCGCTCAGGCGCGGGTTCACCTGGTCGGGGGGCACCACATCGGCCTTGAGGTGCTTGTGCATGACGCTGGTGGGGTTCTTGCCGTCGAAGGGCACGTTGCCCGTCACCATGTGGTACAGCGTGGCGCCCAGCGAGTAGATGTCCGCCTCGGCGCCCACGTCGGCCTCGCCGCGGATCTGCTCGGGGCTGATGTAGAAGGGCGTGCCGAAGGCCTTACCGGCCTCGGCCTCGGCGGCCTCCTTATCACTCATCGCGCGGGCCAGGCCCATGTCGGCCAGCTTCACGACGCCTTCCTTGGTGATCATCACGTTCTTGGGCTTCACGTCCCGGTGGATGATCCCACGCTCGTGGGCGTGGCCCAGCGCCAGGGCGACCTGCCGGACGATCTCGATCGCCTCGGCTTCGTTGAAGCGCTTGTGCTTCACGATGTCGTCGTACACGGTGCGACCGTCGACGTACTCCATCACGAAGTAGTGGTACTCGCCCGCCTTGCCCACGTCGTAGGCCTGCACGATGTGCGGGTGGTTGAGCTGCGCCGCCGCCCGGCCCTCGGCATAAAACCGCTCGATGAACTGCGGATTCTGGCTGAACTTGCGCGGCAAGACCTTGATGGCCACCAGCCGGTCGAGGTTCAACTGCCGCGCCTTGTACACCGTGGCCATCGCGCCGGCGCCCAGCTTGCCCAGCAAGCGATAGCCGGGGATCTTCTGCCCGCTGCGTTCGGCGTCGAGGATCGCCTTGAGCCGCGCGATCTGCCGCTTGGTGACAAAGTCCTTGTCGACCAGCTCGAGCGCGAGCGAGCGCTGGCCGGCGTCCTCACCGTCGGCGGCCCCGGCCTCGCGCAGCTTGTCCTTGCACAGGTCGACCTCGTCCTGCGTGGCCAGCCCATAGTCGACCACCAGGCGACCCAGCGCGGTGTCGACGTTCGAGCCGCCCTTGGCAACCTCGGCGACCACGGCGTCGGGGTCGTCAGGCGTCGAGACCCCGCTCAGCGGCGTGATACCCGAGCGGTCCATCGCCGGCAGCGCGGCCGTCCGGCTGCCCGACAACGCCCCCGTGCCCGAAGCGGAGGCCTCGGAGGGGTTTCGGGCAGGTGTCGGGCTTGGCTCGGCCATGCTCAAGGTGTTCCTGTCGGGGCGACGCCGCCGCCGGCCCCAGCGTGCTCGGTCCGCTCTGGGGGAGGGAACATAGCGACCCACCCGCGCACGGACAAATGCCGCGGAAGCCAGGGCTCGCGCCCATCGCGGCTCCCACGACCGGTTATCGACGGCCAGCGGCCCTCGGCCCAGCCGAGTGGCGTGGACCGGCGAAGATCCTCTCCCCTCGGCCTGCCGATTCGCACCTGAGGCCCGAGAGTTCGCGCCAAGGTTGGCAAATCCCGACACGCGCGGGCGGCATGGGCGGCCGATAAGGCCGCTATCGTTGCGATTCCCATGCATCGCCAACGCCCCGTACAGCATCGGAAGGTTCCCTGATGGTCATCGGCACCGCGAGGCCACGAGACCTCGGGCCCATCCACGCCGGCCCGCTGCTGTATGGCGACTGGGGCACCAGCCGGCTGTACGTCCTCGGCCTGGCCTTCCTCTATACGGGTCACGCCAGCGTGGTCTACCTGGCCGCCATCGGCGTGCTCATGCTGGCTGTGAGTTGGATCTATACCCACGTCTGCCGCTGCTATCCGGACGGCGGCGGGGTGTACTCGGCCGCGCGAGACGTCAAGCCGGTGCTCAGCGTCATCGGCGCCACCCTGCTCATGAGCGGGTACATCATGACGGCGGCGATCAGCGTCATCGAGGCGTTCCACTACTTCGGCGTGCCACGAAGCCTGACCCTGCCGCTGGCGGTGGGCACGCTGGTGGCCATCGGCGTGATCAACTGGCTGGGCTCGCGCCGCTCGGGGCAGTTTGCGCTGGTCATCGCGATGCTGGCGATGGTGGTCTCGGCGATCCTGGCCGTGCTGGCCGTACCCCTGTTCATCGATGGGCTGTCGACGATCAGCTTCGACTACTTCACGCAGGTGGGCCCCTTCGATGCGTGGGTGAGCTTCGCCAAGATCTGCCTGGCGCTGGCCGGGCTCGAGGCGGTCGCCAACATGACGGGCATCATGAAGAAGCCCGTGGGCCGCACCGCCCGGCGCACGATCTGGCCGGTGAGCCTCGAGGTCGTGGTGCTGAACATGGTCTTCGGCATCGCCCTGGCCGGCCTGAGCACCACGATCAACACCCACGTCCCCGATGAGGTGACCTACGGCCAGCAGCTCTCGATGAGCCACCACCAGGTCGAGCAGGCCGTGGGCGACGGCACGCTCTCGCGCGATGAGGCCGACCAACTCGAGGGCGTCATCGCCTACCGCGATACCGCGATGAAGCAGATCGCCATCGAGAGCGGCGAACGCATCACCGGCAACGCCACGGCGGGCTTCGTGCTGGGCAAGGTCGCGGGCGTCACATTCGGCCTGCTGCTGCTGAGCGCCGCCAACACGGCCGTCATGGCCATGGTCAGCGTGATGTTCGCCATGGCCCAGGACCGCGAACTGCCCAAGCAGCTCACCAAGCTCAACTACTCGGGCGTGCCCTGGGTGGGGCTCATCGTCGCCGTGCTCATCCCCACGGGCGTGATCCTCGTCGAGCAGGACGTGCAGGTGCTCGCCAAGCTCTACGTGCTGGGCGTGTGCGGGGCCATCAGCACCAACATCCTCTGCGGGGCGGTCAACCGCAAGATCCAGCTCCCGCGCGTCGTCCGGGCGTTCATGTGGTTCTTCGGCGCCGTGCTGCTGGCCGTGACCGTCACCATCGCGGTGACCCAGCTCGAGAGCCTGGCCTTCAGCGGCGGGCTGGTGGCGATCGTGCTGACCATGCGACTGCTCGTGCAGGCCAAGCGCAGCCGTGAGCCCGCGCCGCTGGAAGCCCCCGAGAAGGGCTGGCTGGCCGAGGTTCGCCGCGAGCCGATCGCGCTGGACTCCAGCAAGCCGCGCATCATGCTGGCCGCCCGCGGTCGCTACCAGGCCGAGTTCGCCATCGACCTGGCGCGCAGCCGCGGCGCCGTGCTGTTCGTCATGTTCGTGCGCACGTTCCGGGTCTCGGACATGGGCCCGCAGCGGCTGCCCAACATCGAGGACGACCACGAAGCGCAGGAGGCCCTGGGCACCACCATCGTGCTGGCCCGCGAACTCGGCGTGCCGTGCGTGCCCATCTACGTCACCAGCAACGACATCAGCCACGAGATCCTGGACTACACGGTCACCTACGGCTGCGACACGCTCATCATGGGCGAGAGCCGCAGGCCGCTGCTGGCCCGCAAGATCGAGGGCGACGTCGTGAGCACTGTGGCCCGAGACCTGCCCCGCGAGATCGCCCTGATCACCCGCTCGGCCAGCACGCCGCATGTGTCGCGCGGCTAAGCGCGATCGTCCAGCAGCCGCCCGTCCTTCCACGCTGGGAACTCCGCCCGCCACGCCCGGAACGCCGGCAGGTCCAGCCCCACCGTCAGCACCGCCTCCTCATCGCCCAGTTCGGCGATGACCTCGCCCTTGGCATCGACCGCGATCGTGCCGCCGGCGTAGGCCAGGTGCGGGTCGTTGCCGCAGCGGTTGACCGCGAGCATGAAGGCCTGGTTCTCGATGGCCCGGGCGATGGCCAGCGTCCGCCAGTGGCTCTGCCGGGCGGCGGGGAAGTTGGCGATGCAGGTGAAGGCCTGGGCCCCCTTGGCCAGCCCCAGGCGGTAGAGCTCGGGGAAGCGCAGGTCGTAGCAGACGGTCGGGCACACGGCCAGTTGGTCGCCGCCGGCCCGCCACGCGAAGGTTTCCACGTGCCGGCCGCCCACGAACTTCTCGCTCTCCCGGCCATAGGTGAAGGGGTGGATCTTGGCGTAGTCGCACAGCAGGTGGGGCTCGCCGCCGGCCTCGCCGGGCGCGAAGACCATGCAGTGGTTGGTTGCCTTGCCGCAGCCGCCATTCGCGCAGCCGCCCACGGTGCGACCACCCATGACCACCGCGCCCAGGTCGTCGGCCAGCCGGGCGAGCCACTGGGCCGTCGTGCCGTCGTCGGCCGTCACGTCCGTGTTCAGGGAGAACCCGCTGTCGAACATCTCCGGCAGCACGACCATGTCGCCCGGCTCCACGTCCACGCCATCCAAGAGGCGGCCGACGCGGTCGAAGTTCGCCTCGCGGTCTTCCCATACGATGTCCAGTTGGACCAGATGAGCACGCATGAAGGCAGGGTAGCGGGTGGCGTCGGCATGCCGACCGAGCCAGCGGTGCGCCTGCTGCTGGCCAGCGGCAGCCCGCGTCGGGCCCAGATATTGCAAGACCTGGGATCGGACTTCGAGGTGATCTCCTCGGACATCGACGACGGCGAGCTGACCCCGCCGCCCGGCTCGACCGCCACGACCTGGACCATCGCCATGGCCTACCTCAAGGCCCGGGCGGCGATCGACGGTCTGGCACCGGGCACCCCGGGCATCGTCATGGGCGCCGACACGTCGTGCGAGCTCGACGGCCGCATCATCGGCAAGCCGGCCAGCGCCGATCAGGCCCGCGACACGGTCCGCGCGATGGCGGGCCGCACGCAGCGCGTCGTCACCGGGGTTGCCCTTGTCGACCCGGCACAGCCTCGGTCGCGCCGCCTGCTCGTCGCCGATGTCGCGCTCGTGACCTTTGGAACACTCGATGCCGCCACGCTGGATGCGTACATCGCCACCGACCAATGGCGCGGCAAGGCGGGCGGGTACAACCTCAGCGAGCGCATCGCCGACGGCTGGCCCGTCACCGTCGAGGGTGATCCCGACACCGTCGTCGGCCTACCGACGCGCCAGCTCCCGGCGTGGCTCGCACATGTTCGTAGCTGGGAAGCCGGCTTGTGAACGGGCTGGCGCCCATCTGGATCTCGGGCCCGCTGGCGATGCTCGCGCTGGTGGTGGTCGCCGCCCACCTGATGGCCATGCGCGGCGCGACCATGCCCGAGAGCCGCAAGCGCATCCGCACCGCCAACGGCTGGCTGATCCTCATCACCGTGCCCATGCTGGCGATCGCGTTCTCGGTCGTCTCGCCCCAGCAGCCGCGGCAGTTCGCGCTCGTCTGGGCCGTGGCGATGATGCTCATCGCCCTGGTCATCATCATGGCCTTCGTCGACATGGCCAACAACCTGCGGCTGTCGCGCAAGAACCGCCAGAAGCTCCAACGTGAGTTGGGCCGGCAGCTCCGCAGCTCGCTCGCCAACGAGGGCCATCGTGAGCGATAGTCATGGCCCGCTGCCCGCCGTGCTGCGTCCCCTGGCGCCGCTGGCCGAGCGCGTGTACACGCGCGTCATCACCAAACGCAACGCCAACTTCGACGCGCGCTCGCGTGGGTCGCTGCTCTTCCCCGGCGGGCTGAGCGTCACGCTCGATCGCCCCGTCATCAGCGTGGGCAACCTCAGCGTGGGCGGCACGGGCAAGACGCCCGCGGTGCAACGGGTCTGCCGCTGGCTCATCGAAGCAGGCCACCGCCCCGCCATCGCCATGCGCGGCTACGCCAGCAAGAACGGCGTGAGCGACGAGGCCGAACTGCACCGCGCCGCGTTGCCCGGCGTGCCGCTGGCGGTGGGGCCAAATCGCCTCGAACGATTACTTTCGCTCTTCGCCTCGCCGCAGGGCGAAGCGGTGGACGTGGTCGTGCTGGACGACGGCTTCCAGCACCGCCGCCTGGCGCGCCAGCTCGACATCGTGCTCATCGACGCGACGCAGGACGTGCTCTCTGAGCGTCTATTGCCAGCGGGATGGCTGCGCGAGCCGGTCGACAGCCTCGCGCGAGCGCAAGCCGTCATCCTGACCCACGCCGACCGGGCCCAACCCAGCGATGTCACGCGCATCGAGAACGAGCTGCGCCGGCGCTTCGCGCACCTGACCATCGCCCACGGCCAGCACGCATGGCGCGAGCTGGCGGTCTTCGATGGGCACGCCGAAACCACCCAGCCGCTGCCCTTCCTCAAGGGCCGGCGCTATGCGCTGGCGTGCGCCATCGGCAAGCCGCGGGCGTTCATCGAGCAGGCCACCGCCGCCTTCGGCCCGCCCGCGAGCACGACGATCCTCCGCGACCACGATCCGTATGGTCCTGGCGCCGCGCAACGCCTGGTTCGCAGCGCCCAGGGCATGGACGCGCTGGTCATCACAGAAAAGGACTGGACCAAGCTTGCGCGCCAGGGCATCGGCTGGCCATGCCCGATCGCCCGCCCCAGGCTCGAGTTGGACCTTATCACACGACAAGAGCCGCTGCGAGCGTTGGTGCTCGAAGCGGCCCGATGGTCGGACGATGATTTGCCGGACGACGACGCGCCGGATGGCGCGCGGGATGACGGCGCGGCTACTCGAGGATGATGATCTCGACGCGACGGCTCTCGCGCTTGGAGCCCTTGGGCTTGGCCGGGCCGAAGGCCGCCGAGTGGACGCGGTTGTTGTCCAGGCCCTTGGAGACCAGGTAGCTCTCCACCGCCATGGCGCGCTCGGCGCTCAGGCGCTCGTTGGTCTTCCAGTCGCTCTTGCGGATGGGGTCGTTGTCGGTGAAGCCCGCCACGCGGATCTCGTTGTTGGGGTAGCGCTGGCGGATGACGCCCACGACGCTGTCCAACACGCGCTGGGCGTCACGCTTGATGACCACCGAGCCCGAGTCGAAGAGCACCTCGCCGGCGATGTCGATGACCACCTCGCCCGCCCGGCGGCTGACGCCCGCGCCCAGGCCCTCGAAGCCGGTATCACCCTCGGCCGGCTGGGCGGCGAGCTGGGCCGCCAGGTCGCGGTTCTGCTCGTCCAGGGCGCGATAGCGGGCCTCGGCATCCTCGAGGGCGAGGGTCAGGTTCTCGTTGATGCGGCGGAGCTCCTGGTTCTCCATCACCAGCGGGTCTTCGGGGCCCACGCCGTTGCTGGCGCAGCCGATGGAGGTCAGCGACACCCCGAAGAGCACCGCCACCAGGGCCACACGGACGACAAGATTCGAGCAGGAAGCGCATGTGGGCATGCCTTGGATCCTCCAATGCCGATGCGAAGCGAAGCGGTCCACGCCGCCAGCGCCCCCTCCGTGAGGGGCTGCGGCCGATCCAACCTTATCGGCGAGAGCGCCCGAAAGTCTGTCGCTTGCGAGCAAAAACCGTGCAGGGGGTGGTGATTGGCTGCTGGGGCCGGCCCGCCGGGTGCAGGGTGGCGACCGCCGATTGCCGTTGGGCGAGCGCCCGACGCGACGGAAACCGCGCCCATCGACGTTTGACACGGTCCCAACGCCACCAGGCACGCATGAGGCCCGATTCGCCGCTCACCGATCCCGGATGGGCCGCGCGCTCGCGTCCGCCGGCGACGCCCCGGCGGCAGCCGCCTCGCTGGTCCTGCCAGCCCTCGGGCTAGGGGCACGAGCGGCCCCGACGCCGAGCACCCCCGCACCCCCTGTGGGAGCCCTGGACGGCTGATGGTCGCCGAAGACGGACCCATAACCGCCAGGTGCCCGGCCATGCTGGACGCCTCAGGCGGCCTGGTCGAGCAGGTCCGCTATTCCAGCTACGGCGTCCCCTACGGCCTGCCCGCGGGCGACACCGACTCGGACGGCGACTTCGACTCGGCCGACGTAACAGCCATCACCGGCGGCTACGACGTCCGCAAGGACGCCAACCTCGACGGCACGATCAACGTCTTCGACGTCCTGCACGCCAGCAACATAGCCGGCGGCGGCGGCACCGTGACCACCGGCCGGGACGTGTTAGGCAGCCCGGACAACGCGAACCGCTTCGGCTACGGTGCGTACCTGCGTGATCCGGCCGTGCCGCAGTGGCACGTGCGGCATCGGGTGTTCAGGAGTGATATCGGGAGGTGGTTGACCAGGGATCCGGCTGGGTATGTGGATGGGTTGAGTTTGTATGAGTACGCGATGTCTGGGCCCACCGCGGGCTTGGACCCATCCGGGCTGGACTCGCTTGGAGGCAGGTGGATATGGCCGGAAGGGCAGCCGGATCGAACAGGTGAGCGTCCACGGAGGAGAAGCACCCCGAGGCCCAACCCCCAATTTGAGCTAGATCATGATGATGAGCACTCGCCCGGACAACACAAGTCCAATATTCACCAGATTGCTGACGCGGTGGAGCAGTGTGGTCCGTGTGGCACCACAACCATTGCAACACACTCAGATGAAGGCGTCATTGACTTAGGTGTTGGCGAAGACGGTCTGAAAGAGTATCTAACTCCGCAAGAGCTGAGAAATATCAAGCGAATGCGAAGGAATCCAAATTTGGTGTATCGTCACGACTTGGAGAGACTTCGTCGCCTTGATGACTCGTTGCAAAGAATTTATGATAATTCTGAGTGCGTTGAGTGGTTCTGCTGCAAGGCTGGAGGAGGTCGCGATGGACAGCAGCTTGGTGAACTACTTAGAGAATTGTACGGTGGCAAAACGATTCTCTATAAGCATAATGTGCGGTACCTGCCGTTCGGCATTAAGTTGCGCCACTGGCATCCGTTTACCAATCCAAAGCGCAAGTTCTATTAAGTGTAGCTGCCCTGGAGTATGGTGCTGCACCGACAGCCGAGCGGCTTCCATCAAGTGACATAAGTAGATGCACTCCCAATGACAGGCAGCAAGGGCAACATGCTGTAACGGCTTTGAGATCGAACGACACTGCATCGCCAGCTTCGCTCTCGGAAGAGTTTGGCGCTTCTCGGAAGAAATTCCATCGGGGCCCGGAATACCACCTCAGCCCAAGGGGAAACACGTGACTCGTATGCTCGTACTAGTTATCATCGGCGTTGGACTAATGGCAGCGGCGGTGGCTTGGCGCTTCTCTGGATCCAGTCAGCCACGATTGCCTGGCGCAACACTATCGATGATCAGGGGCGAAGTGGATATGTTGCTGTTGGACAATCCTACCATGTCGGTGCAGGAGGCGTTGGACGCAGCAGTAACTAAAGTGGATACCGAGAGAATCCCAGAGGTATTCTATTTTAATCCAGTTCGATCCGAATGGCAAGCTCCTATCGGCGAACCTGTTGAAGCTATCCTCCTCGCAAGTTCTGATGCTTCGGACAAGGGTGGCGATGCGTGGGCGGTGATAACCTCCTCGAGAAAAATCAAGCTGGTGCAGTCCGCGAAAGCCCAAGACATCATTCAGAAACTAGAGCAATACCACGTTTTGGGTGACCCTCAAACTGGCGGATAGTATGGGCTGGGAAGGTGGAGTCGGCAATGTCTGTTCCCTACGTGGGCGGTCATTAGTTGCGATGAGAAATGCCAATCGTCGGCCTGTGATTTGGGCCGCTAAAGTGTAGAGCATATAAATTGTAGTTCGATCTCAGGGGCTCGTGAACGTTATTTACAAGTTAGAAGGCTGCCTCGGCCTTGGCGCCAAGTCGATGAAGTGTCTCTCTGCAATGTTGCCCGGTGAATTGAGCTGGTGAGTAGATGTATGATGGCTCTGCGTAGATGAAGTCAACAAGGTGCTCGAGGAGCGCTGCTACTACGCCCAGAACTGGCGCAAGGACGTGGTGGCGATACTGACCGGCTCGGGCGAGTTGGTCGAGCAAGTCCGATATTCAAGCTATGGCATGCCGTATGGCTTGCCCGCAGGCGATACGGATTCGGATGGCGACTACGACGGGGCCGACGCTACGGCGATCACCGGCGCCTACGACGTCCGCAAGGACGCGAATCTGGATGGCCTGGTGAACGTGTTCGACGTCACCCACGCGAGCAACATAGCCGGCGGCGGCGGCACCGTGACCACCGGCCGGGACGTGTTAGGCAGCCCAGCCAACGCCAACCGCTTCGGCTACGGTGCGTACCTGCGTGATCCCGCCGTGCCGCAGTGGCACGTGCGGAACCGTGTGTTCAGGAGTGATCTTGGGAGGTGGTTGACTCGGGATCCGATGCTATATGCGGACGGGTACAACCTGTATACGTATTCGCAAAGCCGTCCTGTTCAGTATGTAGATGCACTAGGCCTCGATAGCAGCGACGTGAGAGAGAAGGAAGACGGCAAGGACACAAAAGACAAGAAAGAGACCAGAGATTATCATAAGCGCCGCGGTGCTTATTATGATTACACATTAAAATGTGGCTTCAAACAGTATGGGACAGACCATACTATTCGCAGGAGCGGCTGGACACACAACATTAATGGACTAATGAACGGGATGAACAAGGCTGCTTGCTGCGTCGATAAATTCATGATTAGCACCCATCACGTGCCTGGCGTCGGTGTATATGCAGACCGCGCCATTGATGCGTGTCCGTCTGATGTGTTTTCCGACAGAATCAAGCCATGTCACGGAGCACGGATTAACCTAGAGGTGTGCAACGGCCGTTCGATCGCGGAGCGAGTTGCCAATAATCATCCACACGTTATTTTTGAGATCGAGTTCACAGATGGCACGAATCAGCACGTTCCGATCGATTGGTGGATCTGGCCATCACATGGCTTCGACTTTGAGATTGATGGAGGCCATGGTGACGATTACATCATCTTCAACTGAAATCAGAGGTTGCACGTGAACACAAGACGGTGCTTCTGTGGGTGGCTTGTATCGGCGGGCATCGGATTCGTGTTGGCCAGTGTAATTGCAACTAATCCGTGGAGTAGTAACGACCCGTCGGAGCGGCAGTTTGAGGTCAATCTCAAGGCGTTGAGGCAAGCTCCGATTGAGAGCGAGGATGGGTTAGGGCAAGTTCTGGATATCATGGGCAAGCCAGCGACCGTCGTGGTTAGTCAGCCGCAACAAGATCCGATGTTGGTGTTGTGGGCGTACTCGAGTGGCAAAAACCACTTGCTGGTATTCGGGCGTACTGGAAGTGTTGTGGGGGCTTTGCTCTACACAGATTCTCCAAGGGCAACTGCACAATGGCTTGTTTTCGACGCAGCATTTATGCAGGAGCACGCGACTGTCTTCGGACTTGAAGAGATGGCAGGAACAAGTGCTGGAGGAGACGGTAACCCGTGAGTTCTCGAAAGCGGCCTAAGACTGGGTGAGCAGGCAAGGTAGGAGCGCCAAACCGCGTAACAGGCTCGGATGACAACTATGGCCTCCTAATGGGGCGGCGTCTGCGGGCCTAGCATTTACTCTAGTATCTTATCTCAAACGTCCGCGAATCCCCGGGCCTTGACCTTCTCCAATCGTAAAGCCTGGCCATGGCGATCGAGCCGTGCCCGAGCCACATCCGGACGTAGGCGATTTCGGCTTGGTGCTCAAGGAAGTTGGTGGCGGCGGTGGCCCGCGACCCCCTACGGCAGATTCACCACCTGCCCCGTCAACCGCCCCAGCCCCACCTCGATCGCCGGCTTGGCCAGCAGCACCAGCACCGTCGCGATCGCCAGCGAGGGGCCGTAGGGCATCGCCCGGCCCACGCCGCGGCTGAGCGAGAGGCTGTAGAGCGTCACCAGGATGCCCACGAAGGCGGCCCCGAAGAAGGCCAGCACCGCATCGACCCAGCCCAGGCACGCGCCCACGGCGGCCATCAGGTGCACGTCGCCCAGGCCCATGGCCTCCTTGCCGAAGCCCAGGCTGCCAAACAGCCGCACGGCCCACACCACGCCGCCGCCCACGAGGTAGCCCAACAGCGAGCCGCCCAGGGCGTCGAGCCACAGCGGGCATAAGCCGGTAAATTGGCTCGTGACCATGAAGCCCACCCACGCCAGCACCACCGGCGGGGCGAGGAAGGCCATCTCCTTGACCATCTCTCGCCGGGCGTGGGGGTAGGCAATCCAGACTTCGGCGTCGCTCGGATCTTCTTCCGGTAGGTCCTTCCGCGTGGGCATCAGCAGCCGCAGGGGCACGCCGGCGACGATCGGGCCGATGGCGGCGCCGATGCCCAGGCCGATGGCGGGGATGGAGCCCAGCACCCGTGCGACGATGGCGCCGGCGATGGCGCACAGCAGGACGCAGATCGTGATGATCGCCGGCCCGCGCAGCCAGCCGGTGGTGGGCCGCCACTGGCCGGTCTCCGAGTCGTCGAGCTGCTCTTCCTCGGTGGGCAGGGGCGGCAGGTTGTGTTCCTTGCGGTACTCCTGCTCCCACTCGAGCGCGTTGGCGAAGCTGCGGCGGATGAGGCCAAGCTTCACCAGCAGCAGCGACACGCCGACGCCCAGCATGCCACCGATGCCCAGGCCCACGCTGGCCCAGCCATAGGTGGGGATGGGCCAGCGCCAGGCCATCTCGGCCGCCGGCATCGAGTACTCCACGCCCTTGACGCTCAGGAAGCCGGCGTAGGCCGTGTGCAGCACCACCCCCACCACCGTGGCGAACCAGGGCAGCACGAGGGGGATGAGCGTGGTCTTCAGGTCGGTCAGCGTCATGGCCACCAGCGAGCCCAGCAGCAGCAGCACGATGGCGAACATGGGCGCCGAGTGCTGGGGCACGCCGTTGTAGCGGTCGACGGCCGCCCAGTCGGGCCGCAGGGCCATGAGGTCCAGCCCCAGGAGCTCCACGCCCGAGCCGCGCGTCGCGGGGATCATGTACCACACGACAAAGAACAGCGCGAACAGGCTGGCGCAGAACAGCTCGACCATCGGGTACTCGGGCGAGATGGGCGTCTTGCAATACCGGCACCTGCCGCGCAGGAACAGCCAGCCGAAGATGGGGATGTTGTCCTTCCAGCGGAGCTTGGTCTGGCACATCGGGCAGCGCGAGGGCGGGGTGACCACGCCGATGCCTCGCGGCAGGCGGTAGGCCAGCACGTTGATGAGCGAGCCCACGCACGCGCCGAAGGCGAACACGAACAGCAGGGTGGCGACCCTGGGCAGGATGATCACGAGGTCTGGCACTGTCGCTGGGGGTTCCGTGGAGGGCCTGTGAGTGGGCTATCGGCCAATTGGCCGGCCCGAGTCAATCGCCAGATGATGGCCGTTCGCCCTCCTGCTGCAATCGGCTGGTGACGTCCTCGATGCGTTGCTCGGCGTCCTTGAGCATGCCCCGGCAGCGGGCCAGCAGGCGCACGCCCTTCTCGTACTCGCCGATCGAACGCTCCAGCCCGCTCTGGCCGGTCTCGATGCGCTCGATGATCGCCTCGACCTCGGCCAGGGCCGCCTCGAAGCTGGGCTCGGCTGGGTCAGGCTTTGGGTCGGCCTTCGGGTCGGCTTTGGGTTTGCGTTCGGCCATGTTCACTTGCCTTTCGGGTCGCCGAAGAGGCCCATCTGGCTGGGCGGGTCGGACTTGGCTGCGGTCTTGGTTGGGGCCTTGGCGGCAGGGCTGGGCGCGGGCGCTGGTGCGGGACGGGGCCTCTGCGACTCGCCCGCGACCGTCGAGCGTACCCGCCCGTCGGCCAGCGTGGTCAGCAGCTCATCGCCCGGCGACACCGCCGAGGCCGTCCGCACGAGCCGGCCGTCGGCCAGCGTGGTGTACGAGTACCCCCGCGCCAGCACGGCCTGAGGCCCCACGGCCCGCAGTTGCCGCTCCTGGGCGTCGAGCCTGCGCTGCTCGTTCGCAAGCCGGCGGGCCATGGCGCGCTGGAGCCGCTCGGCCAGATCGTCGAACCGCTGGGCCCGTCGCGCCAGGGCCGCGGCGGGCTTGTGCGACTCGAGCCTCGAGGCCACGCGCTCGAGCCGCAGCGATGCGTGGTGCACGCGCTGACGCATGCGATCCGCGAGGCGATCGGCAGAACGCTCCAGCGCCGCGCGCGCGTCGGCGGTGATGCTGTGCGGGCTGGCCAGCGGCCTCCGACGCGCGAAGGCGTCGATCGCTCGCCCGGCCTCGCCCGTGCGCCGCAGCAGCGCGCCGCGCAGGCGATTGTGGCTCACGTCCACCTGCTCGAGCAGCGTGGCCGAGTCGGGCGTCAGCCGCATCGCCGCCTGCGTGGGCGTGGCGGCGCGGACGTCGGCGACGAGTTCGGCGATGGTCGTGTCGGTCTCGTGCCCGATCGCCGCGACCACCGGCACGGGGCACTTGAGGATCGCCTCGGCCAGCGCCCGATCGTTGAAGGCCCAAAGATCCTCGGCCGATCCGCCGCCGCGCGTGATGATCACCGCGTCGATGCCCATCGCCTTGTGCTGGCGCGAGAGGGCCACGAGCTTGGCCGTCAACTCCGCCGCCGCGGCCTCGCCCTGCACGCGGGCGTCCACCAGGGCTACTTCCACGGCCGGGCAGCGCCGGCGCATGGTGTCCAGCACGTCCTGCAAGGCCGCGCTGCTGCGGCTGGTGAACACCGCCACGCGGCGTGGGAACGTCGGCAGCGGCCGCTTGCGGAACTCGTCGAACCAGCCCAGGGCCCGCAGCTCTTCGCACAATTGCTTGAAGGCCAGGTCGAGCGCCCCGGCGCCCACGGGCTGGGCGTTGGTGCCGATCAGCGAGAGCTTGCCCGCCTTGGCGTAGAACTCCAGCGAGCCGGTGACCACGACCTCCAGGCCATCGCGCAGCACGACGCGGTGCTTTCGCACGACGTTGGCGAACAGCACGCAGGCGATGACCGCCTCGCCGTCCTTGAGATCAAAGTACAGGTGGGTGCGCTCGCGCAGGCCGCTGACCTCGCCCACCACCCGCAGCGGGCTGGCCACGCCCCGGCGGATCGCGCCGTCGACCATCGCCGCCAGCTCGCGCACGCGCATCGGAGCGTCCGCCTTGGGCGTGCTGGGCGCCGACTCGCGGGGCTTGGCTGCCATCTTGCTGGGGTCAAAGAGCGGGCTTGCCATCGCCCACACAGTATCGCCCAAGCAAGAAGGGCCCCGCACACAGGCGGGGCCCCCCAGGCAAAGAAGGAGAACGTTTGGCGCGCTGGCCGCTCAGTCGGCGCGGGCGACGCGTGTGTCGCCCTGCTGGCCTTGCTGGTGTGCCGCTTCGCGATGGGCGCGGATGCGGTTCAGGGCCGCCACGAGCTGGGCACGGTTGTTGGAGGGAGCCTGCACGCGGAAGCCGCCGCCACCGCTGGCGCCCTCGGGCATGCGGATGGTCGCGCGGGGCTCGATGGCCGCCCGGGCGTCTTCGGCGCCCTGGCCCTCGTACGTGGCCACCCCGCCCACGTGGCCCTGCTCGCGCAGCCAGGCGATGCGGGCCTCTTCGAGCCGGTCGGCCACGTACCGCTGGGCCCGAACGAAGCCGTTGGTGACCCGGGCATAGTTGCGGATGGTCCCGTCCACGCGGATCTCGAACCGCTCGGGGCGGTTCTGGACCACTGACGGATCGATGGCAAACCGCTGGAAGGGCATCAGCCGATCGAGCGTGGGCACCTGGACGACCACGCTGGCGGGCATCTCGGCCTGGGCCGCGTCGCCCGCCTCGATGGTGCGGACATCGCTGATGGGGTGCAGGCCCTGTGCAAAGGCGCCAGTGGTCAGGGCGGCGAGTGCCGCGCACGCAATAACACGTCGGTTCTTCATTTCTTCGATTCTCCCCTCTTCGCTCCGCGTGGGGCGTCGATCGATCCCCCGGCACGGGTCTATTCAAACGCATAAACCTTCCTGTTGCAAGGCTTTATGCAGGATCACCAGAAATTCTCTCAAGCGGACGCCCGATCGAGCCGCACGACCGGAGTTATCCGGACTTGCCCGCGAGCAGGCCCTCATACATCGTCTGCACCGCGGCGACATGGGCCGGGCCGGTATGGAACTGCTCGACCGCCTCGATGCCCTGGGCCCGGCGCTCCTCGGCCAGGCGGCGATCCTCGAAGACGCGTCGAAGTTCCTCGGCCCAGTGCTCGTGGTCCCCGGTCGAGAGCTGGGTCACCCCGTACTCGCTGGTCAGCTCGTCAATGACCGGGTCGGTCGCCGCGGCGATCAGGATGCCGTTGGCTTGGGCGTCGAGCACGAGGCTGCGATGCTCGTGCAGGGCGTCGGGCAAGATCAGGGCGTCGACCTCGAGCACCGGGTCACGCCGGGCCTCGACCATGGGCACGAAGCTCAGGTGCTCGGCCAGCGCCAGCCGCTCGGCGACCTTCCTGAGGCCGGCGCGGTGGGCGGCCTGGGCGTCGGCGAACATCAGGGGCGGTTGGTCTCCATCCAGCCGCACGCGAGCGAGCGCCTCGAGCGTGTGCAGCCAGGCTTCGTGGTCCTCGCCGGTGCCGTCGATCAGGACGGCCGGCCGATCGCCGGCGGCCATGGACGCGTGGGATCGCTGCTGGCCGTCGAGGTGGACGCCCCATCGCACCAGGCGCAGGTGCCGGCCATCGAGCTTGCGCAGGCAGCGTCGCTCGAGCCCCGTGCCGGGCACGCTGGCGATGACCCGGTCGTCGATGCCGTCCAGGTGGGCCGAGGCGAGCGCGTCGGCCAGCACGCTGGAGTAGACCTCCAGCACCAGGCGAGCGCTGAGCAGGCCGGCGACCTCGAACGCCAGCGACCAGGCCCGTCGGCCAAAGACGTGCACGATCTCGATGGTCTTCTCGGGCGTGGCCTGGAGCGCATCGGCGGCCAGCGCCCTGGCCCGCGCCGACAGCGGCGGCAGCGGCCCGCGCGGCGTGTACGCGACGGCCTGGGAGAATACCCGCCCATCGAGCAATTCGGGCAGCGTTTCGGGCACGGCGTGCACGACCCGGACGCCATCGGCGGCCAGGCCAACCTCGAGCCGGCTGAGCATGTCACGCTCGCGCGAGGCGAAGTCTTCGTCGGCCAGGATCATGACGGCGGGCATATCGCCTCGCTTGCGCCCCGTGGGTCGCGAAGGTCGGTCAGACCGCGGTCGCGGCCTCGCGCTGGGCGCGGTAGTTCAGGTCCGGCGGGCGGCTCTCGTGGTCCTGCACGGCCTTGGTGCGCCACACGCCCACCCAGTGCTCCTTCTCGACCTCTTGCAGGTAGTAGTCCCCCGCGGGCTGGTCGAGCGGCGTGATGTCGGCCGGCGGCTTGTGCCAGGGCCACCACGGGCGCACGCCCTCTTCGGCCCCCGGCAGCTTCTTGAACTGCGCTTCGTCCTCGACGACTTCCTTGATGGTCACCAGGCGATCGAGTCGGTGGCCGATCTTGGGGATGCTCGCCAGCAGCCCGCGTGTGTAGGGATGCATGGGCTTGTCGAACACGGTGAACACCGTGCCATACTCCACGACGCGGCCGGCGTACATGACGCACACGACGTCGGCGTTCTCGGCCACCACGCCCAGGTCGTGGGTGATGAGCATGACGGCCATGTCGTGCTCGTCCTTGAGCGAGCTGAGCAGCTCGAGGATCTGGGCCTGGATCGTCACGTCCAGCGCGGTAGTGGGCTCGTCGGCCAGCAGCAGGCGGGGCTTGCAGGCCAGCGCCATGGCGATCATCACGCGCTGGCGCATGCCGCCGGAGAACTGGTGGGGATAGGCCTTGATGCGCTTCTCGACGTCGGGGATGCCCACGGCCCGCATCGCGTCGAGCGCGATCTCGCGCGCCTGGCTGGCGCTCACGGGTTGGTGCAGCAGGATGGCCTCCATGATCTGGTCGCCCACGGTGTACACCGGATTCAGGCTGGTCATGGGCTCCTGGAAGATCATCGCGATGTCGTTGCCGCGGATCTCGCGCATCTCCTTCTCGCTCAGGCGCAGCAGGTCGATGATCTTCCCGTCGTCCTTGCGGAAGGTGATCTGCCCACGATCGAACCGGCCGGGCGGGCGCGGCACGAGCTGCATCGAGCTCATCGCCGTCACGCTCTTGCCGCAACCGCTCTCGCCCACGACCGCCAGCGTCTGGCGCGGGTAGATGGTCATGCGCACGCCGTCGACGGCCTGGATCCGCGGGCCGCTGCCGTTGTCGAAGGAGACCGCCAGGTCCCGCACCTGCACGAGTGGCTGGGCGTGCGGGTCGACCTGTCCGGCCTTGGTGCCCTTGGTTGTGGTCGCGTCGCTCAAGTCGTGGCTCCCTCGGTCGTCATGCGGGCGTGGGGCTTCATCACACGCGGGCCTTCTTCAGCTTGGGATCGATGGCGTCGCGCAGCGCCTCGCCGATGAGGTTGTAGCTCAGCACGGTCAGGAAGATGGCAAAGCCCGGGAAGATGGCCAGCCACCACATGAACTTGCCCACCTGGTTGTTCGCGTCGCTCAGCAGGCGGCCCCAGCTCGCCTGGTTGGCCGGGCCAAGGCCCAGATAGCTCAGCACGGCCTCGGCCAGGATCGCCGCCGCGATGGCGAACGACGCGTCGACGAGCACGGGCGTCACCCCGTTGGGCAGCATGTGCTTGAACAGCACGCTGCGGAGCGGCAGGCCCACGGCCCGGGCCGACTGCACGAAGTCTTGCCCGCGCAGCTTGTAGAACTCGGCCCGGATGAAGCGGGCGCTGCCCGTCCACGTGACGCACCCGATGATGGCCATCATCACGTAGGTATTGCGCGGCAGCACGGCGGCGGCGACGATGAGCAGGAACAGCAGCGGGATGGCCATAAAGACCTCGACCACCCGGTACAGCAGCATGTCGACCCAGCCGCCGAAGTAGCCCATCAGGGCGCCGATCGTCACGCCGATGACCACCGCGATCGCCGTGCTCACCAGCCCGATGGAGATCGACAGGCGGCAGGCGTGCAGCATCTGGCTGAGCATGTCCTGGCCTAGCGAGTCGGTGCCCAGCGAGTAGGCCGGGCCCGGCAGGGTCTCGAGGAACTCCACCGCGCCGCTGACGGTCAGATCGGGCGCTTGGGCCAAGTGCCCGCGCAGCTCGGCCATGGCATCCTCGGGCGATGCGGTCAGGCTCGCACGCGCGAAGCCCAGCCGGGCCTCCATCGCGGCGAGCACCTCGTCGTCCAGCGTCATGTCCTTGACCAGCATGTCGGTCGCGCGGGCCCGCTCGGCCAGGTCGACCTCGAGCCCGGGCAGGATCTGTGAATACACGTTGCTGCCGGGGGGCAGCAGGTCGACGGCGGTGCCGCCCTGCTGCGGAGACCAGGGGATGAGCGTGTACATCGCGCTGATCTCGCCGCGCGTCTCCTGCGCGACGTAGTCGAAGTTTGGCAGCGGCGTGGCCCAGCGCGTGGCCATGAGCCCGAACATCACCAGCCCCACCAGCAGCGACACGCCCGCGCGGTGCTTGGTCTGGCTCAGCGGGTGGGCCATGACGAACACCAGGCCCACGATGCCGGCGATGGCCATCGACGCGACGGTCTCGAAGTACGGCTGCCGCTCGAACGCGCGGAGCCAATCCGCCGCGTCGCGGCCCGAGGCCATGGCGCTGAACATCGCGTGCACCAGCATGGTCAGCCCGGCCTGGAGCGACATGGTGAGCACGACGGTGGCCCGATCGCTGCGAGAGCCCCACCAGCGGGGCACGAGCAGCACCAGGCCCGCGATCGAGCCGAGGATCAGCGTGAGGTCGACCACGGTCAGGAACCGCAGCATGGGCGAACGCACACCGCTTTCGGCGGCGGCCAGGCCGATCAGCGAGCCCAGCGCCGCGAGCACGATCAGCGGCGCCGTGGCGATGCGCACCCGGCGGCTCAGGCCGAAGGCCGCGGCGGCCCAGACCAGCCCGGCCGCGGCGGCGAGGTCGACAACGACCTGGAACGCATGGGCCTGGAAGCCCGCCTCCGCGCCATCGACCGCGCCAGCGCCCAGCAGGAAGCGTGTGAACCCGTAGACCGGGGCGGCCACGTCACCCTCGTTCACGCCCACGAAGAACTGGGCGAACACCCGCAGCGCGAACACCAGCGTGACTGCGCCAGCCAGCCCGGCCAGCGCCCCTGTCGGCAGTTGGCGCGGTGCGGCGACCCAGGCGGCCGTCCAGATGAGCGTGAACAGCACCAGTCGCACGCCATCGAAGCTCGTCAGCGCTCCGCCCAGCCCGCCGAGCAGCGAGCCCAGGGGACCGGCGTCGCCGCCGCTCACCATCAGGATCGGGTGCCCGTTGGCCACCAGCGGGGCGAACACCGCGAAGAACGCGACCACGGCCACCCAGACGATGCCCGCGACGGCGCCCGGACGCTTGAAGACCTGGCGCCATGCCTCGGTCCAGAAGCCCTCGGCGGGTCGATGGCCGATGCCCTGCATCAGGTGCACGCCCGTCACGGCGGTGAGCTGGTCGGCGGTCTGCGGGTTGGAGTTCGTCTCGCTCATCAGTCGTAGGAGATCCGTGGGTCGGCCAGGGCGTACAGGATGTCGGCCAGCAGCAGCGCCAGCATGTTCACGAGCCCGACGATCAGGGCGTTGGCCAGCAGCAGCTCTCGGTCACGCAGGCCGATGGCCTCGATGATCAGACTGCCCATGCCCGGCACGCTGAAGATCCGCTCGATGACCACCGAGCCGCCCAGCATCGCCGGGAAGATCGACACGAACATGGTGATGATCGGCAGCAGGCTGTTGCGGAACACGTGGCGGAAGACCACGTCCTTGCGCGACACGCCCTTGGCCTTGGCCGTGCGGACGTAGTCGGCGTTGAAGTTCTCGAGCATCGCTGCGCGCGTCTGCTTGCTGAGGATCGCAAAGCCGGTGTATACCAGGCACGCGACGGGCAGCACCAGGTGCCACAGCGTATCGAGCAGGTAGCCGCGCTCCCACGAGCCATCGACGACCCGCGGCAGGATGCCCATCGCCTCGCTCTCGACCGAGTGCAGCCCGGTCACCGGGAACGCGCCCAGGTAGTCCTTGCTGGCCAGGAAGCCGACCGCCAGCACGCCCGCCCACACCACGGGGATCGACCACAGCGCGACGTAGAAGGCGCCAAGGCCCACGTCGAGCAGCGAGCCCTGCCGGCTGGCGGCCAGGATGCCCGAGGGGATCGCGACCGCGTAGATGATCGGCACGGCGATGAGGTTCAGCAGCAGCGTGACGGGCAACGCCTCGGCGATCAACTGCGACACGGGGCGCGAGCGGGCAAAGCTCATGCCCAGGTCGGGCATCGCGATCGAGAGCGTGCCGGGGATGATCGGGATGCCCGCCTGATCGAAGATCCTGGCGTCGAAGATCGCCTGCGAGCCAGCCGTCGCGTCGAGCAGGCCCTTGTAGTCGCGCAGCATCTGGTCGGCGCGCTCCCGGGCAATCGCCCAGAGCTCGTCCTGGGACTCAAAGGCCGACTTGCCGATGCTCCGCGCCTGGCCGGGGCGGATCTGCCCGCGATCCTTGACCGCCTGCGGGTTGTCGATCGCCTTGGCGATGTCGCCCATGGCGATCTCGAACCGCGTGCGCGAGCCCAGGAACGCGGCGCGGGCTTGCGCGTACCGGCCCGCAGCACGGCGGTACAGACGCGTGCGGTCCTCGGCCGACTCGGGGACTTCAAGCGCTTCACGCTCTTCGGCCTGGGGCAACTCGTCGACGAACCACTCCCACAAGGGCGGATCATCGACCTCGCGCGGGTCGGTGAATCGCTCATCGTTCACGAACTGGTCGCGGGTGCCGAACTTGATTGGGCTGACCCGGCCGAGCCATCGCGCGTATTGCACGAGGATGGGCGCGTCCAGACCATAGCGGTCTTCGAGGTACGCCCGCTGCTGGGCGACGCTGCCCGAGTCCATCTGGCCGCCGCCGGAGACCTGCAGCGCTGCGCCCACGCCGCCGGGGCTCATGGCCACCAGCAGGAAGATGAGCAGCGTCATGCCGATCACCGTCGGGATCATGAGCAGCAGTCGTCGGATGATGTACGTGGTCATCGGCGCGAGCCCCCGGGCAGACTGGGCGGTGCTGGGTTATTGCTGGCTTGGCATGCTCTCGCGGCCGACCCAGAACTCAAAGTACTCCAGGCCCGAGTTGTACTCCTGGACGTTGCCCGAGCGCTTCGTGGTGAAGCGGACCCAGGGGATCTCGTTCATGAAGGTGTAGGGCTGCTCCTCGTGGTACACCGAGTGCAACTCGTGCCACACCTTCATGCGCTCGTCGAAGTCCAGCGTCTCGCGGCCTTGCTCGATGAGCCGATCGGCGTCCTCGTTGCCCCACTGGATGAAGTTGTCGCCCTGGTTGTCGATGTTGTCCGAGTGCCAGATCTGGTACGGATCGCTCTCGGGCGTGCTGGCCGACCACGCGAAGGTGATGGCGTCGAAGTCACGACGGTTGAGGATGTCCACGAGCACCGACCAGTCGATGGTGCGCAGTTGCATGTCGATACCCGAGCGCGCGAAGTCGGCCTTCATCGAGTTGGCCATCTGGAGCGTGGACTCCGAGCCGTTGGAGAAGGTGAACTCGAAGGTGAACGGGTTGCCGTCCTCGTCCTCGAGCTTGCCGTCGCCGTCGCGGTCCATCCAGCCCGCCTCGGCGAGCAGTTCCAACCCACGCTCGGGGTCGTAGGGGTAGGGCTCGATGTCGGGATTGGCCTGCGGGGTGGAGCTGAGGAAGGGCCCCGTCGCCGGCCGAACGAGGTTCTTGGAGATGTCGCGGCGGATCTTGTCGCGATCGATCATGTAGGTCATGGCCTGGCGGACGCGCTTGTCGTGGAAGGGGGTGAGCCGATCGCCGTTGCGCGGGCCGCACTGCCAGGCGATAAACGAGTACCCGCCTCGCATGTTGTACCACAGCCTGAGGTCGTGGTTCTCCAGGAAGCGCGAGTCGGCTCGCTGCTCGACGAACTGCTGCGAGTTGGGCCGCATCATGTCGCCGCGGCCGCTGTTGTAGGCGATGAGCTTGGTCGTGTAGTCGCTGATCACCGTGATGCGGTAGCTGTCCAGCGGCGGGCGCGGGCCCCAGTACTGCTCGTTGCGCACCAGCACGATGTCGCTGGGAGGGCTCCACTGCGAGTCGGGGCTGACCGTCGCGAAGCGGAACGGCCCCGAGCCCACCGTCAGGCCCGTGCTCTGGTTGAACTGCGTGGGCGACTCGATCCAGGGCTCGTAGATGTGCTTGGGCAGCACCTTGAAGCCCATGGCCTGCTCGAAGTTGTCAAACCGCGGGCTCTTAAAGGTGAACTCCACGATCTTGCTGGTCGCCGGGTCACCCACGACCTCAACGTCCTCGATCGCGCTGTACACGCTGCGGAAGCGTTCGGCCTCGATCTGCTCGTTGAAGATCAGGTCCTCGTACGTCCAGCGGACGTCCTCGGCGAGCACGGGGGCGCCATCGCTGAAGCGCGCCTCGTCGCGGACTTTCACCCGCAGCCACTCGCCACCGGGGTCGTACTGCCACGCCTCGGCCAGGCGGCCGCGCATCTTCAGGGTGTTGGGGTCATACCAGCCCAGGCTCTCGGTCACCAGGTCGGCCACGCGACGGCCGTAGACGTCGGAGTAGGTGAAGGGGGTGAGCTTCGGCGGCTGGCCCTCGTAGATCTCGACGAACTCGCCGCCCGTGACCAGGTCCGGATCGTCGTAGGGATTGGTCGTGAAGCCCCACGGCTCGCTGACGGTGATGTCCACGCCGTCGCGGGCCCAGGCCACCGCCGCGGGGGAGGCCTGGCCTCCCGGCTGGGCCGCGACCACCACGGGGCGGTCCTTGATCTGCTGCTCGAGGCGGACGAGTTGTCGCTCGAGGCTCTCCAGGCGGTCGTTAGCCTCCTGGGTCTGGTCCCAGCGGCGATCGTCCTGGAAGATGGCGATCCAGATGCTCACGACCACGCCCAGGATGAGCGTGATGACGATGAGGTCTTTCAGACCGAAGCTGTTCTGCATAACGACACCTCGCGCGGGCGGTGCTGCGGTTCTATCCCGGGTGCAGTGAGAATGGAGTGCCACCAGCCCCGATCGCTAGTGTAGCGTCGCTGGGGCGGTGGGCCCGACCCAAACCGTGCGGCGAGAAGTCCTTGGTAGAGCGGCGACCGGCGCGGGGTTCCCCAAGAGAAACACGGGCCCGAACACCGAGTTCTCGGCGTCCGGGCCCGTCCGGGGAGTCTGGGATCGAGGCTGGTTCGTCAGGCGGCGCGGGGGCCGTCGTCGTCGTCCAGCTCGAAGCGGTCGATCAGGTCCCGCAGGTTGTCCAGCCGGCGCTGGGCGTGGCCCAGGGCATGGCTAACGTGGCGGATCGCGTCGGCCGAATCGTCCAGCGCCAGCTTGAGCGGGCAGCCGTCCTCGGCGGGAGCCTTCTTGAGGGAAAGGCCCGGCGTCGGCTCAAGGCCGTCGGGCTTGTCGGTCGGGTTGTTGGTGTACGTAAGCATCGCTGTAGCATCGGCTTGCGCACACCAAGGCCCACTGGCCAAGTGGCCGCTTGAGCCCAAAGGCGGCGACTTGTGCCGCTACAGGCCGCAGCTTCGGCATGGGTGGAAGGCGTGGACGTTGTTAAGGGACGTCGGGCTTCGCTTCGACCGGGCGCGGGCCGCCGGTCTTGGGCTCGGTGCCCGCAAGGATGCGCTGGAGGTTGCCGCGATGCCGCACCACCACCAGCGTCGCGAGCAGCATCGCCACGACGAAGGTCGGAATGGCCGTCGCCGGAAAGCCGCCCTCGGCCAGCACGGGCAGGACGACGGCGAGGACGGGGACGCTCGCCGCCGCGCAGACTGACGCCAAACCGACGTACCGGCTGGCCTTGAGGACCACCAGCCAGACGATCAAGGCTCCGATGACCGCCAGCGTCAGCACCCAGTAGACCCCCAGCAGGGCCCCCAGGCCCGTGGCGACGCCCTTGCCGCCCCGGAACCCCAGCCAGGGCGAGTACATGTGGCCCACAACGGCGGCTACGGGGCTCATGAGCCATGCCCACACCATGCCGGCCGGGGCGTCGAGGTCGCCCAGCGTGCCGAGGACGAGGCCCGCCGTGATGGTGGGGACCAGGCCCTTGAGGACATCCAACGCAAAGCAGAGATTGCCGGGCCCACGTCCGAGAACCCGCCGGACGTTTGTGGCCCCGATGTTGCCCGACCCGGCCTTGAAGATGTCCACGCCCTTGGACCGGGCGATGAGATAGCCAAAGGGGACCGAGCCGCAGAGGTAAGAGGCCAGTGCCAGGAGGGTCGCGATCAGCACGCATCGAGGGTATCTGGCCGGTTTCGCATGATCTTGCGTTGGCCGATCGCCGTGCGTCGAGTAGGCTGTTGGGAGCGAGGACCCTGAGACAGGAGGCGGAGATGCGTGGACCAATGGCGTTGGCGGCGGGGATGGTGGTCGGGCTTGCGTGTGCGGCGATGGCCCAGGAATCGGTCTCGATCGATCTGGCGGGCGTGGTGATCAGCGACGGCGGCTCGGTCTCTCGGACCAGCGCCCCCGACACGCTCGACCCGGCGACGCGCTACCGCTACGAGGTCACGGGCATGGTCCAGGGCAGCGGCGTGGTGCTGGGCACGCTCTTTCCGAGCCCGACACCGCTGGCCGACGCGCTCGAGGCGCTGTCGCCGGGCAGTTCGGACGTGCTGACGGGCGAGGTGGAGAACCCCGGTGGCACCCACCCGGTCCAGGTCCTGGGCGAGACGTTCATGGGCGAAGAGACGCTGGTGGGCATCACCGTGCGGTTCGAGGCGACGTTCGACGCGGGCATCGGCGCCGACAACATCGCGTTCTTTGATGTCCGCAACATCACGCTGTCGCCGAGCTTCCTCGTGGGCTCGCTGCGCTTCACCGAGGGCACGGCGTTCATCGAGCACATCGAGGTCGTGTGCCGGGCGGACTTGGACGGCGACGGCGAGCTGACCCTGTTCGACTTCCTGGCCTTCCAGAACCTGTTCGCATCGGGGGACCCGGCGGCGGACTTCGATGGTGACGGCGAGCTGACTTTGTTCGACTTCCTGGCGTTCCAGAACGAGTTCGCGGTCGGGTGCGGGTAATGCCGATAGCCCTGGGATGACCGGGGCGATCGTTCTTGTCGGCGGCGGTGGGCACGCGAAGGTGGTGGCCGACGCGGCGCGCGCCGCGGGTATTCGCATCGACGGCTTCGTCGACGATGATCCGAACGCGAGCGTTCCGGGCCTGGCGCACCTGGGCAGGCTGAGCGTCGTGAGCGAGCCCTGGATCTTGTGCGTGGGCGATGTGCCGACGCGGCTGGTGCTGCTCGAGCGGCTCGAGGGCGTCGCGGCGAGCGTGCTGCACCCATCGGCGGTGGTGGGCGAACGGGTCCAGGTTGGCGCGGGCGTTTTCGTAGGGCCGAGCGCCGTCGTGAACGTGGACGCAACGATCGAAGCACACGCCATCATCAACAGCGGCGCGATCGTCGAGCACGATGCCCGCGTTGGCACAGGCAGCCATGTTGCGCCCGCGGCCGTGCTGTGCGGCGCGGTCGACATCGGCTCGGGATGCCTTGTGGGCGCGGGCGCGGTGGTGCTGCCCGGCGTGCGCATCGGCGATCGCGCGGTGATCGGCGCGGGCTCGGTCGTTACGGCCGATGTTCCGCCGGGCGCTCGTGCGGTTGGCTCGCCGGCCCGGCTGCTGGGCGCTTGAGGTGGTGCTCAAACTCAACCTGGATCGCCTGCTCGAAGCTCGCCTCGGAGAATCGCCGGGCGTTGGCCACGCAGCGCGGCGGATCGCACGCGGCGGCACGGTTCGCGGCCTCGGCGAGCTGCTCGGGCGAGCCGTCGCAGAGCGCGCCGGTCTGGCCATCGCGGACGATGTCGAGCGCACCGCCCTCGGCCCGCGCGGCTACGGGCAAGCCGCAGGCCTGCGCTTCGACCGCGGTGATGCCGAAGTCTTCGACCTGGGGGAAGAGCAGCACGGCGGCGGTTCGCATCTCGCGGCGCAGTTGCTCGTCGCTCACGCGGCCGAGGAACCGCACGTGCGCCGGGGCGGAGCGTTCGAGCGCGGCGCGCACGCTGCCATCGCCGACGATGCGTAGCGGCACGCCCGATCGTCGCGCGGCCTCGATCGCGAGATCGAACCGTTTGTACGGCTCGATGGCCCCCACCGCCAGCCAATGTCGCTCACGGGGCTCGGTCCCAGGTGTAAAGAACTCGGTGCGCGCGGGCGGGTGGATGACCTTCGCCTCGCGGCCGTAGGCCGTGGCAATCAGCCGAGCCACGTGGGTGGAGTTGGCCAGGAACGCGTCGACGTGGCCGGCGGTTGCGCGGTCCCAGCTTCGCAGGGCGCCGCCGAAGGCGCGCAGGCCCAGACGCTGGAACCGGCCGCCGTACTGGTCGGCCTGCGACCAGAGGTACCGCGCGGGGCTGTGGCAATAGCACACATGGGGCACGCCCGGCGGGGTGCGCAGGCCCTTGATGGCGGCCGAGCTGGTGGAGACGACCAGGTCGATGCGCTGCATGCGGTGCATGAGGGCGAGGCGGTCGCTCAGTTGGCCGACGGCGGCGGGATACACCGGCAGCAGCCATCGGCGCATACGCAGCGCGCCGGGCAGGCGGCCGAGGGTTGCCACCTGCCTGGGGATGGCGTCGAGCTCGTCGGTGAGGGGCGCGCCATCGTCGAACATGGTCAGGATGGCTTCGACCGACCCCAAACGGGCCGCGACCCTGGCGATGTGGTGCAGCACGCGTTCGCCGCCGCGCAGGCCGACGAGCCAGTCGTGGGCCAGAACGATCCGGGGGCGGGTGGTGTCCCCGGGGTTTTGCGCACCCTGAACACCGCCGGGCGGAGTGGGGTTTACAGTGGCGTATGAGTCAGCCTGCCGCACCGAAGACTGTACCGCCCGCCGATCGGCCGCGCTCCCCCGCGAACCTGCTGGGGCTGGACTACCTGGCCGAGGCCGAGCGATTCGGGCCGCCGGTGGCGCCGATCATCGACAGCCACGCGCACATCAATGGCCGTCTGGCCACGCCGGTGTACCGCCGCGTGATGGAGGCCTACGGCGTGCGGCGCGTGTACTCGCAGACGCAGATCGCCCAGGCCGAGGTCGTGCGTCAGGAGCTGGGCGAGAAGGTCCGCTTCGTGGCCATTCCCGAGTACATGTCCAACGATCGGCGTCGGGCGATGCGGCAGGGCTTCTTCGAGAACATGCGTCGCTGGCACGCCGAGTTCGGCGCTCGGATGCTCAAGTTCTGGATGGCGCCGCGGCTGCGTGACCTGCTGGACCCGGTGGAGGACGCGGACATCATCGACGTGGACAGCCCGCTGCGTCGCGACCTGGCCGCCGAGGCGGTCGAGCTTGGGTACATGTTCCAAGCCCACATCGCCGACCCGGACACGTGGTTCGCCACGAAGTACGCCGACGCGAGCAGGTATGGGACGAAGGCCTCGCACTACGAGCCGCTGGAGCGCATGCTCGAGGACTTCCACGTGCCGTGGCTGGTGGCGCACATGGGCGGCTGGCCCGAGGACCTGCGCTTCCTCGACGGGTTGCTGTCGCGGCACGACAACCTGTACCTGGACGTGTCGGCCACGAAGTGGATGGTGCGCGAGCTGAGTAAGCACTCGCCGGAAGCGTTCGTTGCGTTCATCGAGCGATGGAGGGGCCGCATCCTCTTCGGGTCGGACATCGTGACGCTGGACGACCA
Organism: Phycisphaerales bacterium; assembly: GCA_040219675.1. GTDB lineage: Bacteria > Planctomycetota > Phycisphaerae > Phycisphaerales > UBA1924 > JAHCJI01. Next base: position 396,163 of record JAVJRZ010000005.1, on the reverse strand, counting down.
CTTCGAGGCCAGCGACGACGCGAACAACCGATTCGGCGCCCATCAGGCCAGCGGAGAAGCCGAGGCGTTCGACCTGTACGCCAGCCGGTATTGGGCGCTGCGCACGCTGTGGGAGCGGCGGTACGAGGGGCCCAGCCCCATCGCCGACCCGGACCTGGCGATGACCGAGCCGGACAAGTACGACGAGTTGAGTTCGCCCCCGCTCCAGGGATTCGCGCTGCCTAAGGACCTGCTGCGCGTGGTGTATGCGACGGCGGCCGAGGACCTGCTCGAGCAGTGGTGGGCGGAGCACTAGTGGCCCGCAGCGGGCCTCAACGGAAGGGCCAGGGCTCGCCGGGCGTGTAGCCCAGCAGGTCGTAGAGCTCTGCGCGCGTCTGCATGCGCTCCAGGGCGGGCTCTACCGAGCCGTGCTCGGCGAGCGTTGCGAGCAGGTCGTTGACGGCCCTCATCGCGATCCGCAGCGTCGAGACCGGGAAGATCACGAGGTGGTAGCCCATCTGGGCGAAGCGGTCGCGCGGGATGATGGGCGTCTTGCCGAATTCGGTCATGTTGGCCAGCAGGTATGGGGGCTTGCCGGTGTCGGCGACGGTCGCACCCTGCATCGCCTCGGCGAAGGCTTGCAACTCGTCTTCTGAGGTGAGGCCCTCGGGGAAGATCATGCTCGCTCCGGCGGCGGCGTAGGCCTTGGCGCGGTCGATGGCCTCGTCCATACCGGTCACGCCGCGGGCGTCGGTGCGCGCGCAGATGATGAAGTGCGGATCGGCGGTGTCATGGGCGGCCCGCGCGGCCCACTGGATCTTGCTGGCCGCCTGGTCGGCGGGGATGAGGGTCTTGCCGTCGAGGTGGCCGCAGCGCTTGGGGAAGACCTGGTCCTCGAGGTGCAGGCCGGCGGCCCCGGCGCGCTGGTACTCGATGACGGTGCGGCGGGTCATCTCTTCTTCGCCGAAGCCGGTGTCCGCGTCGGCGATGACGGGCAGGGCCGGACCGCCGGGGGCCAGCCGCGAGCCGTCGACGACTTCTCGGACGGTGGCGGTGAAGCGGTCGAGCGTCAGCAGGCCCACGTCGGGCACGCCCGCGGCGGCGCTGGTGGCCGCGCCCGAGACGTAGGCCGCCTCGAAGCCCTGCCTGGCGACGGCCCGCGCCGTAAGCCCGTTGAAGGCCCCCGGCGCCATGATGCACCGGGCGTCCATGGCGGCCCTGAGGGTCTGAGCGGGGGTGGGCCGGACGTTTTGTTCAATCGATGTTTGGATTTGAGCCATGGTTGGATCATAGGAAAGGCCGTCTGCGCGGTTTGTGCGGATTTTCTTGATTGGCCGGATATTGGACTGAAGTGGCCCTGCCGAAACGTCGATTCGCTCCCTGAGTCGAGGTCCGAGTAGACCGGAGCGAAGGCATGAGCATGATCGACGATCACAACGAGTTGGCCAGCACCCCAGAACAGGCCTGCGGCGGTGCGTGCGGCGAGCGCTGCACGCGATGCCAGGGGGCGTCCTCACACGACACGGAACACGACACGGAGCACCGCGAGGATGATGTGGACGTGCTGACGCGGGGGCTGCTGGGCAGCTTCACCCGCTTCATCGCCCAGGGCGACGACGAGGACGTGTGCGAGGAGGTCGAGGACGCCGAGCCGACGCCAGCGGCGACCAGGCCCGAATCCATCGATGCGATCCCGACCCAGTCGCAGGACATGGACGACGCGCTGGGGCGCATCGAGCAGGCCATGGCCGCGCTGGCGACGGCGATGCCCGGCCTCGAGGACCGGCTGGCGAGCCTCGAAGAGCGCGTCGAGGACGGCTACGAGATCGAGTGGGTCGAGGACGACACCTCGGAGAACCACGATCGCGACGCCGTGGCATCAAGCCTGAAGGACCGCCTTGCCGGCGTGCAGCGTGAGTGCGATCGCCTCGCGAGCGTGCCCATCGAGCGCATCGAGACGCGCGTGGCGGCGGCGGAGCGCACGCTGGGCGCGTTGGTCGAGCGGGCCGAGGCCGTCGGGCGATCGATCGCGCAGGAACGCGAGGCCGCCGAGCGCGCCGCCGAGCGCCTGGAAGCGTTGGCGTCTTCGCTGGCGCCCTGGGTCGAGCTGCTGGAGCTGCGCGAGAGCGAGGACGGCATGCCGCGCCCGCTGGCGGCGCTGCTTCGGACGGCCGGCGCGAGCCTGGCTCGCGAGATGTCGGCGACGCGCGAGAGCCTGGAGCGCTTTGCCGGTGTTCTCGAGCTTCCCCAGACCCAAGCGCCGCAGCCCGGGCAACCTGCCGAGCCGATGACGATCAAGCCCACGGAGGAAGAGGTGGTGGCCCCCAACACGCCCGATGATGAGGACAAGAAGGGGCGCGGCCGCCGCGCCAAGGGCAAGCGCAGCGCCGTTCGAGCCAAGGGCGCCGACGCCGAATCGCCTCGCCGCGGCGCTTCGCAGTCGCGCCTGACGGCCGCTGCCAAGCTCCGCGCCCGCAGCCGGGCCGAGGGAAGGCCGCCGCGCCGCGCGTGAAGCGCTACGCTCTTCGTGAGTCGACCCTTCGGACGTGAACGCCCCAGGGAACGCGGCGCGATGAGCATGATGCCCGACCCCATCCTGATTACCGATGTTGAGCCCGGCGAGCACGGGTCGGATGTCACAACGCCGCTGCCATTGGGGCGTGGCGAGTCTTCGCTGCGGGTCCGGGTTCGGCCGCAGTATCTGCCCGATCGCAGCGATGCCGACCGACCGCTGCACGTATTCGCGTACGCCGTATCGATCGAGCATGTCGGCCCGGCCGGCGCTCCCAGCGTGCGCGTCGTCGACCGGCAGTGGCGCATCATCGATGCCCATGGCGAAGAAGAATGGGTCGAGGGCGAGGGCGTCGTCGGCCGCAAGCCCACGCTGGCGCCGGGCGATTCCTTCGAGTACGCCAGCTACTGCCCAATGCGCACGAGGTGGGGCACGATGGAGGGCAGGCTGGGCGTCATCGTGCTCGACGGCGAGCACGCGGGCCAACGCTGCCAGGTCGACGTTGGCCGCTTCTATCTGGTGGCGGCCTCGGACTGATCAGGCGTGCACGCCGGAGGTGACGCGTGCGATCGTCGCCGCGGCCCGCGCGACGTCCTGGAAGGTGTTGTACAGCGGCACCGGGGCGAGGCGGATGACGTCGGGCTCGCGAAAGTCGGCCACGACGCCGTGCTGCTGGAGCGCGTCTCGGATGTCTCGGGCTCGGTCGCCGAAGGAGATCGAGAGCTGGCAGCCGCGTTGATCGGGGTCGCTGGGCGTCACGATGCGCGCGGCCGGGGCGATGGCCTTGATCGATCGCTCGAGGAAGCCGGTAAGCTTGAGGCTCTTCTCGCGCAGCGCGGCCATACCGACGCGGTCGAAGATCTCCAGCGACGCGGCGAGCGGGGCCATCGCGAGGACGGGCGGGTTGCACAGCTGCCAGCCGTCGGCGCCGGCGCGGGGCACGAAGCCGCTTTCCATCTTGAAGCGCGTCGCCGGGTCGTTGCCCCACCAGCCGGCCAGGCGGGGGATGTCGAAGCTCTGGGCGTGCCGCTCGTGCACGAAGCAGCCCGCGATAGCTCCGGGCCCGGCGTTGCAGTACTTGTAGCTGCACCAGACGGCGAAGTCGGCGCCGCAGTCGTGCAGTTGCAATGGCACGTTGCCCGCGGCGTGGGCGCAGTCCCAGCCGACCTTCGCGCCCGCCCTATGCCCGGCCTCGGTGATGGTGGGCATGTCGAACCACTGGCCCGTGCGGTACTGCACGCCGGCGAGCATCACGAGCGCGAGCGTGTCGCCGGCGTCTTCGATGGCGCCGACGACGTCGTCGGTCCGCAAGGTCTGCTCGCCCTCACGCGGGCGCAAGCGGATCATGTTGGCGCTGGCGTCAAGCCCGCGGTGGTTGATGTGGCTCTCGACCGCGTAGTCGTCGCTGGGGAAGAGCGCGTCTTCCACCATGACCCTGGTTCGGCTGCCCAAGGGCTGGTAGAAGCTGGCCAGCATCAGGTGCAGGTTAGCGGTCAGGCCGTTCATCATGACGACCTCGCCCGGCTTGGCGCCCACCAGCCGTGCACCCGTCTCGCGGAAGCGTTCGTGGTAGCTGAACCACGGGTGCTTGCCGTGCAGGTGCGCATCGACGCCGAGCGTGGCCCAGTCGTCCAGTTCCTGCCGCACGGCGTCGCGAGCGCTGTGGGGCATCAGGCCCAGCGAGTTGCCCGTGAAGTAGGCGACGTCGTTGCCGTCGGCGTCCTTGGGGATGGCGAACAACGCACGCTCAGCGCTCAGCGGATCCGCGGCGTCGAGCTTCTTCGCGTCTTCAAACAGCTTGTCGCTCACTTGCCGGTCTCCGCGGGCTCGGTCGGGAATTTGGCCGGCCGCTCGCGCGCGGCCTTGCGTTCTTCGAGCAGTCCGGGGAAGCGGTCCTCGGTCATGCCCAGGAACTCGAGCGCCGAGCCGCTGAGCAGTTGCCGCTTGGTCTTGTCGGTCAGGTCGTACATCGAGTCGACCATGGCCCCGGGCTTGGCCTCGCCCAGCGGGAACGGGTAGTCGCTGCCCAGCGCCACGCGGCGCTCGTCCATCATGGCGATCAGGTACCGCAGCGCGTTGCGGCTATACACCGCCGAGTCGACCCAGAAGCGGGCGGGCTGGCCGTAATCAGCCAGGTAGCTCCACGGGTTCTGGGCGCAGTCGACGGCCACGATGTCGGGCCGGCTGTTGTAGCCATGCTCGATGCGGCCGATGGTGTAGGGGAACGAGCCTCCGCCGTGCGCGAAGCACACGCGCAGCTCGGGGAAGCGGTCGAACACGCCGCCGAAGATCAGGGCGCACACCGCGCGGGCCGTCTCGGCGGGCATGCCCACCAGCCACGGCAGCCAGTACTTGCCCATCTGGTCGCGGCCCATCATGTCCCACGGATGCACCAGGATGGAAGCCCCCAAGTCCTGGCACGCGGCGAACACGTCCAGCAGTTCGGGCTCCCACAGGTTCCAGTCGGGTGCGCCCGGCCTTTCGATGTGGCTGCCGATCTGGATGCCGGCCATGCCCAGGTCCTTCATGCACCGTTCGAGCTCGGCGATGGCCAGCTTGGGGTCTTGCATGGGCAGCGTGCCCAGGGCGATGAAGCGGTCGGGGTGGGCCCGGCACCGCTCGGCCAGATCGTCGTTGAGATACCTGGAGAGCTCCAGGGCGTGCTCGGCCTTGGCCCAATATCCGAACATGACCGGCACGGTCGAGATGACCTGCACCTGCACGTTGTGCAGTTCCATGTCCTTCAGCCGGGCGTCGGCGTGCAGGCAGTTGGGCTTCACATCGCGGAAGAACTTGCCATCGATGGACATCCGCGCCCCGCCGGCGAACTGGCCGGGATCGTCCTCGGGGATCGGCGTGAGGTTCACCCACCCCCCATAGCCGAACTTGGCCGCATAGTCGGGGATTGTCGGGGGCAGCATGTGGGTGTGTAGGTCGATCTTGAACATGGCCGGGCATGGTATGGGAGCGGCAAGGCCGGGCGCCCGCCGGGGCCGCCCAAATGGCCTTGCATCGCCGGGGCGTTTCTGGTATACCTTGCTTCATGGCCAAGGGCGAGCGGGCCCCCAGGAGGCACGGAAGATGCAACGTCGACGCGGATTCACGGTTCTGGGCGTTCTGGGAGCGGCGGCGGGCGCGGGCGCTCAGGCCATCAACATCGAGATCGCCAACCCCACGCTGACCCCAGGCGAGAGCACGCTCATCACGCTGACGGCCAGCTACCCAGCGGGCGACTACGCCGTGGCCGGCATCGCCACCGAGCTGGTGGTCAACCAGATCCAGGGCGGGCTGAGCGACCTCCAGCTCATCGCGCCCATGGACGGTCCGGGCACGAGCGCCGGCACGCCGGGCCCGGGTGGCATCACGGGCATCTTCGCGGGCCAACTCAACTTCCCGCCCGCGGGCATCTTCGCCGACGATTCCAACCCCATCGCGTTCTACAGCGCGATGTACACCTGGGACGGCTCGCTCTCGGGCCCGGTGCTGCTGGACATCGAGACGCGCACGAGCCGCTTCGATGTGTACGTCGAGCGCGACAGCGCTCGCAGCGAGTCGCGCCTGGACGGTCTGATCGAGGGGCGGGGCAGGATCGTCATTCCCGCGCCAGCCGGCACGCTGGTGCTGGGAATCGGCGCCCTGGCCTTGGGCCGGCGCCGTCGATAGCGCGGCCATCGCGGCCTGCTACCTGCGCCCGGGATCCAGCCGTACCGTACAACGGCGCCGGGGCTCGCGCGTGCGGGCCCCTGGGTGTCCCGCGTTGTATCCAGAGGAGCCCCACCATGGCGTCCACGACATCGTCCATCGCCGACACCGCCCGCAAGCTCTTTGACGCCTGCGAATCGGGCCGGGGCTGGGACGCCTGCAAGCAGTATTGCCACCCGGGCGCGACCTTCAGCGCCCAGGCCGATGCCTTGGCCGACGTCACAACGCTCGAGCAGTACACCGACTGGATGGCCGGCATGTACGCCATCGCCCCCGACGCCAGCTACGAGGTGCACGCCTTCGCCGCCGACGAGAAAGCGAACCGCGTCATGGGCTTTGGCACTTTTCGCGCGACGCACACGGACGAGGGCGGGCCGGTGCCGCCCACGGGCAAGAAGGTCGAGGCCCAGTACGTGTACATCATGGACTTTGAGGATGGCCGCGTGCGGCACATGACCAAGGTGTGGAACGACGGGCACAGCCTCAGGCAGATCGGCTGGGCGTAGGGCGCGGCGACGACCATGACCATCTTCGAACATCTGCTCGACTGGCTGCCCTTCGCGGTGGTCCTCCTGGTGTCGCTGCTGATCGGCGTCGTCATCACCGCGTGGATGCAGCGAGCGACGGGGGCCGACCGGCGCGTGCACCTGCAGGTCGCCGGCCTGGTGCTGCTCATCGCCACGCTGGTCGCCCTCACGATCACGCTGCCCGCCTCCGAGGGCAGGCTCATCACCGACGGCACCAAGGGCAACCTGCTGGGCCTCATCGGCCTGGGTGTCACCGCGCTGATCACGCTCAGCTCGACGACGCTGGCGGCCAACGCCATGGCCGGGCTGATGCTGCGGCGCGTGGGCGCGTTCCGCATGGGCGACTTCATCCGCGTCGACAGCCAGTTCGGCCGCGTCACCGAGCGGGGCCTGTTCCACACCGAGATCCAGACCGAGGACCGCGACCTGGTCAGCCTGCCCAACCTGTTCCTGGCCACCAACCCCGTGCGCGTCGTCCGCGCCAGCGGCACGATCGTCACCGCCGAGGTCTCGCTGGGCTACGGCGAGTCGCACACCATCGTGCGCCCGCTGCTGATCGAGGCCGCCGAGTCGGTCGGCCTGGCCGACCCGTACGTGCTGATCGTCTCGCTCGAGGACCACGCCGTGGTGTACCGCGTGTGCGGATTCCTCGCCGAGATCAAGACCCTGATCTCGGCGCGCTCGGCCCTGCGGGCGGCGGTGCTCGATGCGATCCACGGCGCGGGGCTGGAGATCGTCTCGCCGGGGTTCATGAACCAGCGCCCGCTGGACCCGGACGTTCCGGTGATCCCGTCCGTACCCGCGGCGCCCGTCGAGCCGGAGCCGGCCACCGCGCGCGAGAGCGCCCCAGAGAACATCGCCTTCGACAAGGCCGAGCACGCCGAACGCCTCGAGCAGTTGCGAGCCGAGCGGGAGTCGCTTGCGAAGGAACTGGCCCGCCTGGGCCACGAGCTCAAGGCCGCCGGCGAGGCCGACAAGCCGGCAATCGAGGCCGAGTGCGCGCGGCTGCGAGCCCGGCTGGACGAGATCGACCAAGCGACCGAACAGGAAGCCGGGCCAGCGCCCGAACCCGAGAACAAGGGCGGCTAGGGCTCATCCGCTCGCGCGTCGCGCTCCAGGATCGGCACGAGCCGGTTGAGCTCGAACGCCTCGGCCGTGCCATGCTCTGGATCGATCACGATCCGCAGCACCGGGCCGCGATCGTCGTCCCACACGGGCTCGACCATGAAGAACGTCACGCCCGCCGGCGGCCCCTTTGGCAGGAGCGCGCTCATCGCACGCTCGCCGGTGGCGATGCGGTAGACCACGACGCGTCCCTGGCCGTTCAGCCACGACACGCTGAGCACCCAGCGGTCGTCGGGGCTCATCGCCTGCGCGCCGATGCCGGTTTGCAGGAGCCCGGTGCCATCGGGGGCGAAGGCCCGCACCATGCTGCCGCCCATGCCCATGCCGCCGGTCGTGAGCAGCAGCACCGGGTCGCGCTTCGCCCAGCGCAGCTCGCCGCCCGAGCCGGGCGCGAAGCGGTGCAGCAGCTCGCGCGTGCCAAGGTCGTACACGCTGACCTGCCGGGGCCGGAAGGCCATGTGCCAGACATAAGCGAGGCTGCCATCAGAGCAAACCGCCGCGTCGTAGACGTGCTGTTGCTGGGTGAAGCCGGTCAGCTCGTGCACGTTGCCCGAAGCATCGTGCAGCACGACGTTCTGCCGGCCATAGCCGCCGACGACCTCCAGGCGCGCGGCCGTCGCTGGTGCGGCCTGCGAGTCGAGATCGCCGGCATCGGCCTTCCAGAAGCCCTCGGGCAACGCCTCGGGCGGGTCCATCGCCAGCGGCTGGGCGGCCAGCCAGGCGTCGGGGGTGAGGGGTGCCGGCCCGGCTGGGGGCTGGTCTGGGGGTCGGGCGGGGGGTTCGGCCTGCCCGGCCCGGTCGACATCGAGCGACGCCCCCGCCGTCTCGGCCGGCCCGGCCGTCCGCAGGGCCCAGGCCAGGGCCAGCACGCCCCCGGCCCCCACCGCCGCCAACCCCACGCCGCCGAGTCTTGCCATGGCCCGTCGCATCCGTGCCTCCCGATCTCTCCGCGTTGCCTCGGGCCGCACGCCAATCCATGGGCCAACGCCCGTCATCGACCGAGTACGCCTCGAGCGTCCACCACACGCCGCACTCCTGGTGGCAGGCCGGCCTGCCAAGTCCAAAGAGGTGCTTGCCAGACGAACTCTGTTCGTCGCTGCCACGCAGTACGATGCGTCGCTTCGGATTCGGACATGACCGCTCCTTGGCGGAGCAACGGGGGTGAGGATGCGATGGCCAGAGTGGCCGCGACGCTGGTTTGACCGAGAGGGATCATCTGGTCGAGGCAGGGGCAGTAGTGTGCCATTGGCCGCCCGCTGGATGCGAGCCCCGTGGGCGTGGCTCGCACTGGTGTTTTGGGCCGCGGCTGCTGTCGTGGCCTACTCCTTCGTCCATAAGGGCGTGGAGTACATGCTCGCGCCCAGCCCATCGCTCACGCCCGCATCCCGATCCCCGGCGGGCGACATCGTCCTTGGCCTCTGGCGGCGCGCCGACGATCGCTCGCTGTTCAACCTGCTCATTACGATGGTCGTCGCCGCCGGGCTGTCCCGTGCCGCGGATTGCCTGGGCCCCGGGCCCCGAGCCCGCTGGGTGCGGGCGTGCCGCACCCCGCCGGCGTGGGCCCTGGCCGCGCCGCTGGTGGGCCTGCTCTGGGCCGTGGGCTGGTTCTTCTACGACACGTACCGGCACGATGGCCAGTTCTTCTGGCGCTGCTGGATCGAATACCAGGGCACCCCCATGGCCTGGCGCTGCTGGGTGAACCAGAAGCTGCAATGGGGCGAGGGCGTGGGCAGCCTGCTCATGTACGCGTCCGTCGCGGCCATGGTCTACCTCACGCTGTGCCTGGCGGTGGCCTGCCGGCCCCGGGGGGGGCGCCGCGGGCGGGGGTACGGCGCCGGCCCGGCCTCTGACAACCGGGCCTCTATCGACTGGGCCTCCAACGCCCGGGCGATGGCCGCGGCCTGCAACGCGTGGTGGCTCGTGGCCCCGCTGATCGCGGTGCTGTGGGTGGGCATGATCGGTGGGCGGCTCCAGCTGGCCGATACCATCCCGGCCACCGACCGCTACAACGACGTCGAACTCTATCGGTACGAGCGGGTCGACCGGCCCGCACCGGTGCCGCCGGGCGTGACGACCACCGTGCTGGTCCTCAAGACCACGCCCGCCGGCGAGCCGCAAGCGCGTGCCGCGGCGGACACGATCGACGAGGTCCGCAACCGCCTGGGTGCGCAGGTGCTCCAGTGGGCCGCCCCGGCGGCCGTGCTGGTGCCGGCCCTCGCAGCCCTGGGCCACCGGCGCCATATCCGCCTGTCGGCCCCCAAGGGCTCGCTGGGCGGCCTGCTGGCCCTGCCGTTGGCCCCTTTCGAGCCGGACTCTGGCACCGCGGCGCCCCCGGCAGACCCCTGAACGCACGAGGCTCCCAAGCCCCCCACCACGCGCAAGCCCTGCGCGTCCGGATATGGGATCGGGGCTCAGGGGCTGTGAGGAGGGTTGGAGACGGTTCCGGCCATGGCCTAGAAGGCTTCGGCCACGGCCCGAGGCGTTCCGGCCACGGCCTGGGGCTTGTCGGCCATGGCCCGAGAGGGGTTGGCCACGGCCTGGATCGTGTCGGCCATGGCCCGGGACGCTCGGGCCACGGCCCGGACGGCGTGGGCGGTGGCCCCAAGGGCGTCGGCCACGGCCCGGAGCGTCTCGGCCATGGCCCGGGAGGCTCCGGCCGCGGCCTCGGTGGCGTCGGGCGCGGCCCGGGGCGTCCGGGGCGCGGCCGGGGCGTCGTCCGCGGATCGCGGCGGCGGACGCGCGGGCGCTCGGTATAGTCCCGCATGACCGACCCCGAGCCGAACGAGCTGCCCGCCGGCCCGAAGAAACGCATCGACAAGCTGATCGCATTCCTCTCGCGCGAATGCCCAGGATTGCGGGAATCAGAGGTCACGCTGGCACAGGCAGTCGTGGTTGGAGGGAGATGCGATCTAGCTCGGGATGGCGATCGCACTCTGCAATCTGAATCGACGCCGGACGACTGGCAGAACTGGGGTACACACCGTTCTGTCCGCGCTGAGGTATTGCGGACACTGTGCGTCAGCGAAACGTGTCATGCCTTGGTCAGCGATCAAGGAGTGCACCTCTTCAACGCTCGGATTGAGGGTGAACTGAATCTGTCTGGCGCACGAGTGCCGTTTGACGTATTCCTCGTTTCGTGCGTGCTTGACAAGCCAGTGCTTGCACTAAGTGCGGTATGTCGCACCCTTAAGTTCTGTCAGTGCGCGCTAGCAGGACTCACCGCTGATGGGTTGAGAGCGTCCGGCGACTTGTCTATGAGCCACGGTTGTCGTTGCGCCGGCACCGTACGAATCGCAGGCGCAAGCATCGAGGGAAGTCTGGACTGCCACGGCTCAATCATTGACGCAAAGGGCATCAAGGCGCTCGTTGCTGATGGTGCTCATGTATCGGGCAATGTGCTGCTGCGAGATGGCTTCCGCGCGATAGGTGAAGTGCGCCTGCTTGGTGCTCGTATTCAAGGCAATCTGGATTGTGTCGGCGGCTATCTCGACAATAGACACGGCATTGCATTGTATGCCGATCGCCTAGAAGCATCCGGTGGCGTGCTGTTACGCGACGGCTTTCATGCAAAAGGCCAGGTCCGACTGCTTAGCGCCCGGCTCGGGGGGCAATTTGATTGCAATGGAGGCCGGTTTGAATCTACCAGTGGTACGGCTCTTCTAGCCGACGGCTTGAATACGTCATCCAGCGTGTTCTTAAGTAACGGCTTTCATGCTACCGGAGAGGTTCGTTTTCCAGCTTCGCGTGTTGGCGAGACACTGAGTTGCGACGACGGTAGCTTTGATAATGGCGGAGGAAAATCTCTCAATCTCTCTAACACGACAATTGTTGATACACTCTTCATGAGGTCAGCCAGATTTCAGGGGGCGCTCGATCTGACTCGCAGCCGCATCGGGGCCCTTAACGATGCTCATGTACAGGAAGACATAGAACCCAATTGGCCAGACCAAATCATTTTGGAAGACTGCCGGTACGACACCCTCCTGTGTCGACTTGACGCTCAGAGCCGGCTGAATTGGTTGGCCAATCACGATCAAACGATGAGGACATACCGGGGAGCGGATGCCCCACCTGATCCTGGCGTGTATCGCTGGCTCGCGAATGTCCTGCGTGAGCGGGGGCGAGATCGCGACGCGACGGCTGTAATGGTCGAGTTTGGTTGGCGCCGGACCAGATCGATGTTTCACCAGCGACGAAAAAGGAGTAACGCACTAGCAATCTGTCGAGGATTCCCCGCTTTCATGTATGGTGCAGTGGTAGGTCATGGCTACGCCCATTTTCGACCACTCTATTGGATCGCGGTAATGTGGCTCTTCGGGGCAGTCATTTTCACGATCCCGCATGGGCCGACGATGCAGCCCGTGCAGGGTCTCGTACTGCGAGAATGGAGTGCGAGCACCGCACCTCCACCGGCACTGCCGCAGCGGCCTTGGGCTGACCTCGACGGCACTATGGCATGGCTGCTTGGTTATTCGAGTGAGGGTTGGTTGGCAGACTACCCCAGGTTCCATCCCGTGGTCTACTCACTAGATGCGCTCTTGCCGCTCGTCGATTTCCATCAAGAGGAATACTGGACGCCGATTGATGGGCCATTTCTGAGTTGGCGGTGGATCGTCAAAAACGTGTACCTGCCCATCCATATCGCCATGGGCTGGATCGTGGCCACCCTCTTCGCCGCCAGCTTCACCAAGCTCGCACGGCACGACTGACCGGCGTGACTGGCTCATAACGTCCGGTTTCTGCACAACTTGCGCCGCGCGAGCCTGCCCAGCCTTGAGCCCATCCGCCCCCCTCGCTCAAAAAAGTCACACGAAAAACCGCACAACCAGTAAAGTCGCCCCCTGAACGTCCCGAAACAAGGTCTAGCCGGCGGTGTTCGCCCCGACAACGTCTGTCGGGGGGCCGCCGGGTGGACGTGGCTTCGGGCTTGTTTGTTGGTTCGTTTCGTGTTTCGCCGCCCGGGCCACCTGTTTGGAGAAGTCGTCATGACGACGCACAGATATCCGTCGCGACAGGCGGAACTGATCGATTGGGCACGCATCCACGCCAACATCTGGAAGGGTGGCCAGGCTGGCGTCCCCGACATCGGGGTGTCTCAGCAGATGGCCGACAATTTTGACCTGGCCGTCACCGACGTCGAGGCGAAGCTGGCGGCCCAGGGCGCGGCCCTGAGCGCCGCTCGCGCGGCGACCGAAGCCAAGGACGCCAGCCTGGACGAGATGGTGCGCCAGCTTGGCAGCATCATGACCACCATCGACGGCTACGGCCGCAACACCGACGACCCGGGCGTGTGGGTGCGGGCGCAGATCCCCGCGCCCAAGGACCCCAGCCCGCGCTCGGCACCCCCCCAGCCGACCGTCAAGCCGCTGAGCTTCATCGACAACGGCTCGGTCGTGTTCACGTGGGAGGTCACCAGCGGCGGCGGCGCGATCTACGAGATCCAGCGGCAGCTCACGCCGCTGGAGGGCAGTGCCGGCCCCTGGGGCACCATCGCCATCGTCGGCGAGAAGCAGTTCATCGACCAGGCCGTGCCGGTTGGCGTTCGCTCGGTCAGCTACCAGGTGCGGGCCCGCATCAGCACGGGCGTGGCCAGCCCCTGGAGCGCCAGCGCGGTGGCCAACTTCGGTTCGGCCGGGAGCCAGGGCGGGCCGCTCAGTCGAGTGGCTTGATCGGGCGGAGCCCGATTCCGTGCGAGCTGTAGAGCTCAAAGGAGTTTGTAGCTTGAAGGTTCTAAAGGGGAGGTAGCCCGGAGGGGTTGCCTCCCGTTTGCCATTGTGCCCTAAGTTGTCGCGTGCCCGGCGCCGGGCGCAGCCCGCGCAAGGCCCCGCCGGCGAGGCGTCAAAGTAGCTTCGCTTGGTCGGGCGGAGCCCTCCCGGCGCGAGTTTTTAGATCTGGTAGGCGTTGTAGATTGAAGTGCAAGAAGGGGAGGTAGGCCGGAGGGTCTGCCTCCCATTTGCCATTCTGCCCGGCGCCGGGCGCAGCCCGCGCACGGCCCCGCCGGCGAGGCGTCGAAACAAACCCCCGCCGGCGAGGCGTCAAGCTACTCTTCCTCTTCGCTCTCGGCAAAGAACTGCACGCCCAGCAGCTCGGCCCCGCTGCCCTGCACCACCGACGCCACGGCCTGGTAGGTCTTGGCCAGCACCTGCTCGTCGTTGCGGCCCTCGATGTGCACGACCAGGCCCATGTCCTGCGGGTCGTCCGGGTCGGCGTGGATCTCGCTGTGCTCGTAGCCGGCCTCGGCCAGCGCCTGGGCGACCGACTCGAGCGTCGTGCGCTCGCTGGCCTCGATGGCAAAGACGAACGGCACCGGGTCGCCCTCGGGCAGGCCGCTATCGGTAAAGTGGGCCAGCCGCCAGCGGGCGTCGTCCAGGTCGAGCCAGGCCATGAACTCGTCGAAGTCCATCGGGTCGGTGCAGTCGATGTCTTCGAGTGCCAGCCCGCGCTGCTCGGCCAGCGTGCCGGCGTGCTCGGCCAGGGCCTTGACCTGCTCGGGCGTCAAGGCCGTGACGACCTGCAGGCTGAGCATGGACGTGGTCGTCTCGCCGCCGTTCTCGGTGGCCTCGACGTTGTCCACGACGTCGGCGCCGACCTCGGCGTCTTCGGCGGCCGCGTCATCGATGACCGACTTGACGTGCTGGGCCCACGCGGCCTCGATCTGCTCGACCATGCCTTCCATCGCCGGCCGATCGGCGCCGGCGAGGTTGAACATCCAGTGCAGGGGCTCGTCGAGCTGGTGCTCGAGGTTGGTCACCAGGTGCTCGAAGAGCTGGTCGATCTCGCCGGGCGTGCGTGTCATGGGTGGTCTCTCTTGGTGCTCGCGTTGATGGTCGATGCCTACCGCCGGCCCCGCTTGGGGTCGAACGCCTCGCGCAGGCCCTCGCCCACGAAGTTGAGCGCCAGCAGCGTCGCGCCCAGCAGCAGGCAGGGGAACAGGATCAGCCACCATAAGCTTTCATAGGGGTTCAGCTCGTTGAGGCCGTCGGCGGCGAGGTTGCCCCAGCTCGGCAAGGGCGGCTTGACGCCGATGCCCAGGAAGCTCAGGAAGGACTCTTGCAGGATCGCCAGCGGCACGGTGAGCGTGGCGTAGACGATGATGGGGCCCAGCAGGTTGGGCAAGAGGTGCACCAGGAAGATGCGGCGCGTGGGGGCGCCCGCGCTGCGGGCGGCCTCGATGAAGGGCTGGTTCTTGAGGCTGAGCACCTGGCCGCGGATGACGCGGGCCATCGTCAGCCAGCTCACCCCGCCGATGGCCACCAGCAGCACGACGAGGTCGAGCACGAGGCGCGTGGAATCGGCCAGGTCTCGCGGCGGGCGGGCGGCCAGGGCCATGGCGTCCATGACTTGGGCGTTGGTGAGCGGCACGGCGCCGGCCGGATCATCACCCTGCGCGATGTCGACCACGCGCTGGCGGGCGTCGGCAACGGGCTCGGCGACGTCGAGATTGGCCAGCGCGCCGCTGGGGGCAAAGGCATCCTCGCGCCAGGATCGGCGGGCGGCGTCGGTCGCCGGCTCACCCCGGGCGACCAGCACCTCGTTCATCACGCCGCGTTCCCACGATGTGCGGGACTTCTGCCGCGTCTCGAACTCGTCGATCGCCGCGTCGCTGGCGACCGCCAGCAGCACCACGAGCAGGATGTAGGGCAGGCCGAAGAGCACGTCGACGATGCGCATCATGGCGGCGTCGGTCTTGCCGCCGGCATACCCGGATAGAGCGCCGTACAGGGTGCCGATGAGCACGCTGATGAAGGCAGCGCTCAGGCCGATGCCTAGCGAGATACCCCCGCCGGTCATGACGCGGTACAAGAGGCTGCGGCCCAGCACGTCGGTGCCCAGCAGCATGGAAACGCGGTTGCCGTTGTACACCCAGTGGCGGCGGATGGCCTTGGCGATCTCGCCGTCGGTCGCCTGGCGGACTTCCATGGGCGAGACGCGGAACTCGCGGGCCAGGCCCTCGACCGTCTCGGCGGGCACCAGCATGTTGAGCTTCAGGGCGCTCTCGTCCCTCACCGCCCACCAGGGGGGCAGGCGGCCATACTCGGCGCTGCCGGCGTTGTAGCGGGGGACGGTGACCTTCCCGTCGGCGCCCGCGCTGACGCCGGGGTAGGTCGTCGAGGCGGGCGCGAGCGTCCAGAACAGGCCAACCAGGCACACCAGCAGCATGAAGGCGAGGAAGCCCATGCCGATGACACCCGCCAGCGAGCGCGTCAGCGGGTTATCACGCTCGACGGGCGGGGCGGCCATCGCGGGGACGGCGGTCTGCGGCACGTTGGGCTGGCGGCGCTTGGCCATATTGATCAATCGGCCTTGGGCGTGAAGCTGGCGCCCTCGAGCACATCGAAGCTCACCAGGTCGGCGATGGCGAAGTCCTTGGCGTGCTGGCGGCCATCGGTCAGCGTGCAGTGCATGGGCACGCCCGCGTCGACGATGATGGCCTCGCCCTTCTCGCTTGAAGAATGCCCAACGACCCGGCCCTGCACGCGGCGGGGGCGACCGATGACCGGCTCGACGAACTTGCCGCCGCTGGGCACCACGTCGACGCGGCGGGCCCGGGCGTGGATGGTGCCCAGGACCTTGTCGCCCGGCTCGGCCTTGACGGGCGCGGTGGGCAGCAGGTAGAGCACGTAGCTGGTGTTGGCGAAGGTCAGCCGCACGTGGGCGGGCTTGGTCGCCGTGGCGGCGACGGATTCCTTCAGGACGCCCCGCGCCAGGCCGGGGGCGAGCGTATCGGTCGGGGCGGGGTGGATCATGGCCCAGTCTACGCCGGCGGGCCCAGGGGCGGACGCGTCATCAGGGCCCCAGGGCGGCCACCAGCGACGCCGCCAGCGCCTCGCCCACGGCTCGCTGGGCCTTGGGCTCCAAGATCAGCCCCTGGCGGAGTTCGACCTCTACGCCCGCGTACATGTCGACCGGGAACCGGCCGCGGAGCCAGGTGGTCAGGCCGTCGTCGGTGCCCTTGTAGGGCTCGTTGAAGGGCAGCCGCCAGGCGGGCTGCACGCGGGCCAGTTCCCGGTTCCAGGCGTGGCACGCGTCGCGATCGCTGGCGCGGTCGGGGTCGAACAGCAGCGAGGCTTCGAGCTCGCGGATGTGGCCATCGAGCTCGTCCGTGCACGAGTGGACGCCCACGTGCAGCACACGCCGGCCGGCGGCGATGGCATCGGCGATGGTGCGCTCGACGCTGCTGCGGTGGCGGTCGTAGTACTCGCGCTGGATCGCGGCCCTGGCGCCATCATCCAGCAGGGCGGTGTAGGGGCTGAAGAGCTTGCCCGAATCGGGCGAGCGGTTGGGCTCGACGAGCAGCCTGGTGAACGTGCAGGCGATGAGGGGGAAGCTGGTGAGCTCGGCGAAGCGATGGGCGACGCCGAGGGCGCCGATGTCCCAGCCCCGATGGCTCGCGAGCACGCCGCTTGCATCCTTGAACAAGTGCGCATATTCGGCGGGCACCTCGTTGCCCCCGTGCTCGCACGAGAGGATGACGACCTCGGGCCGCCAGGATTGTCCAGAGCCGAAGGACTCAGGCACGGAAGAGCGTTCCGTTCGCCAGGCAGTCGGCCAGCTCGCGGTACACCTCGACGAGCTGCTCGCGCGTGGGGTGGCGTTTGATGGAGTTGCTGATGCGCGAGGATAGGCTGCCGGCCTTGAGCAACCGCTGCATCGTCGCCGTGTCCTCGTGGCCCTCGGGCATCACCTGCTCGGCGAGCCGCTCCCACAGGTCGCCGGCGGTCAGGATGCCGCCGCCGATGCCATACGCGCCCAGCAGCGCGCGGTCGCGCAGCCGCGTGTGCTCGGCCCAGCGGATGCACTCGAGCAGGACCTCGTGCAACGGATCGACGGCGATGGCCTGCTGCTGCTCGTAGCTGATCCACCGCTCCTGCACGTGGGCGCGGACCAGCTCGCTGACCAATCGCACCACCGCGATATCGGCGGCCGGGCACTCCTGGATATCGAGCAAGCGCAGCTCGATGGCGCCGCGATCGAACCGGGCGATGGCGCCGCGCGCGTTGGCGAACTCGCGCCGCAGCACGGCCCCGGAATCCAGCGGGGCGAGCTGCTGGTAGAGCGCGCCCAGGATGTCCGTCTCGTACCCCGCGCGCGTGAAGACCGCCTCGGGGATGATCTTGGCGGCCATGAGCGGCACGGGCTTGGAGTTGTTGCGATAGAACTCCAGCCGCTGGTCGGCGATGGGGCTCCAGCGGCCTTCGATAATGGGCGAGCTGGCGGCGATGGCCGGCACCAGCGGCAGCACCAGGCGCAGCGCGGCGTGCAGGCGGCCGAACTCCTCGTCGCTCGCGAACGGCAGGTTCAGGTGCGTGCTCTGGAGGTTGCTCCAGCCGTGGCCCTGGCAGTTAAAGATCGCGTCGTAGGCCTTGTAGACCTCGGTGCATTCGTGCGGCCAGAGCCTGGTCTCGCGCAGCGGGTCCATCCATGGGTGGGCGCCGGTGGGCAGCAGGCGGCAGTTCATCGTGGCCAGGGCGTCGTTGGCGATCTTGACGTGGCGCTGGAAGTGCGCCGCCAGACCGTCGAGCGTCCTGGCGGGCCTTTGCGTCTTGAGCTCCAGCACGTGCAGCACCAGCTCGTTGGACCAGCTCACCTGTCCGTCGGGGCCGTCGGGCTCGACCTCGCCGGCGGTGGCCGGGTCGTCCTGATCGTTCTGGGCGACTGCGCGGAAGAGATCGTCGGCGACCGGGCGGACGTCCAGCGTGTCAGCGTCGACGATCATGTACTCCATCTCGACGCCGTACGCGCCGAACAGGCCGATGGGGTTGCTCCAGGTTCCGGGCTTAGCTCCGGGGGGGGTTCCGGGGTTCGTTGCGGGGTTGGTTGCGCGTTCGCTCATCGGGCTTCCAGCTCCCAGAAGAAGTGCTGCATGATCCGGCGATAGAGCTCCATGCCCAGGATCGCGTCCTCGACGCCGGAGTCGATGTTTGGGTTGTCGTTGACCTCGATGACCACGGGCCTGCCGCCGGCGACCTTCAGGTCGACACCGTACAGCCCGTTGCCCATGAGCCCTGCGGCCTTCACCGCGAGCTTGACGACGTCGCCGGGCACCTTGTCCACGCTCAGGGTCTCGTGGTCGCCGTACTTCTCGCTGCTGCCGACGCGATGGTCGACGATCTGCCAGTGCCCGGGCGCCATGCCGTAGCGGCAGGCAAAGAGCGGTCGTCCGGCGAGCACGCCGATACGCCAGTCGAAGTCGGTGGGCATGTACTCCTGGGCGACGATGAGGTCGGTGTGCTCGAACTGTGCGTCGAGCAGGTCGTCGAGCCCGTCATCGCTGTCGACACGCGAGACACCCGCGGAGAACGAGCTGTCGGGCTGCTTGAGCACGCACGGGAAGCCCAGCGAGCGCAGGCCCTCGACGGCGTTCTCACGCGCCAGCACCAGCGTGCGCGGCGTGGCGAGCTTGGCGCGGCTGAGCGTCTCGGCCAGGAAGACCTTGTTCGTGCAGCGCACGATCGATTGCGGGTCGTCGATGACCACCATCCCCTCGGCCGCCGCCCGCCGGGCCATGCGATACGTGTGGTGATTGACGTACGTCGTCTCGCGGATGAACAGGGCGTCGAACTCGGCGATGCGCCCGGCCCCGCTCTTGTCGATCAGCTCGCAGCGGATGCCCATCTGCTCGCCGGCCTCGACGAACTGGGCCAGGGCCTTCTTGTCGCTGGGGGGCATCGGGTCTTCGGGGTTGTGGAGGATGGCCAGGTCGAACCGTGCGGGCGGCGATTCCTTGGCCTTGCGCGGGGCACGACGCAGGTAACGCTCGGCCTGCTGCACGACGAACGCCCGATGGCTTTCGGGCACCTCGGCCAGGCCGATCACGCGCACGCCCGCCAGGCGCCAGCGGCCCTCGAACTCGAACTTCGCCCGCAGCAGCGGCGCGGGGAAGGCGTTGAAGAGGGCCAGCGCCAGCTTGTCGTGCCCCTCGGCGGTGTTGTGCCCAAAGTACACACTCAGCTCGAACTCCTCGCTCTTGATGCGCTTGAGGCTGTGCTGGATCAGCTCGTCCAGGTCCTCGCTGGTCAGGCGTACCACCGGCGCCAGGCGGATGTCCTGGATCGCCGCCACCGATGGCAGGCAGCGGTGCCCGCGCGCCTCGGCCAGCAGCGACACGTAGTAGCCCTGGGCCTGGTACCGCAGGCTGCGGCAGAGGTTGAAGACCTTGCGGCCCTTGCCCAGCGCGAACTGCGGATCGGTGAGATACTGATACGCCGAGACGGTCTCGGCGCCGGGCACGTCCATGGGGAAGCGCTTGGGCGCATCGACGATGAGCAGGGGTTTCATGGGTTGCGCGGGACGGCGCCCGCGGTGTTCTCACTTGGGGTTGCAAGCTCGGTTGCGGGTTCGAGGATCAGCAGGTTCGCGTCGTAGGTCAGGACGCCGAGCATGATCGCCGGCACGAGACGCGCAAGCGGGATGTCGTAGCTCTGGGCCTCGAAGCCGGGGTTGTCGGCCAGCGGGTCGGCCACGCGGACCATGCGGCCGGCTCGGTCATAGCCATGCACCACGACGAAGTGCCCGGTGGGCTCGCCGCGGATGTCGTCATAGTCGTCGTTGGGGCCGAACTCGCGGGCGCACTTGTAGAGGTATGTCGCGCTCACGCCGGTGAGCACGGGCCGCCCGCTGCTGATAAAGCCCGAGATCAGCTCGCTGGTCAGGTCCCGGAACAGGATCTCGCCCCCCAGGCTCAGGAAGTCCAGGTAGCTCTCGGTCGCGACGGGAAAGCGTGGGTCGGCGGCGTCGCCCTTGGCGGCAAGCTGGGCGGCCAGCTTCTCGCGCAACGCTCCCGGCTCGGCGACGCCCCGCTCGTCGAACCAGGTCGGGTCGAACATGAGCAGGTTGAAGGTGTACAGCGAAGCGCGATAGCCCGATCGCAACGCGTGGGCGCCCAACATGACCGCCAGCGTGCCGCGGCCGGCGCCGGCCGTGTTGAGCGAGCGTGCCGAGTCGATCACCTCGGCCAGCGTCCGAGAGTCGCCCCAATAGCGGTACACCGCGTGCAGGCACGTGGGCCCGCACGCCTCGTCGTTGGGCTGGGGGAGGATGTCGATATCCAGCAGGCGCGAGCGTGTCGCGGGGCTTGTCTTTTCGGGATCATCCCGGGTGCTCCCGGATCGGCCAACCAAGTCTTCAGCCACGGCGCCCTCTGGCTCGCTTCACGAGCGTGAACCCAACACTGCGGATAGTGTATCACGGCTCGACCCAAGATAAGAAATAGGAACGGTCAAATCCATGCCTGCCGAAAAGCCAGCGTCCTCCCCATCCACCCACCCGGCCGCCAGCTCGGCCCCGGCCATCGCCGGCTGGGCCAGCACGATGCTCGCCTTCGATATCGGCTTCCAGATCGACCTCGACGCGGCCGAGCCGCTTGTGGCCGAAGCCACGCGCAAGCGGGCCGTGCGCGCCCGCCGCCCCGCGCCGGTGTGGTTCGACTACAGCCCCCCGCCGCTGCTGCTGGTGCTGGCCGGCGAGCGGCTGAGCGTCGGCCCGGCGGGCCTCGGCCTGTCGACCGAGTCGAGCATCGAGCTGTTGCTGTACGACTTCGGCGCCGCCGTCCTGACCTACCGCACCCCCCTGCCCCCCACGCTCGATCGGCTGCCCGACTTGGCCTGCGCCCTGCACGAGCACACCGGGCTCGAGGCCGACGCCCGCGGGCATCTGACGCGAATCCTGGAGCTGATCGGCCCGGCGATCGAGCGGCCGCACCTGCACAGCGCTGTCGAGGACTACACCGTGCTGGCCGTCGAGCGCTGGCCCGACGGATCGTCTCCCGAGGCCCTGGCCCGGGCCCACCGGGACGTGCTGGCCATGGCCATCGAGGCCGAGCGGGCCCCGGTGAGCGCCCAGCAGGCCGAGCGGACGCTGGGCGGCCGAATCGCCTACACCGACAGCGACCTGGCGATCATCGACTGGAACGCGGCGGTGCTCTTCGACCAGGAGCCCCAGGACGTGATCGCCGTGCTCCAGCACGCGAACGTCGAGCTTCTGGAACTGCGAGTGCTCGACCAGGAACTGGACGCCATCCTCGACCACGCCGACGAGACGCTCAGCGTGCTCGTCAAGCGCCGGGTCTGGCCGGGCTTTGCGACCGGGAAGGTGCTCGGCCGCGTCGCCGCCGCCCAGACCGACGCGGCGGTCATGTTCGAGGGCGTCAACAACGCCATCAAGCTGCTGGGCAACCAGTACCTGGCGCGGCTGTACCGCGTGGCCGCCGGACGCCTGGACCTGCCGGCCTGGCACGCCAGCGTGCAGCGCAAGCTCGAAGCGGTCGACAACCTCTACGAGAAGATGGAGAGCGTGGCGAGCACACGCAGGCTGGAAACCCTCGAATGGGTCATCATCGTGCTCATCGCGGTGTCGATCCTGCTGCCCTTCACGCCGCTGTATTGACGGGGCCTTCGGACCGGCGGCCTCGCCTCCGAGCGCCGTCGGGGCATTCCCCACGCTCCTGATGGTGTGCCCGACTTCGCAAGAGCCGGTGCATCCGGGTCCGAGCGTGAACGAAAACGCACCCGACGCGCTCGCGGAGGGCGGGCGTGGCAGCAGCCTTGTGGATCGATCGAAGCCGAAGAAGCGGCAGAGCTCGCCGCGGCGCGATCGGTGCACCTTTTCGAGAAGGGATCACAGATGCAGAACCGAATCCTTGCCTGCGGCGCGGCGCTTGGCGTTGCCGCCGCGGCCAGCGCTCAGACCATCGACGTCATCGGCGGGCAGACCAGCGTGCTGCTGGACACCGCGACGCTCTCGAGCGCCGCGAGCCTGGACCTTTCCAGCGTGTCCTCGGACGTCATCGCGCCCGGGTCGCTCGGCGCCGACAGCGTGGCCTTTGGCATCAACCCGCGTGACGCGATGATGCTGCCCACCACCTTCAGCTATACCGAGGGCCTGGGCAGCTTCAGCGGCTCGATCGAGCACACCGGAAGCGTGTTCTTCAACATGGACAGCGTCGAGGTGGGCAACTTCACCATCGGCTTCGATGCCGGCCGCGTCGGCGGCGACCGCAGCGGCTTCTTCGTGGAGAGCACCACGGGCATCGCCGCCATCCTGTTCGACGTCGCCTCGCCCGACAGCCTGAGCGCCACCAGCGACGGGCTGAGCATCGAGGCCGACCTGCTGGTCTCCAGCGAGTTCGCCACGTTCCTGCGCGATGCGGGCCTGGCCAGCGCCGACCTCACGGGCGCTGACGTCGGCGACGCGCTGGTCGAGGGCGTTGTCCCCGCGCCGGCGAGCGCCCTGCTGCTTGGCGTGGCCGGCCTTGGCGCCGCCTCCCGCCGCCGCCGCTAACGGCAACACACAACCCCTGTGACGCGATCCACAGGAGGGGTCGGCCCGGCACACCACCGGGCAGCCTCACGCCGCAGGCCCCGTGCGTTCGAGCATGGGGCCTGCTTTTGCGCGCAGGCATGGCGGTCTGTTCAGCCGCAGCCGGCGTCGAACTCATTCTGGAACGCGAGGAAGTCGAAGAGCGTCAGCTCTCGGTCGCCGTCAAAGTCGGCCCGGAGGTCTCCGACATCGAACAGGTTCTGGAACGCCAGGAAGTCGAAGATCGTCAGCTCGCCGTCGCCATCGATGTCGGCTCGGCACGGGGCGCCCTCTTCGATCACGACGTTGTCGAACACGGCCAGGATGCCGTCGAGCTCGCCCGGCACCGTCCCGCCTCGGCAAACGAAGCGGATGCGCTCGAAGGTCTCACCCGAGAAGGCCAGTCGCGTGTGCTGGATGTCATCGGGCAGGGCGCCGGGATGGACGAAGCAGTCGCTGGCGACCACGGTGTCGCCCACGAGCCCCTCGAGGCACACCTCGGTCCCCGCCCAGTTCGAGCGGCCAAGCCAGAAGACGTCAACACGCGCCGCGCTCGCGTCGCGGCCGATGCCGGCGATCCACTGGTGCGTCCGCGTGAAGCCCAGCACGGGCCCGCTGGACCACGAGCCCGTGGTCATGACGTTCACGGGGCTGAACTCGGGGAAGGAAATGATCGAGCCCGTGCCGTTGGTAACGGCGAACTGCACCGGGTTGCCGCCGGGAAACCACAGGTTGTCCGAGAACGTGATGCCGCCGGCCACGAAGCTGCGACCGACAAAGCCCGAGGAGAACCCGTCGAAGTTGGCCTCTTCGGCGAGCGAAACGGATGCGACAACGCCGATCGCGGCAACGGCGGTTGAGGAACGAAGACGACCTGGCATGGGCTGGCTCCCGAGCGGAAAGGGTCCGAAAAAAAGGGCCGACGAGCGTTTCGCCCATCGGCCGAGTGCTTTCGCTTGGTGTACGCCGCCGCGCGGGCCAGCGTTAGGCCTGCAAGTCGTACGTCAACGGCGCCGGCGGATCGCGGCCAGGCCGCCGAGAGCCAGCAGCGAGAGCGAGGCGGGCGCGGGCACGATCACGATACCGCGGGTCTCGACGTTCTCGATCAGCACGCGCAGGCCGCTGCCGTCGAGTTCGACCTGGCTGATGCGGCCAAGGTCGGTGTCGCTGATGTTCTCATCGAAGACCAGCCGGTCGTTGAAGGGGTCGTACTGGATCTCTTCGGGGGCGCTCAGGCCATCGAGGAGCACGCGGATGGACTGGAACGCGCCCGAGCCGTCCAGCGTCATCTCGTAGATGGCGCCCGCGGCCCGATCCGTGAGGTACACGAGCCCATTGTTCGGGTTGACGGCGATGCCGGCGGTGGAGAGCAGCGGGTCGGCCAGCCCGGTGGCGGACGTGTCGCCGAGATCGACCACCAGCGAGGACGTGCCCTGGAGCGAGCCATCGATGTCGATGCGATAGATGGCGCTGGCGGTGCCAAGCTCACCCGGCCCCACCACCGCGCCGCTGCCGTTGGGGCTGGTCACCAGGTAGCTGTCGTCGAAGGCCTCACGCGCCAAACGGCTAGCGCCCTGGTAGCGCGGCCGCGGGATCGACAGGTCCTGCTCGAACACCTCGGTCACGCTGCCGCCGGGGGTGATGCCCAGGATGCCCTCGAAGCTGTCGGGCTGGGGCGTGAACGGGTTGTTGACGGTGATGAAGTTGCCGCGGCCGGCATCCCACTGCAAGCCGATGGGGTTCTCGATGGGCATGCCCGTAGCGACCGGCGTGATCGACGGCGCGCTGAAAGCGTTGTCCAGCCGGAACAGGCCGCTGGTCAGCGTGGGGTCGAAGTTCGCGGCCCCATCGTTGAAGTAGAAGCTCGAACCCACCTGCACGATGCCGGCCAGGAAGGCCCCGGGGTTGGTCACGTCGATGATGCGGCTCTGCACGCCGCCGATGTAGGCGTCGATGCCCGGGTCATCGCGGTTGGTAAACAGGAACTCGGAGTCCTGCGCGATCGCGGACCCGGAAACGACCATCAGGGCGGCCGCCGCCCACGTCAGCTTGCTCGTGTTCATCGTGTCTCCTCACTCTCTGGCGCGTGTCCCCGGCAGGGCGCACGCGGCTGAAAGGCCTGGGGCCTCCTATTTGCCCAAGACCTCTACGCAGATGGTACACGAAGGTATCCGCGGACCAAAGCCTATTTTGCCCCATGTGACATACAGCCCCTGCAATGTGGGCAATATCCCCTATTTTCGAGGGCTGGCCTGCCACCGGCACCGCGCCCACAAGCCGCGAGCAGGCGTTGAACTGGGCGGAAATCCGATGTAGACTTAGCCCCCCTCGACCGCGTCGGAGGGGCATGTTTGGGGATTGGTGTAATGGTAGCACCGGTGATTCTGGTTCATCTAGTCCAGGTTCGAGTCCTGGATCCCCAGTTCATCCACAAGGCTTCCGCCTGAGCGATTCCAGTTAAATCACTGCTGCAGCACGGCTTACCGCATTCGGACGGTGGGCGGCGCTTTGATATCCCCGTCGCTGAACGGAAGGACGCCGGCCGCCTCGAGCATGCGACGTTGGGCCGAGGCCAGCCCGAGCGCGTCGAGGTGGTCGACCTCGTACCACCGAGCCCCCGGCCCCCGGGCCCGACCGGCGGCCGATGGATTGCTGGTGCTTGCCTTCCAGACCCGGACGACCACGGACCTGTGCGTGGTCTGGAACGGGAAGCCGTTTGCCCGACCCCGCACATCGACCGAATCTTGCAGGCCGAGGCTTTGGACGGCCGCAGCCTTCGAGTGCGGCGTGCGAGCAGCGCGTTCCACGCACGGCGGCTGGAGCAGGCCGGCCCACAAACCGCTCTGCGGCCTGCGCTCCAGGAGCACGCGGCCGCGGGCATCGCTGACCACGATGGCGGTCATGGCCAGCGGCTGTCGATCCGCCCGGGCCTTGGGCCTTGGGATCCGGTCTGTCGCGCCTTCTCGCCGAGCACGGCAGCGTGCTCGCAGCGGGCACCGATCGCACTGTGGGGCCTTGGGCGTGCACACGGTGGCGCCCAGTTCCATGATGCCCTCGCTGTAGGCCGGAACGTCGCTGGCCGCTTGGGCGAGGTCTTGCGCACGCCGCCAGGCCCATGCCTGCACCCGCGGTTCGTCAGCCGCCCGTTGCACGCCATGGACGCGCAGCAGCACGCGAGAGACGTTGCCATCCACCAATGGCTCGGGCTGGCCGAAGACGATCGACGCGACAGCGCCGGCCGTGTACCTGCCGATGCCCGGGAGCGCTCGGAGTTCTTCAATGCTCGAGGGGACGGCGCCGCCGTGGCGTTCGACGATGGCCGTCGCGCACTGGTGCAGCGCGCGGGCCCTGCGGTAGTAGCCCAGCCCGCTCCACAGCTCGAGCACATCGTCGACGGGGCGTGCGGCCATGGCCTTGGGCGTGGGGAAGCGGCCGACGAACGCGTCGAATCGCTCGGCCACCCTGGCCACCTGGGTTTGCTGGAGCATGATCTCGCTCATCAGCGAGCGCCACGGGTCCCGCGGCTCGGTGCGCCAGGGCAACGGGCGGGCGTTGCCGGCGAACCAGCGGGCGACGTCTCGGGCCAGGCGACGATCGGCCGGCGGATCGGCTGTGGGCAAGTCAGCCATCGCCGGTGGGTTCTTCGTGGGCCTCGATGGCGGCCCTGGCCTTGCGTTTGATGGCTGGCCACTTAGCCTCGGGCGCCTTGCCGATGGTCACAAACTCGTGATGGATCAGGACGACGCGGACACCCTGGATGGCGAAGAGCTCTCGGGCCAGCGGATCGGCGATGTCCGGCCCGGGCGGCTGCCGGTAGCTGCGGGGTGCCGCATCGAGCCGGGCGCCCAGCAGCACCTTCACCGCGAGGGGGTTGGGGGTGGATTCGAATCCGGCAACGGGTGGCATGGCTGGGGTCGAGGATAGGGCCACCGAGGGCGTACAGTGGCGTCTGTCGCCATCGCTGGCCTTCGAGCCGGCCGCCCGGGGGTGTTCTCGCACGTGGACCTGGCCATCGCCATCGGAGACGCGCTCAAGCGCATCGCGGGCTATCCCTGGTGGGAAGTCGCGCTCGAGCTTGCGCTGATCGCCGTGGTGGTGTGGGCGATCCTTCGATTCATCGAGGGAACACGCGCCGCCGGTGTCATGAAGGGCCTGGTCGCGCTGCTTCTCATCGGGCTCGCGGCGCGGCTGTTCTTGTCGCTGGTCGGTCGTGAGGAGGCCTTCGAGCGGCTGGGCTACCTCCTGGATCGCGCGGGCGTGGTCGTTGCGATCGGCCTGGTGGTGGTGTTCCAGCCCGAGCTGCGCCGGGCCCTGACCCGCCTGGGTGAAGCGCCCATCTTCCGCAGCACGCCCAGCGAGATCGCCGCGGTCGTGGACTCGGTCGTCGAGGCGTGCGCGTATTTCCAGAAGGCCAAGTTCGGCGCGCTCATCGTGCTCGAGCGCCGGACGGCGTTGGGCGGCATCTCCGAAGGCGGCACGCGCCTCGGTGCCGAAGTCAGCGCCCGGTTGTTGCAGAGCCTGTTCTTCCCGGGCACGGCCCTGCACGACCTGGCGGTCATCATCAAGGGCCCCATCGTCCATGCCGCCGGGGTGCAGTTGCCGCTCGCGGGCGCAGCGGACATGCCCGATCCGGGATTCGGCGCACGCCACCGTGCGGCGGTGGGCCTCAGCCGCGAGTGCGACGCGCTGGTGGTCGTGGTGAGCGAGGAGACCGGCGGCATCCGCATCGCCGAGCGTGGGCGCCTGACCGACCCGATGACGCCCGAAGAACTGCGCCAGGCATTGCTTGTGGGCATGACCAAGGAACTGCCCGATCGCGCCTCGACCGCCGAGGAGGCGCGCAAGGACCAGGGCGACGCGGGCGGCAAGTCCAAGGGCAACGAGGATGGCTAAGAGGGGCAAATCCAAGCGATCCTGGAAGGGCTCGGTGCTGCGCACGGCACTGGTCGCGGCGCTGAGCATCGCGATCTGGACGTTTGCCGAAGCCCGGAGCCTCACGACGTCTTCGCGGACGGTGACCCTCGCGTTCGCGGCGCCGGCCGGGCTGGATCGGACGGCCTGGGTGGAGCCCGAGCGTGACCAGCGCATCACCGCCACCGTACGGCTGGAGGGCTCTCGAGCGGCGCTCCAGAGGATCGAGCAGCGGTTTGCGAGCCCCATCGAGTTACTCATCGGCGACGCCCTGTCGAGCCAGCCGGGCGTCACGCCGCTGAGCCTGCGCGAGGCGCTGCGCAACCACCCGGTCTTCGATCGGGCCGCCGTGAGCCTGCTGGAGGTCTCGCCGCCGACCATCGAGGTCCGCGTCGACGAGGTCATCTCGACGCAGGTGCCCGTGCGCGTGCGCGCGGGCGGCGTGGATCTCCAGCGCCCCGCGGCGGCCGAGCCCGCGTCGGTTACCGTGCGCGGGCCCGCGACGCTCATTCGCGGCGTCGCGTTCGATGTCCTGGAAGCGCCCGTTCCGGCGGAGGAAGTCGAGGGGCTGGCGCCGGGCAGCACGACCGAGCTCTCGAGCCTGGCGATCACGATTCCGGCGCCGTGGCGCACGGACCTGGTCGAGATCAGCCCCGGGTCGGTGTCGGCCACCATCGTGCTGCGCGACACGATCCAGACGCTCACGCTCTCGAGCGTGCCGGTGATGGTTCGGCTGAGCCCCACGCAGTTGCAGCGCTGGTCGGTGCGCGTCGCGCCCGAGGACGCCTACCTGCGTGACGTCGTCGTGAGGGGGCCGAGCGAGGCGATCGATGCCATCCGCCAGGGGCGCCAGCGCGTCGTCGCCACGCTGTGGCTCGAGGGCGCCGAGCTCGTGGCGGGGCAGGCGACCTTCGAGGCCCAGCTCTCGGCGGAGGCCAGCGGGCTTCGGTTCGAGGTTGCCGATCGATCGGTGCCCATCGAGGTCATCGCCATCGACGGCGATGGCGGGCAAGACGGCGGCGCGGCTGGCGATGACTAGCGGGCGGTATCGCCAGGCCCCGCGCTTGCCGCGCCGGCGAGCAATCTTGACAGCGGCCAGACGACCCAGATTGTGCCGAAGAGCGCGAGCACGATGCCCATGACCGCGAAGACGCGCCAGGGCCAGGGTGGCAACGCGTTGAGGATGGTCGTGCCGTCGAGTTCCTTGCCGAGGTAGCCGTAGTTCAGCCCCGTGATCCAGTTCAGGATCACGATGGGCAAGGCCCAGCATAGCGAGACGAGGATCGCGACCTTGAGGTCGCCCAGCGTCGGCCGATACCCACGCACGGCGATGTCGTAGATCGCCGCGCCGACGATCTGGGTGTGGCTGATCCAGAAGAGCCAGAACCGCGGGTCGCCCGGTCCTTGCTCGAGCGTGGGCGTGAAGAAGGCCTGCGTGCTCAGGCCGATGCCCCAGAAGTAGAGGATGGTGCGCAGCCATCGCGTGCCCGGCGAACGCTTGAGCAAGAGCGCGAACGGGCCGAGCCAGCCCAGCACGTCGCACAGGTGCAGCGGGAAGCTGGCCGAGGGGTCGAACTGTTCGGGGAGCAGCCAGAATGTCGTCGCGATCGCCTGCTGCACGAGCCAGAGGATGGCCCACGCCTGCGCGATGCGTTGCTCGCGGTGCTCGCTGGCCTGGCGACCGGCGAGCACAAAGACGGCGATGACCGCGATGCACACGCCGACCGAGACAAGATGCGTCGATCCGAACGCCGCAAAGCTGCTTGCCGGCGCTGGGGATGGCGCGGTCATGCGCCGGCCCCCCCACCAACGGCCTTGTGCTCGTGGCGAAGCTGGCCGCAGGCGGCGGCGATATCTCGGCCCCGGCTGGCGCGCACGTGGGTGGTGATGCGCGCGGCCGAGAGGATCTCCTGGAACGCGCGCACGTCCTCGGTGCGCGGACGCTCGAAGGGCAGGCCGCGCACCTCGTTGTAGCGGATGAGGTTGATGTTGGCGCGCATCTGTCGGGCGAGGTCGGCCAGCAGGCGCGCGTGCTCGGGGCGGTCGTTCACGCCGCGCAGCAGGATGTATTCGAGGGTCACCTCGCGGCGGGTCTTGTTGAACCAGGCCTGGCACGCCGTAAGCAACTGATCGATCGTCGCGTGCTCAGCCCAGGGGATGAGCTGGCGGCGCAGCTCGTCGGTGGGCGCGTGCAGGCTGAGGGCGAGTGTCACGGGCAGGTCCAACTCTCGCGCCAGCCGCTCGATCGCCTGCGGCAGGCCGACGGTCGAGATCGTGATGCGCCGGGCGCCGATGCCCATGCCCCACGGCGCCGCCAGCGTGCGCACGGCGTGCAGCACGTTCTTGAAGTTCGCCAGCGGCTCGCCCATGCCCATGAAGACGATGTTGCTGATGCGGCCAACGTCGGGAAGCTGGTTTAGTCGCCACACCTGCTCGACGATGCGGCCGGCGGACAGATTGCCATCGAGCCCGCCCAGCCCGCTGGCGCAGAACTTGCACCCCACCGGGCAGCCCACCTGGCTGGAGATGCACGCGGTGCGACGCTCACGCGTGTCGCTGCGCGGCCGCAGCTCGCCCTTGGGCGGCCAGGGGATCATGACGCACTCGGTCTGCCGAGCAGTATTGCTGTACGGCATCGCCTGCCCGAGGATGGGCAGGCGGCTGGACGTATCGACCGTCGCGTGCTCGGCCGAGGTCGTGCTCAGGTCGTCGGGCCACTCGATGAGCAGCTTCTGCGTGCCGTCGGTGGCGAGCTGGTGGGCGACGGTGGGCCCGCTGAGGAAAGCCATCTCGCCGGCGAGCGTCTCTCGGTCACGCTTGCTCAGGTCGGTCATCTGGGCCGGATCGACCACACCGCGCTCGTAGACCCACTTGAGGAGTTGCTTCGCCCGGAACGCAGGCATGCCGTGCTGGGCGCACCACTGGCCCAGGGTGTCGGGGGTGTGGTCGAAGATGTGCTGGGGGGGATGATGCACGGGGAAGGGTAGGTGGGGTTGGGTGATCAATCGTTGAAGCACGGCCCGGTGCGACCCCCACCATGCCTATGACTCACTCATGCTGTGGCGTAGCAAGCCCGTGAAACTCGGCAGCCTCCAAGGTGAGCAGTGGAAACACCACCGGCACGATTCGGTGTACGAGATCCAACCCACGTCGGGGCCGTCTCGCCTCGTGATGACTATACGGAAAGATCCCGTGGGGCTCGTTCGTTCGCTCGTGGAGCGCATGGAACCACCTTTTGGGGTGCTTTATGTGCTGACCGTGTCACGAACGGGCCACCCGCGAGGGAGATACCAGAACACGCACTCGTGGTCGCGTGCAGAGCTCGATGGGTTCCTGTCTCGGTTCGCCGATGCGCTAGCGTGTGATGGGCGACACTCGATCTGGATCGCCTCCACGCAGCTCGACGGCTCATACGAGAGCCAGGTCATTTATGACCAGCACGACTTCGTGTATGCCTACGGCGATCTCGAGCGGTTCACGTCACTCGCTCAAGCACGCGGCCTTCGATCAGGAAGGCCCGCGATCCCCTGTCCACACGAACATCGCTACCACGCCAAGTTCGATCTCGCCGAACAGCAGATCCTCACCGAGTACGAATGGACGCGGCACGACCTCGTCGAAGAGATCGATGATCCGTAATCGCTACGACCTGCCCGACACCAACTCCGCAAGCTCCTCCGTCGGCTCGTCGAACGAACAACTCCCGTAGCTGAGCGCGAAGCGGCTGCGCTGCTCGGCGGCGGTGGCGACGGGCACGGTGTGGGCCTTCCAGCCCGCGGCGTCGTTGGTCAGCACGAAGTTTTTAGGATCCGCATCGCCCATGAGCGCCTCGGCCTGGTCGGCGTCGATGGCCCGGGCGCCGATGAGGATGGCGGCGATGAAGGTGTTGACGAAGCCGTGCATGTGGCCCATCGGCGGGCTTTGCTCGTAGGTCAGGCGATACTCGCCCGGCAACGCATGGTGCAGGCCGGCGGTGGCCTTGAAGGGCACGGCGGCGGTGCGACAGGCGTCCATGAAGTCGACGATCTGCCGCGCGCTGGGGAAGCCATCTTGCGCCACGGCGCCGCAGCGGATCTTGGCGGCCGCCCCGGTGCCCGCGAGCGCGGCGATGTAGCCTCGGATGTCGCCGCCGGGCGCGGTGAGTACGGGCACTTCGACGGCGATGGCGAGCTGCTCGGGCACGATATCGAGCAGCGTATCGACCTCGTGCACGTCCTTCACGGGCGTTTCGATGGCGTCCACCAAGGCCAGGCCGGCGTCTTCGGACTCGTGGCGATGGTTGAACGCGCGGATGTGCTCGAGGGAGTCTTCCAGCGGGGTCTGGCTGGGGTGGGGCACGATGGCGCTGATGCGCCAGGGCTCGCCGTCGCCGGCCATCTCGCGATAGCCGCTGGTGGCGAAGGTGCCGGGCATGAGCATGGCGGCGTGCTTGGAGAGTTCGGCCAGCCTGGCGACCGGGCAGATGAGCCGACCGAGGGCCGGAGCGAAGGGGCCGCGGAGATATCGGGCGTAGTTCTCGACGGCCGGCGACATGCCCAGCTTCGCGGGCGGGAACAGCCCGGCGTAGTCGACGAGGCCTTGGGCGAGCGTCTGCGCGCTGCGGGGAAGCGTCGAAAAGTTCGCCTGCGCTGGGGATTCTGCGGTCATGGACAAGTGTAGGGGAGGTTCGAGAACCCGTGTGCCGGGGTGGTTCTCGGGCCCCGATTGCTGGGACTCCCCAACGAATCTGCGTGGACTTCCGGTCGATTTGGGATTCCAAGTCCCTGAAGTCGGTGGGCCCAAGCGTCGATTCATCACCATCGGGCCTGTTTGTTCTGGCCCGGTACTGGTGCATGTGGTTGGCCACGACGGCCGCCCGAATCTTGGAGGATGCGGCATGAAGCTGCCGAGCATGAGCGTTCGCGTCAAGTTGTTGAGCGTGGTCGGCCTGATGAGCGTCGTTTCGGCGGGCGTCGGGCTGCTGGGTTGGAACCAGATGGCCTCGATCGAGGGCCGGCTGGAGTACATCGTCGAGCATGCGAGCCCGAGAAAGGTCATCGCCGGCGAGATCCAGACCCGTCTGGTCGAGTTCGAGCGCGCCGAGCGGGATTTCATCCTGGCCGGTAGCGATGAGGAGCGTGCGACCCGCCTGAGCTACATGGAGGCCAAGGAACCGCAGATTCGCGAGTTGCTGACGGCCCTGCGCGCCGAGACCTCGGGCGAGGACCTGGCCAAGGTCGATGCGTTCGAGCAGAAGTTCAACGCGTATGTCAGCTTGAACCAGCAGGTCGTCGACCTTGCCAACCGCGATTCAGATGGCAAGGCGTTTGCGCTCTCCACCAGCGAGAGCCAGAAGAAGTTCGATGCTCTGGCCGCGGCGCTCGATGCGCTGACGGTCGAGTTGCACGGCCGGATGCAGACCATCGCCGACGATCTCCGCGCCAATCCGGCGCAGGCCAGCGGTCAGACGCTCGAGGGCTTCTTCACGCTGAGCGAGACCGCCATGCTGGCGGACGACCTGCAGAAGATCGCCCGGGACATGTTCCGCATGGAAAAGAACATGATCCTGTCGAACACGACCGAGGACAAGGACTTCTTCTACGGTGCCATCGCCGACTCGCGAGAGCTGTTCCGCAAGGACCTCGAGCAACTGGCGTCGCTCACAAGCGGCTCGGATGCGGCGCTGGTCGAGACGGCCGCGCAGCAGTTCGAGGCTTGGAACGCCGTCAGCAGCCGCGTGGTCGATCTGTCCCGCGAGGGCACGACCGAGCAGGCCCGCCATCTGGCCAAGACCGAAAGCCGCGACAAGAGCCACGAGGCCGAGAAGGTGCTGGGCGAGCTCATCGCCAGCGCGAGCAAGAAGATGGATGACTACGCCGCCCAGGCCAAGTCGGCCTATCAGCAGGCCTCGCTCTTCATGGGCATTGCCACGGTGCTGGGCATCGCTATCGGCGTGGGCCTGGCGCTGTACATCATCAAGCAGATCGTCGGCGGCCTGGCGAAGGTCAGCAACCGCATGCAGGCCATCGCCGACGGCAAGCTGAACCTGCCGGCCCTGGACGTCAAGAGCCAGGACGAGCTGGGCAAGCTGGCCACCGTGGCCAACGACATGCAGCACGGGCTGAACAAGCTGGTGACCGAGGTGATCGAGAACGCCACGCAGGTGGCCGCCGCGAGCACCGAGGTGAGCGCCACCAGCGAGCAGCTCGCTCGCAGCGTGGACCAGCAGCGCGACCAGCTCAGCCAGGTTTCCGCCGCCGTCGAGGAGCTGAGCACCTCGATCAGCGAGGTCTCCACCCGTTCGCAGGACGTGTCGGCCCGGTCGAGCCAGGCCGGCCGCGACGCGACCGAGGGCGGCCGCGTGGTGGGCGACACCGTCGATCAGATCAACGCCATCGCCCAGCACATCGAGGCGACCGGCCGCAGCGTGTCGGAGCTGAGCGTCAAGGCCGAGCAGATCGGCCAGATCCTGACGGTCATCAACGACATCGCCGATCAGACCAACCTGCTGGCCCTCAACGCCGCCATCGAGGCGGCCCGCGCGGGCGAGCATGGTCGCGGCTTCGCCGTCGTGGCCGACGAGGTGCGCAAGCTCGCCGAGCGCACCACTGAGGCGACGCAGGAAGTGGCCAACAGCATCACCGAGATCCAGACCGGCACGCGCCAGGCCACCGACGGCATGGTGAGCAGCCAGGAGAAGCTGGCCGGTGGCGTCGAACTGGCCCAGAGCGCCGGCAAGAGCCTCGAGCAGATCGTCCGCGGCTCGCAGGAGGTGGCCACCTCGGTCGACTCCATCGCGGCGGCCGTCGAGCAGCAGTCGGCGGCGACCGGCGAGATCGCCTCGTCGATCGAGCGCACCAACGCCTCGACCAGCGAGGCCAGCGAGGCCGCGGGCGAGGCTTCGGCCGCCGCAGGCCAGCTCTCGGCCAACGCTGAGCGCCTGCGCTCGATCGTGGCCCGCTTCGAGGTGTAAGCCTCCTGGCCAACCCATGACACCGGGCGCCCGGGCCGTTTGGCTCGGGCGTTTTTTCATTGGTTGGGTCTTTGCTTCGGGCTTCGGTTCAGTCCTCGGGGCGCTCGCCGCCCTCGGCCATCTTGACCAGCCTGGGGTCGAACCGGGCGATGGGCTCGACCAGGTCGTGCTGGCGGCGCATGACCTGGCGGATGTCCTTGTACACGCGGGGATTCTCGTCGATGCCCGCGCTCAGCAGGGTGACGCCCGCGCGCTGGAGGTCGTCCTTCACGTGGTTCCAGCGGAAGGTCTTCTTGGCCTGGGTGCGGCTCATCACCCGGCCCGCGCCGTGGCTGGCCGACGCGAGCGAACGCACCGCGGACTCCCCGCCGATGCCGCGCACGACGTAGCCCGGGTTGGCCATGGAGCCGGGGATGATGCCCAGCACGCCCTCGCCGGCGGGCGTGGCACCCTTGCGGTGGACGACGACCTCGCGACGGGCTTGCGAGCCATCGGCCAGCGTGACCAGGTGGGTTTCCTTCCAGGCGAAGTTGTGGTGGTTTTCGACGCCCGCGATGACACGGGCGCCCAGGTGCTTGGCGATGTGGCGGTGGATGCACGCGTGGTTGGCCGCGGCGTACTCACCCATGAGGTTCATGGCGGCCCAATATTCCTGACCCGGCTCGCTGTCGAGGTCGAGCCAGGCCAGGTGCTTCATCTGCTTATCCATGTCTGGGCGCAATTGCATGGCCAGCTTGCTGTAGTGATCGCACACGGCCGCACCCGTGCCGCGGCTGCCCGAGTGGCTGAGCAGCGCGAGGTACTTGCCGGGCGGAAGATCGAACGAGCGATCGGCCTCGCGAGCGCGGCCCTTGGGCTTGGCCGGATCGCCCTGGGGCACGTCGGGCGCCGTGTCGGCGTAGAGGTCGGCGCCCGGCTGGCCGATGGTGAGCACGCCGAACTCGACGAAGTGGTTGCCCGAGCCGCTGGTGCCCAGTTGGCTCCAGGCCTTGTCCTTGTTGTGCTGGGTGATCTTGGAGACGCTCCAGTCCTCGTCCATCACCGGGTGCTCGCGCAGGGGCGTGCGATCGCCCTTGCCGCCGAACTTGGCTCCAACGCCGAAGCGGGTCTCCTGCTCGATGGCCTTGGCCAGCCGATCGCGGCCGGCGTCGTGGTCGAGTTCCTTGGGCGGGATGTCGAGCACGGTCATCTTGACGCGGCAGGCGATGTCGACCCCCACGGCGTAGGGCACGACGGCGTTCTCGGTGGCCAGCACGCCGCCGATGGGCAGGCCGTAGCCCACGTGGGCATCGGGCATGAGGGCCCCGGCCCGCGCGATCGGCAGGCGGCAGGCGTTCACGAGTTGGTCGAGGCTGGGGCGGTCGAAATCCTCGCCCACCTGGCCCCACAGGTGGTACGGGGCGGACGTTGGCTGCTGGGTCATGGGAAAGCATACCCGCAACGTCGCGTACCATTGCCTCGCAAGCCCCTGTAGCTCAGTTGGATAGAGCAGCGGACTTCTAATCCGCAGGTCCCTGGTTCGAATCCAGGCGGGGGTGTTGAAGTTTCGCCTTGCCGGGCGGAGCCCGGCAAAGCGAGGCAGAAGGGCCAGTAGGGCATGCAGGCTGAAGGTTTGGAAGAGGGAGCAGTGAAGAAGCTTCCTGAGATTTCCAACCCTAACGTGATGCCATGACCACGACCCACACGCTTGTTCTCATCCGCCACGGCCAGAGCGTCTGGAACGCCGAGAACCGTTTCACGGGGTGGACCGACGTCGACCTGAGCGACAAGGGCCGCGATGAGGCGGCCAAGGCGGCCGAGCTCATCCGGGCCGAGGGGCTGGGCTTTGACTGCTGCTACACCAGCGTGCTCAAGCGTGCGATCCGCACGCTGTGGATCGTGCTGGACGGGCTCGACCGCATGTGGCTGCCCGTCGATCGGCATTGGCGGCTCAACGAGCGGCACTACGGGGCCCTCCAGGGACTGAACAAGGCCGAAACCGCCAAGAAGCACGGCGAGGACCAGGTGAAGATCTGGCGGCGTAGCTACGACATCCGCCCGCCCATGCTCGAGCCGGGCGACGAGCGTCTGCCCGGGCGGGACCCGCGCTACGCCGGGCTGGGCCCGAAGGACCTGCCCGCCGGCGAGTGCCTGAAGGACACGGTCGAACGCGTGCTGCCGTGCTGGGAGGGCGAGATCGCCCCAAGGGTTCGTGAAGGCCGGCGCGTGCTGATCTCGGCCCACGGCAACAGCATTCGTGCGCTGGTGAAGCACCTGGATGGTGTCAGCGATGCGGACATCATGGGGGTGGAAATACCCACGGGCGTGCCGCTGGTGTACGAGCTGGACGATCGACTCAAGCCCTTGTCTAGCAGGTACTTAGGTGATCCGGACGCGGTTGCCGCCGCGCAGGCCGCCGTGGCTGCGCAGGGCAAGGCACACTGACAGACGGTGCTTTGGGGCGCATCTGAAGACTAGGAAGAACCCCGATATGTTCAGCGGGCATTCCTTTCTATACTGAACGCTGAACCTCGCCGCGCCCCGTGGGCGTGGCGGCAACGCCCGGTGACTACTGGGCGCCAGGAGTGTGTCATGAGCATGAGTGACCGTGTGCGCCGTTTGACGAGCCTTTCGGGCGCTGCCGCCGTCGCGGTGGCCGTTGCCCTGAGCAGCCCCGCGCTGGGCCAGAACCAGATGGACGGGCAGGCCCAGGCCCAGACGGCCGAGACGATCATCGAGGCCTATGAGGCCGTGGCGCTGCCCGAGTACGACGCGAGCCGTCGGGCGGACGCCGAGTACCGCGCTGAATACATCGCCCAGCGCCGTGAGGCCGAGCTGGAGCGAGCCGAGCTGATCGGTGAGCTCTTCAAGAACTTCCCGCAGCACGAGCGACTGACCGAGCTGATGCCCGTTCGCTGGCAGGCCATGCTCAGCGGCGGGAAGGCCGAAGAGGTCGTGACCGAGACCCGCGAGCTGGCGATGACCACCGACGACAAGGCGCTCAAGGGCGAGGCGCTGTTCGGCCACGGCATGGCCGTCGCCCGCGCGACGAACTACGACCCGCAGAAGGTGGGCGAAGCGGCCGAGATGTTCCACGCGTTCGACGCGGAGGATCCTCGCAACGCAGCGCTCATGATGATGACCACCTACTACGAGACCGACGACAAGAAGCTCCTGGAAACTTACCGCACCATCGCCACCGACTACCCCGACGCCCGCGAGGCCCGCTCGGCCTCGGCGAAGGTGTACCAGTACGAGCGGATCGGCAAGCCCTTCGAGCTCGCCTTCGAGGAGGCCACCAGCGGCGAGCCGGTGGACATGAGCCAGCTCCGCGGCAAGGTCGTGGTCATCGACTTCTGGGCCACCTGGTGCGGCCCGTGCATCGCCGAGATGCCCCACATGAAGAAGCTCTACGCCGCCTACAAGGACAAGGGCGTGGAGTTCATCGGCGTGAGCCTGGACGCCCCGCGCAACGAGGAGAACCCCGAGCGCGACGGCCTGAACCTGCTGCGCAACTGGGTGAAGGACAACAACGTCACCTGGCCGCAGTACTACCAGGGCAACGGCTGGCAGAGCGAGTTCTCCAGCGGCTGGAAGATCAACTCGATCCCGGCGATCTTCCTGGTCGATCAGCAGGGCCGCCTGCACACGCCCAACGCCCGCGGCAAGCTCGACGACCTGATCCCCGAGCTGCTGGGCATCGAGCCGATCGAACTCGAGGGTGAAGAGCAGGAGGGCTGAGGCCTCGCCTGTCTCTAGCTGTCGATTAGCAGGACTTTTTGCTACGGACGCCCGTGATCGCGGGCGTTTTTCGTTGGCGGATCACATACATTCACCCATGGCCGCACCATCTTCCGCCAGCACCGTCGAGCCCAAGCCCATGGCCCCATTCACACCCCCCGCCAATGCGCAGCGAGCCGAGCCCGAGGGGGCCGTCGTTGATGTGATGGGCGGGGATGCCCGTTGGACCATCCCGCTGCACGAGCACGGGTTCGTGGCCCTGGTCGACGCGATGCCCAGGCTGGTGCCCGAGGGGCAGACCGCCGACCAGGCCATCGTGCAGGCCGCCCGCGTGAGCTATGGGGCGGGCACCAAGAAGGTGAACGAGGACCGCGGGCTCATCCGCTACTTGCTTCGGCACGAGCACACGACGCCCTTCGAGATGGTGGAGTTCAAGTTCCACGTCTCCATGCCCATTTTCGTGGCCCGGCAGTGGATCCGCCACCGCACGGCCAACGTGAACGAGTACTCGGGCCGGTACTCGGTGATGCCCGATCGGTTCTACCGCGTGGCGCTCGAAGAGGTCCGCAAGCAGAGCGGGAGCAACCGCCAGGGCGGCGAAGACGTGTTCGACACCGCCGATGCCGGCGAGCTCAAGACGGCCCAGGCGTTTGTCGAGTACCTCGACCAGGTCGAGGCGCTGTACGCGAAGTACGAGTCGCTCGTCGATCAGGGCGTGAGCCGCGAGCTTGCGCGCGTGGGCCTGCCCACCAGCCAGTTCACGCAGTGGTACTGGAAGTGCGACCTGCACAACATCCTGCGCTTCCTGAAGCTGCGGATGGATCCGCACGCGCAGAAGGAGATCCGCGAGTATGCCCAGGCGATGCACGACCTGATCGCCCCGATCGTGCCGGTGACGATGGAGGCGTGGCGGGACTATCACCTGGAGAGCCTGCGGCTGACGCGCTTGGAGATCGAGGCGATCGCCGATCTGGCCGGCGGTGGCGCGGGCGAGCTTGCCAGCGACAACAAGCGCGAGAACGCCGAGTGGGAGGCCAAGCGCGAGCGTCTTGGCCTGACTTCGCTTGGAACGGGCCAACCCTGATCGGGCGTAGCATTGGCCCGCCATGGCGCTCCGACTGCTCCAGATCGTCTTGCCCAAGCGCCACGACCTTGAAGTCGTGGAGTTGCTCGGCCGACGCGAGCCGAGCACGATCTGGAGCGAGCCGATCAACGACGGACGCGTCCGCGTCAGCGTCGTGCTGCCCAAGGAAGACTGCGATGACCTGGTGCGCAAGCTCGACACGCAGTACGCGGCCGTCGACGGGTTCCGCCTGATCCTCGAGGCGATCGAGGCCACGCGGCCGCGCATCGAGGAAGAGCCACCCAAGCAGAACGGGAATGCGGCCGAGGAAGAAGACGAGACGCCCCGCCTTCGGGCGTTCTTCGGCGGGCGCGTGGCGAGCGACGAGCTCGTGGGCGAGGTCGCCGCGGGCGCGAAGAATACGCGTGTCTTTTACGCCATGGTGATGCTTTCCACGGTGGTTGCCGCGGCCGGCCTGATGCAGAGCAGCGCGGCGGTGATCATCGGCGCCATGGTGATCGCGCCGCTGCTGGGCCCGAACCTGGCGCTCTCGCTCGCGCTGACTTTGGGCGACCTGAAGCTCGCCCGTACCGCCCTGATCACGAACGTGTCGGGCGTGGCGCTGGCCGCCCTGCTGGCGATCGCCTTTGGCCTGTTCGCCCAGGTCGATCCGGCGACGCCCGAGATCCTCTCGCGAACAACGCCCAAGCCCAGCGACATCGCCATCGCGCTGGGCGCCGGCGCCGCGGGCACGCTGGCGGCCACGACCGGTGTGCCGGCGGCGCTTGTGGGCGTGATGGTGGCCGTCGCGTTGCTCCCGCCGCTGGTGAGCTTTGGATTGCTGCTGGTCAGCCGGGATGCCACGATGGCCCAGGCGCTTGGTGCGCTGATGCTGACGGCCACGAACGTGATCTGCATCAACCTCAGCGCGATGGCGATGTTCAGGCTTCAGGGCGTCGGGCCATCAACGGTGTGGGACAGCCGCAAGGCCAAGCGCGGCAGCACCTACGCGATGCTGTTCTGGGCGCTGCTTCTGGCGTTGCTGGTGGGCATCATCCTGGCGTGGCCGAAGCTGATCGAGCAACTGCCCGATCCATCATCACTCTGAGCCGGCATCACTCTGAGCCGGCATCACTTTGGGCCGGTATTACTCTGGGCCGGCGTCATCGAACGCCTCGGGGTCGGCCCGCTCGGGCGCGAACGCCATGGCCAGCGAGATCGCAACCAGGAAGAAGAGCACGGTCGCGGCGGGCAGCGTCCAGCCCAGGGCGTCCATCGCGCCGCGGCCGAACTGCGGCGCAGGCGGCCCGCTCTTGGGCATCACCATTAGCGACGCATCGAACTGCCACGTGCCGAAGACCAGCTCGTCGTCACGGCGTTCGGGCATGGGCTCGCCCGCGCGGCGGGCCTCGTTGATGCGACGGTTGTAGGAGCGCTCGGTCTCGGGGAAGCGCAGGACCTCTTCCTTGAACCCGCCCTCGGGCAGCAGCTCGACGAACTGGAATCGCCAGTCGCCGCGCATGACCTGGCCGAAGCTGTCCTGGTCGACGCCCGGGCGCTGGAGCCGCACGATGACGGCCAACCGCTCGTCGGCCGTGCCCGCATCGACGGCGGTTTGGAGTTCCTCGATGGTCATGCCGGCGCGGGGCGCGAAGCGAAGCACCTTGAGCCACGACTCGTGCCGTTGCAGCCCGGGGACGGCGCTGGGCAAGGACTTGAGGCCCGATCGCAGACGCATGGCATCGTCGCCGTATTGGAGGACCACGACGTCGGCGCCGTCGGCGTCGGTCTCATCGGTGAAGCTCACCTCGGTGCCGTTCCAGAGGAACTCCCGCGCGGTGATCGGCTGGAAGACGTACAGCTCCCGGCCGTCTTCCCTGTTGTAGCGATCGAGCCTTTGGGCCATGTGGTAGCCCAGGGCGATAACGGCAACGAGGCTGAGGAGGCATACGGCCAGCCACGACGTGCGGCCCTTGTGCCAGCGGAAGGGTTTCTTCGTGACCAGACGACGTTCGGTCGTGCTTTCCATGGATCCCTTCATTCACGGCCCGCCGGGACCGACGGACAACCCCCCACCGTTCTCAGTGCTCCTCGCCCTGGTGCTTGTCGTCCGGATACTCGCCGCCATGTTCGTCGGCGGGCGCGGCGGTCAGGAAGAGGCCGCTCGTGAGGCCGTGCATGGCGCGGGTGCGGTTGGGCGAGCGCATCGGCTCGTGGTCGCCGTGGTCGCCGTGCTTCTCGGCGGCCTTCTTGGCGTATTCGGCCTCGCCGTACTTCTGGATGGCGCGATTGCGAGCGTGTTCGACCATGGACACGGAGATGGTCTCGTCCTCACCTCGAGTGAGGTTGCCCAAGCCGCCAGGCTGGATCTGCTCGGCCTTCCAGTCGTAGATCTCCTTGCGGTGGCCAAGGTCCATGGCGGTCAGCCCGATGAACAGGCCCACGCCCATGAGCGTGAAGAGGAACACGAGCAGGTTCAGCCGATTGTCCCACTTCAGGTGCATGAAGATGGCGACGACGAACACGGCCTTGATCGTCGCGATGCTCATCGCGATGAAGACGTTCACGAGCGTGGGGATGTACAGGTCGAACGTGTCGGCGATCCAGATCTCGGCCCGCGACGAAGCGACCGTGACGATCGTGAAGAACACCAGGATGCCAAGAACCACACGAAGCAGCACGAGGCTCGTGACGTGGTGCCCCTCGCCATCGTGCCCGTGCTCGCCCGCCCCGTGGTGCTCGGGGTGGAAGGCGTGCGGGTCGGCCATGTAGTCGGCGTACTCGGCGTCGGTCATCTTCGACGGGTCGGGCCGTTGGTGTTCGCTATGGTGCTTGCTGCTCATGGCGTGCTCCGGAACTCGATGCAGGTCGCTCTTGGTGGTTGTCGATCGGGTTAGTGGATGAGGTAGAGCAGGGGGAAGAGGAAGATCCAGATCAGGTCAACGATGTGCCAGTACAGGCCCACGTTCTCCATGGCCAGGTAGTTCTTCGGGCCGTACCAGCCCCTGATGTTCTTGTAGATGAGCCAGCCGATGAGGCCCATGCCGATGATGACGTGCGAGGCGTGGATGCCCGTGGCGGCGTAGTAGAGCGACCACCACATCGGCTCCATCGGGTGCTGGGCGAAGCCGTAGTCGAAGAGCACGCCGGGCTTCTTGCCCTCGGCCCACTTGGGCGCGTACTCGAAGATGAACTTGATCAGGATGAAGAACAGGGCGCAGAACCAGGTGATCACCAGGTTGATGGTCGCCCAGCCGCGGTTGCCCAACTGCGTGTGGCGGATAGCCGAGGCGATGGTGTAGCTCGACCACAGCAACACGAGCGTGTTGAGGGCGCCCCACCGCCAATCGAGATAGTGCGACCCGTTGGCGAAGGCCTCGGGGTAGAGCATGCGCATGATCGCGTAGCCGCAGAAGAGGCCGGCGAACAGCAGCACCTCGGTGCCCAGGAAGAGCCACATG
Organism: Phycisphaerales bacterium; assembly: GCA_040219675.1. Lineage (GTDB taxonomy): Bacteria > Planctomycetota > Phycisphaerae > Phycisphaerales > UBA1924 > JAHCJI01. The sequence continues at coordinate 352,914 of JAVJRZ010000005.1, read as the reverse complement.
CCCAGCTTGCCAGCGTCGAATTCGTCGTCCTTCGTGCGCCAGTGGTGGCCCTTCTGGACGGTGTCGTGCGGCAAGACCTTGCCATCGATGTTGCCGCCTTGGGATGGATGGATCGTGCTCATGGGTGGCTCTCTGGTCTACGAACGTCCGGGCCTACGCGGCCCGGACGATGGAATCAGGTCTGGATCAGTGCGATGCCGGCTTGTCGGGAAGAGGGTACTCGGCGGGGTCGACGTGCGGCGGCACGACGGTGTCGTAGTCGTACGGCCCATGCTTGACGATCGGCTCGTGGGCGAAGTTGTGCTCGTCGGGCGGGGAGTCGGCGTGCCACTCGAGCGTGAGCCCACCCCACGGGTTGGCGCCCGCGGCCTTGCCTTGCAAGAGCGAGTGGATGAAGGTGAACAGGTGCACCAGGAAGCCGGCCAGCAGCATCCACGACCCGATCGTCGAGATCAGGTGCATCCACTGGAACTCATCGGGGTAGCTGGCATACCGGCGCGGCATGCCGTGGGCGCCCATGATGAACTGGATGAAGAACGTGGTGTTGAAGCCCAGGAACACCAGCCAGAAGCCGATCTGGGCGGGGAACTCGGCGTACATCTTGCCGAACATCTTGGGCCACCAGTGGTGCATGCCCGCCAGCAGCGCGATGACCGTGCCGCCGAACATGACGTAGTGGAAGTGCGCGACCACGTAGTACGAGTCGTGCAGGTGCATGTCGGTCGAGAGCGTCGCGAGCGGGAGGCCCGTCAGCCCACCGATGGTGAACAGGAACAGGAAGCCCAGCGTGTAAAGCATGGGCGTGTTGAAGACGATCGAGCCCTTGTAGAGCGTGGCGATCCAGTTGAAGACCTTGATGGCCGTGGGGATGGCCACGAGGAAGGTCAGGAAGCTGAAGATGGCCGCCGTCAGCTCGCCTTGGCTGGTGAACATGTGGTGGCCCCACACCAGGAAGCTCACCGCCGCGATGCCCAGCGACGCGAACGCGACCGAGCGATAGCCGAAGATCGGCTTGCGGGCGTGGCAGGTGATGGTCTCGCTGATCACGCCGAAGGCCGGCAGGATCATGATGTACACCACCGGGTGGCTGTAGAACCAGAAGAAGTGCTGGAACAGCACCGGGTCGCCGCCCAGCCGCGGGTCGAACAAGCCAAAGTTGAACAAGCGCTCGAAGACGAGCATGAGCACGGTGATGCCGATGACCGGCGTCGCGAGCACCTGGATGATGGCGGTGGCATAGATGGCCCAGACGAACAGGGGCATATCGAACCAGCCCATGCCCGGCGCGCGCAGCTTGTGCACAGTGACCACGAAGTTCAGCCCGGTCATGATCGAGCTGAAGCCCATGATGAACACGCCGGTGATCATGGCGACCAGTCGCCAGTGATCGGCGTCGGTCATGGTTGAGTAAGGGGTGTACAGCGTCCAGCCGGTATCGATGCCGCCCACGAGCGCTGATGCCAAGGCGAACAGCGAGCCGAATACGTAGACGTACCAACTGCCCAGGTTCAGGCGGGGGAAGGCCACGTCCTTGGCGCCGATCATCAGCGGCAGGAAGAAGTTGCCCAGGCTGGCCGGGATGCCCGGCACGATGAACATGAAGGTCATGATCGCGCCGTGCAGGGTCATGGCGCGGTTGTAGATGTTGTTGGCCGTCGCGCCGTCGGTCGCCAGGAACGCCAGCCGCTGGCCGGTCGTCACCGTCTCGCCCGCCTGGTTGACGACGATGCGCGTGGGCTCGAGCAGCTCGAAGCGGACCGCCAGCGCCATCACGCCGCCGAGGAAGAACAGGATCAGCAGGGCGACCAGGTACATCACGCCGATCTTCTTGTGATCGACCGTGGTGGCCCAGTTCACGATATCGGCCCAGAGACCGCCCTTCGAAGTCAGGTACGACCCGTGGTGGCCGCCCCCGAGCGGGGCTCCCGTTCCGACATGGGTGTCAAGCGAACTCATCGAACGCCTCCAAACAAGCAATCAGCTCGGGCACATCAGCCGTCGCTGGGTATTCCTTCGGTCATCCCGCCCGAACCATCGGCAGATCCATCGGCCGACTCGCCCTCGCCGGCCTCGGCGTCGGGGTCGACCTGCGTCGCGGCCAGCTCGGCCTCGGGCGTGGACTCGCTGAGCGTCTTCATATACGCGATGATCCAGCCCATCTGCTCGGTGCTGATCGCACCCTGGTAACTGACCATCTGGTTCGGGTAGCCCGCACGGATCTTGGCCGCCGGCACGTACACGGATTCACGGATGTGGTTATCGTCGGCCAGGATCGTGCTGCCGTCGGTGTACTGGTGCTCCTCGTTATAGAGGTTCAGCCAGGTCGGGCCCGTGCCCGCCGAGCCGTCCACCGAGTGGCACGAGAAGCAGCCGTTCTGCTGGCTGACGATCCGGCCACGCTCGGCGAGCGTGCCGCGGGGCGAGCCGAAGATCTCCAGCTTGGCCTCGTAGATCTCCCGGGGCACGATGCGGATGACGCCGGCCATCTCCGAGTGGTCGTTGCCGCAGTACTCGGCGCACAGCAGGATGTGGTCGCGATAGCGGAACGCGCCCAGTTCCTCGTCTTCCATGATCGGCGCGGTGTCGTCCAGCGGGTCGGCCGTGAAGGTGAAGCTGGTGTAGCGGTTGGGGAAGATGTCCTGCTTGACGCGAAAGTCGGGGATCCAGAAGCTGTGGATCACGTCGCGGCTGGTCATGCGCAGGAGCACGGGCTCGTTCTCGGGAAAGTACCAGACGGGCGCGGGCTTGGAGGTGAAGTGCTCCTCGTCGTTCGAGGCGCGCGTGCCCTTGCTCTTGACGGCCGTCTCGGTGGTGATCTGTCCGTCGGGATACTCCAGCGTCCAGCTCCACTGGAAGGCGATGAGGTTCGACTCGATGGCGCCGATGGGGGCGTAGTTCAGGTTGATGTACCCTCGGAAGCCCTCGAAGAACATGACGATGAAGAAGATGGTGGGGATCACCGTCCAGGTGATCTCCAGCGGGGTGTTGTGCCTGGGGCTGGCGGGCGCGGCCTGACCCTTGCGCCGGCGCCAGCGGAAGGCCCACCACGCCATCAGCAGCATGAGCACCACGAAGAACGCAACGCTCAGCCACCAGATGAACATGAACATCCAGTCGCCCTGGCGACCGGCGTCGGTGAAGCTGGTATCCCCAAACCAGAGCTTGTCCTGCAGGCTCGCGGTGGCGAGCATCGTGGAGGCCATCGAAGGGATGTTTGCGATCGTACCGATCATGCATGCACTCCCACGGCGCCGCCACCTGGCGCGCCGCTCTCATGTCCGTTCTGGCTGATGTTGTCCTGGGCCTCGCTGCGCGTCCTGGCGATGCGTTCGCTGATCTTCAACGCGGCGATCAGGCCGCCGACGAGCAGGATCATCATGATCGCGCCGCCCTGCATCACGCGGAAGGCCGCCAGCGTGTACGAGTTGCTGTTGGGGTCGTAGCTGAAACAGAAGAGCAGCACGCGGTCCCCGAAGCTCGCGCCCACGCGGCCCTGCGACGCGTCCAGCAGCGACAGGCGGACCTGCCGCGAGGGATAGTCGAAGCCGTAGAAGTACCGAGAGACCCTGCCGTCGGGCGTCAGCACCACCGCGCCCGTCGCGTGGGCGTACTCGTCGATTTCGGGCAGGTAGCGGAAGCCGAAGCCCACGGCGTCGGCGATCGCCCGCGAATCGTCGGCGGTCGACCGGAGGAACTGGTAGCCCCGCGCGACGGTCTCGGGCTCGTCGGCGTTCTGCTCGTAGCCCGAGCGGTACAGCATGGCGTACTGCTCGGCCTGCTCCTTGGTGTTGCTGGGGTCGAACGAGATCGCCAGGACGTTGTACTCGTCGCCGATGGTCCAGTCGTTGATGCCGTTAAAAGCCCGGTTCATGTTGCCCAGCATGGCGGGGCAGGCGATGGGGCAGTCGAAGTACACCAGCAACAGGATCGTGGGTCGGCCGCGATCGGGCGCATCCTCGCTGTCAAAGAACGTGCCCAGCGGCACGGTCTTACCCTCGAGCGTGGTAACCATGGCGTCCAGGGGCACCTGCGCGTCGAGCTTCTCGACGATGTCCAGGCCCCGGGCCTCGATGGGCACCTCGTCCTCGATGATCTGCGCGCTGCACACCGCCGGCAGCGCGAGCGCCGTCGTGAGTGTGGCGAGTTGTCGCAGGCTTCGGATCATCGGGTCGGTCTCTGTCCTCTTCACTGGGGGTCTGTTTACTGGCCGTAACTGCGAAGCACCTGGGCCCGGGCCTCTTCGAGGGGGATGCGGGCCGAGCCTTCCAGCACCTCGCCCGACCAGCCGTACTGGGTCATGTCTTCGAGGGTCTGGGCCTTGTAGCGGTTGGCCTCGATGGCCAGGTTGAGCGTCTCGGTCTTGGCCTGGCGCACGCCCAGCACGTAGCGCTGGAAGAAGAGCGTCACGCCGATGACCGAGACGACCACGAACGCGAGCATGGCGACGTAGAAGATGAGCAGGGCCCGCGTGTCGACGTGGCCGGCGTGCTCCTCTTGGGGCAGCCCCTCCTCGCGCGTGTGGGCGAACCAGTCGTCGTGGTGCGCGTCGTGATGGCCTTGCTCGTGGGTGCTCATGGCTGATTCCTGCAAAACAGTACAAATTACTGTACGGTCGATTCTGTTCACGGCTTCAGTGCTTCTGGTCGAATCTTCGGGAAGCACCTAGGCCCTTCCCCGGGCTGGACTTAGGCAGATGCGGGTTAGACGTAGTTCTTGTGCTTCAGGGCCTCGGGCATCCGTGGCTCCATCACGTTGACCAGCGGCGCCTTGGTCAGACGCCAGAGCAGGACGCCGGTGAACAGCGCGATCACGCCGCCGATGCCGGCAACATCGACCCACGCACCCTCCAGGCCGCCGATGCGATCTTCGAGGGTGATCCCCAGTGACGGACGGATGATCCAGTACATGTCCACGACGTGCATGAGCAGCAGCCAGCCGGCGATGAGGCCGTAGCCCAGGGCCGACCGCCGGAACGACCGCAGCAGCATGAGCGGGAAGGGGATGAGGAAGTGGCCGACGACCAGGAAGGTGGACAGCTCGGTCCAGTGCTCCTTGCGATACATGTACCAGGTGGTCTCCTCGGGGATCTGGCTATACCAGATGAGGAAGTACTGGCTGTAGGCGATATAGGCCCAGAACACGATGAACCCGAACATGTACTTGCTCAGATCGTGGTGGTGCTCGGGGGTGATCAGGCCCTGGAGCTTGCCCTTTGAGCGGATGTAGGTCAGCAGCAGGGCCATGGCCGGGAAGGTCACGAACAGGCTGCCCGCGAAGAAGTACACGCCCCACATGGTGCTGAAGAACTTGTAGTCGGTCAGGGCCTTGAGCCAGTCGAAGGCGAAGAAGGACGTGGCCAGCGCCATGACCACCAGGCCCCAGGCCGAGTGGAAGGCGAGCTTGTTGGTCAGCCAGCGGTTGCCGGTGCTTTCCTGCTTGCGTGAGAGGCTCCAGATCAGGCGGCTCATGCCCACCCAGACGACGACGTAGAAGGCCAGCCGGGCGGCCACGAAGCCGGGCTCGAAGTACGGGAACTTCTTGGTGATGAAGTACCCCTCATCGGTGATTTCGGTGTTCAGCCAGCTCGAGACCACGCCCACGCCGTCGCTGGAGACCGAGACGACCTCGGCGATGGCGAACAGCACGACGCCGGCCGCGGGCAGCCAGACGAGCGCCGAGGCCTGTTCGAGCAGGCGCTTCATGGTGACGTGCCAGCCCGCGCCGCCGACGGCGTTGATCATGATGAAGAACATCGAGCCCAGCGAGAAGCCCAGCGTGCTGAGCACGCCGATGAGCAGGATGCCCTTGACGTGGGTGATGGCGGCGCTGGCGCGGCCGTCGCCGGCGAGCACGAAGCCGCCGATGATGGCGATGGCGATGCCCAGCACGCCCAGGCCCAGCAGCACCTTCGACGCCAGGCCAACGTGCTGGGGCTCGAGCGTGATGTTCTCACTGCGTAGGGCCGGATCGCTCAGGTGCGCCGGCGTGTGGTCGTCGGCGTGCTGATCCATGGGCTGGTTCGCGGTGATGTGGCTCATTGGCCACCCCCTTGCGTCGGTCGGCCGCCGGACTCGAGCTGTTGCCGGGCCTCGGTGGGCAGGGATTGCGGATCGTTGTCGAAGGCCTGCTGGAGCACGCGGATGTGGGCCACCACGGCCCATGTGTCCTCGGCGGTCAGGGCGTGGCCGTAGCCGGGCATGCGGTAGCGACCGTCGGGGTGCTTCAGCCCGTTGCGTGCGATGTGGAACAGGTGGCCGTCGGTGCCGGTGGGCTCGCCGCGGTCCTTGTACTTCGCATCGTGGAAGCTGGGCACCGGGGCCGACCAGCGCCGGCCGACCATGCCCATGCCGTCGCCCGCGTACCCGTGGCAGGCGGCGCAGTAGATGTTGAAGCGTTCCTCGCCTCGGGCCAGCAGCTCGTTGGTCAGTTCCATCGGCATCATGACGACGGACGTGCCGTCGGCGTTCAGGCCGGTGTACATCGTGGTGTCTTCGGCGAGCATGTCCTGCCGCTCGCGGAGGAAGGGCTGGGCCCAGTCGGCGTCATCGCGGATCGACTCTTCAGCGAACGAGAACGCGCCAAAGGCCACGGTGCCCTGGGCGGGCGGACGCATGGCCCGGCCGTCGGCGAAGAAGTCCGTCTCGGTTTGCGGCTTGAACTTCGGGCTGTCGTCCATGTCCGGGAAGAACTGTCGCGGCCGCTCCTCGGAGCGATCGCCGCGGCAGCCGGTCATCGACAGGGTCATCGCCAGCCCGGCCGCCAGCACGGCTGCGGCGACGATGGTGGGGGCGGGCGTGTTTCGACGGGTCGTGTCCATCTGCCTCACTCCTCCACCAGTTCGACGTGCCCGGCGCCCAGGCCCTGGAGCATGGCCACCGTCTCTTCGCCCTGGAACTTGGAATCGCCCGCCTCGATGACGATGGCGAACACGTCATCGCTCGTGCGCAGGAAGCGGTCGTTCTTCAGCAGCGGATGGTTCCACCGCGGCAGGCCATTGAGGGCCAGCATGCCCAGGAGCGTGGCGAACGCCGAGAACAGCACGCCGAGCTCGAAGGTGATCGGAACGAAGGGCTCCCACGAGTCGTAGGGCTTGCCCTGCACGACGAGCGGGTAGTCGACGGCGCTCATCCACCACTGCATGAGCAGCGCGAGACTCACGCCGGTGATGGCGCCGCCCGCGACGATCCAAGGCAGGATGGTGCGCTTCATGCCCATGGCCTCGTCGATGCCGTGGATGGGGAAGGGCGCGAACACGTCCCACTTCTTGAAGCCCGCGTCGCGGACCTGCTCGGCGGCGTGGTACACGTCGGCGGCGGTCTTGAACTCGGCCATCACGCCGTGGATGACACCGCCATCGGGCGTGCGGAAGCCGTGGTCGACCTTCGATGGAAAACCGAGGATGCCCATATCAGTGGCCCTCCCCTTGGGTGGGTGCGTCTGGATCTGCCGAATCGATCACGCTGGCGCCATGGCCCACGCCGCCCGAGCCGGGGCCGTGCGCCTGGTTATGCCCATGGCCGTGGCCGTGGTCATCGTGGCCGTGCGGATCGGCCTCGGGCAGGATGGCCTTGATCTCGGCGATCGGGAAGATCGGCAGGAATCGCAGGAACAGCAGGAACAGCGTGAGGAAGATGCCGCACGAGCCGACGAACGTGAGGATGTCGACCCAGGTGGGGTAGAACATGTGCCATTCGCCCGGCAGGAACGCGCGGTGGAGGCTGGTGACGATGATGACGAATCGCTCGAACCACATGCCGATGGTCACCAGCAGCGCCACGATCCAGATCACCACCGGGTTGCGCCGCAGGGCCTTCACCCAGAAGACCTGGGGGCTGAAGACGTTGCAGATGATCATGGTCCAGTAGGCCCACCAGTACGGGGCGCCATCTTCGTGGAGCCAGATCGGCAGGGCGCGGTTGTAGGCGAAGACGGCGTACTCGAAGTCGTTGCCGCCGTACCAGGCGATGAAGAACTCCATCGCGTAGGCAAAGCCCACCAGCATGCCCGTGCATAGCAGGATCTTGCTCATGTTCTCCAGGTGGCGGAGGGTGAGCAAGTCCTTCATGTTGGGGAACAATTCACGGCAGGGGATCAGCAGGAACAGCACCATGGCGAACCCGCCGAACACGGCGCCCGCGACGAAGTAGGGCGGGAAGATCGTGGTGTGCCAGCCGGGCAGGATCGAGGTCGCAAAGTCGAACGACACGATCGAGTGCACGCTGAGCACCAGCGGGGTCGAGAGGCCGGCCAGCAGGATGTACGCCTTCTCGTAGCGCATCCAGTGGCGGCTGCTGTTGCGCCAGCCAAAGGCCAGCAGGCCGTAGATGTACACCCGCAGCATGTCGGGCTTAAAGGGCGTGAAGGGCAGGCGTGCCTGGTGGGGGTTCTGCCGCAGCCGCAGGTCGGCCCGGTCGCGCAGCGTCGCCAGGTCGGGGATCATGCCCATAAACCAGAAGAGCGTCGAGACGGTGGCGTAGGTGCTCACCGCGAACACGTCCCACAGCAGCGGGCTGCGGAAGTTGGGCCAGATCCAGTTGCTGTTGGGCAGGGGGGCCAGGAACCATGCCATCCAGGCGCGACCCACGTGGATGCCCGGGAAGATGCCCGCGCAGATCACCGCGAAGATCGTCATCGCCTCGGCCGAGCGGTTCACGGCCGTGCGCCACTGCTGCTTGAAGAGGCACAAGATGGCCGAGATCAGCGTGCCGGCGTGGCCGATGCCGATCCAGAACACGAAGTTGGTGATGTCCCAGGCCCAGTCGACCTGGTTGGTCAGGCCCCAGACGCCCACGCCGGTGATGATCAGGTACAGGATCATCAACTGGCCCATGCCGGCGATGCTGGCGGCCATGCCAAAGAGCGGCAGCCACCAGCGGCCGGGGCTCTTCTCGGCGTACCCGCACACGATCTCGGTGATCTCGTGCACCGAGCGGTTGTTGAGCACCAGCGGCGCGCGGTACGAGGGGTCCTCGGTCAGCGAGCCATCGCCGCTGCCGGGCTCGGGCGTCCAGTCGCTGGCGTCGGGCGCTCGGCCCGCCAGGCGATCTGCCGTCAGTTGGTCCGGAGGCAAGTGGCTCACAGCAGCCCTCCCTGTGCCACGGCGCCCTTGAGCACCTTCAGGCTCAAGGCATACCCGGCGTCTTCGTCACGCCGATTGAGGTCGATAAAACTGGAACCGATCGACGCGTGGGGCTCGCCGCCCTCGCCGCCGTGGCCGTCCCCATGGTCCCCGCCGTGCCCGTCGAGGTGCTGGTAGTGGGGCTCCAGGCCCTTATTGAACCACTTCACGTCGTGGGGGTGCCAGTCGAGGTACTTGTAGCGGGTTTCGTCCGTGACCTTGAGGATCTCGGGGTTGGGGTTGTACACCGCCATCAGGTGCGTCGTGCGCGGGCGGGTGTTGAGGTAGCCCAGCACGGCGTAGTTTCGGCCGCTGCGCCGGGTCTTGGAGACGGCGCTGTCGGGGTCGAGGATGTCGCCAAAGACGATCGAGTTCGTCGGGCAGGCCTGCTGGCAGGCGGTCTGCACGAAGCCCTCGGGGACGCCCTCGATGCCCTTGAGCTTGGCCTCGATCTTGGCGTTGTTGGTGCGCTGGATGCAGTAGGTGCACTTCTCCATCACGCCGCGCGAACGCACCGTGACGTTGGGGTTCTTCTGGAGCTTCTCGATCTCGCTGAGCCTCGAACGCAGGCGCGGCGGGATGAAGTGCTGGTTGGGCGGCAGCTTGTCGTCGAAGAAGCCGCCCGTCGCCTCGCTGGTCTCGGGGTTGAGCCCGCCGTCGAGCTGCTTGGTGCCGTAATCAAAGAAGTTGAATCGGCGAACCTTGTACGGGCAGTTGTTGGCGCAGTACCGCGTGCCGATGCAGCGGTTGTACACCATGTAGTTGTGCCCCTCGGGCCCGTGCACGGTCGCGTTGACTGGGCACACCACCTCGCAGGGCGCGTTCTCGCAGTGCACGCAGGCCACCGGCTGCTGCAGGATCTCTTCGGGATCGTTCAGGTCGTCGCCCACGAAGTAGCGGTCGACGCGGATCCACGTCATCTCGCGGCCCTTGGCCACTTCCTGCTTACCCACGACGGGGATGTTGTTCTCGCTCTGGCAGGCGATCGTGCACACGCCGCAGCCCGTGCAAGAGGCCATGTCGATCGTCATGCCCCACTGCGGGCCCTGGGCATAGGTCGATCCGGGCTCGGCATCGGTCTTGCCATCGGCGTCCTCGCCCGTGCCCTTGTTGTAGGGGTTGTGGTAGATCGCGCGGTTCGGCGGCGTGTGGCTCACCGTGCCGAGTTGCTCGGCGAAGTTCAGCCGGCTGGTGGCGAGCTCGTACTCGTCGTTCCAGTCGATCTCCATGTCGCCGTACTTGCGCCATGCGGGCAGCTCGACGCGACGCACGATCTCGGTGCGGCCCTCGAGCGACCAGTGGTTCTGCGTGCTGGCGATCCAGTAGTCGCCCGGCACGCGCTCCATCTCGGCGCCCGTCGCGGCGTACTGGCCGGCCGACCGCAGCTTGAAGGTATCAAAGCCCGAGCCCTCGGCAACCGGGCCGCCACGCGTGCGGCCGTAGCCCAGGCGTAGGACGACCGTGTCGTCGGCCAGGCCCGGGCAGATCCACACCGGCAGCTCGAGCGTCCGTCCGTTGACGTTCAGGCGGACCATCTTGCCGGTGGTGTGCTCGCGCAGGTACACGTGCTTGGGGTTGTCGCCGCCGGGCACGAGGCCCATCTTCTGGGCCGTTGCCGGGCTGATGAGCGCCGGGTTGTCCCAGGTGGTCATGGTGCCGATGTCGGGCAGTTCCTGCAACCACGCGTTGCCGGCGTAGCGACCATCGAAGGTCCGGCCGCCGGTGAAGAGCACGTCGAGCGCGGCCTCGGAGGGCGTCGCGCCCACGCGGATGGTGCGGATGGCGTTGGCCAGTGCGCCCATATTGGTCGAGGGCGACTGGGCGGGGTCGGTCGAGTTGGTCACCAGGCCGTCGTGCAACGCACGACGCCAGCGCTTCTCGAACTCGGCCCGGTTTGACACGCCGAAGCGGTCTCGCATGACCTGCCGCCAGACGGCGCGGACGGCGTGGTGTCCATCGGGCCAGGTCGGCAGATCGGAGCCGCCCGCTTCGGTGTTGTCCTCGGGGAAGACGCCGTCGGCGTTGCCCAGGCGCGTGGGGCCCTCGTCGCCGTCGACGACGACCGCGCCGTGCTTGCGGGCGGTCTCTTCCAGGTGGGTCAGCCGGGCCTCTTCCTCGAACATCTCGCCGGCGAGGAAGGCCAGCAACTCGATCTCGCTCTTGCCGAAGTACAGCGGCGCGATCATGGGCTGGATGACGCTGAGCGTGCCGTCGGCGGCGCGCACATCGCCCCACTGCTCGAGGAAGTGCGTGCCGTTGAGGCGCCACGTCGAGGCGGCGGCGGTCTCGGTGTCGTGCACGCTGAGCGTCACGCGCGAGGGCACCTTGGCGAACCGTTCGGCGAACCTCGCCTCGGTCGGCGCGTCGTACACGGGGTTGGCGTTCAGGCACACAATCGTGCTGACCTGGCCGCCATCGATGGCTTCGCCCAGTTCGACCAACTCCCGGTGGCCGTTCATGGCGATATCGCTGGGCATGGGCCGGTAGCGGACCACCGGTCCGATGGCGCCCAGCGCCGCGTTCACCGCGTGGACCAGGGCGTGCACACCCAGGGGCAGCGAGGGGCCAACGAGCACGATCGACTCACCACGATGCTCGGCCAGGTCGGCGGCGCACTGCTCGACCCAGGCCTCGGTGAGCGAGACGCCCTGGGGCACCGGCACGGCGTCGATGGCGGCGCGGATGCCCGCGTCGCCGCCGAGGCGGGCCATGAGCGCCTTGGCCAGGGCGACCACGAAGGCCGGCTGGAGCGAGGGGGCCAGGCGCATGCGGTGATCGGCCTTGCCGCCCGAGACCGAGAGCGAGCCCTCGACCGCGTAGATGCGGCTCATGTCCACCGGGTTGCCGTCGGCGTCGGTCGCGCCCATCGGCGCGCGCTGGGCGACCAGGCCGCGGGCGTTGCGCAGCTCGTCGTTCTCGTGGTACGCCGGGTCGCGCTCGACCAGCACGATGCGCTTGGCGTTGTCGAGGCGCAGCTCCTCGGCCATGGGCTGGCCAAAGGCGAGGCGCGATGCCTCGACCGCGTTGGGATTCTCCAGCGGCTCGTAGGCGATCCACGTGGCGTTGGGCCAGCGTCGCAGGACGGCGTCGCGCATGGCGTCGCGCGTGGGGCTGGTCTGCTTGCCGGCGACGAACGCCAGGCCGCGGCCGCCGCTGGCGTCGTACTTGCCGAAGCCGTCGTTGCTGCGAGCCCAGACGGCGAAGTCGTCATACGTCGCCTCGAGCGGGCCGCGGGCGGGGTTGTCGAAAGTCACCTGCATGAGGCGATAGGGGTCGTACAGATCGAGCACGCCCGCCTGCGACCAGACGCTGGAGCGCCCCTGATTAATCGGGTGCAGCGGGTTGCCCTCGATCTTGGTCGGCCGGCCCTCGTGCGTTTCGGCAAGGATGCCCTCGGCCCCGCCGCCGGGCAGGGGCATCGCGGTGGCGTAGTACTTCGCGCGGCCTGGCACCTGGTGCTCGGGCACTTCGCGCGAGTAGGCCATGATGTTGTGCTCGGGGCGACGGCAGCCGGGGATCGTCGCCGCGCCAGCCAGGGCGAGCGACGCGCCCATGACCTTCAGGAAGTCGCGGCGCGAGCCCTCGAGCAGTTCGCTGGCGCGTGCGGGAAACTCGCGCTGGAGCCAGTCGCGGAACTCGGGCTTGTCCACGAACTCGTCGACGCTGCGCCACACCTTGCGGCCGGACGACTCGGCCAGTTGTCGAGGCGTGCGATCGACCTCGCGCTTGCCGCGGGTCGAGGGGCATTGATCGATGGTCTTCTCTGCCATGCGGTGATTCTCCGGCTGGCGAGCCTGATTCGAGCGGACGGGAGCGAGCGGCTAGTAGTGGCAGGCGCCGCAGTTCTCGGGCGGGGCGCGGCGGATGCCTTCGAGCACCTGCATCGCCTGGACGCGCTGCGCCTCGGTGCCGGCCATGTCGCCAAGCCAGGTCTGCTCGGCCCACTCCACGTCCGTCACGCGGTCGTGGGGCACGAGGTACTTGGCCGGATCGTCTTCGCCGTACATCGAATCCTCGACGCCGCGGTGGCAATCAAGGCACCAGGCCATGCTCAGGCTGTGGGCCTGGTAGACGATGGGCATCGCCTCGATCTGGCCGTGGCACGAGTAGCAGCTCACGCCCGCGTTGATGTGCACGTGGTGGGGGAAGTTGCGCACGTAGTCGGGCAGCTTGTGGATCCGCGCCCAGGGGATCGACGCGTCCTCGGTCCACGCCGTGCGCACGAATTCGACCTTCTCGCCGGGGTCGTACGTCGGCGCAAGCATGCCGTCGGTGTGGCAGCCCATGCACGTCGACACCGGGGGCACGTTGGCCTCGGCCGATTTCTCCACGTTGGTGTGGCAATACCGGCAGTCCATGCCGAGCTTGCCGGCGTGGATCTGATGGCTAAAACCCGAGCCGGGCTGGGTGGGCATGTAGCCGACCTCCCAGTACTCGGGCGTGAAATAGTGCGTCACGATGGCGATCGTGGCGACCAGGCCTGCAGCCCCGCCAACCGCGCCCACCGTGGGCAAGACGTTCATCCAGATCGGGAATCGAACGGACACCGGACGCCTCCCATGCTCCCGTACACAGCCCCGCCTCCCGAGAGGCGGTTCGTGCCGGATCACGAAGCTCCGCCGGGCCCCCAGAGGGCCCGCCGGTGCTGCAATAATCCCATGGGGCGACCCCGAAAGCAGCCAGCGGCGTACCATCAGACAGAAAAAAGTACTGTTTTACGGAAATTGAGAACGAGTCTCAGTCGAGTGTTGCTCGGCCTCAAACCGTCAAGGAGCCGCCCGTGCACGCCGTCGAAGCCAGCCCCGCCGACAGACCGCCCGCCTCATTGGGGTCGATCACCGGCCCGGTCGTGGTGCTGGGCTTTGCGACGGCGATCTCGATGTGGCTGGTTTGGCTTATCGGACATCAGCCCTGGCTCGACCTGCCCGCCGCTGTCGCCGGGCCCGGCATGGCCCTGCTGGTCGTGGCCGGTGCCGTGGTGGGCGGCATGTTTGGCGGCAAGCGGCTGGGCTGGGCCGCCGGGGCTGGGACCGCCCTGATCGCGGCCCTGCTGAATCTGCTCATCATGGGCTCGCTGGTCTCTGAGAGCATGGAGGGAGGGGCCCCGGCCCAGGGCTCGCAGGGGCTGACGCCGTCGGCGGGCATGGCCATGCTGGGCTTCGTGGGCGCGAGCGTCGTCGGCGGGGCCATCTTCGGCCTCGTAGGCGGCTTGGTCGGTCGCACGCCCGAGCGGCGGCCCGCGGCGTTCTGGGCGTCGAGGATGGCCATCGTGGCCGCGGCGGCCGTTGCCCCCCTGCTGCTGCTGGGCGGGCTGGTGACCAGCACCGGCTCGGGCCTGGCGGTCCCGGACTGGCCTGGCACGTACGGGGCCAACATGTTCCTCTACCCCATCGCGCTGATGGCCGACCCGCGGGTGTTCCTGGAGCACACGCACCGGCTGTTCGGATCTTTGGTTGGAGTGACGACCATCGCGCTGGCGATCTTCGTGTGGTGCACGCCCGACCTGCGAAAGCGGCTGGACGTGCCGGCGTCGCTCGCGGCGGTCGTGGTCGTCGGGGCGTTGCTCGTGGTCGGGCTGCGATTGCACACCGGCGGGACGCTCGACGGCATGACCTTCGGCGGCTTCGGGCTGGCCGTGGCGATCGGCAGCGTGGTGTGGTATCTCACGGGCCTGGCCAAGAATCGGCCCGCGCAGGCGGCGGCGGCGCTGATCCTGATGGTGAGCGCTCAGGGCGTGCTGGGCGGCACGCGCGTGACCGAGGCCAACCCGCTGCTGGGCACCATCCACGGCGTGCTCGGGCAGGCGTACTTCGCGGCGATGGTGATGTTCGCGGCCTGGATGTCGCCGCTGGCGCACAGGCTTCGTGCTCTGGATCGGCCTCGGGTCTGGGTCCGCACCGCGTCCTGGTTGCTGCTGATGTCGCTGGTGCTGCAACTGGTGCTCGGGGCGATGTATCGGCATGGCAGCATGGCCGCCGAGCCTGTGGGCTGGGCGGGCCCGGCTTTGCACGGGCACATGGGCTTCTCGATCGTGGTTGTGGTGCTCTCCAGCGTGGTGGCCTTTGCCCTCATGGGGCAGGGGGCGGCACAGCGCGACGAGAACGCCGCCCATGAAGATCGACGGGGCGCCCGCGTGTGCGGCCGGCTTGGTCGGCTGATGTTCACCGTCGTGATCCTGCAATTCGCGCTGGGCTGGGCCGCCTTCGCGCTGGTCACCGGCGGCGAACGCCGCGTCGTGCCCACGGCCGACCAGCTCGCCGAGACCGCCCACATCCCCGCGGCGACGGCCCTGGTGACCTTCGCGCACCAGGCGAACGGCGCTCTGTTATTGGCCACGGCCAGCGCGGCGATCGTCTGGGGCGGCCTTGTGCTGGCCTCGCGGCGGGCCGATGCGCTGCAACCCGCGGTCGCGTAGGCCCACAAAAGAGTCTGGTAGAGCCTCGAACGGGCGGTGGCCGATGCAATGCACGGGTGCCGCGCCGCGTTGATGGCATTGGAGCGGCCGATGGCAAGGGGGATCGGCCGGGCAGCATCGCGGGCAACCCCGACGGAGCATGGCGATGGCAAGGTTCGCGCAGACCACGATCTCGGCACGGCAGACGCGCGAGGCGATGCGTCGGGCCTGGGAGCCGCTGGAGGCCTCGCGGTTTGGGTTTGCCCAGGCTCGACACCTGCTGTGGCGCGCCGGCTTCGGCGGCACGCCCGCGCAGATCTCGGCCATCGCGGGCCTTGGGCCCGAGCGGGCGGTGGACTACCTGCTCGAGACGCCCGATGTGCGGGATGACTCGCCCGAGGCCGACCTGTTCGATCGCAACATCATGCGGCCTTACTCGGAGCAAGAGCAGCGCATCGCGGCCCAGGCGCGGCGCACGCGCAACGAGGATGCGCTCGCGCAATTGCGCGCCATGCGCCAGCAGGCCCAGGTTCAGGACCGCCGGCAGATGCGCGAGATCCAGCGGTGGTGGCTGCGTCGGATGATCGAGACGCCGCGCCCGCTGGAAGAGAAGATGACGCTGTTCTGGCACGGCCACTTCGCGACCAGCTACCGGACGATCGAAGACAGCTATCACATGTTCCTGCAGAACCAGCGATTCCGCAAGCATGCCTTGGGCAACTACGGGCAGCTCATGCGCGAGATCATCCGCGATCCGGCGATGCTCGCGTACCTGGACAACAACGACAGCCGCGCGGGGCGGCCCAACGAGAACCTCGCCCGAGAGCTGATGGAGCTGTTCTCGATGGGCGTGGGCACGTACAGCGAGCGCGACATCAAGGAAGGCGCCCGCGCGCTCACGGGCTATACCTTCCGCGATGACGAGTTCGTGTTCAACCGCGAGAACCACGACGGCGGACGCAAGCGGATCTTCGGACGAACGGCCGAGTTCGATGGCGACGGATTCGTCGACGGCATCCTCGCGCAGCGTGCGACCGGTGCGTTCATGACGCGCAAGCTGTACGCGTACTTCGTGGGCGACCTGGCCGACGACCCGCGCGAGGACGATCCGGTCGTGCGCTCCGTGCTCGACGAGATGCGGACGACGTTCGTGCGCAGTCGCTACGAGATCAAGCCGGTGCTGCGCGAGCTGTTCCTGAGCGAGCACTTCTATAGCGAGCCGGTGCGCGGCCAGCGGATCAAGAGCCCGGCCGACCTGGTCGTGGGCGGTGTTCGCGAGCTGCGCACGCCCGTGCGCGATCTTTCGGCGCTGCTGGACGCGATGGACCTGATGGGCCAGAGCCTGTTCTTCCCGCCTTCGGTGGCGGGCTGGCCGGGCGGGCGGACGTGGATCAACACGTCGACGATGTTCGTACGCCAGAACACGATGGCGTTCCTGCTGACCGGGCGGCGGCCGGGCGGCGTCGATGCGCTGGCCGATCGCCAGCCGTACGACCCCGGGCCGATCCTGGGCGAGTTGCAGGAGGCCCTGGGCGATGGGGATGACCAGCACATCGTCAAGAGCGTGCTGGAATACACCCTTGGGCGAACGCCCGCGCATGCGGTAGACTCGTTGCAGGAAGTGCTCTCGCGACGGGGCGGGGCACGGGACGGCGAGGCGATGCGCGATATGCTGTTGCTGGTGACGGCGATGCCCGAGTATCAGTTGTGCTGAAGAGCAAGCCGCGCGGCTGACGTGCGGCGGGAGGGACCGAGCGATGGACCTGCACGATTCGAAGGCCTTTACGCGGCGGGCGTTCCTGGAGCGCGGGATGCTGCTCGCCTCGGCGACGGTTGCGGCGCCGGGGTTCGTGCAGAGCACGGCGCTGGGCCTGCCCTCGCCCTCGGCGATGCTCAGCAGCCTGGCGGGCGTGCCCGAGGACCGCGTGCTCGTCGTTGTGCAACTCTCGGGCGGCAACGACGGGCTGAACACCGTGGTGCCCTATGGCATGGACGAGTACTACCGGGCGCGGCGCGGCATCGGCATCCCGCGGCAGAACGTGCTGGAACTCGACGCACGCCAGGGGCTGGGCCTGCACCCGGCGCTCGACGCGATGAAGGGGCTCTACGACGAGGGGCTGTGCTCGGTCTTCCAGGGCGTGGGCTATCCCAACCCCAATCGCTCGCACTTCAAGAGCATGGACATCTGGCACACCGCCGACACCAGTGGTACGGGCGAGGGCTGGATCGGCCGGTACCTGGACAGTGAGTGCGTGGGCTTTGGCAAGGGCGAGAGCGGCTCGCTCGAGGGCTCGCCGCCGGCGGTCGCCATCGGGCGCGATGCGCCGCTGGCGATGCAGGGCCGGAAGGTGAACCCGGTTTCGTTCGAGAACGCCGAGGTCTTCCGATGGTTAGGCGAGGATCATGACGCCGCCCTCAAGGGCCGCTACGACGAGTTGAATCGGCGGGATGGCGCGAGCACCGGTCAGAGCAATGCCGACTTCCTGACCAAGACCGCGCTCGATGCGCAGGTCAGCAGCGACATGATCCGACAAGCGGTCTCGACCCAGCCGCTGGCGCAATACCCCGGCAACGGCCTGGCTCGCCAGTTGTCGATGATCGCGCAGATGATCCGGGCCGGGATGAAGACTCGGATCTATTACGCCACGCTGGGCGGATTCGACACGCACGCCGGACAGGGCGCTGCGAACGGCCGCCACGCGCAGTTGCTGCGGCAGATGGCCACGTCGATCCAGGCGTTCTACCAGGACCTCAAGGCCCAGGGCAACGACGGCCGCGTGATGACGCTGACCTTCAGCGAGTTCGGGCGGCGCGTGTCGCAGAACGCCAGCGGCGGCACCGACCACGGCACCGCCGCCCCCATGTTCCTCTTTGGACCCATGGTGCGCCCGGGCGTGCACGGCACGCACCCGTCGATGAGCGACCTGGACAACGGCGACCTGAAGCACACGCTGGACTTCCGGCACATCTACTCGGGCGTGCTGGGCAGTTGGATGGGCGCCGACGCCGACGCGATCCTGGGCCAGCGTTATCGGCCCGCGTTGGTGCTCGGCCGCGGCTGAGGGGCGTCCACCGGACCGATGCAGCCGTGACAGCCCGCCTTGGCCTGGCATGCGGCTGCCCTTCTAAGTTCACGGGTTTGCCCGATGTGTCGATGCGCTTCCATGAAGGCCGCCGCGTTCGGCGTCCGTGGAGGCAAGGCATGTTCACACGACTGCGCAATGGCTGGGCACTGGGTATGGCCAGCTTCCAGTTGCTCCTTGAGAACAAGAAGCTCATCGTCTTCCCACTGCTGAGCTCGATCGCCGCGCTGGCGGTGGTGGCCAGCTTCGTGGCGCCGATCGTGGGAACGACGACGGGGCGGAACATCTTCCTGTCGGAGGACCCCAACGCCGGGGCCGGGCAGATGCTGGTGATGTTCCTCCTGTACTTCTGTTGCTACTTCGTGATGCTGTTCTTCAACGCCGCGCTCATCGGGGTGACCATGATGCACCTGGATGGGCGGCCCTACAAGCTCAGCGATGGGCTCCGCATCGCGTGGGACCGGCTCAGCCTCATCCTGATGTGGGCGGTCATCGCCGCTTCGGTGGGCTTTGCGCTCAAGATGATCGAGCAGCGATCCAAGCTCGTGGGCAAGATCATCGCGCTGCTGCTGGGCTCGGCATGGACGGCGATGACCTACTTCGTGGTGCCGGTGCTCATCGTGGAGCGGGCGCCGGCGCACAAGGCGATCGGCCGCTCGTTCTCGCTGGTGAAGCAGACCTGGGGCGAGGGGCTGGTGGCCAACTGGGCCAACGGCATCTTCGTGGGGGTGGGCATCTTCTTCGGCGGCGTGGTGATGTTCCTGGCCATGGCGACGGGAGATCCGATCATCTCGGGGCTGGGGCTGATCCTCGGTGTCGCCTGGATGGGGCTGATGGCGCTGGTCTCGATGACGCTCGATTCGATCACCAATGCCGTGCTGTACGTCTACGCCCGGACGGGGCAGTCCCCCGATGGCTTCGACGATCAGTTGCTGGACATGGCCTTCTCGGGCAAGGGCGGCGCTCAGGCGATCCGCATCGGGAACGAGGGCGACACCTCGGCCGCGGTCGAGCCCGACCCCCCGAGTCTTGGGGGTTTGCCGGCGGCGCCGACGGCCACGCAAGGTCCGTCTTTGGCCGAGATCCGCGCCCGGCAGGCGTCCTGAGCCACGTTCCTCCCCGGAATCGGGTTCGAGACGTTTCCTGACTGACAACCGCATCTCCCCTCGACAGGCATCGGCGGCGTGCATCGGGCCTCAGGCTCGGTCGATCCCTGAGCCATGGCTTGGCGATCGGCTCGTCGTCGATCGGTGAAGGGAGATGCATGATGCGGTTGACAATCGGACGTCGGCTTGCTTTGGGTTTTGGGGCGGTTTCGCTCGCGGGCGCGTGCGCCGCCGGGGCGGGCATCATCGGGCTCTTGACGACCTCGACGCGCGTGGACTACCTCGCGGAGATGTCCGCCGACAGCCAGGTTGTGGCCCAGGCGCGGTCGGCGGTGTATGCGGCCGAGCTCGGCCTGGAGCGATACCTGGCCGAGGGCAAGCCCGAGTACATGGAGGCCTTCACCAGGGACCGGGCCGAGATGCAACGGCTCACGGCTCTGGCGGAGGAATACCTCCAGAATCCGGCCCGCCGGGAGATGCTCGCGATCGCCGAGCAGAAGACGCCCCAGTTCATCACGGGAGCCGAGCGGCTGCATGCGTTGCGTGAGGCGTGCGAGACGCTTCGCGAGTCGTCGCTCGATCCGTTGGCCCTTGGCGTGCACGAGCGGGCCGAGGCGCTGCGCGAGCACGCGCTCGAGCAGAAACTGCCCGATCTTGTGTCGCTGGCGGCGGATCTGGACTGGCGACTGGCGATGGCCGACTCGTATGCGCAGCGTGCGGGCATCTCTGGGGCGGTCCGGTACTTCGATCGCGCCGAGCAGTACCTGGAGGGCGTGAAGGAAGACCTGCGGTTGATCCGGGGCATGGATCTGGAAACGCCCGGCATCGGCGCGCTGTCCGAGGCGGTCGCCGCGTACACGGACGAATTCAATCGGATGCGTCCCCTGCTGGCCGAGCGGAGCGATCTGGCCACCAACGTGCGTGCATTGAGCGATGGCATTCTGAAGCAGTGGTATGGCATCATGGAAACGCTCGACGAAGACACCGCACGCGGGCAGGAGGGAGCGGTCGGCGCCGCGACGAGCGCGAAGCTTTGGAGCTTCATCGCGCTTGGCGTGGGCCTGCTGATCGCCGGGGTGCTGTCGCTACTGACGGCCCGGAGCATCACGCGGCCCATCAGCGCTCTGACCGACCGCCTGACGGAGATCGCAGAGGGCGACGGCGACCTGACGCAGCGCGCCGACGCCGGCCGCTCGGACGAGCTTGGCTCGCTCGCCGAGGCGTTCAACAAGTTCGTCGAGAAGGTGCAGGTCATCATCGTTTCGGTCCGTGGGGCGACCAACGAGGTCAGCGAAGCCGCCAAGGAACTGGCTCGCCGTGGGACATCGACCGCGGAGAACCTTCGCCAGCAGCAGCAGCAGGTCTACCAGATCACCGCGGCCGTGGAGGAGCTCGCTGCGTCGATCCAGCAGGTCGCCGATCGGACGCAGGTGACCAACTCCCAGGCCGCCGAGGCCGGCTCGCTGGCCGGCGAGGGCAGCAACACCGTGAGTGCGACCATCTCGGACATGGAGCAGATCTCCGACTCGGTGGAGTCAACCGTCGCGAGCATCGAGCAGTTGCGAACGCGCAGCGAGGACATCGGCCGGATCACCGAGGTCATCAACGACATCGCCGACCAGACGAACCTGCTGGCGCTCAACGCGGCCATCGAGGCGGCCCGGGCCGGCGAGCACGGGCGCGGCTTCGCGGTGGTCGCCGACGAAGTTCGCAAGCTGGCCGATCGCACGACCCAGGCGACCGACGAGATCGCCCAGTCGATCACCGCGATCCAGGAGGAAACCGTCAAGGCGGTCGAGCGCACGCAGGCGGGGCGCGAGCGTGTCGCCGCCGGGCGGAGTCGGGCGAGCGAGGCGGGCGAGAGCCTGCAACGCATCTCCCAGAGCACCGAGCGCGTCGTCGAACTGGTCGCGGACATCTCCAACTCGATGGGCGAGCAGACCAGCGCGAGCGATCAGATCAGCAACAGCATCAACTCGATCAACGAGGCCATCGGCGAAGCGACCCAGGGCGCCGAGCACTCGGCGGACTCGCTCGAACGGCTGTTCGAGAAGATGTCCCAGGTCCAAACGATGATCGGCCGGTTCAGGCTGGAAGCGCCCGAGCGACGGGTCGATGAACTTCCCCCTCCAGCCGGCACGGGTGATCGCCGGATCGACGTGCTCGAAGAGAGCGTCACGAAGGCCTAGTCGTCCTCGCCCGCTTCGCTCTCGGCTTCATCGAAGACCTCGCTCACGTGCAGGTTGCGGGCGAGGTCTTCTCGCGTGCGCTCGTGCAGGTGGGCTTCGTCCAGCGCGTCCTGGGCGGCCTCGGCCTTCTCCAGATCGCCGCTGCTGGCGAAGGCGATGTGGCAGATCGGATCGCCCGGCGACACGCTGGGGATGGTGGTCATGCCCAGCACGATGCCCGAACGCGGCGCCTCGATCACGTTCTTCTCGTAGCCGAGCAGGTCGGTATTGGTCGCGATGGCCTCGCCCTTGGTCACCATGCTTCCGGGGCCGACATGGAAGCTCAGGAAGCCGCCGTGCTCGGCGCGGATCCACCGTGAGTCGTCGACCTCGATGCGATAGGCCGGCGGCTCGGGCTCGCCCTCGACCATGCCCAGATGGATCAGGCAGTTTCGGATGCCGCGGACGGCGTGCTCGACGTAGGTTGGCTCGACCTTCCAGACCTCTCCGGCTTCGAGGATGATGGTCGGGATGCCGGCCTGGCCCGCCGCGGCGCGCAGCGAGCCGTCGGGGCCGCCGCTGTGGACCGTCAGCTCGGCGCCGAAAGCCCGCGCCAGGGCGGCGGTCTCGGGCTGGTTCATGTCGGCCCGGACGTTGGGGAAGTTCGTCCGACGCACGGCCGCGGTGTGCAGGTCGATGCCGCACTGGCAGGGCTTGATGAGGCCCTGGAACACCGCGTTGGCCAGGCGAGCGGCCAGGCTGCCCGAAGCCGAACCCGGGAAGGATCGGTTGAGATCCCGCCGGTCGGGCAGGTAGCGGCTGTGACGCTCGAAGCCCATGAGGTTGACCACGGGCACCATCACGAGCGTGCCGGCGGCGAGCGTGAAGGGCCACTGCATCAGGATGTGCCGGATGGCGCCGGTGCCGTTGATCTCATCGCCGTGGACGGCGGCGGTGATGAAGACCGCTGGACCATCCCGCTCGCCCCGCCAGACGCTGAAGGGAATGGCGATGTCCACGCCGGCGTAGCTCTCGGAGACGACGAGGCTTCCTTCCTTGTGATCGCCGGCCCGGACGTCCAGGTCGGTCCACGACAGCACCCCGACGCGCTGGGTCATGAGTTGCTCTCCAGGTCGCTGACCCACTGCGGATCGAGCTTGGCGATGCGCGACTTGCGTGTGCGCTTCTTGCGGCCGGGCACGAGATCTCGCATGGTCTCGAGCTTGCCGTAGCAGAGCAGGCGGTCGTGGGCCTCGAGCATGCGGCTGCCGCGCGGGTTGGAGTAGACCGCCGTCCCCCGATTGACGGTCAGGACGGTCAGGTCGCGCTCGCGCAGTCCCGATTGCTCGATGGTTTTGCCGACGAAGTCGGACCCCTCGGGGATGTGGATCTCCGCAACGCCGTAGCCGACGCTCACGGTCAGCCGCTGGCGGATGTCGATCTCGGGGAAATCGACCTGGTTGGCGATGAAGTCGATGATCGAGCCGGCGACATCGAGGCCCGTCGCGGTCTCGATCCCTTCCATGCCGGGTGAGGAGTTGACCTCCATCACCTGCGGCCCCTCGTTGCTCTCCAGCAGGTCGACGCCGGCTACGCGCAGGCCCATGATCTGCGCGGCGCGGACGGCGGCCTCTTCGTAGGTGGGGTCCAGCGTCACCGTCTCGGTCTTGCCGCCGCGGTGGACGTTGCTGCGGAACTCCTGGCCCTGCGCGACGCGGCGCATTGCGGCGACGACGCGATCGCCCACCACCAGCGCGCGCACGTCCTTGCCCTTGCTCTCGGCCACGAACTTCTGCACGATGACGTTCTGCTTGGCGCCCTGGAGCGTCTCGATGATCGCCTCGGCGACCTTGTTGCTCTCGGCGAGGATGACGCCCACGCCCTGGGTGCCCTCGATCAGCTTGATGATGACCGGAGCCCCGCCGATGCGATCGATCGCTGGCAGCACGTCGTTGCGATCCCGGACGTAGCACGAGTGCGGGATGCCGATGTCGTGCCGGCTGAGGATCTGCATGCTGCGGAGCTTGTCGCGAGAGTTGAGGATGCCGTTGGCGGTGTTGGGGGTGTAGACGTCCAGCTGCTCGAACTGGCGGACCACGGCGGTGCCGAAGTAGGTGATGGACGCGCCGATGCGCGGCAGGATGGCGTCGTAGTCGCCCAACTGCTTCCCGCGATAGAACAGGTCGGGCTCGCCCTCTTCCAGATCGATCGCGAAGCGCAGCGTGTTGAGCACCTTGACGGTATGGCCGCGCTGCTCTGCGGCCTGCTTGAAGCGACGGGTGCTGTAGCACTTGGGTGCGGTCGACAGTACCGCGAGTTTCATGGGCTGGCCTTTCGGGGCTTGCTGCTGTTCGAAGAATGGAGGTATCGCGCCGAAGGATCGACCAGCGCGAGGCCGGCGATGGCGCGGCGACCGACGAGCATGCGGCAGAGCATGCCCTGGCGGCACACCAGGCCCAGCTCGGCCTCGCAGCGGAGCGGGCCGATGGCGATCGTGGTCTGCACCACGGGGCGCACCTGGGTTTGCCCGCTGCTCGGCTTCACGACCGACTCGCGGACGAGCTCGGACTCGACCCACTTGGTCTTGCGTTCGGGTTGCTCGCGGAGCACAATCTCGAAGCGGATGCGCCCGCCGGGCAGGTGCTCGAACGTCGCGACGTGCAAAGCGCTCGTTCGGGCGCCGGTATCGACCTTGGCGCGGATGTTTCGGATGTGCCACTCGGGCAGCGCGACGCGTTCGCGCCAACCGAGGATAAGCGGGCTCTGGTCGGAAGCGGCCATCTCGGGCGAAGTGTAGCGCGCGCACGAAAAAGCCCGGCCAACTGGGGCCGGGCCGGGGTGTTGGAAGCTCTTGCGGATCAGCGGTCGGCGGGGTCGATGCCAAAGCCGCTGCGGTCGGGCTCGGCCGGGCGCTGCGGGCGCTCGTAGCCCTCGCGCTCGATCGCCTCGAGCAAGTAGGTCACCGCCGCATCGATCTGCGGGTCGGAGCCGTTGGCGAGGTCGGTGGGGTTATCGACGACCATGATGTCGGGGTCGACGCCGTGGCCCTCGATGCCCCAGGTGCCATCGGTGCGGTAGAAGCCGAAGTTGGGCACGGCCGTGTAGCCGCCATCGATAAGCGGGGGCACGCCGCTGATGCCCACCAGGCCGCCCCAGGTCCGCATGCCGATCAGCGGGCCAAGGTCGTTGTGCTTGAAGAGCCAGGGGAACATGTCGCCGCCCGAGCCGGCCGAGCCGTTGATCAGCATGGCCTTGGGGCCCTGGTGGCTGTCGTAGGGCCAGGGCCAGTCCTTGCCGTCGCGACGGTACCAGTAGTTGGTGCGCGGGCGGTTGAGCAGCTCGATGAAGCGCGTGGGGATCTGGCCGCCACCGTTCCAGCGATCATCGATGATGAGGGCTTCCTTCTCGACCTGGGCGTAGAACTGGCGGAAGAGCTCGTTCTGGCCGTTGACGCCGGTATCGGGCACGTGGATGTAGCCGATCTTGCCGTCCGAAGCGTCCTCGACGTACTGCCGGTTGGCCTCGACCCAGGCGCGATAGCGGTGCGCCGAATCGTTGCCGATGGGCTCGATGGTGTAGGTGCGCTCGTTGACGGTTTCCTCGTCGCCCGTCAGGCTGCTCACCACGGTGATGGTGGTCTCGCGGCCGGCCGTGCCGATGAATGCGGCCCAGGGGTCCTTGCTGGTGTCGATGGCGATGCCGTTGACGTGGGTGATGTAGTCGCCCTCGCTGACCTGGACGCCCAGCACGTCGAGGGGGTTGCGGGCGTCGGTGTCCCACGGGGCGCCGCCGTACATCTTCGCGATGCGGTAGGCCGAGTGGTCGTTGCCGTCCTCGTCGGTCTCGGTTGCCAGTTCAAAATCGACCGCGAGCATCCCGACGTTCTCGCTGGGCTGGCCCTCGACGTCCCCGCCCCAGTAGTAGGCGTGGCCGACGTTCAGCTCGGCGATCATCTCACCGATGATGAAGCTCACGTCCTCACGGTTCGCGGCGTGGTCGACCATCGCGCTGTAGTGGTCGTACACCGCGTCCCAGTCGACGCCGTGCATGTTCTCGACGTACAGGAAATCGCGATGGCGACGCCACGCGTCCTGGACGAGCTGGCGCCACTCTTCGCGGGGCTCGAGGTGCTTGCGCAGGCCGTTGGGCTGGATAGCCCCGGACATGCTCTGGCCCGCGCGGGCGTCGGCGATCTTCCAGCGGTTGCCCTGGCCGGCGAGCAGGATCTTCTTGCCATCGCCGGAGATGTCCACCATCTGGGCGCCGCTGACGACGGTCTTCTCCTCGATGGAGTCGCCGGACATGTCGATGATCTTCACCGAGGGAACGCCGCCGCCGAAGCTGTTATAGAGCAGGTGGCCCTGATTGTTGCTGACCAGGGTGGCGAATCGGCCGGCCGCCACGGGCAGCGCGAACCCGCGCGCCTCGAAGCCCTCGAACACGATCTCGGTGGGCTCGACCTCGCCGTCTTCTCCGCCGCCGCCCTCGGTGTTCTCGATGACGTCATCGGGGACCTCGGTGCTCTGGCGCGTGGCGGTGAAGGGGCCGCTGCCCTCGATCGGGCCGCTGATGGACCACGTGCCGGTGAGCGTGTCGCCGCTGAGCGTGGCCTCGCTCTTGGAGGTGAGCGGCCCCTGGGTGCTCGTGGTGACGAGCTTGCCGGTGGCCTCGTCGAAGGTGACGCTGTCGTAGTCGCTGGTCTCGCCCATGCTCTCGCTGGCGCCCACGAACGTGCCGTCGTCCAGCCGCTTGAAGTACATGGTGAGCTCGAGCTCGTCCTGGGGCATGCCCAGGGCCGCCAGGCCGGTGGCCTTGCCCGCCCAGGTGCCCTCGATGGGGCTCAGGTCGGCGGCTTCGTCCTCGGCCGCATCGTCGCCCTCGTCGTCGGTCGCCTCTTCGTCGGAAGCCTCGGCGCTGTCCTCGGTCTCTTCTTCTTCCTCTTCCCAAGTCTCTTCATCGGGCTCGATGAGGCGGGGGTTCTCGACCTCTTCGGTCAGCGGGACGGCGATGATGCGGCCCGTGTTGGTGTAGATGAAGCTCGCGCCAACGGTCTCGTACTGCGGGCTGGTGAACTCGCGGTTGCTCGTGTAGAACAGGTACTCGCCATCGCGCGAGAAGGTGGGCGAGCCATCGCCGAAGAAGCCGCTGGTGACCTGGTGGATCGTGTCTTCCTCGGTGTCGTAGATATAGATCGCGCTGGTCAGCGGGTTCTCGCCGCCCTTGGAGTAGGTGATGTAGCGGCTGTCGGGGCTCCAGCTCACCTGGGTCATGTTGGCCCAGGGCTCCTTGTCGAACTGGCTCGCCTCGCCGCTCTCGACGTCGATGAGGTACATCTCGCCGCTCTTGTCCAGCGCCAGCAGCGCTTCGCTGTCGGGCGACCACTCCATGGCCATCCAGTACTTGCCGGTCATGTCGGTGAGCTGGCGCGGCTCGGTCTTGCCGTCGCTCTGCACGACGTGGATGTTGTACTCGCCGCTCTCGTCGCTGGCGTAGGCGATCCACCGGCCGCTGGGGCTCCAGGCGGGGTTGCGCTCGGCCCAGCGGCTGGTGCTGGTGATCTGGCGGGGCGGGCCGTTCTCGGCGGGGATGGTCCAGATGTCGCCGCGGGCCTCGACGACCACGCGCTGACCCGTGGAACTCACGCCCCCGGCCTGGATGAGGTTGGCCGCATCGACGGTGCGATCTCTCACGGCGGGCTTGGCGCCCGGGATGGCCACCTGCACCTCGCGGATCTCGTTGGCGGCCAGGTCCAGCAGGTGCAGCTTGGTGCCCAGGCTGAAGACGATGGCCGGGTTCTCGCCGCTGTGGATCGAGGGGAACTTCACGTCGTTGTCGGTGAAGCTGGTGATCTGGGCGCGCTCGCCCGTGGAGACGTCGTAGCTCCAGATGTTCAGGCGATGGTCCTCGCCGGCGTCCGAGACGTAGTACACGGTGCCGTCGTGCCACATGGGCAGGCTGTCGGTGCCCTCCCAGTCGGTGATCTGCCGGCTCTCGTTGGTGTCGACGTTGAACAGCCAGATGTCGCTGGCCATGCCGCCGCGGTAACGCTTCCAGGTGCGCAGGTCGCGCTGGATGGGCGTGTAGGCGAGCCACTGGCCGTCATCGCTCAGCACGCCGTTGGCGCCGTAGGGGATGGGCAAGCGCTCGGCCAGCCCGCCGTCGGCCGACAGCAGGAAGATCTCTTCCTGGCGACCCAGGCCGGCGGTGCCGTTCTTGTGGTACACGATGCCCTCGCTGGACCACTGCGTGGGGCGCTCGTTGGCCGGGTGGTGGGTCAGCCGCTCGGGCACGCCACCGGTGATGGGCAGGCGGTAGATGTCGCGGTCGCCGTCGTAGTTGCCCTGGAAGGCCACGTGCTGCCCATCGGGGCTGAAGCGGGCATAGAGCTCCTGGCCGGGGGGGCTGGCCAGCGGCGTCGCGCGGCCGCCCTCACGCGGGACGATCCACAGGTCGTTGCCGTACGAGAAGACCACGTGCTGCTCGCTGACGGCGGGGAACCGCAGCATGCCGGCGTAGTCGCCGGGGGTCAGGGCGTCTTGGCCGCCCCCCTGCTGGGCCGAAACGGGCATGCCCGAGGCGGCGATGATGCGGGCGGGCTCGCTGCTGACCTCGGCCGACCCGGCACACGAGACGAGCATGGCCTGGGCGGCCAGAACGGGAAGAACGGACAAACGCATATCCATATCGCGGGTACCTCCTGAGCGGGCAGTGTACGGGCCTTGTCCCCGGCATGGTTCGGAAGGGACATCCCCGGATTGCGTCCCGATGCGCCGGGCCCGCCCGCCCGTCAGCGGCTGCCCGATCGCCGTGCGAACCGAGGGAGACCCCGCTAGGCTCGGTCCATGAAGTCCATCGCGGCACAGATCATGATCCTGACCAGCCAGCGGCGCACCCAGCGCAACCTCAAGGTGCTGGGCTGGTTCATCATGGTGCTGGTGGGGCTGGTGGGCGTGCACACGGTGCTGTTCCACTACATCATGGCCTACGAGGGCCGCGACTACTCGTGGATGACCGGGCTGTACTGGGTGCTGGTCACCATGAGCACGCTGGGCTTCGGCGACATCGTGTTCCATTCGGACCTGGGCAAGCTGTTCTCCATCGTCGTGGTCATCAGCGGCACGATCTTCCTGCTCGCGCTGCTGCCGTTCATGTTCATCCAATTCTTCTACGCTCCATGGATGGAGGCCCAGACCGCCGCCCGCACGCCCCGCCAGCTTCCCGAAGACGAACGCGATCACATCGTGCTCACCCGGCTGGACCCGGTGACCGAGGCGCTGATCGCCAAGATGAAGCAGGTGGGCCAGCCGTACGTCATGATCGTGCCCGACCTGGAGCACGCCCGCAGGCTGCACGACCAGGATCTACGCGTCATGGTGGGCGAGCTCGACGACCCGGCGACCTACCAGGCCGCGCGCGTCGACAAGGCGGCCATGGTCGTGACGACCCGAAGCGATGCCCAGGACACGACCGTCGCCTTCACGGTGCGGGCGGTCAGCGAGACGGTGCCCGTGGTCGCCACGGCCGACCTTGGGGCGTCGGTGCCCATCCTCGAGCTCGCGGGCGCGACCAGCGTGGTGCGGCTGGACGAGGTGATGGGCCAGGCGCTGGCGCGCTGCATCGCCGGCGGAGATGCCCTGACGCACGTGGTCGCCCGCTTCGACAACCTGCTCATCGCCGAGGCCAGCGCGGCCCGCACGCCCCTGATCGGCAAGAGCCTGCGCGAGAACAAGCTGACGGATCTTGGCGTGAGCGTCGTGGGCCTGTGGGATCGCGGGACGTTCCGTGCGGCCGGGCCGGACACGGTCGTCAACGATCGCACCGTCATGCTGCTGGCCGGCTCGGCCAAGCAATTCGAGAAGTACGACGAGCACTTTGCCATCTACAACGTCAGCGGCGAGCCGGTGATCGTCATCGGCAACGGCCGCATCGGGCAGGCGGCCGCCAAGGCCCTGCAGCTGCGCGGGGTGGACTTTCGCATCATCGAAAAGAGCGAGCGGCGCGTCACGATGCCCGAGAAGACCATCGTGGGCGACGCCGCCGAGCCCAAGGTGCTCGAGGCCGCGGGGCTGGCCAAGGCCCCCACCGTCCTGATCACCACCAACGCCGACGACATCAACCTCTATCTCACATTGCTGTGCCGCAAGCTGCGGCCGGACATCGAGGTCATCGCCCGATGCACGCTGGACAAGCACGTGCCGGCGCTGCACCGCGCGGGGGCGGACTTCGTGCAGAGCTACGCCAGCATCGGCGCCGCCTCGATCTACAACCTGCTCCAGCACGGGCGATTGGTCACCGTCGCGCAGGGCCTGGAGGTCTTTGACACCAAGGTGCCCGCGGCGGTGGCGGGCAAGCGCATCATCGACAGCGGCCTGCGCGAGGCCACCGGCTGCACCATCGTCGGCTACCGCGACCAGGGCGGGCTGACGGCCAACCCCCCAGCAACCACGGTGCTCCAGGCGGGCCACGAGCTCGTGCTCATCGGCGATCTGGCGGCGCGCGAGGCGTTCCTCACGAAGTACGCCGAGCCGGCCGGGGCGACCAAGGCCACGTAGGCCAGCGCCTCAGAGCCCCATCATGCTCCACACGGCCGCCACCGCGCACACGGCGATCGCCAGCGCGAGCGCCGCGTTCGCGCCCCAGCGGTTGGCCAGCGCCGGGCCCACCCACGCGCGGCGATTCATGAGCACCAGCAGCGCGAGGGCCAGCAGCGGGATGAACGCCGCGCCCACGAGCGCATAGAGCTTCTGCGCGGTCCTGAAGTCCACGAACAGCAGCAGGCACGGCAGCGTGGCCAGCGCGATGAGGTAGCCGCGGTAGAGCGGCGACGTGGTGGAGACCGCCTCGATGGGCGCATCGCCCGATCGGCGCCCCGGCCGCATGCCCCACCAGTCGGCAAAGACGTAGGGCACCGCCTGCCACACGCCCAGCACGCTGGAGAAGACCGCCCCGAACGCGCCGATGAGGAACGCCCAGCGCATCGCCGCATGCGTCGATTCGCCCACGCGCTCGGCCACCTGCACGATGACCGAGGCGCCCCGGCCCGTGAGCGCCCCGCCCTCGGCGACGCCGGCGGCCAGCACGATCATGCCCAGGCCAAAGAGCGCGGTCATGGCGTAGCCCACGGCCAGGTCGATGCGGCAGGCCTTCAGATCACCGGGCTTGTCGCGCCCGGCCTCGCGCATCCAGTAGCTGTAGCAGATGATCGTCAGCGTGCCGCCCACGCCGCCCACCAGCGCGACCGTCCAGCCCAGGGCCTGGCGGTCCTCCGGCACGCGCGGGACGAAGCCGGCGAGGAACGCCAAGGGCGGCGGGAACGCGGCGCCCGCGCTGGCGAGCACGACGAGCACCATGAGGGCGATGCACACCGCCATGACGCGCTGGAAGAGCGCGAACCCGCCCAGCCACACCATCACCAGCCCCACGAGCGAGCAGGCGATGGCGCCCACGTTCATCGGCACGACGGGCGCAAGCGCGTGCAGCACCGCGCCGCACGCCTTCATGAGCGCCACGGCGACGAATGGGCTCCACAGCAGCAGGTACGCGCCAAAGAGGGCCCACACCACGGGGCCGAGCTTCTGCACCATGCCTTCGAGGATCGTCGTGCCGGTGGCCAGCTGCCACCGCGCGAGCTGCTCGTTCAAGATGAGCTTGACCACCGCCCCCACGACGACGGCCCAGAGGATGGCCAGGCCCAATTGGCTGCCCGCGAAGGCGGCCGTGGCCAGGTCGCCCGCGCCCACGCCCGTGGCGGCCACGAGGATGCCCGGGCCGATGAGCGCGAGGAGATGCAGGGGCCGGCGGCGCATGCGCAAGCGTATGGGCGAGCCGGCCGCGGGCGCACGCCCATCGCACGCGTCGGGGGCGGGCGACGGCGCGGGGCCCAGGGCATCGGCCCGCGCATGCGGCCGGGTCTAAACTGCGACCCCGACAGAACAAGCCCCACCCACGCCAACGGAGGGATCAGCATGATCCATCGACGATGTAGCGCCACGCCCCTTGCATGCGTCTTCGCCGGCCTGCTGCTTTGCATAGCGCTCGCCTCGGGATGCGCTTCGGTGCCCACCGCGGCCAACTCCAAGGCGGCCGCGGCCTCCGGTCGCGCCGACGCCAGCCGCGTGGAAGACGTCACCGTCGATCGAGTGGCCGGCTCGTGGTCGGGCGTCTTCCTGGAGCGCGGGTGGCCGGTGCGGCTGGACCTCACGCTCAACGCCCAGCCCCAGGGCGCCTCCGAAGTGGGCCCGCGCGCCATCGAGGGGCAGGCCCGCTTTGCGCCCATGGGCGAACCCGGCCAGGCGGGCCGCGAAGGGCCCCGGGCCGGCAGCCACACCGTCCGCGGCACGTTCGATCCGATCACCAGGACGGTGGGCCTGCGCTTCTCGGGGTGGATCGAGCGTCCCGGACGCTACGACCGCATCCCCCGGCTGAACCTGGACCTCGTGCTGGCGGTCAGTCCCGACGCCATGGCCGGCGACGTTGGCGGGCTGGGGATGAATACCGGTTCGGTCGTGCTCGTGCGGCCCGGCGAGGCGGAGCGCATCATGCAGACGATGGAGGCCCACCTGGGCGGGCGCAGCGCCAAGGCCGAGCGCGCCGGCCGGCAGGTCATGACGTTGTTCTCGGGCGCGCCCTCGGAGGACCAGCTGCGCAACTGGTTCGCCCGCGTGGTCGAAGAGTACCCCGGCACGAGCGTGCGCCGGGGCATCGGCGGCGTGGCCAGCCGGGAACGCGCCGACCTCATGCTCTTCGACGACGACTGGTTCGCCGAGCATTTTGGCGCCACCTACGACGCGCTGTCGGCCAACCAGCGTTTCGCCATCGAGCGGCGCCTGTCGGGCATGGGCCGCAGCCGCGAGGAGATCACCTTCGCCACATCACGGCTCGCCGACCGCTTCAACGATGATCGCCACCGCGCCGTGCGCGAGGTGATGATGGCGGTGCTCGCGCGGCGGGCCATCGGGCAATGGCTGACGACCGCCGGCCTCCGGCTGGAGCGATGGCCGGCCTCGGAGGACACCTTCGACCAACTGGCGGCGATGGGCGCGGCCATCGAGCGGCGCACGCCCATCCTCTGGCCCAGCGAGCGGGCCGCGGCGGCCGCGCCCGTGGAGCGGGCCGCGACCCGGCTGGCCGCGCCGGTGCTGCGGGCCTCGCTCGAGCGGCTGACCGCCGCATCGCCCAGCGAGGCGGCGATCGGCGCGCTCAACGACTGGCCGGCCGCGCACGCGGACGTGCTGTTCAAGGCCACCGCCGCGCAGCGCGATGCGCTCGAGCGCGACCGCGTGGCGGCCATCGACGCGATGCTCGAGCCACTGCTGGCCAGCGAGCCGGCCCGGCTGGCCGCGCTGGGCGAGGGCGCCCAAGCGGTCGAGGCCGGCTCGGCGTGGTACCGCGGCCTGGTCGATCGCCTGGGGCCCGCCGTGCACCGCCCGCCGGTGCGCACGA
Source organism: Phycisphaerales bacterium (assembly GCA_040219675.1). GTDB lineage: Bacteria > Planctomycetota > Phycisphaerae > Phycisphaerales > UBA1924 > JAHCJI01. The sequence goes on along the minus strand of JAVJRZ010000005.1, from coordinate 319,603 downwards.
TGGTCGACGGGCTGCGGGCCACCCGCGATGCGCAGCTCGACGAGGCGACGCCCGCGCTGGCGGCCAGCCTGGCGGGCCTCAGCGACGCCGCCTCGATCGACCAGCGGCTGGAGGCCATCCTCGTCGTTCCCGGCGACCGCCGGACGCAGGCCGCCGAGCGGTTGCAGGCCGCCGCGCGGCAGCGCAAGGCCGAGCTGGACCGCGAGGCCTTCCTGGCGATGTTCTCGCCCTCCGAGCGGCCGCTCATCCGCGCCGACGGCAGCGTGGCCGTGCCCGCCCGGCATGGCCCGCCCGACGCCCAGGACATCCGCGTGGCGATCCTGCGCGAGTTCGCGTCCATCGGGGGCAGCCGGCTCTCGCCCGAGCGGACCAGGTACACCTTCTTCCCGCTGGACATCATGGGCTCGTACTACCTGATCGAGGTGCGCTCGGTCGAGGTGCTGAACACGGCGCGGCTCGACGACGGCTCGTGGGCGGCGGACTACACCGTGTCGCTGCACGTCAGCATCGACGGCAGCAGCATCGATCGGCTGCTGGACGGCAGCATCCAGGGCCGCATGATGGACGCCATGCTGCGCGAGATCAACACCGCCCCGCCCACGCGGCTGCAGAGCGTCTTCCGCCTGACGCCCTCGGGGTGGCGTTCGCCCACCTGGCGCGACGTGGCCCTCGAGGGCATGGCCAACGTGCTCGAGCGCGCGACCGAGGCGATCGAGGGCATCGCGGGCGCCCTGCCCTTCCCCTGAGCCGATGGCCCGCGGCGGGCCGGCGGGCCCGCCCCCGAGCAGCGCGTGCACGCCCGGGCGAGGGGTATCGTGGCGCCGCGGCGGCGCATGCACGCCCAGGAAGTGCGCATCGTGCCGCAGAAGGTGGGCGTCGTGGCGCAGCACATGGGCTACGACGCCCATCTTCGTGTTCGAGTTACACCGCGGCCGGGCCGGCCCGATCGGGGCCGCAAAACGCTGGAAAAACCGGCGTTCCGGCGTCATCCGTCCGAGAATCGCCAAGGTCCGCCGCAGATCGACGCGAAGGCCCCCCGTGGCGCTCAAGGTCGCGCCGCGGGGGGCCAATATGGCGTGCGGGACTGCGCACCGCGAGCGCCCGATGCGTTCGCCAGCACCGCCGAGGACGGCGTGCGCGCCCCGCGTCGGACGCGCAGCGGCCGCGCACGGCCCCGCCGGCGAGGCGTCAAGACGAACCTAACAGCCCGCGGCGAACGCGTTCTGGTACGCCAGGAAGTCGAAGATCGTGAGCCGCCCGTCGTAGTCGAAGTCGGCCCAGCTGCTGCCGGTATCGAACAAGTTCTGGAACTCGAGGAAGTCGAAGATCGTCAGCGCGCCGTCGAGGTCCAGGTCGGCCCGGCAGTCGCGCTGGCCCGGGCCGGTGTCCGGCGGCAGGATGTTCACGTCGTCCATCGTGGCCGGGTCGAAGTTGCTGCGGCCGCGGCCGATCGTGAAGACCGCCCCGCTCTGCGTGTCGTGCAGCGGGTTGGCCAGGTCGGGGCTCCAGCCGCCCGCGCCGTCGGGCACGAAGGCCCTGATGGCCCCCGCCTCGTGCACGTACAGCACGCCGTCGTCGCCGAACTGGAGGCCGCGGGGGTTGCTGACGCCCGGCAGGGTGACCAGGGCCTCGGGCACGAGCCGGCCGCTGGCGTCGCGGCCCAGGCGGGTGATGGTCGCGCTGCCCGAGCCGGCGATCCATTCCTTGCCATCGATGGGGTTGACGGCCACCGAGGCCTCGCCGGGCACCGGGGCGGCGGGGGGCAGGGCGTCGTTGAGGCGGAGGGTCATGGCCGTGGTGAGGCGCATCAGGCGGCGGTCGGCCTGGCTGAGGGCGACGATCTCGTCGGCGGCATCGTCAAAGAACAGGGCGTCGGCCTGGTGGGGTAAGGGCGTGCTGTCGATCAGGCCGATGCCGCCGGCGGCCGTGGGGCCGTAGCGGTCGATGCGGTCGCCGCTGGCGACGTAGGCGATGCCATCGCGGCCGATGACCAGGCCCCGCGGGCTGGCGACGTCGCCGATGGGGGTGACCGAGCCGTCGACGTAGTTGATGGCGCTCAATTCGCCCGTGCGCCCGCCGCCGAAGGCGGCCAGCAGGTAGCCCTCGGTGGGGATGGCCCCGTGGGCCACGGCGAGCAGCCGGCCGCCGGGCACGCGGGCGTCGAAGCGCCTGGGGCCGGGCTGGTCGGTGGTGGGCTCTGGCACGGACAGCGTGACGGAGTCCAGCGTGGGGGCGGTGGACAGGACGAAGTTGGGCCAGATGGAGGCAAAGCCGTCCAGGAAGCCGCCGGTCTCGGTCAGGCGGTAGACGATGCGCGGGAAGTAGTCGGCCTCGTTCTTTCGGGCGAAGGTCCAGCCGAGCGAGTACTCGACAAACGTCAGCATGGTGGTGAAGGGCCCCTGGGCGGTGGGGTCGCGATCGTTGGCCGGGTCGCGGTAGATCAGGAGCATGTCGGCGGGCAGGCCGCAGGTGTTGTAGGCCCCCCACATGGTGACCATGTGCCCGCCGTCGCGCTTCCAGCGCCCGCCGCCCATGTCGTCGTACCAGCCCATGACCGGCAGGACCACGGCGCCGATGTGCATCTGGTCGCTGAGGACCTTGGGGCTCAGGCCCTGGAGCCCGCTGGTCCGGTAGAAGGACACGTTCAGGCCGCCCACGGCCAGGGCGCGCGGCTGCATGGCGTCGAACCACCCGTTGAAGTTCGTGCCATCGTCGGAATCGGTGCCCATCTCGGCGCCCAGGAAAAACAGTTCGAGGTCCACGTCGCGCTCGTGGGCCGGGCTCTCCCAGTCGCGCGGGCCATCGAAGGCCGCGGGGTAGCCGTGGTTGGCCAAGTACGCCAGGGCGTTGGCGGTGGCCGTGGGCATGCAGTACATGCTGCCCCTTTTGGGCAGCCCGAGGCGGCGCTGGTCGAAGTCGGGCATGCCGAAGCGGTAGACGTCGCACTGGGCGTGGGCCGGGGCCGCCAGGCCGGCGGTCATCGTGAGGGCGATGGTCAGGGGTGCCGATGGACGGATCATGGTGTGGTTCCTCTTGTGGGCGAGGCGACCAGTGTGCCCCCGCTGGCATGAGAGCGGGCCCAAGGACGACCACTCACGCGCTCGCTCGAGCCTTTCTTGAACTCCCATGGCACGAAAACGGGCCCCACGCACGCTGCGCGGGGCCCGCTGGTCTGAGCTCGAGGCTCGGGTACGGATCACCCCGAGGCGGGTCGCGACGACCGATCCGCCCGTCTGCGGGCGCATCGCGTCGGCGCATGGCCCCGCCGGCGAGGCGTCAAAGAAGTCTTAGCAGCCGGCGGCGAACTCGTTCTGGAAGGCCAGGAAGTCGAAGATCGTCAGGCTGCCGTCGCCGTCGAAGTCGGCCCGCAGATCGCCCGAAGCGAACAGGTTCTGGAACTCCAGGAAGTCGAAGATGTTCAGCACGCCGTTGCCATCCAGGTCGGCCCGGCAGGGCGCGCCGCCGAGGATGGCGTCGATCGCGTCCAGGTCGTCCTGGTTGACGATCAGGTCGCCGGTGACGTCCGCCGAGAGGTCGAACAGGACCGCCTCGTTGACGTCGTCCCAGTTGGCCTCGCCATCGCTGACGGCGGCGATCTGGGCGGCGATGTAGTCGCGATCGAACGCGTCGACGATGCCGTCGGCGCCGGCCGTCGGGCTCCAGCCCGGGGTGGTCAGGCCGTCGACGTTGGAGACATCAAAGCGGCTCCAGCCGCTCTGGTAGGCGATGCTGCCGTCGCCGATGATGGTGCCAAAGAAGTTGCCGGTGCTGCTGGCGTCGTCGACCGCCTCGAAGCCGGCCACGCGGTCGAGGTTGCCGGTGCCGGTGTCCATCGCCAGGCCGTCGGCGAAGTAGCGGGCGTCCTCGGCGTCGAAGTTGCCGTCTCCGTTGAAGTCGCCGATGATCTCAAGGACCACCCCGGTGCCCGGCTCGAAGGCCGCGCGGTTCTCCAGGGCGCCGATCATGGCGGGGATGTCCAGCAGGTTGCGGGCGCCGTCGTTGTTGAAGTCGCCGGCCAGGGCGTTGCGGGCGCTCAGCGGGCTGGCGTAGAAGACGGCGTTGCCGGCCTGGTCGAGGTAGAAGTCGCCGCCGGACATGTCGGTGTACATCACGCCGCCGGTGCGGGTGGGCACCAGGCCGGTGGTGCTGACGCTGCCGAAGGTGGCCATGCGGGCATCACCCAGCACGATGCTGGCCCCGCGGGTGAAGTCCTGGAGCTGCTGGTTGAAGTCGGGGTTGGGGATGAGGCCGATGGGGTCCTCGGTCGCCTGGACGAAGTCGGTGGCGGCGGTGAGGACGAAGTTGAGGGCCAGGAACTCGGCGGGGCTGAAGTCGGTCTCGGGCGTGCCCGTGCCGGCCTCCTCGAACGCCGCGATGCTCTGGGTGATGTTGTTCAGGTACGCGGCCGCCTGCTCGTTCTGCATCGGGGGCAGGCCGGTGCCGACCTGGCCACCCAGCGAAGGACGCACCGCGCGGGGGCTGCCCAGGGTGGTGAAGGTTTCCGGGCCGCCGATGGTGTAGCCATCGGGGTTGTTGTCCAGGACCTCATCGATCGTCGGGCGGCTGAACTCGGTGCCGCCGAGCAGGTCGTTCTGGACGGCCAGCACATCGGCACGGCCGGTGAACAGCCAGCGGCTGGCGCGCTCGGCGCCGGTGTGGCCGATGGCCAGGCGGGTGTTGACGACGGTCGCTTCCATCGAGCCCGAGCCGCCCTTGTTGCTGGGCAGGTAGTCCGGGCCCAGGATGTTGAACTGGCCGTCGTTGTTGCGATCGCCCACGTTCTCGCCGCGGCCCCAGCTCGGATCCAGACCGATGGAGTTCTGGAAGCCGTTGCGCGTGCCCGAGCCCGAGTCGCGGGTGACGAACACCAGGTTCTCGCCGGTGCTCAGGCGGCCGGTGGCGTTGCCGTAGCGCAGGTCGCTCTGGGTGATCTGCTCGAGGCCCACGCCATAGTTGACGATGGCGGCGATGGGCACGAAGGCGACCTGGGTGTCGAAGACCACGTCGGTGGCCGTCGCGGCCGGCGGGTTGGCCGGATCGAACGGACGCAGGCTGCCCAGGCTGCGCAGGTTGTTGCTGCGGCTGAGCGGGTTGCCGTCCTTATCGGTGGCGAAGATGCCCGCGTTGCCATAGCCGGGCGTGCCGGGCTTGGCGTCCAGCGCGCCCGAGCCGGCCTGCGTGGCGAACCACGAGCTGGGCACATCCAGCACCGCGAGGTCGATGCGCTTGCCGCCCAGCGAGCTGGCGCTGGGGAAGGTGAACGGCGAGACCAGATAGGTGCCGTCGGTCGTCGAGCGGAAGGGCGAGCCGCCGGGGTTGCCGGCGTTGTACACGCCCGGGACCAGGCCGACCGACAGATCGACCCAGCGCTCACGGTTGGCGTACGCGTTCTCGGCGTTCTCGGCGATCAGACCGACCTGGGGGTCGTCGTCGTCGCGCGTGGTGTCGAAGAGCGTGGCGCCGAGCGGGCCTGCGGGGTCGTTGGTCAGCACGAACTCGGCCAGGCCATTGCCCGAGCCGGTCGAACGGTACGTGACGATCCAGTGGGCGTCGTCGTCGTAGCTGGCCTTGCGCTGGCCGCCGGGGGCGAGCTGGTCGATGCCGGGGCTGATGCGACGGGCGAAGCCGTCAAAGTCCGGGTCGATGAAGTCGTTGGTGCTCGACGGGGCGATGAAGAAGTTCTCGAACAGCGTGGCGCCCGAGATGTTCACCATGTACGGGCCCTGGATGGCCAGCGTCGCGGGGGTCTCGCCGGGGCTGCCAACGCTGACGTCGCCGCCGGTGCCGGCGGGGTTGCTCTCGTAGGCGCCATCGACGCCGGCGGTGCTGAGCGCCCAGTTGCTGCCGACGTTGCCGTCGTAGAACGGGTTGGTCAGGTAGAAGGACGCGGCGCCGTCATCGGTCGGCCAGCCGGCGTCGCCGCTGCCGCTGTAGGTGATCTGCGCAACGGCGTTGTCGAACGTGCGACCGGCGTGGCTGGCGATGCTGTCCCACAGGCCGAATTGCTCGGTGCCGCTGTTGTTGAGGGCCTGCCAGTTGTCCACGGCGATGAAGTTGATGCCGGCGCCCCACGCCGCCTCGACTTCGGCCAGGGTCAGGGTGCTGTTGTACAGCACCGCGACGCCGCCAGCGGGAACGCTGCCACCGGGAATGTTGGCGGCGGTGATGGGATCGCCACCGATGTCGTCCAGCACCCAGCCGGTGAGGTCGATGGCGGTGTCGCCGGCGTTGACGATCTCGACGAACTCCCAGGTGTTGTCGGGGTTAAACGCCGGGTTGAACATGATCTCGGTGATGGCGACGCTCTGGGCGCTCGCGCTGGCGGCGATGCCGGCCAGGCCGCAGGCGGCAAGCAGCATGGAAATACGCGTGCTCGTGGTCTTCATGGCTTTGGTCTCTCCACAGAATTCGGACAGGTGACTTCGCTCGTGGTCCTGCCAGGCGGCGTCGACCGCCCGGCCTCTCCTCCACCGCTGGGGCTCGGACCGGTCCACCCCAGCACCCGCTTACAACGGGCAACAACTCACTCTGGGTCAGCAAAGAACAACGGCCGCGGTTTCCCGCGGCCGTCATGCACGTCAGTCTTCCAGTCGCACGCGGATATTGCGTCCGGTCAGGCTGTAGAACTGGTCGCCCCACAGACGCTTGCGGACGGTCTCACGGACGTCGATCAGGTCCACGTGCCCGTCGACGAACACGAAGTTGGCCTTCCCGCCGAAGCGCCGGCTCACGGCGTTGAGATTGGTTCGTGCATCGTCGATCAGGCTGGGCGTACGCTCGGCCTCATCGGGATCGATAATGTCGCGGTCGGCGTCGGGATAGGTAAAGCGGGCCTCGGTGCCGCTGCCCTGTGCCTCGCGGTACACGTCCTGCCCTGCGCTCAGCCCGAGGAAGGGCGTGACCGGGCGGTGGCTCTTGATGACACGCTGGCCGGAGGAGTAGAGCGAGTTCCAGTTCTGGCCTTCCTGGAACTCTGTCGCCAGGATGGTGGTGCTGAAGCTGTTGATCCAGTCGGGGTTCACCAGACGGTTGCGACGCGGCGTGGAGGTCGCGAACTTGTTGCGGGGGAAGATGGCCGCGTTGCCCGTAAAGGCGATGCGCTTGAGCTGGCGATCCTCGGGCTCTTCGGCGCCCTCACTCTGGCCCAGGTCGTTCACCTGGCCGGGCTCCCAGTTCTCGACGTCCGGGCCAGGGTTGGTCGCCGGCGCGCCGCCGTTGAGCACCGCGGGCGACTCGAAGGCGTCCTGGGGCGCGGTGCCGCTCTCAAAGAGCGCCCACGACCAGTGGATGTACCCGTTGGCCGGGTTGGGGTTGGACTCGAGCTGGTCGTTGATCTCCCACTGCTCGCCCTCTCGCTCGGCCCCATAGACGTAAGCCGGGGGGAAGACCGTGTTGTCGACGGTGTAGGTGGTCACGGCCTGGCCGACGGCGCGGAGCTGGGCCGCCGACTTGATCTGCTGCGCCGCCTCGCGGGCCTTGCCCAGGCTGGGGAGCAGGATGCCGATGAGCAGCGCGATGATCGCGATCACGACGAGCAGCTCGATCAGCGTGAAACCGCCCGACGTGCGCTGCGTAGGGCAGGCCGGCAAGGTCGTGGGAGTTTTCCGGTCCATGGGTGCTTCCCTCGGGGAAATGTGGCTGAGCCTCTCACAGCAAGAAAGCGAGCCGCGCTTCGGCATCCGCACGCGGGCTCTCGCTACGAACGCAATGTTTTCCCGAGCGAACCCACCAGCCAACAACACAAAACGCGGGCGCAGTTCCTGCGCCCGCGGGGGCCCTGTCGGTCCTCATAAGATCTGAATACTCGACCCGTTGAGCGATCGATCCGAGGGAAGTGTTAACCTGCGATGCAGGGCTTAGCGCACCCTGAACATACGGATCTTCGCGCAATCTCCACGAGCCGAGAGGCCCGCCTCGGGCCGAGCGCGCACGCGAGGCGGGGCTTGGAGCCGGATCCTTGGAACGAAGACGCGCCGGCTACGGACGCTCGACCGCCACGGGCCTGGCTTCGGGCTTCAGTTCAACTAGAGACGACGCCTCGGCTTGATCCTCGCCGCCGCCCTCGCGGGGCGAAGCGGGCGACCGCACCGGCTTGCGGCCGATGGCGATCACGCTCAGGCCGGGCAGGCCATCGATGCGTTCCACCAGCCGGGCCAAGGGCAACAGTGCGTTGAATACCCGGGTCTGCACCGGCGAGATGTGTCGGCGGCCCCGCTTCTTGTTGATCCACCAGCCCAGCACGCCCAGGCGGTTGAACTCCCGCGTCTCGACGACCTCAAAGCCCGCCTTCTTCATCCGCTCGGCGATCATCGCCCGGGTGTACCTGCGATGGTGGCCCATGGCCTTGTCGCACGCCGAGAAGAGCCACTCGTGCGCCGGCACCAGGATGATCACGTGCCCGCCGGGCTGCACGACGTCGAAGTAGTTCTTCAGCACGCCTAAGTCGTCCTCGATGTGCTCGACGACGTTGAGCGACACCACGGTATCGGGCCGCTCATCGGCGATAGCGTGCACCTCGGCGGCCGAGCCCAGGTCCATGTGCGTCGTGCGTACGTTGGCCAGGTGCGAGAAGCGGCGGTCGACGATCTCGGTGTAGTACGGATCAAGGTCGGCGCACACCAGCCGCTCGCGGTCGAGCAATTGCTCGGTGAAGTTCCCGATGCCGCAGCCCGCCTCGAGCACCCGATCGCCCACATAGGAACGGAACTGCGATACCGTCCAGCGATTGAACGAGCGGGCCCGACGCACGCTCTCGAGCACCAGGTAGCCATCGTGCGTGGTGAATCGCCGATCCAGGAAGCGATACTTGAACAGCAGCCACAGCGCCTGCACGCCGTCCTTCCAGCCGATGTTCTTGCCCTCGGCGTACGTCCGGCCGTGGTAGCTGATGGGCACCTCGTACAACCGGGCGTTCCATTGGGCCAGCCTGGTGGTCAGCTCGGGCTCGATGCCGAAGCGATCACTCTTGAGGGGGATCTGCTTGAGGATGTCCGTGCGGACGGCCTTGTAGCAGGTCTCCATGTCGGTCAGGTTGATGTTGTTCAGCGCGTTGGCGACGAACGTCAGGAAACGGTTCGCGACGCTGTGCCAGAACAGCAGCACGCGGCGCTGCTCGCTGGCCGCGAAACGCGACCCGAAGACCGCGTCGGCGTGCCCTTCGAGGATCGGCGCCAGCACGCGTGGGTAGTCCTTGGGGTCGTACTCCAGGTCGCTGTCCTGCACGATGGCGATGTCGCCCGTGCACTCTTCGATAGCGCGGCGGATCGCGGCGCCCTTGCCCCGGTTGCGCTCCTGGAAGAACACCCGAACGCGCGCATCCTGGCGAGACAGTTCCTCGAGCAGCTCGCGCGAAGAGTCGGCGCTCCCGTCGTCGACGGCGATGAGCTCGATCTCCAGGCCCAGTTCCTCCACCGGGCTCTCGAGCACCTTCTGCACGATCTTGCGCAGCGTGCGGGCCTCGTTGAATACGGGCATCAGCACGCTGAGCTTGCGGAAGCTCGGCCTGGGTACGTCGGCTCGCTGGCTCGTCATTGGCGGCTCTCCCATCAGCCTCGCGCCGAGACCTTGGCCCACGTGTCCTTGAGTGTCACCGTCCGGTTGAAGACCGGCGCGGCTTCGGCCGCGCTGTCTTCCAAGCAGAAGTATCCCAGCCGCTCGAACTGGAACCGCTGCACGCCATCCTCAAACGACCCTGTGCCCGAGGCGCGCTCCTTGTCGGTTGTGGGCCAGTGCGGCTCCAGCATGGCGTTCTCGACGACACGCAGCGAGTCCGGATTCACGTTCTCCAGGAAGCTCCAGTCCTCGCTCGCGTTCTTCGGCTTGCGATCGGGCTGCTCGACGGTAAAGAGTCGATCAAAAAGGTTCACACGCACGGGTGCCGCGTGCTCGGCGCTCACCCAGTGCAGCGTGCCCTTCACCTTCCGCACGTTCCCTTCCGCGTCGGGCGGTGGCGAGTTCCCGCCGCGTGTCTGCGGGTCGTACGTGCAGACGAGCTCGACGACGCGATCGCCTTCCTTCACGACGTCGACGCAGGTGATCCAGTAGCCATAGCGCAGCCGGACCTCGCGCCCCGGCGCCAGTCGGAAGAACTTCTTGGGCGCGTCTTCCATGAAGTCGTCCCGCTCGATGTACAAGGTGCCCGTGAAGGGCACACGCCGAACGCCCGCGTCGTCACTCTCGGGGTTGTTGATCGCGTCCATCCACTCGGTCCGATCGGCTTCGCCGTGCTCGCCCCAGTTGCGGATGGTGACCTTGAGCGGATCGAGCACGCACATCCGGCGCGGGGCCCGCTCGTTCAGGTCGTCGCGCACGGCGTTCTCGAGCCGGCCGATATCGATCAGCGCGTTGAACTTCGTCACGCCGCCCTCGTCGCAGAAGTTGCGAATCGCCCGCGGCGTCACGCCCCGGCGGCGCAGCCCGCTGATGGTCGGCATGCGTGGGTCGTTCCACCCCAAGACGTGCCCCTGCTCGACCAGCTCGCGAAGGCGACGCTTGCTGGTGACCGTGTAGCTTGGGCTCCATCGCGCGAACTCGATCTGCCGCGGATGCGGGATCGGGCTCGGGTTCTCGCGATTGATCGCGTCGATGAACCAGTCGTACAGCGGGCGATGGTCCTCGAACTCCAGCGTGCAGATCGAGTGCGTGATGCCCTCGAAGGCGTCCTCGAGCCCGTGGGCCCAGTCGTACATGGGGTAGATGTGCCACTTCGATCCGGTGCGGTGGTGCGGCTTGTTGACCACGCGATACATGACCGGGTCGCGCAGGTTGAGATTCGGGCTGGCCATGTCGATCTTGGCGCGCAGCACCCGGGTGCCGTCTCCAAACTCGCCGCGCTTCATCCGCTCGAACAGGTCGATGTTCTCGTCGATCGGGCGATCCCGGAAGGGGCTGACCTTGCCCGGCTCGGTCAGCGTGCCGCGGTTCAGCCGGATCTCCTCGGCCGACTGCTCGTCGACGTAGGCCAGGCCCTTCCTGATCAGGCTGATGGCCATGTCATACATGCGATCGAAGTAGTCGCTGGCGAAGAGCACGCCGGCCAGCGGATCGCTCTCTGTGGCTCCGGGCCAGCGGAAGCCCAGCCAACGCACATCGCGCACGATCGCGTCGACGTACTCCTGCTCTTCCCTGGCCGGGTTCGTGTCGTCGAAACGCAGGTTGCACGACCCGCCGTACCGGGCCGCCAGCGCAAAGTTCAGGCAGATGCTCTTGGCGTGCCCCACGTGCAGATAGCCGTTGGGCTCGGGGGGGAACCGCGTCCGCACCACGCTCGTGTCGCCCGCCTGGCCAAACCGGCCGGCCTGCACATCGGCCTCGACGGCCTCCTCGATGAAGTGCTTGGGGCGGGCGGGGGTTTCAGGATGCGACGCGGCTTCGGAACTCATGCCCAAGCGTATGGCCGATGCGCCCCAGCAGCCGGCTCAGCCCTCGCCGATGACCGAGGCGATCGCCATCCCGCGCGTGTGTGTCAGCGACAGGTGCCACCACTTCACGCCCATCCGGAAGGCCAGCTCCTGCGCTCGCCCGTGCAGAACGATGCCCGGCCGGCCCGAAGCGCTGCGAACAACCTCGATGTCCGTCCACCCCGCGCCCTGGGCCCAGCCCGTGCCCAGCGCCTTGAACACCGCCTCCTTGGCGGCAAAGCGGGCGGCCAGATGCTCGTGCCGCCGCGGCCCGTCGCCCGCGTACTCGCGCTCCTTCTGGGTGAAGACGCGGTCGAGGAATCGATCGCCGAAGCGTTCGACCGACCGCGCGACGCGCTCGACCTCGACCAGATCGACCCCGTGGCCCAGGATCACTTCGACGCGGCCTTGGGCTTGGCGCCGCCGCTCTTCTTCGAGGACGCCTTGTCGGTCTTCGTCGCGGGCTTCTTGTCGGCTTTGGCGCCGGGCTTGGCATCGGGCTTGGCATCGGTCTTCGCATCGGGCTTGGAGTCCGACGAAGGCTCGGCCTTGGGCTTGTCGGCGTCGGCGGCCTTCTTGTAGCCCTCCGATCGGTAGTCGGTCTCGTAGAAGCCCGAGCCCTTGAACAGCAGCGCGGCACCCGTGCCGATGAGCCGCTCGAGCTGCCGCTTGCCGCATTCGGGGCACGTCCGCTTGACCTTGTCGGTCATGCTCTGGAAGAGCTCGAACTCGTGGTCACAGGCCTTGCAGCGATAGTCGTACGTCGGCACGGCTTACTCCTCGCTCGGCGTGACGGCCACCTTGGCCGGCCGCAGCACGCGGTCGCCCATGGCGTAGCCCGCCTGGAACACCTGGGACACGCACCCGGGCCCGACACCCTCGGCGGCCTGCTGCATCACGGCCTCGTGATGCCCGGGATTGAACTCGTCGCCCACCGCCGGCTGGATCGGCGCGACGCCCTGGCGCGCCATGGCCTTCAACGCCTCGGCACGGATCGTCTCGATGGCCTGGAACAGTTGCTCGACCGTCAGGGTCTCGGGGTCCTGCGAGAGCGCAAGATCGAAGCTGTCCAGCGCGCCGAGCATCGACTCGCAAACGTCGCGCACGCCGCGGGCCCGCGCTTCCTTCTCGTTGATCGATGCGCGGCGCTGGAAGTTCTGGAAGTCCGCCAGCGAGGTCTTCCAGCGGCTTTCCATCTGCGCAAGGTCGGCCTCGAGCTTCTCGAAGTACGCCTGCGCATCGTCGGCGTCGAGATTGCCCGCCTCGTCGCGGATGATGTCGCCGAAGCTCTCGGGCGGCCCATCGCTGTTGTGGTCGCGGTCGACTGTCTCGTGCTCGTGCTCGGCCATCGCTCACATCCTCGCGCGGTACTGGCGCTTCTAGAACAGGTCCCGGATCTTCTTGAGGAAGCCGTGGCTCTCGGGCATGACGCTCTGGTCCTCGGTCTCGGCAAACTCGCGCAGCAGCTTCTCCTGCTTCTCGCTGAGCTTCTTGGGGATCTCCACGCGCGTCACCAGCACCAGGTCTCCCCGCCGCCCGCTGCGCAGGTTGGGCAGGCCCTCGCCGTGCAGGCGGAAGAGCGTGCCGTGCTGCGTGCCCTTGGGCACGTTCTGCTTTACCGTGCCCGTCAGCGTCGGCACGTCCATCTCGGTGCCCAGCGCCGCCTGCGTGAAGCCGATGGGTAGTTCCATAAGCAGGTGGTCGCCATCACGCTTGAACATGTCGTGCTCGTCCACGCGCACCACGACGTGCAGATCGCCACGCACGCCCGCGCCGCTGGGCGAGGCCTCGGGCGGTGGCGGCTCGCCCTCGCCCTGCACGCGGACGGCCTGGCCCTCGTGGATGCCCGCAGGGATGCGCACGCTCAGCACACGCTTGCGCGGCACGCGGCCCTTGCCCTTGCAATTCGGGCAGTGCTCCTTGACGATGGTGCCACGCCCTCGGCAACTCGGGCAGGCCGTGACCATCCGGAACATACCGCCCATGCCGGCCTGCTGCACCTTGCCCTGCCCATCGCACGTGGGGCACTTCTGCGGCTCGGTCCCGGGCTTGGCGCCGCTGCCGGTGCATGTGTCGCATACGTCGAGCCTGGTGAACTCGACGTCGCGCTCGGTGCCCGTGAGGACGTCCTTGAGCTCGATCTCGACCTCGGTCTCCAGGTCGTACCCGCGTGCCACGCGCTGGCGACCGCCGCGGCCGCCCATGCCGCCGAAGCCACCGCCGCCGAAGATGTCGCTGAACATCGAGAAGATGTCCTCGACGTTCATGTGGCTGAAGTCGTGCGAGGCGCCCGCGCCGCGCACGCCCTCGTGCCCGTACTGGTCGTAGCGGGCCTTCTTAGAGGGGTCGCCCAGGACCTCGTACGCCTCGGCCGCCTCCTTGAACTTCGCCTCGGCCTCGGCGTCGTCCGGGTTGCGGTCCGGATGGAACTTCAGCGCCAGCCGACGATACGCCCGCTTGATATCGTCCTCGGACGCATCACGCTCGAGGCCGAGAATCTCGTAGTAGTCGCGGGTGGTGGGCATGAATTACTTTTGCTTTCTGACGGGCTTGAACTCCACTAGGAGAACATCGAGGGGTGTGGCAGCCTGGATGACACTCTGTTCCATCAGGTGTAGCGATCGGTCGACGGACATGCCACCCGTTCCTGAGCCGAGTGCTGGAAACGCAATACTGGAAAAACCCTGCTGCTGCGCCAACTCCAAGGCGTTTCGCACCCCGTTAGCCACAGCCTTCTCGGTCGCCCTCCAGTACCACTCCAAGGCAGCGATATGGATGATTGCCTTGAACGGCAAGCGACCGGCCGAAGTCAACACGGCATCACCGGCCTTCATCATTCCATGCCTACTGACTTCACGAAACGGCTGAATTCCTCCCTTTCGCTTAATCGCCCCCGAAACGCCTTGCGGCAACAGGAGCCGCCAAGGGATGTAGTTCCGATTCCATGCGTTCACGATCACGTCTACGCGCTGTTCCAGCAAGTCGCCTTGGACGCGTGAGACTGGCATCATCAATGCTTTACGACACCGCCCCCACCACCGGCTCGGCCTCATCCTTCAACTCGGTGATCAGAACGTCCGTCGTCAGCATGAGGCCAGCCACCGACGCCGCATTGACCAGCGCCGTCCTGGGCACCAACGCCGCATCAATAATGCCGGCCTTCACCAGGTCGACGTACTCGCCGGTGGCCGCGTTGAAGCCCTCGGTGGCCTTGCTCTCGCGCACGTTCTCAACGACCAGGTCGCCGTCGTAGCCGGCATTCTCGGCGATCTGCTTCACGCAGCTCTCGACGGCGTCGTAGACGATGTCAAAGCCGATCTGCTCGTCGCCCTTGGCCTTCTTGCGGGCGGCCTCGATAGCCGGCTGCGTGCGAAGCAGCGCGACGCCGCCGCCGGCGACGTAGCCTTCCTGGGCCGCGGCGCGGGTGGCCGCCAGCGCGTCCTCGACGAGGTCCTTGCGCTGCTTCATCTCCACCTCGCTGCCGCCGCCGACGTGGATGATGCACACGCCGCCCGTCAGCTTGGCGTGCCGCTCCATCAGCTTCTCGCGGTCGTACTCGCTGGTCGAGGCCTCGTGCTGGGCCTTGATCTGCTCGGCACGCGAAGCGATGTCCTTCTTCTTGCCCGCGCCCTCGATGATCGTGGTGTCGTCCTTGGTGATGACGATCTTCTTGGCCTTGCCGAGCTCGCTCAGCTCGATCGATTCGAGGCTGCGGCCCAGATCTTCGGCAAAGAACGTGCCGCCCGTGAGGATGCCGATGTCCTGGAGCATCGCCTTGCGGCGGTCGCCAAAGCCCGGGGCCTTGACAGCGGCGATCTTCAGCGAGCCGCGCAGCCGGTTGACCACCAGCGTCGCCAGCGCCTCGTTTTCCATGTCTTCGGCGATGATCAGCAGCGGCTTGCCGCTGGACACGGCCTTGTTCAGCAGCGGTAGCAGGTCGGTGAGGTTGGCGATCTTCTTCTCGTGGATGAGGATCAGGCAGTCCTCGAGCACGCACTCGCCGCTCTTGGGGTCGGTCATGAAGTACGGCGACATGTAGCCCTTGTCGAACTGCATGCCCTCGACGAACTCCAGCTCGGTCTCGTTGCCGCGGCCTTCCTCGACCTCGACCACGCCCTCGGCCCCCACCTTGCCGATGGCTTCGGCGATGAGTTGGCCCACGCTCGCGTCGTGGTTGGCCGACACGGTGGCCACCTTGCGGTAGTCGTCCTTGCCCTTGCACTTGATCGCAAAGCCCTCGATGGCCTCGCTGGCGACCTGGGCGGCGGCGTTGATGCCACGCTGGATCTGCACGGCGTTCGCCCCCGTAGCCACGTGCTTGAGCCCGGTGCCGAAGATGGCCTGGGCCAGCACCGTCGCGGTCGTCGTGCCATCGCCGGCCTTGTCGTTGGTCTTCTTGGCGACCTGGTGGACCATCTTGGCGCCCATCGAGGCGAACGGCTCGGGCAGCTCGACCTCGCGGGCGACGCTCACGCCGTCCTTGGTCACCTGCGGGTTGCCAAAGCTCTTCTGGATCACCACGTTGCGCCCGGCCGGCCCCATGGTGCACTTAACAGCGTCGGCCAACCGGTCGACCCCCTGCTTCATCTCCAGCAGGGCGGCCTCATCGAACATGACTTGCTTGTGGGACACGCGTGCGCTCCTCCGGCCGGGCCGGTCAATTTCGTTGCTGATTTAGAGAAGGGCGGGGACTGCTTAGCTATCGAGGATGCCGAGAAGCTCGCTCTCGCGCAAGATCAGGTGCTGATCGCCCTTCACCTCAACCTCGGTGCCGGCGTACTTGCCGTACACCACGGTGTCGCCCTTCTTCACGCTGGGCTTGGCGCGCTCGCCGTTGTCCAGGCGCAGGCCCGGGCCGACGGCGATGACCTTGCCCATCATCGGGCGTTCCTTCGAGGTCTCGGGCAGGAAGATGCCCGACTCGGTCTTGGCTTCCTTCTCGACCGGGCGAACGACGATTCTGTCATCAAGGGGTTTGACGTTCATGAGTTCTGCTCCAAGCGGCAACTGCCGCATAGTTCGTTACCAGTTCCTGTCGAATCTTTCATGCAAGTGCAGATCAAGGCCGAATCGATCGCCGGATAGCCCGAGAAACTTCTTTATCTCAAACGCAAGCGTCTTTGCTGCGTCCAGAGGCCCATCCCCGCTCGCTCTCACCTGCTTGCCTTCGACATCTGCAATCATCCACCATTGTGCTTGACTTCCGATGTACGCGTCATGGGCAGTATGTTCTCGCTGCTCGTAACGGACATTGAACCGAGATTGACCTATCTCAATCCATGTTGGCCAAGTTGGATCGGGCGAAGCGATTTGCATGAACGCTTAGAACCCCATGCCGCCCATGCCCGGCATGCCGCCCATGCCACCCATTCCACCCATGCCGCCCATTCCACCCATGCCGTCCATGTCCGGCGCGCCGCCGGCGTCGTCCTTGCCGGGCTTCTCGGTGATCAGGCAGTCGGCCGCCAGCAGCACGCTGGCGACGCTCGCGGCGTTCTGGAGCGCCGAGCGGTCGACCTTGGCGGGCGTCATCACGCCGGCCTTCACCAGGTCTTCATAGGTGTCGGTCAGCGCGTTGTAGCCGAAGTTGCTCTTGGGGTCGCTCTCGATCTTCTCGTGGATCTTGGCGACCACGACCGTGCCCTTCACGCCCGCGTTGTCGGCGATGGTCCGCGTGGGCACCTGGAGCGCGTCACGCACCATGTGCATGCCCGCGGCGACGTCGTACTTGGCGTGCCCGACCTCGTCGGCCGACACGTCGCGGGCCTTGCCGAACACGGCCTTCCACTCCTTGAGCTTCTCGATGGCCGCGATGGCGTGGATGAAGCTGGTGCCGCCGCCGGGCACGATGCCCTCGGCCACCGCGGCGCGGGTGGCGTGCAGCGCGTCCTCGACGCGGGCCTTGCGTTCCTTCATCTCGGCCTCGCTGGCGGCGCCGACCTTGATCTGCGCGACGCCGCCGGCCAGCTTGGCCAGCCGCTCTTGCAGCTTCTCGCGGTCGTAGTCGCTGGTGGACTCCTCGATCTCGCGGCGGATCTGCTCGATGCGGCTCTGGATGTCGCTGGTCTTGCCGGCGCCCTCGATGATGGTGGTGTTGTCGGCGTCGACCTCGACCTTCTTGGCCATGCCCAGGTGGCCCAGCTCGACCTGCTCGAGATCCATGCCCAGGTCCTTCATCACCGGCGTGGCGCCCGTGAGCACGGCGATGTCGTTGAGCATCGCCTTGCGACGATCGCCGTAGCCGGGCGCCTTGACGGCGGCGACCTGGAGCGTGCCGCGGAGCTTGTTGATGACCAGGGTGGCCAGGGCCTCGCCGGTGATGTCCTCGGCGATGATGAGCAAGGGCTTCTTGGCGCCCATCACCTTCTCGAGCAGCGGCACGAGCTTCTGCACGTTCTCGATCTTGTCTTCGTGGATGAGCACCAGCGCCTTGTCGAACTCGACCCGCATCGCGTCGGGGTCGGTCACGAAGTTGGGCGACAGGTACCCGCGATCGAACTGCATGCCCTCGACCACGGTGACCTCGGTGTCCAGCCCGCGGCCTTCCTCGACGGTGATCACGCCGTCCTTGCCGACCTTCTGGAAGGCGTCGGCCATGATGGCGCCGATCTCCTTGTCGTTGTTGGCGCTGATGGTCGCGACGTTCTGGATGTCGGCCTTGCCGTTGATCGGGGTCGCCAGGTCATCGATGGCGCCGGTGGCCGCCTCCACGGCCAGCCGCATGCCGCGGACCAGGGCATTCGCGTCCACGCCCGCGGCGATGTACTTGAGCCCCTGGCGGAACAGGGCCTCGGCTAGCACGGTGGCGGTGGTGGTGCCGTCGCCCGCGTCGTCGCTGGTCTTGCTGGCCGCCTCCTTGACCATCCGGGCGCCCATGTCCTCGGCCGGGTCGCGAAGCTCGATCTCTTCGGCGACGGACACGCCGTCCTTGGTGACCGTCGGGCCACCCCAGGACTTGTCCAGCACCGCCGTGCGGCCCTTGGGGCCCAGGGTGCTCTTGACCGCGCGGGCCAGCTTCTCCACGCCGGCGAGCAGGGCCTGGCGTGCATCGGTATCGAAGGTCAGCTCTTTGACGGCCATGGGTCGAAGTCTCCGTACATGGGTCGTTGTGGTCGATCGGGTCGACGCGGATCAGGTCGACGAGGAATAGCTCGAAACGGTCGGCACGCCCGCGACCGAGCGCGGACCGCCTGCCCCGAAGCCGTGTACAAGCCGCGCGCCAGTCTGGATCGCGGCTCCAGGCTCGCCAAACGGGCCTTTGGGCCTGCCCGTGGTCCGCATCGGCGGACGCGAACCGCCAAAGTGGCACCCGTGGCGCCGCTTCGGAGCCGCGGGCGCGACCGTGCGAGCCTTCGGAGACCGGCGGTGGCCCAGGAAGACAGCCCGCGTCCGCACGCCCGAGGCTCGGGCAGGCCAGGATCCCTTTCGATCCGCACCGGGCCTATCCTCGGCCCATGACTCTCGGCGTCACCGATCCTGTGGCCTACCTGCCCCTGGCGGTCATCATCATGGCCGTCGTCGGTTTCTCGGTGATGAACCTCGTGCTCACGAGGATCCTGGGCCCCAATCGCGCTGGCGAGACCAAGGCTCTGTCCTACGAGAGCGGCATGGAGCCGGTGGGTACGGCCCGCAAGCGGTTCAACGTTCGCTTCTACCTGATCGCTATGGTCTTCCTGGTCTTTGACGTCGAGGTGGTGTTCCTCTATCCCTGGGCCACCACGTTTGCCAACCTCGAGGTGGGCTCCGAAGACCGTCTGTGGTGGCTGATCCGCATCCTGTTCTTCCTCTTTACGACCGTGGTGGCATTCTTGTACGGTCTTCGTAAGGGCGTCTTCCGCTTCGACTGATCGCCCAGCCGGCCCGGCGCCCGCCCAGCACCCACTCGGCCCCTGCCCAGTCCGCCTTGTTTTCCCAACCAGCCCGACCGGCCTTGAGTCGCCAGTCCGCACGGCCGATACAGGTCGAGGCGTTGTGCCATGGCGTGGTTCTGGCCGAAGTGCTTGATTGGCAGGGATTTGCAAGATGGGCTCCAGGCTCTTCCAACCCCGCGGACGAACGATTCTGGGCTTTGGGCTCGCCACGGCGGGCGTGCTCGCCTTGGTTATCGGGGCATACGCCTGGCTGATCGTGGACGCCAACGACGCGCAACTGACCACCACCCAGTGGATGGAGGTGGCCGCTCCGATCGGCGGCGCGATCCTGCTGTTCTGGCTGGCGTTTCGATGGATGCAGCGCCGGACGATGGCGATGGCCGCCCTCCGAGAGGCGGTCCTGGCGTCCGAGAACCGCAAGCAGACCACCGACGCCCTACGCCTGGCCGACCGCTTCGGGAAGGAAGCGGCCGTGTGGAACGCCCTGCTGGATCGGCTCGGTCCGGGCTCGCAGGTTGAAGGGCCCAACTCGGCCGGCGCCAGTGCCGGCACGGGCTCCGAGGAGCGGCTGGCCCTAGCGGTCTGCTCGGCCCTGTGGCAGGGCGTGGTCGTCGTCGGCCAGGGCATGGAAGTGGAGTATGCCAACCCCGCGGCCGCCATGCTGCTGGGCACGGACCTCTCCAGCCTGACCGGAAAGGCGATCACCGAGGCGATCGACATCTCGCCGCTGCACCAGGCCTCGGGCGGGCTTCGCCGGGGGACGATCGAGATCGAACGCAAGACGAGCACGACACCCACGCGGCTGCGTGTTTCGGTGCGCAGCGGGCGCGAGGCCGAGGGCCACGTCCTGGTGATCGAGGACGTGACCCAGCAGGTGGCCGCCGAAGAGGCCCGGGCCAACTTCATCGCCCACGCCACGCACGAGCTGCGCACGCCGCTGACGAACATGCGTCTGTATGCCGAGACCGCGCTGAGCGACGAGTGCGACGAGGCGATGCTGGGCACCTGCCTGAACGTCATCAACCAGGAAGTGCGTCGGCTGGAGCGCGTCGTCTCGGACATGCTCAGCGTCAGCGAGATGGAAGCCGGCGCGCTCTCGATCTCCGAGGGTGAGGCCCGGCTGGACCAGTTGTTCGAAGAGCTCCAGCTCGAGTTCGAGAGCCAGGCCAAGGCCAAGGACATCAAGCTGCGATTCACCCTGCCCCCCAAGCTGCCGGTGGTCAAGGGCGATCGCGACAAGCTGCTCCAGGCGTTCCACAACGTGCTGGGCAACGCCATCAAGTACACGCCCGAGGGCGGCGAGGTGACGTTCGGCGCCGACTGGGGCGACGACGGCCTGGCCATCACCGTGCGCGACACCGGCGTGGGCATCGGCGACGACGATCGGCAGCGCATCTTCGATCGGTTCTACCGCACCGACGACGTGCGCGCCTCGGGCACGCAGGGCACCGGCCTGGGCCTCACCCTGGCCAAGGAGATCTTGCTCTGCCACGAGGGGGCGATCGACGTCGATTCGACGCCGGGCAAGGGCAGCCTGTTCACGATGTCTTTGCCAAGCACTCGGCTGGTCGCATGATCGGGAAGGAGGGCCGCGATGCGCATCGACGAACAGGTGCGGGGCGCCGTGACGTTCCTCAGGCCTGACGGGCCCATCGCCCAGCAGGACTCGATCACGTTCCGCAAGTCGCTCCTGGACGCCACGCAGCGTTCGATGGGGCGTTACGTGGTCGATGCCTCGGCCGTGCCGTTCATGGACAGCGCCGCGCTCGAGGCCCTGCTGGACGCCAACGACGCGCTGAGCGCCGCGGGCCGGGTGCTGAAGCTATGCGGGCTGACCGAGACCGTGCGCGAGTGCCTGGAGCTCACCGGCCTGTCGGCGCAGTTTGATATCTACGACGACGGCGTGTCGGCCGCGAGGAGCTTCCTGTGAGCGGCCCCGAAGACACCACGCCCGCGCCCGAAGAGCGCCCGTCGCAACCATCGTCGGCGGCGCGCATCGGCGACGTGCTGCTGCACAGCGGCGCGATCACCGAGGAACAGCTCGGCGAGGCGCTCGAGCGCCAGCGGGCCGAGGGGTCGCTGCTGGGCGAGATCCTCGTGCAGGAGGGGATCATCTCGCCCTCGACCCTCGTGCACACGCTGGGGCAGCACCTGGGCCTGCCCTCGTGCGTGCTGCGCCACGGACTGGTCGATCCGGAGTTGCTCAAGCTGGTGCCCTCGGAGGTCGCCCACGAGCTCGGCGTGATCCCGATGTTCAAGATCCGCGACGAGCTGACGGTGGCCATGGCCGAGCCGCAGTCGCTGCCGACGATCGACCGGCTCACGAGCATGACGGGCTGCCGCATCCGCCCGGTGCTGGCGCTCAAGGGCAACATCGACGAGTTCATCGACAAGTACGCGCAGACGCAGGCCGACCTGACGGCGTTCCTGTCCCAGCTTCGCGAGTCCGACGTCGAGGTCTTCGATAAGGAGACCGTCGACGAGGAGGAGGTCGAGGGCGATCTGGCGAAGATCATCGCCGGCAGCCCGATCGTCAACCTGGTGAACATGGCCGTGCTGACGGCGATCCGCGATCGGGCGAGCGACATCCACATCGAGCCCAGCCACAAGGGCACGCGCATCCGCTACCGCATCGACGGCACGCTGCGCGACCTGATGCGTCCGCCGCAGGGCATGCACGCGGCGATCGCCTCGCGCGTGAAGATCCTGGCCAAGCTTGACATCGCCGAGAAGCGCATGCCCCAGGAGGGCCGCATCCGCATCATGGCCGAGGGGCGCGAGGTCTCGCTGCGCGTCTCGACGATCCCCACGCTGCTGGGTGAGAAGCTGGTGATCCGCATCCTGGACCGCGACAACCTGAACGCCAGCCTGGCGGACCTGGGCATCCGCGCGGACCTGATGATGACCATCACGCGCATGCTGCGCAAGCCCTATGGGCTCATGCTCGTCACCGGGCCAACCGGCAGCGGTAAGTCGACCACGCTGTACTCGGCGCTCGAGCTGCTCAGCAGCCCCGAGCGCAACATCGTGACCGTCGAGGACCCGGTGGAGTACCAGATCGACCTGATCAACCAGATCCAGGTTCAAGAGAGCATCGGCCTGAGCTTCAGCAAGGCGCTACGCAGCATCCTGCGTCAGGACCCCGACGTGATCATGGTCGGCGAGATCCGCGATCAGGACACCGCGCGGGTCGCGACGCAGGCCGCCATTACGGGCCACCTCGTGCTCGCCACGCTGCACACCAACGACGCGCCCGGCGCCGTCGAGCGCCTGCTGGACATGGGCATCGAGCCCTATCTGCTGAGCGGCGCGATCAACGGTGTGATCGCCCAGCGCCTGGCGCGCACGGTGTGCTCGCACTGCGCGACGCGCTACTACCCCGAGGACAACGTGCTCGAGGAGGCGGGCCTGGCCGAAGAGCAGCGTGTCCCGTTCCGGCGTGGACTGGGCTGCCAGCACTGCCACGACACGGGTTTCCAGGGCCGGACCGGCGTGTACGAGGTCATGGAGGTGACCCCACCCATCCGGCGATTGGTGCATGCCGGCGCATCGTCCATGGACCTGCGAGAGGCCTTCCGCAAGGACGGGGGCACATCGCTGCGCGACGAGGCCGTGCTGGTGGCCAAGCGCGGCTTGACCAGCCTTGAAGAAGCCCTGCGCGTCACGCGCAGCGACGACGACCTGGATAAGCCCCAAGACGTCGGAGCGGCGGCATGAACTGGCGCTACTCGGGATACACCACCGACGGTACGGCGAAGCGTTCGACCATCGAAGCGCCCAGCGAGGCTGCTGCGCGGGACGCTCTGCGGCGCAAGGGCATCATCGTCCTGGAAATCTCCGAAGAAGGCAAGGGGCCCAAGCCCCGGCAACGCGTGCGCGGCCCCAAGGGCAAGCTCGGCGACATCTCGCAGTTTCTGCGGCATCTGTCCGTGCTGATCAAGTCGGGAACCCCACTGACCGAGGGCGTGGAGGCCATGGCGTCTCAGACGCGTGACGAACGCTTCCAGACGATCCTCAAGCGTGTCCAGGCCGAACTCGAGTCGGGCACCCCGCTGTCGGAGGCCATGGCCGCCCACCCGGGCTACTTCGACGAGGTGTGCCGGGCGATGGTGGCCGCGGGCGAGACGAGCGGCCGCCTGGGCGACATGCTCGAGCGCATCAGCACGCTGATGCGCCAGAAGCTCGCGATGCGGCGCGCCATTGTGAGCGCGATGATCTATCCGTCGATCCTGATTGGCATCGGCTTCATCGTCGTGATCGTGATGCTGGTGATGGTGTTCCCGCGCTTCGAGGAGATGTTTGATTCGCTCGAGACGCCCATCCCACCCAGCACGCAGTTCTTCCTGTGGTTGAGCGAGATGCTGCGTCAGTGGTGGTGGGCGATCCTCGCGGGCGTGCTGCCGAGCGTTCTGCTGATTCGCATCCTGCTGCGCCAGCCCGCCACGCTCCGCGCGCTGGACCGCGCGCTGTTCAGCGTACCAAAGATCGGGGATATCGCCCGCTCGATCGCCAGCGCGCGGCTGAGCCGGATGGTATCACTGCTGCTGGAGAGCCACCTGCCACTGCTCGACGTGCTGTCGCTGTGTGCCGGCTCGATGCGCAGCCCCGAGTACGCGGCGCTCCTGGGCGAGGCGCACGATGCCGCCGAGTCTGGGCAGCCGATCAGCGCGGTCTTCGACCAGAGCGACCTGGTCCACGGGCTCGTTCGAGAGGGCGTTCGCACGGGTGAGCGATCGGGCAACATCGGCACCATGCTGGGCAACGTCGCGGACTTTCTGGAGGAAGAGAACGAAGCAACGCTCAAGTCGCTCAGCGCGATCATCGAGCCCCTGCTCCTGGTCACGCTGGGCCTGGTTGTCGGCGGCATCGCGACGAGCATGTTCCTGCCGCTGTTCGATCTGACCGCTTCGGCCGGGGGTTGATGGAGAACGCCATGCTGACGGTGCGCACCGGACTGGACATTGGACCCACCGAGATCTTCGCGGCGCAGGTGCGCCTGTCAGGGTCTGGCTGGTCGTTGCAGGCCAGCGCGGTGATGCAGCGATTCTCTGACTCGGACTCCCTGATCGACGAGGAAGCCGTCGCGCTCGAATCGCTGCTGTTCCGCAAGGGCTTCTTCGCGGCGCCGTGCATCATCAGCGCGCCCCAGAACGCGCTGGCCTCCACGACGATGGAGCTCCCGCCGGCCACGTCGGGCGCTCCGATCGAGAAGCTGGCCCGCGCCGAGTTCGCCCGACAGAACCAGCTCGCCCCCGACGCGTTCACCATGTCGTTCTGGGACCTGCCCAACGCCGGCCGAGGCCAGCAGTTCATGGCCGTGGGCTGCCAGATCGAGCCGATCGACGAGGTCGTCGCCTTGCTCGAAGCCGCGGGCCTGGCGGTGGCGGGCGTGGACGATCCGGCGCGGGCCATGGGCCGCTCCCTGGCGTGCGTCCCCACCACCGCCACCGTGCGCGTGGGCGCGCGCATCGAGCCATGGGGCACCAGGATCGTCGTGCTGCATCACAGCACGCTGCTGTATGCGAGGTCCCTGCCTTCGCTGGGGCTGGATGCCCGCAACGGGGACCTGCCCGCCCTGCTGGCCAAGGAGATCGACGCCTGCATCGCGTTCGCGCGGCACCGGTCTCGCAGCCACGCCCCGGCGTCCATCACCCTGCTCGGTCGCGGCGCCTCGAGCGATGCGATTCGAACCGCGCTGCTGGCACGGTTCGGCGACGCGCTGCGCGACCCGGTCACGCCCGCGGGCGATCGGCTCGAGCCGGCGCTGGCGACCGCCGTCGGGCTCGCGCTGCTGGAGGACTCGGCATGATCCGACAGAACCTGCTCCCACACCATTGGATCCACCGGCGAAGGCTCGCCCGCACAGCCCATGCGTGGCTCGTGGCGTTGGCGTTCGCGGCCTTCATGGCCGGCTCGAGCGTCATCGGCGGCTTCACCGTGCGGGCACGCCCACCCGCGATGCCCGCGGGCCTGGACACGCAGTTGCAGACCGGCCGAGACCAACTGGCACAGGTCCGGCAGGAACTGGAGCAGGCAAGGCACGCGCAGGCCGCCCAGCTCCGATCGACCCGTGCGCCGCAATGGAGCGCGCTGCTCGATGTCATCGGCCGAATGGCCAACGACTACGCACGCCTGGATGCCATCCAGGTGCGTCCCGAGGGCGGCTCGAGCGGCATGTGGACCGTCGTGCTCGTGGGCAAGGCATGGTCGACACAAGACATCGCAGGGTTTGCCTCGAGCCTCGAGACAACCGAGCTGTTCCAAGAGGTCCGCACCACCTCGGCGCCCGCCTCGGGTGAAGCGAAGCTCGTCGGCTTCCAGTTCGAGTGCGCGTTGGCGCCGTCCCTGGACGCCGGAGAGACGCCATGACCATCTTCGACGCCAGATCGAGCACGCTGAACAAGCTCCGGGCCGGCCATATCCACGCCGCGGGCGCTGTCCTGCTGCTGGCCCTGGGCGCGGTGGTCTATGCCCTGGCGTATGAGCCACACGCCCGAGCCTTGGTCGAAGCCGAGGCCCAGCGCATCGCGATACAGAAGGCCGAAGACGAGCAACGAGCCAACGCCGAGCTGCTGCAACGCGCCCTGACAGAGCTGCGGGACGTGCGCTCCGGCCTGGCCGACCCGGGCTCAGACGGGGTTGACCCGGGTCTGGATGCCGTCGAGCGAGTGCGCGCCTTGGCCGAGACGGCCTCGCTTACCGTCCACCAGGTTTCCGAGGAGGGCCGGGCCCAGGAAGGGCCCCTGCAACGGACGACCATCGCCCTGCGCGCTTCGGGCTCGTTCTCGGACATGGTGGCGTGGCTCGATCAGATCGGCCGACACCTGCCCGGCGCGGTCGTTGACGGCTTCAGCGTCATGCGGCAGCCGTCGGAGCAATCGATCCTCACCATGCAGGCATCACTCTCGGTGTATGCGCCGCAGCCGGCGCCATCGATCGGCGATGGGTCCGAACGCCTGACACAAGCTCAGGAACCCGACGGATCGATTCGATAGCTCAGCGCATGGCGCTGAACAAGGAACGCAAGGTGCTGTTGGGGCTGCTCGGCTCGGCCGGGCTCATTCTCGTGGTGGACCAGGTGCTGCTGGGTCCGCCCCAGGGCGCTCGGGCCAGCGATGCCCAGCCGCCCCCGGCCACGCCCCCCACGACCACCGTCCCGGCTTCGGCCGCCGCCGAACAATCTCGGACCACCGCAGCGTCGACCCCGACCGAGGCCGTCGACGCGAGTGGCTGGAACGCACGCCTGGTCGCACTCGCCGACGAGCCAGAGGCCCAAGCCTCGCCAGACCCGTTCGCGAGCCAACCGCCGGAGAGAGCGCCCGAGCCCGAGGGCCTGGACGCCGCCCGCTTTGCCGCCGAGCATCGGCTGACGGCGGTGGTGACCGGTGGCGCTGCGGGCGTGGCCATGGTCAATGGCCGGCCCATTCGAGTCGGCGAGTCGGTGGCCGGTTATCGGCTGGTGCGTGTCGACGCGCGGTCGGCCGAGTTCCGCTGGGGCGACGAGACCGTTCGCCTGGAACTGCCGACGCAGACTCCCGGCGGCTCGTGACCGCACCATTGGTGTGGGCTGTTCGGGTTGTGCGGGTTGCCGCACCGCGAAGCGTTCTTCTCGATTGGATCATCGCCGCGAAGTTGCCGATCAACTCTCGTGAAGGACGCCTTGCCCCCAGAACCGGGGCCCGCAATCGGAGGTAGCACGATGGTTGGGATATTTCGTACTCGCCGCGCCGGCTTCAGCCTGATCGAGCTGGTCATTGTTATCGCGATCCTTGGCATTCTTGCCGCGGTCGCCGTTCCGCGCATGAGCCGCGGCGCTGCGGGGGCGACCTCGTCGCGCCTGCGTGCCGATCTGGCGACCATGCGCAGCGCCCTTGAGCTGTACTACGTCGAGCACAACAACACGTACCCGACGCTGGCCAACTTCGAGAACGCGCTCATCAACCAGTTCACGGACGTGGACGGCAACCTGAACGCGACCAAGACGGGCGTGTTCATCTATGGCCCGTACCTCAAGGAGGTTCCCACGATCCAGGTTGGCCCGCGCAAGGGCAGCAACGGCGTGGGTGCGGCCGACGCCGTGGGCATCGCCTGGCTCTACAACGAGACGACGGGCGCCATCACGGCCAATACCGACACCGCCACCGATGACACGGGCACGCTGTACAGCAGCTATTGATCGCGGCCGAGCGATGACTCGTGGCTTCACCCTGGTGGAGCTCATCGTCGTGCTCGTGATCATCTCGGCCATCGCGGGCCTCGCGCTGCCGGCCTACGGCAGCGCGGTGGCCCGTTATCGGCTGGATGCCGCGGCCTACGACCTGAGCGGCGAGCTCGATCGCGCCGCCATGCACGCGCGGGCGACGGCCACCACCGTCACCATCCGCTTTGACACCACCAACCACCTGGTGGACTTCGACAACGTGCCCGACCGGCGCACCGCGGCCGCGAGCTTCACCTTCGATCTGCGCGAGCAGCCGCGCGACGCCCGGCTGGTCTCGGTCGACTTCGATGGCTTTGACTACTACGCGGTGAGCGGGTATGGCGTGCCGACAAGCGATGGCCTCGTCACGCTGCGCAACAGCGGCGGCGCGAGGCGGATCAAGGTCGATATGGCGACGGCGATGTCGCGGGTGTCGCGATGATCTCGCCGCGCCGACGCCGGGCGTTCACCCTGGCGGAGTTGCTGGTCGCGATGGTGATCACCACGACGGTGATGATGGGCGCGGTGGCCGCCATCGGCATGGGTGGCCGCTCCTTCCAGGCCGTCGCCACGGGCGTGCGCTCGGGCAGCGCCATGGACGGCCTGGCCCGCATGGCCAGCGACATCGAGCAGGCCATCCACGTCGACGAACGCACGGCGACGGCCATCGGATTCTACGTCCCCGACCGCACGGGCGACGGCACGCCGGACTACCTTCGATACGCCTGGTCCGGCACGATCGGCGACCCGGTCACGCTCTCATTCAATGGATCGGACGAGGCGCCGATCATCCGCAATGTTCGCGATATCCAGCTCGAGTACGTCTTCGCTCAGATCGCGGGCGTCGAAGACTGGGCCGTGTCAGCACCGAGCGACGAGGTCGTCTTCGAGCGCGAGTACAGCGGCTCGCCGGCCCAGACCTTCACCGTCGATCGCGACGTCTCGGTTGCGGCCATCGTACGGCCCACGGCGCCCGGGGGCGCCTCGGGCTTCACGGTGACCAGGGTCACGTTCCCAGCCTCCACGGCGCTTCCGAAAGCGAACGATGCCCTGATATCGCTGCACCGCGTGGACATGGCCACCGCGACGCCGCTCCCAACGGCGCTCTCCGAGGTTGTCGTCCGGCACGAGGACTTCCCAGCGAGCGTTCAATCGATCGAGATCGCGTTCGATAGCGACGCCATCTTCGCAGCGGGCGATTTTGTCGCAATCGTTGTCGCCTCAGACAAGGACGATCCCTCGTTGGTTGTCCCCCTCGAAGCCTCGCCCCGGTTCCTGTCCGACGGCTGGATCGCCACCACCACGACGGGCAGCAACTGGACTGTCAACGGCGCCCGCGACATGCCCATCACAATCTACGCGGTGGGGGCGGCACGATGATGCACGAGCGTCGACGCCATCGCGGCTTCTCGATCATCGAGGCAACGCTGGCCGTGCTACTGGTCGGCGGCGCGCTCGTGGCCGCGCTGAACGTCTCGGCGGCGGCGAGCCGGACGGCCGCGGCAGCGTCGGACCGCCGGACGGCCGAGCAGCTCGCGCACATGCTGATGGCCGAGGTGCTGGCCCAGCCGGCGTCGGGCGCGAACCCCTCCAACGGCGCCTCGGGCACGCGCCTGGACGTGTTCAATCACGTGCTGGACTACAACGGCTTCCGGGAATCGCCACCGACGATGCCCGACGGCACCGTGTGCGCCCCGGCCGGCTGGGCGTGGCAGGTGAACATCAGCGCCCGCGTCGAGGAAGAGATCGATGGGCGGATGCTCGATCTCAAGATGCTGCTGGTGACCGTGCGCGTCGAGCTTCCCGATGGCACGTACGTGGGGCTGCGGGCGCTGCGGGCGCGGGCCTCGGGCGTCGATCGAGCCTCGCCGGCAACGACCGAGGCCTTGCTCGGCGTGCCGATCACCATCACCATGGATGATGGCGCGGTCCGGCGAGCTAACCCGGCCGTGCGCATGAATCGGCCGCCCGACGACACGGAAGTGCGCAAGGAGGTGCGCTGATGCGCCGCGGACAAGACACGTCTCGCCGCGGCGCCGCCTACCTGGTTGCGCTGCTGGCCGGCACGATCGTCACGGTGACTGGCCTGGCCGCGCTGTCGCTGGCAACCACTCGGGCTCGGTCGGCCGAGCTGGGCGACCAGCTCGCCATCGCTCGGCTGAACGCCAGCACGGCGCTCGAGCACGCCTTCGCCGCCGTGAGCGCGCACCTGGACAACGCGGGCACACGACACGACCTCTTCGGCAACGCCGAGCCCACCGTCGCGTGGCAGGGCGGCACGTCGACCTGGCGCCTGCGGGAGATGGATGGCTCATCGCTGGACAACAAGGACGGGCCGATCGTGATCCAGGCCGAGGGCGCGTCGGGCGAGTCGGCGTTTCGCTACGACGCCATGCTCGTACCCAGCGGCCAGCCCATGGGCGTGCTCAACGCGGCGATGTACGCCGGCGGCACCATCACGGTCAGCAGTGGCGGAACGCTCATCGCCGACCACGTGGTCGCGGCGGCGGGAGACATCACGGCTAACGGTGGCACCGTCGACGCCGATGTCCAGAGCGCTGGGGACGTTGACGGCGCGGTTTATCTGGGCTCGATCGCCGAGGACGCCGACCCAAGGCCGCTGCCGGACATCGGCATGCTGACTTACTACCGGGATCTGGGCTTCGAGCTCAACGACACCGAACTACCCTGGGTTCTGCTCAGCCGGACACTCGGGAGCGTGCTCCTGAGCCCCGCGAGCAACCCGTTCGGCCCACCCAACCCGCTGGGCATCTACGTCATCGACTGCAACAACAACAGCATCGTTGTCACGAACACACGCATCAACGGCACGCTCATCCTTCGTCGCCCCGGTCCGAACACCATCATCGGTTCGGGCGTGTTCATCGAGCCCGTACACCCGTGGTTGCCGGCGATCGTCGCCGAGGGCAGCATCACGTTCATGGGCAGCGTCGCCGGGCCCAATGAGACGCTGCTGGGCGTCAACCTCAACCCGCCCGGCTCGCCCTACCTCTTCGAGCACGACACCGACCAGAGCGACACCTACCCGGGCGTGATCCGCGGCGTCGTGTACGCTTCGGGCAACATCACGTTTGGTCTTCTGTCGGAGCACATCGAGGGGGCGGTCATCGCGGGCGGCAACATCCGCGTGTTCACGGGTTCAACAGCACGGGTGACCTACGACCCCAGCGTGGCGCACCTGCCGCCCTTTGGCTTCTTCGAGGACCAGGGCCGGCTGGCCGTCGATCCATCGACCATCACGTGGACCATGCCCTAAGGCAGGTCCTAGCGCAACAACGAAGTGCATTGGTGTCGGATCGATCAGGCCGCAGCGCGCTGGGCGGCGGTGCCGTCGCCGGTGCCGACCTTCAGCAGGCGGTCGAACTCGCTGAAATCCAGGTCCAGGAAGGCCCGGGCCATGCGCGGATCGAAGTGCGACCCGCTGCTGCGCTCGATCTCGGCCAGGACCTGCTCTCGCGGCAGGGCCTTGCGGTACGCCCGATCGCTGCTCAGGGCATCGAAGACGTCGGCGACGGCCAGGATGCGGCCGAACAGGCTGATCTCTTCGCCCGCGGCGCCGGTGGGGTAACCCTTGCCGTCCCATCGCTCGTGGTGGTGCAGCACGCCGGGCAAGACGTCCTCGAGGCTGGGGATGCCGCGGAGGATGTCAAACCCGATGCGCGGGTGCCGCTTGATCATGTCGAACTCGGGCTCGGTCAGGCGGCCCTTCTTGGTCAGAACGCTCTCGGGCACGCCGATCTTGCCGATGTCGTGCAGCAGGCCCGCCAGGTGCGCCCGCTCGGCGGTCGCTTCGTCAAGACCAATCGCACTGGCCAGGGCTCGAGCGCCCCACGCCACGCGCTCGGAATGGCCGCGCGTGTACGCGTCCTTCGCATCGATCGCCGCCGTCAAGGAACCCACTGTGCCCAGGAACATCGATACCTGATCCTCGTGCCTTCTGAGGTTGTCGTGGAAGACGCCCAGCAGATCGGCCACCGCGTCCAGGATCTGGATATCGACGCTATCGATCGCGTTCTTGCATCCGCCCTTGCCGCCGCATAAGACCAGGCCCACCGTGCGGCCACGATGCGTGATCGGCTCGATGAGCATCTCGGCCTGCACCAGCGAGCCGATGATCGGGTCGTGCGAGTCGATCACCCGCGTCCACGCATCGGCCGGGTGCACGCGGGCGTACTCGTCGCAAGCGCGTTGCAGCGCGGCCAGCGAGCAGGGGAGCTCACCGATGGTGGTCGACGTGCCACTGATGCTCTCGGCCGCGCCGCGATCGGGCAGGATGATCATGGCCAGCCAGCCATACTTCATGGTCCGGCGGACCTCCTGCGCGACGGTGTGCATCACCGTCAGCGGGTTGGTCACGTGGTTCATGAAGCGACCGACGAACAGCAGCAGGCTGATGTGCTCGTACGACTCGGAGAGCTGCTCGCTGAACGTGCTGATAAGCTCGTCGCGATGCCGCATCACGTCCAGCTCTCGCCCCCAAGCCCATTGGCCCAGCGTGCCGAGCGTCTCGACGTGCGTCTGCACATCCAGCGTGCCGCTCGCTTGGTCTTCGACCGAGAGCACGACGTCGCACTCACGCCGAGAGGTCGGATCGTTCCCCTGGCTGAAGCCCACGACGCGAACGCCGGGCGCCAGCTCGATCTGTCCCGCCGAGCCCGGGCCCTCTTCGCAGATGCGCTCCATCGTCTCGCGAAGGTCTTCGCCCGACAGGCGCTGGGCCAGAGACTCCGCGGCATCGTCGCCGCCGCGGAAGCCGTGCAGGGCGGACCAGTGGACGGTCACCAGACGGGTGTGCTTCGGATCGATCGTGCTCATGCCGCCTCGCCGTGTCGTTCGCGGAATGCCTTGATGTAGTCCGCCGCGATCTCCAGAAGCTCCGAAGGCCGGAACGGCTTGCGCAGGATGTGCTCAACGCTGGTCTCCGCGAGATCGCTCCGGCTGATGCGGTGCTCCAGCGCGGTCAGCAGGATCACGGGGATGTCGGCCGTCTCGGGATCCTCCGACAGGCTCTTGACGAGCGCGATCCCATCCATGTACGGCATCTGATAGTCGCTGATGATCAGGGCGGGCCTGTGCTTCTGGGCCAGCGCCAGGGCCGTACGGCCGTCGGCAGCCGTCAGGATCCGCACGTCGTGCGACTTGAGCTTCCACTCCAGCATGAAGCGGATGTGGTGCTCATCGTCGGCGATCAGCACGGTCGGCAGGTTGTCCGCTTCGCCCTGGGTCACATCATGGCCCCTTCCACTGGGGCCTATCGACCGGTTTGCAAGGCAAGTGCAATGGAAACTTCGGCATCGTGGGCTTGGTGGCCACTGCACAGGTTCTCGGTCCCCACTCGGCCGCGTCCTACCCTGACGATCCACATCCCGCCGGTGCGGTGGCCGAGTGGTTGAAGGCGTTGGTCTTGAAAACCAATGAGCCCCTATGGGTTCCGTGGGTTCGAATCCCACCCGCACCGCTTCTTCGACGCCTGCCGGCGCACCGCTTCGCTCGGCGCTTTCAGGTCTGATAACAACAGCATCGACCCCCTCACGCCGGCGGGGGCGCCACCCGCCGCAAGCGTCGCAGCGCCGAGCGGGCATGGCCCTCGAGCCCCTCCATCCGCGCCAGGGCGACCGCGTCCTCCATGGCCTCTCCGGCCGCCTCCGGCTCGTCGATCCGCAGCCACGTCCGCAAGCGAAGGAAGTGGGCCACCGACAAGCCGCCCATGTACCGAGCCGTACCGCCCGTGGGCAGCGTGTGGTTGGGCCCAAAGCCGTAGTCGCCGAACACCTCGGCCGAAGCCTCCCCCACAAACACACCGCCGGCATGGCGAACGCGGGCGGCCACCGCCTGAGCGTCGGCCGTGCAGACCTCCAGGTGCTCGGGCGCAACGGTGTCGGCGACATCGATCGCCTGCTCGATCGAATCGACGACGCAGCAGAACCCGTTGGCCAGGCCCTGCCGCGCGGTCGCTGCGCTCGGAAGTTGCTCGATCTGCACCGACAACTCCTGATCGACCGCGTCGGCCAGCGACGCCGACGTCGTCACGAGCATCGCCGAAGCGTCGGCGTCGTGCTCGGCCTGGGCGAGCAGATCGGCAGCGATCGTCGCCGCATCGGCGGACGCGTCGGCGATGATCAGCAATTCGCTGGGCCCAGCGAGCATGTCGATGCCGACCCGGCCCGACACCAACTGCTTGGCCGCCGTCACCCACGCGTTGCCCGGGCCGGCGATCACGTCCACGGGCTCGAAGCCGTCAAGCCCATAGGCCAACGCTGCGACGGCGTGCGCGCCGCCAACCGCCATGTACGCATCGGCGCCCGCGATAGCGGCCGCCGCGAGCATCGCCGGCGTCGGACGGGGCGATGCCACGATCACACGCTCCACGCCCGCGGCCCGCGCTGTCACGGCGGTCATCAGCACCGACGAGGGCAGCGGATAGCGACCGCCGGGCGCATAGCAGCCCGCAGACTCCACGGGTTCGACCGTGTGACCAGCCATGCCGCCGGGAACGGGCGCACCCACGTCGCGGTACATGTCCCGCTGCGCGCGCGCGAACTTCGCGATGCGGTCGGCGACGCGCTCGAGCACGCCCACGCTCTGCGAGTCCAGATCTTCGAGCGACCGGCGGAGTCGGCCGCTATCGATCAGGACATCTTCGGCGCGCTCGACCTCGCCAAACGTGCGCCCATACTCCACGACGGCCGCTATGCCGCGATCTTGCACGTCGGCCACGATTGCGGACGCGTCGGCGAGAACATCCGCCACGGGCCCGGACCGCCCACCCCTTTGCACCGCATCGATTCGCACACGCCTGAGCATCAGGTCTTCGCCTCCCCGCCCCGACGGCTGACGCGCCGGGCTCGCTGGTCCAGTTGCTTCTCGATATCGGCCAGCCCAACGCCGTGGCGACGCGCGGCCACCAAGGCGAAGTACACCACATCGGCCGCTTCCCACGCCACGTCGTCAGGGGCCTCCGCCTCGGCCAGCTCGCCGGCCTCTTCCAGCAGCTTCGAGCGCAGCAGCTCGGCATCGTCGAGCAATCGACGCGTGTACGACCCCGCCGGCGCCTCCTGCACACGCGTCTCCAGCGTGCGATCGAGGGCCGCCAGACCGCTTACGCCGCCGAAGCACGTTGCCGACCCGGTGTGGCAGAACCCCGAGCCCTGCTGCTCAACAACAAAACGCAACGCGTCACGGTCGCAGTCCGCGTCGATACGGATCAGCCGCTGGATATGGCCCGAGGTCTCGCCCTTGCGCCAGAGCCCACCGCGCGAGCGCGAGTAGTACACGCCCGCACCCTCTTCGATAGCCGCATGCAGGCTCTGCCGGTTGGAGTACACCAGCCCGAGCGCCACGCCTCGCGTATCGCACACCACCGTCGGCCAGAGCCCGTCGGCCCGATCGCTGCGAAGCGGCGCGGCGAACCCGTCGGCCAGGTCCATCGCGCCCGAGTACAGCGACATGCCCACCTGGGCGTCGGCGCCCGCGGCATCGGCCATCGCGACGTCGGCGGCGTCCTTGACCCCGCCCGCGACCGTCAGCCTTGCGTCGCCGCATCGTTGCACCAGTTGCTCGACCCGCTCGCGCGGCAGCCCGGTCATGCGTCCCTCGATCTCGACGAACGTGACGAGGAACCCGCCGACCAGATCGCACAACGCGTCGATGCGCTCATCAACCGTCGAGCCCGTCTCGGCCTGCCATCCCTCGACGACCACCCGGCCATCGACGCCGTCGAGCGCCGCAATCACGCGCTCTCTGGGCAACTCGGCCAGCACCTCTGGCCGGGCGGCCGTGCCCAGAATCACGCGCCGGGCGCCACGATCGAGCCACCGACGCGCCGTCTGCACGTCGCGGATGCCCCCGCCGACCCGACACGGCGCCAGGCCCAACAGTTCCTCGATGATCGCCGCGTTGCTCCCGCGACCCATCGCGGCATCCAGATCGATCACGGCGACCTCGCCCACCCGGCCGAACCTTCGTGCCAGCGGCCTCGGATCGCCCGCATCGATCGCCTTCTCCTTGCCGCCAATGAGCTGCACCGCGCGCCCGTCCATGATGTCGATCGATGGCACGATCATGCCCGCACCTCCACGCCCAGCTCACGCAACTCTGCCTTGACCGACGCGACGGTGTGCCGCCCGTCGTGGAAGATCGACGCCGCAAGCACCGCCGACGCGCCCGCATCGAACGCTTCAAGCATGTGCGTTGCCGAGTCCGCCCCGCCGGAGGCGATCACGGGAACACGCACGGCGTCGGCGACATGACGCAGCAGCGCCGTGTCGTAGCCGCTGAGCGTGCCGTCACGATCCCAGCTCGTCAGCAGGATCTCGCCCGCCCCCAGAGCCTGGCCCCGGGCCGCCCACTGCATGGCGTCAAGATCCCGTCGCCGCGTGCCCGCGTGCGTCACGACCTGCCACCGCGGCTCGCCCGTCTCCACCATCGCCGCATCGATCGACAGCACCACGCACTGGCGACCGACGCGCTCGGCGAGCGTTGTCAGCAGGGCCGGGTCGTCCACTGCCGCGGAGTTCACCCCGACCTTGTCGGCCCCCGCGCGCAACAACCCGAGCGCATCGTCGATCCCTCGCACGCCCCCACCAACGGTCAATGGGATGCCCAGCACCCGGCGAACACGCTCGATCGTTCGCACGGCGGCCGCCCTGCCCTCGGTCGTCGCCGACACATCGAGGATGACCAGCTCGTCGGCCCCCTGCTGCTCGTACGCCTTGGCCAGTTCCGTTGGGTCGCCCGCGTCACGCAGGCCCTGGAAGCGCACGCCCTTCACGACGCGAC
Organism: Phycisphaerales bacterium; assembly: GCA_040219675.1. Lineage (GTDB taxonomy): Bacteria > Planctomycetota > Phycisphaerae > Phycisphaerales > UBA1924 > JAHCJI01. Next base: position 283,334 of record JAVJRZ010000005.1, on the reverse strand, counting down.
TATCACGGATATCAAGGCATGGAATGACACGGCGCTTCAGCATGGGACCTCCAACTCCGACATCGCCAGCCAGTCACGCATGATGCTCAGCCCGAAGGCTCCGGACAGCTCGGGGTGGAACTGGCAGGCGAGCACGCCCCCGCGCCGCATCGCGGCCACGAACGGCCCGCCGTGATCGCTCCATGACACGGCCCAGCCCGCGGGCGCCTGCGTGCAGCGGTAGGAGTTCGCGAAGTAGGCATAGCCGTCGACATCCAACGCGCCGCAGCGCACCATGTTCCATCCGAACTGCGGCCGAGCGACGTGCTCGGGGTACGCCGTGATCTCACCTTCCACGACACCGATGCCCCGCGCCCCGGGCGACTCCTCCGATCGCTCGAAGAGCAACTGCATGCCCAGGCACACACACAGCGTGGCCCGGCCCGCCTCGACCCGCTCGCGCAGTGCCTCGATCAGGCCGCTCGCCGCGAGCAACGCCCCACCCGCGCCAAAAGATCCCACGCCGGGCAGCACCAGGGCCGGCGCGTTGCGCACGTCGGTTTCCAGTGTCGACAGCCTGCTCGAGACGCCCAGCCGCGAGAGCGCCGCGCACACCGATGCATTGTTCGCGACGCCGGTGTCGATGATCACCACTTCCTGCAACATCACAGCACGCCCTTTGTCGAGGGGGCGTCCCCGCCCTCGCGAACCACCCGGACCGCCCGACCCAGCGCGAGCGCGAGCGCCTTGAATGCCGCTTCCGCCTTGTGGTGATCGTTCTCGCCCCGGAGCACGTCGAGGTGGATCGCCGCACGCAGCCGATCGGCCAGGGATCGCATGAAGTGCCCGATGTTCTCCGCGGCCACGTCCCCGATCATCTCGCGCTCAAGGCCCAGGTCGACGCACGACGCCGGCCGGCCCGAGAGATCCACAACGGCGCGACACAAAGCCTCATCCAGTGGTGCATAGGCGTCGGCAAACCGCGCGATGCCCAGCCGCTCGCCCAACGCCTCATCGATCGCCTGCCCGAGCACCAGAGCACAGTCCTCGACCGTGTGATGGTCATCGACTTGCAGATCGCCCGAGCATCGCAGCGTGATATCGATGCCCGAGTGGCGCGCCAGGGCGACCAGCATGTGGTCCAAGAATCCCAGACCGGTCGAAACGTCGGCCGTGCCAGCGCCGTCAAGAACGACACCGCACCGGATGCTCGTCTCCTTCGTCGCTCGCGCAACCTCGGCCCGGCGTGCCCCGGTCCTCCGAGGCCACTTTGGACGCGGGCCATCGCCCAGGGCGTAGGCCAACGCACCCATGAGGTAAGCAAACTCGCGTTCGCCGCCGGGCAGCGTGATGCGGAGGCGATCTTCCAAGCCGCCAGCCTTCTCGAATCTCCGGACGGCCACGCCGGCATCCCGCAAGCGCTGCCACACGTCGCCGGCATCCTCGAACCTGCCCAGCACGAAGTTGGCCTGCGACTCCACCGTGCGGACGCCCCGATCCGAGAGCCACCGCGTCAACCGCGCACGCTCGGATCGAACGCGCTCGATCGCGGGATCAACATCGCGCGCGACCGCCCCGCGTGCGGCCAGCAGTGCCGGCCCGGCGACCGGGTACGGGCCGCCCACGGCGCGCAACCACCCGGCAAACTGCTCCGACGCCAGCGCATACCCCACGCGCAGGCCCGCCATGCCGAACGCCTTGGACAGCGTTCGGATCACGACCACGTTGCCCCGTTGCATCAGCTCGGGCGTGGGGTCCTCATCGGCGAACTCCACGTAGGCCAGGTCCGCCAGCAGCACGCCGCCCACCGCTTGCGCCGCTTTGGCCAGACGCAAGAGCTCTTGGATCGACACGCACGCCCCGGTCGGGTTGCAGGGCGAGACCACCGCGACGACCGACACCGTCTTGTCGATGCTCGCGATCATCGACTCGACATCGAGCTCCTGAGCAGGCTCTTCAGGGAGCCAGCGAAGGGTGCGCACCTCGCCCCCGCTCAGCCGTGCCGCCCGCGGGATCATCTCGAACACCGGCTCGTGAGTCAGCAGCGCTCGGCCGGGCTCGAGCATCACGCGACACACGCGGTCGATGGCCTCGTCGCCGCCGTTGGTCACGACAACCCGGGACGCGTCGATGCCCATGCGGGCCGCGATGTCGCTCTCCAGCTCCGCGACGTTCGGATACCGGCGGACCGTCTCGCCCGAGGCCCGCGCGATGGCGTCCAGCACGTCGGCCGACACCGCGGGCCCCTCGTTGCTGTCCAGGCGGAGCACGATGGACGGGTCTTCCTTCGCCGGCACGTACGCGCGGGCCGAGGCCACCCGAGCCGCGGGGCGAAGGACACTTGGCATCACGATGCTCTCCATGGCACGCCCCCTCATGACACGATCTGCTGCGGATTGGTCACGATCACGTCGGTCCCCCCGGCCTGCCGAAGATCACCGATCACCGCCGCAAGGCGGTCGCGCGGTACCGCGGCCTTCACCGCATACCCAGACTGGCCGTGCAGCGGCGACACGGTGGGCTGCCGCATGCAGGGCAACGCCTCGACCACGGCCTCCAGCCGATCGGCCGACACGTTGACCTCGACCAACACCCGCCGGCGAGCCTGGAGCACCGAGTCCAGCAGCACCGCGAAGTCCTCGATGCGTCGCCGCTTGGCTGCGTCGTCCATCGCCGAACGCGACGCGTAGAGCCGCGTCGACGACCGCATCACCTCGCCGCACACGAGCAGGCCGTTGGCCGCCAGCGTCGCGCCGGTGGCGACATTGTCGACGACGGCGTCGGCGTCTTCGGGCGGAAGCACCTCGGTTGCGCCATACGAGCGCATCACGCTGGCGCCCAGGTCTTGCTGCGAAATCCACCGCTCGGTCAGCGCCACGTACTCGCTGGCGATGATCAGTCCGCCGCCATCGCCCGCGCTCGCACGCAACCGACCATCTTCGAGACAGGAAGCCGGCGCCGCCACAACAAGCCGGACCGGATCGAGCCCCGTGTCCAAGACCTCAACGGGTCGGTCGCCGCGCTCGCCCGAGGCGGAGGCCTCTTCCACCCAGTCGGCGCCCGCGAAGCCGACATCACGCCGGCCCAGCCGCAGCATCTCCACGATGGCGCGCGGCTTGAGCAGCTTGCACTCCACGTTGTCCAGCCCCAGCCGCGGGCGATACCCTCGATCGCTGGCGCCGATGGAGATCCCCGCCTCACGGATGAGCTCGAGCACGCCCTGCTGCATCCGGCCCTTGGGCAAGGCCAGGTGCAACTCCGCGACCGACGCTCCGCCTTGGGGCGCCTCGCTCAGGGATGGCTTCGGGGATGCTGTGTTGGCAAGCGACATCGCGGACTCCTGAAAAACGGAGCCGGCCGCCATGGTCAAGGATGTGCTCGGTTCGCCCAAGACCCTGACCGCTGGACCGTGCCGGCGTCTGGGTCAATGGGGCCTGTTCCGTCAGCCCTCGCCCAACCCGCGACACCGCCACAGGCCATGATGGCCGTGGTGGACCTTCGCGTGATGGACGGCAAGCGACACTCGGAGCATGAGCGAGTGAAGACCCGCAACGCTCCTCGATCAACCTCGGATCTCGTGTATCAGGGAATCTCCGGGTGCTCGAGGCCGCCCGGGGCCACGCGCGAAGGTGGGCGTCGCTAGTCTGGGGGCATGGCCGCCTGGATCGGCGAGAACGCGCAGTTGGTCTGGTACCTCAGCCTCGCGTCGGCGATCATGTTCGTCGGCAGCCTGCTGCTGGCGCCCGAGCTGATCGTGCGCATCCCGCGAGACTACTTCGCCCACCCCCATCGGCCGCCCAGCCGCTGGCTCGAGAACAGGCCCGGCCTGCGCTTCGCCCTCAAGATCATGCGCAACATCGTCGGCTCGGTCGTCCTGGTTGCCGGCGTGGCGATGCTCGTGCTCCCCGGCCAGGGTCTGCTGACCATGCTGGTCGGCATCGTGATCATGGACTTTCCCAAGAAGTACGAGCTGGAGCGATGGCTGGTGTCTCGCAGCAAAGTCTACCGTGCGGTGAACTGGATCCGCTCGCGGCGCGGTCGAGAGCCCCTGTTCATCGAGCCCGAATCCGCCACCGCGAAGGAGCACGGCCCATGAACGCCATCAACATGAACGCCATCAACGTCAAGGACAAGCTCGCCCAGTTCTCGCAGACCTGGTCACCACACATCATCGCCGAACTCAACGGCCAGCACGTCAAGCTCGCCAAGCTCGAGGGCGAATTCGTCTGGCATGACCACGCCGAGGAGGACGAACTGTTCTACGTCATCGAGGGCGAGCTGATCATGCGCCTGCGTGACCGCGAGGTGAAACTCTCCGCCGGCGACCTGTTCGTCGTGCCCCGCGGTGTCGAGCACTCGCCCTATTCGCCCAACGGTGCGTCCGTCATGCTGTTCGAGCCCGCGGCCACCAAGCACACCGGGGCCATCGAGCACGAGCTGACCAAGCACGACCAGCCCAGGATCTAGCACGCAAGGCCTAAGCCAGAAGGAACCCAACCCATGAGCTGGCTGCCCACCGCCGACCCGAACTCGACCACAGACTGCCCCGAGTCGGTCGAACTGGTCATCATCCCCAGGGCGAGCGACATTGGCGGCTTCGAGGTCCGCCGGGCGCTGCCGTTCCGCTCGCGGCGCATGGTCGGCCCCTTCATCTTCTGGGATCAGATGGGTCCTGGAGAGTTCCTCTCGGGCAAGGGGCTGGACGTGCGCCCGCACCCGCACATCGGGCTTTCGACGATCACCTACCTCGTCGACGGCTCGATCGACCACAAGGACTCGCTGGGCACCGACAAACGCATCCTGCCGGGCGACGTCAACCTCATGAGCGCCGGCAAGGGCATCACCCATTCGGAGCGCACGGGCCAGGACGTGCGCCTCCACCCTTCGCGCATCTTCGGCATCCAGAGCTGGGTCGCCCAGCCCAAGCACTACGAAGAAAGCCAGCCAGCATTCACGCACGCATCCAAATCGGAACTGCCCGTCTTCGAGGACGCGGGCATCAAGGGCCGCGTGATCCTCGGCGAGTACCTGGGCGTGCGCTCGCGGGTCCAAACGCAGTGGCCCACGCTCTACGCCGATGTGATGATGGACGAACGCAGCCGACTGACCATCCCCGCGACGACCGAGGAAAGGGCGCTCTACCCCATCTCGGGCCGGCTCGAGATCGCCTCGACGATCTACGAGCCCAACCAGATGCTCGTGCTCCGGCCGGGCGACGAGGTCACCATCACCGCGATCGACCCGCTCCGATTGATGCTGCTGGGCGGCGCAGCCATGGACGGCCCACGCTACATGCTGTGGAACTTCGTGTCTTCTTCCAGAGATCGCCTGCAAGAGGCCAAGGCCATGTGGCAGGCTGGTGCATTCCCCACCGTCGTCGGCGATGATGGCGAACCGGTGCCCATCCCCGGCTGACGCGTGCGTATCGCGAGCGTTGCCGCTGCGCTCTTCCCCATCGCGTGTAGGCGATTCTTGCAGGTTCTCGCCGGCACTGGCTCACGCTCCTTGTGACGTCTAGGGTGTGCCGGCTGGCAACTCTATCACCAGCGCCGCACCCCAACGCATGCTCGAGACACACTTCCCAACGCTGATCGCCGTGCTCGCCCTGGCTGCGTGCTGGACGCTCGAAGCCCTGCTGCCCGCGGTCCCCGCTCATGGCCGCCGCGGCGCCGCGCGGCTTCGACACATCGCCCTGGGTCTGCTCAACGTCGCGCCCGCTGTCGCGCTCGCGGGCGTGCTGGGCGTGTTCGACGCGATGGCGAACGCGTCGGACATCGGCGTGCTGCGTGCCATCGAGCTGCCGATCTGGGCCCACCTGATCATCGCCTTCCTGCTGCTCGACGCGCTCCAGTACTTCTGCCATGTGCTCATGCACAAGACGCCCATCCTCTGGCGTCTGCACGCCGTCCACCATCACGCCGAAGACCTCGAGGCCACCACCGCGCTGCGATTCCACACGATCGAGGTGATGATCCACGGGCTGATCACGCTTTCGGCCGTGCTGCTGCTGGGCGTGCACGTGTACGACGTGGCGATTTACAACGCCATTCTGCTGCCCGTGTCGCTGTTCCACCACTCGAACATCCGCATCCATCCCAGGCTCGAGCCCGTGCTGCGGTGGATCACCGTCACGCCCAGCATGCACCGCGTGCACCATTCGCGCTGGCAGCCCGAGACCGACAGCAACTACGCGGCCGTCCTGAGCATCTGGGACCGCATCTTCGGCACGCTCACGCCCCAACGCCAGCCCGAGGCCATCAACGTCGGGCTGGATGGCTTCGACGCCCGCCACACGCAGACCTTCAAGGGCCTGCTGCACACGCCATTCAGCGACGCGCGGGCCGAGTTGGGCCAGCCGGCCCAGCCCGATTCGATCCCACATCACAAAACACGGCCGGAACGCGCGAACGGCGATCGCGAATCGACCACGGGCGGCCACCGACGACGGCACGCGACGGCCTGATAACCTCGGGCCAGCCCCGCCGCTGGCCCATAGCATGGTCCCTCGCAAGGAGGTCCAGACCATGCACCAAGTCGCGCACCCAATCGCCCCACGTCTCATCAGCATCCTGACGGCGTTCTGCCTCGTGCTGTGCTCATCGGTCGCCCTGGCCAGCTCGCTCAACGACGTCGAGCGGGCCAACGGCCTGCTCCGGCGTGCGGAATCCAACCTCGAGTCTGTTGCCGCCAGCATCCAGGGCCGGACCTCACCGCCCCGCGGCTCGGCGGGCAAGCTGCTCGTGCGCCGCCTGGAGAGCGCACTGGGCGACATCAACGCGGCCAAGGAACTGCTCGAGAAGACCCCCGCCAGCGCCGAGGGACGCGCCCAGGCCGTCGAGCGATACACCGCCGCGGCCAACGAGTACAACCGCCTGGCCACGTTCATGTCCGGCGGTGAGGCGCCGGCCGAGCCCGAGACCGGCACGCTCCTGAACTACCAGCAGGAAGAGCTGCTCCGCAACGCGACCTTCCACATCCGCGAGGTCGAGGGCAACGCGCAGTTGCTCACCGAACGCACCGAGCAGATGAGGGCCATCGAAGACCAACTCGCCATCGATCATCGCGACGTGAAGGCGCTGCGCGACGTCGTCTCGAACGCGCAGCGCAAGTCGGGCTTCGCCACCGAAACGCTCGACCAACTGCCCGCCGACGGCCGTGGCGTGGGCGCCGCGCGCCAACGCCTGACCAACGCCAACGCCAAGGTCGTGACGGCCGAGGACTACCTCCGCCCGCTCGCCGCTCGGCTCCAGGAGCTCATCGACCCGGCCAACTACCCCCAGTTCGACGCCGACTTCAAGCGGCTGCGCGAGCTCTCGATCATGTTCGCGCGGCCCGAGATCCTCGAGACCGACCTGCCCCTGGCCGCCGAGACGGTCCCCCAGGCCCAGCCCGCGTACGACGAGTGCATGCGGATCGCCCGCAAGTACGCGAGGCTCATGCAGCAGCGGACGGCCCAGGGCGAATCGATCGAGGGCGTGGGCAACGGCTTCCTGAAGAACCACGCCGAGTTCATGCAGCGTGCCCGGACCGAGCAGCAGGCCCTTCCCGGCAAGATCCGCGAAGACCTGGCGACGGCACAGCGCTACGCCGACGAGGCCGTCGCCGAGCAGAAGCCGGCGTGGTTCAACGGCGGCATCCCGCAAGTCATGGGCTTCGCCGACGACAAGATCGCGCTGCTGGCCGCGATCGACGCCCAGGCCGGCGCCGCGATGCGCGAGCAGTACGACGCCACGCAGGCCAACCTGAAGCGGCAGGCCGACCAACTCCGCGAGCTGATCATCCGCGAGAACACCATGCCCGCCGACAACTACACCGGCGAAGATCGCGACAAGGCCATCGAGGTCGCCATCAGCGGCTGGAAGGTGCAGCAGGAGGAGTTCCAGCTCCTCAAGGCCCGCATCCCCGCCCAGGCGTGGAAGCGCGAGACCAAGTGGACCTACAGCAACGGCACCTGGTACTTCTCCGATCGCTCCAAGCTCCAGGTCCGCCTGCTGGTGGCCGACCACGAGAACCCCGAGCTGGCCATCGACCGCCCAGTGACGGTCATCAAGGACCACCAGGCCGGCGACACCATGATCGGCGTCCCGCTCTGGGGCTTTAAGGACGAGCTCCAGCCCAGCAGCTACATGCTGCGGTCGAAGATCAAGTAGATTCCGGTGCCTGCCTCTCGCTTGCACGAGGCCCATCACCCGCGTGCTCATCAACTTGGCGTCCTCAGCCTGAAGCTCCGACGGGCCGGGCGATAGGTTCTTCTGCCGGTTTGGCAGCGAATCAACCTGGAATCAGGAAACTCAGGTGATGAGCCGCATGTGCCGCGTGGAAGCGATCGAATTCCTCATGCGTCATGCGGCCAAACCCTGGATGGGGTTGGAGCGGATCGGCGTGCTTCTCGAACTCGCCGACACATGCTTCAAGGCGCCGCACTTCCGTTCGGTCATCTAGATCGGCGGGCGGAACGAACATGCCGGCGGTGCGAATCCCACCGATCGAGTTCCCAGCGAGCAGCCTCGGCAGGGCGAACGCTCTCAGCATCGGACGGAGTGGTAGGCCGACAATGTTCATCCACGTCGGATACCCATGCATGTTGGCCTCGATGGTCAGCCGGAGGTGTTGGCACATCTGCCCGAGCGTCCAGTTTCCTGTCTGCCGATATCCAACCTCGAGCAGCCGTGCACACTCCGAGAGCGCATCATCGAGGCCGTCGAGCCTCAGTTCACGTCGTGACGCTTCACGTTGGGCCACTTGTGCGCTCCCGGGTAACAGTAGAACCATGCTCCGATGTCGCCCGATGGCCCGGAACCACGCACCGGTGCTCTACCACAAAACGGAGGAGCGCCCCGACGCCTCAGGCCGGTGTTGAAGCGCTCTGGAGCCGGAGCGCAATGCAAAGCGGAAGCCCCCGGTCTTCAAGGGCTCCCGCTTCAAATCGGGGTGACAGGATTCGAACCTGCGACCTTTTGACCCCCAGTCAAACGCGCTAACCAAGCTGCGCCACACCCCGGAATGTATCCCGCGCGAGCGCCCGGGCATGACCCAGACCAGCCGCGCGGGGCCACGATGCTATGCCCCCAACGGCCCGATGGCCCGCCTCCGGGCCCCGCCGCCCCACGAAAACGGGCCCCCCCGCATGCCGGAGGGGCCCGAGAATCGCTTGCCGAGTGGCCAGGCCAGGGGCCTGGCCGAGACCGAGGGGCTCAGCAGCCCGCGGCGAACTCGTTCTGGAAGGCCAGGAAGTCGAAGATGTTCAGCGTGCCGTTGTCGTCGAAGTCCGCCGCCAGGTCGCCCGCGTCGAAGGCGTTCTGGAAGGCCAGGAAGTCGAAGATCGTCAGCTCGCCGTCACCGTCGAAGTCGGCCCGGCAGGCGGTGCCGCCGTCGACGATGATGCTGAAGGCATCGACGCCGGCCTCGGTCACCGAGTCGTTGGGGTTGTCGTTGGCCACGAACCGGACCCGGAACTCGCTGGTGACATCCACCACGTCCGAGACACGGACCGACACCGGCACCCAGCCCGAGGGGTCGTGGCCGGTGAAGTCGGCGCCCTGCCAGGTGCTGCCGCCGTCGTCGGAGAACTGCACCAGGAAGTCGTCGGTGTCGCCGTTGACGCTCTGGAACCAGCGGGCGTACGAGATGATCGCGTCGCCGTAGGCCGAGAGGTCGAACACCGGGCTGACCAGGATGGTCGGGCCGCCGTCCACGTCGCTGTTGTCATCGACATTGTCGGTCAGCCAGGCCTGGCCCGAGCCGTCGAAGTCGGTGGGCGGATCCTGGCGATCGCCGCCGCCCACGGGCACGCCACGATCCCACGCGCCGTCGGTCAGCGAGGTATTCTCGATCGTCCAGCCCGGGGCCGTCTCGAAGTCCAGGTCGACGATGACCTCGCCCACGAGCACCGGGAAGCCGCCGTCGGCCGGCACACGCACGGTGTCGCCCGTATCGGCCTGGGCCGTCACGAAGAAGGCCAGGTCCGTCAGGCCGGGCTGGCCGGGAATGGTGCCGACGAACTCGCCGCCGTCGGGGTTCAGGTCGACCAGGGTCTCGACGCCGTCGATGATCAGGCCCAGGCGCTGCGTGCCGGGCTCGAGGCTGGCCGTCGCGTCGCTGATGTTGACCCGCACCTCGCCGCTCTGACCCGAGCCCAGGGTGTCGGGCGCGTCGACCACGCTGATGCTGATGAGATCGAGCTCGGGGCACGGGATGCCGTGGCGATCGAACGCCGCGCAGATCTCGTCGTAGTTGGGCGTGCCGTTGCCCAGGATGCCGTCGTCGTCGTCGACCGTCAGCACCTCGATCGCCGTCCAGGGGCCGGCCGAATCCAGATCACGGCCGCCCGTGCTGATCAGCGTCCACGCGACGAACAGGTCGCGGGCTTCCTCCAGCGCCGGGCCGCTGCCCAGCGTGTCGGTCAGGTTCAGGCGGATCCAGCGCCAGGAGCCGCCGACGATCTGGCCGCACGTGTGGATGGCGCCCGAGGAGCAGGGGTACTGCTGGCGGGCGGCCTCGGGGTTGCGCACCGCGCCGCCGGTGAAGAACTGCTCGCCCACGATGCCCACGTCGTAGAGCGTCATGGCCACCGCGTCGCTGTAGCCCTCGCCGAACGCGCCCTGGGCCAGGCCCAGGCGGTTGACGATGAAGTGCCCGTACTCGTGCGCCACCACCGTCGAGAACGCGGTGTTCACGCAGCCGCCGCCGGAGGTGAAGAAGTTGATCGAGAGATCACCGCCGCTGAAGAACGCGTTGCAGTTATCGTTGATGTTCACGTTCGCGCGGGTCTGGCGATCGAGCCCGGTGAAGCCCGGCGCCCGCGTCTTCATCATGTCGTAGGTCAGGTTCGTGTGCAGGAACGCGTTCACCTGCGCCGTCGTGAACTGCGACGGGCTGGTGTTGAACAGCAGGTCGGCCGGCCCGGGAGGCGTGACCAACGCGCTCGCGCTCAGCTCGGGGCCCTGCTGATCGACCACGTTGACCCACGGGCCAACAAGCTCGCCCTCGACCGTCACCGGGCTCGTGCCCGAGTGCGAGATCAGGAACTCGCCGTTCAGGTCGCTCACGTCGCTGCCGCCGCCCTGGAGCACCACCTGCAGCAGCGGGAGACGCTGGGTCGTCGGCGGGTTGCTGGGGATGTCCGGCAGCGTGCCCGGCGTCGCGTTGCCGCTGGTCGTGCCCTCAACGTCGACGTGGTGGATCACCGACTGGACGGCGATCTGCTCGCCGGTCTCGGCATCGACGAACACCTCGTACGCCTGGTCGACCACCGGGAAGGCGGCGTGCTCGGTCGTGATGCGCCAGGCCGGACGCGTCACGTCCGAGGCCTTGCCGTCGGCGCCGTGGTAATACGCCAGCAGCTCGGGCTGGCTGAAGTTTCCGAAGTTCGAGAAACGGATGTCGTTGCGAACGCTGTTGAGCGCCTCGTCGGCCGTCACGAACACCTGGCCGCCAAGATCGCCGGGCAGGTTCCTTGCGAGATTGCCCGCGGCGTACACCACGGCGTGATCGACACCGCGGTCGAGCACCAGGATGCGCCCGATGCCCAGGTGCACCGGAAGGCCATCGATCGTCTGCGTGTACGTGAAGGCCGTGAAGCGGCCATCGCGCAGGCTCGTCTGATCAACCATCTGCAGCGTGAGCTCGCCCATGCCGAACTCATCGCCGTGCTGGAGCAGGAAGTCCTCGGCGGCCTGCTGCGCGGTGAAGCCGGTCGTCATCGGTGCGCCGTAGAACATCTCGACGCCACGCTGGCCGGTCAGCACGCGAGCCTCGGGATACAAATCGCCAACGCTCTGGCCGATACCGATAACATCGTCGGCCAATGCCGGCACGGCGACCAGCCCAGAAAGCCCAACCGTAAGGCCGGCGGCGCACCGCAGCAGCGTAGTGTTCGTGGTGATTCCTCGCACGGGTTTCCTCCCCTGTTCTTCACTTTCCGATCGCGACGCTCCCCCCTCGCGAGGGAGGCCGGAGGCAACAAAACTCGCGACCCTCTCGCCGACCGGGCAGGTCGAGGGGAGGGTCGGCCCCAACGCATGAGCCGCAACCGGCGGCCTGTGGCATGAGCGGGACAAACGGTTATACCCAGCGGCATCGGCACGCGTTACGGGCACAACATGCCCCCATACGCAGCGATTGCCAGCACGGCTGCAACAGCCCGCGAGCGCCCGCGCGCCCTGCGCCGTCTGCAACGACCAGCCCGCAGCACGAGCCTGCCCAGGGAAGCCCAGGGTTTCCCGGATGGCCACAATCCCGACCTGTGGCGGGGCGCGATACCGGCCATCCGTGCGAACCAAAAGAAGAAGCCGCCCTCCTCGGGCGGCCCTTCCAATCTTCGGACCTTCACGCGGAACGGGCGAGAAGGACCGTTCGTGGCTTCAGGATCTTCAGCAACCGGCGGCGAACTCGTTCTGGAACGCCAGGAAGTCGAAGATGTTCAGGCTGCCGTCGCCGTCGAAGTCGGCCGCCAGATCGCCCGCATCGAAGGCGTTCTGGAAGGCCAGGAAGTCGAAGATCGTCAGCTCGCCATCGCCGTCGAAGTCCGCACGGCAACTGCCGGTGGCATCGCAACGGAAGCCCAGGATGCTGACCGCATCGACCGCGGCCTCGGTGGCCGAGTCGTTGGGGTTGTCAGACACGCTGTAGCGCAGCTGCACCCGGTTCGTCAGGCCGACCACGTCCGAGACGGTGATCACCTGCTCGGACCAATCCTCGCCACCAGCGGCGTGATCCACGCTCTCCAGAAGCGTCCAGCTCGAACCACCGTCATCGCTGATCTCGATGGTCAGGCGGTCATCGTCGGCGATACCACCGCGCTGGTCGTCGTTCCAGAACCAGCGGGCGTAGCGCAGCTCGATGTCATCGGGCGCGCCGGCCAGGTCGAACAGCGGCGAGGTCAGGATGGTCGGACCACCGTCGACGTCCTCGTTGCGATCCGAACCGGTGATGAACGCCTGGCCCGAACCATCGAAGTCCTCGCCCGGAGCGCCGCGAGCGCCATCGGGCGTGCCGATCTCCCAGTCACCACTGATGACGGTGCCCGACACGGTCCAACCGGCGGCGGTCTCGAAGTCGAACTCGCCGTAGTTGAGGTCCTCACCGATGCGATCGATGGTGTACGGGCCATCGGCGCCCAGCGCCGGCAGCGACACGGTCGTGCCGCCGTCGCCGGTCACCTCGAGGTAGAACGCGGGGCTGGTGCCGCAGGTGGTCTCGGGAAGCTCGAAGCTCCACGTGTCACCGGTGGCCACCAGGTCGGCCTGGGTGAAGCCCGAGCCGGTCATGTCGTAGAAGATCTGCGGCGTGCCCGAGAGCATCTCGTCGCCCTCGATCACCTCGGCCTCGACCGTCAGACGCGTGCCCGGAAGCACGATGTCCGGAACGTCGCTCACCAGCGACAGGCCGATCGCCGGCGTCACGCCCGCGACCACCAGCGAGTACACCGAGTCGAGCCCGGGCGTCGCCGGGTTGCCGTCCTGGTTGATCTCCGCGGCGATGACTTCCACCGACCACACGCCACCCTCGGGCGAGGGCACGAAGACGTTCTCGATGTTGTCCAGATCGTTGGGCGAACCGCCGGGCGTCGAGAAGTTGCCACTGGTCAGACCGTTGTTGCCGTAGTACACATCGCCGCTGGGCGAGGTGACCTTCAGCGTCAGGTCGTTGATGCGGTGCTTGGTCGCCGAGGTCGTGCCGCTCGGGTCGCGGTACACCATGGTCACGCGCAGGTCCGGCTCGTCGCCGGCGACCTTCAGCGGGTAGCTGTTGGTGGCCAGCGGCGTGATGGGCTCGTTGGCATCGACGATGAAGAAGCGCTCACGCTCGTCGTACATCTTGCCCACGTCGGCAAGGCCCCAGCCCTGACGCATGCGGTTCAGGTCGGCCGAAGCGCTCGCGAAGTCGTACTGCAAGGCCGTGTTGATCATGAAGGCCTTGGCCGTGCTCGGATCGGGGCGGTTCTCGAACACCGTGCCGCCGGGGACGGCCACCGGGCCGAAGACGCCCTCGTTCCACATCTGGAAGAACAGGCCCACGTGGCCCGCGGTGATCGGCGTCGCGCCCGACGTGCCACCGAACTGCGTGTACGACGAGGTCGAGCCCGTCGTCGCGGCGATGGTCTGGTCATAGAAGTGGGCCAGATCGGGCTTGATGCGACCGTCCGAGGCCGGTCCGGTGCTGCCCGCCGAGCCGCCGTGGCGATCATCGTCACGCGTCAGCGTGCCGAAGTGGTTGATGCCACCCACGCCGATGATGTTCTTGGCCCAGGCCTGGGGACGGCTGGGCGTGCTGCCCGAGTTCGACTGGCTCTGGGTGATCACGATGTCGTGGTCGAACAGGATGTCGTCCATCTCGGCCGACACGGTCGTGTAGTCGGTCGTACGCGGATCGCCCCAACTGTTGGTCTGGAAGACCGCGCGGTACGGGCCGGCCGGATCGACCAGGCGGGCCGTGTGCTCGTAGCGGTCGCCCAGGGCGCTGTACGAGGCGGCGATCGACTGCTCGGCGTCGGGCAGGAAGCCGCGGGCCTGCGGGTTCACGCCCGGCGCGAACACGATGCTGTGCACCGCCGTGCCGTGCGACTGGCTGCCCACCGAGCCGTGCAGCAACGGGGGCGGCGAGAGCGCCGCGAACTCCTGGTGGCTTGTGAACAGGCCGCTGTCCATCACCTCGGCCCGGACGCCCTGACCGCTGAAGCCGGCAACGCTCTCGACATAGTCGGCGCCGCCGATGATGCGGGCGAGGTCCACATCGACCTCGGGATCGCCCTTGATGTCCATGAAGAGCACGTCGCTGCGCTGCGCGACGGCCAGCAACTGGTCATCGGTCAGCCAGGCCTCCATGCGGCCCACGGGCTGGGACACCAGATCGACGGCCGCACCCATCTCGCGGATCTGCCGCTCGAGGCCATCGAGCGAGCCGTTGCCGCGACGCAGCGTCTGGATCGAGAAGCGGCGCGTCTCGACCGAGTCGCTCCCCTCACCGAGGATCAGGCGCTGCAGGTCCGGCTCGTCGAGCTTGTACGCCGGGTGGTACGCGCCCACCCACCGCACGAAGGGCAACGCGCGAACGGCGTCGACCATCGCCGGATCGATCGTGATGATCTGCGCCTGATCGGGCATGAACCGCTCGAAGCGGCCACCCAGACGCGCGATCGCATCGCCATAGGCCGCCAGAGGCTGGCTGATGTACTGCACGATGAACGCGCGGTTGTCATCGACCGCCGTCAGGTGATCGGGCACCGCCGGCACGAACACGGCCGGATCGAACTCGGCGTACCGCAGCAGGACCGTGCCGCGCTGCTCGGTCACGCGCTGCTCGGAGCGCCCGTCGAGGCTGATGGCCACCATGGGCTGGCCGGCATCGACCCACGTGCGGACATACCCATCGCCGACCTGGACCGTCTGGCTCTGCGCTGCCACGGCAAAGCCACTGCTGGCCAGCAGGAGCGCCGCCGAAGCGGCCGCGACCATCACTCGATTGCTACCACGCTGCATGCTGTCGTCCTCTTCTTGAAGTACTGCGGGACCGATCCCACCCCCAGGGCGGGCTCGCCGACGCCGACCGCGGCCGACGCTCACGACGAATACAACGCCTTAGGGCGTTGCGTAACCGGACCGAGGGTTTGTATACCATGACGGCTTTCCCCCCCGATCTCAAGCCCATTTCGCACCCAAACCGCCGCGGACGCACCGAACGCACGGGCAAAGGTCCGAATAAAGCAAGTTTTCGGTCTTTGAATGGGCCCGCCGCGCCGGAGCGTCAGGCGGGCAATGGGCGAGGAGGGATTCGTCCTAGGCCCCGATTTCCCGAGCGAAACCGACGAAACCGGGTGGGAGCGCACACCAGAGCGCACACTCGACCCCAGCCTCGCCCGGGTGGTGGACGCCTGGGAGGATCTGAGCCCATCGCGCCGGCGCCTCATCCTGGGCGTGCTCCAGTGGCATGAGCGGGCCACCGCACCCGACGCAACACCGCCGGCGGGGGCCGGCCCGTGGGTCGAGCGACTCCGCAAGGCCAAAGACCTGGGGGCCGCCGGCAAGGCGGACCTGGCGTTGTTCCAGACCACTGGCGGCGACTACGAGGCCGTCAGCCACGACGCGATGACCGTGGCCGACCTGGCCGGGCTCGAGCTGGAATGCGACGGGGAGCCATTCCGGGCCGTGGTGCCCCAGGGCCAGCTCCCCGGACTGCTGGAGCGGCTGGTACGGGCCGGCATCGTGGTGGTGGTGCTGGAGCAACCCACCGAAGCCGAGCGGGCCACCGGCATGGTGCAACGCCGGCGCGTGTGCCGCATGGCCTACCCCGGCGAGCAGCTCGGCGACGGGTCCGCGCCCGATGGCGGCTGGAGCCATGGCGAGACCCCGCCCGCGTTGAACCTGACTCAGCACTGACCGAGCGAGCCCGGGGGCGTTCCCCGGCCGATGCCCTCCAGGGCGCCAGCGGGCCGCCCTGGCTGATCCTGACCCCGCCCGCGAGGATCGACCCATGCCGAACACCACCACCGCCCCCAAGGCCCCCCAGACCCACCCAGGCCGCAACGCCGGCGAGCGACCGCCAGCCCAGCCGACCAGCGCCAGCGAGCCCCGAGAGCCCCGTGGTCCCTTCACCGCGTTCTCTGGTGAGGCTGAGCGGCTGGCCGTAGAGGGCGGCATCCACACCCTGCTGGACCTGGGAGCGGCCCGCGAAGACCTCGCATGGGAAGCCGAGCACCGCCTCGACGACCTCATGACCACCGAGCAGCGCCGGCGGGCCGTGGCCGACCTCGAGCGGATCATCGGCGAGCTGGCTGGTGGGCTGGCCCGGGCGATCCGGCGAGGCCGCGTGAGCATCGAAGTGGAAGAGACGGCCGCCACCGACCGAGCCGGCCGCATGGGCGGGGGCATCCGGACCCCCGCGTAGACCTCTCCCAGCCCATCCAAACGCGACCGCGAAACGCGCAACGACGGCGCTCAGCCGACCCCGTTGCGCGTTTTGGCTTTCCGCGCCGGCGGGCCCAAATCGGCACGAATCCCCGGGCAAAGCGGCCATTCGGGCCACTGGTGGGGGGGAAAAACGCGAATCCACAAAACGCGAAACCCCGACATTTGCGCAGACGTTGCCTCGCGTCCTGAATGCATGGGGTGGGGGTCCAGTAGTACCTACCCCCCCAACCCCCAGGGGGTCATTGCAAGGCCGTGGATGGCTCACAGCGAACGCCGGCGGCCAGCCATGCCCGTGGGTGCCTGAGCCTCAGGCCGAGCACCTGGGCAGCTCCAGGCCAGCGGGCGGGGCAGCTCGGGAGCGATCAGGCCGAACACGACAGCCACCGCGCCAGCCCTGACCGATACTGTTCGGACACCGGCAGGGAGGCCGGCGCATCGGGCAGCGCCCGGGGAAGGCGGCACGGATGGCACGCAAAGAGCTTGTTATCGCAATCAAGGCGATCGATCAGATCAGCGCCCCCATTCGCCAGACCATGACGGCCATAGGCCGCCTGGGTCGTCGGGCGATCGACACCAGCGCCCGCGTGCTGCGCAGCATGGGAGGGCTGGCCAAGAGCCTGCTCAACGTCCGCACGCTGTTCGCCACCATCGCCACCGCCTTCGCTGGCGGGGCCATTGTGCGATCCCTGGCGGGCGTGGCCGCCGAGCTGGACCGCACGGCCAAGGCCGCCCGAGCCCTGGGCATTGCCGTGGAGGAATACTCCAAGCTGGAGTTCGTGGCCGATCGTGCGGGGATCAGCACCGACCAGCTCGCAACCGCCTTCCGCACCGCTCAGCGCAACGTAGCCCAGTTCGTGCGGGGTGAGGGCGGGCAGGCCGCCCGGGCGTTCCGCGACCTCGACGTGACCCTGACCGACGCCAATGGCCGCATCCTCGAGGGCACCGACCTGCTCAAGGCGATTCTGGTGCCCATCAGCCAGATCCCCGATGAGGCCGTGCGGACCCAGAAGCTCGTGGACGTGTTCGGACGCGCCGGCGCCCAGATGAAGAACCTGGGGCAGGACTTCGAGGGCGTGCTGGATCAGGCCGTGCGGCTGGGATTCGTCACCGAGAACCAGGCACGCATCGCCGAGGCGTTCCAGGACTCGATTACCAACCTGCGCCGCGGCTGGCTGATCTTCAAGGCCAACGTGCTGGAGGCCATCGGGCCCGTGCTCGAGGACATGGTGAACCGCAGCGCCGAGAACCTCTCACGCTTCGGCAAGATGGTGGGTGACTTCCTGCTGACCGTCCGGGCCGCCTTCGGGGATGGCAAGCTGGCCGCCCAGGCCCGCGTGGCGCTGCTCCAGATCTACGACAACGTGCTCGACGTGGGCCGGGCCCTGATCGAGTCTGGCGCCCGCGTGCTGGGTGTGGTGCTGTTCGGGGCCACCAAGGCCGCCATTGACGGCATCAGCAAGATGATCAAGACCGACCTGGGACGCGAGCTTGTGCTGGGCGTCACCGGGGCCGTCGTCGAGCTGGACGATGCGATGGACAAGCTGGGAGCGGCGCGCGGGGTGGTGTTCCGCGGCCTCTCACCTGTAGTCACCGGCGCCCGCGCCTTGCTGGAAGATCTCTCCCGTGAGGCCGTGTCGTCCGGGGCGACGATGGCGGACGTAGCGGGCACGGTGGCCGGGCGGGTGGCCGTCATCATGCCGGCGGTAAACGCCGAGTTCGCCCGAACCCGCGACCGCCTGCTCGAGCTGGCCCCGCAGTTTGACAAGACGGGCGAGCTGGTCCGGGCGATCGCCGACTCGATGCGCCAGCTCGGCATCGAGACCGAGGCCGCCGGCGGGAAGGTTGAAGAGGCCGGCTTCAAGTTCGCCGACATCTGGCCGAGCATCTCCCAGGGGTTCAAGAACGCCCGTGATGAGGCCGCGGCCACGGCGCTCCAGTTCGTGCAGCTCGGCGAGGACATCTTCAACACCGTGGGCAACCGGATCAGCGGGGGCCTGGGCGACCTGGCCACCGGCGCCGCCAAGGCCAAAGACGCGTTCCGGGATATGGCCAAGGGGATTCTGGACGACCTTACCAGGCTCATCATCCGCATGGCCGTGTTCAACGCGCTCTCCGCGGCTTTCGGCGGGGGCAGGCAGATCGGCGCGGCGAACCTGAACAACGCACCGGCAGGCGGCTTTCAATCCGTGGGGACGGGCTTCGATACCGCATTCGCCCGAACCGGCGGCGTCATCAGGCCGGGGGGGCATGTTCGGCGGTTCTTTGCCGGCGGCGTCGTGCCCGGGCCCAACATCAACCGGGACATGGTGCCTGTGCTGGCGGCCCCGGGCGAGGGCTTCGTGAATCGCCGCGGCATGCGCAGCCTGGGAGCCGAGGGCCTGGCCAGCATCAACCGCGGCGAGGGCGCCGGCGGGGGCGTCACCGTCCACATGGTCAACCACTTCCATGGCGGGTTCACGCAGTCGATGGCCGCCCAGGCCGCCGGCACGCTCGAGGCGGCAATCCTCAAGGCGATCAACAACAAGCCCGCCTTCCGGGATCAGCTCCGCGCCCGCCTCACCTGACCGTCACCCCCCGGGCGCGGAGCAGACCATCAACGCATGGCAGCTCTGGGGAGAGCCACTCCGCGCCCGGGTGGGTTCCTGAGCGACCAACGATCCGGAAGATCCGGACAGTTCGGGCGATCCGCCAAGCCTTGGCCCCGCAACAACTTACGCGCACCATCGCCACACGCCGGGTAATTTCGGGCGAGCGGATCGGCAGGGCCTCGATCGATCCGGCTAGCTGACGTAAGTTGCGTGGAACTGCGCCAGCGATGGCCTGTACGGGGCGCTCTGGCGATCGAGGGTGACGCGGAATTGCACCCTTCCCACGGATGCGTCGTAGCCGGTAAAGGGCGCCCAATCGCTCCACGGCCCGAAGGTGGCATTGACGGCGGTACGGATTTCCACCTTGTAACCGATGCGTGCGTCCGGGAAGGGCGGCATGAGCATACCGACCGCCCGGTCTGGGTCGTCGTAGATAACGCCCCACTGGTCGGCCTCGATGCTGGGGATTCTCTCGGGGAACCCGGCCAGCGTGGGGTCGTCGGTGTCGTTGCCGGTGAGGATGCGGTGCATGAACGTCGTCAGCTCGGCCGAACCAAGATCGATTTCCGGGCTCTGCCAGATTCCCGGGCTGTCCGGGTCGGTCAGCTCAAGGCGTGACGTGGTGGCGTTCCAGGTCAGGTTGGTCAGCGTGCCCACGCTGGACAGGTCGGGCGTGTAGGTGCCGCGCACGCTCGTGCCGGGGGGAAGGTTGGCGTGGTTGAGCGTCTCATCGGTGGCTGTCCAGGACAGGCGCCCGCTGGCGCCCACGCTACGCACCCACCATCGGTGGTCGATGCTCGGGGGCACGACCAGGCCGAGCAGCTCGGGATCGGTGGTCCTGGCCAGCACGTAGGCGTCTTCGGCCCCGTCGTTGGGCAGATCCGTGCCGGAGAAGGGCCCTCCGTAGAGCACCTGATAGCCGATGGCGCCATCGACGGCATCCCAGGTCAGCTTGTACGTCGCGCCGGCGGTCTGAGTCGCCGCGACGTTGTCCGGTGGCGGGGGCGGTGCCTCGCCCAATCCGAAGGCGATGCCGGTCTTCGGCACGCTCGGATCGTCGGGCCTGAGGAAGCGGCCCTGATAGCTGACGGCCACCACGGCGAAGTCGTAGGCGACGTCGCGGTCGTCGATTTCGATGATCGAACCGCGGCGGCTCACCTTCGGGTCAGGAACGAGCACCCAGGTCGTCGTGCCCACGCGCCGGCGGTAGATCCGGAAGCTGGCCGTGATGAGCTGATCCTCTGGCTTTTGGCGCCATGCCAGCTCGATGGCGCTGATCCCGTTGATCACGCGCTCGAACGCAACCAGATCGATCACCGGGCCGGGTGTGCGTAACTTGTCGTCTAGGGTCGAGTATGGCGGCAGGGTTACGTCCCCGACCACCTCGTTGTAGACGTCTTCGTCGTACTCGATGCCCGAGATT
Organism: Phycisphaerales bacterium; assembly: GCA_040219675.1. Lineage (GTDB taxonomy): Bacteria > Planctomycetota > Phycisphaerae > Phycisphaerales > UBA1924 > JAHCJI01. Next base: position 262,437 of record JAVJRZ010000005.1, on the reverse strand, counting down.
TGCCAGGCCAATGCGCCGTTGAACTCGACGGGACGCACCTGAGTGCAGGTGAAGGGCTTCACCTGGAGGCCCGTCTCTCCGAGTTGGTATTCCTCATCCGCCTTGGCGACCGTCGCGAACGTGCTCGCCAGCTCAATGTCCTGGCCGCGGGCGTACACCCCCGGCGGGCTGATGATCTGCCTCAGCTCGATGGAGTTGTCGCTGTGGTGGACCTGGATGACGTACTGGCGCCCGCTGACCAGCTCGACCTGCCGGTCCAGCTTCACGCGGTTGGTTGAGGCGTCCGCGGCCAATCGCCCGCTGGCGCTGCCCCATCCGGTCAGGTTGAATGCCAGGTCAAACCGCTCGCCGGGCTGGAGCATGACCAGCGGTCGGACAGTCACGAACTCCACCGTCCTGGTCAGGAATCGCGTCCGGTCCATGACGTAGGCGGCTTCGGCCGCTGCCTGGTCTGGGTCGGTGACGCCGTCGAGGCGAACCTGCTGCTCGACGGTGTTCTCGCTAGCGAGCCAGAGCTGGCCGTAGTCGGGCGTGGCGACCGCGTCGGGCAGGCCGTCGGCTTGCTCATTCTCGAACTGGATCACCGTGCGGTTGGGCCGGCCCTTGCCGCCCGTGGCCAGCTCGTACCGAACGGCGAACTGGGCCACCCCGTTGTCGTCTACGGCGATGGAGCCGTCGCCGAACGTCTCCACGGCCACGTCTTGGGGCCTGTCCACGATGAAGCGAACCACGCCGCCGGTCGAGGACGGCGAGCATCGCCCGGCCCTGGTGATCTGCCTCAGCCAGTCCCAGCCTTCCTGCTGGCGATCCATGGCGTAATTGTGCCGGAAGCGGTGGCGCGTCCCGCCGGCGGGGCGATCCACCAGCTCATCGCAGTACTGGCCCCATGCGCACAGGCTGCGCATGTCGATTCGGCCGTCGTCGTACGTGGCCCCGAGCCCCCAGGTGGTGTTCGTGAGCAGCTCGAGCGCGTGCCAGGCTGGATTGGTCGAGAAGGCCGTCACAAACGTCGGGTCGCTCGGGTCGCTCACGCCGTCCCACACGCGCACCCGAAGGCCCTGGACGTCGGCAGAGACACGTGGAACGCCCGCAATCTCTTCGCCGGCGGTCAGCTCCAGCGCCAGCATGGCCAGGCCGGCGTATCGCTGGCTGTCGTACGTCTCTTCGATAATGCTGTCCCACACCATCTCATCGGCGCCCTGGGCGGGATCGACCTCGGCAGTGATGCGCTCCACCTCGACGTCGAGCTGAGTGGGCGTCTCCACGAGAAAGTCCAGCCGGCCCGCGCTGGTGAATTCGCTCTGCTCGGCCCGCTCAACCGTCCTGATGATCCAGTCGCTCCAATCCCCCGGGCCCGCGGTCTCGCGCCAGCGCACGCGGTACTGGACGGCCCTGGCGTCGATCTGAGCACCATTCAGGGCGTAGAGGCCAACCGGGAACCTGATGCGCGGTATGACGGCCTGTACGGGCCCGCTCGTCGTCACCTGGAAGGCGGTGCTTGGTTGAAGGGTGACACCGCCCACGCCCACGTCTCGCAAGGCGCTGGGGTTGTCGAAGCCGGGGATGGCCGCCTGGCTGTCGCTACCCGTCCGTCCCCACGCCCGCACGCCCGTGAAGTTGCTGATGGGCTGATCGTTGAGATAGATCCCCTCCAGGGCGGAGCTGGCGACGTTGTCGAAGTCGGCGAACTGGTTGCCGATGGCCTGGATCTGGCCGTGCCCGATGAGCAGCAGCATGCGCAGCTTGCTGTCGCCGGCCACGCTGTCATCGGGCACGACCGAGACGATCTTGGGGCCGAAGCGCCGGCGCCCAAACACCACCGGGATGGGATCACCCACCCGCGCGTCGAAGCTCAGGCGGTTGAAGCCGTAGCGCCGGCTCTCCTGATCGTCGGTGCTGGTGACTTTCTTGAGCTGGCGCTGGGCCAGGGCGTAGCTGGCGGCGCTGGCGGCCGCGGCGATGGCCAGATTGACCGCGATGACGCCCAGCGTGGGCAAGCCGCCGGGCATCGGAGCCGCGTGGAGCACGCCGCCGTCCTCGACCTTCCAGTCTGAGTTGAGGGGCACGGGCTTGCCGTCGATCAGTACGCCGATCTGGTTGGTCCTGAGCCCATAGCAGTGCTCGAGGGCCTCGATGAGCTGGTGGCGGAGATTCTCAGCGTCGTGGAACTGCACCGTTTGCGTGCGCTGGTTCTCTCTGGTGAGGGCGTTGTCGTACAGGTGAAGCGTGGCGGACTTGAGCTTGCTCATCGTGTCTTCCCGGGGTTCGTGCTGACTTCGTGCCGATCGGTTGGTTATTTTGTCGGCCACCGGCGCCCTGAGACTGACGCCAAGCACCAGTTGCGGCCGACCTGAACGCCTGCCGTCGCGCGGCCCGATTGGACCTCGCAAGCGCCAGCCTGCCCACACCATCCCAACCGATCCCCTTCGCTACCCTGTACGTGGGAAGACACGCCCGCCATGGATCGGCGGGATCGGGAGCTGACATCGGGAGCGAACGCCATGGCGCCAGCGGCACGGACGGCGAAGGACTGCACGCGCACACCCAACAAGAGCGGCAGGAAAAAGCCCCGCGGGACGGTTGAGGCCGACGCGCGGGGTGGGAAGACGACTTCGGTATGCGAAGCGCCGCCAGAGGGTAGCGAGCCGATCACGCCGCGGGCGTTCCTCGAGCTGTACCACGAGAGGGCGCTGCGCCAGCTCGACGCGTGCCGGGGCCTGCTGAGCTGCGCGGAGTTCCTGGCCGCCGGGCCCGAAGATGGGTACGCCGATCGGTGGGTGCACACCGCCCGCGATTGGATCGACAGCGCCGCGGCAAAGCACGCTACCCGACTCAACGGGATCTTCGACGCGCTCCACCGCCTGGCCCGGGAGGACGACCACGAGCGGGAGCTGCTGCCGATCCAGGATGGCATCGAGGCCGCACTCAGGCGGGCGCACGCGAGCCGTGGAGCCATCCCAGAGGGCACGCGGCACGAAGCCGCCTACCGCCTGGCCATCGACGTGCGCGAGCAATGGCGCCAGCTCCAGCACGGCCCAGCGGACGACGCCGAGCAGCTCCAGCGAGCCGGGCGCGGGTTCGTGCGGTGGATGGCCGAGCGGGGAGGGCCTGGGCGGTTCGATGAGCTGGCTCGCGGGTGCAAGATGGAGTATGAGGCGGCGGTGGTCGACCTGGGCAAGCATGTGCCGGCCGAGCCTGGGCCGTCCGAAACCAAAGGCACCGGCCCATCCGCGCCTGAGGAATGGGTGCGATCCGTGGAGGCCGCGCGCGAGTATTCCGTGAACGCGGACACGATCCGCAAGCGAGCAAAGCGTGAGGGCTGGACAACGAAGCGCGTGGGCAGCAAAGGCAAGATGCTGGCCTACCTTCGGTCAGACCTCGATAGGGTTGGCTGGCCGCGCGATTCCACCGTGATGCAGAATGTTGACCGGACACCAGCGGACAACGGCGGAATGGTTCCATAGGGCCCTGTACCCAGTGGTGTGACCGCCATTCGCTTCGGCATGGCAACCACCACACCACCCGCATTCGTTGGCGCCGAGCGAGCGGCCCGAAGCCTTGGCGTGCCCCAAGCCTGGCTCAAGGCCGAGGCCGCCGCGGGGCGCATTCCCAGCATCGTGGCCGGGCGCCGGCGCCTGTTCGACCTCGAACAAGTGCGCAGGGCCCTGAATCAGCGAGCCGCCGAGCCCGCCGGCCGCGACGCGGAGGGCTCCACCGATGCTTGAGCCCACCCCCACGGCGACCGAAACCGGCGAGCTGCTGACGGGCCGCCAACTGGCTGATCGGCTGCGCCTGCACGAGAAGACTGTCCAGCTCTGGGGACGCACCGGGCGCATCCCGCGGCAACGCCTGGGCGCCCGCGTCATTCGGTACAACCTGGCCGACGTGCTGGAGGCCCTGGCCGACGAGCACACTGCGGAGCGAGGGCCGGCGCGATGAGCAGCTACAGCCCCACCGACGACGCGGACACGCTGGAAGTTCCGGCCCTGGCGATGACCCAAGCCCAAGCGGCCGAGGCGCTGGCGATCAGCGAGCGCACACTGAGGACGTGGACCCGCCAAGGCCGCGTTCCGCACGTCCAGATGGGCCGGATGGTGCGCTACCCCACCGATCGACTGCTCGCGTGGCTGGAGGCGCAAACGAAAGGGGGCACCGATGCGATCGGAACCCCCTGACGATCGGGTAGGGCCTGCCAGCCCGAAGCCCGCGCTTCAACCGATGGACGATATGCCTCTGTTCCAGCCCAGAGCCCATCGGAGAGGCCCAGATACCTCTCGCACGGCCGCGAAGCGGATCGCGGGGTACGCCGGCGAGCAACAGGCCGCGGTCTTCCGTTGCATCGCCGAGGCGGGCGCCCAGGGCCGGACGGCCGACGAAGTGGGCGAGCTGCTCGAGCTGCGCCCGCAATCGTGCAGCGCCCGCGTGAATGAGCTGGTGCGCCTGGGCGTGGTCCGTGACAGCGGAGAGCGCCGGCCGACCAGCTCGGGAAGGCCGGCCCGCGTGCTCGTGGCCGCACAGTTCCCGGCTGAGGCCGTCGAGCCCGGGGGCGTTGCGTGACCTACGAGCACAGCGCACGCGCTGACGCCGTAGCCCTTCCCGAGGGCGCCAAAGTCTCGACGGCGAGGCTTCGGGTGGTCCTGCGCCGGCTGGCAGATCACGCCAACGAGCAGGGCGAAGCCTGGCCGTCCGCGCCGACGTTGGCCGGGCAGGACATGGACGAAAAGACGGCCCGCAATGCCCTGGCGATCCTCGAGGCCGCGGGCCTGATTCGCAAGCTCGGCCGCGGGTCTCGGGGCTATCGCTTCGCCCTCTGTGATGCGATCGTGACCGGGCATCCTGCCCGGTCAGTGAGCGGGCAAGACGCCCGATCATCGGGCCCTGTGACCGGGCGGCACATCCCATATGACCGGGCGGCACATCCCATGAGACCGGGCAACACGCCCGGTAAAACAACCAAGAACCAATCAGGAACCACCACCAGCAACGGACAGCACGCGCCCACGAGCAACGGAGCCACCCCCCGGGCCGTCGATGCTGGTGGTGGTGATGCGCTCGGCGGGGCGGGGGGATTCGTGGGCGACCTGGCCGAAGCCGCGGAGCGCCTCGCAGCTCTGGGCGTCCATGGCGCCAAGGCCCTGGCTCGACGTGCGGGCAGCGATCGGGCCGTGGAGTGGGTCATCGAGCGGGCGCACGCCGCGGGGGTCAGAGACCGGGCGGCCCTGGCGGCAAAGCTCATCGGCGACGGGGAGCGGCCCCCGGCGAGCTGGAAGCCGCGGCACGAACGGACGCGTGCGCCGGCACACGCCGCACTCATGGCCGACCGCGCACCCCATGCCGCCAAGGCCCAGCTCGAGCGGGAGTTGGTCGAGGCCAAGCTGGCGCTCATCGAACGGTTCCCCGCCATCGCCGACCAGGCCGTAGAGCGGTTCATCGCCCAGGGCGGCGAGTGGGCCGAGCTGGTGGCCCGAAAGCCCGCATCAGAGCGACGGACGCACCGCCTGGCTCGTGAGGCCGTGCTGTCGGCTATCGAGCGGGAGACGGGCGAGAAGCCCGAGCCGCCCAGCAATCACACGGAACGCCCCACAAGGGCGAGAAAGGCCGCAACATGCGGATAGCACTGCCACCTCCACCACCGACCGCACCACCGAAGCAAACTGGCCCACCCGACGATGACGATCGCAGGATGCTTGTGGATGAGCTGGCGCCGGCGATGGGGGACGCTTTGTTGGCGGCGGACCGGGGCAAACGGAGTCTGATCACGTTGAGCGACGACTCGGAGGCTTTCCTCGCCGTGATTCCGATGGCCGGCATCCCCGTGGACGTCGCGGCCAAAGCTATCCAGCGCTGGCACGAGTGGGTTCTCAACTACAAGCCCGGCGATCAGTTCGATCCAGAGGCGACACGATGAGCGACGACACCCCCCAGCCCCACCTTCGACTCCGCGAGGCCCCAGACGGCCGGGAACGCCCCGCCACCGTGGACGTGGTGAGCTACATCCGCGACCTGGCGGACATCATCGGCAAGGCTTTCGACATCGGCCGGGCCATGGTGCTCAATCGCCGGTTCGTCGATGCACCGGGGCTCAGCGTGCCCGAGTTCGTGCTGGTGCCCGTGCATGGGCTCACAGCCGAGCAGGCCGCGCACCTGGCCACCCAGTGGTCCCTCGACGTGTGCGACGTGCTGGGCGTCGAACCTCAGGCCCGCCCGAGCAAGCCGCCCGAGCTGGCGCTCCGCCTGCTGGATGAGACGGCCGCGGCAGTGGAGAAGGCCGCGGGCGAGGGGCCGGACGGCCCGGACGACGGGGCGGCATGAGTTCGGCGGGGGATTGACACAGTGTGTAGACGTGTGTACGATGGTGTATGGATAGCCGCACGGTGATACGGACGCTCGAGTCTGCCGGCTGGCGGCTGATAAGAACCCGGGGCAGTCACCACCAGTTCAAGCATCCCGACCGGGCCGAGCTGGTGACGGTGCCCCACCCCAAGCGTGACATCCCCCGGGGCACGCTTCGGTCGATCGAGCGGCAGGCCGGGATCAAGCTGGGATAGCCCGGCGGGAGCGAATGACCATGCACTACGCCATCGCCATCCACAAGGACGCCGACAGCGACTACGGGGTGAGCGTGCCCGACCTGCCCGGATGCATCAGCGCCGGCGAGAGCATCGAAGACGCGATCGCCATGGCCCGCGAGGCCATCGAGCTGCACCTGATCGGGCTCATCGAAGAGGGCGGCTTCCCGCCCGAGCCCACACGCATCGAGCAGTGGCGCGCACATCCCGACTATGCCGGCGCGACCTGGGCGGTGGTCCGCATCGAAGAGAGCAACCTGAGCAACAAGGCCCAGCGCGTGCAGATCACCCTCCCCGAGCGACTGCTGGCCGCGGTGGATGAGTACGCCGACCGACACTCCCAGACCCGATCGGGCCTGCTGGCGCGGGCCGTGTGGGAATACATGGGCCGCGGCGAGAACGAGCGAGCCGCATCGCCCGCCGCGCGTGTGCGGGTGGTGAGGCTCAAGAAGGCTCCGAAGACCAAGGGCAAGGCCAAGAAGCCATCAGCAAAGAAGACCGCCAGCTCAGGGCTCACACATCGAGGCACGGCGCCGGCGAAGGGCAAGAAGCCCACCCGGCGGGCGAAGTAACTCCAACGTAACAACGCGACCCCAGGCCCATCAATCGAAGGGAAGACGACGATGGCCACACTCTCGACCTGCAAGCGATCCGGCGCCCGGCGCATCCTGCTGAACGATGCCACCGGCAAGCGGCGCCAGCTCTACCTGGGCAAGATGGACGACGACGCCGCGCGGGCGGTGTTCGATCACGTCGAGCACCTGGCCGGCGCGGCGCGGGCCGGCGTCCTGCCGCGCAAGGCGACGGCCGCGTGGCTCATGGACATCAGCGACGACCTGCACGAGCGACTGGCCCGGGTGGGGTTGGTCGAGCCCCGCAAGCGCCGAGACACCACGACGCTCGCCCAGCTCATCGACCGCTTCGAGGAAGCCGCCAACGTGGCGCCCGCGACGATGGCCGCGTACCAACAGACGTTCAACAGCCTGCTGGACCACTTCGGCGAGGACAAGGCCGTAGCCCGCGTGACCGTCGAGGGCGCTGCACGCTGGCGCCGGGCCCAGGCCGATGCCGGGTACGCTCGAGCCACCCAGGCCAAGCGCACGTTCGTGGCCAAGCTCATCTTCAGCCGGGCCGTGGCGTGGGGGATCATCGACGCCAACCCGTTCTCCGAGCTGAAGGCGGGAACCCAGAGCAACCCCGAGCGGGCGCACTACGTCAGCATCGAGGACACCGAGCGGGTTATCGACGCCTGCCCGGATGCCCGTTGGCGGGCCATCGTGGGGCTCTGCCGCTACGCCGGGCTCCGATGCCCCTCTGAGCTGGCGGCGCTCACCTGGGGCGACGTGGACCTGCTGGAGAGGCGGCTGGTGGTCAAGAGCCCGAAGAACCGCCACCACGAAGGGCACGCCGTCCGGGTGGTGCCGATCGTGCCCCGCCTGGCCGAGCTGCTGGAAGACCTCCACCAGCTTGCCGATCCCGAGGACGTGCACGTACTGCCCCGCCTGGCGGGTTCGGCGAACCTTCGGACGACCATGGCCAAGATCATCGGACGCGCCCGCCTGGCGACGTGGCCCCGCCTGTTCCAGAATCTCCGGGCGAGCTGCGCCACGGATTGGGTGGCCGAGTTCCCGAACAAAGACGTAGCGAGCTGGCTGGGCCACAGCCCACTGGTGGCCGCGGTCCACTACCTCCGGCCGCGCGATGAGCACTTCAAGCGGGCCACCGGATTGCACGCGAAGGACGACAGCGCACACCAGAGCGCACAAAATACGACGCGGCAGGGCTCGGCAGCTTCCGGCAAGAAACGGAAGCCACGATCGGAAGTTGTTGAAGATGCGGGGGTTATGCCGGAAGTTGCCGACGCTTGCCGGAACGTGCCGGATGGGGGAATGGGCGAGGAGGGATTCGAACCCCCGAAGGCGTACGCCAGCAGATTTACAGTCTGCCCCCTTTGGCCACTTGGGTACTCGCCCGCTGAGCCACGATGTTAGCCGCCCTCAGCCCCCAGTTCCCTCCGAAGCCGCATCGTCGGCCTCCAGAAACGCCTCATCGAACTCCAGCGGCGGCGGATCGACCACCGGCCCGCGCCGCTGCGGCAAGGCCACCGGGAGGCTCTGGCCCCCAGACACCACGCCCACCAGCAGCGGCTGCCCGGGCTGCGGATCGCCGTGCAGCCGGGTCACGAAGTCCCGGGTCAGCCGGCCCGAGCCGAAATCGAACTGCCGGTACACCTGCCGCGGCGAGCCCCGACGGCTCGGCGAAGGCTCCACCCCATGGTCTTCCAGGAACGCCGAGACGAACGCCACCGCCGCCTCATCGGGCAAATCCCCACCCCGCACGCCCAGAAAGGCGCAGGGGCACCCGCTCGACAGCACGACGCCGGGTGCCGCGCAGTACAACTCGCCCCCAAAACCAAGGCCCTCGAGCGCGCCGGCCAGCTCGGCGGGGTGCTCCAGGCTCGCGCCCGGCTGCGAAACGGTCCACTCCAACCCCGAAGCCATCGCGTCGGCGATCGCCTGCCGCGCGTCGGCGATCAATTCGTGGAGCTCCTCGGGCCAGGGCTCATCGCCCCAGATCTCGACGAGCGACCCCGCGTAGCGATCCACGCCCACCGACGCGGTATCGATCGCCAGCGCACGCCCGCCCTCGAGGTCATGATCGTCCAGGTCTCGCAGCGCCAGGGCCGTCGCCTGGAGGCCGATGATGGGCGCCACGCTCGCACGCCAACGCCCGCCCTGGCCATCGGTGGGCAGCGCCACCGCCGACCGCGCGAACTCCGTCCACCGCGCAAGCAGAACCGCCCATGTCAGAGCTTCGGCCATGCGCAACCGTACGCGGGCTCAGAATCGAGGATCGCTCGTGAGAGCTTCCCCTACAGGGCGCCGCTCATCTCCTGCTGGCCGAAGAGCGCGTCGTGGATCGGCGCCAGGGCCTCCAGCGTGTGGATGAGCACCTGCACCGGCGTGCCGATCGCGTCGACCTCGTGGATGAGGTCCGCGGGGTAGAAGTCCAGCACCGGGCGGGTCTCCTGCTCGTAGACCTCCCACCGCCGGCGGATGACGTCCTCGCGGGCGTCGTCGGCCCGGTTCTCACGCAGGGCCCGCTTGCGCAGCCGCATGAGCATGGCGCTCATGTCCTTGCACACCAGGTGCACGATGGCCTTGACGTCCACGTGCTCTTCGAGCAACCGCGCCTGCTTGACGTTCCGCGGGATGCCGTCGAGCACCAGGATCTCCGCGTGGGGCTTGTAGTAGCTCAGGGTCATCTGGGCGTGGAGGTTTTCCTTCCACATGTCCACCGTCACGTCGTCGGGCACCAGCTCGCCCTTGGATGAGTACTCGTAGAAGGTGCGACCCAGCGGGGTGTGGATATCCAGCGTCCGGAACACCTCGCCACACGACAGGTGGTAAAAGCCGGGGATCTGCCCGAGGATCTTGCCCTGCGTTCCCTTGCCCGCGCCGGGGGCGCCGAACAGCAACGCGGTTGGTACACGCTCGGCCATCGTGGCCTCCCCTATGCCAGAACTGCTGGGCGCGGCGACACGCGTCCCGCGACGGTGCGTTTCCAGACCCCAAGCATAACGCCCCAGACGGGCGCAGGCCGGGTTCGGGGCCCGCCCGCGACGCTCCGGGGGCCATCTGTGCCGATCCGGGGGCCTATCGGAACATCGGCCAACGAAAAAGCCCGCGGCAAAGCGCGGGCTCGAGCAGTCGATCGTGGCGGATACCACCCCGGCGTCAGCCGGCGGCGATGACCTCCTGCATGAGGTTGGCCGGCATCGGGCGATACTCCTGGAACTCCATGGAGGCCGCCGCACGGCCCTGGCTCATGCCGCGAAGCGTGGTGGTGTAGCCGAACATCTCGCTCAGCGGGCACTCGGCCGTGATCACGCGGATGCCGGCGCCGCGATCCTCGGTGTCGACGATCATGCCGCGGCGGCCCGAGATGTCGCCGGTCACGTTGCCGAAGAACTCCTCGGGCGTGGTGATGACGACCTTCATGATGGGCTCGAGCAGCACGCTGCGAGCCTTGCCCACGGCCTCACGCAATGCCAGGCGGGCGGCCTGCTCGAAGGCCACCTGCGAGCTATCGACCGGGTGGTACGAACCGTCGACCAGTTCGGCCTTGATGTTGATCAGCGGGTAGCCGGCCGTCACACCGCTGGCGGCGGTCTGGCGGATGCCGACCTCCACCGAGGGGATGAACTCCTTGGGGATCGAGCCACCGACGATCTTGTTCTCGAAAGCCACGCCCTCGACGAACTTGATGCCGTCGGCCTCGGCCTCTTCCTTGGTGTAGGGGCGCAGGTTGATCGTCACGTCGCCGAACTGGCCGCGACCACCGGTCTGCTTCACGAACTTGCCGCGAACGTCCTTGGCCTCGCCCTGGATGGCCTCGCGGTAGCTCACGCGGGGCTTGCCGACCTGCACGCCGATCTTCATATCGCGTGTGAGCTTGTTCTTGATGATCTCCAGGTGCAACTCGCCCATGCCGGCGATGATGGTCTGGCCGGTCTCTTCGTCGTAGTGGCTCTGGAAGCTGGGATCCTCACGACGGATCGTGACCAGCGCCTCGCTCAGCTTGCGCTTGTCGTCGCTGGTGTTGGGCTCGATGGACATCGAGATCACCGGATCGGGGAAGTCCATCCGCTCCAGCAGGATCGGGTTGTTGGCGTCGCACAGCGTGTCGCCGGTGATCGAGTCCTTGATGCCGATCACCGCGACGATCGACCCCGCGTGTGCCGCGTCGAGCGCCTCGCGGGTCTTGGCCTGCATCTGGTAGATGCGGCTGACGATCTCGCGCTTGCCGTTGCCGGGGTTCAGCACGCGGCTGCCCTTCTCGAGCGTGCCCGAGTAGATGCGCGTGTAGGTCAGGTCGCCGTGGCTGTCGGCCACGACCTTGAACACCAGGGCCGAGAGCGGCGCTTTGTTGTCGTGGGGGCGGGTGAGCTTCTTCTCGGGATCCTTGGGATCCACGCCCTGCACCTCGGGCACCTCGGTGGGGTTGGGCAGGTAGTCGATCACGCCGTCCAGCAGACGCTGCACGCCGATGTTCTTGAGAGCCGACCCGCAGAAGACCGGGTTGCACTGGAGGCTCAGCGTGCCCTTGCGCAGCGCCTTGCGGATGTCGTCGACGGTAACCGAGTTCTCGTCTTCGAGGTACTTCTCGGTCAGGTCGTCGTCCAGGGCGCTGGCGCTATCGACCAGCTCGTGGCGCCACTTCTCGGCCTCCTCGCGCATGCTCTCGGGGATGTCCTTCTCGGTCACCACCGCGCCCTGCTCGTCGGCGTCGAAGTAGTACGCCCGCATGCCCAGCAGGTCGATGATGCCCTCCAGCTCGTTGCCGGCGCCGATGGGGATCTGGACCGCGATGGCGTTGGCGCCAAGACGCTTCTTGATGCTGCGGAAGCTGAAGTCGAAGTTCGCCCCGATCTTGTCCATCTTGTTGATGTAACAGACGCGCGGGACCTTGTAGCGGTCGGCCTGGCGCCAGACCGTCTCGCTCTGGGCCTCCACGCCCTCCTTGCCGTCGAACACCGCGACCGCGCCGTCCAGCACGCGCAGCGAACGCTCGACCTCGATGGTGAAGTCCACGTGCCCGGGGGTGTCGATCAGGTTGATCTGGTATTCCACGTCGTTGCGGACCCACGCGCACGTGGTCGCGGCCGACTGGATGGTGATGCCACGCTCCTGCTCTTCCTGCAGGAAGTCCATGGTCGCGGTGCCCTCGTGCACCTCGCCCAGCTTGTGGGTCTTGCCCGTATAAAAGAGGATGCGCTCGGTGACGGTGGTCTTGCCCGCGTCGATGTGGGCGGCGATCCCGATATTTCGAACCCTGTTCAGCGGCAACTCGGCCATGTCGTCGTCCTCGCGTCCTCGATCTTCTGGCCCGCCGCAATCGGCGAGCACGTTCCATCACCTATCGCCCCGCCCGTGCTCACGCCCGGGACCCGGCGCTGCGTCGCCCGCACACGCGGGCCACCACCTTGACGTTCTCATCGGCCCTCGGGAAAGTCACCCTCAGTCCGAATCGCGGCTCATGCTGGGCCCGAATCGCCGAACCGCCGGAAAAGCGTGGAAACAGGCCCAAAAACCCATCGCCAGCCGGCCAGAAACCGCCACCGGCCCGACCGCTCCACCTGGCTCTGCTGAGGGGCCCGCGCGATGCGCCACGCTCCCGGCCGCCCGCCGAGGCTTGCGAGCCGAAGCGTAATGCTAGAACCCGGCCGGGGAGCGTCAAGCGACAACCCCATCAACCACCGCCCACAAACGCCTCCAGCTCGGCCCGCTGCGCCTCGCTCAGCCCCGCCCCCAGACGATCCAGCGCCATCCGGTCGTCGGCCTCCAGGGCCCCAAGGGCGAACCCGAGGGCCGCCTCCAACCGGCCGGCGTCGCGGGCCACCTCAAACCGCCGGTGCCGAAGCTGGGGGCTGGCCGGGTTGAGTTCCACCGCCCGATCGAGCGCCTCCAGCACGCGGTCGACCCCGGCGTGATCTCCAGTACCATCGCCATCCAGCCGCTGGATGACGCTGGCCAGATGGCCCCAGTTCTGGGCCGAGGCCGGCGAGGCGTTGGCCGCCGCCCGGGCCAGTTCCAGGGCCCTGTCCGCCGCCCCGGGCTCTCCCTCGATCGCAACGATCAGCCACGCCCGCGACGCGGTCCGCAGCGTCGGACCGTCCGCCGGGGCGACCCGCACGGCCCCGTCCATCGCCGTGGCGGCCATCGCGGCGGACCGTGCCGCGAACGCCCGCAAGCCGGGCCCCAGCGTCGACGGACCCACACGCTGGCCCAGCGCCAGCGAGAGCTCCTCGGCCACGGCCCGCACGACCCGCGGGTCGCCGCCGCTGGCCTCCAGCAGGGTGCGATACTCCGCGGGCTGGCGGGCCAGCATCGCGGCCTGGCCAACCTTGCCCTGCCACGCCCACAACCCCGGCAGCGCCAGCGCCGCGATGACCACCGCGAGCAACACCGGAACCACGCCGACCGCGCGGGCGGGCCCCGGCGTGAGGCCCGAGACCTCATCACGAGCAACCGCCACGCCCAGCCATGCCGCCCACAACGACGCCGACCCGATGAGCACGGGGGTCATCTCGATCTGCCCGTGCGCGATGAGCACCAGCGCCGCTGCCGCCGCCCCGAGCATCGCCCCCCGCGCCTCGCCGCGCCAGGCGGCCCACGCCAGGGCCACCCAACCCGCAAGCCCCAGCAGCCAGGCCAGGGCCAACGCCATGGTCAGCCCGCCGACGGACTGGAGCTCGAGCCGTGCGCCCACGACCACGGCAAGCGCCGGACCGGCGACCAGCGCCAGCCTCGGGAATCGGCCGACCTCCTCCCCCGCGGCCTCGCGCTCCACCACGCCCCGCGCCGCACGCCACGCGGCATAGCCCACGAGCACGACCACACCGGCCCCCACCAGCAGGCCCATCGTCGCCGCCGCATCGAAGAAGACGCTGTGCGGGCTGGCGGCGTTCTCGGGGCTGATGGGGTTCTTGGCAACGGCGTAGGCGTCCTTGAAGCCCCCCGGCCCCACGCCCAGCAGCGGGTTCTGGAACGCGATGCGGGTGGCCGCCTCGACGTAGAACCAGCGGAAGAGCAGGCTGAGCTCGCCGATGGCCTGCCCCACCATGCCGCGCGCCACCAACGCCAAGATCGGCCCGAGCACCGCCGCGCCGGCGAGCACCCAGGCCAGCCCGGCCCTTCGACGTTCAGCGCCAAGGACCCGCGGCGCGAGCCGGCCCAGCGCCACGCAGCCCAGCCCCAGCACGACCGCCGCCATCGCGCCCTTGCTCGAGCCGTAGACGACCAGCGCGATCGCGACGAGTGCCCCCAGCCCCGCGACGACGGCGGCCCCTTTGCGCTTGGTGAACGCCATGGACGCGAGCGCCACGCCGCCGGCGGCCAGGAGCGACGCCGTCGCGTTCGAGAACCCGATCCACCCCGTGACCTCGGGCTGGCGCAGGCGACGCTCGAAGGCGCGGGCCCCGGCGGTGCCATCCTCCAGGCCCTGGGCCGCGAGCATCTGGGCCCGGTTGGCGTCGAACTGGGCGACGGTGGCCGGGTGCTCGACGAGCAGTTGCACGAGCCCCTTGGCGAAGAGCATCGCGGTGAAGCCCGCCAGCAGCGCGATGACGGTCCTGCGCGTCGCCGCGTCGGCCGCGCCCCGCGCGATGGCCCCCGCCCCCGCCAGGGCCGCCAGCCACGCCAATGCGGGCGCAAGGTCCGCCGGCCTGGGGCCATCGGGCACGCCGTGCACCAGGCCGACAGCGCCCAGAACCACGAGCAGCGCGACCCACGGCAGCCACGCCTTCCATCGCGCGGGCGGGGTCAGCAGCAGCACCAGGCCGGCCAGCAGCAGCGTGAGCACGTCCACCAGCGCCGCCTCGCGCGGGCCGAACGCGCCCGCCGGCGCCGCGATCGTGTAGGGATCCAAGCCCCAGCCGGGGATGGGGTCGAACGCGAGCATGGCGCGCGTGCAGGCGAGCAGGGCGATCAGGATCGTCAGCCCGCGCGCCAGCACGCCCGCTCGCGCAATCGTGGGGCGATCGCCGGCCACCTAGCGCGCTCCCCTCGGCCAGAACTCCAGCACCCCCAGCACGCCCATCAGCACCACCGCCTGCACGCCGATGATGATCGCGCCCGTGGCGCTGACGGTCATCAGCAGCAGCCCCGACGCGCCGGCGATCATCGCGAAGGCCCAGAGCACGAGGACGGCCCCGCGCCGGCCCAGCCCTCGATCCGCCAGGCGGTGGCTCACGTGCTGGAGGTCGCCCACCAGCGGGCTCTTGCCCTGGCTCAGCCGAAGCGCGACCACGGTCGTCAGGTCGTACAGCGGCACCGCCAGCACGAGCAGCGGCAGCAGCACGCCCCACCAGTTCGATCCCGATTGATCCGCCCCCTCGGCCATGTACGTGCCGCGCACGCTCAGGAAGCCCAGCACGAAGCCCAGCACGAGCGACCCGCCGTCGCCCATGAAGACCTTAGCCTTCGGAAAATTATGCGGCAGGAAGCCCAGGCACGCCCCAACGACGCAGGCGCTCAGGCCCGCGACGAACCACTGGCCGCCCAGCAGCATCGCGGTGGTCAAGAACACACCGGCGATGGCCGCCACCCCCGCGCTCAGCCCGTCCATGTTGTCCAGGAAGTTCAGCGCGTTGGTCATCGCCAGCAGCCACAGCGCGGTGATGGCGATGCTCAGGGCCTCGCCGCCGGGGAACTGGTCGAGCAAGGTGAGCAGCCGCGAATCCGTGAGCAGCGGGATGGCGACCGCGGGCAGGGCCATCAGCGCCAGTTTCAGCCATGGCCCCAGCGGCCTGCGGTCGTCGATCAGGCCAAGCACGTGCAGCAGCAGGATCGCCGCGACGAGCACCACGGCGTCGAGCATCACGGCCGAGGGATCGGTCGCCGCGCGGTGCGGGCCGTCGACCATCGGCGCGAGCACCATGGCCCCCACCACCGGTACCAGCAGCCCGGCGACCACGCCGAGGCCGCCGATGTTGGGCACGCGCCGGACCTCGGCCTTCACCTGGCCGGCCACGCCCTGGGCGTCCAAAGCGTTCAGCCGCCGACCGAGCAGCGTGGCCAGGCGCGTGGCGACGAGGCTCACCACGAGCGCGACCAACCCCAAGCCCAGCACCAGCCACGGCATGGGGCTGTTGTAGGCCGCGGCCGGCCGTTGGCGGCGATTTGTCAAGCTTGCTTGACATGCGATTGATGTCAAGTATACTTGACTTGATGTCGATCATGCTTGACAAGCGTTGGAAAGGGAGATTCGCCATGCTGCCGTCGTTCGAGGAACGGAGCGTCTGGGTGCAACTGATCGCGCTCGGGCTGGGGCTGGGGGGCTATTTCGCGGCGGCCGGGCCGATGCTGGCCCGCGGCGTGATGGAGATGACGCCCTACGTCGCCGTGTTCGCGGTGAGCCTCGTGCTGCTGATCGGCGCAATGATCGCCGGCCACGTCATCGCCGCGGTCTTTGGCGGGACCGACGAGGAGGACGAGCGCGATCGGCTCATCGGGTGGAAGGCTGAGGCGCGGTCGTCGTGGGTGCTGGGGGCGGGCGTGTTCTGCGCCATCGGCGCGCTGGCCTTCGGCGTCGAGGCCGCGTGGGTCGCCAACGGCCTGCTGCTCGCGCTGTTCGCCAGCGAGATGCTCAAGCTGGCGTTGCAGGCCGTCTCCTACCGCCGGGGCGTGTGATGGCTTCCAAGCAGGACCAGCACGGCGACGGCCGCGTCGTCAACCACATCCGGGTGCTGCGCGCCGCGGCCGACGGCGTGACCCAGGGCGACCTGGCCAAGCGCGTGGGCGTGAGCCGACAGACGCTCAACGCCATCGAGGGCGGCAAATACGCGCCCTCGCTCGAGGTCGCCTTCAAGATCGCGCGAGAACTTGGCCGGCCGCTCTCGGAGGTGTTCGAGTTCGTCGAGGACTAGCGCCGCCGACGCGCCGCGACCGCGCCCAAGGCGAGGACGAGGGCCGACGCCGGGGCGGGGATGACGCGGATGGTGGCCGAGCCTTCGACCAATTCAGCGAGGCGAGACTCGGAGAGTGCGCTTTCGCGATCGATGTAGACGTCGTAGTCGGCCGATGCTGTCGTCAGATCGATACTAAAAGCGGATGGCACATCCACGGGCGCTGTGTAGGTCGCCCGCCAGAAGGCGATTGGGTTGCTGTCGTCACCATAGATTCCCGCGAGACCATGCAATTGCCTCGCGATGATCTGGTCGTAACCCGTCGCGGAGGGTTCGCCGACCCAGGTGCCCGAGCCATCCATTGGCGCGACCAGTTGTGCCTCGCTCCAACCCTCGCTCCCAACGGACGTCACAAGGCTCGTTTCCAACCCCGCCATCGCGTAGTCGCTGGGATCAAACCCCGCCCACATCGTCACCACCGTGCTCTCCCCGGGCCGCAGCACGGGGTTGTCGACCTCGATGGTGATCGCCGGCTGGGCGAGGGCGGCGCCGGCCAGGGCAAGGGCCGCGGCGATCGTCGTGGGGGTGGTGGGGGTGGTGGGGGTGGTGGCATCGGCTCTGGGCATGGCGGGACTCCCTCCGCTGGCACGGGCCGGCGCGGCCCGCTTCCTCCAATGTACCACGGGTCGGCCCAGGTCCCAGAATAAATGTGCGCGAGGGCGGGCCCGGGGGCTCCCGACGCCCGAACGGGCCCCAAAACACCCGAACAAAGGCCTCGGGGGCAAAAATGGGCCTCCGAGGCCGGTTCTGGGCCCACCAACGTCCGGATATGGGTCGCCGGAAACAATATCCGGCATGCCTGAAACAATATCCGGAGCCTTCTGGAGGGCATCCGGCCGCTCGGAGGAGCCTTCGGGCAGGCCGGATCTCTTCGTCGGCAGGCCGGATGCCATGGGCGGGCCGCCCGATGGGGACGCCGGCCCGCCGGGCATCGCGCTGGGGCCCTTCGCCCCGGGCTCGGCTCGGTCCCATGCGCCCGGCGATGCGGCGCTCGCGGCCGAGACAATCGGGCCCAGCGCCGCTACCCTTGGCACCCGTTTGTTTCCGTGAGCCCGGCGGTGGTGGCCGATGGCTCGCGACGCCTTCTTGATAAAGGGACAGCCCGCCGTGAAGATCCGAACCGACGAGATCGCCAGCGTCATCCGTACCGAGCTCGAGCAGTACTCGAACGAACTGGAAGTCTCCGAGGTCGGCCGCGTGGTCGAGGTCGGCGACGGCATCGCCCGCATCTACGGCCTGGCCAACGCCATGGCCGGCGAGCTGCTCGAGTTCCAGACCGAGCGAGGCGCCGTCATGGGCCAGGTCATGAACCTGGAGATGGACACCGTCGGCGCGGTCATCTATGGCGACTATCTCCAGATCAAGGAAGGCGACCTGGTCAAGAGCACGGGGCGCCTGCTCGAGGTGCCCGTGGGCGAGAGCCTGCTGGGCCGCGTGGTCGATCCGCTGGGTCGCCCCATCGACGATGGCCCGGCCATCGAGGCCGCCGAGTACCGCAAGGTCGACATCATCGCGCCGGGCATCGCCGACCGCCAGCCGGTCAGCGAGCCGCTGCAGTTCGGCGTCAAGGCCGTCGACGCGATGATCCCCGTGGGCCGCGGCCAGCGCGAGCTGGTCATCGGCGACCGCAAGACCGGCAAGACGGCCGTGTGCATCGACGCGATCATCAACCAGAAGCAGTACTGGGGCACCGACGACGCCGTCGTGTGCATCTACGTCGCCGTCGGCCAGAAGGAATCGACCGTCGCCAGCGTGGTCGAGAAGCTGCGCAAGCACGGCGCGATGGACTACACGATCGTCGTCAACGCGGCCAGTTCCGACCCCGCCCCCATGCAGTACGTGGCCCCCTATTCGGGCTGCGCGATGGGCGAGTACTTCATGTGGCAGGGCAAGGAAGGGAACGGAAAGCCCAAGCACGCGCTCCTGGTCTACGACGACCTGAGCAAGCAGGCCGTGGCCTACCGCCAGCTCTCGCTCCTCCTGCGTCGCCCGCCCGGCCGCGAGGCCTACCCCGGCGACGTGTTCTACCTGCACAGCCGCCTGCTGGAGCGCGCCACCAAGCTCAGCGACGAGAACGGCGGCGGCTCGCTGACGGCCCTGCCGATCATCGAGACGCAGGAAGGCGACGTGTCGGCGTACATCCCCACCAACGTGATCTCGATCACCGATGGGCAGATCTACCTCGAGCCCGAGTTGTTCTTCTCGGGCGTTCGCCCGGCGATCAACGTGGGCATCTCGGTCAGCCGCGTGGGCGGCGCCGCCCAGATCGGCGCGATGAAGAAGATCGCCGGCTCGCTGCGTCTGGACCTGGCGGCCTACCGCGAGCTCGAAGCCTTCGCCCAGCTCGGCACCGAGCTGGACAAGGCCACGCAGAACCAGCTCGATCGTGGCGCCCGCATGGTCGAGCTGCTCAAGCAGCCCGAGTTCACGCCCTTCCACGTGGTCGACCAGGTCATCTCGATCTTCGCCGGCACGCGTGGCTACCTCGACGAGGTGCCCATCAAGGACGTGCGCCAGTTCGAGAAGGACCTGCTCGAGGCCTTCCAGACCAGCTACAAGCCCCTGTGGGACAAGCTCGACAGCGAGCGCAAGCTGACCGACGAGATCAACGACGAGCTCAACGAGGCCCTCAAGGCCTTCAGCGGCGACTGGCTGCGCCAGCACAAGGCCGGCAAGGCCGCCGAGCCCGCGACCGCCGGCGCCTGATCCCCAGCCCGATCCATCCGCGACCATCAAGACTCCATGAAGCCCGCCCATCGGCGGGTTTTTCGTGCGCCCCTTCGTGAAGGATCACGCATCGGAGGAACGAAAGGAGACTCGAAGATGCACAAGAGCGTGAAGGGGATCGTGGTGGTGGCCGGGCTTGCGATGGCGATGCCGGCCTTCGGGCAGTTCGCGGGGTTTGGCGACGTGCTCACCAAGAGCACCGGCGTGAGCGGCTCGGTCGCCGACGTCGAGGGTGGCGACGTCAATGGCGACGGGCTCAACGACGTGGTCTACACCGACACCAGCGGACGCGTGTCGTACTTCGCCGGCTTCGACGACGGCGTGTTCGACGGTGCGCGGATCTCGATCGTCGAGCCCGACAGCGACGGCCGGGCGATCGAACTGGTGGACTACGACCGCGACGGCGACCTCGACCTCGTGCGGGTGGCGGCGCTCAACGGCGGGGACTTGAGGGCGTACAGGAATGACGGCGCCGGCGACTTCGAGTTCGACTTCGCCCTGACGGGCATCGGCAACGTCAACACGAACGCCGGGCTCGAGTTCGGCGACTTCGATGGCGACGGGGACAGCGACCTCTACGTTCTGGTCCAGGGCGGCGTGGTCATCATCGAGAACACCGGCGGCGACTTCTCGCGCGTGCCGATCATCGTCGACGTGCCAAACTTCACGGCGTTGGCAATGAGCGTGGCCGACCTCGACGGCGATGGCCGCGACGACGCGGCGCTGCTCAACGACTTCGACGACACCGTCGTGATCGCTCGGGCTCAGGGCGGCTCGCTGGTCGAGGTCGATCGGTTCTCGCCGGGCACGAGCCTGACGGACATCAAGACCATGGACATGGACGCCGACGGCGACGTCGACGTGCTGACGGCCAACACCGGATCGCCGGCCGATCGCGTTTCGGTCTTCCGCAACGATGGCGGCGGAAACTTCGACTTCGCTTACGCGCTCTCGGTGAACCTGCCCGACGAGCTGGAGGTGGTCGACATCGAGGGCGACGGCGACGTCGACCTGATCGTCGAGAGCCAGCCCTCGGTGTCCTCGTCCGAGCGGCTGATCGTGTTCCTCAACGACGGCGACGGCAACTTCGACCGCCAGGCCGACGAGTGGCTGTTTGGTTCCAGCAGTGCCGACCGCTTCGAGATCATCGACATCGATCCGAACACCGGGCCCGACTTCGCCTCGATGCGGGGCAGCGTGACGTCGCAGAACATCACGATCCGCCTGAACCAGACCCCCTTCTTCGCCCCCACCGCCCCCGCACTGCTCACCCCCGCAAATGGCGCGAGCGACCTGGCCCTGCCCTCGCAGGTCGCCGCATGGGGCGGGCCCGTCGCGCCGGCCGTCACCTGGGAGCGGGCCGAGGGCTTCGGCGTCTCCTACACCGTGGTCGTCTCCGAGAGCCCCACGCTCTCGAGCCCGGTGTTCGAGGCCAGCGGCATCACCGCCCGCAGCGCCGACCTGAGCAGCGCCGACCTGCGACCCGGCACGACGTACTACTGGTCGGTCTTCGCCGACAACCCGCGCGGCAGCACCGGCGCTGCCAGCGGCCCCTTCAGCTTCACGACGGCGGCCGCGGGCGAGGCCTGCCGGGCAGACTTCGACGGCGACGGCGAGCTCACGCTCTTCGACTTCCTGGCCTTCAGCAACGCCTTCGACGCCGGCTGCCCTTGAGCGTCGAAACCAATCAGCGCATGACAAACCGGCGCGGTGGGCGCCGGTTCTTTCGTGGATGGCTACGCCGATGGCCGCGCCGGGTGCGTTAGCGGCGACGGCGGGAGGCCATCAGGCCGCCCAGGCCGAGCAGCGCGAGGCTCGCGGGCGCGGGCACGGGCACCATGTCCGAGCCGCCGAACTCCTGGCCTCGGAAGCGCACGAGCAGGCCGGGCTGGTCGGCGGTGCCGATGAAGCTCTCGGTCGACAGCAGCGCCGCGTTTGGCGTGGTGATGTCGAACACAAAGCGGCCGCTCTCACCGATGCCCAGGCCGCCCCTCGGGCTACCGCCGCCCAGGAACGCGCCCCACAGCCCCGCGCCGCCGTCGAACTCGCCGAAGCCGCCGCCGCGGACGGCCCCGGTATCGAGGAACACCGACGGGTCGGCCGAAGCCAGCGTGATGTCCACGGTGCTGTCCGTGGGGATCGCCCGGAAGGCGATCGCCGTCAGGAAGCCGCCCACCGAGGCCATCGAGTCGTTGGTCAGGTCGATGGTCAACTGGCCGGCCGTGCCGCCCATGTGCGCATACTCGACGCTGGCCGAAAAGTTGGCGCCCGTGCGCTCGGCACTGGCGGCCACGACGCCCGAGACGTCGATGACCTGGGCCGACACGGTCTGCGAGGCCAGAGCCACCGCGCCGGCGGCGGCCCCTGCGATCCACGGAGCAGCGTTCATGTCTGTCTCTCCCACGAACGAATCCTGCCTGTCTGAGGACCAGCCCCCACCGGACCGGTCGCTCCTCCGCTCAAGAGCGTACCAGATCGGACCAGAATCCAGAAATCCATAATGCCAGGAATCCGAGACAAAGTTGTCCAAATTCTGTATTATAGGACGCTAATTCGGGTTCTTGTGTAAGTCAGAACGACCACTTTCGGGTATCTTCCCAGCATGAAGCACCAGGTGAACACGATGCTCGTTCTGGCATGCTGCGGCCATGCGGCATGGGGGCAGTACCGCTTAGTCGAGCTCCAGCCCGTGCCCGGGGGGCTCGAAAGCATCGCAACCTCGATCGATGATCAGGGCCGCGTGGTCGGGTCCAGCCGCAACGCGAGCGGGGCCCGGCTGGCGGTGCTCTGGCCCGCGGCCGACCAGCCGCCGATCGTCCTTGGCGTGCTCGATGGCGGGACCGAGAGCGAAGCGACCGGCGTCGTCAACGGCCGCGTCCTCGGCTTCGGGCCACGAGCCTGCGGAGAGCGGGGGGCCTTCGAGTGGACCGAATCTGTGGGCCTGCGCCCGATCGGGCCCGACGGTTGCCCGGACACCCAGGCAATAGGCCTGAACGGTCGCGGTGAGGCACTGCTCTCGGTCGGGCAGCCGGCGTTCCCGATGGTCTGGCCAATCGACGCGGGCAGCCCCCGATTCCTGGAAACCTGGGAAGAGCCCGCCTCGGTCTTCCATATCGACGAACGCGGCGTGGTGGTGGGCTCATCGGCCTTCCACCCATCGGCCGGCGGGCGGACGCGCGCCATCGAGTGGCGAGCCGATGGGACGGCTCGCTTGCTGCCCCGGCTCGACCCCGCGGCCGGAGGCTTCGATGCCGCGGTCTCGAGCAACACCCGGGGCACCATCGTCGGGCAGGCCAGGCTGGGCGACCGCTCCCGCGCTGCCGTCTGGCAACCAACCGGCGAAGTCATCAACGCGGCCGAAGCGCTCGGCGAGGGTGTGACCTCATCGCTGCTCTCGATCAACGCCTCGGATCAGGCCGTGGGGTTTTCGAGCCTCGGGGCGATCCTGTGGGACCCCGGCAGCGGCGCCGTGCTGCTGGAATCCATCGTCGATGACTCGGGCGATGGCTGGGAGCTGGTGCAGGCCCTGGACATCAACGATGGCGGCGTGATCGTGGGCAACGGGCTCGATCCCGACGGCCAATCACGCGGCTTCGCACTGTTCGAGGGCGGAGGCGGCTGCCCGGCCGACCTGGACGGCGACGGCGAGCTGACCATCTTCGACTTCCTGGCGTTCCAGAACCTCTTCGACTCGGGCGACCCTCGGGCCGACTTCGACGGCGATGGCTTGCTGACGATCTTCGATTTTCTGGCGTTCCAGAACGCGTTCGACGCGGGCTGTTAGTCGAGATCCACACCGCCGCCAACGAGCTCGTAGCGACCGCCCCGGAGGCCCAGGGCCTTGGGCAGGTCGCACGCCACGTGCAGCGGGCGGTCGGGGCGGGCGGGATCGATGACCGCGACGGCGATCGGCGAGGCGTCGGCCACGAGCAGTTCGCAGCCCGAACCGGTCGGCACGCGCCGCATCAGGATCGAACCGTTCCAAGCACCCATAGCCGCCGGGAGATCACGCTCCTGGCCTCCCACGGTCAGGCGAGCGGCTTCGCCAGCGGCCACGTCGAGCTCGAGCACGATGGGCTTCACGCCCGCGCGACCCAGGGCTTGGGGGACGACGGCCCACCGCAGGCGCAGCCGAACCGTCGCGGGCGGCGTGTGATGCCGCAGAGCGCGGTGGAAGGTCGTGCTGGAGTGCGCGGTGGTCATTGGTTCGGTGCGCATTGGTTCGGTGCGGTCTGGCGGAAGGGCTGTCCTCGGAGAAGGTTCTGAAAAAACGGGTCAGGAGATCTTGGCGAGCATCTTGGCGGCCACGCGCAGGCCCCGGCCTTGCGGGCTGGCGAACCGCTGGCCGAGCTGGTCGACGGTGACGAAGAAGTCCACCAGTTCGTCGAGGCGTTCGTTGTGGGCGGCCAACTCGAGCGGTGTGGCGTCCTTCTTGCTTTCCTGCTTGATGCCCGTCAGGTCGCGGATCTCGTGGAGCTGGGCGATGAGCGGCTCGACCTCGCGCTTGAGCCGCTCACGCACGATGGCGCGGAACATGGCCCAGACGTCCTGCTCGGCCTGGAAGTACTCCTTGCGGTCGCCGCGCTTGTGGGCCTTGCTGACGATGCCCCACTCCAGCAGGGCCCGCAGCGACATGGAGGCGTTGCCGCGGGAGATCTGGAGCCGCTCCATGATCTCGTCGGTGTTCAGGGCCTGCCCGGTCACGAAGAGCAGCGCGTGCACCTCGGCCATGGTCCGGCTGATGCCCCAGGCCCCAGCCATTTGCCCCCAGGCGGCGACGAAGGCGTCCTGGGCCTCGCGGATGGCGGCCTCGGGCGTCGGGTTGGGGGCGGCAGGCAGGTCCATCAAACCCAGTATGGCTGGTTGTGGGCTCGTTGTCCACCATTCTTTTCAAAAATATTTGAAAGAACTGTGTGCCTCTCCCCGCCTCCACCCCCGGGGCGGCCCTGACAGGGCTGGGCGGCTTTCCACCGGGCCGACCGGCGGGCGGTCGGCTCGTACGATCGGGCGTGACGCATGCCCCGCCCACCGAACCCGCACCCCCGCCGCCCACGGCCCCGTCGGTGCCCGCCGAGCCCAAGGCCATGAGCCCCAGGGTCTTGGGCGGCATCGTCATGGCGGTGGCGATGTCGCCGCTGGCCATCGGGGCGGGGCTCTCGCCGGCCAGCGAGGGCCACGGCACCCACACGCAGATGGGCCTGCCCAGTTGCTCGTGGGTCATGGCCTTCCAGCGGCCGTGCCCGACCTGCGGCATGACGACGGCTGTCACCCACGCGGCCCATGGCGACCTGCTGGGCGCGGTGCTCACCCAGCCCGCCGGCGCGACGTTCGCCGTGCTGCTGGCGGTGGCGTTCTGGTGCGGGCTGCACGGGCTGATCTCGGGCGCCAACACCGTGCGCCTGGCGGGGGGCCTGTTCAAGGGCCGCACCTGGTGGGTCATCGGAGGCATCCTTCTGGCGGCGTGGGCGTACAAGATGGTCACCTTCGAGGGAACACCATGACCCGATTCGTCGCAGCACTGCTGCTCGTGGCCGCGTTGGTCTCTTCGGCCGGCTGCAACATCGTCGGCTTCTTTGGCGCGATCGAGGCCGAGCGTCGCCGCACGGGCACCATGCTCGTCGAGGCCGAGTACGAGGGCCTCCAGGGCCAGAGCGTTGCAGTCGTCATCGACGCGTCGCGGGGCATCTACATGACTAGCGAGCGCATCGTGGGCGCCATCATGGTCGAGATCACCGCGCGACTGGAGGCCAACGCGGACGTGGAGAGCATCGTCCCGCCCGATGAGGTCTGGCGTGTGATGTACGACGAGCCCGACCTGCTGGACCGCACCTACGACGAGATCGCTGAGCGCTTCGGCGTCACGCGGCTGATCGTCATCCAGCTCGACGAGTTCCGCCTGTCCGAGTCGGGCAACCAATACGTCTGGAGCGGCCAGGCGGCGGGCAACCTGATCGTCGTCGAGGCCGACAGCTTCATCGAGGACGACGTGCGGCTGGAACGCTACGTGAACGTGACGTACCCGGACAAGCCCAACACGACCGTCGACGAGATGCCCGCCGAGGAAGTGGCGCTCGAGCTGCTGCGCCGCTTTGCGAATCGTGCGTCGTGGTTCTTCTACGACCATCGCGAGCGTTACCCCGAGCACCGGACCTACTAGCCTCAGCGACCCGGACCGAGACCCAAGGAACCCCCGATGTTGCCATCGAGCCCGAGAACCCCTTCTACGCTCGCGCTGTGCGTGGCCTGCCTGATGCTGGCCGGCTGCAACATCCTCGGGCCGGCGTACGTCTTCCTGGCCGGCCCGCCCAAGGTGCCCGCCGAGTATCAGCTCGATCGCCAACGCGCCGTCGCGGTGGTCATCGATGATCCCGACAGCATCGTGCCCTCGATGGGCTACCGGCGTGTGATGCTCGCAACCGCACAGGAACGCCTGGCCGAGGGCGCCAAGGTGCGCGAGGTGATCGACGCTCGGGACACCATGGCCGTGCTCCAACGCGACAGCGCCCAAGAGCGCATGAGCATCGTCGAGATCGGCCGCGCCATCGGCGCCGAGCAGGTCGTCTGGGCCCGCGTCGAGGGGTTCAGCCTGGCGGCCCGCACCGGCGAGTACCGGCCCAACGCGCAGCTCCGGGTCAAGGTCATCGACATCTCGGCCAACGAGCGTGCCTGGCCCGAGCCGTCGTCCGAGGGCTTCGCGCTCGACGTGAACATGCGTGTCCGCCCGGACTTCACCCCCACCACCGGGCCCGAGCAGCGCACCGCCATGGAAGAACTCGCCGAGTACACCGGCCGTGCGCTCGCCGAGGTCTTCTACAGCGTCGAGCGCACGTTCAGCGCCCGCGACGGCGGATGAGTTCGACCCCAGCCATGGCACGCCAGCCGCACAGACTGCTCCACCTGGTCGAGGCCGACCATCCCTCGATGCCCCCGCCCGAGGGCGTGGCGCTGCCCGATCAGCGCGAACGCGGGGGCGATCTCTCCGCCCTGGCGTGCGCGGCGATGCTCGACGCCGATGACGCCAACACGCATCTGGTCGTCGTTCTTGGGCCGGGTGCGGCGATGCGTCGCGCGACCGAACTGGGCGCCGGACCAGCGGCCCGCGTGCCCGTGCCCTTCGGCACGCCGCACGCCACCGCCAATGCCCTGCGCAAGGTGATCGACCAGTGCGGCGTGCGCTTTGACGCCTGCATCGCGTGGAGCGCCTTCGCGGCCCGCACCGCACGACTGACCGGCTTCGGCCCCGGACGCGGCGACTTCGCGCCGCTGCTCGAGGCCGACCCGCACCGCCCGGATGACGAGGCCGCACGGCTCGAACTGCTCAAGGGCAAGCCCGAGCACCGAGACGACCTGCTCGCGCTGGCGACGCGGGCCTTCCGCGCCGCGACGGCGCCCGCCGCCCTGACCACGGAGTTTGCCACCGATCTGGCCGACGGCCTCACGCGCGGGGAAGGCGATCCGGCCAGCGAGAACCAGCGGCTGCGTGTGGCCCTGCTGGCCGATCCGGCCCGCGCTGGGGCCGCCGCGCTCGCCTGGCGCGGCGCGGTGCTGGCCGCGGCGGCTTCCCGGCCCATCACCCTGATGCTTCCCGCGGGCTGCGCCGGCGCACGCCGGGTCGGGCGCCTTCCCGGCGCGGGCACGCTGCGCCTGGAGATCGACGACGAGCCGCTGCCCCAGCGGCTTGCTCGCGCCCACGCGGTGTTGGCGACCTACGGGCGCAAGCCGCACGAACACGCCAGCCCGGGCCTGGTCGCCTATGCCCTGTCGATGGGCCTGCCCGTCGTGGCCGATCCGTCGCAGTTGGATGGCCAGCACCCTGCTTTTGCAGACGGTGTGCCGGAGGGCGTGCATCGGATCCACGAGTCGGTGCCCATCGAGATCGCCAGGGCCCTGCTCGAGGCGCTCGAGGTCTCGCGGGCAAGCGTGTAACGGGCCAGGCTGGGGGCGACCATGGTCTTCGCGTTCCTGGGCGGGCTTGGCGTGTTCCTGCTGGGCATGCTGCTGCTGACCGACGGGCTCAAGTCGCTGGCGGGCCCTGCGATGCGCAGCGTGCTGACGCGCTGGGTGCGCGGGCCCCTGTCGGGGCTTGGATGGGGCGCGCTGGCGACGACGGTCGTGCAGTCCTCGAGCGCGACGACGCTGGCGACCATCGGCATGGTCAGCGCGGGGCTGCTCACGTTCTCGCAGAGCGTGGGCGTGGTGCTGGGGGCCAACCTGGGCACGACCAGCACCGGATGGATCGTTTCGCAGTTGGGGTTCAAGGTCTCGCTCGGATCGATCGCGCCGACGGTGGTGTTCGCGGGCGTCGTGCTGCGTCTGCTGGCGCGAGGGAGGTACGCCGCGTTCGCCAACGTGGGGTTGGCCATCGCCGGCTTCGGGCTGCTCTTCCTGGGCATCGATCTCCTGCAGCACGGCATGGAGGGGCTGGCGGCGACGCTGACCGATGGCGACCGTGTGTCCATGCTGCCGGCATTCATGCTCGATGGCTCGTTCGCCGGGCGGCTGGTACTCGTGCTGCTCGGCATCGTGATGACCCTGGCGACGATGTCGTCGAGCGCGGCGATGGCGGCAACGCTGGCGGCGCTGGCCAGCGGTGCGATCGATCTGCACGTGGCCGCGGCGCTGGTCATCGGGCAGAACATCGGCACCAGCCCCAAGGCAATCGCCGCGAGCATCGGCGCCAGCGCGGCGGCCAAGCGCACGGCGGTGGCGCACCTGCTCTTTAACCTGCTGGCCGCGGCGGGCGCCTTGCTGCTCATGGGGCCGATGCTCGCAGCGTGCCAGTGGCTCTCGAGCGTGCTGGGGCCGGGCGACGCCCCGACGGCGCTCGCGGCCTTCCACACGCTGTTCAACGTCTTGGGCGTGGCGGTGCTGCTGCCATTCGTGCAGCCCTTTGCGCGGCTCGTCGAGCGCATCATCCCCGAGCGCGATCCGCTGCACTCGCGATATCTCTCGCCCGCGGTGGCCGAGGTCGGACCCGTGGCGCTGGAAGTAGCACGGCGGGCGTTGTGCTCGGTGCTCGTCGACGCGATGGTGCTGACGCTGCAACGCCTGGCCATCGAGCCCCAGCCGCCCGGGGCCCGGCTGCGTGGGGCGGCGGGTCGCGCCGCGGGCAAGCCGGCGCGGGTGCTGGTGCAGGGGCGCGATGCGCTCGCGCAGGTGCGCACGTTTGTGCATGGCCTGGGCAAGGCCGAGCAGGGCGGCACGGAGGTCGCGCGGCAGATCGCGCTGCTGCACGCGGCGGACCACCTGGACGACGCCATCGACGCGCTGCGTACATCGCAGTGGCCGCTGCCCGGCGTTGATCTGGACGAGCCGCGGCGCGAGCTGCGCGACGGGCTGGCGGCGGCGCTCGACGGGCACACGAGCGCGGACGCCGTTGACTTCGTGCGGGCGGCCGCGCTGCTCGGGCCTGTGGCCCAGGGCCTGGCGCAGTCGCACGCGGCGGGGCGACGCCGTGCGCTGGCGCGCACCGCTCGCGGGCGCATCGGGCCGCGAGATGCCGCGGCCACGATCGACACGCTGGCCGTGCTCGACCGCCTGGCCCAGGACCTGGCGCGGGCGACGTACTACCTGACCGATCCGCCGCCGTCGCTCGATGCGGCCACGCTGGACGAGCCCCGAAACGAAACGCCCGCGCCGGCTCCCTGAAAGAAGCGGGCACGGGCGGCGTCTGCGGGCGGACGCTACGGCTTAGCGGCCGCGGCCCATCGAGGGCTGCTCTTCTTCCTTCTTCTGGGGCGGCTGGAGTTCCAGCAGGCGATCGACCACCGTGCCGATGGTGTCGCTGCGGATGCCCGCGGCGCGGACGATGCCGTCGCGATCGACCACGACGTAGTACGGCCACCACTGCACGCCATAGGCGTCCTTGGTCTTGTCATCGATGTCGGCGGCCATCGCGAAGAAGCCGTCGTGCGCCTCGGCGGTTTCCATCATCTTGTCGCTGCCGCGCGTGTTGCAGATGCCGATGAAGCGAACGTCCTTCTCGGCGTACTTGCGCGCCAGCTCGCTGTTCTTGGGCATGGCCGCCTTGCAGGGCGGGCACCAGGTCCCCCAGAAATCGATGACGACGATCTCGCCGCGCATGGAGCGGATGTCGCCGCCCTTCATGTTCTCGTCCAGGCTCTGCCACTCGCCGACGGTGAAGCTCGGGGCGGCCTTGCCGAGCTGGCTCTGGATCTTCGCCCATGCCGCGTCGTTGCGCTCGCTGTCGCCCGCGGCGTAGGTGAGGTCGCGGGTGAGCAGGGTGTCGAGCGTGTAGCTCTTTGCCTGCATGTTCTGGCCCATGTTGCCGTCCTGGCCCTCGTGGACCAGGCCCTTGGACGTCGCGACGGCGGCGCCGAAGATCACGACCGCTGCGCCCAGATACGTCACGCTGCTGCTCTTGCACAAACCACATGCCATGGTGAGATTCCTCCACGCTTGGCCTGCGCTCCTGGCAGGCGGGTGAATGACGGATGGCGACCGCCGAGCGAACGACGCCGCGACCCGGATCAACAACGCTAGACCGGACCTTCTTCCCACGAAAGGGGCCCGACCCGCCAGGGCTTCGGGGCGTTTATGATGGCCCGATGCCTGAGCAGTTTCCCACAGACCGCGTCCGAATCGTCGAGGTCGGCCCGCGCGACGGCCTCCAGAACGAGGCCGGGCGCGTGCCGACGGCGGACAAGGCCGATCTTGTTCGGGCCTTGATCGCCACGGGCATGCCCGAGGTCGAGCTGACCAGCTTCGTCAGCCCGAAGTGGATCCCCCAGCTTGGCGACGCGGCGGAACTGCTCGAGATGCTGGCGAGCGACCTGCCCGAGAGCGTCACCTTCAGCGCGCTCGTGCCCAACATGCAGGGCATGGAGCGGCTGCTCGAAGCCAACGAGAGGGCAACAAAGACCACCGGCCGCCGCGCGATCAACAAGGTGTGCCTGTTCACGGCGGCGAGCGAGACCTTCAGCCAGAAGAACACGAACGCGACGATCGCGGAGACGCTCGAGCGGTTCGCGCCGGTGGCCCAGGCGGCGCGCGAGCACGGGTTGCAACTGCGTGGGTACATCAGTTGCGCGTTTGCATGCCCCTTCGAGGGCCCCATCGCGATCGAGAGCGTCGTTCGCGTCGCCGAGCAGCTCGCCGCGGACCTGCGTGTCGATGAGCTGTCGATCGCGGACACGATCGGGCACGCCACACCGGGCGATGTCGCCGACCGCATGGGCCGGCTCTCGCACATCGAGACAACCATGAACCTGCACCTGCACGACACCTTCGGCCGCGCCGCGGATTGCGTGCGAGCGGGGCTGCGGGCGGGGGTTCGCTCGTTCGATGGCGCGATCGGCGGCTTGGGCGGTTGCCCATACGCGTCGACGCCGGGTAAGCGTGCGCCGGGCAACATCGCAACCGGCACGCTCGTGCAGACGATCGAGGACGAGGGCTTCGCGACCGGCCTCGACCACGGCGGGCTCAACGCCGCCCGGCAACTGGCCGACGACCTTGTCGCTCGGGCTCGTTCGGGAACGCCGGCATGATCGCACATGAACGCATCGGCGGCATCGAGCGGATCGTGCTCTCGCGGCCCGAGCGCCGCAATGCGCTCACGCCCGTGATGCTGGAGGACCTGGCGGCCCACGTCGAGCGCGCCGGCGACGCGCACGCGCTGCTGCTGCTGGGCGAGGGCAAGGCCTTCTGCGCGGGCTTCGACCTGGAACTCTGCATCGGCGACGAGGGCGACGCGAACCTGCGACGCCTGCTCGAAGGGCTGTCGCGCACCATCACCGCCATGCGGGCGCTGCCGTGCCCGGTCGTCATCGGCGTGCAAGGCGCGGCGATCGCCGGTGGGTGCGCCTTGCTCGGCGGGGGCGACGTTGTCGTTGCGAGCCCGCAGGCCAAGCTGGGCTACCCCGTGACGCGGCTGGGCATCTCGCCGGCCGTCAGCGCGCCGTTCATCGCCATCCCCCCGGGCCAGGCCCGGCGTTTGTTGCTCGATCCGGGGCTGATCGACGGCGCCCGTGCGCACGAGATCGGCCTCGTCCACGAGTTGCACGACGAACCGGCCGCGCAGGCGATGGCCATCGCCGAGTCGCTCGCCGCCAAGCCGCCGCACGCGCTGGCCGCGACGAAGCGCTGGCTCAACGAATGCACGCCCGCCGATGGCGACCGCGGCCTGGCCGCCTCGCTCGCACTGATCGGCAACGACGAATCCCGCCGGCTGCTCGCGGCCGCGCTCCAGAGGGCCAAGCCATGACCGACTTCGCCACGCTCACCATCGATGGCCCCGTTGCCACACTGACCATGAGCCGGCCCGAGGCGCGCAACGCCATGTCGCTGCCGCTGCTCGATGCGCTGCACGCAAGGCTCGACGAGTTGCCAACTGCTTCGAACGGCGGCCCGCACGTGCTCGTGCTCACCGGCGCTGGCAAATCGTTCTGCGCGGGTATGGACCTCAAGAGCGTCCTGGGCGACGAGGCCGCCCCGCCCAAGCTGCTGCACGGCATCGCACGGCTGACCACCCGCCTCCGCACGCTGCCGATGGTCGTCGTCGCGAAGGTCAACGGCGCCGCGATCGGCGGCGGCTGCGGCCTGGCGTGCGCGTGCGATGTCGTCGTCAGCCACGCCGACGCCAAGCTGGGCTTCCCCGAGGTCGACCTGGGCGTGTGCCCGGCGGTCGTCGCGCCGGTGCTGGTGCGCAAGATCGGCGCCGGCCGGGCCCGGGCCGTCCTGCTCCGCGGCGGGCTGATGGACGGCGCGAAGGCCCACGAGGTGGGCATCGTCGATGAACTGGCCGACACCCGCGATGCGCTCGACGCGTTGTGTGATTCGGTCGTGGAGCGGCTTGCCTCGGGAGGGGCCAGCGCGATCGCGGCGACCAAGCAACTGCTGACCGAACTCGACGGCTCGGGCGACGCCGACCTCGCGGCCCGCGGCGCCGACCTGAGCGCATCGGTGCTGGCGACACCCGAGGCCCGAGAGCGACTCGCGGCGCAGTTTGCGAAGCGGTAGTGGCTGTCGTCAGGGTTTCAGCAGCCGATGCAGATCGCCCCCGTCGATTTCCTCAATGAGCTGCACCCGCTCGCGAGGGATGTGGACCTCGAGCTTGCCGTCTTCGACAGCCTTACGAATCACAACCCAGTGCTCGTCCATGTCCTCGAGGAATCCGACGATCTGCGTGGGCCAAGTGTTGCCGTAGTTGCCGGGTGACACCACCGTAATGCCGTCATTCATCATCGTGGTTGTCCCGGTGCGCGGCGTTTCGATGAGGCCGTGGACGAGATACACCCGAACCGGGTCGTCACCCCCATCAGCACCCCCGAGGGAACTCGTAAGTCCCAATCCAACGGCGGCTGCCACCAGCACGCTCCCGATCGCAAGAGTCTTTCGAAACTTCATGGTGGTCACTCCGTTCAAGTATCGCTGCGAGAGTGTAAGGCCAAGCAGTTGCCCTCGCTGTCGCTGATGATCGCCCGGTAGCCGTGCGGGCCGATCTGGTGCACGTCCTGCTTCACGACCCCGCCCTTGGCCCGGACCTTTTCGAGCGCATCGCGCATGCGACCATCCACGTTGAGATAGATCAGCACGCCGGTGTCGGCCACCTCGCCCGTGTTCGGCACGAGGCAGCCGCCGTTGCCCTGGTCGTGGTCGAGCACGGCGAACTCGAAGCCCTCGAAGCTCTCCCGATGCACCGCGATCGCCAGCACGTCGCTGTAGAACGCGATCGCACGATCCAGGTCGGCGACAGGGATGTCGAACCAGACCGCGCGGTTGTGCTTAGCGTTGAAGCCGGCCATGCCGCCGACTCAACCCACCGGCTGCTTCGCCTCGTTCAGCTTCTTGCGGATCACCGTGTGCAGGATGCCGCCGTTGCGGTAGTACTCGATCTCGATGGGCGTGTCGATGCGGCTCTTGCAGGCGAACTCGATGACCTTGCCATCGGGCGTGGTGGCCTTCACGGGCACGTCGCAGCCCGGCTCGAGCGGGTCGGGCAGGATGATGTCGAACGTCTCGTCGCCCTTCAGGCCCAGGCTCTTGGCGGTCTGGCCGTCCTTATAGACCAGCGGCAGCACGCCCATGAACACCAGGTTGCTGCGGTGGATGCGCTCGAAGCTCTCGGCGATGACCGCGCGAACGCCCAGCAGCATGGCGCCCTTGGCGGCCCAGTCTCGGCTGGAGCCCATGCCGTAGTCCTTGCCCGCCAGCACGACCAGGGGCGTGCCCGCCTTCTTGTAGTCCTGGGCGGCGTCGAAGATGTACTCGACCGGGGCGGTGCTCAGGTCCTTGCCCTTGGTGAAGTTGCGCGTCCAGCCGCCCTCGGGCTGCTTCGTGCCATCCGCGGCGATCTTGTTCTTCACGCGCACGTTGGCGAAGGTGCCGCGCGTCATCACGCGGTCGTTGCCGCGGCGGCTGCCATAGCTGTTGAAGTCGCGCTTGTCCACGCCGTGCTCGAGCAGGTACTGCCCGGCGGGGGTCTCCGGCTCGATGCGGCCGGCCGGCGAGATGTGGTCGGTGGTCACGCTGTCGCCCACCATCACCAGGCAGCGGGCGCTCTGGATGTTCTTGAAGCCCGGCGCGTCCTCGGTCATGCCCTCGAAGAAGGGCGGATCCTGGATGTACGTGCTGCCCTCGTCCCAGGGGTACAGCTCGCTCTTGGAGACGGGCACCTGGTTCCAGGTCTCGTTGCCGGTGAACACGTCGCCGTAGCGGCGCTCGAACTGCTCGCGGTCGATGCACTGGGCCACCAGCGTGTTGACCTCTTCCTGCGTGGGCCAGATGTCCTTGAGGTACACGGCCTTGCCGTCGGGCGTCGTCGCCAGGGGCTCGTTGATCACGTCGATGTCCACGCGGCCCGCGATGGCGTAGGCGACCACCAGCGGCGGGCTGGCCAGGAAGTTGGCCTTTACCTTGGGGTGCACGCGGCCCTCGAAGTTGCGGTTGCCGCTGAGCACGCTGGCGGCGACCAGGTCGCCCCGCTGGATGCCCTCTTCGATCTCCGGCGGCAGCGGCCCGCTGTTGCCGATGCACGTCGTGCAGCCGTAGCCCACGGTCTGGAAGCCCAGCGCATCGAGATCCTCAGTCAGATTGGCCTTGTCGTAATACTCGGTGACGACCTTGCTGCCCGGCGCCAGGCTGGTCTTGACCCAGGGCTTGCGCGTCAGGCCCAGGGCGCGGGCCTTGCGCGCGACCAGGCCGGCGGCGACCATGACGTCGGGGTTGCTGGTGTTCGTGCAACTCGTGATCGCCGCGATGACGACCGAGCCGTGGTGCAAGCACACCTTCTGGCCCACGCGGGGCGGGTGGCTGGCCTCGCCCAGCTCGACGACCACGCCGTGCTCGTCGTAGTGGGCCGTGTCGAGGGTGCCCGGGTCGGCGTGCTCGGGGTTGACCGCCGAGAACTCGGCCTGCCCGCCCTCGCCCGCCCAGCGGTTGAGGTTGACGCTGTCGCTGGGGGCCTTCTTGCCGAAGGTGGTCAGCTCGTCGACCCACTTGCTGTGCATGTCGCGCAGGTTCACGCGGTCCTGCGGGCGCTTGGGGCCGGCCAGCGAGGGCTGCACGGTCGACAGGTCAAGCTCGAGCACGTCGGTGAACTTGGGATCTTCCTTGCTCTCGTCCCACCACAGCATGTTGGCCCTGGCGTACGCCTCGGCCAGCTCGATCTCCTCATCGCTGCGGTTGGTCAGGCGCAGGTAATCGATGGTCTTGGTATCGATGGGGAAGAAGCCGCAGGTCGCCCCGTACTCGGGGGCCATGTTGGCGATGGTCGCGCGGTCGGGCACGCTCAGCGCCGCAATGCCGGGCCCGAAGAACTCCACGAACTTCTCGACCACGCCGAACTCGCGGAGCATCTGGGTGACGGTCAAGACAAGGTCGGTCGCCGTCACGCCCTCGGCCAGCTTGCCGGTCATCTTGAAGCCGACGACTTCGGGCGTCAGCATGTACACCGGCTGGCCGAGCATCACCGCCTCGGCCTCGATGCCGCCCACGCCCCAGCCCAGGACGCCCAGGGCGTTGATCATCGTCGTGTGGCTGTCGGTGCCCACGAGGCTGTCGGGGTAGACCTGCCGCTCGCCATCGACCGTGCGGGTCAGGCAGCCGCGCGCCAGGTACTCCAGGTTCACCTGATGCACGATGCCCGTCGCCGGCGGCACGCAGCGGAAGTTGGCCAGGCTCTGCTGGCCCCACTTGAGGAATTTATATCGCTCGTTATTCCGCTCGAACTCGTGCTGGGCGTTGATGGTCAGGGCCACGCGGGTGGCGAAGTCGTCCACCTGCACCGAGTGGTCGATCACCAGGTCGCAGGCCACCTCGGGGTTGATCTGCTCGGGGTCGCCGCCCAGGCGCTTCATCGCGTCGCGCATCGCCGCCAGGTCCACCACGCAGGGCACGCCGGTGAAGTCCTGCAACACCACGCGGCCGGGGGAGAAGGGCATCTCGACCTTGTTGACGTCCTTGGCGTTCCAGTTGGCCAGGCCCGCCACGTCGTCCTGGGTCACCGTAAACCCATCCACGTTGCGCAGCATCGCCTCCAGCAGCACGCGGATGGAGTATGGCAGGCGGGCCACGTCGCCCACCTTCTGCTCGGCCAGGGCCTGAAGGGCGAAGTAGGTGTATTCCCCGGTGCTGGTGGTGAGCGTGCGGCGGCTGTTGAAGGCGTTGGACGGGCTGGCGGCCATGGTGAACCTCCTGATGGGATCAAACGAGCGGGTGGACACAGGAGTATCGCCCCCGGGCTCCTATCAGTCCAATGCGCATGGCGTACAGGTTCAATAGATTCTGTCTATACCCAGTGCCGCCCGGCCGCCCCAGCGGGCGCCGGCGCCGCGCTCCAGCGCGCTGGGGCCGTTCTACAACGCAGAAGCCATGGCCCGCACCAGGTCCTGCTCGAACGCCACCGCCGCGGGCGCCGGGCTGCGGTCCCTCCGCCGGACGAGCGCCAACCCGCGCACCAGCCTGCCATCACGGCACGCCAGGCTCGCGGTATCGCTGAGCGCCATCCGGCTGACGAACCCCACCCCCACCCCCGCGCGGACCATGCGGGCGATGCCCTCGATCGAGCGCAGCTCGACGACGACCTCGAGCGACACCCCGTGCACCGCCGCCGCCTGGTCGATGACGTCGCGCACGCTCGAGCCCGCCTCGAAGCCCACGACGGGCTCGCCTTGCAGATCGCTCCACGCGAAGTCGTCCTGCCCCGCGAGCGCGTGGCCCGGCGGGGCGATCAGGCGCAGCTCGTCGCTCGCCCGCGCCACCGTCATCAGCTCGTTGCTCCCCGGGATATTCACCGGCAGCGTCACCACGCCCAGGTCCAGCTCGCCCTTCAAGAGCGCTTCGGCGACCTGCGTGCTGCCCGCCTCGCGCACGCTCACGCGCAGATCCGCGTAGCGCTGGCGGAACCGCTGCACCACGCCGGGCAATAAATACGTCACAACCGTCGCCCCCGCGCCGATGCGGACCGTCCCCGCCTCCAGCCCCGCCAGGGCGCGCACGGCCCGCACGCCCGCGTCGACATTGCGGACGGCCTGGTCGCCGTGCTCGAGCAGCACCAGACAGGCCTCGGTGGGCGTCAGCCCGCGCCCGGTCCTGCTGAACAGGTCGACGCCAAGCTCCTCCTCGAGCTTGCGCACCGCGAAGCTGAGCGTGGGCTGGCTGACGCCCAGCCGCTGGGCGGCCACGGTCATGGTGCCCGCGTCGGCGATGGCCCTGAGATAACGCAGCGGGGTGAGCTCCATGGGGGATGGTTGGCGGGGGAAGGCATCGGGGATCGGGCAGCGGGCATCGGGGCGATCGGCAATCGGCATCCGGCAATCGGCATCCGGGAAGAGCTGGCCATGGGCCATGGGCGACGGGCCATGGGGCCGGAACGGAGGCCCGCCTCCGTCCGAGCCGCGGGCGTGAGCACGCGGCCAACGAATGCAAGTGAACGCGAAGGCCGCGAAGGGCTCGAAGGTGGGAAGCCACGAGCCCCCCACGCGAGCGGGGGGAATGGACGTGGGGTCGGCATTCGGCATCCGGCGATCGGCAATCGTGAAGAGGGGGCCATGGGCCATGGGCAACGGGCCATGGGGCCGCAGGGCAGGCGCGCATCGTTGCCGGGTGCCACGGCTTGCCGTCTTCGCAAGCCGTGCCCTGGGTGGCGCGGCGCGAGGCACGGCTTGCCGAAGACGGTCAAGCCGTGGCACCCCAGCCGCCCCCACCGAGCCGCATTCACGCGCACACGCCCAGCGAACGGGGTACAACGCGAAGGCCAGCGGCCGCGACCCCTGGCTAGCGCGCTACGGGCAACCGGCGTCGAAGGCGTTCTGGAAGGCGAGGAAGTCGAACAGCGTGAGGCTGCCGTCGCCGTCGAAGTCCGCCACCGGATCGCCCGCGTCGAAGAGGTTCTGGAAGGCCAGGAAGTCAAACAGCGTCAACTCGCCATCGCCGTCCAGGTCAGCCGGGCAGGGGTCGCCCCCGGTGCAGCCGCCCACGTTGCGCAGCACGATCAGCCGCGAGCGGCCCTGGGCCGCCACCGCGATGTCGCCCACGCCATTGCCGTCCAGGTCGGCGATGCTCACACCCCACTCGAACAGCGCACTGAAGCCGTCGACCTCCACCTGGATGGCCGGGCCGAACGCGCCGGCGCCATCGTTGAGGAAGATCGGCACGGTCTCATCGCTTCGTGTGGCAACCGCGATGTCCAGGTCGCCGTCGTTGTCCAGGTCGCCCACGTCGATGTTCCACGGCCCATCGCCGGCGGGGTAGTTGACGGCGGTCTGGAAGGTTCCGTCGCCGTTGCCAAGCAGCACGGAGATGTCGTCGGAGGTCGCGTTGGCCACCGCCAGGTCCGGCACGCCGTCGCCGTTGAGGTCGCCAGCGCGGACCGACTGCGAAGCGTCGCCCGTGGAGAACTCGCCGGTTCCCGAGAATGCGCCCGAGCCATCGTTGAGCCGCACCGAAACCCGATCGTTGCCGGTGCTGGCGATGAGCGCGTCCAGATCGCCATCGCTATCGACGTCGGCCAGTTCCACGCCTCTGGGGCCGAAGGCGGCGGGGATGAACACACGCGCTGGGAACAGGCCCGCCCCGTCGTTGCGCAGCAGCTGCACCGCCGAACCCAGCGAGTTGCCCACGAGCGCGTCGAGGTCGCCATCACCGTCCACGTCGCCCAGATCGATGGACCACGACTCCATGGACACGGTGAAGTCGACGCGGGCCGAGAACGTGCCGTCGCCGTTGCCCGGCAGCACCGATCCGACCCCGGCCGCGGTCACCACGACCAGGTCCATCCGCCCATCGCCGGTGACATCGCCGGCCGTGATGCCGCGCGGCAGTTCGCCCACCTCGTACCTGCCCGAAACGGTCAAGAGGCCCGAGCCGTCATTGAGGAACACCGTCACCTCATCGGTCGGAAAGCTGTCGCTGGAGACGGCCAGATCGACGTCGCCATCGCCGTCCAGATCGGCGCTGACGACGAACTGGGGCAGGCTGACCTGGTACACCTCGCTCTCGAACTCGGGCACGGGGCAATCGCTGGCGATCGTGGCCGATGCGCCCGCCAGGCCGCACAACATCATGGTCGCAAATCGTGGCCTCAAGGCTCTTCTCCTCTCTCCAGCGGCGGGCGTCTCTCACCCCCGTCGCGTTCCAAAAAGATCATTGCGCGAGGACGACAGCCCGCAGCGGATGGACGGTATGCCCGGCCACCGCTGGCGGCGATCGCCGCGCCGCCCGCAAAAGCCAGTTCGCCCGCCGCGGCCACCAAGACGCTCCAACGCCCCGCCGTGGTCCGCGACAGGGCTTCGAAACACTTCGACGGCCCCGCAGAACTTCGCTGCAGCCCCGCAGAACTCCGCGACAGCCCCGTAGAACTCTCCGAGAGGGCCGTAGAAAGGTTCTACAGCCCCGCCGAACTCTCCGAGAGGGCCGTAGAACTCTCCGAGAGGGCCGTAGAAATCTTCTACAGCCCTCTCGCAAAGCAAAATCAGACCTTTATGTGGACCTTCTTTTCGGGCGAAACCGCCCTGGCGGCACGGGAACGCGGCTGACTCGCGTCCAGTGCGCGTTATCCATCCACGGCGTTTTCGGACCGGGCCGAACAGAGTTCCGAGAATGTCAGTTTGGTTCCTGATCGGGGCGGCTGCAAAACAATCTTCACGATCGTTGCGAACGGAACTGAAGTCGCCCTTGCGGACCGCCGACGTTGGTGCTGGGTTGGCCCGGCGCGTGCCGGGCGCCCACGGACGGGCCGCGCCGGCAACATCACATCCGGCGCGACCACAGCACAGGACGTTTCAATCATGCCAACCGACACATCGACCGTGCCCGGAGGAGACCGGGCCTCACTCGCGTTCACCGAGCAGCGCAAGGCCGTGTGGGCCGCGGCCGGGGCGGCCATCGGCCTGGCTCCGGAGGACACCGCCCTGCTGACCCAGACCAGCGACGATGCACAATCGGCCCTGGATATCCGCACCGCCAAGGCCGCCGAGGCCAAGAGCAGCACGATCACCTGGCGCACGGCCGCCAAGCAGAACCGCGACGTGGCCCGCGACCTGGTTCGCAAGATCCGCACGTTCGCGCTCCAGCAGGCCAACCCCAGCGAGATCTACGCGCTCGCCCAGATCCCCGAGCCCAAGACGCCCGGCGACCTGCCGGCGCCCGAGGTGCCCACCGATCTCAAGATCACCTTGAACACCCAGGGCCGGGCGGTTCTTACCTTCGAGGGCACCCGCTACGGCGGCACCGTGTGGACCGTCGAGCGCCGCACCGCCAGCACCCAGGGCCAGCTCGGCCCCTGGGTCCTCGCGGGCACGACCTTAGAACGCAGCTTCACCGACATGCACACCCCCAGCGGCGTGGCCA
The DNA here is from genome assembly GCA_040219675.1 of Phycisphaerales bacterium. Taxonomy (GTDB): domain Bacteria; phylum Planctomycetota; class Phycisphaerae; order Phycisphaerales; family UBA1924; genus JAHCJI01. The sequence goes on along the minus strand of JAVJRZ010000005.1, from coordinate 221,865 downwards.
GCGTGCACTACCGCGTCCGGGCCGAGCGGCCCAGCGGCGTGAGCGACTTCTCCTCGCCCATCGCGCTGCCCTTCGGGGCGGGGGGCAACAACCAAGCCCAGGGCGCCGCGGGCGGGGCCGTGGCCGGCGGGATCGCGCCCGCGCCGGAGGTCGACACGCAGGCGGGGTAGGGCCGCGTCCGCGGTCTTCCCGATTGCCGATTGCCGAATCCCGATTGCCGCGAGCGTCCCTGGGCGCTCGCGGCGTTCGGCGTTGGGGGGTCGGCACTCGGCAATCGGCAGCCGGCAATCGGGGGGAGGGGGGCGGACGCGGGGCCGCTTGACGGGGTACTGTTCGGTATGCCCACACCCAGCCCCATCCTGACCGCCACGACCATCCAGAGCCCCGTGGGCGAGCTGACCGTGGCCAGCATCACCGACGTGGACGGGCCGCGCGTCTGCCTGGTCGAGTTCGGCCATCGGGCTCCGGCGGCGATGGACGCCCTGGCGACGATGTTCGACGCGGATATCAGGCCCAGCGTCGATCCGCCCGAGTGCCCGGCGCTGTCCCTTCTGATGCAGGAGCTGGCCGCCTACTTCGTGGGCGACCTGCGGCGGTTTACCGTGCCATTGGAGCTGGCGGGCACGGCCTTCCAGACGGCGGTGTGGCAGGGGCTGCTCGGGATCGCCTACGGCACGACCATCGGCTACGGCGACCTGGCCCGCGCCATCGGCAAGGACGCGGGGGCCAGCCGGGCCGTCGGGGCGGCCAACGGGGCCAACCGGCTGGCTGTCGTTGTCCCCTGCCACCGCGTGGTCGCGGCCGATGGCGGCCTGCACGGCTACGGCGGCGGGCTGGAACGCAAGCGCTGGCTGCTGGACCACGAGCGGACGGTCGCCGGCGGGCTGTTCGCGGCCGCGCAGCGCGACAGCGGCAGCGCCCAATCCGCGTGAAATGTCGAGGGGCGCGGGCGGATCGGCCGTTAGTCCCTGTGCATGCGCATCGCGGCGATCATCCCGTGCCGGCAGGGCGAGAACGCGCGTGTGGTCGCGCTCGTGGCGTCGCTCGCGTCGCTGCGCGATGAAGGCCTGTCGATCATCATCGGCGTCGATGGCGAGCAAACGCCGCCGGGGCTAGAGCGCTTCGCGGGTGAGCGGGGTGTCGCGATCACGACGGGTAAGCGCGGCGGGCCGGGCGCCGCGCGCAACCGCGCGCTGGCCGTGGCCGACGCGGACGTGGTCCTGTTCCTGAACGACGATGTCGAGCCCGCGCCGGACCTCATCGAGCGCCACCGCGCCGCGCACGCCGACAACACGGCGAAGCTGGTCCTGGGCGCCGCGCCCTTCGCGATTGGCGAGCCCGACCGCGTGCTCGACCGCATGACGCGCGAGACGAGCCTGCTGTTCTTCTTCAGCACGATGGACAGCAGCGAGCCGATGCGCGACTGGGGCTTCCGCCACGCGTGGACGCTGAACCTGTCCGTGCCACGGGCCATCTGTGCGCCCTTCGACGAGCGGCTGGCCCTGCCGATGTTCGACGACCTGGAGTGGGCCTACCGCGTGTGCACACAGCACGCCGCGCCCGTGGTGTACCGGCCGGACGCCGTCGCGATCCACCACCACCGCTACGAGCCAGAGCAGATCCTGACGCGCGAGGCGCTGCTGGGCCACCAGGCGCTGACGCTGCACCGGGTGAATCCTAAGTGCGCCCAGGCCGTCTTCGGCGCGCAGTTCAACGGCGAAGCCGATGCAATCGCCGAGGCCCACGCGCTGCTGACGCCCGAGGCCGCCGACGCGTACGCGCACTTCAAGGCCGTGGCGCAGCAGCCCGCCCTGAGCGTCAACGTGCACGAGCTGTTCGCCCTCGCCCGCCCCTGGCGGCTGGCCGCCCGCGCCGCCGGCTTCCTGCGCGCCGTCGATGGCGCGCCCCCGCCGGACGCGGGCGCCATCTTCCCCATCACCGCGAGCGCCTGAGCCGTGCGCACGCGCGAGGGCCACGTCGTCCTCTTCGGCAGCCGCCGCCCGCTGGACGCCTTCGCCGGCGTGCCCGAGCTCCTGCATGAGCAAGGCGTCGAGGTGTGCTACGAGCGCCTGTGGGACCGCGAGCTGCGCTTCGGGCACCACGCGCTGCCCGAGTTGGTCCGGGGCGCCCGCTGCGTCGCCTTCGCCGACCTGAGCCACAACGGCCACCTGGCGCCCACGCGCCTGGCGCGGGAGATGCGCATCCCCACCGTGCTGCTGGCCGACGGCGTCGTCGAGCACGCCAACACGTTTGGCAACCCATGGCTCGGCCCCACGCACCTCCAGAACACGCCCCACGACGCCGTGCTGGCCATGGGCCCGCTGGCTGGGCGGATCCTGGCCGGGCTTGGCAACGGCGTGACCGTCACCGGCCTGCCGCGGCTGGACGGCTTCGCGGATCGCCTCGCCCACGCGCGCACGCGCATCGAGGCGGGCCAGTGGCTGGTCGTCGCCACCGCCAACACGACGGCGATGGACCCGGAAAGCCTGGAGCGCATCCGCGCCATGCTGCGTGAGCTGCGCGATGAAGCGTCGAAACGAGACCTCAGCGTGCGCTGGCGCATCGACGCCGCGCTCGCGCACGACCTCGGCGTTATACCCGACGCCGCGCCCTTGCTGGACACCCTCGCCGGCGCTCGCGCGACCATCACCACCGCCAGCACGCTGGCCGTCGAGAGCATGCTCGCCGGCGTGCCCACCGCCATCGCCCACCCGCACCCGCACCCCTTGTGGGTGCCCGCGGCCTGGACATGGCAGCCAACGCCTCGCGCCGGCCCCATCGACGCCCTGCCCATCGAGCGCCCCGCGACGCTCGCCGAAACGCTCGACGCCATCCTCGCCGACCCGCCGCTGGACCGCCAGCGCGAGATCCTGGGACACCTGCACACGCCGGGCGCGGCCCAGCGCGTCGCCCGCGCGCTGCTCGAAGCGCGATGGACGGGCAACACCAACCCCATCGCGTCGATGGGCCGCGTGCGCGTGCATCCCGCAGCGTGCCAGACGCTCTATCTCGCCGTGTGCGACCACGAGCAGCAGCGCCCGGCCATCGTCGACCGCGCACTCGAGGCGATGCGCACCGACACGACGGCCCACCTGCTGTCGATCGGCCTGAGCCCGCTGAACTTCGCCCACGCCCGCACGCCCACGCTCGACCACGACCGCGCGCACGAGGTCGTGCCCGAGCCCACCCTCGCCAAGCACGAGCGGGCCCAGTCGATCCTCGACGCCGCGCTCGCGCTCCAGCCGTCGCGCGTGGTGTTCGACGACGCTCGCGCCCTCGCGCTGGCCGCCCAGCTCGTGCATCGCGGCGCGCGCTGCGATGACCCAAGGCTCGTGGCACGCAACGACCACGCCGTGCGCGCCGACGACCGCTGGCCCTGGGCGCCCCGCTGGCCCGCCGCCGAAACCGCCGCCGACGCGTGGCTGGAGCGCGAGCTACGCCTGGCCGGATACACGAAGATCGCCCTCGATGAGCCTAAAGCCGGCTGCGACGCCGTGCTCGTGCGCGCCGCGTGCCCGCGGCCGGCGCCCGACCTCGTTCGGCAATGGCGCGACCGCGGCCTGGGCGTGGCCATCTCGCCCAACATGCGCGTCGAAGCGGGCGTTGACGCCGCGCAGCGCGCGATCGAGCGCCTGACCAATCGGGGCTGCTCGCGCATCGCCGTAGCGCTCTGGCCCGAGCGTTCGGCCGTGCTCACCGCGCCCATGCGTCACGGCGCGCCCATCGTGGGCTTCCTCGACGACGACGCGCAGCCCTTCGACACCCACCTGGGCCTGCCGGCATTTCCTCTTGCGACGGGCATCACCACGCTTCGCGCCGACGCCATCCTGGTGCTGCACGAGGAAGATCTGGAGCGCTGCCAAGCCACCGGCCTGCCAACAGCGCTCGTCGATCTACGCGTAGCTTCGGCGGACGAGGTCGATCGCGTCGCGCGCGAAGCAGTCCATTGAGAACTTCTCGCGGATGCGCGCGTCGATGCGTTCGGACCACGCCGCGCGCCACTGGCCAACCCATGACTTCTCGATGAGCCGTTCGAGCTCGGCCTCGGTCGCGAAGCCCACCTCGCCGATGTCGATCAGCGGCCACGCCGGGTCGTCCTTGGGCAGCTTGGGCCTGCCCATCGGGCTCTTGCGCAGCACGCCCATCTCGTAGGGCGAGGGCGAGACCATGCCCCGCTCGCCGAGCTCGACCCCGCAGCGCCCCCACAGCGCCGCGACGCGCATGAGCCCCTCGTGGTCGGCGATGCGGTACACCGGCCGGCCGTCGTCGGTCTCGCGCTCGGCCTTCGCCACGCCGGCCATCGCGTTGAGCTGGAACCACCGCGCCCGATCGATGTCCTCGAAGCGCCGGTACACGATCGGCAGCCCGCCGCTCATCGCCGCCTCGGCCACGCGCTGGTGGTGCAGCCCGCGCACCGACGCGTGGATTGTCGCGCCGGCGAGCTGGTACGCCGAGCGCAGCTCCTCGCCATGCGCCAGCTCACCCCGGGCGTGCGGCGCCAGGTCCTCGTGCTCCGACCAGCCGGCGCCATACAGGTGCAGCCTCCACCCGCGCCGCTCGCACACGCGGGCCGCCATCCGGGCCACACGCTGGCGGAAGTGCAGGTCGGCCAGCGGCATGGCGACCTCGAACACAAGGCTCTCAATGACCGCGTCGGCCGCCTGCCGGCCCGCCGTGCGCTGATACGCCTGGGCGCACACCTCGCGCAGCAGTCGCACCAGCCATCGCCGATCGCGCTCGGCGCGGGCCATGGCCTCGGGCACCGCCTCTTCGAGCGCCGCCAGCGTGCGCGCGGCCGGCGTGTGCGCCCCCACCTCTTCCATCTTCCGCCGCACGTACGCCTCGGGCCGCTCGCTGTGCCGCGTCATCATCGCGACATCGCATCGCAGGTTCTCGAACCCGGCGCCCGCCTTGCCGCGGTGGAACTTCACCGGCGAGACGGCATTGGGCCATGCCAGCATCCGCTCCTCGGGCACGCCCACGCGCGTGCGAAGCTCGGGGAACAGCATGCCCGCGACGAAGTCCTTCGGCCCCGCGCGCAGGCCCTGCCCGCCCGAGAATAAGTGGCCCATCGCGTCCTGCGCCCAGGTCACCACCGGCACGTACGGCGGCAGCACCGGGCCGATCTGCGGCCGGAAATAGTTCAGCAGCACCACGCCGTCGGGCTCGAACTCGACCACCGCGCGCGTGTAGTGCAACTGCGTCATCTTCGTGTGGTCGTCCGGCTCGACGATGAGCCGGGCCGCATGGCCCAGAGACTCCATCGACCGCACCAGATCCTGCGCCGAATGACGCATATAGGTCGAGTACCGCGTCGTGCACACCAGCAGCCGCAGCGGGCCGCCCTCGCGCCAGCGCGCTCGCACGGCGTCCTGGCGTTGGCGGCTGTTGGCCCACTGCCGCAGCGTGGACATCCGATCGCCGAGCGTCTGCTGCTGCCGCGCGTGCGCCTCGCCAAGCAGCCGAACCACCGCCTGGCCCGCCTCGGTCGGCAGCCCCAGCCCGATGACCCGCCCGGCCATCGGGTCATCCACACGCTCTGCGAGCCACCCCTCCAGCGAGCCCATCGCCTGCGGGCCGACGAACCACGACACGCCAGGCGCACGCAGCAACGCCTCGGCGGCCTGCGCCCCCTCGCCCTGGGCGAACCGGGCGAGCGCGGCCAGCGCCACCTCGGCCCTCGGCTCGACGACGACCACCCGGGGCAGGTACTGCAGGTATCCCGAGCGCTCTTCGACCGCCCGAGCGACGGCTCGAGCACAGCCCAGCCCCGCGAACACCAGCGGCGGCGCGTACCGGTCGCCCTGCGGCCACATGGGCTCGGTCGACGAGAACGCCCCCTGACCCGCCGCCAGGGCCGCGCCCACGCCCTCGAGCACGCCGCCCGAGAGCCCCCAGCGATCCGAGGCGCAGGGCCACAACGCCTCGGCCAGCCCGAGCAGGGCCTGCGAGCCCGCCGGTGCGCGCACTGATGGAACCGCCGACATGCCCCGTCCATCGGCCCCGCGCTCGTGCCGCCACCAGAAGATCGCCGATGACCCAATCGTGAGCCAGGCACCCGCACGAACTGCGCCCGTTCCGCAAACCCCGGCAGAGGCGTGGCGACCCAAGGCCCCGCGGCTGCCCCTGGTGCCCCAGCTCCGCGAGCGGCTGCTGGACCGCACGGCCGCGTGGCTGGCCGGTTGCGGCGTCACGCGCATCGCGCTCTACCCCGGCGGGCGGCACACCCGCGCGATCGTTCGCCAGCCGTGGCTCTTCCATGGCATCCGCGTATCCGCCGTCCTCGACGACCAGCCCAGGGCACGAGCCATCGCCGGCGTGCCGGTGCTCTCGCCTGCCGACGCCGCCCGATCGCCGAGCTTCCAGGCGGTGGTCATCAGCACGACCGAGCACGAGGACGCCCTGCGCGACCGGGCCCAGGCCGCGTTCGCTGGCACCGCCGTGCGCGTGGTGTCGCTGTACCTGCCCGACGACACGATCTGGGAACCCGACGCCACGCTCGAGCGTCTGATCGCCCGAGGGCTATCGCTCGAAGACGCCCGCTGGCTGGTGGACAACCGCGGCGAGCGCCACGACGCCCTGCTGCCCATCATCCCCCCCGCGCGCACCGAGCTGCACGCGCGGCGCTACGAGCTGGCCGCCGATATTGCGCTCCAGCACAACGCAAAGCGCCTCGCCGACATCGCCGGCGGCACCGGCTACGGCTCGCGCCTGCTGAGCACCATCACCAGCGCGACCACCGACGGCGTCGACCTCGATCCCACGGCCGTCGACTACGCCGGGCGCCACCACGCGTGCCAGGGCCGCTGCGCCTTCCACGTTGCCGAAGCCTGCGACACGCCGCTCAAGAGCGGCGCTTACGACCTGGCCGCCAGCTTCGAGACCATCGAGCACGTGCAGGACGCCACCGGCCTCGTCGCCGAGTTGCACCGACTGCTCAAGCCCGGCGGCCGGCTGGTCATCAGCACGCCCAACCGCATCGGCCCCACCCCCTACCACGTGCACGACTTCGGCTTTCCAGAGTTCGCCGCGATGATCGAGAGCGCCCTCACCATCGAACGCTGGATCGGCCAGAGCGCCACCGACGAGGTGTACGCGCCCGACCTGCCGCCGGGCATGTGGCCCATCGACCCCATCGCCGCGATGGACGAGCGATGGACGGCCGGCGGCGGCAAGCCCCAGTTCCTGATCGCCGTCGCCGTCAAGCAGGATCGCGCAAGCCCTCGGGTTTCCCAGAGCGCAAGCCACGTCGACGCCATCGTGAACTGGATGCGCACGCCGCCACAGGGCTGACCCCGCTCGAAGCCGAACACGGCGACCCATCTTCAACAGGCGGCCATTCCCACGGTCCACAAAGCCCCGCGCGACGGGCCGGGACGCCGTGGATTCCCCGGCCCGCACGAACAAATGTGCCCACGACGGGTAAGTTCTGTCTTCGCAACGTCTGGGGGAGAAGCCACGCAAGCCCGCCGTGCACTGTCGGTGGGAGAGAGGAATCTGCAGACATGCTGAGAACCGCCGCCATCCCGTTCGCCGCCGGCCTGGCCCTGAGCGCCACCGCCGCCCACGCCCAATACACCACCGGCATCACTAAGCCCGTCTTCGGCGAGAACCAGCCCGAGGCCTACTTCAACGAGGGCGACGACAACACCTTCCTGTTCGATATCGAGACCGAGCTGGGCATCCCCGCCACGGCGCCGGGCTTCAACGGCCTGGCCGGCGACGATGCCAATCGCCGCTTCTTTGCCAGCGTCCGCAACGGGCCCAACGACGACATCTACGAGATCTCGTACGACGACCTGCTCAACCCCGTCAAGCTCGTGGAGACCCAGGACGCTGCTGGCAACGATGTGAGCATCGACGGCCTGGCCTACGACCCCGCGACCAACACCCTCTACGCCACGCGCACGCTCGCCAGCGCCGGGCAGCCCGAGGGCCTGTTCACCGTCGACCTGTCCACCGGCGTGCTCACCGTCGTGCTCGACTACCAGGACACCGACTTCTCGCTCACCATCGGCGGCATCGACTTCAACCCCGATGACGGCCTGGTCTACCTCGTCGACGACGACGACGGCAACGGACGCTGGATCTACACCGTCGACCCGGCCGACCCCACCGGCCTGACCGAGGTCGTCCAGCTCCCCGCCAACATCACCGACGTCGACGGCCTGGCCGTGGGCGACGGCGAGGTCTTCCTGCTGACCGACAACGCCGACTTCAACGACGGCGTGCACCACATCTACAACCTGGCCGACGGCACGTTCTCCACGGCCGACTCGCCCTACCCGCCCCGCGCCGGCAGCCCCATCGTGCCCAACCCCAGCGGCGGCGCCGCCTACACACCCGGCCTGCTCGTGGCCGACTGCCGCGCCGACCTCGACGGCGACGGCGAGCTCACCCTCTTCGATTTCCTGGCCTTCCAGAACCTCTTCGACACCGGCGACCCGCAAGCCGACTTCGACGGCGACGGCGAGCTGACCCTCTTCGACTTCCTCGCCTTCCAGAACGAGTTCGATTCGGGCTGCTGAGCCAGCCACCGCAACCCAACCATGGCGAGGCGTCCGAGCGGGCGCCCCGCTGCCATTGTCCAAGGCGAGCGCTCGCCCCGAGAACACGGCCGAAGCCAAGTTTCCAAACCGAATCCTAAAAAACATTGCACGAGCCGCCTGGGCCAGAGAATCTCTTGGTGCTCAAGAGCGCTTGTGGTACCATGATCCCGGGCGGCCTCGTTGGGGGGCAGCGCCTGTGTACTAACGGAGTCAAGACATGAAGACCGCTCGTGTTCTCGTCGCCGCTGCAGCGGCGTTCACCGTTTCCGCCGTGGCCATGGCGGAAGTCATCATCAGCAACCATCCCGGCAACGACGGGACCCAGTCCGCCGGCATCAACGACTCGAGCCGCACCAAGGGCATGGGCTTTGAGATGTCCGGCGGGTCGGACATGACGCTCGACGGCGTCACCCTGCGGCTGGACATCACCTCGGTCGATGTCGCACCGGTCATCGAGATCTACAGCGATGGCGGCGGCGTTCCGGGCGCCCTGCTCACCACCCTGGTGAATCCCTCGACCTTCAGCCCCGGCATCGGCGACTACATCTTCACCCCCGACGGCTCATTCACCCTCGTAGGCGGCGAGACCTACTGGATCGTCGCCTCCTCGGCCGCGGGCACGTACGACTGGAAGGCCAGCTCGCCGGCTGAGACGCCCACCGGCACGGCCACGCACGTCGGCGCCACCTTCGGGGCCTATCCCCCCGCGGTCTCCAGCAGCATCCTGAACACCTACTTCGTCGAGGCCTCCAGCGCCTCCTGCCGGGCCGACCTGGACGGCGACGGCCAGCTCACCATCTTCGACTTCCTGGCCTTCCAGAACCTCTTCGACGCCGGCGACCCCATCGCCGACTTCGACGGCGATGGCAGCCTCACGATCTTCGACTTCCTGGCCTTCCAGAACGAGTTCGACGCCGGCTGCGAGTAATCCACATCACCCGGCCCGGCCTGCGCGGGGCGTCCGAAGGGGCGCCCCGCTGTCGTTCCAAGGCACGGGCCCATACCCTGTCGCCTCATGAGCGACACCACACCCCGCACCAAGCCGCGCATCCTCACCGGCGACACCCCCACCGGCCAGCTCCACCTCGGACACCTCGTGGGCAGCCTGGAGAGCCGCGTCGCGTCCCAAGACAACTACGACTGCTACTTCCTCATCGCGAACATGCACGCGTACACCACGCGGGCCGACAAGCCCCAAGGCATCCGCGAGAGCACCTTTGAGATCGTCAAGGACTGGCTGGCGGTGGGCATCGACCCCAACCGCAGCACCTTTGTCCTGCAGACGGAAGTCCCCGCCATCGCCGAGCTCACCTGGTTCTTCGCGATGCTGCTGCCCTTCAACCGCGTCATGAAGAACCCGACGCTCAAGACCGAGATCAAGGACAAGGACCTGGGCGACACCTACTCCTTCGGCTTCCCCATGTACGCCGTCGGCCAGTGCGCCGACATCCTCGCGTTCCGGCCGCAGCTCATCCCCGTGGGCGAGGACCAGGTCGCCCACATCGAGATGTGCCGCGAGGCCGCGCGCCGCTTCAACCAGGTCTACTGCGGCGTCGACCCGCACGCCGAGGACCACGAGCACGAGGCCCTGGGCGGCGTCTTCCCGATCCCCGCCGCGAAGGTCGGGCGCATCGGCCGATTGGTGGGCGTCGACGGCAAGCAGAAGATGTCCAAGAGCCTCAACAACGCCATCTTCCTGACGGACACCTTCAAGCAGATCAAGAAGAAGATGGGCCAGCTCTACACCGGCCGCCAGGCCATGGACGAGGCCGGCGACACCAGCAACGCCCTCTTCGAGTACGTCCGCGCCTTCATCCGCGACGAGAATCGCGTCAAAGAACTCGAAACCAAGTACGCCGCCGGCGACAACATCGGCGACGGCCACATCAAGGTCGAGGTCGCCCAGGCGATCGACGAGCTCATCGCCCCCATCCGCGAGAAGCGAGCCGAGCTCGCGGGCGAGGCGGGCGACAAGATCGTGCTGGAGATCCTCCGCGAGCACGCGGCCAGGGCCAACGCGGTGGCCGAAGACACTCTCGCGCGGGCCAAGGCGGCGATGGGGTTGGACTTTTTCGGGCGGGAGGTGCGGTTTCCGAAGTAGGACGCGGCAATCGGGAATCGGCATCCGGCAATCGGGGTAATGGCGCGGGCCCGCTGCCGTCTTCACGTCTTCGCCGATTGCCGATTGCCGGCTGCCGAATCCCGATCCCTTCCCAGCCCACACTCCGGACACACCCCCACACCCTCGCCCAACTCATACCCGCACGCGACGCACAACCCCCGCGCTCGCCGCCGCCGCGTGCGCCGCCAGCGCAGCAGCACCATCGGCGCCAGCGCGAGCGCGGTGTAGAAGAGGGTGTTGGCCAGCAGGCCGGGCCAGGTGGGGCGCAGGGGGAAGCGGTAGTGTGATTGGCCGCGTACCACGCTCACGAGCGATTCGTAAACGGGGGGCCTGCGCGCGCCCGGCGCCTCCACCCATCGTCCCGCCGCGGCGGGCCATGGCCACCCGTTCGAGACGTGGTACACATAATGCTCGCGGCTCTGGTATGGGACGCTCGCGAACGCTGGCCGCGGATCGCTCGGCGCATCGAGCAGCGGCCCCAACGCGTCGCGGAATCCGGGTGCGATCGGCTGGGGCATCGCGTAAGTTGCCCACAGGCGCGTCCCGATCGAGTCGTAGCGTGAGAAGGATTCGAAATGGTCGGCATGCTCGACCGCACCCCATCGGGTGGCCTTGGGAGAGAGTCCCCGCGCGGGAGACGCCATCGGCGAGACCACCACCGCCACCGGCACGCTCACCACCGCCAGCACCACCCCCACCAGCAACGCCGCCACCAACATCCGCCAGGTCAGGAGTCGATGCCGCCGAGTCCTTGCTGAGGGTTCGCTCGCCACGCCGGACGATACGGCCGCCCCGCCCGCTCCACCGGTGCGCACCGCCGCCCCACGGATGCGCACGATTGGCGCAATCGTGCGCAGTGGTGCTCCAACGGTGGCTTCCGGTGGCCCAACGGTGCGCATTCTCGGACCAATGGAAGCCACCGGTGGCCCGCCGGTGGCTTCCTCTGGGCCACGGAAAGCATCTTTTCTTGTTTCGGAGGCCTTGGGAACTCAAGCCGGGGCACCCAGGGCCCGAAGAGAGGGGTTCGAGAGGCTCGCAGACAGGAGACCCAAAGCCATGCCCACCACCCCCACCATCCCCGACCGCTTCGCCCCGGCCATCCAGTGGTGCAGCCAGCGCGTGGGCAAGTGGCAGGAGAACCGGGCCCTGCTGGGGCTCACCCAGGCCGGCGTCGACGAGCTGGACCAGCAGACCCAGGCCGCCCGCGACGCGCGGGCGAACTACCTGCGGGCGAAGCGCGAGCTGCGCAACGCCTCCAAGACCTACCGCGCGAGCGTCGGCACGATGCGAAGGACCGCCTCGGCCCTGCTGGCCACCATCCGCGCGACCGCCAAGCGCAGCGATGCGCCCGCGAGCATCTACAGCGCCGCCAGCGTGCCCCCGCCGGCCAAGCGCGGCCCCAGCCCCACGCCCGCCACGCCGCGGGATTTCGAGGTCGAGCTGCTGGGCGACGGGGCGCTCAAGGTGCGCTTCGAGTGCCCCCACCCCCCCGGCGTGCGGGCGGTGACCTACCGCGTCGAGCGGATGCTCGACATGAGCGGCCACTGGCGGATCATCCAGACCGCCAAGGGCCGTTCGTTCACCGACGATGACATCCCCGCGGGCTCACGCAGCGTGCTGTACCGCGTGACGGCCCAGACCTCGACCCGCGACGGCGAGCCGGCGGTGCACCTGGTGCCCTTCGGGCAGGGGTCGATGGCGGCGGAAACGGGTGATGCGCCCAAGGCCGAGCGGGCGGCGTAGCGTCCGGTCGCGGCAATCGGCAATCGGCACTCGGCACTCGGGCTCCGGTCCCGGCCGATTGCCGATTGCCGGATGCCGAATGCCGAACCCCCCCTCATCCCCGTCATCGCCGGCCCCACCGCCGGCGGCAAGACCGGCCTGGCGATTCGCTGCGCCAAGCTGGCCGAAGCGGAGGGGCGTACCCCGCACGCGGCGGTCATCTCGGCCGACGCCTTCCAGGTGTATCGCGGCCTGGACATCGCCAGCGCGAAGCCGACGATGGACGAGCGCGAGGGCGTGCCCCACCACCTGATCGACATCGTCGAGCCCAGCGAGCCCTTCACCGTCGCCCAGTGGCTCGAACGCGCGACGAAGGCGATCGAGGAGATCGAGGCCAGTGGCGGCTGGCCCATCATCGCCGGCGGCACCCACCTGTACATCAAGGCCCTCATCGACGGCCTCTTCGAGGGGCCGCCCGCCGACGAGGTGCTCCGCGATGAACTCCGCGCAATGCCGGCGGCCGAACGCCGGGCCGAGCTCGAGCGGGTCGATCCCAAGGCCGCGGCGCGCATCCACCCCGCCGACGAGCGGCGGACCGTCCGGGCGCTCGAAGTCTTCCGCCTCACCGGCACGCCCATCAGCGACTATCAGAGCCAGTGGGATTCGGGAAGCAATCCCCTGGCAGACCGCCTGCTGCTGGTCACCCTGCACTGGGAAACCGACGCCATCAACCGCCGCATTAACTCCAGGGTCAAGGCGATGGTCGAGGCGGGCCTGGTCGAGGAAACCCGGCGGCTGCTGGACTCGGGAAACCTCGGCCCCCAGGCGGCCCAGGCCCTGGGCACGAAGCAGATCGCCGAGGCCTTGCGGGACCAAAGTCAATCGGGACTTTCCCTCGAAGACGCCATCGAGCGGACCAAGATCGAGACCCGCCGATTCGCCAAGAACCAGCGCACCTGGCTCCGCCGGCTGGCCGCCGGGCCGGGCGAGCGGCCGCGGAAGCTGCCGATCCATCCCGAAGGCAAAGACGCCGCCACGCTCGCGCAAACCGTTGTGCAGCAATGCTTTTGCTAGACTCACCCGCACCTTACCGACAGCCTGCCCCCAAACCGCCCGGGCACAATGTGTGAATAGGAAGGGCCCCCGGCCGGCTTGAGAGCCGATGGAAGGGAGCCCGAGCCCCCCGCCGCCGGCGGGCGCTTGACATCGCCGCCCGGGCCCGCTTCCCTGTCGCTTCCCGACCCCAGACCCGAGACCAGACCCAAACCCGGACCCGAAACCAGAACCAGACCCAGCCCCATGGCCAAGAAGACCACCAAAAAGACGACAAAGAAGGTCGGCAAGAAGACCACCAAGAAGGTTGGCAAGAAGGTGGCCAAGAAGACCGCCAGCCGATCCGGTGGGGGTGCTGGTGGGGGTGCTGGTGGGGGTGGGCCGCGCACCAGCCGCACCAGCCGGGGCACGGGCTACAAGGCCGGCCAGGCCAAGGGACGCGACCTGGTCATCGTCGAGAGCCCGTCGAAGGCCAAGACCATCAATAAGTACCTGGGCGACGACTACGTCGTGCTGGCCAGCGTCGGCCACGTCCGCGACCTGCCCGAGAAGGCCGACAAGGGCGACAAGAGCCCCGTGCCCGGGGTCAACATCGAGCAGCGCTTCACCCCCACCTACCGCATCTTAAGCGGCAAGGAGGCGGTCATGCGCGAGCTCAAGCGGGCCGCCAGCGACGCCACCAGCGAGGGCGGCAGCGTCTGGTTCGCGACGGATCTCGACCGCGAGGGCGAGGCCATCGCCTGGCACCTCGCCCAAGAGATCGGCATCGACGCGGTGGACGCCAAACGCGTGGTCTTCGCCGCCATCACCAAGAACGAGATCGCCAAGGCCTTCAACAACCCCCACCCCATCGACGTCGATAAGGTCAACGCCCAGCAGGCCCGCCGCATCCTCGACCGCATCGTCGGCTACCAGGTCAGCCCCCTGCTCTGGAAGAAGGTCACCCGGGGCCTGAGCGCAGGCCGCGTGCAGAGCGTGGCGGTGCGATTGGTGGTCGACCGCGAGCGCGAGATCCGCGTGTTTGTTCCAGATGAGTCCTGGTCCGTCAGCGCGAGCTTCACCGGCAGCGAGAACGCCGCCCGCTCGCTGGCCCCCCAGTGGGCCAGGCTGCTGGCCGAACGCGACGACAAGGGCAACCCGCCCAGCCTCAAGGCCCAGAACGCCTGGCTGGCCAGGCACGACGGCTTCCGCGCCGAGCTGGTCGAAGTCAACGGCGAGAAGTTCGACGTCACCCAGGTCGGCACGCTCGACGAAAGCGCCGAGGCCGCCGTCAGCGCCGAGAAGTTCAAGAAGCCCGATACGTGCGACGTCACGCCGCGGGTCATCAAGACGCTCGAGGCCGCCGGCCTGACCGACATCCAGGCCCAGGTCGAAGAAGACCCCGAAGGCCGCGGCCCCGCACGCTGGCTGCGCACGATCACCGGCACGCCCGACCCAAGCCTGCCCTGGAGCGTGCGCTCCATCGAGACCAAGCGCACCAGCAGCCGCCCGCCGCCGCCCTTCATTACGTCAACGCTGCAGCAGGCCGCCAGCACCCGCCTGGGCTTCGGCGCCCGGCGCACGATGTCCGCCGCCCAGGGCCTGTACGAGGGCGTCAACATTCCTGGCGAGGGGCCCGTCGGCCTGATCACCTACATGCGTACGGACAGCACGCACATCGCCGGCGAAGCGCTCAACATGGCGCGGGACCACATCAAGAAGACCTACGGCGACAAGTACCTGCCCGAGAAGCCCAACTTCTTTGGCAGCTCCAACAAGAGCGCCCAGGAAGCCCACGAGGCCATCCGCCCCACCAACGTCGCCTACACGCCCGACATGGTGCGCAAGGCCCTCAAGCCCGACCAGGCCAGGCTCTACGAGATCATCTGGCAGCGCTTCGTCGCCTGCCAGATGAGCCACGCCCAGTGGGACGCGACGACCATCCTTATAGACGGCGGCCAAACTCAAAATGGTGGCGATACCCTGACCTTCAAGGCCACCGGCCGCGTGCTCGTGTTCGATGGCTTCTACAAGGTCGCCGGCGTGCCCACCGCCAGCGACGAGGCCACCCTGCCCACCGTGCAGGAACAATCCACGCTGCACGCCTTCAGCATCGACCCCCGCCAGCGCTTCACCAGCCCGCCCGCGCGCTACACCGAGGCCAGCCTCATCAAGACGCTCGAGAGCGAGGGCATCGGCCGCCCCAGCACCTACGCCAGCATCGTGCAAACCATCCAAGACCGCAAGTACGTCGAGCAGCGCGAGCGCCGCTTCTACGCCACCGACCTGGGCGAGGTTGTCACCGACAAGCTCGTCGAGGCCTTCCCGCGCATCCTCGACCTGGGCTACACCCGGCAGATGGAAGCCGAGCTGGACAAGATCGAAGAGGAACACCTCGACTGGATCGACATGCTCGAGAGGTTCTATGGACCGTTTCGAGAGAGCCTCGAGCACGCGATGGAGAACCTCCAGCACGCCAAGGCCGAGGTCCAGCCCAGCGACTACCTCTGCCCGCGCGACGGTGCCGAGCTCGTCTACCGCTTCGGCAAGAACGGCCGCTTCCTGAGTTGCAGCAACTACCCCGACTGCAACTACGCCTGTCCGGTGGACAGCCAGGGCAAGCCGCGTCCGGTCGAGTACGTCGACGTCCGCTGCCCCAAGACCGGCCGCCCCATGGTCTACCGCACCGGCCGCTTTGGCCCCTTCATCGCCACCGACCTGGCCGAGGGCGAAAGCCCCGAGGACGGGCTGATCCTCAACATCGACAAGAAGGGTTACGTCGTCGCGCCCAGCGTGCCACCGCTCAAGACCGACCTGCCCTGCCCCACCTGCGAGTCGCCATTAAACCTCCGCAGTGGTTTGCGCGGGCCGTGGCTGGGCTGCTCGCGCTTCCCCAAGTGCCGCGGCCGGGGCAAGTGGGCCGAGCTGGACGACAAGAAGCAGGCCGACCTCGAGAAGCAGCTCGAGGCCCACGAGCGCGCCAACCCCACGCCCATCATCACGCGCCTGGACGGCACGCCGCTGACCGACGCCAAGGGCAAGCCCCTCGAAAAGGCCCCCAAGATCGAGCAGCTCATCCTCGATCAGATCCCCGCCGACGCCGTGAGCACGCACGAGCGCCCGGTGCCCAAGGAGCACGCCAAGTCGGCGTAGGCCTCCCCAAGCCCTTCACTCGCCGACGATCTTCTTGCGCCGCAAGATATGGTGGTAATGCCGCGCAAAGCGGTGCGCCTCGTCGCGCACCTGCTGGCATAGCCGCAGCCCGAAGTTCTCCCGCCCCAGCCGGATCGGCGCCTCGCGTTCCTGCACGTAGATCAGCTCTTCCTTCTTGGCCAGCGAGATCACCATCGGCGCGGGCACGTCCATCTCGCGGAGCACCTCCATCGCCGCGTGGAGCTGCCCCAGCCCACCGTCGATCAGGATCACGTCGGGGTACAGCTCCTGCCCCGCGCCAGCCTCGCGATACCGCCGGCTGATCACCTCGCGGATCGACGCGTAATCGTCGTTGCCCGTGCCCTTGATCTTGTACCGCCGGTACTCGCTCTTGAACGGCCGCCCATCGACGAAGCACACCTTGCTGGCCACCGTCTCGTTGCCGCCCAGGTGCGCGATATCGAAGCCCTCGACCACCCTGGGCGGCTCGTCGAGCCCCAGCGTCTTCTGCAGGCTACGCATCCCCTTCTCGGGCTCGACGTAGCCGATCTCGGTCTCCGGCTGCCAACCGTCGCGCTTGCTCGAGCGCTCCTCGAGCTTCTCGATCGCCGCGATCTGGTCGCGCAGCTCGGCCGCCCGCTCGAACTCCAGCCTCTCGCTCGCCTCGGCCATCTCCTTGCGCAGCTCGCGCAGCATCTGGCTGCGCTTGCTGCCCATGAACCGCACGAAGCGATCGACCTGCTCGCCATAGGCCGTCAGCGAGACCTTCCCCGCGCACGGCGCCGTGCACTGGCCAATGCTGTACAGCAAACAAGGCCTGAAGTACTTGTTCTTCGGGTCGCCATCGACGATGTCCAGCTTGCAATCGCGGAACTTGAACACCCGCTGGGCCACCTGCACCGCCTCGCGCAGCGCCCCGGCGTTCACGAACGGCCCGAACACCTTCGCACCCTTCATATACTCGGGCGTCGTGCCATCGGGCCGCACGCCCGCGGGGTTGCGCGTCACGAACACCCGCGGGAAGTCCTCGCGCTGCGTCACCACCAGGTACGGGAACGTCTTGTCGTCGGTCAGCCGGACGTTAAACCGCGGACGCGTGTCCTTGATCAGCCGGTTCTCGGTCAGCAGCGCCTCGAACTCGGTCTCGCACTCCAGGAACTCGAAGTCGACCACGACATCGAGCATCGGCGCCTTAGCGGGCCCAAGGTCGGCACTGGGCACGAAGTAGCTCGCCACACGGTCGGGCAGCTTGCGCGCCTTACCCACGTAGACCACGCGGTCCTTGGCGTCCTTCATCAGGTACACACCGGGAACCGCCGGCAGCTTGCGCGCCCGCGCGAGCAAGCCCGCAAGACGCTTCGCGCGCTCGTCCGCGTCCTCCGCATCGCTCCAGAAACTCTCTTCACCGGCCGGGGCTTCGCTCACGGAACGATCGTACGACCGCTCGCGCCCTCAACCGCCGCTCCCCACCGCGCGACGGCCGGAGTCCCCACCGCCTTGCCGAGAAGGCCCGGCCCGCGTCGCCGCGTCCTGGGCCTCTTGCCGCATCATCGCCGCAGGGTTGAGCGCGCCCTCACGCTCGGCTCGCGCCCGGTCGGCCGCCTCACGCAGCGCGGCGTCGCGCTCCAGGTCGGCGGTGGTCAGCCCCGTGCCGCGGAACATGCCAAAGCCGAACACCAGCACCAGCACCACCACCAACACCAACGCCGCCCCGGCCCCGAAGGCCCCAAGCACGAACTTCGTGCTGACCTGGCCCTCCTCGAACCGCTCCTTGACGTCCGCCACACGCTCGGCGACCTGCTCACGCGCCGGTCGGCCCGAGGGCTCGCGCCGAAACTTCTCCAAAAGCCCGCCCGTCGCCATCTGATTGCGAAAGCGCGACGCACGCTCGCGCACGCCATCGATCAACGCATCGATGCGCCGCCCCAGCCGCGCCAGAGACTCCTCAAATGCCGATCGGTCGGCCATCGCCGCGCTGCCCTCCAGAAGAACGAAATCGTAGCGAGCGCCGCCCCTACCTCGGCAGATCAACCCCACGCACCCCCTGGTTCGTAGCCCAGAAGTACAGCGGAAACTCCCCATCGCTGCTCGCCGAGCCGCCCAGCGCCTGCAAGCGCTCCGGCCGCCAACTGGGGTACAGCGGCATCAGGTCGCTCGGCTGGATGCGGCCGCCCGGCAGGAACTCGGCGTTGTCCGCGGCCGCGTCACCGATCTTGCGCATGTCGGCCTGCACCACCCCGCCGTCGCCCGTCGCCACG
Source organism: Phycisphaerales bacterium (assembly GCA_040219675.1). Classification (GTDB taxonomy): domain Bacteria; phylum Planctomycetota; class Phycisphaerae; order Phycisphaerales; family UBA1924; genus JAHCJI01. The sequence goes on along the minus strand of JAVJRZ010000005.1, from coordinate 203,029 downwards.
TGCGGCCGCGCCTCGGGGCTGCACCAGTTGGGCGCCTGCCGCTCGCGCGTGGCGTTCCCACCCCGGATCGAGATCCGGTTGTTCTTCGCAAAGTCCGCCCGCTCCCACAGCAGCACCTTCTGCGCCGGGCTAGCCACGCTGCTCACCGACATCGGCGCCAGCGTGCCGGCCGACATCGCCCCCCGCGCGCCCGCCCCGAACCGGCTGGGCGCGCTCCACAGCGTCGGCGACATGTAATAGCTCGTCGGCCAAAGGTACAACCCATTCTGCACGTCCGACCGCGAGCGGTACTGGCTCAACTGGTCCAACGCCAGCCGATCCGCCGGCGAAAACTGCACCTCGCTATCACGCCCGCCCTGCCCGTGCCAATCGCTCAGCCACGAATACCAGTACGTCGCGAAGAACTCCGTGCTCCACTGCGGCTGGGTGGGCACCTCGAAGTTCCACACCGGCTCGTCCGCGTGAGGGTGCAGCGCGTCGCTCCAGGCCGTACCCGGCACACGCCGCGCCCGTTCGTCCGGCTCGGGGTCAAACGGCGTAGGGAACGAACGCTGCTCGTGCTCATACAGCATCAGCAACTGCGACAGGCTGCGCAGGTTGGCCACGCCCACCGTCGACCGCGCCGTCAGCCGAGCACCCGCCAAAGCGGGGATCAGGATGCCCATCAGGATCCCGATGATCGAGATCACCACCAGCAGCTCGATGAGCGTGAAGCCTCTCAGGCGGTTGAAGCCCATGGGGCGGCCCCTTCCCTTTCTCACGGCGTGCGAAACCCCTCCCCCGAGCCCAACGCCTTCCTTGCTTGCCTACGGCCTGGGGCCAGGCCGAGTTGCACCCCGCCGTTTCCCCCATCACGCCATTGAGACTGCGTCTCAACACGATAGCATTACCCCGCGAAGGAGGGCTCCCATGACCGACGCCGACCGACCGCAAGCCAAGCCTGACACCCGACCCGACACCCAGCCATCGGGATCCTCTTGGGGCCCCAAGCTCGTCGTTCTGGCGGCGGCAGCCATGATCGTGGTCGTCATCGCGGCCTTGGCCTGGCGGTCGATGGGCGGGTCCTCCACCGCGGACCAGGCCCAGCAGCAGCCCGCCAGCGTCGAGCAGGAGACCTCCTCGCCCGAATCCGCTACCTCAGACTCGGCCGCGGCCCCAGCCCAAGCCCCCGCCCCGCGCGTGGCTGCGCTGCTGCCCTTCGCCGCCGACCAGCTCATCGCCCTGGGCGTGCGGCCCGTGCTCGTGCCGGCCCTGCCCACCGGGCAGCCCGAGGCCTGGCAGGGCATCGAGGCCGGCGCCCTCGACCACTCGGTGGGCCCCAACATCGAGCAGCTCATCGCCGCCGACCCCGACCTGGTGGTCATGAGCGCCGTCTACAGCCAGTTCGCCACGCAGATCGAGACCACCACCGGCGCCAGCGTCAAGACCATGGACGCCGACACCCTCGCAGACGTCGCCGCCCACACCCGCACCCTGGGCGACCTCGTCGGCAAGCCCGAGCAGGCCGAGCGGTGGATCCAGGGCTTCAACGACCGCCTGGCCCAGGCCGAGACCATCGACTCGGCCGGCAACCCGGCGAGCGTGCTGGCGGTCTTCGGCACGCCCTCGGCGTTCTATGCCTTCCTGCCCGACAGCTACCTGGGCGACCTGGTCGACACCGCCGGCGGGCGGCTGATCACCGCCGACATGCCCGCCCACCGCTTCTTCCGCGGCCTCTCGCCCCTGAGCATGGAAGCCGTCGTGCAGAAAGACCCAGACGTGATCCTCGTGGTCTTCCACGGCCCCGAGCGCGCCGCCCGCGCTATGTTCGATCGCGACCCGCTGTGGGGCCAGCTCACCGCCATCAAGGAAGACCGCATCGCCTTCCTGGCCAACGACCTCTACGCCATGCGCGCCGGCTCGCAGCCCGCCCTGGCGCTCCAGAACGTCCGCGCCGCCATCCAGAGCGCACGCGAAGCCCAGCCAAAGACCCAGACCGAGAGCAAGTGACCTCCCTGGCAACACGCCAACACGCGCCCGCCCTCTCCGCCGCACGGCCCGCGTGGCGGCGCTTCGTCGCGCCCGCGGCCATCGTGCTCGTGCTCGTCTTCGGGCTGCTCTTCTCCCTCGCGCTGGGCGCCGTGCGCATCCCGCTGGCCGAGGTCTGGGCCACCCTCATCGGCTCGGGCGAGGGCACGTCGCACAACATCATCATGAACGCCCGCCTGCCGCGCGCCCTGGTCGCGTTGCTCGCCGGCGCCAACCTGGCCGTCGCAGGCGTGCTGCTCCAGGGCGTCACGCGCAACCCGCTGGCCGACCCGGGCATCATCGGCGTCACCGCCGGCGCGGGCATGGCCGCCACCATCGTGCTGGCCGCCTTCCCGCAGGCCGCACACGCGCTCCCCCTCGCGGCCTTCCTGGGCGCGATGGCCTCGGCCGTCTTCGTCTACGCCGTCAGTTGGACACCCGGCGGCAGCGGCAAGGGCGGCACCAGCCCCGTCCGCATGGTCCTCGCCGGCGTCGCCGTCAACGCCATCCTCGGCGCCGTCATCGGCGTGCTCATCACCGCCTTTGCCGACCGCATCCCCGCCGTCATGTTCTGGACCGCCGGCTCCTTCAACGGCCGCGGCTGGAGCCACCTGTGGCAGGTGCTGCCCTACTCGATCGTCGGCCTCGCCCTCGCCTTCGCCCTGCGCTCACGCGTGCGCATCCTCGAGCTGGGCGATGACACCGCCAGCACCATGGGCATCTCCGTCGAGCGCACACGCCTGCTCGCGTTCGCCGCAGCAGCACTGCTCGCCGGCTCGGCCGCCAGCGTCGCCGGGCTCGTCGGCTTCGTCGGCCTGGTCGTGCCGCACCTGGTGCGCCTGGCCATGGGCTCCAACCGCCTGATCGTCCCCATCAGCGCCTTCGCCGGCGGCGCACTCCTGCTCTGGGCAGACCTCGCCGCCCGCACCGTGCTCGCACCCAGCGAGCTGCCCGTGGGCGTGGTCACCGGCCTCATCGGCGGCCCGTACTTCATCTTCCTCCTCTACAAGAGCGGATGGCTCAAGTGACCCTTGCCGCCACGAGCCTCACCGTCGACCTCGGCGCCCGCCGCGTGCTCCACGGCGTCGACGCCACCATCGCCCCGGGCGAGATGGTCGCCATCGTCGGCCCCAACGGCTCGGGCAAGTCCACGCTCTTGCGCGCCATGGCCGGCCTGCTCAAGCCCGCCGAAGGCGCCATCACCCTCGACGCCAAGCCGCTGCACCGCTACCCCAAGCGCGCCCTGGCCCGCCGCCGCGGCCTGCTCGCCCAATCCGCCGACCTGCCCCAGCTCACCACCGTGCGCGAGCACGTGGCCATGGGCCGCCATGCCCACGCCAGTCCCCTTACCGCCCTCTTCCGAGTCAGCGATCAGGCCGCCCACAACCGCGCCATCGACGCCGCCATGGCCCGATGTTCGGTCGACCACCTCGCCGACCGACGCATGGAGGCCCTCTCCGGCGGCGAGCGCCAGCGCGTCCGCCTGGCCACCACCCTGTCCCAGCAGCCGGGCATCCTCATGCTCGACGAGCCGCTCACGGGCCTGGACATCGAGCACCAACTCAGCCTGCTCGACCTGCTGACCGACCTCAACGCCGTCAGCGGCACGACCGTCCTGTGCGTCATCCACGACCTGGGCCTCGCCCTCAGGCACTTCCCCCGCATCATCGCCGTCCACCAGGGACGCATCGCCGCCGACGGACCCAGCCGCGAGGTTCTTACCCCGCACGTCCTGCGCACCGTCTTCGGCGTCGATGGCTGCGCCTGCTTCGACCTGCCCGGCCACCCCGTCGTGGTGTGCAAGAGCCAGGCCTGCTGCGCGCTCGACGACAGCCTCGACGCCAGGCCGAACCCCGAGGTCGTCACGCCCACCATGGGCCGCCAGCCGCTGGCCCGATAACCCAACGCGCAGCTCCTGCGCAGGCCGAAAACCCCAATGGCTCGCGGACTGAAGTCACCCCGCCCGACGTTCGATAACCGAGGCATGGCCACCTCGACACCCAACCACAGCCGCGAAGAACCCGCCCCAGACACCCGGCCGGCGGTCTTCAAGATGTCGGCCTTCCACCCCCTGGCCGGCATGGCCTCGCGGGCGGGCACCGCGCCCGACCTGCGATCCCACGCCGCCGGCCTCTTCCCCGGCAGCCTCACCAGCGGCATCGGCCCCGAGCCCGGGCTGCTGCCCACAAAGCCCGAAACGGCCCAGGCCCAAACCAAGCCCAACGCCAAGCCCGACCCAAAGGCCCGGCGAGCCAAGACCCACGCCAAGACCCAGGCCGAGACCAAGCCCGCTCCCGGCATGGCCAACACGCGCATGACCGCCGAGCAGGCCCGCGCCTTCCTCATGGGAGACCAGGCCCCCAAGGGCGAGCACGCCGGCGGACCGCGACGCACCCCGCCGATCCCCCAGAGCATCCGAGACCTGCGGCTGCCCGGCTTCACCAACGCCTACGAGCTGCTGCCCGACGAGCCGCGCCTATTCGCCCTCGAATCGGTCTACGGCCGGTGGGACGGCCAGGTCCTCGTGCTCGACTCGGCCCCCACCCACGTCAACGTCGTGCGCAATCGCCTCGGCCGCAACACGCTGCGTCCGTACTGCCAGAACGAGACACCCTTCACCTATGGCCTGGCGCGCCTGGCCTTCCCATTAGCCACCCGTGGCGTGCTGGCCGGCAGCGTCTTCGGCCCATTGCTCATCGACTCCAACGAGCGCGACGAGCTCATCGCCAACCGCGACCTCGCACGCAAGACCGTCGCCCCCATGCTGCGGTTCGTCGTCAAGAGCATGCCGCGCCTCAAGGCCATCGTCTGCCTGGGCGCCACCGCCTACGAGTACACGCTCTTCGCCCTGGCCGGCAAGCGCACCCCGTCCCACCTGCTGCCATCGAGCCCATACGACTTCGATCACCTCGAGCCCGCGCGCCCGATCTTCGGCGGGCCCACCGTGTTCGCAACCTGCCGAACCTCGGTCGAAGCCATCTCCCGCCGCGGCGGCGAGACCAAGGCCGCCCGAGACTGGCAACGCGTCCGAGACCTGCTCGAACACAACGAACGCCCCCGCGCACTGCACGGCATCGGCCGACGCAAGCCCACCAGGATCACCACCGCCGCGTGAGCGCCGCACGCGCCGAGAATACCATCGCGCGTGCGTAGGAGCCTGGAAAAGACGATCCGCGACGATCGCGGCGCTGTCGTGCCCAAGACACGCTGGACCTACAACGGCCAGTACCCCATGCCCTGGCACGATGTCTTCCAGCGCACGCCCACCGCGTGGCGGCGCTTCCAGGTGCTGTCCTACTTCGTGGTCGCGCCCTACGCCGCGGCCATCCTGGTCACGCTGCTGGTGCCTTCCGGCTCAGTACGCCAGTTCGGCCACGCAATCTCGGACGTCTTTCCCTACGCGATGCTCCCGCTCATCGTGGTGTACGCCTACCTCCACTTCACGCAGTTCCGCCCCTGGCTCAAGCAATACAGGAGCGCCCAAGGCCGGTGCCAGGCCTGCGACTACGACCTCACCGGCCTCACGCCCGACCCCGACGGCTGCACCACCTGCCCCGAGTGCGGCGCCGCCTGGAGACTGCCCCCAGAGCCCCCAACTACCTAATGCCTGATGCCCGGTGCCCGATCCCTCACTCCCCCACCCGCCGCGTCACGCTCACCGCAGGGTACAGCCCCGCCACGTTCTCCCTGGGCTCGATGCGCGGCGCGTACCGCGGGTTCAGCGGCTGGAGCCGGATCAGTTCCTCGCCCCCCGCCCCGCGCTCCAGGTACACCCGCTTGAAGGTCGTTTCCGCGTCGGGCTCCAATCGCGCGAAGCAGTCCATGCCGCTGCGAACGTCTCGCGCGGGGCTGAAGATCACCACGTCGCCCTCGCGATACTCCGGCTCCATGCTGTCGCCCGTCACGCGCGCCGCGAACGCGTCGGGGTCGCTCAGGTCCGGCGCCGCCACGTAGCTGTCCGCCACGCGGGCCGGGTACCCCAGATCGGTAAACTCCGCCGCATGCCCGGCCGGCACGAGATTAATCAGCGGCACCGCCCGCGGAAGCAACGCCTCCACCGGCTCGCCCACGCCCGAGCGGTCCGAGTCCTCGGGCGACAGCCGATCCACCAGCTTCTGCAACGCCCCGGACTCGAACGCTCGATCCAGACCCCCTGCCCCCGCCCCACGCAACATCGCCGCGAGCTGCCGGGCGGCATCGGCCTGCCCGCGACGCTCGGCCAGCTCCTCCCGCACCCGCTTCGGGGTCGCGTGCAGGTCGACCGCCTCGGCCAGGCTGCCCGGCGTCAGCTCCAGCGCCGCCTCGAGCCGCGCCAGCATCCGCCCCTTGGGCACGCCCCGCTTGCCACGCTCCAGCAGCGAGAGATAGCCCTTCGTGCACTCCGCACGTTCGGCCGTCTGCTGTAAACTCAGCCCCAGCCGCAGCCGGCGATCTCGCAGCAAGGCCCCGAGCGCAGAGACGCTCGGCCCAGGAGCATCAGGAGCGGTTTCCATCGCGCGGTTCCTCCATCGATCCCAGCTCTACAGCGTTTCAGAGCCCTTCGGATCGAAAATCTTTCACCCATCACCGCCAGCGTGCGCTATCTGGCGGTGATACCAAACAATATCCTTGCATTTGTTTCCAATCCAGTCGACAATAGGCCCAGCATCGGATCTCGTGAGTAAACCAAGACTGGAGGCACCAGCCATGCAGCACAAGTGGGACGACGCGACCCTGGACATGCGACGCAAGCGACGCCGGGCCATGGTCACCCGCGTCCTGGACGCCGCCGACCACCTGCCCCCCGACGAGCGGCAACTGCTCCTGGCCGTCTATGGCCGGGGTATGGCCGTCAGCGAGGCCGCGGCCCTTCTGGGCACCAACGAACGCCAGATGCGGCGCCGCGTCCGGGCCCTGGTCCGCCGGGTGACCGACCCCGCCTTCGAGGCCGCCGTCCGCCTGGGGCCGCAACTGCCCCGCCAGATCGCGCAGGTCGCCCGGCTGACCGCCGTCGAAGGCCTCACCATGCGCCAGGCCGCCCAGCGGCTGGGCGTCAGCTACCACTGCGTCCGCAAGAGCCGCGATGGATTCCGCGCCCTGGCCGAGGCCGCCGGCATGCTCCAGGCCAAGCGTTCTAATCCCGGGAGCGCCGCGTGAACAGCCCGCACCCCGATCGATCGGCCCACGCCCGCGCCATCTTCGCGCTGCCCAGCGACGGCCGGGACCCCACCCGGCGGGCCACCCTGCGCACCGCCCGGCAGGCCGCCAAGGCCCTCGCCACGCTCCAGCCGGGCGCGGTGGCGCTGCTCACCGGGCCCAGCGGCAGCGGCAAGAGCACGGCCCTAACGCTGCTCCGCCGACGCCTTGCAAGACAGGCCCGCGCCGTCGTGCGTCCGCCCGCCCACCTCGCGCGGCGCCGCCCGACCATCGATCAGGTCGGTCACAACCTCGACCAAGCGCTGCACGTCCTGGGCGCGGCGGGCCTGGCCGAAGCCGCCCTGCTGCCGCGCGCCGCGGGCGCGCTGAGCACGGGCCAACTCGCCCGCCTGACCATCGCCGCCGCCATGGACCGCTGCACGCCCGGCTGCGCACTGATTGCCGACGAGTTCGCCGCCGTGCTCGACTGCGCCACGGCGCGTTCGCTGGCCATCGCGCTGGCGCGCTGGTGCCGCTCGCACGACGTCACCCTCATCGTCTCCACCGCCCACGACGACACGCTCGAAGCCCTGCGACCGGACCTGCTGGTCGCGCTGCCCCTGCCCGGCGAACGCCCATCGCCGCCCACCATCCTCGCCCGCGCCCCCCGCGGAGCCCGCCCGTGGCCGACACACTTGCTCGCCGATTCGCCCACCTGACCGACACCCGCCTCACCATCGAGCCCGGCTCGACACGCGATCTCGAACACCTGTCACGATTCCACTACGCATCGGGCAGGCCGGGGCCGATCGCGCGCATCCTGCGCGCCATCGACGACGGCCAGACCATCGGCGTGCTGGTCGCCTCCATGCCGACCCTCAACGGCCGCTGGCGCGCCATCGCGTGGCCGGGCGCGTACGACACGCCCGACCAGCGGCTGAACGCGCAGCGACTCAACCGCGACGTGCGCGTCATCTCGCGCGTGATCGTCGATCCGCGGTATCGCGGCCAGGGCATCGCCGTGCGTCTCGTGCGCGCGTACCTGGCCGACCCATGCACGGTGCGCACCGAGGCCATCGCCGCCATGGCGCACGCGTGCCCCTTCTTCGAGCGCGCGGGCATGTGGCGCGTCGACCTGCCGCCCAGCAAGGCCGACGCGAAGCTCTTGCACGCCATGGACCGCCACGGCGTGGAGGCGGCCGACCTGTTGTCGCACCCGCCCGAGTCGATCGCCGGCGCGCTGCGTGCCTGGGCCCGGGCGCGCAAGCTGCGCGGGGGCGACATCGCCGGCCGGGCGTTCGCCGCCCTGACGCACCCGCCCGTGGCGCTCGTGCACGATCGGAGTGCGGCGTGACCGCGTTGCCGGCTCGACCGGCGAGTGTTGACGACCTGGAGCGCTGCGTGCGCGAGGCGCTCGACGTGCAACTGAGCGCGATGCCATTGGAGTACCTGGCCCACGCGTTCTTCGCCGACCACCTGCCCGAGGCGCTCGGCAACACACTTGATGATCCCATCGATGCGGTCGTGTGGGCCAACCGAGGCGGCGGCAAGACCTTCCTGGGCGCCGTCGCAACGCTGCTCGATCTCGTGTACAAGCCGGGCATCGAGGTGCGCATCCTGGGCGGCTCGCTCGAGCAGGCCCAGCGCATGCACGCGCACCTGCGTCGCTTGTTTGCCATGCCCGCCGTCAGCGACCTGATCGAGGGTCGCGTCACCGATCGCAAGCTCGAACTCGTGAATGGATCGCGATTGGAGCTGCTCGCGCAGAGCCAGGCGTCCGTCCGCGGCACGCGCATCCAGAAGCTGCGCTGCGACGAGGTGGAGCTCTTCGACCCGGCGGTGTGGGACGCCGCCCAGCTCACCACCAGGAGCAAGACCGTTGAGTATAACGGCACAACCTACACCATCCGCGGCTCGATCGAGGCGCTCAGCACCATGCACCTGGCGCACGGGCTGATGCGCGACGTGGTGGAACAAGCCAGTGCCGGCACGCGTCGGCTGTTCAAGTGGGGCGTGGTCGACGTGCTGGAGCACTGCGATGATCGCTACGCGTGCGAGGGTTGTTCGCTGTGGAACGAATGCCAGGGTTCGGCGAAGGACGCAGCTCGCGCGCCCGGGCACCTGTCGATCGCCGACGCGGTGTCGCTCAAGGGCCGCGTGTCATTGTCAACCTGGGACGCCGAGATGCGGTGCGAGCGGCCCAAGGCCGACGACGTGGTGCTGCCCGAGTTCGATCGCGACGTGCACGTGCGCGAAGCGCCGGACATCGACGAGCACTGGCCGTGGGTGCTTGGCATGGACTTCGGCTATCGCTCGCCCACGGTGATCGTGTGGGGTGCGCTCAGCCCCGAGGGCGTGCTGCACATCGTGCGCGAGCGCGTGGCGAGCCGGTGCCTGCTGAACGAACACATCGACGCGATCCTTGAAGAAGGGGACGCGAAGCCGAGCTGGATCGGCATCGACCCCGCCGGCTGGCAGGGCAACGCCCAGACCGGGCTCAGCGACGCCCAGCAGATCCAACGCGCCGGCCTGACCGTGCGCGCAAGGCGCACCACCATCCGCGCCGGGCTCGACCTGCTCCGCGCCCGCCTGCGCCCGGCCGCCGGCGAGCCCACGCTCTACGTATCGCCCGCGTGCGAGCACCTGATCGAGAGCCTCGAACGCTACCACTACGACATGCAGCGCCCCATGAGCGAGGAGCCCGCCAAGGACGGCCCCGACCACGCCGTCGACGCGCTGCGGTACCTGGTGACGAACCTGGATCGGCCGGGGGCGCTCAAGGCGGGGAGCTACTTGTGAGACAGGGCGTGCCGGGAAGCGCTTCGGGAACGCCGGGAACGTACCAGGGAGCTCCGCGGAAGGCTCCGGGGATGGCCGGGAAGGCTCGGGGCGCGCCCTGGAAGGCTTGGGGGACGGCCGGGAAGGCTTCGGGGATGGCCCGGAAGGCTTGGGGGATGGCCGAGAAGGCTTGGGCCATGGCCTGGAAGGCTCCGGCCGTCCCCGGAAGGACCTTTCGCGCAGGTTTTGCGCGTTGGGGTGGGGGCTGGGGGGCCTTCTGGTGCGCGCACCGAGGGGCTCGCGCGGCTGCGGGAACGTTCCGGTGCGCGCACCGAAGGCCTCGCGCAGCTGCGGGAACGTTCCGGTGCGCGCACCGAAGGCCGCTCGCAGCTGCGGAAACGTTCCGGTGCGCGCACCGGAGGGCCCGCGCAACTGCGGAAACGTTCCGGTGCGCGCACCGGAAGGCTCGCGCAGCTGCGGGAACGTTCCGGTGCGCGCACCGAAGAGCTTGCGCGGCTGCGGGAACGTTCCGGTGCGCGCACCGGAAGGCTTCCGCGGGGCCGGACGCGCAGTTTCTGCGCGATCGGACCATGTCCGGATCCTCGATCGGCGTCGACTGGCGGGTCGTGCAGGGTGTCCGGCTCTTGGCCCCAACGGGGCCACGGAATGTAGCCACGGGTGGAGCGCAGCGCAACCCGTGGAAAGGGGCCATCGCCCATCCTGAGCCCCGGAGGGGCGACGGAACTCGTCGCTGGCGGAGCCCGCTGTCGGCCTCACTGCAAGGGTTGGTGGATCTGCTCGAGGACGCGCCTCACCTGGCCAACCTCGGCCAGCGTGTTCTGCCTGATGACCTGTCGCGGGCGCGGCCAGGGCCAGAGGCTGGTCAGCAGCCCGGTCTGCGAGAGAACCCGCCACCGCTCACCCTCGGCGACCTGCACGGCGGCGCGGATCGGACTGCCACGACGGACCGACTCGACCAGGCGGTAGCCCGGCGTGAGGCCGATGAGCACCAGTTCCAACGCCGTGTCCCGGTCGTCCACGTGCTCGTGCCAGAGCTCGCCGAAGGTGACAACATGTTCATCGCCGTCGCGCCCGATGGCGATGTCGAAGCCACCCTCGGAAGCCTTGATCGAGAGGCCGTCGGGCTCGGCGTGCACGCCGGGCACTTCCAGGGCTTCGAGCGTTCGGGCAAGGTCGGCGTACGCCGAATCCACGTCGCCTACCCGTGCGCCGCCGCGCCGATGGTCATCTTGACCGCGACGTGGCTCGGGCTCACGCGGGTCTCGAACTCGTCGCGGAACTTGTTCATGATGGTGCGCAGGGCCCAGTTGTTGCCATCCGCGAGACCGCAGATCGTCGTGCCGGGCATGGAGCCCATGCTGGTGGCGATCTCCAGGGCCATGTCCAGGTCCTTGGTCTTGGCGTGGCCGTCCTCGATGCGGGTCATGAGCTGGTAGAGCCAGCCGCTGCCCTCGCGGCACGGCGTGCACTGGCCGCAGCTCTCGTGCTTGAAGAAGCGGCTGATGTTGCGGGCGACGGCGACCATGTCGGTGTCCTCGTCGAACACCGTGGGGCAGGCGGTGCCCAGGCCCAGCACGTTGTGCTTGCGGCCGATGTCGAAGTCGAGCTCGGCCTCGTACTGGTCGGTGCCCAGGATGCCCATGGAGACGCCGCCGGGGATGGCGGCCTTGTACTTCTTGCCGCCGCGGATGCCGCCGCAGTAGTCCTCGACGAGCGTGCGCAGGGGGATGCCCAGCTCGAACTCGTAGACGCCCGGGCGCTCGACGTGGCCGCTGACGCCCATGAGCTTCGTGCCATAGCTGGGCGGGCCGCCGACGGTGGATTCGACGCCCTGGGCCATGAACCACTCGGCGCCGTTCTCGACGATGCTGGGCAGGTGGGCGAGGGTCTCGACGTTGTTGATGATGGTGGGCTTGCCGAAGAGGCCTTCCACCGCGGGAAACGGAGGCTTAATCCGCGGCCAGCCGCGCTTGCCCTCGAGCCCTTCGAGCAGGGCGGTCTCTTCGCCGCAGATGTAGGCGCCCGCGCCGCGGTGGACGTAGCAGTCGACGGTGAACTTCGCGCCGCCGGTGTTGCTGGAGGAGTTGATCAGGCCCTTGTCGCCGAAGATGCCGTTGTCGTAGGCCTCCTGGATGGCCTTCTCGAGCACGTGGGCCTGGTGGTGGTACTCGCCGCGGATGAAGATGTAGGCCTTGTCCAGCCGGCAGGCGTAGCAGCAGATGGCGATGCCCTCGAGCACCAGGTGCGGGTCGAAGTCCATGAGCAGGCGGTCCTTGAAGGTGCCCGGCTCGCTCTCGTCGGCGTTGATGGCCAGGTAGCGCGGCCCGCGCTTCTCGAGGTCGTCGGTGGTCTCGAGCGCCTCGTCGAGCTTGGGCAGGAACGTCCACTTAAGGCCGGTGGGGAAGCCGGCGCCGCCGCGGCCGCGGAGCATGCTCTTCTTCACGGCCTCGGTGACCTCGCCGGGCTTCATGGTCAGGGCCTTGCGGAGCCCCTCATAGCCGCCGGTCTTGACGTATTCGTCGTAGGAGACGACGTGGCGGTCCTTGGGATCGCCGTGGGGCCAGGTGGGGATGCGCTTGCACAGGGCGTGCTCGTTGAACTTTGGTGTCCAGGGCATAGAGCGATGGTAGAGGGCAAGGCAAGGGAAAGGCCGAGCAAAAGGGGGAACCGGGCGGCTTCCCCCAGCACGCGGGCTACCCTCAGCTCGACCGGGACTTCGAGACCCAGCGAGCGAGGGCGGCATGATCGTCTTACGGGAACTGTGCAAGAACGTCGCGACGTATGCCCCCACGAACCTGATGGAGACGTGGTGCAACTACGGGGTCATCCGCGGGTCGCCGGTGCTGGGCCAGCCGCCCGAGGCGATGGCGGGCGTGGTCAAGACGGCGTACTTCGACCGCATCGCCGACTCGATCGGCCGCGATGCCAGCCTGGCTTACCTGGAGTTTGGCGTCTGGGAGGGCCACAGCCTGCGACACTGGACGAAGGCAAACACCAGCCCGCAGTCGCGGTTTATCGGCTTCGACTCGTTCGTGGGCCTGCCCCAGCAGTGGCGTCGCCGGCCGGCGGGGTATTTTTCGGTGCAAGGCCAGACCCCCGACATCGACGATCCGCGGGTGAGCTATCAGGTCGGCTGGTTCAACAAGACGCTGTGCCCCTGGCTGGAAGGCGAGGGCCGCAAGGTGCTCGACGGGCGGACGCCGGTGGTGCACCTGGACGGGGACCTGTTCCACTCGGGGCTGTTCGTGCTCGGCCGGCTGCACAGCGTGCTGGACCGCTACCACCTGCTGATCGACAACTACTCGGGCGGGGAGGCCCGCTCGCTGCACGACTACCTGACGGCGTACGGCGCGAGCTTCGAGCCCAGGCTGGCCCGCAAGCGCAAGCGCGTGTCGCGGGTGCTGGGGCAGGTCTACGGCGTGGTGGACACGGGGCGGAAGCGCCCGGAAGAGCCCGTCGGGCGGATTGTGGCCCAGGTCGAGGCTGAGGTCGAGGCGAAGGCCGGCTCGGAGGCGGCGGGACTGACCGCTTAGCATCTGGCCAACGAGGCAAGCCGCCGGCCAAGGCATGGCGGGGATCCACAGGAGCACGAGATGCAACGGATGGCAGCATTGGTCAGCCTGCTGGTGGCGTCGGCGAGCACGCTGGCCAGCAACGGGCTGCGCTTCATTCACGAGCCCTATGTGCCCGCCCCCGCCGTCGTGGGTGGCGTGCCGGGCAGCGGTGTGAACCTGCCCTCGGCGACCGGCCGTGCCCTGGCTGGGGCAGCCATCCAGGACGACGTGGACTGGAGCCGGCGGCAGCGGGAGATCGCCCAGCAGGAGATGTGGCTGTACTACCGCATCGGCGTGGGCGGTTACCAGCGGGCCAGCGCCCGGTTCGAGGCGTTCGAGTCGACGGACTTCGACGCGGACTTTGACACGGGGCTGATCGCCAGCTTCGCCATCGGCGGGCGGTACCGCATCTGGGACGTGGGGCCGTGGTCGCGCGTGGGCATCCGGCTGGAGCTCGAGGGCCTGTTCGGCTACACGCCCTACGACCGGCTGGTTCGCGGCGGGGGCTCGATGGCGGGCGACGGCGACATGTTCGAGTACGGCTTCTCGGTGAACGTGATGCCCGACGTGAAGCTGGGGCGTGTGAGTTTCTTCGCGGGCGGGGGCATCGGCGCGTCGCTGTTCACGCTGAGCGACAGCAGCCCGCGGGACTATGAGGACTCGCGCGGCGCGCTGGCGCTCCAGCTCATGGCGGGCGCGAGCTTCGAGCTGGCCGAGCCGGTGTCGCTGTACACGATGTTCCGGTACCGGGCGTACAGCAACGTGCACTTTTACGACGAGTTCGACCAGCGGATGCGGCTCTTGGGGCTCGATGGTGCTGCGGTTGAGGTGGGGCTGGAGTTTCGATTCTGAAATCCCCGCACCCTGCCCCGCTGGGAGCGGGGGAGGGGACTAGAGCCCCACGCGTTCGGTGATGCGCAGGCCGAAGGCTTCGAGCTGGGGGTACTCGGCGTTGCTGTTGGTCAAGAGGCGCATGTCGCGGATGCCCAGGGCGCGGACGATCTGGCTGCCCGTGCCGTATTCGAGGGCGCTGGCGGCCTGTGATCTGGTGGGGCTGTCGTCGCTGTTGAGGTTGAAGGGCTGGGTGAGGCGGTTGTTGAGGTTGGCGTGGGCATTGGGCGAGTCCAGCCCGCCGCTGGGGCGCAGGTAGATCAGCGCGCCGTGGCCGGCCTGTTGGATCTGCCGCAGCGAGCTCTCGAGGATGCCGCGGGTGTCTCGGCCCTGCTGCACGGCGCCGAAGATGTCGCCCAGCAGGTCTCGGCGGTGCACGCGGACGAGGGTGGGCTTGTCCTGCTCGATGACGTTGCCTTGCGCATCGAGGTCGCCCACGCCGCCGAGGGTGAGGGCCAGGTGGGGCAATGGGTCGGTGATGTTGCGGAAGCTGATGAGGTTGAAGGGGCCGTGGGCGGTATCGATGGGCGTGCCGGCCCTGGGCTCGAGGCGCTCGACGAAGGTCTCGGTGCTCAGGCGGTGCTCGATGAGCTGCTTGACCGAGCACATCTTGAGGTTGTGGGTGCGGTTGAACTCGATGAGGTCGGGCACGCGGGCCATCTCGCCGTCGTCGCGCAGGATCTCGATGATGACCGCCGCGGGGGTGAGGCCCGCCAGGCGGCACAGGTCGACCGAGCCCTCGGTCTGGCCGATGCGCACGAGCACGCCGCCGTCGCGGGCCCGCAGGGGGTTGATGTGCCCGGGGCGGACGAAGTCGTCGGGCCGCGAGCCGGGCTCGATGGCCAGGCGGATGGTCTTGGCGCGTTCGGCGGCGCTGACGCCGGTGGTGAAGCCGTGGCGCGGGTGGCCATCGATGGCGACGGTGAAGGGCGTGCCCCGGACGGAGGTGTTGTTCTGGGTTTGGGGCGCGAGGTCGAGGCGCTGGCAGTCGGCCTCGGTGAGGCTCAGGCAGAGGTAGCCGCGGGCCTCCTTGAGCATGAAGCCGATGGTGTCGGCGTCGGCGAACTGGGCGGGCAGGACCAGGTCGCCCTCGTTCTCTCTGGTCTCGTCATCGGTGAGCACGACCATGCGGCCGGCGCGCAGCTCTTCGAGGATTTCGGGGATGGGGCTGAAACCGGCGGGGGTCTGGACCGTCACGGTCGAGGGTAGGAGGGGCTAGGGTCGTGTATGGGCATCGACATGAACCCACGGCGCTGGCGGCACACCTGCGACTATCTCGACGAGGTTTTCGGCCGGCAGGACGAGCACCTGGCGGGGCTGATGCCGCGGGCCATCGAGGCGGGCATCCCCGACATCGCGGTGTCGGCCTCGGTGGGGCGGATGCTGCTGTGCCTGGCGCGGCTGGTGGACGCGAAGCTGATCGTCGAGGTGGGGACGCTGGCGGGGTACTCGGGCATCTGGCTGGCCCGGGGGCTGGCCGAAGGTGGACGGCTGCTGACCATCGAGCCCAACGACCTGCACGCCAACTTTGCCCAGAAGATGTTCGAGCAAGCCGGCGTGGGCGACCGCGTGGAGATCGTCCGCGGCTACGGCACGCCCGACCTGGAGCGCCTGGCGGGCGAGCGGGCGGGGCGGGCCGACCTGATCTTCCTGGATGCCATCAAGAGCGAGTACCCCGACTATCTGCCCCACGCCAAGGCGCTGCTGCGGCCCGGCGGCCTGCTGGTGGCCGACAACATGCTGGGCAGCGGCGACTGGTGGATCGACGAGCCGGCGGGCCAGAACGCCAGCCGCGACGGGGCGGATACCGTGAACCGGCTGGTGGCCGAGGATGCGGGGTTTGAGGCGTTCTGCGTGCCGCTGCGTGAGGGTGTGCTGGTGGCTCGGAGGAAATGATCGGCCGCGCAAGGCCATGAATGGCGTTGGGAGGGGGTGCTCGATGGGGCCGGAAGACCTGCTCGCCGGGCGGATCAGAGAGATGAACGGCAATATCCGCGTGATGCTCGCCTTGTTGGCGGGATGGGCGGCGCTGTTCTGGTGGCTCAGTGTGTCGTTGCTCGCGTCGATCGGGCTGATGGGGGCCGCGGCGTCTCGGTCGGGTGGCATGCTGGCCGATCTGTGGATGCTGGCCGTCGGCATGGCGATGGTCGGCTTCGTGACCGCCTACATCACCGCGTCGTGCGTGCTGGCGATCGATCGGCAGGTGCGTGAGATGCAGGCGATCAGTAAGGCCCTTGCCGATCGGGCGGGCAACCTGACGCCGGGCACGTTCGAGCGTTCGCTGTTTCTCAAGCCCTCATGGCCGATGCCCGCGCTGGTGTGGAGCTTTGGCTTGCACGCCGCCGGCGCGGTGCTGCTTTCGATCGTGTGGCTGATCATGGGCTTCGCGGAGATGCGTTAACACAGGAAGGAGCCCGCATGGGCTGGTTGGCGTGGGTCATCGTCGTGGCGCTGGTGGTCTTTGGGCTGCGCAGCCTGTGGGCGGGCTTCGAGGCGCTGCGGCACGAGCCCCGGCGGCCTGGGCGGGCGGCCTTCGAGTTCCTGTGGGTGGCGATCGACGTGCTGCTGATCTTGTACATCTTCGGCGTGATTCCCTGAGTGCTCTGTCCCGGGGGCCCAGGCGCGTGCGCGTGGGGCTCGCAGGCGTGCGCGTGATGTGATGGTGGCGGGCAACGCGAAAGCCCGGGCTTGCGCCCGGGCCTCGGCTTGGGATCGATCGTGATCAGGAAAGCGGAGCGGGAGGGATTCGAACCCTCGGTACCGGTAAAACCAGTACACCGGATTAGCAATCCGGCCCCTTCAGCCTCTCGGGCACCACTCCGTGGCCGGGACGTCCATCCCGCCGGGTGGGGATGGTATCAGGTCCATCGGTCCAAGTCAGGTGGGGGTTGAGGCCCGCGCGGCGGGGCGGGCCCGGGCTGGGGGCTGGGTTCAGGGCTGGGCCTGGGCCTGGGGGTAGCCGTGGGCGGCCAGTTGCTTGCGGTAGAAGGGCAGGGTCTCGTCCTCGTAGGCGCACAGGATGATGCGTTGGAGGTCGGGGAAGGGCTCGGGCTGCTCGTCGGTGGGTGTGATGGCGCGGACGATGGTGTGGACGGCGATGATGGCCGCGTACTCGCGCGGGAAGCCGTAGGAGCCCGTGGAGATGGCCGGGAAGGCGACCGAGGTGATCTTTCCCTTGCGGCAGATCTCCAGGCAGGACTGATAACACTTGGCCAGCGTGTCGTCCTCGCCGCTGCGGCCGTTGACCCAGACCGGGCCGACGGTGTGGATGACGCACTTGGCGGGCAGGTCGAAGGCGCGCGTGGCCACGGCCATTCCCGGCAGGCAGCGGACGCCGGGCTTGACCTCGGGCAGGTCGTAGCAGGCGTCTTCGAGCTTGGAGCCGGCGGCCTTGTGGATGGCCCCGCACACGCCGCCGCCGGGGGCGAGCAGCTCGTTAGCAGCGTTGACGATGGCGTCGACGTGCAGGGTGGTGATGTCGTCCTGGATGGCTTCGATGGCGGGCGGCATGGCGCTTCCCCCGAGGCTGGGCCCGCTTTGCGGACGAGCAAGGTTAGGGCGCGGGCTGCGGAGCGGCCCCAATGACCGCGGACCCTGTGGCGGCCCTTGTTTCAGCCCTCGTCGTCGCCCTCGGCCGGCTGTTCCGGCTCGGGGTCGGCCGACCAGCGGTTGTTGGCGGGGTCGACATCGGGCAGGATCTCGGCGGGGTCGATCATGGCTCGGCGGAGCATTCGGCCTTCGAGGCTGACCTGATAGGTCCGCTGGCGCGTGGTGGCCCAGGCCTCGACCGGGAAGACGCGGCGATCGACCGAGCCATCATCGAACTGGAGCACGATCTCGGCGGGCATGACCTGCTGGCCCAGCGAGCGCACGGTGATGGTGGCCGAGGCGGGCTGCGCCTCTTGGTCTTCGGTGGCCTCGGTGGCGTCGTTGATTGCGACCTCGATGGCTTGGTCGAGCGTGCCGTCTTCGAGGAACCACTGGCGGAAGAACCAGGCCAGATCCGCGCCGGCGGCGTCTTCCATCGTGCGGAAGAAGTCGGCCGGCTGGGGGCTCTTGAAGGCCCAGCGGCGGACGTACTCGCGGAAGGCGTAGTCGAAGCGCTCGGGCCCGAGCACGACCTCGCGCAGCAGGTGCATGCCCATGGCGGTCTTGCGGTATTGCAAACGCCCGAGCAGGCCGGGCAGGTTGCGATCGGGGAAGATGGCGATGGGCTGGCTGCGGCCGCGGGCGAGTTCCATGGTCTGGCGTCGCGCGCGGCTGGGGTCGAGTTCGGTGCCGCGGAACCTGGCCAGCGAGTGCATGCCGATGAAGGTATTGAAGCCCTCGTCCATCCAGGCGTAGCGGCGCTCGTCGGTGTTCACGATCATGGGGAACCAGGTGTGGCCGACCTCGTGGTCGGTGACGCCCAGCGGCCCGCGGCCGGTGCGTCCGCCGCAGAAGATGATCATGGGGTATTCCATCCCGCCCTCTGGCCCGTTGACGTTGGTCATGATGGGGTAGGGGTATGGATAGAGGAAGTCGCTGTAAAACTCGACGCTGTGGGCGACGTATTGCGTGCTGCCGCCGTCTTCGACGTCCGGCTTCCACGCGTCGGCCTCGTTTGGGTAGAGCGACTGGCACAGGACGGTCTTGTCGTTGCCGTCCAGGTCCTTGATGACCACGCCGCAGGCGTCCCAGATGAAGGCGTCGCTGGCGGCCCAGGCGAAGGTGCGGATGTTCTCGCCCTTGAAGCGCCAGGTGAGCGGGCCGTTGCCGCTGGGGCGGCTGGCGGGGTCGCCCACTTCCTCGGCGGTGCGGATCATGACCGTTTCGCGGCTGTTCTTGGCCTGGGCGAGGCGATCGCGCTGGGTTTGCGTCAAGACTTCTTCAGGATTCTGCAAGACGCCCGAACCGGCGACGAGGTACGTGCGCGGCACGGTGATGTTGACCTCGTAGTTGCCGAAGTTGGTGTAGAACTCGCCGCTGCCGGCGTAGGGCAGGGTGTTCCAGCCGTGCACGTCGTCGTAGTTGCACAGGTGGGGGAACCACTGGGCGTACTCGAAGATGCGGCCCTGCTGGACGTCTTCGGCGCCCATGCGGCGCAGGTAGGGCGGCATGTCGAAGGCGAAGGCCAGGTCGAAGGTGAAGGTCTCGCCCGGCTCGATGGGCTCGGGCAGCTCGACGCGGCAGAGCGTGTCGTAGATGGTGAACTTCAGGTCTTGCCCGCCAGCGCGGATGTAGGGGATGTCATAGCCGCCGTCGAAGGGTTCTTCCATGGCGCGCATGGGCCCGCCGCCGGTGCGGGTGCGCGTGCCGATGCTGTCGGGCTTGAAGAGGTTCTGCTCGAGCTGGATCCACATGAAGGTGAGCGGATCGGGCGAGTTGTTGTGGTAGGTGGCTTGGAGGGTGGCGCTCAGGCGTTTGCTCTGAGCATCGAGCGTGGCGTTGATGGTGTAGTCGACGCGCTGCTGCCAGTACTGCGGCCCGGGGGCGCCCGAGCCCAGGCGCAAGGCGTTGGGGGTTGGAAGGTCCAGGGGCGCGAAGGCCTCGTAGGGCCGGTCGTGGCCGGCGTGATCTGGCGATTGAGCGACGGCGGCGGCGGACAGGGCCAGGACGGCGGCGAGCACGGTGCGCATTGGCGGGTCTCCGTTCGGCTTCCCGAAACCGGGGGATCGGGCATGGTACCCGCCCGGGAGACCACGCCCGAGCGCCCGCGGCGGGGCAGGGGCGGATACGATCCCCTTCGCTTCGAAGTGACCCGAGGACACGCCCATGCCCGCGACGATCGAGATCGAGCATCCCGCCCTGCTCAAGCCCCAGCCATTTCCCGACTTTTCGGATTGGCAGGAACCATCGCGCGAGGGCAGCCGGGAGATCACCTTCCGCGAGGCGCTGCGCGAGGCGATGACCAACGCCATGCGCGAGGACGAGCGCGTGTTCCTGCTGGGCGAAGAGGTCGCCGAGTACAACGGTGCGTACAAGGTCAGCCAGGGCATGCTCGACGAGTTCGGGCCCAAGCGCATCATCGACACGCCCATCAGCGAGAACGGCTTTGCCGGAATGGCCATCGCCGCCGCCATGGGCGGGCTTCGCCCGATCGTCGAGTTCATGAGTTGGTCGTTCAGCCTCGTGGCGGCCGACCAGATCCTCAACAACGCGCCCAAGATGCTGTACATGAGTGGCGGGCAGTGGGGCTGCCCGATCGTCTTCCGCGGCAACGACGGCGCGGGCGGCCAGCTCGGCAGCACGCATAGCTGGTGCGTCGAGGGCCTCTACAGCAACGTGCCGGGCGTGAAGATCGCCATCCCGTCCAATGGCCTGGACGCTAAGGGCCTGCTGCGGACCTCCATCGCCGACCCGGACCCGGTCTTCTTCCTCGAGAGCGAGCGCATGCTGGGCGACACCATGCACGTGCCCGAGGAGGACTACTTCATCCCCTTTGGCAAGGCCCGCCTGGCCCGCGAGGGCGACGCCTGCACCATCGTCAGCTTCGGCCGGCCGGTGAACTTCTGCCTGGAGGCCGCCGAGGCGCTGGCCAAGGACGGCGTCGAGGTCGACGTGCTGGACATGCGGACGATTCGCCCGCTGGACATCGAGGCCATCGTCAAGAGCGTCAAGAAGACCAACCGCGTGGTGATCGTCGACCAGTGCTGGCCGTTTGCCAGCGTGGCCAGCGAGGTGGTGACCCAGATCATCGAGCACGCCTTCGACTGGCTGGATCATCAGCCCGTGCGCGTGAACACCGCCGACGTGCCCACGCCGTATGCGAAGAACCTGGAGGCGGAGTATCTGCCGAATGCCAGTCGGATCGTTGAGGCGGTGAAGGGTGTGGTGCGGTAGCCATGGCCACCCAGAACCTCGCCGAGCGGATCACCGTCAACCCCGATATGTGCGGGGGCCGGCCCTGTATCCGCGGCATGCGTATCCGCGTGTCGGACGTGCTGGAGTTGCTGGCTGGTGGGATGACCTACGAGGAGATCCTTGAGGAGTACCCATACCTCGAGCGTGAGGACATTATCGCCTGCATGGCCTTCGCGGCCCAGTGGCTGAACCACCCGGTCGTACGGGCGTCGTGATGACGCCGGCGTGCATCTGGATCGACATGAATCTGCCGATGGCCATGGCGGCGTGGCTTGGCGAAGCGGCGGGGATCCCCTGCCACCACGTCTTCGACCTGGGGTACGGTGAGGCGGACGATCGAACCATCTATGCCAAGGCCCGCGAAGCAGGTGCGGCGCTGTTCACCAAGGACAGCGACTTCGCCGACCTCGTCCGACGGCAGGGCCCACCTCCCCAGGTGGCCTGGATCCTCTTCGGAAACACCTCGAACCGCCGGCTTCGGACCGGGCTTCTACCCTTAGTCCCCAGGGTCATGCAGGCCTTGAGGAGCGGCGAGGCGCTCGTTGAGGTCCACGGCCCCGAATCCCGCTGACTCCCCCGTCCGTTGGTTCTTGCCAGGAACACGACCATGCCAATCACCGTCACCATGCCCCGCCTGTCCGACACCATGGAAGTCGGCACCGTCGTCCAGTGGCACGTCAAGGAGGGCGACAAGGTCAGCCCCGGCGACGTGCTGGCCGACATTGAGACCGACAAGGCGACGATGGAACTCGAGGCCTTCGACGAGGGCACCATCGCCAAGCTGGCCGCCAAGCAGGGCGACGCCGTCAACGTGGGCGACCCCATCGTGATCATCGCCGAAGAGGGCGAAGATGTGGCCGAGGCCGCGAAGGGCGGCGGTGAGGCGAAGGCGGACAGCAAGAGCGAGAGCAAGTCGGAGAGCAAGCCCGAGTCGAAGCCCGAGTCGAAGGCCGAGACCAAGCAGGCCGAGGGGTCGAGCACCGCCACAGCCTCCAGCGGCACAGCGACCGCCCCGGCCCCGGCCTCCAACGGCAGCGCCAATGGCTCGGCCTCGAGCAGCGGCGACGGCGGCCGCATCTTCGCCAGCCCGCTGGCCAAGAAGATCGCCGGCGAGCACAATGTTGACCTCAGCGGCATCGACGGCACGGGCCCCAGCGGTCGCATCGTGAAGAAGGACGTCGAGCAGGCCCTCGAGCGTGGCGGGAGCGCGCCCGCCACGCGGTCGACGCCTTCGGCTCCCGAGCTCCCGCCGCTGGGCGCTTCGCTGCAGGACAACACGGTGGCGCTCAGCAACATGCGGGGCACCATCGCCAAGCGGCTGGTGGAGAGCAAGCAGTCGATCCCCCACTATCAGGTGACCGTCGAGGTCGATATGGACGCCCTGCTCGACCTGCGCGAGCAGCTCAACGAGCAGCTCTCGGCCCAGGGCGTCAAGCTCACGGTCAACGACTTCCTCGTGCGGGCGTGTGCCCTGGCGATGCACCAGCACCCCTTCGTCAACAGCTCGTGGGACGGGTCGAAGAACCCGCCGTCCATCCGCCAGCACGGCAGCGTCAACATCGGCGTGGCCGTGGCGCTGCCCGAGGAGCGTGGCGGCGGGCTGGTCGTGCCCGTGCTCCAGGGCACCGATCGCATGGGCCTGCGGACGATCTCCAGCGAGACGCGCCGCCTGGCCAAGAAGGCCCGCGAGAAGGGCCTGTCCGTCGAGGACATGGAGGGCAGCACCTTCACCATCAGCAACCTGGGCATGTTCGGCGTGTCGCACTTCACGGCCATCATCAACCCGCCCAACGCGTGCATCCTGGCCGTCGGGGCGGCGCGGGAGATTCCCGTCGTCCGCGATGGGCAGCTCATGATCGGCAGCGTGATGAGCATGACCATGTCCAGCGACCACCGCATCGTCGATGGCGCCATGGCGGCCCAGTACCTCAATACCGTGAAGGGCATGCTGGAAGCCCCGGCGACGCTGCTGGTCTGACGGGGTGGCTTGGCGGCATGTAAGCGAACGCTAGCTTTTCCCAATCACTCCCGGGGGTGATGCCCCAGGGAGGTCCCATGAGCGATTCGGACACGAAAACGCAGCAGGCCGGCGGCAAGGCCGGCAAGCGGCCCGGACGGTGGCGCCGGCGGCTACGCAGGGCCATGGCGGGCGTCGTGGGGGGCACGGCGTTGTTCGCTCTAGCCTCGTGCGTGCACCTGGATCACCCCAACCCGGCGTACCCGGCCACGAAGAGCGAGGTGCGGGCGGCCATCGACACCATGGAAGAGACGCCGGTGGGCCTGGATCGGCCCCTGGTGGTGCTCAGCGGTTGGCGGAGCCCGGCGATGACCGGCAGCCACATGGGAGAGCGCATCCGCGAGGTCACCGGGGCCGACGAGGACCGAGTGATCTCCGTCGGATACATGTGGGGCAGCGACATCCCGTCGATCGCCGACAAGGTCGCCCAGCGCGTGGCCGAGGAGTTCGGCAGCGAGGTTGATCCGTTGACGGGCCAGCGGTGGACGGCCGAGGTCGATGTTGTGGCGATCTCGATGGGCGGGCTGGTCGCTCGGACGGCGTGGGCCGAGCCGAACGAGGTGGGCCGGGAGCTGGGCGTTCGCCTAAACATCCAGACGCTGTACACGCTGGGCACGCCGCACCGGGGCGCTCGGCTGGCGAAGTGGATCCGCCTGGACGACGCGTCGGCGCAGATGGAGCCGGGCTCGGACTTCCTCGCGAAGCTCGACGCGGCGACGCTTGGCGAGAAGAACGACCTGCGCATCGTGCCGTACGCCACGCTGCGCGATAGCTGGGTGGGCGCGGGCAACTCGGCGCCGAACGGGCAGGAGCCCATCTGGGTGCCGGGCCGGCTGGTGCTCAGCCACCACCTGATCTCTCTGGACAAGCGCATCTTGGCCGACCTGGGTCGTCGCCTGCGCGGCGAAACGCCGCTGGGCCAGCCCTCGGCCCCGCCGCGCAACTAGGTCCCGCGGCTGGCCTGCTCTAAGGTTGGTTGCGGAACGAAAGGAGCACCACCATGGGCAACGCACGCTGGCCGGACATCACCCACGCGGACTGGGCCGACACCGCCGCGGCGCTGCACCTGTACACGCAGGTGCTCGGCAAGGTGCGTCTGGCGACCACGCCCTGGACGAACCACTCCTGGCACGTGCCGCTGTACGTGAACGCACGCGGTCTGACGACGTCGCTCATGACCAGCGACGGCGTGGACTTCGAGATGCGTCTGGACTTCATCGACCACGACGTGGAGATCGAGACGACGCGTGGCGAGGTGCGGCGCGTGGACCTGGGGCCGGGCGAGGTGGGCAACTTCTACGGCTCGGTGATGGCGCAGCTCCGCCAGCTTGGCATCGGCGTGAACATCTACACGACACCCAGCGAGATCGCCGATGCGACGCCCTTCGAGCAGGATCAGGAGCACCGGCCGTTTGATCGCGAGGCCGTCACGCGCTTCTGGCACGCGCTCGTGCGGATGCACCACGTGTTCACCGCGTTTCGCGCGGGCTTTCGGGGGAAGTGCAGCCCGGTGCACTTCTTCTGGGGCAGCTTCGACCTGGCCGTGACGCGCTTCTCCGGCCGCACGGCGCCGCCGCACCCCGGCGGCGTGCCGAACTTCCCCGACTGGGTTGCGCGCGAGGCGTACTCGCACGAGGTGAGCAGCGCGGGCTTCTGGCCCGGCGGCAACGGCAGCGACGCGATCTTTTACTCGTACGCGTACCCCAAGCCCGACGGCTTCGAGAAGGCGCGCGTGCGGCCGGATGCAGCAAGCTGGTCGGACGGGCTGGGCGAGTTCGTGCTGCCCTACGCCGCCGTGCGCGAGGCGGACGACCCCGAAGCGACGCTCATGGCCTTCTTGCAGAGCACCTACGACGCCGCGGCCGACGCCGCGGGGTGGGATCGCGACGCGCTGGAGTGCAACCTGCCCGAAGACGCCCGCGGCTGACCGCTAGGCCAACCGCTCTTCCTTCGGCGGGCGGCTCATGAGCATGCCGATGGCGTCGATGGGGTCCAGCCCATCGAAAAGCACCGCGTGGACAGCCTGGCAGATGGGCATCTCCACGTTGTAGCGGTCGGCGAGCTCGACCACGGCTCTGGTCGTGGCCACGCCCTCGACCACGTGCATGCTCGAGCCCATGTGCTGCTCGAGCGTGCGGCCCTTGCCCAGGGCCTCGCCGCAGGCGCGGTTGCGCCCCTCGGGGCTGAAGCACGTGGTGGCCAGGTCGCCCACCCCGGCGACGCCAAAGAACGTCTCCGCCTGGGCGCCCATGGCCGACCCGAGGCGGACGATCTCGGCCAGGCCTCGGGCCAGCAGGGCGCTCTTGGCGTTGTAACCGGCTTGGAGCCCATCGAGGATGCCCGCGGCGATGGCGATGACGTTCTTGATGGCGCCGGCCAGCTCGACGCCGACCAGGTCGCTGGAGGTGTAGATGCGCAGGTAGCTGGCCGAGAACCAGTGCTGGACGGCCCTTGCAAAAGCCTGGTCCTCGCTGGCGGCGATCATCGTCGCGGGCAGGCCTCGGGCGAGTTCGGCGGCGATCGTCGGGCCGCTGAGCGCCGCGAGCGGGCGGTCGCTGTTTGCACCGCCGTCGAGCACCTGGGCGATGACCTCGGTGGGCCGCAGCAGCGTGCCCTGCTCGATGCCCTTGGCCGTGCTGACGACGGCGGCGTCCTGGGGGATGTGGGGCTTGAGGCGGGTGAAGGCCTCGCGGATGTGCTGGACGGGGATGGCGCAGACGATCAGGCCCGCGCCCTGGAGCGCTTGGGCGTCGGTCAGGGCCACCCCAACCCGCTGGGGCAGGGTGAAGCCCTGGAGCAGGGGGCTCTTGCGGACCTGGGCCAGGCGGTGCTGGGCCTCGAGGTCGTGCCCCCAGACGGCGATGCGGCCGATCTCGGGCGGTGGCGCATCGGCCCGGTCGCCGTTGCCGGCGGAGGGTGATGCCGAATCGAGGATGGCCGTGCAGACCAGGCCCATCTGCCCGCTGCCCAGGACGGCGACGTGTCGCATGGGCCACGGTACGCCGCGAACCGGTGGGCAAGCGCGGGCGTAGCAGCGGGCCCCACCCGCCTCAGCGGGCGTGCTGGCGTGCGCTGCGTTCGGGGTTGGGCGGGGCTGCGGGGGGCCTAAACTGGCCCCCAGAGCCGATGAGAGCCCTCTTGGCGGGCTGATCCTCTTTGTTTGGCGGTCTGGTTTGGCGGGCCGGGCCCCGCACCCACGCAGGAGACGCGCACCCATGGCCACGATCTCGACCACCCAGGGCGGCGAACTGGAGCCCACCCAACCGCTGGAGAGCCCCGAGCTTTCGCACGAGAGCGAGCAGGAGGCCAAGATCGAGTGGAAGATCGTCGTCTTCCTCATCGGGGCGCTCGCGCTGGGCTGCTCGGCCACGGCGCGCTGGACGGGGATGGTCAGCGAGCAAGTCGCCTCGGTGCCCGCGGGGCTGGCGGCCCTGGTGCTGGGGGCCTTCCTGCTGGGCCCGGCGTGGCGCGAGCTCAAGCGCGGCGAGTTCGGCTCGCGGTGCCTGGTGGTCATCGCCGTGGGCGGGGCGCTCGCGCTGGAGCGCTACATCGAGGCCGGCTTGCTGGCCTTCATCCTGAACATCTCTAACGAGGTCGTGGAGCGCACGGCCAGCGGCGCCCGCCGGGCCATCGAGGCGCTCGTGGGCCTGACGCCCGACACCGCCCGCGTCGTCGACGAGGACGGCACCGAACGCGAAGAGCAGATCACCGACGTGAAGCTCGGCCAGATCGTCCGCGTCCGCCCGGGCGAGAACCTGCCGGTCGATGGCCGCATCGTGAAGGGCCAGAGCGAGATTAATCAAGCGTCGCTGACGGGCGAGGCCATCCCCGTCTCGGTGCAGGCGGGCAGCGAGGTGTACGCCGGCACGACCAACCTCTCGGGCGTCATCGAGCTGGAGGTCACGCAGGTGGGCGAGGACACGACCATCGGCAAGGTCACCCAGCTCATCCGCGAGGCCGAGAGCACCAAGACGCAGCGCCAGCAGATCATCGAGCAGGTGGCCCGGTTCTTTGTGCCCATCGCCATTGGCGTGGCCTTCATCGTCTTCATGCTCAGCGCCAACAACCCGCAGACGCAGGAAGAGGCCTTCGCCTCGGCCCTGGCGGTGCTGGTCGTGGCGGTGCCCGCGGCGCTGCTGCTCGCGAGCCCCACGGCGATGGTCGCGGCCTTCGGCGCCGCGGCTCGGCTGGGCATCCTCGTCAAGAGCACGGCCTTCCTCGAGGCGGCCGCCAGCGTCAACACCATCATCATGGACAAGACCGGCACCATCACCACCGGCACCTTCGAGGTGACCAAGCTGGTGCCCGCCGAGGGCGTGCAGGGGGCGGACCTGCTCAAGGCCGCGGCGACCGCCGAGCGCAACAGCAACCACCCGCTGGCCCAATCCATCGTGCGCACGGCAGACAAGGCCCGCGTGCCCGTCGAGACGCCCGCGGAGTTCCAGGAGATCCACGGCAAGGGCGTGCGGGCCGTGACCGAGGCCGGCGAGCTGCACGTGGGCCGCTCGAGCTGGCTCAAGGAGCTCAAGCCCAACCAGGCCAGCGCCATCGAAGCCATCGAGGCCAAGATCGAGGGCATCAGCGGCGTGCACGTGATGCGCGACGGGCGCTACATGGGCGTGGTTGGCCTCGAGGACCGCGTGCGCACCAACACCAAGGGCGTGCTCCAG
Source organism: Phycisphaerales bacterium (assembly GCA_040219675.1). GTDB lineage: Bacteria > Planctomycetota > Phycisphaerae > Phycisphaerales > UBA1924 > JAHCJI01. The sequence continues at coordinate 175,133 of JAVJRZ010000005.1, read as the reverse complement.
CGCTTGCGTGAACTCGGCGCTCGGCACATCGCGATCTTCACCGGCGACCGCTTGAGCGTGGCCCGGCGCGTGGGCGTGTCGGTGGGCGTCGATGCCATCGAGGCCGAGTGCCTGCCCGAAGAGAAGTACCAGCTCGTGCGCGACCTGGTCGACCGTGGCTACCGCGTCATGATGGTCGGCGACGGCATCAACGACGGTCCGTCGCTGGCCGAGGCCGACGTGGGCGTGGCCATGGGCCTGAGCGGCTCGGACATCGCCGCCAACTCGGCGGGCGTCGCGCTCATGAACGACGACCTTTCGCGCATCCCCTTCTTCATCGAGCTGGCGCGCAAGACCAAGTCGATCATCCTGCAGAACATCATCGCCTCGATCCTGTTCGTGATCGCCGGGCTGATCATCGCCTCGACGGGCTTCTTGAACCTCACCGTGGCTGGCCTCTACCAGATCTTGCCCGTGCTGTTCGTGATGTTCAACAGCTTCCGCCTGTTCCGCTTCGGCGAGAGCTTCGCGGCCATCGAGGGCGAGACCGAGGGCGGGCCAAAGCGTCGTGCGGCGTCGATGCGCGGGCTGGCGCCGGCCTGAAGCACCGAGGGACTCCATGAGAAACCCACGCGAAGGCGTGGGTTTTTCGTTGGGTCCATGGGCGTGCGCTCAGCAGCCCGCGTCGAAGGCGTTCTGGAAGGCCAGGAAGTCGAAGATGGTCAGGCTCCCGTCGCCGTCGAAGTCGGCGATGGGGTCGCCCGCGGCGAAGAGATTCTGGAATTCGAGGAAGTCGAAGATGTTCAGCACGCCGTCGCCGTTGAGGTCGGCCGGGCAAACGATGGGCGTGCGGCCGAAGACGACGTAGCTCGAGCCGGCGCCGAGCGCGCCTCCGGGGTCGGCGAAGGGGGCGCCGATGATCACGTCGTTCCTGCCGTCGGCGTTCACGTCGCCCGCGGAGGCGACCGCGGTGCCGGCAAAGTCGAATCCGTTCACGCCGTGGAGCCGGAAGCCGTTCGAGCCGTCGAGGCTGGCCAGCGGCAGCACCGCCGGGAAGCCGCCGGCCCCGCCGCCTCGACCGAAGACGACGTAGGCCTTGCCCACGCTGTCCAGCCCGCCGAAATCGACGATGGGGGCACCGATGATGAGATCATCCGTGCCGTCACCGTTCAGGTCGCCCGCAGAGGCGATGGACCTGCCGGCCTGGCCGAACGTCTCAACGCCGGGGAAGCGGAAGCCCGACTGCCCGTCGATGTCGCCCCAGGCGAGCGACGGCGGGAAGGCCTCACCCTCGTCAAAGTCGCGGCCAAAGACCACCGCGCCCGCGCCGGCGTCGGAGCGCCCGCCCGGATCGCGACCCGGTACACCGACGGCGACATCGCCCACCCCGTCGCCGTCCATGTCGCCCGCCGAGGCGACCGAGTCGCCCAGGGCGTCGCCGTCGACGTCGCCGTCGATTCGGAACCCGTTGCGGCTGTCCAGGTCGGCCAGCGGCAATTGAGCGCCCGGGCCGCCACGCCGACCGAACACGACGTACGCCGCACCCGTCCTCGTGCGGCGATCGGGCCGGGCGTTGGATGCGCCGATGATGGCGTCGTCGATGCCGTCGCCGTTCACATCACCCGCCGCCGCGACGGAAACACCAGTGTAATCGCCCTCATCTACCCCACCCAGCACGACGCCGGTCGCGCCATCCAGCCGCGTGAGATCGATGGCCGGCGGAAAGCGTCCGCCCGCGCCGGTGTCGATGCCGTACACGACGTAAGCCAAGCCCGTGTCGGGCTGGCCCCCGAAGTCGCCGCGGAACGCGCCCACCAGCACGTCGTCGACGCCGTCGTCGTTGAGGTCCCCCGCCGAGGCAACGGCCGAGCCGCTCAGGTCGCCCTCGGCGCCATCCATGCGGAAACCGTTGCGACCGTCCAGCTCGTCGAGTTGGAGCACGGACGGGAAGCGGTCGCCGCCGGGCACGTCGCGTCCGAAGACGACATAGCTCGACCCCGCTTGTACGCGGCGCAGCGGCTCGGACAGCGACGCGCCGATGATCACGTCGGCGATGCCGTCGCCGTTGACGTCACCAGCCGGGGCCACCGAGGTCCCGCTGAGTCCGGGACGCTCGACGCCATCGATGCGAAAGCCGTTCTGGCCATCGAGGTCGCGCAGCTGAAACTCGGCCGGAAACCCGCTGTCGCTGCCGAAGACGACGAAGGTCGTGCCCGCGGCGGAGACGCCCCCGGTAGATTCGCCCGGCGCGCCGATGACCAGGTCGGCGATGCCGTCGCCGTTGATGTCGCCGACAGAGGCCACCGAATCGCCGCTCCGATCGCCATCGCTGACGCCGTCTAGCCGAAAGCCGATGTCGCGGTCCACGTCGACCAGCTCGAGCGTCGCCGGGAACGGCGCAGTCAGCGGGTCGCTCTGGGCCAGGGCCACCGACGCGCAGGCCAGCGGCAGGCCGGCAAGAACGATCAAGCCGATCGCACGATCACATCCAGAATTTTGCATCCGCCCCTCCCCATCACCGGCGATCGGCCGGTTTCTTGCGAACAACTTACCAGAATGCCCCAGCCCTGCCAAGAGCTTCGCGAGTCCCTAGCCGAGAGAATCGGGTCTTATCGGATCGTGCGGCACAACGCACTCGGTCCTAACACGCAAAAACGCACGCGGTCGGCGTGCGTCGGAAAGATGACTCGCATGTCCAGGCGTTGATCGGATCGGAACGAACCTACCTGCGGCGACGCATCGCCAGGGCGCCCAGGCCCAGCACCGCCAGCGAGGCGGGCGCGGGGATGATGACATCCTCGACGTACTCGATCGCGCGATCGTGCTCGCCGGGGGCGGCGTCGTAGTCGAAGACCAGGTAGGTCGTCGCCGCGTCCAGGATGCTGCTGTCGTCGCTCCACAGGTCGATCGCCAGCAGGTACACGCCCGGCTCGGGATCGTTGAGGTAGAAGTCGTAGTGCTCGTCGAAGCCGGCCGGGCCCACGCCGATGCCAAAGCCGGGCGCGCCGCCGGCCGCGGGGCTGGTGGCGCTCAGCGGGCCGAACTCCAGCGTGTAGGTCTGAGGCGTATCGATGAAGGTCGAGCCGTCCCAACGCTGCACGGGGCTGGCGAAGTTGAAGCCGAGTTGGCTGTCGGGGAACTCGCCCGCCGCGGCGAAGAGCCCGGGCTCGTCGGCGTAGATCCGGCCGCCGAACTCGAACATCTCGGCGGCGAAGACGCGCTCGCCGGGGATGACGAACTCGCCGCCGGGCCCGTCCTCGACGATGCCGGTGACGATGCGGCCGTCGATGATCTTCAGGCCGATGTCGCCTTCGTGGGCGATGGCGGTGGAGCCGGCCACCGCCAGCACGGTCATTGCGGTCAGGGTCGTGCGCATATCAGTTCCTCTCTATGGATGGTCTATCTCTATCTCTCCGGGCGATCAGCAGCCCGCGTCGAACTCGTTCTGGAAACTCAGGAAATCGAAGATCGTCAGCGAACCGTCGCCGTCGAAGTCGGCGGCCAGGTCGCCCGCGTCGAAGCGGTTCTGGAAGGCCAGGAAATCGAAGATGGTCAGCGAACCATCGCCGTCCATGTCCGCCCGGCAGGGTGCACCGATCAGGTTGGTCTCGACCCACGCCACGGCGTCGGCCAGGTCATCGGCGCTGGCGTTCTGGCCGAAGACGAGGTAGAACGGCTCGCTGTCGGCAACCGCCGACGCGTCTTCCCACAGCACCATTTCAAGCAGATACAAGCCGTCGCCGGCGGGCGCCAGCAGCTCGTAGGCCAGGTGGTGGTGGAACTTGCCCGTGGTGCTGGCCTGTCCGAAGACGAAGCCCGGCTCCATGCCGTCGGTGGGCGTCTCGATGGAGACCGGGCCCTTGCTGATGAGGATGCGCGAATCGGCGACATCGGCGAAGGCCGAGCCGTCCCACGACAACACGGGGCCGAGCACGTCGAAGCCGATGGCCGCGCGGGGCGTGAAGGCGCCCGTGGGCGAATCGAAACCCGGGTCGTTGGTCCAGTTGGGCAGCTTGCCGAACTCGGTATCGAACACGCGGCGGCCGTAGACCGGCGTGCCGGCGTCGGCGAAGCCCGTCTCGATGACGCCGCGCTCGCCGGTGATGACGATGTCGCCCTCGTGGACCTGCGCGACGGCTGCGCTGGCCAGGGCCGCGCTGGTCAAGACTGTCATGATGCGCATCGGGGACCTCCTTGGATGGCGCTACTGCGCGACGCGCGGGTCGAAGCGGTTGCGCTGGTAACTCTCGTACACGTCCTCGAACTTCTCGATGGCCGCGTGGCCGTCGAGGTAGCCGTAGGTGGCCTTGGCCGTCCAGTCGCCGGGCTTGCCGCCGTGGGCGTTGACCTGCGCCTCGAGCGAGGCCCGAAGCGGGACCACGCCGCCGGGCGCCGCGCCCCAGTCCTCGGCGTGCACGTGGTCGGTGCGGGCGTAGTCGGCGCTGGCGTCGGTCTCACCGAAGGTCATCATCAGCCAGTGCACCGTGGCGTAGGGGCGCTCGATGGTGCGATCGGCGTCGTAGGTCTGGTCGGGCGAGGGCGCGACGCTGCGGGTGGTGTAGTTGTTCAGGCCGTAGCTGGTCCAGCGGGCCAGCTCGCCCAGACCGCTCGTCTCGCCGGCGCGCACGCGGCGCAGCGCCTCGGCGAAGGTCAGCCCCTCGAAGCCGCCGCGCTCCTCGACCGACCAGAACGGGCTCTTGTCCACCGGCGAGCGGATGGCCAGGCCATCTTCGGTGTAGTCGGCCAGCAGCACGGGCCAGGCGTTGGGAATGTCGGCGATGCCGCCGTGCGCCAGCCCCGCGTCGACGAAGGCGCCCTTGTTCGCATCGGCGTAGAGCGTGTGGGCGATGCCAAGCTGGCGCACCTGGCTCAGGCACACCGCCGCCCGGGCCGTCGCGCGGGCCTGGCCCAGGGCCGGCAGCAGGATCCCGATGAGCAGCGCGATCACCGCGATGACCACGAGCAGCTCGATCAGCGTGAAGGCGCGGCGGGGCATGGGGGCTCCAGGAGGAGAGAACAGCGACGGGGTTCTAACTGAGAATATAAAACCATTATAGCACGAGAATGCGTGATCGTTACAGCCTGGGCACAGAAAGTTCGAGGCGATCTTCGCGTAGGATGCTCGGTGACTTCCCTCGCCGCCCAGCCCGTCCCGGGGCCCCTCGCCACGGCCAGCCCCACGGCCAATCCCGCCGGCCATCCCGCCATTGGCCGGCCCTTAACCATTGGCGGCGTTGAACTTGCGACCAACCTGCTGCTGGCCCCCATCGCCAACTACTGCGACCTGGCCTTCCGCCTGACATGCCGGGACCAGGGCGGCGTCGGCCTGGCCTGCACCGACCTGCTCAGCCCCCAGGGCCTGCTCCGAGGCTCGGCGGCCAGCCTCGATCTCGCGCGCACCAGCGACGAGGACAAGCCGGTGGGCATGCAGCTCTACGGGGCCGACCCCCAGATCATGGCCGAGGGGGCGAAGTGGGCGGCCGACCACGGGGCGACCATCGTGGACATCAACATGGGCTGCCCGGTGGACAAGGTCTGCAAGAAGGACGGCGGCAGCAAGCTGATGTGCGACGTGCCCAACGCCATCGCCATCGCCCAGGCCGTGCGCGCGGCGCTGCCCGACCACGTGCCGCTGACCGCCAAGATGCGCCTGGGCTGGAGCGAGGAAGACTGCCAGAGCGGCGTCGCGGGCACGCTCGCGCTGGGTTTGGTGGATGTGGGCGTCGCCGCCATCACCGTCCACGGCCGCACCACCGCCATGAAGTTCAGCGGCGACTGCCGCCGCGAGGACATCGCCCGAGTGGTCCGCACCGTGAAGGATCGCTACCCCGCCATCCCCGTCATCGGCAACGGCGACGTCAGGACCGCCCGCGACTGCATCGACATGATGCACGACACCGGCTGCGACGGCGTCATGATCGGCCGCGGCGCGCTGAGCACGCCCTGGCTCTTCCGCGATGCCTGGGCATTGCAAACCACCGGCGAGGTCCCCCCCGAGCCCACCGAGCACGAGAAGCTCGACATCGTCCGCAGATTCTTCGACCGCATGCTCACCTTCCGCGACGAGCACTACGCCATGACCCACATCCGCCGTCGGATCTCGTGGTTCGCCAAACGCATCAACGGCGGGCATTGCCGGCCGTTGAAGGAGGCGATCCGAACGGCGGAGGGGCCGGGGGCGGTGTATGGGGCGCTCGAAGCGTGGGCGGGGGGCTCAGGCCCAACAGCGTCGCAATTTTGATTGTCAAGACTGTGGGCCTGCGGTATGCTGTGCTCAGTAAGGAGCGCCTAAATGCCTGATCGCCAAGTTGCCGCCCGCCCGTACGCCCTCTTCGCCGCCTGCGGGCTGGCCTTGGCGGCCGCGAGTGCGTCGCGAGGTCAGAGCGATCCGCTCAGCGAGCCGTTCCCGGCGGTGCTGGAGTACACCGACATCGATGGCACGATCGGTTTTCGAATCGACGGCGATGTGTATGAGGAATTCTCAGGACGCAATGTCGCATCAGTGGGCGACGTCAATGGCGACGGCATAGGCGACGTAGTCTTCAGTTCGCATATCGTGCCCGGTGATAGCTACGTCTTGTTTGGGCGTGACGCGGCGGCGGGAGCCGTGTTTCCCGAGATACTCACGCTGTCTGATCTGGACGGCACTAATGGGTTTCACATTCCCGGCACCGGAGCCGACAGCGCTACATATTCCGTCTCGGGAGCTGGTGACGTGAATGGTGATGGCTTGGCCGACGTCATCATCGGTGCATGGGTTGCCAATCCCGGTGGCCGTATAGATGCGGGGGCTGGCTATATCGTCTTCGGGCGTGATAGCGGCTTTCCGCCCACGGTCCGACTTGCCGATCTCGATGGTTCCAGTGGCTTTCGCATGGAAGGTGTGGCAAGAGGAGACCATGCCGGCTTCCGAGTGGCATCGGCGGGAGATCTGAATGGCGATGGTGTCGACGATGCCATGATCGGCGCTTGGAAGGCCGACCCGGGAGGCCGGACCGACGCGGGGTCGATCTACGTCGTGTTCGGCCGCGACGGCGGTTCAACCTTTCCTGCATCACTCCCGCTGGCCGACCTCGACGGCACAAACGGCTTTCGCATCGACGGAATCGAGCCTGGCCATGAGATCGCCCGGAGCTTTGCGCCGGCTGGCGACGTCAATGGTGACAGGTTGGACGATGTCATTGTTGGTGTGGCGGCAACGAGCCCAGGCGACCGGAGATCAGCGGGCGCAAGCTATGTCTTGTTTGGCCGCGGCCCTGCTTCGGGAGGTGCCTTCCCCGCCGTACTAAGCCTCGCCGACATTGACGGGACCATCGGATTCCGGATCGATGGCGTGGCCGCTTTTGATTGGAGCGGTGGCGATGTCGGCAGCGCAGGAGACGTGAACGGCGACGGCGTCGGCGATCTCATCATCGCGGCCAAGGGGGCCGATCCTGGTGGCGTGTCGCTGGCCGGATCGGGCTACGTCGTGTTCGGCCGCGGCGACGGCGATGCCTTCCCCCCGACGCTGCAATTGGCCGACCTCGACGGCGATACGGGCTTCCGCCTCGACGGCTTCGGATCCCAGGACTTCATCGGCGAGGACGTTGCCTCGGCAGGAGATATCAATGGTGACGGCCTGGATGACATTATCATCGGTGCTGCGTACTACGGAAGAATGACGTTCGTGGTGTACGGCCAGAGTTCGACATCGGGTGGCTTCCCCGCGGTCGTCCGGCTGGCCGACATCGACGGAACGAATGGATTCTTGATCGACGAGACCGCTCGTGACTTTGCGTCTGCGGGTGACGTCAACGGCGATGGCTTGGACGACATCATCATCGGTGCGCCCTACTCCGATCCAGGGGGGGTTGAAGATGCCGGCTCGACCTTTATCCTCTACGGCCGCCGTCCGGCCAGCACCTGCCCCCCCGACCTCGACGGCGACGGCACTCTCACCATCTTCGACTTCCTCGAGTTCGGCAACCTCTTCGACCTCATGGACCCGCGCGCTGACTTCGACGGCGACGGCGACTTCACCATCTTCGACTTCCTGGCCTTCCAGAACGCCTTCGACGCCGGCTGCCCGTAGCCGCTAGAACCCCGGCTCGCTCGTCACGTGCAGCAGCTCGCCCGTGAACGGGTCGGCGTATTCCAGGCTCCACGCGTGCAAGAGCAACCGGTCGGCCCGGCTGGTGTCGCCGTAGAGCGGGTCGCCGAGGATGGGGGCGCTCAGCCCGCGCTCGTCGGCGGCGTGCACGCGGAGCTGGTGGCCGCGGCCGGTCAGCGGGGTGAACTCCACGCGCGTCCATGGGCCGCGTTCGTCCTCGCCCACCTCCAGCACGCGGTAGCGCGTCTGGCTGGGGCGGCCGTCGTCGGCGACGATGTGCTTCGGTCGGTTGGGCCAGTCGATGCGCAGGGGCAGGTCGATGAGCCCGGCGTGGCTCTTCAGGTGCCCCTCGACCACGGCGATGTAGCGCTTGGTGACCCGGCGGTGCTCGAACACCTGGCTCATGGCCCGCTGGGCGTCGGCGTCGAGGGCTACGACGATCAGCCCGCTGGTGTCCTGGTCGAGCCGGTGCACGGTCATGGGGCCGGTGGCCTTGGGGTACATCGCCAGCACGCGGGCCCGCACGCAGTCGGCCTTCTCGGGGCCCTTGCCGGGCACGCTGAGCAGGCCGCTGGGCTTGTCGGCGACCACGTAGCGGCCCGTGTCGAGCACGATGGGGATGGTCTGGATCGGGGCGTCGGGCATGGGCTTGGACGATATACTGTGCTTCGTTGCGACACAGTCTCAGGTGAAGTTGGACCGGCGAGCGTCGGCGAAGGACGGGTGATGATCGGGAATCGGCTTGGTGTGCTGGCGTGCGTGGGCCTGGCGATGGGCAGTGGGCAGGTGGCGCTGGGTCAGAACCAGATGGGTCAGAACCAGATGGGCCAGAACCAGACGGGCCAGAACCGGGCCGGCCAGAGCGACTGGCGCACCGCCGAGGCGCCGATCCTGACCCATCACCGCCCGCTGACCAGCCGCGACATGTTCACCCGCGCGGGCGAGGCATACTTCAACCCCGCTAGCAGCATGGTCATCTTCCAGGCCACGCCCGTGCCCGAAGCGGGCGAGCTGCCCAGCCCCCACTACGAGATGTTCGTCGCCCCCTTCACCCATGGGCCCACCCCCGATGGCCAGGGCAGCACCATCAGCGGCATCAGCACGCCCATCCGCGTCTCGACCGGCGGCAGCGCCAACACCTGCGGCTGGTTCCACCCCACGCAGGCCAACATCGTGCTCTTTGGCAGCACGATCGACCCGCCCTCGGAAGACAACGTGCCCGGCTACCAGCGCGGCACGGGCCGCTACGCCTGGAGCTTCCCCACCGAGATGGAGATCGTCGCCGGCAGCATCAGCAGCACGATCATCCCCGCCGAGGACGAGAACGACTTCCACGGCCTGCGTCCGGCGATCACCGACGTGCTGTTCCCCGAGCCGGGCTACACCGCCGAGGCCTCGTGGAGCCCCGACGGGCGGACGATCCTCTACGCCCAGGTCGACGAGACCAAGAGCAACGCCCTGGGCCGGCCCGACGCGGACCTGTGGATCTATGACACCGAGACGGGCGCCCGCTACCCCATCGTGCGGGCCAGCGGCTACGACGGCGGGCCGTTCTTCAGCCCGTGTGGCACGAAGATCTGCTATCGCAGCGACCGCGTGGGCAACAACCTGCTGCAGCTCTTCGTGGCCGAGCTAGAGATGAACGAGGACGGCGTGCCGGTGGGGCTGAAGCGCGAGATCCAGCTCACCGACAACGAGCACGTGAACTGGGCGCCCTACTGGCACCCCGACGGCGACCTGCTGGTCTATGCCAGCAGCGAGGTGAGCCACCGCAACTACGAGGTCTTCGCCATCTGGGCCGACCCGGCCAAGGGCTCGACCCCCGTGCGCGTCACCCACGCGAGCGGCGCCGACGTGCTGCCGGTGTTCAGCCCCGACGGCCGGTACCTGATGTGGACCGCCCAGCGCGGGCCCATGGCCGAGGGCGAAGACCGCCCCAGCAGCCAGATGTGGATCGCCCGGGTCGACAGCGAGGCCCTGCGCGCCAAGCTGCGCGAAGCCAACGCGGGCGCGGGTGACGCCGGCGTGATCGAAGCCGATAGCGAGTAAGGCTCGGCGGCCGAGTCAAGAACGAGCCCACGTCGTCAGACGCTACACGCCCGCGGGCTGCTTTGCCATCTCCAGCACCCGGTCGACCATCTTGCCGATGCCGGTGAAGACGCCGGTGATGCGCTGGTCCTCCATGTACGCCGGCGTGCTGACGATGCGGTTGGCTTCGTCGATGACGATGTCCTCGCCCGCGCAGTCCTGGTGCTTCGCCCCCAGCTTCTCGAGCCCCGCGGCGGCGCCCTTGTCGTTGCCGATGGTCAGCGTGGGGTGCAAGCTCTCGCCGAAGACGCGGGCCGCCAGCGCGGGGCTGATGCACGCGAAGCCCAGGGGCTTGCCGGCGGCGTGGGCTTCCTTAAGCACGCGCGCGGTCTGTCCGTCGGCGGTGCAATCGGCGCCCTTGGTCGCGAAGTCGCACAGGTTCTTGGCCGCCCCGAAGCCGCCGGGCAGCACGATGGCGTCGAACTGGTCGCCGGTGACGGTCGCCAGATCGGTGATGTCGCCGCGGGCGATGCGGGCGGCCTCGCGCAGCACGTTGCGCGTGTTACCGGTGGGCTCTTGCGTCTGGTGGTCGATCTCCTGCAACTCGATGTTGGGCGCCAGGCACACGACATCGGCGCCGTGGCGATCGAGCGCGTGCAGCACGGCCACGGCCTCGTGGATCTCGGCGCCATCGAACACGCCGCACCCGCTGAGGATGACTCCAACCTTGGGCATTGCTTCCTCCTCCTTCTTGTGAGCTTACGTGGTCACGACATCGGGCAGGTCGAGCAGGCCCGCCGTCAGGTCGCGCGGCCCGTCCTCGGTGATGAGCACGTCGGCCTCGTAGTGCACGCTCTGGCTGCCGTCGGCGATCTTCAGCGGCCAGGCGTTGCCCTCCTGGGTGATCTTGCCCGTGCCCACGGCGATCATGGGCTCGACGGCCAGCAGCATGCCGGGCGTAAACAGGTCGCCCGCCTCGCGCCATTCCAGCGCGGCGACCTTCGGCACGGTGTTGGCGATGAAGGGCGGGGTGTGCAAACTCCGCCCGATGCCGTGGCCGCCCAGCCCGCGCACCATGTGGAAACCGCAGTCCTTCTCGACGTAGGGCTGGATGGCCCTGGCCCAGGCGACGAGTGGAGCGCCGGGCCGCATGGCGGCGATGCCGCGGCGCAGGGCCTCCTTGCCGCAGTCCATGAGCCTGCGCGTGGTCGCGTCGGGCTCGCCGAAGCTGTAGGTGTACGCCGCGTCGCCGATCCAGCCGTGGCGCGTCACGCCGATGTCGACCTTGAGCACGTCGCCCTCGCGCAAGGGCTCCTGATAGCTGCCCGGGTGCCCGTGCACGACGGTCTCGTTGACGCTCAGGCAGGCGTGGGCGGGGAAGGGCGGGTGCCGGCCGGCGCGGTAGCCCTTGAAGCAACTCTTGCAGCCGAGATTGTCGAGCGTCTGGCCCACGAAGCGGTCGATCTCGGCCAGCGTCTGGCCGTGCTTCAAGTACCCCACGATGGCCTCGTGGGTCTGCACGACGCAGCGGGCGGCCTGGGTGGCCAGGTCGATGTGGGCGTCGGTCAGATGGGTCTGCGCGGGCTTGCGCCGGGTGCTGGGTGCCATGCGTTCGGTCCTCGCTGCTACGGTAGGTTCGCCCCGCGCCGCGACCAAGGAGCCCGTATGCCCACGCCCAGAGTCCGCATCGACAACGCCACCTGCGTGCTGCCCGACGGCACGCGCCCCGCCTCGGTCCTGCTGGGCGGCGGCCGCATCCTCGACGTCGACCCCGCCCCCAGCGCCCGCGTCGACGAAACCATCGACGCCGCCGGCCTGCACCTGATCCCCGGCGTCATCGACAGCCACGTGCACTTCAGGGAGCCCGGCCTGACGCACAAGGAGAACCTGCACACCGCCACGCTCGCGTGCGCCTCGGGCGGGGTCACCACCTTCATCGAGATGCCCAACACCCAGCCGCCGGCGACCACGCAGGAGGCCATCGACCACAAGCTGAGCCTGGCCGCCGACCGCTGCATCGTCAACTACGGCTTCTACATCGCCGCCAGCACCGACAATCTCGAAGAGCTGCAACGCGCCAGGCGCGTGGCGGGCATCAAGATCTTCATCGGCTCGAGCACCGGCAATTTGTACGTCGACGATCAGGACGCGCTCGAGGCCATCTTCGCCACCACAACCCTGCCCATCTGCGCCCACTGCGAGGACGAGCCCACAGTCCAGGCCAACGCGGCCAAGCTGGGCGGCGGCACAACCGTGCACGATCACTCCAAGATCCGCGACCACGCCGCCGCGCGCATCTGCACCGCGCGGGCCATCGACCTCGCCCTGCGCCATGCGCACCGCTTCCACGTGCTGCACGTCTCCACGGCCGACGAGATTCCCCTGATCGCGCAGGCCCAGAAGAGCCTCCACGGAGTGGTCACGGGCGAGGCCTGCCCGCACCATCTCTGGTTCACCGTCGACGACTACGACCGCCTGGGCACGCGCATCCAGATGAACCCCGCCGTCAAGACAAAGGCCGACGTCGAAGCGCTCTGGCAGGCCCTTCGCGACGGCGTGCTCGAGATGGTCGTCACCGACCACGCGCCCCACACGCTGGAAGAAAAATCCCAGCCCTACCCCAAGAGCCCCAGCGGCATGCCCGCCGTCGAGAACTCGCTGGCCGTCATGCTCACCGCCATGCACGACGGCCGGTGCACGCTCGAGCAGATCGTCGACTGGATGTGCGTCAAGCCCGCCAAGACCTGGCGCATCGTCAACAAGGGCTCGATCATCCCCGGCTACGACGCCGACCTGGCGCTGGTGGACCTGAACAAGACCCACCTCGTCAGGGACGACGAGCAGCAGACCAAGTGCCGCTGGAGCCCCTGGCACGGCGATCGCCTGAAGGGCAGGGTCGTCCGCACCATCGTCGCCGGCCACACGGTCTACCACGATGGGCAGTTCGACCCCAGCTACCGCGGCACGCCCGCCCGCTTCGCCCACGAGCTGGACTAGGGTTCTGCTCGGGCTTTCTGGGCATAGAACCAAACATCCACCGCGCAGAAACCGGTTCTGGGCGACCAGATTCCGTTTTTGGGCGCCCAAAAACGATTTCTGGTCGCCCGGATTCCGGTTTGGGGCGTCCGGAATCGATTTCTGGTCGCCCAGAACTCGACTTTGGTCGCCCAGGACTCCGTCTTGGTCGCCCGCAATCGCGTGCCGGGCGGCCCGAACCCGATCCCGGCCGCCGCGAACGCGTCCCGCCCCGCGGAGCGGCGCCCCCTACCAGCGGTCGTCCTCGCCCTGGGGCATGAGCTGGGGCCGCTCGCTCGCCTCGCCGTTGACGGTCGTGCCGCCCTGGTACGCGTGCTTGACCTGCTCGAGGAAGGCGTGGGGGAAGATGGGGTCGGGCGCGCTCAGCTCGTCGAGCCGCTGGGTCTGCTCGTCGGTGAGCTCGATCGCCAGCGCCTTGAGGTTGTCCTCGAGCTGGTCGAGCTTGCGGGCGCCGATGATCGTGGACGCCACGCCCGCGCGGTCCTGCACCCACTTGAGCGCCACCTGCGCGGGGCTGGCGTCGTGCGCGCTGGCGATGTCCTTGAGCGCATCGACGATCTTGAAGGTCCGCTCGGTCAGGTAGCGGCTGTCCTCCTTGTAGCGGCCCTCGCCCTCCTTGGGGATGTCTTGCCGCGTGTACTTGCCGGTAAGTATCCCGCCCTTGAGCGGGCTCCACGGCGTGACGCCCAGGCCCATCTCGCGGGCCATGGGCACCAGGTCGTGCTCGACGGTGCGCTCGAGCAGCGAGTACTCGATCTGCAGCGCAATCAGCGGGTTCCAGCCGCGGAAGATGGCCTCGTACTGCGCCTGCACGACCTTCCACGCGGGCGTGTCGCTGAAGCCGATGTAGCGGACCTTGCCCTGCCGCACGAGGTCATCGAGCGCCCGCATCGTCTCGTCGATGGGCGTGTGCTTGTCGTGAAAGTGCATCCAGTACAGGTCGATGTAATCGGTCTTGAGGCGCCGCAGGCTCTGCTCGCAGCTCTCATAGATGGTCTTGCGGCTCGCGCCCCCGCCGTTGGGGTCGCCCGCGTACATGTTGCTGAGGAACTTGGTGGCGATGACCATGCGATCACGATCCCCCTTGCCCGGGCCGTCGTGAAAATAGTCGCCGATGATGGCCTCGCTGTGGCCCTTGGTGTACATGTTGGCGGTATCGAGAAAGTTCCCGCCGTGCTCGCGGTAGGTGGAGATGACCTGGTTGGAAGTCTCCACGTCGCTGCCCCAGCCCCACTCTTCGCCGAAGGTCATCGTTCCAAGGCAGAACGGGCTGACGCGAAGGCCGCTGCGGCCGAGGGTGACGGAGCTGGTCAGGGGCATGGGAATCTCCGGAGGCATCGGGGATTGGGGATCAGGCATGAGGAAGAGGGAACTGGGTAACATCGCTCCGGCCAATGCCTGGTGCCCAATGCCCAATCCCTTCTTCTAGAACGGCACCTCAACGGTAAACGTGAAGATCCGCGTGTCGTCGGTGGGCTCCTTGACGACGGGGAAACCAAAATCGAACGCCAGCGGCACGGGCGTGAGCGCCGGGACGGTCAGCCGCAGGCCGGTGCCCACGCTGACGCGCCAGTTGTCAAAGCCGGGTCGGTTGGTGATGGTGCCCATGTCGGTGAAGAAGACCAGGCGGAAGTTCTCGTTGAAGATCGGCTGCTGGATCTCGGCGCCCACGAACAGCTCCCACGTGCCGCCCACCTGGTCGGGCCCGGGCAGCCCGGTGTCGTTCTGGATGCCCACCGGCCCGATGCCGCGCAGGCCGAAGCCGCGGAAGCTGGCCCCGCCCGTGCTGAAACGCTCGAAGAAGGGCACGTCGCCCACGGGGTCTGGGATGTAGCCCACGCGGCCGGAGAAGTTGGCCACGGTGGCGCGGCCCAGGAAGTCCTCGCGGATGGGCACGTACACGATGCCGCTGGCGCGCAGCCGCGTGAAGTCGAAGTCGTCGGTGAAGACGCCCGCCTGCTCGAAGCTGGCCTGCAACGCCGTGCCGCGCGTGGGCAGGATGGGCTGGTCGAAGCTCGTGCGCGAGATCGTCAACCCCTGCACGTCCAGCAGGTTGCTGCCTTGCACCTCGAAGAACTCCACCGGCCGGTCCTCGGCGATGCTGGTGATGCGGATGTTCTCCATCCGCGTGGACAGGCTGGCGCGCCAGCGGTTGCCGAAGGAACGCCCGATGGCCAGCGTGCCGCCCGCGCGGGCCTCGTCGAAGTCGTCAAAGTCGAACGATCGGTAATACACCGACGTGTTCAGGCCGTAGTTGCTCTCCAGCAGGAACGGTTCGGCGAACTGGAGCGAGTAGTTCTCGCTGACGTTGCCCGGCGAGAGATTGAGCGCGATGCGCTGGCCGCCGCCGCGGAAGGCCCGCCGGCCGATGAACTCGTCGAAGCTCTCGGGCCAGTCGGTGATGTCGAAGTTGTTCTCGCTGATGCTGAACTGGCCGGTGACGCCCGAGTCGCTGCTGACGGCGGCGCCGATGCTGAAGTTGGCCGTGCGCGCCTCCTGGAGGCTGATGAGCACGTCGCGGTGGTTGCCCGCGCCCACGGGGTCCTGGAGCACGATCTGCACATCGGGGAAGCCCAGCGGGCCGAAGAACCGGCTGCGCACGAGCCGGTCGCGCGTGCGCTCGCCGTCCGATTCGTCCACGCGCCGCCGCTCGTGGATGTCCGCGGGCGTGTCGGGCTGGAGGTCGACGTAGCGCAGCACCACGCGCAGCTTGGTGATGGTGTTGCCGATGACCTGGATGAGCCCGACCTTGCTGGCCGGCCCCTCGGTGATGCTCACACGCAGGTCGACCAGGTTGTCCTGGGCGTCGGTCAGGTCCTCGACACGCACCTGGCAGGTCGTGTAGCCCATGCGCGTCAGGGCGGCGTAGACATCCTCGATGCCGCGGTTGATCAGCCGCGCGTTGTACACGTCGCCGGTCTTGATCGACATCAGCCCGCGGACCTGCTCGGGGCTGAGCCTGGGCACGAAGTCCTCGCGCAGCAGCTCGTCGGTGTACTCCACCAGCACGTCGCGCACCGTGTAGCGTTCGCCCTCGGACACGTGGTACACCACGATGACCTCGCGGCCGTTGGGCGCGTCGATCCGCTGCCAGCCGGCGCGCACGTCCACGTACCCGCGATCGCGGTAGAAGTTGATCAGCGCCTGCACGTCGCGCTCGACCTGGGCCTCGTCGAAGCGGCCCTTGCTGACCACCGGCGCATAGGGCTTGACCTCCACCTGCGAGCGCAGCAGCCGATCGCTGAAGACCGAGTTGCCCTCGAAGCGCACGCCCGTCACGCGCAGCCGGCTGCCCTCGCGCACACGAAGGAAGAGCTGGCCCGTCTCCTCGACCTCGGACAGGTCGGGCGTCACCTGGGCCTCGGTGTAGCCCTCGATGGCGTACGCCCGCTCGATGTCGCGGGCCACGTTGCGGATCAGCACCGGGTCGACCGGGTTGAGCACCAGCACGTCGGTCAGCTCGGAAATGTCCTGATCGCTCAACGCCCGGTTGCCCACCGGCTGCACCACGAAGATCAGCGGCTGGGGGTCCAGCGTGAACACCACCACCACCGAGCCGTCGTCCTGCGGCACCGCCTCCACCACGATCCGCCGGAACCGCCCCAGGCGATCGAGCGTGCGGCGATCCTGCAGCAGCGTCTGCGGGTCGAGCGCCGAGCCCGCCTGCGTGCGGATCTGGTTGCGCGCCATCGTCTCCAGCGTGGGGTCGAGCTGCGTGAACCGGCCGCCGTCGGCCGGCTGACGCAGCACCACGCCGCGCACCAGCCGGTCGGCATAGCTCGCAAGCGGGCCGGCAAGGTCCTCGACGGCGTCGCTCCGGTCCGCCGGCGCCTGCGCCAGGGCCCCGCCGCACGCCAGCAGCAGCGCGGCCACGGCCAAACCCCCGCCGCGACGGCGACGCACGGACCGACTTCCACACTGGGGCTTTACACGACCCAAAGCCACGGACAGTACCGGCGTTGGCGGCCACAAACAAATCAGGCAACCCAGCAACCAACCCACCTTGCCGGCCCGAGCACCCCTACCTCGGCGGCCGGGCGGGCGAGCCCACGGGCTGGCCCGATGGGTCGGTGGTCGGCGGGTCCGCCGGGTCCGGTCCGCCTTCCAACTGGTAGCCGTCGGGCGCGGTCGTCGGGTCGAAGGGCTCGGGCTGCGGCGTCGGATCGACCACCCACAGCACCAGGGCGATGTTGATGGCGTTGAAGCCCGCGTGCATGGCAATCGGCACGCCCAGCCCCTTGAACCGCTCGTAGGCCACGCCGATCGCCAGGCCCAGCACGAACAGCGTAGGGATGGCGTGCCACGGGACAGCATCGCCCGCCCGGTGCACCAGGGCGAACACCGCCGAGGTGATGATGATCGCCAGCCACGCCGACCCGGTCATCCGCAGGATCGAGGTCTGCACGAAGGCCCGGAAGATGAGCTCCTCGATGATCGCCACCCCCACGATCGCCGTGAAGATGATCACCCACGTCCACGGGTCGTCCGAGTTCTGGCGGATGAGCTCGAGCGTGGCATGGGCCACGGGCTGCTGATCCTCGCCCGAGGCGTAGGTGAACAGCAGGCGGCTGGCCTCGCCCGCGGCGGCAACCACCGGGAAGGCGATCAGCACCGCCAGCAGGCCCAGCGGGATATCGCCCGCCCCGAAGCGCATGCCCTCGTCGTGCTCGCGCTTGTTCAGCAGGTACACCATGACCGCGCCGGCGAAGATGCCAAAGACCACCGCCCCGAGCTGCGTCAGGGCCTCGTCACGCGTCTGGCTGGCCTCCAGCGGCTGCACGGGCCCGCCCTGGCCGGCCAGCCAGTCCCACAGCACGGTGATCTGCCCGAAGGCCTGGGCCCCGAAGATCTGGGCCGACACCACCACGAAGGCCCCGAAGAGCCACACGGGCCACTGGTAGGCCACCACGTCGCGCTTGCCCGCACGCCGGAACGACCCCGGCCGGATGAAGTCGGCCAGGAACAGGATCACCAGCACCAAGGGGGCGGCCACGCGGATGATGATCGCCAGCCAGTCGCTGGTGGTCAGCGCCCGAGCACCCTCGCCCAGCGGCGGAGCACCCTGCACCTGGGCCAAAGACTGCCCGAGGGCCTGGTCGGCCAGCAGCAGGCACGCCAACGCCCCCGCGGCCAAGCCGGCCCGGGGCGAGATCAACCACCGCGTACGTTGTTCCAGAGCCACGACGCCCAGGGCCATGGGTCCTCCGACAAGCGCAGGCATTGCGCGCATGCAGGCATCGGCCATCGGCCGACAAACCGGAAAAAGATTGTTGGCAGGCGGGAAACCCGGCCCGGGGAACTGTCGCCAATAGCCCACACGGCGATGGGCGGCAACCCTTGGCAAGGCGTTCAGGCGGCGACGGCCGCCATCGCGCCCTCGGTCGCGAACGCCAGCCCAACACGCTGCGTGCCGTCGGCCCCGGCGCGGACGTGGGCGATGCGGGCCTCCACGACGTCGTCGTCGGCCACCACCGCGCTCTGCTGGTCGCCGATGATCACCTCGATCATCTCGCCCACATGCAGCGGACGGTCGGTCTTGACCTCCAGCAGCAGGCCGCCCAACGAGACGTCCAGGGCCCGCACAGGCAGGTACCGCAGGGCCCGGCGAACGAACACCTTACCCACCCGGTCGACCGGCAACCTGCGGAATCGACGCCGATCACGATCCGGACCCTGGGTCTGAAGCTGCTCGTCCATGTCGCACTTCCCTGGCTTTGGTCGCCTCTGGCCGGAGCCGCGGCCGACTCCGTACATCCCTCGTTATCGTCACAACCGACACCATGCGACAGATTCGGTGCTGGCAGACGCCGACAGCGGCCTAGATCGGCAGCTTTTGCCGTCCGATAAACCTACGCCGCGCTCGTGCGACTCAGGGATGACCCCGGCTTCGGCAGATCGGCCAAGGCGCTGGCGATCGCCTCCAGGTGCGCCTGCCGATCGCCCTCGACACGGCTGAGGTGCTCGGCAACGGCTCGCGCCCAGGCCTGGGCCGCCTCGGCGGGCGCCAGGTCGCGCAGCCCCTCGCTGCACAGGATCAGCCCCGCATCGAGCGGCAAGGCCTGCCGCGAGGCCAACTCGAGGGCCGAGACCTGAGCGGCGGCCATGGCCTGGGCCACCGCCGGGCTGCTGTGCTCGCGGTACGCCCGCTCTCGCCCGGCGTTGCCCATGGCGTCGCGCCAGGGGCCGTCCATCAGCAGACCGCCGATGGCCCGTGCCAGGGCGTCGGCCTCGGGCGGCATCCGCAGGCCGCTCACCCCGTGCACCACCTCCATGGCGCACAGCGGGTCCACGGCCAGCACGATGGGCGTGCCGACGGCCAGCGCCTCGAACACCGCGGGCGGGTTGGTCTCGCTGGTGGCCGTATAGACCATCAGCGAGCACCGCTTGAGGACCTCTTCGGCCTGCTCGGCCGTTGGGCTGGCGATCAACTCCATCGGGACACCCAGAGACTCGGCCTGGGCCCGCAGCGCCCCCGCCTCGGGGCCATCGAGCAGCACCGTGAGCGTCGCATCGGGGCAATCGGTCGCGCGCAGTTGGGCCACCGCCTCGACCGCCAGGTGCAGCCGCGAACGCTTGTTGACCGGCCCGAACGCCAAGATCTCAGACTTGGCCCGCTGCTCGGCGTGGATCGAGCACGAATCGCTGAGCACCGGCATGGGCACCACCCGCACGCGCTCGGCGGGCAGGTTGAAGCGCCACACCAGGTCGTCGGCCACCGGCCCGCAGCCAGCCAGGACGACGTGGGCCGTGGTGCACGCCAATTGCTCGCGATAGGCCGCCTCGAGGGCCGCGCGAGACGTGGGCCCGAACTCGCAGATCGACTGGCGGCTCCACAGATCGGCCCCCTCGGCCAGGAACGCCGTCTGGATGCCCGCGCGCTGGAGCGCCGTGCTGACCGCCACGGCCGTGGGCGCCGCCATGAGGCCCACGGCCTGCACCACGACGCTCTTGGAGCCTTCCAGGAGTTGGGCGACCGTCGCCGCGGCCCGGTCCTGGTGCTCGTGGGCCAGGGTGCCGCGATCATCGCACACGCACTCGGCGTCCAGCCCCTGGGCGAGTCGTACCGCCTGGGTCGCCTCTTCACCGCGATCGTGCGAGACGAAGATCAGCCGGCCATGGCGTGCGCCCATCGCCTTCCACAGGCCCGTATGCCGCGCCAGGGCGCCGCTGCGCTCCAGTTGCACGAGCGTCGAGCCCTCGTCGAGCACCAGCACCAACGCGTCAGAGATTCGATCCATGTCCTGGGGCCCCTTCTTGCGAATTCCGAGCATGCCAGCCGTGGGCCGGCGTTTGCCGAGCCGAGCGGCCTCGAAGGAGATTTCGGACACTTCTACCCGGACCTTGACTTCATCCACCCCCTCCGGGGAGCCGATAAGCAGGGCGTGAGCCCCGAAGCACGCCATCCGGCCATCCTCGACAGAGCCGAGCTGCTCGCCTGGCGGGCCGCGCTGCGCGAGCGTGGCCGCCGGCTCGTGCAATGCCACGGCTGCTTCGACATCGTCCATCCGGGGCATGTTCGGCACCTGCGGTGGGCCAGGGCCCAGGGCGACGCCCTGCTGGTCACCATCACCGCCGACCGCGGCATCAGCAAGGGGCCGGGCCGGCCGCTGATCCCCCACGACCTGCGGGCCGAGAACCTGGCCTCCCTGGACATGGTCGACGCGGTGCACATCGTGCACGAGCCCACGGCCGAAGGCATCCTGCGCGACGTCGAGCCGGACGTGTACGTCAAGGGCCGCGAGTACGAGTCCAACGACGACCCGAGGTTCGCCGCCGAACGCCAGGCCGTGCAGTCGGCCGGCGGGCGGGTGGTGTTCTCTTCGGGCGACATCGTGTTCAGCTCTTCGGCGCTCATCGCCGCGCTGGAGAGCGGCCGCGACACGGGCGTGGATGCGCAGAGCGGCGCGCTGGCCCAGCTCATGCACAAGCCCGGACTGAGCGGGCCCGACCTGCGCGACACGCTGCATCGCACGACCAATGCGCGCGTGCTGGTCATCGGCGAGGCCATCGAAGAGGTCTATCGCGTGTGCCAGGCGCCGCTCATGGGCTCGCGCGAGCCCGTCATGACGCTGCGGCCCGGCGCCCAGACGCGCTTCGACGCGGGCGCGGCCGGCGTGGCGCTGCAACTGGCCGCCATGGGCGCGCGTCCCACGCTGCTGACCTGCCTGCCCGAGGGCCACGCGGGCCGCGACATCGAGCTGCGGCTGCACGCGGCGGGCGTGCGCGTCGAGGCGCCCGTCCGCACGACCGAGCCACTGCTCGTCGAGCACTACCTCTCGGGCGCCCAGAAGCTGATGACCATCGACCACGCTCGGCCCATCGCCGCCGATGCGCAGCAGCACGGCGCCCTCATCCATGCCGCGGCCGATCTCGCGCCGACCGTGGACGCGGTGTGCGTCGCCGATCAGGGGCTGGGCCTGCTCAGCCGCTCGGCGGCCCGGCAACTGGTGGAGGCCATCCGCCCGCGCACAAGCCTGCTGACCGCCAGCGCGCAGGCCCGCAGCGCCAGCCCGCTGGCCATCCGCCACGCCGACCTGCTGGTGGCCAACGAGCCCGAGCTGCGCCGCGCCGTGGCCAACCCCTCCGGGAGCCTCACGTCGGCGGCATGGTCGGCCATGGACGCGGCCCAGGCCCGCGCCGCCATCGTCGGCCTGGGGCCCGAGGGCCTGGTCGCGTTCGGCCGGCTGAGCGAAGCGATCGACGCCGGCGACGGCTGGCCCGCCCGCGTGCACGCCCAGCCCGTGCCCAGCCTGGCGCCGATCTCGCTCGATCAGTCGGGCGCCGACGCCGCGGTGCTGGCCGCCGCCACGCTGGGGCTGCTGGGCGCCCAATCGTCCGACGACACCAGCCGCGCACCGATCGTGGCCGCCATGCTGGGCGCGCTGGCCGAGTCGATCGCCGTCACCCGCCCGGGCCACACCCTGGCCAGCCTGGGCGAGTTGATCGCCGCGCTCGATCGCCTCGACGCCGCCCACCTGGTCTACACCGACGCCGGCGGGGTTCCATCGAGGGCCACGGCATGACCCAGATCTCCTACATCATCTGCACGCGCAACCGCCCCGATGAGCTGGCGCGCACGGTGCTGGCGCTCGAAGCGTTGCATCGCGACCGCCCGGACAGCGCCGAGCTGATCATCGCCGACAACGCATCAGATCTTTCTCCAGAGTCTCTCCTGCCAGAGACGGCCCTGCCCGTGCGCGTCATCGAGCTCGAAGAAAACCTGGGAGCAGCCGCGCGCAACATCGCGGCCCAGCAGGCCCGGCACGACTGGCTGGTCATGCTCGACGACGACAGCGCGCCGATTGACCTGGGCTTCGTCCACGCGCTCGAGCGCGCCGGCGACGACACGGCCGCCGTGATGGCCGACATCTTCCTGCCCGACGGCTCGCGCGAGCGGGGCGGGCTCCCGGAAGTATTCGTCGGGTGCGGCGTCGCCGTGCGCAAGAGCGCGTTCCTGAACGCCGGCGGCTACGACCCCAGCTTTGTGTACTACGCCGAAGAGCACGACCTGTCCGCCCGGCTGATCGCCGCGGGCTGGCGTGTCGAGATGAGCCCGTGGTTCCGCGTGCTGCACCACAAGGCCTCGACCGGCCGAGACCTCAACGCCATGCTGCGCTTCGTGACGCGCAACACCGGCGTCGTCATCGAGCGATACGCCCCGGGCGCCGAGCGGGCCTTCTTGCGCAAGGAGCACCTGCGCCGCTGCGCGTTCATCGCAAACAAGGAGAACGCCCACGTGGGCTTTGGGCTGGGCGTCGCCGAGCTCCGTGCCATCCGGCCCACGCTCCAACGCACGCCACTCACCCACGCGGCCCACGATCGGCTGACCGGCCTCACGCACGCGCGCGAGGCGATCGGACGATCGATGGACGACCAGCCCTTCGACACGGCGTGCCTTTCGCACGAGGGCAAGCACGCATGGGCCGTGCGACGGGCGCTCCAAGAGCTGGGCGTGGAGATCATCACCAGCCCATTGCACGCCGATCGCCTGGTGATCGCGACGATGTCGCCCGGCCCGATGCTCGACGCGCTCGCCGAGCTGCACGCCGTGGGCATGGGCTATCGCACCATCGCGCCCTGGGCCGAGGCCCCGCGCCTGCTGGGCGTCAGTGCCGACGCCTTCCCGCTGATGCCCAGCCTGGTCAACGAGCCGAAGCCGGAGGCTCGAGGCGAAGCGCCCGCTCCAGCACGGATCCGCGCGTAGCCAGCAGCCCTGCGACTTCCTCGCACGCGCGCACCTGCCCGGGCCACATAAACCGCCCGCGCACATCGTCGCCGCGCACCCATCGATGGCCATCATGCGTGCGCTCGCCCGAGAGATCGGGCTCCCAGCTTGCGTCCACCTGCACGGCGAACCTCGGCGACAGCACGACCGCATCGAGCGCCGCGACGAAGTATGGGTGCACCTCCTCGAGCTGCCAGAAGCCGAGCCACGCGCCGCCGGCGGGGCGAAGGCCAACCTCCTCACCCAGCTCGCGCACGGCCGCCAGCACCGCCGTCTCGCCCGCCTCGATGTGGCCCATCACCGGCTGCCACGTCCC
Source organism: Phycisphaerales bacterium (assembly GCA_040219675.1). Taxonomy (GTDB): domain Bacteria; phylum Planctomycetota; class Phycisphaerae; order Phycisphaerales; family UBA1924; genus JAHCJI01. The sequence goes on along the minus strand of JAVJRZ010000005.1, from coordinate 151,460 downwards.
GGCCATAGGCTCGCCCGTCCGGCGGAGCTGGAGCAACTCGTGCGCACCGCCGACCTCACGAAAGACGTAGACGTCCACGAGATCGGCTCGCACGGCGGGCATCAGCGATCATCCTCGATCCGCACACCGACAGCACGCAACGGGCCAGCCTTCGCCAGCGTCTCGAGCCACTCCGCTTCGGGCTCGCTCTGCGCGACAATGCCCGCGCCGACGTCGTAGCGGATCTGGTCGCCCACCACCACCGCAGTGCGGATGCCCACGGCCAGCTCGGCGTTGCCGGCCTCGTCGACCAAGCCGATGGCCCCGCAGTACGGACCGCGAGGCATAGGCTCCAGCTCGTGGATCACCTGCATCGCGCGCACCTTGGGCGCGCCCGAGATCGAGCCGGCCGGCAGCGTCGCGCGCAGGGCGTCTTCCAGAGCCAGGCCTTCACGCAATCGCCCGGACACACGCGCACTGGCCTGCCAGACCCCGCCCGCCGCCGGCCCGTGCCGATGCAGCATGCGCGGCGCATCGACCCGAACGCTGCCGATCTCGCACACGCGGCCAAGATCGTTGCGCATCAGGTCGACGATCATCGCCAGCTCGGCCTTGTCCTTCTCGGCGAGGTTCAGGTCGGCAAGCCCCGCTTCGGTCGCCGGCCGGGTGCCCTTCATGGGCTCGGTCGTCAGGGTCCTCGACGCCGCCTCGAAACGCAGCAGCAACTCGGGGCTCAGGCTCAGCACCGCGCGCTGGCGGCCGTCGGGCAGCGGCGGCAGCTCGACGTAGCACCCGAACGCCGGCGACGACGCGGCGGCCAGGTCGGCGAACAACGCCCGCGTGCTGCCCTCGAACCTGCCCACCAGGGGGTGCGTCAGGTTCACCTGGTACATGTCGCCGGCGTGGATCAGTTCCACCGCGCGCGCCACGCTGCGGACGTACGCCTCGCGCCCCACCACGCTGCGCATCGGCCCGAGCGTGTAGGGCCTCTCTCCGGCGCAGCCCCCGGGCGACCGCGGGGTAGGCGCGACCGCTTCGGCCAGCTCCAGCCATCCGCCCAGCCCCCAGGCCGGCTCGAGCCTCGCCCCGCCGGGGGCCATGCCGGGCCGGGGCGCCGTGCTCGTCGGCTCGAGCACCTGCCCGATCTCGTACGCCACCACGCCCACGAACGGGCCCCGCCCCACCGGCGTCAGTCGATCCTCAGAGACCGCCCGCCACGACGTTCCCACGCGCAGCGACGCCCGATCGCCCCGCACGACCATGGCTATCGGACCCTTATGCTGGCACGAGCGCAGGCTGTCGAAGGCCTGCCCGGAGCCCTCGGGCCCGGAAAACACCGAGCGAAAGCTGGCAACGGTTTCGGCGGCGGGAGTCGTCAAAGGCGAAATGGTCCTCTAATATCTCACTCCCGGCGATCGAGCACCTGTCGCCCGACCGTAGAGCGACAAACCTTCACGCTAGGCAGGCCACGTCGCGCGACATGGCCTGGAAAGTATCCCAAACAGCATCCGAGTATAGGACGCGCCGATGGCACCCACCGCAAAGACCTCCAAGCGTCACGCCGCCAAGACCACCAAGAAGGCCCCCACGGTCAAGAAGACCAGGCCCAACGTCGGCGGAAGGCCACGAGACGCCAAGATGGTGTACTACTTCGGCAAGGCCAAGACCGAAGCCACCAGCGACATGAAGCAGCTCGTCGGCGGCAAGGGCGCCAACCTCTCGGAGATGACCTCCATCGGCCTGCCCGTGCCCCCCGGCTTCACCATCACCACAGAGACCTGCGCCAAGTACTACGAGGGCGGCAAGCGACTGCCCCACGGCCTCATGAACGAGGTCCACCAGAACATGTCGCTGGTCGCCAAGGAGATGGGCCGCGAGTTCGGCAGCAAGGACAACCCGCTGCTGGTCTCCGTCCGCTCGGGCGCCGCCGTCAGCATGCCGGGCATGATGGACACCATCCTCAACCTGGGCCTCAACGACGAGGCCGTCGAGGGCCTGGCCAACGTCACCGGCAACCGCCGCTTCGCCTACGACGCCTACCGCCGCCTCATCAACATGTTCGGCGACGTGGTCATGGGCGTGGGCCACGAGGTCTTCGAGAAGGCTTTCGACAAGATCAAGCTCAAGTACCAGGCCAAGACCGACAACGACGTGCCCGAGCACGGCATCGTCGAGCTCGCCGAAGCCTACAAGACCGTCTACCGCAAGGCCGTGGGCGACGAGTTCCCCCAGAACCCCAGCAAGCAGCTCGAGCTGGCCATCGAGGCCGTCTTCAAGAGCTGGAACGCCGACCGCGCCATCAGCTACCGCCGCCTCAGCGGCATCACGGGCCTCACGGGCACCGCCGTCAACATCCAGGCGATGGTCTACGGCAACATGGGCGACGACTCGGGCACCGGCGTGGCCTTCACGCGCAACCCCAGCACGGGCGAGAACAAGTTCTACGGCGAGTTCCTCATCAACGCCCAGGGCGAGGACGTCGTCGCGGGCATCCGCACGCCCCAGCCCGTTGAAGAGATGCCCAAGTGGAACGCCAAGGTCCACGACCAGCTCATCAAGATCAAAGGCACGCTCGAAGAGCACTACAAAGAGATGCAGGACATCGAGTTCACCATCGAGCGCGGCAAGCTCTTCATGCTCCAGACGCGCACGGGCAAGCGCACCGGCGCCGCCGCCGTCCGCATCGCCTGCGACATGGTGAAAGAACGCCTCATCACCGAGGAAGAAGCGCTGCTGCGCATCCCCGCGGCCGACCTCATCCAGCTCTTGCTGCCCAGCTTCGACGAGAAGGGCAAGTCCAAGAACACCGTGCTCACGCGCGGCCTGCCCGCCTCGCCCGGCGCCGCCGTCGGCAAGCCCGCCTTCACCGCCGAAGAGGCCGTCGAGCGCACCCACGCCGGCGAAGCGGTCATCCTCGTTCGCAAAGAAACCAGCCCCGAGGACGTCGACGGCATGCACTCGGCCGTGGGCATCCTCACCAGCACCGGCGGCATGACCAGCCACGCGGCCGTCGTCGCTCGTGGCTGGGGCAAGTGCTGCGTCGCCGGCGCGGGCGAGGTCCACATCGACGCCAAGAAGGGCAACTTCACCGTCGGCGGCAAGACCTTCACCCGCAAGGACGTCATCTCCATCGATGGCTCCACCGGCGAGGTCATGGCCGGCGCGGTGACCACCGTCGAGCCCAAGCTCAGCGGCGACTTCGCCAAGATCATGCGCTGGGCCGACAAGTACCGCACCCTCCAGGTGCGAACCAACGCCGACACGCCCGAGGACAGCCGCCGCGCCCGAGACTTCGGCGCCCAGGGCATCGGCCTGTGCCGCACCGAGCACATGTTCTTCGAGGGCGAACGCATCCTGGCGATGCGCGAGATGATCCTCGCCGAGAACAAGGAAGACCGCGAGAAGGCGCTCGCCAAGCTGCTGCCCTACCAGCGCGACGATTTCATCGGCATCTTCACCGCCATGAAGGGCCTGCCGGTCACCATCCGACTGCTGGACCCGCCGCTGCACGAGTTCCTGCCCCACGAGCCGGCGACCATCAAGGAGGTCGCCAAGGCCCTGGGCGTGCCCGCCAAGAAGGTCGAGCAGCGCGTGCACCAGCTCCACGAGCTCAACCCCATGCTCGGCCACCGCGGCTGCCGACTGGCCGTCACCTACCCCGAGATCCTGGTCATGCAGGTCCGGGCCATCGTCGAGGCGATGATCAACTGCCAGCACAACAAGATCAAGGCCATGCCCGAGATCATGATCCCGCTGGTGGGCGTCGCCAAGGAACTGGCTACCCTGCGCAGGCTCGTCGAGCAGACCATCCACGACGTCCGCGCCGAGAACGACATCAAGAGCGCCCTCAACATCAAGATCGGCACCATGATCGAGGTGCCCCGCGCCGCCATCACCGCCGACAAGATCGCAGAGCACGCCGACTTCTTCTCATTCGGCACCAACGACCTCACGCAGATGACCTTCGGCTACTCGCGCGACGACTCGGCCACCTTCCTGCCCGAGTACGTCGGCCAGGAGATCCTGCCGGCCGACCCGTTCCAGCAGCTCGACGAGGGCGGCGTGGGCGAGTTGGTCAAGATGGCCATCGCCAAGGGCCGCGAGGCGAACGACCTGCTCAAGATCGGCGTCTGCGGCGAGCACGGCGGCGACCCCTCCAGCGTGCACTTCTGCCACGCCGCGGGCCTCGACTACGTCTCCTGCTCGCCCTTCCGCGTACCCATCGCACGCCTGGCCGCCGCACAGGCCGCGCTCATGCACGGCTGACACACCGCAGGGCTCGGCCCAGCATCCCTCACACATCACCCCATGACAAACGCCCGCGTGCTCCAGGCACGCGGGCGTTCTTTGTCATCAGGCTCAGTGGGCGTGTGGCGAAACGAACGGATCAGCGCGGGTCGTTGCCGCCCTGATTCCCGCCCTGGTTTCCACCTTGGTTGCCACCTTGGTTTCCGCCCTGGTTACCACCTTGATTGCCACCCTGGTTACCCGGGCGGTTGCCACCCTCTTCGGTCGCCTGGTTGCCACCCATGCCGTTGTTGATCGTGGTGGTCGAGGCGGCGCCGTCGAACTCGCCGTCGAGCGCCTTCTGGATGGCGTCGGCGATGCTCTCGCGGAACGTCTCGGGGTTGTACTCGTTCATCGTGAACACCAGGCGCCCGTCCTTGGTCACCACGAACACCGTCGGGAAGCTGCTGACGGCGTAGTCGAGCGCCACCGCGTCGGCCCCGGTCGCCAGCGCGTACGTCGCGCCGCTGTCCTTCCACGCGTCGATGCCCGCCTGCACCCGGCCGCGCTCGCGCCAGGTCATGCTCACGATCTGCACCGGATCGTCCTGGAACTGGGTGGCCAGCCCCTGGATGTCCGAGCGCGAGTCCTTGCTCGTGCTCGACCAGCCGGTCCAGAAGTCCAGCACCACAACGTTGCCCGCCAGGCTCTCCAGGCTCACCGTCTCGCCCTTGCCCGGGCCCTCGGCGATGGTCACCTCGAACGGACGGGCCTTGGGGAAGACCTGCGTGGGGCTGCCCGCGACGGCGTCGCGAGCGCTACGCCGCACCGTGCTGTTGACCGCGTAGCCCTCGGGCCGCTCGATCGTGAAGATGTCCTCGGGCAACTCCGCATCGATCGCGATGTTCGTGATCGTGTACATCTGCATGTTCTCGGTGCCCAGGCGCGTCTCCTTGCGGCGGGGCAGATCGGTCTCCTGGCTGATCGACCAGCGCACCACCTGCCGCTGGTTGCCAAAGTCCACCTCCACCACGTCGCACACCTGCCCGTTCACCTCGTCGCCGCCGATCTGGAGCGTCATGGTCACTTCGGGCAGCGTCAGCTCACGCTCGAACGGCGTGTCATCGGCAAACTCGGCGATCCAGCCGGTCTGCGCCACCGTAATGCTGCGATGCCGCGCGGCCCGGTGGAACCGCTCATACACCGTGCGCAGGTCGTGGGCGATGTAGGTCACGTTCGGGCCCTTGCGCGCCACGTCGAACTCGACCGACTCGGTCTCGCCGCTCGCCGGGTTGCGCACCGTCACCGAGCCCTGCCGGCGGTGGTTCCACTCGGCGGCTTCGCCCTCGCCCACACGCTCCATCCACACGGTGCTGCTCAGCGCCTCGATGGTGCCGAACAACCCGCCCGCGCTGCTCACCTCGCCGGTGTACTGCAGCGTCTTGAGGTTCTTGATGGCCTCGCGGGCCTCTTCCAGCCGCTGGCGGGCGACCTCGCCGTCCTGAGCGATGGCCGGCGACACCAGGCACACCATGGCGCTCACCACGCCAACGCCGCCCAGCGTCCACCCACCGAACGCGCTCCCCTGACTCATTCGAGAATGCATCCTCATGCCTCCTGGGAATCTGTCGCAAGTCTCAGCCACCATGCCCGGGGCCCTCCCCTTCGGAGCCCCCACCCGGCCGGGCCGTCCCACCACGCCCAGCGATGCGCCGGGCCTCCGGAGCCGACAGCGCCGACGGCCGATTCGTGCCGTCTGCATCGGCTTGCCGCGATCCTATCGCCGCAAGCCCCACCTACGCCGACCGCAACGCGCGGGGTCGCACCGGTTCTGTGTTTATCGGACGATCGAGACCCCAGCCCCCTTCCCCATATCATCACCCGATACACCCACCCGATGCCGGAGGCAGATTCCCATGCGAGGCGATATCGAGTACAGCAAGGTCATCGACAGCGACGAGGCCCGCCTGGCCCAGGCTGCCGCCGATAAGGCCCCCTTCCAGCCCTCGGCCGACATCGACACCAACAAGTTCTACATCACCCAGAACATGGATCTCTACACCCAGGAGAACCACGAGGTCTGGCGCACCCTCTTCAGCGAGCGCATCAAGAGCCTCGACCACCAGGCATCCAAGGTCTTCCTCGACGGCATGAAGGCCATCGGCCTGCCCAGCGACAAGGTGCCCAGCGTCGAGAGCATCAACGCCAACCTCGCCGCCCTCACCGGCTGGGCCAGCCGACCCGTGCCGGGGTACCTGCCCGCCAAGGCCTTCTTCGCCTGCCTGGCCCACCGCCAGTTCCCCACCACCATCACCATCCGCCCCAAGCGGCTCATGCACTACCTGCCCGAGCCGGACATCTTCCACGACATCTTTGGCCACGTGCCCCTGCACGCCGACGACGTGTTCGCCGAGTTCCTCCAGACCTACGGCAAGGCCGCCCTGCACTGCGAGGACCCCTACCACATCGAGCGCCTGGGCCGCCTGTTCTGGTTCACCGTCGAGTTCGGCCTCATCCGCGAGGAAGGCCGCATCAAGCTCTACGGCAGCGGCCTGATCTCCAGCCTGGGCGAGAGCGAGCACGCCTTGCACAGCAAGAACGTCGACCGCCGAGACTTCGACCTGGACCTGGTGTGCGACACGCCCTTCGAGATCGACCACTACCAGCCGATCCTCTACGTGCTCGACAGCTTCGAGCAGCTCCGCGACGCGATGAACAAGTACGCCGAACGGGTGATGAACGCGAGGAAGGCGAGTGCGGCGTAAAGGCCGAACCAGTCCATAGATCCCTGCGTACCCCCGACTGGCATAGGCCGACATCGGGGGTTTTTCATTGCAGCCAAAGTTCGGTGAGAGCGCAGGAGATCTTGGCGCCGGATACGAGATCTTCATCGTCGAAGACTCGATCGCCATCAACACACCCACGCGGCAGACGCGCTACGGCCCGGTCTCCGACCAGCTCCAGATTCCCTATAACGACGTCGTGGTGTGCACCACCGACGACGACTACTTCTTCATTGCACACGCGAGACCAACGGACGCCAACGCGACGGTCTATCAGATCGACCTGAACGCCGGCAAGCACACGAAGCTAACCCTGCCCAACAACCACGGCCAGATCCTGGGCTACATCTACAGCGTCTCGCCCGATGCCCGCGAACGCGATCCGTTCATGCTCACCGGCGATGGCCAACTCATGATCGGCGCTGCACACGTGGTCGGCTACACGTGCGCCTCGATTGGAGGCCTGTTCGTTCTTGCCATCGTCATCACCGCTGTGGTCGTGCGGCGTGGTCGACGACGAAGCCAGCAAACCGAGCCCATCCCCTCACCACAAAGAAACACCCCGCCCTCCCCAGGCGCGGGGTGCCAAGACCCAGGATGAGTGGGTTCAAGACTGCGAGACTCTGCCTCAGCCGATCGCGTCGGCAACCGCCTGACGGATCGCCATCGTGCCGCGCTGCACCGCGTTGCCGATGTCTTCGCGGAAGCCCTCGGCCGCGCCTCGGACGCGCTGGATCAGCGTGCGCTCGGCCTCCAGACGCACCAGCAGGCCAACGCAGCGACGCTCCAAGTGGCTGATGCCCCGGGCACCAAAGTTCCCGATACGCGCCACGCGCTCGCTGCCGGCCCGGCCGGCGGCGACGATCTCGCGGTCCGAAGCACCCGAGGCGTCCAGGTCAGCGATGCGATCGATCACCCGCTGCGTGGTGTCACCCACCGCGCCCACGGTGCGATCGGTCACCTGCTCCATCTGAGCCACGCAGCGCTGCGCCACGTCCACCGGATCGGGCGCGTTCTGGGCGAACACGCTGCTGGCCGACACGAGGCACGCCGCGATCGCCGAAACCATCGTCAGATTCCTGATCATCGTTCTTGCTCCTCTTGGGATGGGCATCCGTCCTGCCCCGCCCGCCACAGGCTGGGGCTCGCCAAGCCCAACGCACCCCCGCGAGGCCTATTGCCCGCCCGACCCCAATTCGCCCAATACCCTCCCCCCGTGCCCACCTACCGCCTCACAACCGCCTACGACGGCACCAGCTTCTGCGGCTGGCAGAAGCAGGAACCCCCGGCCCCCGTCGAGGGCCAACCGCTGGCCACCGGGTCGGCCATCCACCACGCCGACCCTTCCCTGCCCGCCCCGCCCGGCCGCGTCGCCCTGCGGACCGTCCAGGCCGTGCTCGAGCTGGCTGTCCGCCAGGTCGTCCGCGAGCCCATCATCCTCACCGGCGCCAGCCGCACCGACGCCGGCGTGCACGCCCGGGGCCAGGTTGCCGCCTTTACATGCTCGGATGGCTTCGACCTCGCCCGCCACGGTGGGGGCTGGCCCGTCGAGCGCGGCACCGAGTCGCTCGTCCGCGCCATCAACGGCCGCCTGCCCGCGGATGTCCTGGTCACCCACGCAGAGCCCACCCACGAGGCCTTCAACCCCATCGGCGACGCCCAGCGCAAGGCCTACACCTACACCTTCCACGACCACCACCAGCGTCCACTCTTCGATCGCAACTTCGTCACCCACACGCACCACACGCTCGACGCCGTGCGCATGGCCGAGGCCGCCAGCCACCTCGTGGGGGAGCACGACTTCGCCGCCTTCACGCAGATCAACCACGACCGCCAGAGCACCGTACGCACCATCTATGAGCTCACCGTCGAGCGCACCGCAGAGCACCGCGTGACCATCACCGTCGCCGGCAGCGGCTTCCTCTACAACATGGTCCGCATCATCGCGGGCACGCTGCACGAGGTCGGCCGTGGACGCATAAATCCCGCCGACATGCCCGCCATCCTCCAAAGCAAGGACCGCCGCCAGGCCGGCCCCACCGCCGCACCAATGGGCCTGTGCCTCCAGTGGGTCCTATATCCGGACACATCCGCGAAATTGAGCTGAATCTCGCCAGCCCGGGCGTTCTCGCGCCGGTCCTCCAAGGCAACAATGATCCGTTTCGAATCGCACGCCACGCATTGGGGGACGAACAAGATGCTCAAGATCTTCACCGCCACGATTCTCGTTGCCGCCTCGATCGCCCACGCCGACCGCATGTTCGCGGTCGATTCCGCCAACGATGGTCTTTACGTCTTCGATACCCAGACGGGCGAGATCGTGCGGATCGTCGGTCGCCTCAGCGACGATCCCACCCGCTTCACCACGCCCACGAGCATGGCCGTTGCCCCATACGGCGGCATCTACATCATCAACAACTCGCCGGCAAGCGACGAGGGGCTCTCCCGCGTCAACCCGTTCACCGGCCGGGCGACCCACATCGGCGGCGACGCCTTCGGCTCGCTCAGCTTCGGGCCCGAGGGGCAGCTCTACGGCATCGCGCCCGGGCGCGTTCTGGGCACGGTCGATGTCGCTACCGGCATCGCAACCCCCGTGGGAACAGACATCCTTCCCTCGAACGTCTTCGGCCTGGACTTCAACCGTGCCGACGGCAACCTGTACGCGGTGACGTCCCCCGGTGCCGGCGCCGTGCCCGAACTGGTGGCCGTCAAGCCATCGAACGGCAACATCGTCAGCATCGTGTCGCTGAGCGAACCCATCGTCGGTTCGGTGCCCAGCTCGCTCGTCTTCGAGAGCGACGGCACGCTCATCATGACCTCCCAAACCCGGCGTGTCTGGGAGATCGATCCGGCAACCGGCCTGATGACGCTGCGGGTCGCGCTCGGCGAAGCAGAGCCACAAGGGCTCGACTCCATCCCATGCCCGGCCGACTTCAACGGCGACGGCAGCCCCGACATCTTCGACTTCCTCGCCTTCCAGAACGCCTTCGATCGCGGCAACCCCGGCGCCGACTACGACGCCGACGGCCAGCTCACGCTCTTCGACTTCCTGGCCTTCCAGAACGCCTTCGACGCCGGCTGCTGATGCCGAAACTGGGCAATCCTGCCCAGGCCCAAGGCCCGAGAAGTTAGTGTTTGCTCCAGAAACTGGAACCAGCACGCACAACGGACGAATAGACATCCGGCGAAAAGATGGGATTGCACGGGCCGATCAGGCCCAGCCCAAGCCGGTTCCGGCCAACGGCATACGCAGTCCGACAACCCAGTCGCTCACCGAGCCACACCAGGCGTGGCCAGCGTCCGGACTCATCCCCCGGCCCCTGGCCACGCCTTCATTTGTCTTGGGATCACGCGCGACTCGCCTAGCGATCGTCCTCGGCCTCGTCGTCGCCAAAGACGAATACCTCGCCGTCCTCGTCCTCGAAGCCCGACACGCCGTCGTCGTCGGTGAACGCCTGCCCATCGCCCTCGCCGGGGATGCGGAACAGGCTCTCGATCTCCTCGGGCGTCAGCTCCAGGTCCTCGCCGCGATCGAACGCGCTGGTGTCGAACAGGCCCTTCAGGTCGCGCTTCTCCTCGCGCTCGCGACGCCGGTCAAACTGCTTGCGGCTGCGCACGAACACGCGGAAGGGCACCTCGTCAAAGGGCGCCTGCTCGCGGATGCGGTTCATCAGGTACCGCATGTAGTTGGGCGTGAACAGCCGGGGCTCATTGACCACCATCGCGATCGTCGGCGGGGCCGTCCCCACCTGCGCGACATAAAACACCCGCGCCAGCGTGCCGAGCTTGTTACTCGGCCCCCGCTTCTCCAGGATGCCGCGCACCAGGCGGTTCAGCGCGCCCGTCGACACGCGCTCGTGCGCCTGCCGCTTCAGGTCCATCGCCAGCTCGAGCACGCCGTCGATGTTCAAGCCCTGCTTGGCGCTCAAGAGCGCAATGGGCGCAAAAGGCAGCCCCTTGAACCCCTCGCGGATGTACTTCTCGTACCGCTCGGGCGTCACGGGCCGGCCCTTGTCGTCGGTCTTGCCCTCGGCCAGGTCCCACTTGTTCACGCCGATGATCGTGGGCTTGAACGCGTTCTGGCACAGCATCGAGAGCTGCTGGTCCACCTGGCTCGTCGGCTCGGTCGAGTCCACCATCAGCACCACCACGTCCGCCCGATCGACGGCACGCTGCACGCGATCGAACGCGAACCACTCCACGCGGCCCTGGAAGCTCTTCTTGCGACGCATGCCCGCCGTATCGATCACGATGATCCGCTTGCCGTCCTTCTCAACCAAGACGTCGATCGCGTCGCGCGTCGTGCCTGCGATCTCCGAGACGATCACACGCTCGGCGCCCGCCAGCGCATTCACCAGCGTGCTCTTGCCCGCGTTGCGCTTGCCGATCACCGCGATCGACAGGTCCGCCGGCGGCGGGCTGGCCGTCTGCGAGTCATCGGGCAAGAGGTCGTACAGCCGATCGCTCAGCTCGCGCCGCATGTAGTTGTTCTTGGCGCTGCACATCAACGGCTCGCCAAAGCCCAGCGCGCTGAACTCGTACGCGTGCGTCTCCCACTTGGGCCCGTCGACCTTCGTCGCCACCACGTGCACCGGCGCACGCTTGCCCAGGCTCGGGTCCAGCCGGGCAACCTCGGCCCGCTGCTTGCGACCCAGCCGCTGCTCGCGCAGCAAACGGGCGATCTCCTCGTCGCGCGGCGTCATCCCCGCCTGCACGTCGATGCAGAACAAAATCAGATCCGCGTCGGCCACCGCCGCCTCGATCTGCCCCTCCACGTCGTCGGTCAGGGTCGACAGGTCCGCCCCCACCTCGTCGTACCGCTGCCCCTCGGCCATGTAGACCCCGTAGCCGCCGGTGTCGGTCAGCTCCGCCGGCCGGCTGGGCCGCCCGTCGCTGTGGCCCAGATCGATGATCCGGGTCACCCGATCCCGCGTCACGCCCGGCAGGTCGTCCACGATCGAGACCTTCCCCCCCGCCAGCATGTTCATGAGCGAACTCTTGCCAACGTTGGGGCGACCCACAATGGCGATCCGAGGGATTGGCATAGCCCCAATGGTACGCCGGCCACTCAGAGTCCCATCCCGCTTCCACCCCCGTCCTCCCACGGAGTGGGCCGGGGTCAGGGTTCTTCGTTCTCAATCTTCCCTCCTTCCGCCTCCACGATCCCTCTGCCCATCCCCCCTCTGTGCCTCTGTGCCTCTGCGGTTGTCTCTTCTTCTCTCCTCCAAAGCCGTCCCTACCATGCCCCCCTATGGAAAGCCTGACCCCCGGCTCGACCGTGCGAATCACCCAGCAGTTCCCCCGCCAGAGCGGCACGATGGTCATGACCGTCGAGGGCGTGGTCACCCGTGTCGGCCAGGAAAAGTCCGGCTCCTGGTTCGCACACACCCGCGACAACAAGGTCTGGATCGACCGCGTCGAACTCCGCAAGAAGGACGGCGAGCTGGTCGTACTCAACCTCGACCGCTACTCGGCCGTCGAGGTGCTCAAGCCCGCCGAGCAGCAGGCCGAGCCCACCGCCTAAGCCCTCCCCGCCACCCGATCGATCGGTCGTCATGTCCCACGACCACCACCACGACATCGAGCACATGGGCGACGGCCCGCTCATCTGGGCCGTGGTCATCAACGTTCTGCTCACCGTCGTCGAGATCATCGCCGGCGTCTTCTCGGGCAGCCTGGCCCTCATCGCCGACGGCCTGCACAACCTCGCCGACGCCGGCTCGCTCGTCGTCGCCCTCGTCGGCCGCCGCATCGCCAAGAAGCCCGCCGACGAACGCAACACCTTCGGCTACAAGCGGGCCGACATCGTGGGCGCCCAGGCCAACCTCATCCTGCTCGTCGTCACCGCGGGCTTCCTCATCCTCGAGGGGTTCCAACGCCTGCTCGATCCCCAGCCGGTCATCGGCCTGGTCATCATGATCGTCGCCGGTATCGCCCTGGTCATCGACTTGGCCAGCGCCTGGCTCGTGGCCAGGATCGCAGGCGAGAGCCTGGGCACCCGCGCCGCCATGATCCATAAGCTGGCCGACGCCGCCAGCAGCGTGGGCGCCATCCTCGCGGGCGCGCTGGTCTACTTCTTCGACTGGTTCTGGGTCGATCCGCTCATCGCCTTCATGATCGCCGCCTACATGGTCGTCCAGGCCTTCAAGATGTCGGGCCACACCACCCGCATCCTCATGCAGGGCGTGCCGCACGAGCTCGACCTGCGCGCCATCGCCGACGACCTGGCCACAATCGACTTCGTCCACGAGATCCACCACCTGCACATCTGGGCGCTCGACCCCCAGACCATCCTGCTCGAGGCCCACGTCGTCACCGATCGCACGAAGCTGGCCGACATCGAGCCCATCAAGCACGCCATCCGCGAACGCTGCAAGGCCAACTGGAACATCCTGCACACCACCCTCGAGTTCGAGACCATCGCCACCGCGCAGCGCGAGGCCGCCGAGGACAAGGATCAGGGCCGGCTCATCCCCAAGCACTGAACGCCCCGGTCGGTTCCCTCCACGCCAAGACCGTCCGTGCGCGCGCACCGTGGCACGCCAGCCACCCCTGGGCACAAGAAATCTGCAAACGCCACAAACCACGGAAAACCAAGGCGTTTGCTCGCGATGGCTCCATCGCGCATCGCCACATCGCCGCGCGCCGACCCGTCCGACCGCCCGTTGGGTAAGAGGCCCGCACCAAACGCCGGGCCACCACCCAAAGGAGGTCCCCCGTGGCGTTCAACCTCGCACCCTTCACCGACACCACGCTCTCGCCGCAGGCCCTGGAGATCATCCTCGCCGAGCACGAGCGCGACATCGCGCCCAGGCTCCGCTGGCTCTGGGGCTACTTCCGCAACGAGCCCACGCGCCCCGGCGCCGAGGCGCCCCAGGCCGCGGGCCTCCCGCCCCGACTCCGCGGCGCGTGGGACCCCTTCGCCGACGACCGCATGGTCGACGCCGCCGCAAGCGAGGTCGTCATCGAGAACGACATCGCATGGCGCATCCACACCATGGTCGACTTCATGCTGCCCGAACCCCTGGTCTTGCTCAGCAGCGCAGGCCAGGCCGGCGAGCGTCGCAACATCGAGGCCGCACTCGACGCCGTGTGGGAAGCCTCCGGCGGGCTCGCCCTCCTCCACGACGCGCTGCTGCTGGGCCAGGTCTACGGCCACGTCGACCTGCTGCTCCGCTGCGACGTCGAACGCCTCACCGCGCTCGCGCCAGACCTGGACACGCTGCTCGAACTGCCCAGCGAAGTGCTGGCCGAGGCGATCCGCGTCGAGGCCGTCGACCCGACCCGCGGCGTGCCCATCGTCGACGCCGGCGACTACCGCCGCCTCGAGGCCTACGCCATCGACTTCACGCGGCGCACGGCGCAAACCGACGAACACGACCGGCATGGGAGCACGCTTGCGACCGAACGCGTCACCGAGGTCCTCAGCGGCGCGTGGCGGCAGGTCTACGTCAACGGCGAGCTCGTCGCCGAAGGGCCCAACAGCGCCTCGCCCGGCCGCGTGCCCGTCGTGCACATCCAGAACATCCCCCAGCCGCTGTGCTACGCCGGCATCGGCGAGGTCGAGCCGCTCATCCCATTGCAAGACGAGCTCAACACCCGCCTGAGCGACCGCGCCGCACGCGTCACCATGCAGAGCTTCAAGATGTACCTGGCCAAGGGCATCGAGGGCTTCGACCGGGCCCGCATCGGCCCAGGCCGAATCCTCTCGACCGACAATCCCGATGCACAGGTCATCGCCTTCGGCGGCGATGCCGACTCGCCCAGCGAAACCCTGCACGTCGAGGACATCCGCGAGGCGATGGACAAGACCTCGGGCGTGCCGCCCATCGCCGCCGGCGTGGTTCGCGCGAAGATCGGCAGCCTTTCAAGCGGCAACGCCCTGCGCGTCACCATGCTCGGCCTGCTCAGCAAGACACGCCGCAAGCGCGTCGGCTACGGCGCCGGCATCGCCCGCATGAGCTCGCTCATCCTCGAAGCCCTCGACCGCGCCGGCACGCTGGCCACCGAGCCGCAGGACCGCAAGGTCCAGGTCTATTGGCCCGACGCCATCGACCTCGACCAGAACGAGCAGCTCGTCAGCGCGCAGCGCAAGAACGAGCTGGGCGTCAATCCCGAGCGTGTGCTGGCCGAGCTGGGCTACCCGGCGAATCGCCCCACCGCCTGACAACCCAAACCCAACACCAGAAGGAGCTTCACCATGCCCGACGACACCAGTGCGCCAACCCCCAACGACAACGACCTGCGAGAAGCGCTCGCCGAACGCACGCAGATGGCCCAGGACCTGGCCGACCAGCTCCGCGCCCGCGATGAAGAACTGAAGGCCATGCAGCGCAAGGCCGACACGCTCGCACGCCGCGGCAGCATCGAGCGCGGTCTGGCCCAGGCGGGCGCCATCGACACCGAGGCCCTGGCCCTGCTGGTCGAGCATCGCCTCAAGGCCGACGAGGACACCACGCCCCAGCGCATCATCGCGCAGTTGCAGCGCGAGCGTCCGGCCCTCTTCCGCACCAGCTCGTCGCGCGCTTCGTCCATGAGCCCCAGCCACCCCTCCCAGGGTGCGCCCGGTCGCCAGGTGGTCGATCGGGCGCGCGACGACGCCCGTGCCACCGGCGACCGCCGCGCCCTCATGAAGTACCTGCGCCTGCGTCGCAACGCCTAAGCAAGCGCCCATCGCCCCCGATCCGTCACACCCATCACGCACGGCGCACATCGGTGCGCCAAAGGAGACTCGCATGACATTCACAGGCAAGGCAACCTTCTCGGCCGGCGGCGATCTGCCCGAACTCGTTGAAGACGTTTCGGACATCATCGGCATCGTCAGCCCCTTCGAGACCCCGCTGCTCGATCACCTGGGCGACGCCCGCCGCGCGGCGACCAGCACCGTCCACGAGTGGATCGAGGACGAGCTGCTGCCCAACACCGCGACCGTCGCCGGGCAGGTGTTCTCGCCCACGGCGCTGACCGACACCACCATCGACGTCGACGACGGCTCGCGCTTCCGCGTGGGCGACCTGGTGCGGCCCGCCGACGGTCCGGAGGTCATGCTCGTGACCGCCGTCGCCGGCAACACCATCACCGTCGTCCGCGGGTACGGCGTGACCCAGGCGATCAGCCTCGCCGAGAACATGGTGCTCACCATCCTGGGCAACGCGGCGCTCGAGGGCGCCGATGCGCCCGAGGCCCGCTTCACCAACCGCGTGCGCAAGGCCAACTACACCCAGATCTTCACGGCGGCCGTCGAGGTCTCCGGCTCGATGCAGGCCGTCCGCGCGCACGGCATCGCCGACGAGCTGGACTACCAGAAGCAGGAGCGCATGCGCGAGCTGCTGCGCGACCTGGAGAACTGCGTGATCAACGGCGTCGCGCCGGTGACCAACCCGCAGGGCTCGTCGACCGTGCGCCGCTCGATGGACGGCATCATCCATGGCCTGAGCACCAACCTCTTCGAGCCCGGCGTGGGGCCCATCCCCGGCGGTTCGGGCGCGGGCTCGGACGGGCTGACCGAAGAGGTGCTCAACGCGGCGCTGCGCGAGGTGTGGGAGCAGTCTTCGGGGCCGATCGACACGATCGTGTGCGGTGGCTTGCAGAAGCGTCGCATCAACGGCTTCCTGACCTCGTCGCGCCGCTATGGCCCCAGCGATGATCGCTACAGCGACATGGTGAGCGTGTACGAGAGCGACTTTGGCGTGTGCCGAGTCGTTGTCTCTCGGTGGATGCCCTCGGACAGCCTGCTGCTGCTGGATTCCAGCCGCATCGAGGTGATGCCGCTGGAAGGCCGCAGCTTCCACTACAAGCCGCTGGCGTCGACCGGCGACGCGGCGATGGGCCAGGTCATCGGCGAGTACACGCTCGAGCTGCGCAACGAGAACGCGCACGGGCTCATCAGCGGGCTGGCCACCGGCTGACCGCGCTCGCGCGGCAACGAAGGGCTCGGCGGTTTCGTGTGGGGGCGGCCGCCGGCTCGCGGACCGGGTAACACCGGTCCGCGGGTTTGATCGACGAACGCACAGCGCGCCGCTGGCGCAAGGAGCCGCACATGTTTGCACAGGACAGAGACCTGCTGGCCATCGAGCCACACGCCTTCACCGATGCGCTCTGGGCCGGCCGACGCCTGGCCTCGGGCACGGCGGCGGTCAGCGGCACGACGCTGACCACCACGGCCTCGACGGCCAGCTTCACCGATGCGCAGGCCGAGCCGGGGCAGGTCGTTGTTTTCAACGGCGTGCCGCTGGAGATCATGGCGGTCACCTCCGGCACGGTGCTGGAGGTCTCTCGGCTTCGCGGCTCGCTCGAGGCGCCGGCCCTGCCCCCGGCGCCGGCGAGCGGCGTCTCGTTCACGCTGGTGAGCTTCGAGCCCCAGCGAGCGATCGTGCACCGGCAGTTGCTGGGCCTGCTGGGTTTGGAGCGTCCCGATGGTCCTGGCAGCGACGCCGTCGTCGATGCCGCGCCGCTCGCGCATGCCGAAGCGCTGGGCGCACTGCACCTGATCTACGCGGCGGCCTCGGCGCTCAGCGGGCCGAGTTCCTCGCTGGGGGCGCGGGCGGTGATGTACGCGGACATGTTCGCCAGGGCGCGCCGGAGCCTGGCCGTGGGGCTGGACCTCGACGGTGACGGCGTCGTGGACGCGACGCGCCGGCCGGCCCTGGTCCACCTGGTGCGCGGCTGAACGCCGAACGCGAAAGGAGCTTGACGATGCTTGTCTTGAACCCGCAGTCCGTCCGCCTCCTGGGCTTGACGATCGAGCGCGTGCGCCGGGTCGCCGTGCATCGGTCGCCCGAACGTGCGGTGCTGGAGTGGGGCAATACCGGGCCGTATCCCGTGTTTGCCGACGTGCCCGAGCAGCGTGTCGAGATCGAACTCGTGGCCGACCTCGAACGCGGTTCGCTGGAAGGCCCCGCGCCGGGCGAAGAGGGGTCGCTGGAATTCTTCACCGCCCCCACCGCGGGCAGCGGCGGGCGCACACGCGTGCAGGCAACGGTGGTGATCGTGTCGGTGCATGACGGCGTGGAGCCGGGCGGCTCGGCGATGCGGCGGGTGAAGATGTCGGCGATTTCCAGCGACGGCACGGCCGACCCGATCTCGATCTCCAGCGCCGAGGACGGCGCCCGCTAGCGGCAACCCCAGGAACGAAAGGAGCCAGAACATGCCGAGCATGTACAACGGCAGCGCGCTGTTCGACAGCGGGCCGCACCAGTTCATCGTCGAGCGGCAGGGCCAGACCGAGCTGCCGCCCGGGTGGCAGCCGCCGCAGGGCCAGCCCTATGCCAAGTGGACGCCCATCGGCCCGGTGCAGCTCTCGGTGCGCGTGCGCGGGCGGCTGACGGCGGCGACCGAGAGCGGGCTATGGGCGCTGCGCGATGCGCTCGCCGGCGCGCTCACGACGTCGCCCAGCAGCGGCACGCTTGAGGACGGCAACGGGCGATCGTGGCCGAGCATGTGGCTGGTGCGCTACGAGGAGACCGGGCCGGTGGACGTTGGTCGTGTGTGGTCGATCGGCTACGAGGCGGTGTTCCGCAGGGTTGGGCAGTAGCCGTGGAGGGTGATGTTCTGGGCCTGGTGACGCAGTTTGGCATGGCGGGGCTGATCGCGTGGATGTGGCTGGCCGAGCGGCGGGCGGGGCTGGCGCGGGAGCGGCAGATCGAGGAGGCCCACCGCCGCCTGACGCAGGAGCGCGAGTCGCTGGGGGTGGTGGTGGGCGTGGTGGAGGCCAACACGCGGGCGATGGTCTCGCTCGAGCTCGCCCAGCGCGAGGTGGCCTCGCTGCTGCGAGAGCTGGGCGCATCGGCCGCCGACGGGCCCCGCCGAGCGGGCTAGCGTCTGGCTCGGCAGGACGTGGCCTGCGAAGCCGCGGGTGCGACGCTCGGGGAGCCAACGCGTATGGGACAGTGGGAGCCAAGGCGTCGCGTCGTGATCACCGGCATGGGCTGGGTGACGCCGCTGGGCGAGGATCTGGGCTCGGCCTGGTCGGCGATGATGGCAGGCCGCAGCGCGGCCGGGCCGATCGAGGGCTTCGAGGCCGGCACGTTCGCGACGCGCTTCGCGTGCGAGGTTCGCGGCTTTTCTCTGGTAGACGCCCTGGGCGAGGCCGCGGGCGCGCATGGTTCGGCCGGTCGCGGGACGGCATTCGCGCTGGCGGCGGCGCATCGGGCGTGGCGGCAGGCGGGGCTTGTTGGCGGCGGTGTGGATGCGGATCGTGCGGGGCTGTACCTGGGGGCCGGCGAGAGCAGCCCGGACACGGCGGCGTTCGGGCGCATGTGCATCGCGGCGTGGCGCGATGACGAGCGTCGGCTGGACGATGGCGACTGGGCGGCGCGGGCCTCGGCGCTCGACCGGATGCGCGAGGTGGAGCAGGAGCCGCAGATGGCGTTGGCCCACGTCGCGGCGCTGCTCGGGCTGCGCGGGCCGGCGATGAACTGCATGACGGCGTGCGCCGCGAGCACGCAGGCCATCGGCGAGGCGGCCGAGATGATCCTGCGCGGCGATGCCGATGTCATGGTCAGCGGCGGCTGCCACTCGATGATCCACCCGCTGGGGATGACCGGGTTCATCCGCCTGACGGCGATGAGCACACGCAACGACGAGCCGGGCAGCGCGAGCCGGCCGTTCGACCGAACGCGCGACGGCTTCGTGATGGGCGAGGGCGCGGGCGTTCTGGTGCTCGAAGAGCTCGAGCATGCGTTGGCGCGCGGGGCGGAGCCGCTGGCGGAGATCTGCGGCTATGGTAGTTCGGCCGACGCGTACCGCATCACGGACATCGACCCCGAGGGTGAGGGCGCCTGGCGCGCGATGGCCAGGGCGCTCGAGCAGGCGGGCATCGACCCTATGGCGCTGGGCGAGGACGGCAGGCCGGGCGTGCACTACATCTCGGCCCACGGCACGGGCACGCAGGAGAACGACGGCATCGAGAGCAAGGCGGTCCGGCGGCTCTTTGGCGAGCACGCGGGCCGGGTGCCCATGAGCAGCGTGAAGAGCATGCTGGGGCATCTGATCCAGGCGGCGGGCGCGGTGGAGTTGATCGCGTGCGTGCGCGCGATGCAGACGGGGTGGCTTCCGCCGACGATCAACTATCGCGAGGCGGATGCCGCATGCGATTTGGACTATGTGCCCAACGCGGCGCGCGACGTTCGTGGGGCGGGTGGCGTTGGCGTGTGCCTGTCGAACAGCTTCGGGTTCGGCGGGCAGAACGACTCGGTCGTGGTTCGTCGCTGGGACGGCTGAGCCTGGTGCTCGATCGGTTCTAGGGCGAGCGCAAAGAACGAGGCCCCGGATCGCTCCGGGGCCTCGCGGCTACTCAGAAGAACTCAGAGTTTGAAGCTGGGCTGGATTACTCGCAGCCGGCGTCGAACTCGTTCTGGAAGGCCAGGAAGTCGAAGATGGTCAGGACGCCATCGCCGTCGAAGTCGGCGTAGGGATCGCCCGAGTCGAAGGCGTTCTGGAAGCAGAGGAAGTCGAAGATGGTCAGGGCGCCATCGCCGTCGCAGTCGACGCGGCAGCCGGCGTCGCCGGTGGCGTACTCGAGATCGTCGTAGGCGGTCTCGCGGCCCTCGAGGCTGATCGAGCCGATGGGGGTATCCGAGACGTAGCTGAAGGGGACCATGCTGCCGTCGCCGGGGCCGAAGCCGCCGACGATGGTGAACGAGCAGAGCTCGTTGCCGTCCAGGTCGAAGAAGGTGACGATGTCGTCGCCGATGCCGGCGGCCGAGGCCTGACCCTTGAAGCCGGTGATGCCACCGAGGCTGGTGAAGTCGAGGGTGAAGCTACCGAAGCCGAAGCCGACACCGAACTTGGTGCCGCTGGTGGGCTGGATCGGGCCGCCGGGGCTACGGAAGTCGCTCCAGCCGCCCTGATCGACCGAGGCGTGGCTGACCGAGCCGTCGATCACGGCCACGTCGCCACCGAAGATGCTGCTGAGGAACGTACGGCCACCGGGGGTGCCTTCGTAGTCCTCGAGGGCCTCGCCGGTGAAGTCGCCTTCGACCACGGGGCACGGGGGCGGGGGCACGCTGGTGTCGACGCGGACGGCCGCGCCGCCGCCGCCGAAGGGCGCGCGGGTGATGGTGACCTCGACGGTGTAGTTGCCGGGGGTGCTGATCTCAACGAAGCCGCTGGACCAGCGCTCGTCGGCGAAGGCGCCGTCGTAGTCGCTGCCGATGGAGTCACCCTCGACGGGGGAGACACTGGTGTCGAACTCGGCGATGACCGAGCCGCCATCGAGCACGCGAACGCCGAACTCATCGCCCGACAGGAAGGCGTCGGTGACCTTGATGAAGCGGCAGGAGCTGGTGATCTCGACGGGGACGGTCACGACTTCGCCCAGGCCGGCCCAGGTGAAGGGGGTCCAGTCCTGGCAGGGAGCGGGCGGGACGTTGTCGATGGCGATGTCATCGAAGCAGGTCTCGCGACCGGTCACGCGGGCCGAACCGATGAGGACCGGCGAGACGAAGCTCAGGTCTTCCATCGTGCCGTCGCCGGGGCCCCAGCCATCGCCGTCGCTGAACGAGCCGATGGGGTTACCGGACATGTCGAAGAAGTCGATCTGGTCGGCGCCAACGCCGGCGGCGGTCGCCGAGAAGCTGAAGCCGCTGACGCCACCGATGCCGGTGAAGTCGTAGGTGAAGTCGCCGAAGCCGAACTGCACGCCGAACTTGCTGCCCGAGCTGGGCACGACGGGCAGGCCGCCGCGGAAGTCGACCCAGTCGCCGGCGTCGACCGAGCGGTGCTCGACGGTGCCGTTGATGATCGGGACGGTGCCGCCGAACACGGAGGTGATGGCGCTGCGAGCGCCGGGATAGCTCTCGTAATCGTCGGTCTGCGTGGGCGTAAAGCTGCCGGGGGCAACCTGGGCGAACACGGTGCCTGCGGCGGCCAGGATGGCGCCGGCGGCGAGAGTCTTCTGAGTATTGGTCATCTCTTCTAACCCCATTTGCAAATGGTTTTCGGAGCACCATCGGCACGTTGCCGATGGCCATGAACACACGAACCGTGGCCGACAACGGGTCGGCCGCGGGTCAGCAAGCGAAACGTTTTGTGGTGGCTCGGTGGTTGTGCACCGGGCGACCCCCTCTGCTCTCTCTCTTTTCCGGACCGCGGCTCTCCCAAGCCGGGGTTCGGACCGCTCCGTCGGTGGAGCGATGGTCTCTCAAGCCTCCCGCGTTCCGGCGGGCGGCCGCATCCGTTCGACGCTCAAACACACGACCCCAGCCGAGACTGTTGGCCTCGCCCGGGGCGATGATCATGCGATCGGGCTCTGGATGCGTTGAAGCGAATTCGGCAGACCTCCACGATAGGACCCTTTACAATGGTCCCTTCGAGAGGGTATGTCAAGCGATATTCCCGCGTTTCACGGAGATTTCTCGAAAGGCCTGCCCAGCTTCGCACGGCATCGACCAATAGCCATGAACATCTGCCGCACACGGGCATGATGCGACTGGTCGAACGTCTCATAACGGTGCCGCTGGGTGATCGATGCCCGGGCGCAGCAAGAAGGCCCGGGGCCCCAACGCATGCTGGGGCCCCGGGCCACTGAGAAGGTTTCAGAATCTTGCTGACGGTGCGGGCTTACTCGCAGCCGGCGTCGAACTCGTTCTGGAAGGCCAGGAAGTCGAAGATGGTCAGCGCGCCATCGCCGTCGAAGTCGGCGTAGGGATCGCCCGAGTCGAAGGCGTTCTGGAAGCAGAGGAAGTCGAAGATGGTCAGGCTGCCGTCACCGTCGCAGTCGACGCGGCAGTCATCGCCGCCACCGAGCACGAAGTTGAGGTAGTTCTCCCAGAGCTGGATGGCCTGGGCGCTGTCACTCATTTCGTCGACAACCCAGCTCCCGATGGTCGAGCCATCGTTGCCCACCCAGACGATGGGGTTGCCCGTGCCGCCCTGCTGGGCCACGGGGACCGAGCCGGCGTCGAGGGTGGCCTTCACGCCGTCGCTGCCCCAGAAGCTGCCGAAGGCGGTGATGGGCGTGGTGACGCCGGCGAAGATGGCGTCGGCCTCGGCGGTGCCGGTCGAGGTGACGCTGGGGTTGGACTGCATGGAGAAGCTGGCGCCGCCGGTGGCCCCCATGGGCGTGAGGAGCTGCTGCCAGCCACCGAAGCCGGTGTCGCCCCACGTCGAGACCACGACCTTGCCGCCGCTGTTGATGTAGTCGACGATCGGGCCGAAGTCGGCCAGCAGGGTGCTGGGCATGTCGAGCGCCACGGCGGCCCACGACTGGCTGGTCAGCAGGGTGTTGAAGTCGGCCGTGCCGGCGACGGTGGTGGTCCCGATGTTCGCGGCCGCGGTGGCGGCATAACCGCTGCGGCTGTTCTGGTCGAGGACGAGGATGTCCTCACCGGGAGGCAGCGGGGCGTTATCGTCGACGCGGACGGCCGCGCCGCCGCCGCCGAAGGGCGCGCGGGTGACGGTGACCTCGACGGTGTAGTTGCCCGGCGTGGTGATCTCGACGAAGCCGCTGGACCAACGCTCGTCGTCGAAGGCGCCGTCGTAGTCGCTGCCGATGGAGTCACCCTCGACGGGGGAGACACTGGTGTCGAACTCGGCGATGACCGAGCCGCCATCGAGCACGCGAACGCCGAACTCATCGCCCGACAGGAAGGCATCGGTGACCTTGATGAACTTGCAGGAAGCGGTGACCTCGACGGGGACGGTCACGACTTCGCCCAGGCCGGCCCAGGTGAAGGGCGTCCAGTCCTGGCAGGGCACGGGCGGGGCGGCATCGATGCCCAGGTCATCGAAGCAGGTCTCGCGGCCCTCGACCTCGACGCGGCCGATGAGCTCGGACGAGACGAAGCTGAGGCGTTCCATGGTGCCGTCGCCGGGGCCCCAGCCGTCGGCGTCGCTGAAGCTGCCGATGGGGTTGCCCGAGAGGTCGAAGAAGCGGATGTTGTCGGCGCCCACGCCGGCGGCGGTGGCGGCGAAGCGGAAGCCGCTGATGCCGCCGATGCCCGAGAAGTCGTAGCTGAAGCTACCGAAGCCAAACTGCACGCCGAACTTGCTGCCCGAGCTGGGGACGACGGGCAGGCCGCCGCGGAAGTCGACCCAGTCGCCGGCGTCGACCGAGCGGTGGTCGACGGTGCCGGGGATGATCGGGACGTTGCCGCCGAAGACGCTGGTGATCACGCTGCGAGCGCCCGGATAGCTCTCGTAGTCGTCGGTCTGCGTGGGCGTGAACCCGCCGGGCGAAACCTGCGCGAACGCGGTGCCGGCGACGGCCAGGAGGGCGCCGGCGGCGAGGATGTTCTTGGTCTGCATCATCTCAATACTCCACTTGCAAATGGTTCATCGAGCCGCCCGCAGGACCGCTGCGGGGCCAATCAGACAAAACCGGGGCCGACAACGGGCCGACCCTGGGTCAGCAATCGAGCATGGCGCGGAACTCTCGGGTGCGCAGTGACGCACTGTTCCTCTCCCTCAAGTCCTTGTCATGGCTCGGCTTACGGCCGGCCGAAGGCCATGACCAAGCCCGCTGGCGGCGGGCGAAGCTGCTCGGTGGGAAAGGGCAGTGTTGAGCGGATGGGCGTGGCCGGAATGGCCGATGCACGGTCTGGACGGCGCGTGCGCCCTGCTTCAGAACTGCGGCCCCCCACGAGCCACATCACTAGAATGACCGAAAGGACTGTCTATGTCAAGCGGGAAACAGCCCAGGGGTCGAATTTTTGCCACGGCGAGCGGCGTGGTGGCCCTGGCATTGGTGGTTCTTGGGTGTTTCTTGTTACTCTCCAAGGCCCGGGCCGAGCTGAGGGCCGACATCTACCGCGATCGGCTCCAGGACATCGCCGGGCAGTACGCGGCCCTGGCCGACCGGTACAACTCGGCGGTCGCCCAGCAGGCGGTGACCGAGCTGGTGGTGGAAGATGGGCAGATGAGCGTGCGGGTGCGGAGCCGGCGGGGCGTGGAGACGGTGGTCCCCACCAGCCTGGACCCCAGCAACGAGATCTACGTCGACTACGTGGTCATCGGCGGGCGGCTGTGGATCCGCCGGGTGTTCGACGATCGCACGCCGCCTATCGAGGGGGTGGTGATCGACCCCGAGCTGGTGGACATTGACTGGGACGAGCCCGACGCGCTGGTGGGCAAGGCCGTGTACCGGGCCCTGGGCGAGGGCGTGTGGCAGGTGAGCGTGACCGGGCAGGGGGCCCTGGGGCTGGTGCGTGTGGACGAGAGCCGGCGGCGGCCCCTGATCGAGGCGCCCGAGCTGCTCGAGTTCGAGACCATCGACGCGAGCGTGCGGGAGGAGGCCGAGCGGGTATCGTTCGGCGACCTGTGGCGCAAGGCGATCGGTGGCTGAAGCGTGGCGATGGGCGATTGGCGAAAAGCCATTGGCTCGGTGAAGAGGGAAGGTCTTGATGAGCGACGTTGTGGCGGGTGGGGCGAAGTCGATGGAAGAGCTGGTGAGCCTGTGCAAGCGGCGCGGGTTCATCTTTCCGGCCAGCGAGATCTACGGCGGGCTCAACGGCTTCTGGGACTATGGCCCGCTGGGCGTGCAGCTCAAGAAGAACCTGGCCGACCGCTGGTGGCGCGACATGACGCTGACGCCGCCGCTGCGCGAGGGGCGGCCGGTGTCGATCGTGGGTGTGGATTCGAGCATCATCCAGAACCCGCGGGTGTGGGAGGCGAGCGGGCATCTTGCGGGTTTTGCGGATCCGATGCGCAAGTGTGCAAGGTGCGGCCACTTCGTGCGAGCGGACCATCTCTGGGACATTTTGGCGACGGGCTCCGAATGGCACACCTCGCTCCTGCAAGAGTTCACGCCACAAACTGGCGATATCGACACATCACGCCTTCTGAATTGGGCACGGCGTAAGGGCAAGAAGCTGGCGCCGAATCTCGCATTGGTTCGCAACCCTGAAGTGGTGCTTTCGTTCCTATCGACTCGTGTGAAGGGCCAGCCTGATGCGACGCCGGACATCCAGGAGATCACCCGCTATCTGGCGACAGAGCAGTTGCATGCGACTGGACTCCAGGACCCTTGCCCCCGGTGCGGCGGCGAGCTTGGCGAAGCCATGCCGTTCAAGCTCATGTTTGAGACATGGGCCGGACTTGTACAAGACGATGACCACAAGGTCTACTTGCGGCCGGAAACAGCACAAGGGATCTTCTTGAACTTCGCCAATGTTGCTGATACTTCGCGCGTGCGCGTGCCGTTTGGGATTGCGCAGATCGGCAAGGCGTTCCGCAACGAGGTGACGCCGCGCAACTTCATCTTCAGGTCGCGTGAGTTCGAGCAGATGGAGATGGAGTTCTTCTGCCACAAGGACGAGGCCAAGCAGTGGCTTGATTACTGGGTGGAAGAGCGTAAGCGCTGGTGGATGAGCGTGGGCCTGAGCGAGGCGAACATGATCGTCCGCAAGCACGACGACGACGAGCTGGCGCACTACTCCAAGAACGGCGCGGGCACGTACGACATCGAGTATCGCTGGCCGTTCACGCACCCGGGCTTTGGCGAGCTCGAGGGCGTGGCGCACCGCAGCAACTTCGACCTGACCCAGCACAAGGAGCACTCGGGCAAGAAGCTGGACTACTTCGACCAGGAACGCAACGAGCGCTACCTGCCCGACGTGATCGAGCCGGCGGCGGGGCTGACCCGCGGCGTGCTGGCGCTCTTGTGCGAGGCCTTCACGCCCGACGAGAGCCGCGCGAGCAAGGTGGTGATGAAGTTCAAGCCCAGCATGGCGCCCATCAAGGCGGCGGTGTACCCGCTGGTCAACAAGGACGGCATGCCCGAGGTGGCCGACACGCTGACGCGGGAGCTGCGCGGGCGCTTCGGGCACCTGGGGCTGATCGAGCACGACGCCAAGCAGAGCATCGGCAAGCGCTACGCCCGCATGGACGAGGCGGGCTGCCCGGTGTGCTTCACCATCGACGGGCAGACGATGGAAGACCAGACCGTGACGTACCGCGACCGCGACACGCTCGCTCAGGACCGCATCGCGATCGACAAGGTGGGGGATTGGCTGGACGAGAAGCTGCGCTCGTAGCCGGCGTTACGGACAGCCGGCGTCGAAGGCGTTCTGGAAGGCGAGGAAGTCGAAGAGGGTGAGGTCGCCGTCGCCGTCGAAGTCGGCCGAGAGATCACCCAGATCGAACTGGTTCTGGAACAGCAGGAAATCGAAGATGGTCAGCTCGCCGTCACCGTCGATGTCGGCCGCGCACGGCTGACCCAAGATGGCGCGCAGTTCGGTGAACTCCAGGGCGATGTCATCGATTGGGCGGGGCAGCCCTGCGCTCCGCGGCTCGTTGTTGAAGCCATAGAAGAGCGCCCGGATCTCGGTGAAGTCGAAGCCGTCCTCGATGATCCACTGGGGATCGGTGAACAGCGTGCGGACGGTCGAATCACCAGCGGGCACGGAGAGATCGACTACGGCGACCTTTCGCTCAACGGTGCCCGAGGGCCCATCGTCCTCGAGCGTGAAGCCGAAGAGGAAGGCATCGCTGGCGCTGCGGATGTCGATCTCCAGACCGATGATTTCCAGATCCTCGAAGTTCAGGCCGAGGCTGGCGCCTTCGGCTCCGGCATCGTTGGGATATTGCCCGGCCACCAGGGTGTCGGCCGCGTCGGGGTCGCTGTACCGGACCGCCCCGACGTCGCCCGGAGTCACGTAGCTCGTATCCTGGAACAAGAACGGAAGCGTGCCCCTGAAGACCGCCAGCAGGCCCTGGTCGCCGAATAGCTCGTCGCTGTTGTCCGCGTCGAAGTCGTCGAGCACCAGGGTGTCTTGTGCCATTGCGGGCGTCGCGTTCAGCAGGGTGAGGCCCATGGCTGCGCCAAGGGCGGCGACGATCATCGTGGTGGTGCGTGCGGGCATGGCTCTCTCCTCAATTCGTGCTTTGGGAACTTGGCGGCGTGATCGGATACGGCCGCTCAGCCCTTTTCGAAGCATACCACTCGATCGTTCCCTTGAAAACGTTTTTAAAAAACAATTTTTGACTTTCTCCAAACCTTGGGCATGATGTACTTATGGCAGAGGCCGAACAGAGCGTGCCATGGGCCTCGGATGAGGACATCGAGCGAGCGGGCATCAACCTGCTGCGTGCCATTCGCAGTTCGTTTGCATCTTCCGTTGCCGAGCTCTCGCTCCGCGACGCTTCGGCGCAGTTGGGCATCGATCGCGGGCTGGCCTGGAAGCTCCAACGGCTCCTGACCACGGACGACCCGCTGCTGGCGCTGCACGAAAGTCCGTCGGCACCAGGCTTACAGAAGCTTGCGGCCGCGGCCGGACGGTCGAGCGAGACCACCGACGCCCAGGATCGATTGCGTGAGGCGGCCGAGGAACTGGGCCGGCTGCTCGATCGCTTCCCAGACGGCCGCAACGGGCTCCGCGCGGCGCTGTGCCACAGCATCCCCCAGGCCAAGACGGCCGCCGACCGCGACGCTCGACGCATGCTCGCACAAGCCACGTCGCACCTGCACGGCTTCGCGGCCGACGTGTCGTACACCATCATGGTGCTGCGACCGGCGCCTGATGGGCGTGACGCGATCCTGCGGGCCCGGGCGGCGGGGCTCTTCGGCTTCCGCCGCCTTCGCAGGGACCGCGCGCATCGCGTGCTCGTTACCATCATGCCCGAGGCCGATGCCGTTGATCGTGATGATTGGCTGCTGACCACGCTCGATGGGGGCGCTTCGGATGAACTGGGCGACTACCTGCTTCCCGAGTACACGACGGTCGACACCGACGACATGCGCATCGAGCGCGACGGTCGGCACTGCACGCTCTGGTGTCCGCCGCACGCACCGCCGATCAATCGTCCCGGCGATCTGGTGTTCGGCCAGCGCGCGGGGCAGCTCTCGCCCCGCTATCGCACCGACAGTGACGACTATTCGCACTACGCCTTCTCGAATCGCATGGGGTCGGGCGTGCTGGTCGTCGACCTGCTGTTGCACCGCGATGCGTTTCCCGATGCCGATCCGCCGCAGCTCGTGCAAACCATGGTGACCGAGATCGACCCGCGGAACATCAAGGGCCCGCCATCGTCGATCCCCGCGCCGCTGGACCAGCCGGTGGAGGTGATGCCGCTGGGCATGGGTCTTGGTCGCAGCGGTTCGCCGGACGTCGACGCGGCGCCGGCGTTGCTAGCCGACGTGTTTGCGAGGCTCGGCGAGGACCCGGGCGAGTATCGTCTGTACCGCTATCGGCAGACGTACCCCGTGCCGCAGGGCGTCTGGATCTTCTGGTTCCCACTACCGGACCGGCCCGAGGATGCTGGCTAAGGGCAGCCGGCGTCGAAGGCGTTCTGGAAGGCGAGGAAGTCGAAGAGGGTGAGCGAACCATCGCCGTCGATGTCTGCCGCTGGATCACCGAGTGCAAATTGGTTCTGAAACGCGATGAAGTCGAAAATGTCCAACTCGCCGTTGTCATCGGCGTCGGCCACGCAATCGTACGTCAAGACGACATTGTCGAGTCCGCACACTTCGCTCGACACACTGGAGGCGGCCAGACTGATCCTCATGCTCGTGACGTTCGACATGAGTCCATCCCAGGTACCCGACAGGACGACCCATTCGCCGCGACGGATTGGAATGAAACGGGAGCGCCATGCGTATGGTCTAGGTTCACTTGGCGGCAACCATCTGGCCGCGCCCCGAGGTCCACTCAGGTCGATTCGTCCCATCGGAAACTGTGCCCCATCGATTTCGATGATGCGATAGTCGTACCGGAGCACGCCGTTGTCGTCGTACTCGCGCCAGTCACCGAGAAACTCGGCGGGAGCAGTCACGATCCCACCGAGGGGTGGACCGTCATCTTCGAATCTCAGGAACCCTCCAGGATTTCCACCCCCAGGGCTCCAGATGATGCCGCTGGTGAAAGTCCAGCCGTCGAGACCACTGTCGAAATCACTCTCGGCCGCAACCCAGGAGAGCTGAGCGCTCGCATGAGTTGAGAGAACGCACATCATCAAGAGTTGCACACACACAATTTTGAAGCTCCACATGATTTCTGCTCTCCCGATACATCGAGTAGCATGGTGCGTCGCCCTCAGGCGTTGATCATCCGGCCCTCGCTGCCCAGGGCCGCCTCGTGCACGCTCTCGTGCATCGTCGGGTGGGCGTGGACGGTGGCGATGAGTTCTTCGCTGGTGGCTTCCAGGCGGCGCGCGAGCGAGAGCTCGGCGATGAGCTCGGTGGCCTGATCGCCCATGATGTGGGCGCCCAGGATCTCGCCGCGGGGCAGGCCGCGGATGATCTTGCAGAAGCCGTCGGTGTGGCGGGTGGCGATGGCCTTGCCCAGGGCGCTGAAGGGGAACTTGCCGACCTGGTAGTCCTGGCCGGCCTTGAGGCCCTTGTCCTTCAGGGCGCGCTCGGTGTAGCCCACGCTGGCGACCTGCGGGTGGCAGTAGGTGCAGCCGGGGATGATCGAGTAGTCCATCGGGATGGGCTCGTGGTCGAGCTTGCCTTCCTTCCACGCGAAGCGCTCGACGCAGAGGATGGCTTCCTCGCTGGCGACGTGCGCGAGCCAGGGCGGGCCGATGACGTCGCCGATGGCGTAGACGCCCTCGAGGTTGGTCTTGTAATCGATGCGCTGCTCGCCGAGGTTCGTGGGGTCGTAGTCGGTCTTGATGTGGTCCTTGACGGTCTCGAGCCCGAGCTTGTCGTCGAAGAGGCCATCGAAGCGGCCCTTGACGCCCACGGCCAGCAGCAGCTTTTCGGCCTCGATGGTTTCCTTCTTGCTCTCGTCGGCCTTGCCGTCCTTGAAGGGCGCGACGGTGAGCTTGACGCCGGCCTTGCTGGTCTCCACGCCCGTGCCGACCATGCCGAGCTTGAACTCGATGCCGGCCTTCTTGTAGTAGCGCAGCATGGCCTGCGACACGTCGTCGTCTTCGACGGGCAGGATGCGGTCCATCATCTCGACGACGGTGACCTTGGTGCCGTAGCAGTGGTAGAAGTAGCCGAACTCCATGCCGATGGCGCCCGAGCCGACGACGACGAGGCTCTTGGGGAAGGCCTTGTTGAACATGGCCTCGCGTGCGCCCCAGATGTGCTCGGAGTCGCCAAACTTGGCGAAGGGCAGGTCTCGGGCGATCGAGCCGGTGGCGATGATGACCTTGTCGGCGGTGATGGTCTCGCGCGGCTTGGCGGCGGGCTTGGCGGGCGCGTCGGTGCGTTCTTCCTGCACCTCGCAGTCGTAGATCTCGATCTTCGCGGGCGTTCTGTCTTTCCCTTGGCCCTTGGCCGGCGAGACGATCTTGGCGCTGGCCTGGATGTGCTCGACCTTGTTCTTCTTGAGCAGCATGCCCACGCCGCCGTTGAGCTTCTTGGCCACGTCGCGGCTGCGGCCGATGACCTTGGACCAGTCGAAGTCGATCTTGCCGTTGATCTTCAGGCCCCACTCTTCCTTCTCTTGGAGCTTTTCCATCAGTTCGGCGTTGCTGAGCAGGGCCTTGGAGGGGATGCAGCCCCAGTTGAGGCACACGCCCCCGAGCTTGGCCCGCTCGACGCAGGCGGTCTTGTAGCCGAGCTGTGCGGCGCGGATGGCGCCGACGTATCCGCCGGGGCCCGAACCGATGACAACGACGTCGAAGTGCTTGTCCGCCAAGGTGTTGCCTTTCTGAATCTGCCGCAGGCTGCGGGGTCGCTGTTGGGGTGAGCGAGCAGTCTAGGTGGCGGGGTGCGATCTCGCCCGCCTGGGGCCGATCGGCGCGGGGCATCAGCAGGGCTTTGGACGGGTCGGCCGACCCGCCGTGGCTCGAGCTCGGGATGGAGCCGATAATCTCGTAGTCGGCGTTATGCAACGAGGTTCGCCCGCGGCCTTCCCAGGCGGCGGGCGCTTGCGATGGGAGCGAGCCATGCTGGGGCGGTCTTGTGTTTTCGCGTGCCTGGGTGCGGCGGCGATGGCCGGCGACCCGGTGCTGGTGGCCACCGACGCGCCATTCGGGTCGGCCATGGTGTACCACCTGAGCCCCGACACGGGGCAGGTGCTCAGCGCGGTGGACCTGCGCGGCACGGGCTCGCTGGGCCTGACGCCCTTGAGCGCGCTGGCCTTCGACGGCTCGGGCGCGCTGCTGGGCTTCACGCCCAGCAGCGACAATGCGCTGTACCGCGTCGATCGCCACACCGGGCAGGCGGCCTTTGGCGGGCGCCTGGGCATTTCCGTGCGCGAGGGCGGGCTGGCCGTGGCCCCCGACGGCACGGTGTATGGCGCGAGCACGGGCAGCCCGGCGCGGCTGTTCACCATCGACCCCTCGACCGGCCGCGCGACGCTGGGGCCGGTGTTCAGCGTGCCCACGGACATCTCCGGTCTGGGCCTGCGCGCCGACGGCCTGCTCGTTGGCCTGGACCTGCGCGACATCGAAGAGCCGCCCGCGCTGCGCATCATCGACCCCGACTCGGGCGAGGCCGTCGTGCTGGCGGCGCTGCTGCCAAGGCTGGCCCTGGCCGACGTGGGCGGGCTGGAGATCATCGAGCGCGGCGGCGTGGAGACGGGCTACTACATCATCGCGCCCGAGGGCGGGACGGCCCAGCTCTGGCGCTTCGACCCCTACACCGGCGAGCAAACACCGCTCGGCGAACTCATCGGCCCCGATGGCGCCGTCGGCCCGGTGACCGGGCTGGCGGGCCTGCCCTGCGAGGCGTGCCCGGCCGACATCGACGGCAACGGCGTGATCGACGTATTCGATTACCTGGCGTTCTTCAACCTGTTCGATGCAGGGTGCTAGCGATCAGCCGTTGCCGACCGCCGCGTCGTACGCCTCGCCCGAACGCCCCAGCAGCCGGACCTGGTGCCCGAACTGCGGGCTCTCGAGCACGGCAGTCTTCGTGCTCGGCGGGCCGCTCGTGGGCTTGTGGATGACCGAGATGCAATCGATGAGCGCGCGGTCCTTTGGGCCGGCCTTGGTGCACAGCTCCTGCAATGGCACGCTCAGCCCGCAGGCCAGCGCACGCTCGCGGATGGCGGCGGCGTCGACGCTCGCGGCGCGCCAGTGGATGGGCGTGCCGGGGGACAAGCGCAGGCCGGCCAGGTTGCTGTGGTGCACGAACGCGTAGCCGCCCGGCCGCAGCACGCGCGACAGCTCGCGCAGGTATGAGCCCATGACGTCGATCTCGGCGTGCACCAGGCTGTCGTAGCTGAAGCAGAGGTCGACCGGCCCGTTGATGCGTTCGTGCGGCCCGCCGAGCGTGTGGCCGTCGCCGAGGACCAGGTGCACGCGATCGCCGAAGCGTTTGCGGCAGGCGTCCAGGCAGCCCTGGTCGATATCGATCGCGGTGAGCGCGCGGGCGTGTTGCAGCAGGTACTGCGTCCACCGGCCATGGCCGGGCGCGATCTCGAGGATGTGCGGCCTGTCGGGAAGGGCTTGCAGGATGGGCAGCAGGCGTGGGAGCAGGATGCCGTGCCACCAGCGTGCGCTGCCGCCGGCGTTGGTCGACCATTCCTCGCCCGCCTGCTTCCAGTCGTGGCTGGCCCACTTGTTCTGGTTGGCTTGGACCGATGGCATCTGTGGGCCGTGCTTCGAAGATGCTCAGGCCGTGCCGGCCAGCTTGCGGACGGTCATGTCGAAGCGGCGGACCATCTGGGAGTTGAGCGCCCACACGGCGGCCAGGTGCGCGCCCGCGCTGGCCGCCGCGCCGATGAGCAGGCCCCCGCGCGCCGTGAGCAGGCCCCCGCCGTTGACCACCGTGTCGTACATCGCGTCGACCGGTTGCACCAGGCCCAGGCCCGCGGCGAAGGGCGAGATGCCCAGCAGCGCGGGCCCAACAGCGGGGATCGATCGGCCCGCGTTGTATCCGCAGCCGCCGACGACCGCGGCCACGAGCCCCGCGACGATGACGGCGCCGACGACCGAGGCGATGGCGCCCTTGCTCTTGAGCGACCAGTGCAGGCCGATCATGACGCACAGGGCCATGAACGGCGCGGCGCTGAGGGCCAGGATGATGCCCGCCTCGGGCAGCACCACCGGCACCATGAGCCCCGACAGCGCCGGGCCGGCGGGCACCTGCGCGTTGTCGGGCTGGCTGACGCCCCCCACCGCCGCGTGCAGGCCGGCCAGCAGCATCGTGCCCACGGGCACGGCGATCATCGGCAGCAGGTAGGCCACCAGGCCGCGGAGCTTGCCGCCCAGGTATTCCGCGGGCGTCACGGGCGTAGTGAGCAGCAGGTCGAGCGTGCCGTCCTCGCGCTCGCGGCTGATGGCGGTGGCCGACATGTTGATGGCCACCAGCGTGGTGACGGCGAGCTCGACCATCACGATGACCAGGAGCGCCAGGCGGTAGTCGTCGGCCGTGATGGCGCTGGTGTCGTACGCGACGACGAGCACGAACGCGAGCGCCAGGCCCAGGACGATGAACGACCACCGCGCGAGGATGCGCCCCAGCGTGGCGTTGCGTGCCGCGGCCTCGCGCCAGGCGATGGGGTTGTGCCACACGTGCCGCGGGGGGCGGAAGGCCTGGCCGTCCTCGGTGATCGCGCCGCCGCTGAGCCCCAGCATGCGGCGATACCACGGCAGCTTCTTGCGCTCCATCGTGCGCTTGGCCAGGCCGCCGGTGCGCACGGTCAGCGTGCTGGCGGCGATGAGCGCGACGCTGAGCAGGCCCGACAGGGTGATCCAGGCTCGCACGGGCGCTTCGAGCATGAAGGCCGCCGGCCCGCTCAGCGTGCCGCGATCGGCGCTGGGGTAGGTCGTGGGGTTCAGCAGCGCGTCGAGCGCGAGGAAGGGGTTGAGCCCGGTCAGCCAGGTCACGCCGTTGCCCAGCGGGCCCACGCCCATGCCCCGGGTGCGCAGCCAGGCGTCCAGGCCGTAGGTCACGCCCAGGTACGTCACCACCGCGACATAAAAGGTAAAGACCGCCCGCCGGCCGGCGATGCGACTGACCGCCAGCGCGATGGCGATGGCGCCCACCAGCAGCGCGGCGGCCGCGGCGACGAGATAGCTCGCGAAGATGCTCGCCCCCGGCACGCCACCGAAGTACTGCGTGAGGGCGAACAGCGGCAGGCTTGCGAACAGCAGCGCCAGCACGAAGAACAGCCGGCCCAGCAGGTTGCCCAGCACGATCTGCAAGCGCCCCAGCGGCGTGGTCAGCAGCACCTCCCAGGTTCTCGGGCTGGCCTCCTGGGCGATCGCGCCGGCCATGAACACCGGGCTGAGCACACAGATCAGGAAGATCTGGAGGTAGGCCACGTAGGTGAAGGTGCTGGCGCCCGCCTCGGCCAGCGTGCGGAACGAGGCCGTCCCCCCGCCGCCGGTCTGCACCAGCAGGGCCCACAGCATGACGAGCACCAGCAGCGCCAGGTACGCCGAGCGGATGTACATGTGCCGGCTGCGGCGCGAGCCGTTCTGGACCAGCCGGACGGCGATCGGGTTGGCGGGGCCCAGTCGGAGGAGCCAGCGAAGGAAGACGGGCATGGGCACGATCGTAACCGGGCTGGAGGCGTGCGATCGCGAATGGGTTGTAGCGATCAACCTGTTATTGATACCGATCAAAAACCAAAAGTGAAGATCGGCAAGCTTGGGTTCGGAGAAATTTCACATTTTAGGGATCTTGCTGATAGCCACAGCGACATGTTCGGTCATACTACTCCCTTGTACATGTACCCGACAGGGCTGGCTTTGGAGGCGGCCCAACAGGGTGAGAGGAGACAGACATGCGCATTCTGACTGTTGCGGCCATTCTGGCCACGGCTGGCGCCGCCACGGCCCAGTCCGAGACGTTCGTCCTGGATATCGAAGGCTTCGGCGGCTCGGCCGAGGTCCTTCTGGACACCACGTTCGACCTGCCGGCGATCGACTCGATCGACTCGGTGGTCATCGACATCGCCCACTCGTGGGCTTCGGACATCGAACTGTTCCTTACGAGCCCCGGCGGTGACATCTTCACGATCACCGACGACAACGGCAGCGGCGTGCTGCTGGGCGATGGCGGCTCGCTGCTGGCCGGCGTCGGCCGCTACGAGTTCGTTCCCGCCGCCGGCAACGGCACCTGGAACGACTTCGGCTTCGGTGACTCGGCCCCGGCCGGCACCTACGACGCCGACAGTTGGTTCGACGGCCCCTTCGCCGCCGGCACCTGGAGCATCTTCCTGGCCGACGACGCCGGTGGTGACGACGGCGCTGTGGGCAGCGTGGTCGTGAACTACACCATCCCCGCCCCCGGCGCCCTGGCGCTGCTGGGCCTGGGCGGCCTGGCCGCCGTCCGTCGCCGCCGCTAATGGTGGTCTTCGGAACGATGGGTCAATCATGATCACTTGTGATCAGCCATGATCGATCATGGAGAGCGCCCCTGAAATGGGGCGTTCTCTCTTGCGCCGCAGTCTCTGTTGCGTCCCCTTGTCTCCCGCTTGCGCTTCGCCTCGTTGTGCCCTTGCCCACCGGAGGTTCCCGTGCGTTCACTCGCGATCCTGATGACCCTTGCCGGCGTGGCCGGCGCCGCTTCGGCCCAGACCCTGGAGTATCTGGGAGACACCACCGGGCTGGAACGCTTCAACCGGCCCAGCAGCCTGACCAGCCTGAGCAGCTTCGCCACCGACGTGGCCTACGAGCCCATCGAGGTCGAGGTCACCGAGACCGGCTTGTACACGATCCTCAGCGACCAGACCAACTTCGGCTCGCGCTGGGATGGGTACCTGCTGGTCTATGAAGGCGCCTTCGACCCGGCATCGCCGCTGGACGGGCTCATCGCCCTCAACGACGACTACTTCGGCAGCCTGCTGCCGGGCACCGGCGTGGGCTACTCGGGCCTGGAAGACATCACGCTGACCGCGGGCGTGTCGTACTTTTTCGTGCATACGGGCTTTGGCAACGACGACGAGGGCCCGTACCAGATGCAGGCCTTCGGCGCGGGCCAGGTCCGCCTGTTCACGTGCTACGCCGACCTCAACGGCGACAGCCAGTTGGACATCTTCGACTTCCTGGAGTTCCAGAACCTCTTCGACGCCGGCGACGACCTGGCCGACTGCGACGAGGACGGCGAGCTGACGCTCTTTGACTTCCTGTGCTTCCAGAACGCGTTCGATCTGGGCTGCGAGTAAGCCGCAACACGCGAACCAAGTCAACGAGAACGCCCGGCCGTTGCAAGCGGCCGGGCGTTGTTGTTGTGTGATTGATCGCCGGGCGCTTGGCCCGAACGGATCAGGTGGATTCGGCTCCGGCGGACACGGGCTTGTCGCCCTCGCTGCCATCACCGTTGCTGCCACCGTCGTTGTCGCCCTCGTCCTTGGGCGGCTCGGGCAGGCTCTCGGTGTTGAAGTAGAGGTTCTCGTCCTCGCCCTTGCGGGTGACCTTGATCAGCGTGCGGCCCTGGATCTCTCCGGAGAGCAGCATCTCGCTGAGCGGATCCTCGATGTACTGCCCGATGGCGCGACGCAGCGGGCGGGCGCCGAAGTCGGGGTTGTACCCCTTGTCGATGAGGAAGTCCTTGGCGGGCTGGTCGAGGTCCATCTCGATGTGCTGCACGCGCAGGCGGTCGGCCACCTTCTTCACCTCGTACTCGATGATCTGCACCAGGTCGTCGCGGTTCAGCGGGCGGAAGACGATGGTGTCATCCAGGCGGTTGATGAACTCGGGGCGGAAGAACCGCTCGATCTCCTTCATCAGGATGCCCTTGATGTTGTCGTAGTCCACGTCGCTGGAGCGCTTCTGGAAGCCGAAGCCGCCGCCGCCCTTGATCAGATCAGCGCCGATGTTGCTGGTCATGATCATGATGGTGTTGCGGAAGTCGACGTTGCGCCCGAACGAATCGGTCAGGCGCCCCTCTTCCATGATCTGGAGCAGCATGTTGAACACGTCGGGGTGGGCCTTTTCCACCTCGTCGAGCAGCACGACGCTGTAGGGGCGCCGGCGGATGCGCTCGGTGAGCTGGCCACCCTCTTCGTACCCGACGTAGCCGGGAGGCGCGCCGATGAGTCGGCTGACGTTGTGCTTCTCCATGTACTCGCTCATGTCGAGGTGGATCAGCGCGTCCTCGTCGCCGAACATGAACTCCGCCAGCGCCTTGCTCAGCAGCGTCTTGCCCACGCCGGAGGGGCCGACGAAGATGAAGCTGCCCATCGGGCGCTTGGGGTCCTTCAGGCCGGCGCGGGCGCGACGGATCGCGCGGGCGACGGCCTTGATGGCGTCTTCCTGGCTGATGACCTTCTTGTGCAGCTCGTTCTCGAGCTTGAGCAGGCGGTCGGCCTCCTCGCTCTCGAGTCGTTGCAGCGGCACGCCGGTCATGCTCGAAACGACCTCGGCGATGATGTCCTCGTCGACGGTGCCGTCGATCTCCTTGGACTTCTCGCGCCAGGTCTTCTGGATCTCTTCCTTCTTCTTGCGGAGCTGTTCGGCCTGGTCACGCAGTTCGGCGGCGCGCTCGTAGTCGGCGGCCTTCACCGCGTCGTCCTTCTCGACGCCAAGCTTCTCGATCTCGCTCTCGATCTCGGCGAGGTCTGGCGGCTTGCTCATGCTCTTGATGCGTACGCGGGCGCCCGCCTCGTCGATCACGTCAATCGACTTGTCGGGCTGCACGCGCCCGGAGATGTACCGACCGCTGAGCTCGACGGCGGCCTTGACGGCGTTGTCGGTGATGCGCACGCGGTGGTGCTGCTCGTAGCGATCGCGCAGGCCCTTGATGATCTCCACCGTCTGCTCGTCGTTGGGCGGATCGACGGGAATGGGCTGGAAGCGGCGGGCGAGCGCGGCGTCCTTCTCGATGTACTTGCGGTACTCGTCGAAGGTCGTCGCGCCGATGCACTGGATCTCCCCGCGAGCCAGCGCGGGCTTGAGCACGTTGCTGGCGTCGATGGCGCCCTCGGCGCCACCAGCGCCAACGAGCGTGTGCAGCTCGTCGATAAACAGGATCACGTTCTTGGCCCGGCGGACCTCGTTCATGACCGCCTTGATGCGCTCCTCGAACTGGCCGCGGTACTTCGTGCCGGCGACCATCATCGCCAGGTCGAGCACGACGATCCGCTTCTCGTGCAAGATCTCGGGCACGTCGCCGCTGATGATGCGCTGGGCCATGCCCTCGACGATGGCGGTCTTGCCCACGCCGGCCTCGCCCAGCAGCACCGGGTTGTTCTTCGTGCGGCGGCACAGGATCTGCACCACGCGCTCGATCTCCTTGGCCCGGCCGATCACCGGGTCCAGCGAGCTCTCCTTGGCCAGCTCGGTCAGGTCGCGACCGAAGCTGTCCAGCGCGGGCGTGCGGCTCTTGCCCTTGCGGCCCTCGGCGGCGCCGCCGCTGGGCGCGCCGGCGCTGGCGAAGCCTTCCTCGCCCCCACCGCTCTCGCCCGAAGCGCCCAGGAGGTTGAGCACCTCTTCGCGGACCTCGTCGAGCTTCAGGCCCAGGTTGCGCAGCACCTGGGCGGCCACGCCGTCCTGCTCACGCAAGAGGCCCAGCAGCAGGTGCTCGGTGCCGACGTAGTTGTGGTTGAGGCTCCGCGCCTCTTCGATGGCATACTCGATGACCTTCTTGGCGCGCGGCGTCTGGGGCAGCTTGCCCATGGTCACCATCTCGGGGCCGGCCTTGACGAGCTTCTCAACCTCCAGGCGGACCTTGCGCAGGTCCACGTCGAGGTTCTTGAGCACGTTGGCGCCGACGCCCGAGCCTTCCTTCACCAAGCCGAGCAGGATGTGCTCGGTCCCGATGTACTCGTGGTTCAGGCGTTGGGCTTCCTGGTTGGCCAGGCCCATCACCTTGCGGGCTCGGTCGGTGAACCGTTCAAACATGCCGCACCTCCAAATCGGGCCGGGCCAAACAAATGCCGCCCGGCCGCTGTTCCCGGGGGCTTTGCCATCCCCCGGGCCTTACCGAAGACTCGCAGGACACCAAGCCCGCCGAGCAACGGCTCATTCCGGGGTATCGGTTGCACGGCCCATGCCAATTGCCCAAACCCGCCACCCCGGCGCGCACTTTTTGCCCATGAGGCCCCAAAACGCCCCATGGACCCTCGGCAGGCCCCCGCCAACGCGGCCGGCCAGCCGAAACATGATCGGACCGGCGGCCCACTGCCTTGATGGCAGGGCCCGGGACCGAACGGAGATCTATACGTCGGATTACCGGTCGCGGGTCGATGAAGCCGTCAGTCGAGGGTCGGCGACGATCTCGATAGGGATCACCCGTTCATCTTCCGAACCGTCGGCAAGATCCCGCACGATGACCTTGAGCTGGTAGCGGCCCACGCTCAGCGAGGCGGGCAGATCGATGAGCGTACCGAGGTAGACCTCGCTCCGCGGCCGGTCGCTGCGGATCGCCACGCGCTCCTCGGCCCTTCGCCAGGCGAGCATCGAGCCGCGCTCGTTGAACAGCCGCAGTTCGAGGCCCAGGGAGACCTCGTAGGCCCCGGGGTTGGCGGCGCTGCCCTGGCTGGCCGGCTCGGCCGTGGGCGTGCTGACGAACTGGGCCGGCTCGGTGTACAGCAGAACCCGGTTCGATCGGCCGGCGAGGAACGCGTTGCTGTAGAAGGGGCGATACGCCGCGTAGCCGTAGATGTCGGTGGCCAGGGCGGCGTCGTTGATGCGGATGGGCAGGATGTCGGCCAGGGCGTTCATGGCCGCGTCGAGCTCGCGACCGATGCGCGCCGGCGCGTCGGCGCGCTCGCCGGTGGCCATCGCCTCCAGCAGCGGCGCCAGGGCCTCGACGAGTTCGCGTTCGGGCGGGCTGAGGTCCTGGGAGGGCAGCGAACCATCGTCGCGGTCGGCGTAGGCCCGCAGCGCCCGGCTCAGCATGCCCGCGGCGAGCGCACGCTTCGGATCGCTCGAATCGCCCTCGAGTCGTTCGAGCATGGCCTCGATGGGATCGGCAGCGGGGGCTTCGATCGGGGCCGCCGGGTCGGTGCGCTCTGCCGCGACGGGTTCACGCTGCGGATCGGGCGCGTGCTGCGACTCGGGCATGTCGGTCGTTTCGGGCTCCCGTCGCTCGCCGCCGCCTGGCGTGCCGCGTGCCGACGGTGGCTGCCAGGGCTGCTGCTGAGGGTTGGGGCTGGGCGTGGGCGCGGCCCGCATCGGCTGATCGCCGGTGAGCAGGGCGGTCAGGTCATCGGCCGAACGTCTCGCCGCATCGGCCAGCGACAGGCCACCGCCGGGCTGCGTGGCGGCACCCTGTTGTGCCTGGGCCTGGCCCTCTGGCTGGCCGAGGTCTTCAAGGGCCGAGCTGGGCGCGGTGTCGGGCCTTCCGCCCGGATCGCTCGCGCAGGCCGAGAGCACAACGGGGGCCAGGGCGCACGCCAGAACACGGGCCAGTGGATGCACGGTCGCCTCCTGCGACGTTGGTCGGGCGTGCCGATGCGGCGTGCCCCGGGGCGTCCTGCCCCCCATGCGTTCGAGTTGACCGACATCGGGCCGGTCTCAGCGCGTATCGGCCCGGCGGCTCAGCCCGCTTGCGATTTCGACGCACAAGCGCTCCAGCGTCCGCCGGCCCGGGGCGCCGCGCTTCATGGCCGCGTCGGCCTCGCAGGCCTTCTGATGAAGCCGAGCGGCGCCGGCCGGCCCGAGCGTGCGAGCGGCACGCACGATGGCCCCGCCACGCTGCGCGGGCCAGAGCTTGAGCCGCTCCGTGATCACGACCTCGGGCGCGCCCGCGCCGGCCATCCGCGCGGCGGTCGCCAGCACCCGGGTCAGGTCCACGCAGGCCCACATCGCCGGCACGGCCTGATCTCGGGCGGCGTTGCCCATCCACAGCTCGACGTAGGCCAGCGCGCGGGCCGGATCGCCCGAGAGGATCTCGTCCTGGATGGGCCAGGGCTTGTCGGCCTCGCGCGTGGCGACCACGAGGTCTCGGACCAGCGCGGTGGTGATCTCGGCGGTGTCGCCCTGGCCCTGGGCGTCGGTCGCCAGCTTGGCCAGCTCGGCATCCAACCGAGCGAGGTCCACGCCCACGGCATCGACGAGCAGCCGGGCGGCGTCGGCCTGCAGGAGTGCACCGTGGAACTTCTCCGCACGCACCGAGGCCCACTGGGCGGCCTGCTGGGGCTGCACTTTCTTGCAATCCCACACCTTGCCGACCTGCTCGGCCGCCTTGTCCAGCCGGCCGGGGCGCCAGGTCTCGGCCCGCAAGACCAGCGTGGCGCGGTCGTCGGGCGCTTCGGCGTACTTCTCTAAGGCAGGCCGAGTGGACTCTCGCACGAACTTGTCGGCCTGATCGACGACGACCAGCTTGTGGACGGGCAGCAGCCCGGGGCTGCGGCACTCGTCGAGCACGTCGGCCAGCTCGGCCGATTCGCCGTCGAAGCGGACGACGTCGATGTCCAGCCCGGTGGCCTTGGCCAGGGCGTCCTTCAAGCGGTCGAGGTAGTGCTGGCGCAGGAAGGCCTCGGGCCCCTTGATGATGGCCACGCGCTCGGAGCCGTCGGCGGCCGGGGTCTTGGGCTTGGGGGCGGGTCGCTTTGCCATGGCTGGCTCCACGATATGCGACCGAGGCGGCTCGGCGGGCGTATACCAAGGGCGTGCTGGTGCTGACCGTCATCGAGGGGCCCGACAAGGGCAAACGCTTCGAGCTGCCCGCCGAGGAGCCGCAGTTGCTCGGCCGCTCGAGCGAGGCCCTGCCGCTGAGCGACCAGGCCGTCAGCCGCAGGCACGCCGAGCTGACGCCCGATCGCGGCGAGTGGTGGCTGCGCGACCTGGAGAGCCAGAACGGCACGCTGGTGAACGGCTCGGCCATCACCGAACGGGTTCGGCTTCGTGCGGGGGACACCATCACCGTGGGCCAGACCACCATGGCCTTTGGGCGCACCAGCATCGTCGACGAGATGGACATGATCGACCTGCTGCGCCCGGGCGAGGTGGCCACCAGCGTCGACGCGACGCTCGCGCGCGATGGCGCTCGCCCCCCCACCGCCATCGAGCACGCCGCGGGCAACGGCCGGCCATCGACCGCGGCCGAGCGGCACGCGCTCGACCACCTGCGCGTCATCTACCAGATCACCGAGCTGTCGGCCAAGTCGATGACGCGCGGTGCGCTGCTGCACGGCCTGCTCGAGCTGATCTTCGAGGAATTCCGCCCCGAGCGCGGCGTGGTCATGCTGGTGGACGATACTGGGCGCTTGACGCCCGGCGCGGTGAAGAACCGCGCGCTGGTCAAGGGGCGCGAGGACGATCGCATCCAGGTCAGCCGAACTATTTTGCAGCACGCGGTGCGCAAGGGCGAGGCGGTGCTGTCGACCAACGCGATGGCAGACCCGCGTTTTGCGTCGGGCGATTCGGTGCAGAACCTGCGCATCCGTAGCGCGATCTGCGTGCCGGTGGAGCATCGCGGCGCGGTCTTCGGGGCGATCTACATCGACACTTCGGCGAGCGATCAGACGTTTGATCAGGAGCAGCTTCGCCTGCTGCACGCCGTCGGCCAGCAGGCGGGCATCGCGCTGGCGAACCTGCAACTGCACCAAGGCAAGCTCCAGACCGAGCGGCTGGCG
Source organism: Phycisphaerales bacterium (assembly GCA_040219675.1). GTDB lineage: Bacteria > Planctomycetota > Phycisphaerae > Phycisphaerales > UBA1924 > JAHCJI01. Next base: position 108,163 of record JAVJRZ010000005.1, on the reverse strand, counting down.
GCGATGGGCGAGACCGTCGCGGGGCTGAGCCATTCGGTCAAGAACATCCTGCAAGGGTTGAGCGGCGGCGCCGATCTCGTGGAGATGGGGCTGGACCGTGAAGACCTGGAGATCGCGCGGCAGGGCTGGGGCATCCTGCGGCGAAACCTCGATCGCATCGCGGGGCTGACCTCCAACATGCTCGCGTTCAGCCGGCAGCGTCAGGTCGAGGTGGAGTTCGCGCCGCTCAAGCCGCTGATCACCGACTGTGCGCAACTGCTCGAGACCGTGTGCGAGCAGGCGGGTGTTGCGCTGATGGTCGACCTCGAGGACGACGTGCCGCCGGTGCCGATCGATCCCCCGCTGCTGCACCAGGCGCTGATGAACCTGATGACCAACGCTTTGGAGGCGGTGGACACGCAGACGGGCACGATCACCGTGCGCTTGCACTTCCAGGAGCCCGACTCGCGCGGGCCGGGCAGCCCGGGCGAGGCGCACATCCTGGTCATCGACAACGGGCCGGGCATCCCCAAGGAACGCCAGGCCTCGATCTTCGAGCCCTTCCGCACGAGCAAGGGCCTGCGCGGCACCGGCCTTGGCCTGGCCGTCACCAAACGCATCGTCGAGGATCATCGCGGCCGCATCGTGCTCGACAGCACGCCGGGCGAAGGCTCCACCTTCACCATCGTGCTGCCAGCCGACCCGGGTCGGATCATCGATCCATCAGCAACGCGCGGACCCCAGCCGGGCCGGGCAGGGCCGGCTTTCGGGGGCTCGCGCTGAGGCTATTGGGTTTACCTGGCGGTGTAGAGGCCGCGCGCCTGCTTTGAGAAGACGTCGGGGTGCTTGATGAGCGTCTGGTTGACGATGGTGCGGAAGTTGGGGCTGGTGGTCTTGTAGCCAGCGTCCTGGACGGCCTGGGCAACCTCGGACACGCCCATCGTGGTGCCCTTGAGCACCTGGCGCAGCGCCTCGACCAGGTTGGTGTCGTTGCGATGACGCTTGCGCGAGCCGGTGGGCTTGGAGGGCCCGCGCTTGCGGCCGCCGCGCGATGGCGTGCGGCTGGCGGCCTTCTTGGCCGTCTTCTTGCGCCGGCCACCGCCGTGCGCTCGCGTGCCCGCGGCGGGCGTCTTGCGCGGGCGGCCGCGCTTGGGCTTGGCCTGGCCGCCGAGCTCTTCGATCTGGGCGTCGACTTCGGCGACCTGGGCGAGCAGCTCCTCTCGTTCGTGCTCGAGTGCGGCGATCTGCTCTTCGCGGCGGGCAAGTTCTGCGTGCAGCGCTTCGGTGCTGAGGTTCTCAAGCGACGTCTTTGCGGGCTTCTTCTTTCGAGGCAATTCGAACTCCTGAACGAGCAAGGCGCCCGGCGTAGATCGGATCTGCGCTGGCCGCAACAGATGAGGGAAGAGACATGAGTTTAGGTCGGCCACGCGGCCGGGGCACACCCGATTCTGGGGATGTTCAGATCATCAGGTGTTCTCGAAGCCCAGCTTTTTCATCAGGCCATCGAAATGCTCGAGGTCATAAAAGTCGAGAATAACTTTTCCTTTGCTTCCCGAGGGCGAGACATCGATGCGGACCTTCGTCTGCAAGTGGTCGCCGAGCTTCGACTCAAGATCGCGGATGTTTGCATCACGGTCGGGGTTGGTGTCGCCTTCGTCGGCGTCGGCCCCTGCCCGCGAAGCTCGCTGCGCCAGGTCGCGGACGGCCTTTTCCGTCTGCCGGACAGACAGGTGCTCGGAAACGATGCGTTCGACCAGTTGGCGTTGGCGTTGCGGATCGGCCACGGAGACCAGCATCTTGCCGTGGCCCGCAGAGATCACCCCGTCAGCGATCATGTTGCGGACGTCTTCGGGCAGCTCGAGCAGGCGCAGCATGTTGGCGACGCTGGAGCGATCCAGGCCTACGCGGTCGGCGACCTCGGCCTGGGTCATCGAGAACTTCCCCATGAGCGCTCGGAAGGCGCCGGCACGCTCGATGGGATTCAGGTCGGTCCGCTGGACGTTCTCGATGAGCGCGAGCTCGGCCGACTGCCGGTCGTCGGCTTCGCGAACGATGGCGGGTATGGCCTTCAGGCCGGCCATCCTGGCCGCCCGCCAGCGCCGCTCGCCGGCGATGAGCTCGTACTTCCCCCCCGCCGCCGGGCGAACCACGATGGGCTGCATCAGCCCGGCTGATCGGATCGAGGCGGCCAGTTCGGCCAGATTGCGATCATCGAATCGGATGCGCGGCTGAAAGGTGTTTGATAGGATATCATCAATACCGATATCGAGAATTCTATCTCGTTGAATTGGCTTTTGTTCGGATTGAACCTCTACAGCCGAGGCCTTGGTGTCCTCGATCAAGCTGGAGAGTCCTCGGCCAAGCCTTCGTGGTTTCTGGGTGGTCATGCTCCAAGTTTATCGGCGGCCGGGCGCCGTTCCACGTGAAACGCCGTGATGTGCGCCGCGGATCGAGTCGATGATCGGGGCAATGGAGCCGAAGACGATCGAGGATCAGCCCGCGCAGTCCAGCGATTCGATCGCGGCGGCGATCGCGCATGAGGTCAACAACCTCCTGACGCCGGTCATCGGGCTGGCGGATCTGCTCCAGCACACGGATGGCGACGACTCCGTTCGCGATCAGCTCATCGAGCGTGCTGTCGATCGCTGTCAGCGAGCGGTCAGCATCTGTGCGCTCCTCCTCGAACTAGCCAAGGATGGCGAACCGGAGACGCCAGTCGCTCCGCTCGAGCCCGTACTTGCTTCGGCCATCGAGGGCGCGCGATCACACGCGGATGGTGCCGGCGTTGTGGTACAGACGTTGTTCGAGGGCCCCGGGGCGCTCCGTGTGCCCCATTCCGTTGCAGAGCACATCCTGTTGAATCTGCTGCTGAACGCCGTCGCGGCGTCGGCCAGCGGAGATCGGGTCACGATCGCGGTCGAGTTTCGGCCTGCAACGGCCTGGCTCGGTGCGCGGTGGGCCATCCAGATCAGCGACTCGGGGGCGGGCCTCGACGCCAGGAGCGTGGCCCGCATCAACGGTGGGGGCCTGCCCGAAGGATCAAAGGGCATCGGGCTTGCGGTCGTTCGGTTGCTCTGTCGTCGCTGGGGCGGGCGACTGAGCGTGGACTCCGAGCTCGGAGCGGGCTCAACGTTCCACGTGGAACTTCCCGCCGCCTAGGCGTCTGCCAGAATGATGACATCCTCGGGGCGGGCACCGAGCCTGACCTGGCCCTCAAACGCGCTGGATGGTCCCGGAGCGAACTCGGACACGGCAAGCATCGTGCCGGCGGCGCCCTCGATCCGATGGTGGGCCACATCGCCGAGATAGGTCGTCGCCCGCACTTCACCCTCAACCACGCCGTCCGCCGTGGCCTGGAGGCTCTCAGGCCGCACGGAGATCTTGACCTTGGACCCCGCTACGGCCGCCTGCGTCAACGTGCCGCGGAGCTCCCCGATGGCGGTCCGTACGTCAACGATGGCTCCCGCTGCCCCACCGTTGGCGAGTTCTCCGGGGATCAGGTTCGTCTCACCGAGGAACGAAGCCGCGAACGAGGTGGTGGGCCGCCGGTAAATCTCCATTGGCGACCCGGCCTGGACGACTTTGCCATCACGCATGACCGCGATCCGATCCGCCACGCTCAGGGCTTCTTTCTGGTCGTGGGTGACGTAAACCGTCGTGATGCCGGAGTCCTTGCAGATGCGGCGGATCTCCTCCCGAAGGTCGTTGCGCAGCCGGGCGTCGAGGTTCGAGAGCGGCTCGTCGAGCAGAAGCACCTCGGGACGGATGACCAGGGCGCGAGCGAGCGCCACACGTTGCTGCTGCCCACCAGAGAGCTCGCCGGGCTTTCGATCGGCCAGGTGCGCGAGCTGCACATCCTCGAGAGCGGCCTTGGCTCGCTTGAGGCGTTCGTCCTTGGCGAGTTTGCGTACCTTGAGGCCGAAGGCGACGTTCTCGATCGCCGTCATGTGGGGCCAGAGCGCGTAGCTCTGGAAGACCATGCCGGCGTTCCGTTTGTTTGGATTTAGTCTGGTAATCTCGCGCTCGTTGAAGTGCAGGCTGCCGCCGGTGGGCTGGATGAAGCCGGCAATCATCCGCAGCAGCGTGGTCTTGCCGCAGCCCGAGGGACCGAGCAGGAAGAAGATCTCGCCCGGCTCGATGATCAGATCGACGGCGTCGACCGCCTTGACCCTGCGCTCGCCGCGACCGAAAGTCTTGGAAAGCCCGGCGATTGTGATCCTCGTGGACATAGGCCCGAGGGTATGCTCGTGCGGGTTCTGGCTTGCTGCGATCGGAACCCATACAAAACAATAAAATTTTGCAGCCTTGAGCGACCATGTTCCGAACAACATAGCATGACACCAAACATGCACCAGATGGACACCCTCAACCAGATCGATCGGCTGCGCCAGTGGCGAGTGCGCTCGCCGCAGCTCGACCTGGCCGACGCGTTCCACCAGGCTCGCCTGGGCTTCGAAGCCACGGCCCGCAGCGGCACGTCGTTGCAGCAGGCCTGGGCGGCGATGGCGCCGGCCGGCGTGCGCGAGCGAGCGACGGCCGACCGGGTCTCGCGCGGCGTGCTCGTCGTGCGGGTGAAGAACGGGGCCGACCAGCACGCGGCGGCGCGCTGGCTCCGCAGTGGGGGGGCGCTCGAACTCTCGCGCGAGGCGGGCGTGGCCATCCGTCGCTGGAAGTTTGAGTATCGCTAGAGCGCGAGTCAGGTCAGCAGCCGCGGCGCGACGATCATCACCCACGCGGTGATCACGCAAGCAAACAGGATGTTGAACACCACGCCCGTGCGCGCCATCTGCGCGATGGTGACCCGACCGCTCGAGAACGCGACGGCGTTCGGCGGCGTCGCCACCGGCAGCATGAAGGCGCACGAGGCCGACACGGCGACGGGCAACAGCAGGTACGCGTCGTCGATGCCCAGGGCCGTGCCGGCGGCGGCCATCACGGGAAGCAATGCGGTGGTGACGGCGGTGTTGCTCGTCAGCTCGGTCAGGAACGTCACCATCAGGCACAGGCACAGCACGATCAACCAGATCGGAACACCCTCGAGCCGCGCGAACTGCTGGCCAATGGCGGTGTCCAACCCCGTGCCCGAAACCGCGGCGGCCAAGCTCAGGCCGCCACCGAACAGCAGCAGGATGCCGAAGGGCGCCTTGGCGGCGGTGTCCCAATCCATGGCGAACGTGCGCCACTTGCGGTCTACCGGTGTCACGAACAGCGCCACGGCGGCGAACATCGCGATCTGGGCGTCGCTCAGGGTGATGCCCAGGCGTTCGAGCCCGGGCAACTTCATGATGAGGTCCTGGAAGATCCACAGGCTCGCGGTGATGGTGAAGATGATGAAGACCACCCACTCGCCGGGCTTCATCGAGCCCAGGTCGCGCAGCTCGTCACGTATCGCGTCCTTGCTGCCGCCCACGGCGCCCTTGATGCGAAACAGCGGGCCCACGAGCAGCAGGTAGGCGATGGGCAGCATGACGAGCACCAGCGGCAGGGCGTGCAGCAGCCATTCGCCGAAGGCGATGTCATACTCCCCGCGATCCTGCACGAAGCCGGCCAGGATCGCATTGGGCGGCGTGCCGATGAGCGTGGCGACGCCGCCGATGGATGCGGCGTAGGCGATGGCCAGCACGAGGCAGGTGGCAAATCGCTTGCGGGCGCCTTCGGGCGCGTCGGCTTGCTCGGGCAGCGTGGCCAGCACGCTGGTGGCGATGGGGATGAGCATGATGACCGTGGCGGTGTTGGACACGAACGCGCTGAGCAGGGCGGTTGCGATCATGAAGCCCGCGATGATGGCGCGCGGGCCCGTGCCGACGGCCCGGATGATGATGAGCGCGATGCGTTTGTGCAGGCCCCAGCGCTCCATGGCCAGCCCGAGCATGAAGCCGCCCAGGAAGAGGAAGATGACCGGGTTGGCGTAGGGCGAGGCCACCTCGCCGATGGCGCGAGCGCCCAGCAGCGGCAGGAGCGCCAACGGCAGCAGGGCCGTGGCGCTCAGGGGGATGGCCTCGGTGAGCCACCACACGGCCATGAGCGAGGCGACGGCGGCCGTGACGCGGGCGGCGTGGCTGAGCTCGATGGGCCCCTCGGCCCCGGGCACGCTCTCGGGCAGCGCCAGGCCCACGAAGATCGCCAGCACGGGGCCAAGCCCGAGGCCCACGAGCGAGGCCACGCGTTGCACGCCGCCAGCAGGGGCGGCTTGGTTCTCGGTCATGGCCCTGAGGATACGGGCAAGCCGCGATGGTGGGCGCGACCGCGGAAACGGGTGGCGGCCTGTCGCCGTACCAGGAGGTGCGGGCACCCGGCCCGCGCTGAACCCAACCGGAGACCTGCCCCATGCCCGCTATGCCCTTCCGTTCGAGCCTCGGTCTGTACGCGACCTCGCTGGGTCTTTCGGCCTGTGTGCTGCTGGCGTGCGCTGGCCAGGCGAAGGGGCAGGAGGGCGAGGGCGCCGGCCCGTACGCCGGCCACAAGCTGGTCCGCGTGCCGGCGGCCACGCGCGGGGTGATGGACGCGCTCGAGGGGCTCGACGCCGACATCTGGACGCACACGGTCATGCCGTTGCGGCCGGTCGAGCTTCGGCTGAGCCCCGAGCAGTACTTGCGTTTCCTCGATCTGGGGCTGACGCACGACGTCGTGCATGATGACCTGCAAGTGGTGGTCGACGCCGAGCGGGCCCGCATCGAGGCGCGGCGGCAGCAGGACGACCTGACGTTCTATGACGAGTATCGCACGCTGGACGAGTACTGGGTGCGCTGGCAGCAGATCGCCGACGCCAACCCGGACGTGGTCACCTTCAGCGTCATCGGCCAATCGCTCGAAGGGCGCGACATGCCGGGGTTTGTGCTCAATGGCAACGGCGCCGAGGGCAAGCCGGTCATGCTCATCAACGCGTGCCAGCACGCGCGTGAGTGGGTGAGCCCCGCGGCGACGACGTACCTCATCGAGCAGCTTGTCACCGGCTACGGCACCGACCCTCGCATCACGCGCTTGCTCGATGAGCTCGAGTGGGTGTTCACGCCCATGCTCAATCCCGACGGCTTCGACTTTACCTGGACCGACGAGCGCTTCTGGCGCAAGAACCGACGCGACATCGACGGCAGCGACGAGTTTGGTGTCGATCTGAACCGCAACTGGTCGGTCGCCTGGGGCGTGCCCGGGGGCTCGAGCGACAACCCCGGGAGCCAGGTGTACCACGGCACGGGGCCCTTCAGCGAGCCCGAGCTCCAGAACTTCACCGCGTTCGTGGGCGACAAGGGCGAGCGGGTCGTCGTCCACCTGGACGTGCACACCTTCGGCCAGCTCGCGCTGCACGCGTATGGCTACACGTTTGACCCGTCGCCCGATGACTCGCTGTACCAGGAACTGGGCGACATCTTCGCCGCAGGCGTGCTGGACACGACGGGCGCCGAGTACACGGCGGCACAGGGCAGCAGCGGCCTGTACCTGACCAGCGGCTCGGGCAAGGACTGGGTCTACGGCGAGTTCGGCGGCGAGGGGCTGGGCTGGACGATCGAGCTGCGTCCGGTTTCGGGCGGGCTTGGCGGGTTCGACCCCGAGCCGGATCAGATCCTGCCGGCGGGCCAGGAGCTGACCGAGGGCGTGCTGCGCATGGCCGAGCAGATGGCCGCGCCGCTGCGCTTCCACGTCACGCCGCAGGTGGGCGGCGCCCCGGCGGGCGAGACGTCGGTGCGGTTGTTCGAGGTGCGGAGCGGCACGGCCGAACTGGACGCGTCGAGCGTGCGCGCGTTCGCACGGATCAACCCCGCGGACGACTTCGCGCCGGCGACGGTGACGCCCATCGAGGGCGAGGACTACAGCATCGAGATCGGCGCGATGCAGTGCGGGCAGGAGGCGCAGTTCTACTTTGAGGCGGCGACGGTGGGGGGCGACGTGTTCCGCTACCCGGCCGCGGGCGTGCTGACGCAGCGCGTGACCGATCCGGTGCTGATCTCGCGCGATGCGTGCGAGATCGAGGGCGATTGGATCGCCGGGCTGCCCGACGATACGGCCGAGCGCGGGCAGTGGGGCCTTGGCGACCCCGAGGCGACCGACGCGCAGCCCGAGGACGACGCCTCACCCGATGGCGTGAACGGCTGGTTCACCGACGTGCGCGCGGGCTCGGCCGCGGGCGACTTCGACGTTGACAATGGTTTCACCTCGCTGGTGTCGCCGGTGTTCGACGCGACGGCGACCGGCGGCAAGGTGAACCCCGAGGCGTACGTGTCGTTCGCGCTGTGGTACAGCAACGACCAGGGCGCCAACCCGGGCCAGGACACGTTCGCCGTGCTCATCAGCAACGACGACGGCGCGAACTGGGAGTTGCTCGACGCGACGAACCGGTCGACCAGCGGCTGGGAGACGCGGCGATACCGCATCTCGGACACGATCGAGCCGACGGACTCGATGCGGCTGCTGTTCATCGCGGCCGACGAGGATCGTGGCTCGCTGGTCGAAGCCGGCATCGATGAGTTGACGTTGGAGGTCGACTGCGGCGCGCCGCACCCGGCGGACTTCGATCGTGACGGCTCGCTGACGATCTTCGACTTCCTGGTGTTCCAGAGCCTATGGGAAGACGGCGACCCTGCGGCGGACATCGATCTGGACGGGGCGTTCACGATCTTCGACTTCCTGGCGTTCCAGACGTTGTTCGACGGCTGAGCCCGCTCAGCATCCGGCGTCGAAGGCGTTCTGGAAGACAAGAAAATCGAAGATGGTCAGGTCGCCGTCGGCGTCCAAGTCCGCGACGGGGCTGGCGTCCATAAAGAAGTTCTGGAAGGCGACGAAGTCGAACAGGTCCAACTCGCCGTTGCCGTCCAGGTCCGCCAGGCAGTCGGTGCGCACGACGATGGCGATGCGCCCGCCCTGGAACGCGCCCGTTGCCACGAGGTCCGTCTCGGGGCCTTGGCCCGACACCGCGAACCGCAGATGCTTGGTGGTTGCGAATTCAACAACGCGTGGCGTGAAATCGCTGGTCTCCCAACGGCCGCGCCACAGGAAGTAGGGGTTGTCGCGGTCGCCCGGGACGCTTGGGCCGAAGTCGCTCTGCCCCGCAGCGATGCCACGAACGATCGGGCCGTCGATCTCGCCATCCTCCCATCGCGCTGGTGGCACCGGCGGGGGCACCGCCCGCTTGATGGTCTCGACCCACACCCACCCGGCTTCATCGGCCTGCATGTCGTACAGGGCGGCGCCCATCAGCCAGCGATCACCCGCGGACATGCCCGGATCGTCCCACCAGCCATGGGCCTCGATGACGGTGCCAGGGTCCGATGGCGTGACGAGCGTGTTGGCGAACAGCTCGATGCCGCCGGCCTCGGGCGGTGGGGTGAGCGCGTGGGTGGTTACCGCCAGGAAAGCTCCCGAAACGAAACCAACTGCGCGAAGATTGTGCATAGTCGACTCCCTTCGATGGCTGGGACTCAGCTCATTTACTGTACACTGGGATTGACGATTCACAAGGCAATGCTTTGCAAAGGAGCCCGTAGGCTGGCCGTACTCACGACGCGTTTTGCATCCGTTATCGTGGCCGATCGAGCTTCGTCCGCCCGGACCGATCTCGTTCCGCGGGTTTGATCCGCCGCCGGACCAGATCCTTCCCGCCGGCGAGGAACTGCTCGAAGGCACGCTGCGCATCGCCGAGGAATTGCTGCGCCAACCGGCCGATCTGGACCGCGACGACGCGTTGACGCTGTTCGACTACCTGCGTTTCCAGTGGCGCTGGGTTCGGGGGGACCCTCGTGCGGACGTCGATGGGGACGGCGACTTCGACGCCGATGACTTTGCGGCATTCGACGTGCTTTTTCGATCGTGAGTGCGCGCGAGGTTACGCCGCGTGGCGTTCGACGGCCTCGATGGCGCGCATGACGTCGCGGCAGATGGGGAAGAGGCGATCGAGGCGCGTGAGCTTGAACAGGCACTCGACGTTGGCCGCGGCGTTCACGAGCGCGACGCGGCCGCCGGCCTTTTGCAGGCGGGTGAGCAGTTCGACGAGCACGCCGATGCAGGCCGAGTCCATGTAGTCGACGTTCTGGAGGTCGAGCACGACGTGGCGCGCGGGGACCTGGCCGGGCTCGGTGAGTTTGTCGGTGAGGGCGACGACCAGGGCGGCGGCCTCGTTGCCCGAGAGCGTGCGCTCCTTGAGGGTGGCGATGATGGTGCTGCCGAAGCGATCGAAGCTGGCCAGTTGGCTGGCCCCGGGTGCGTCGCTAGCCATGGACTCCACGTCGGCGTGGGGGGCGTGGTTGGACTTCTTGGGATTGTCCTTGCCGAAGAGTCGAGAGAGCATGGCGTTCCCCTTGGCACCGGCGCGGTGCGGGTTGGGTCGGCTGGGGCGGTCAGTGCATCCAGCCGTGCGAGGGGCCCGTGTTCTCGGGCCGGTTGCGGCGCAGCGGCTTGGCCTTGAGGCGTCCGGGCTGGGATTCGCTCGGCGCGTCCTGGTCGGGAATGACGGCGGGGCTTGCCGGCGTGTGCGCGGGCGAGCCGGCCGGCGACGCGAGGCCGCCGTTGTGGCCATGCGTGGGCGCCGGGGGCGTGTGCCCGGTCATGTGCCCGTTGGTCTGGCCCGGCGTATGGCCTGGCGTGGGCGCCGGGGGCGCATTGCCGTGCTGGCGCTTGTGCTGGGCCTCGTCGAGCGACCGATCGAGCTTCTGAAGGATGTTCCGGAGTTCATCGAACTCGCGCTTGCCGTTGTCCATGAGCGTGCCTCCCGCACCGTGTTCGTTCCAGCCCATCGGCCCGATTCGCAAGCCACTTCTGTGAAAGTGATTGCGCCGGCGCCAGATCGCCGCTGGAGGGCCTGCCATCAAGCCCAATAAGCGACCGAGCACGAAGATCCGTCACGCATTCGCGGACCTTTCGCTATCCTCTGGGGAGGCACCGAGGACGGTGGGGGAAGGCGATGGTTCGGGGTCGGTCTGATAAATCCATACGTGTAAAAGGCTTAGCGCAGTTCCTTCTCGGACTTTTTGGGATGTGCTTCGCAATGGCCGCCCTGGGCATGGGGCGAGCAGGCACGGCCGAGGTGCTGCACGTGCGGGTGGTCGATGACATCGACTCGATCGCGATGGTCCGAGAACTCGTCGAGCATCTGGATCAGGCGAGCGATCGGGGCTTCGAGGGCGTGCTGCTTGAGCTCCAGGCCGGCCGGGTGCGGGACGACCTGGCCTGGCGGCTTGGGACGGCGATCGCCGACGCGCCCCGGCCGGTGTGGGTGTGGCTCACCGGCGGCTCGGGCGAGCACGCCGGTCCAGGGCAGCTCGAGCTGGCCGTGCTGGCCGAGGGTTCGTGGATCGATCCGCAGACGACGGTGGCATGGGAGGGGCCCGCGGCGGGGGCCGCATTGATGCCCGAGGACCTGGACGCCCGGCGGATGGGGCGGGAGCGGTATTCGTCGCTGTGGGTGGCTTTGGAGCGTCGAGGGGCGGCGACTCGGCTGGCCGAGGGGCTGCTCAAGCCGACGTCGCCGGTGCGGGCCCGGTGGGTGGTGGCCGGCGAGTGCGAGCTGGTCGAGGGCCCGGTCGAGCCGGGCCAGGAGGCCGGGCTGCTGACGCTGGTGGAGCCCTTGGGCGACCAGGGCACGCGGGGGCGGATCGATCCGGAGGTGGCCACGGGGCTGCGGCTGGTGGACGGCCGGGAGCGATCGGCCCGGCGCGTGATGCGCGAGGCGCTCGGCGAGCAGGGGGCCCGGGGCCTTCGGGCGACGCGCGTGGAGGTCCGCAGCGTGTTGCAGGCCCGCATCGACGAGGCCCATGAGCTGATGGCCGTCGCCCGGGCCGAGGAGGCGCTGGCGGGGGACATCCTGCGGCGGCGGATCGAGTCGGGGCTGGGACGGACGGCGTACGACCGCGCGGTGCGCGAGCGTGCCCGGGCCTCGCTGGCGGCGGTCGAGCGCGGCGAGGCGGCACTCAAGGCCTTCGAGGCGCTGGCGGCCGAGCATCCCGAGATCCTGCGGACGCGGGCGCCGGTGCAGGCCGAGTTGCCGGGCGTGGAGGACACGGCGGCCCGGGCGTGGGCGCGGGAGATCGAGTACGTCCGCCGGCGGCTGGCGGGGGTGCGGGCCGACGCGATGGCGCAGGCCGAGGGATGATCCTGATATGACGGCGGCGGTTCGGGACGCTGCCGGTATGGGCCCGCTATCGTGTGATCCATGAGTGTGGCCGATGGACAACCCGCCGCGGAAACGCGCTCGCTTGCTGGCTCGGCCGCTGGAAGCGAGGCCCGCCGGGGCCGTGGCGGCAGTGGGGGCGCATCGACCCTGGCATCGGCCGGGCACGCGATGGCGCTGCGTGAGGCGTTCTGGCACGATATGTGCCGGGAGATCCTGACCACGCTGTCGGTCGAGGGCGTGCGGCGTCAGCATCAATCGGCGGCGATGGAGCTTCCCGGCGGCGGCCATCTGGTCAGCTCGGTGGCGGCCAGCGAGAAGGTGCCCGAGCTTTTTGATGGCCGCATGGCGATCCTGACCCACGGCGGGGAGCGGATCCCCATCGCCGCGGTTCATCCGATGCTCGCGTGCGGCATCAGCGGCGATTCGGCGGATCGGGCCGTCTCCCAGGCGGTGGAGTGCAGCATCTTCCAGATCCTGACGCCCTCGGGCGAGCTGTACACGGTGCCGGTGCACGAGATCCGGGCTTTCCACGCGTTGACGGCCGAACTGATGCGGCAATTGGAAGAAGCCGGGCGTGTGAACCGTTCGAGCCGCCGGGGGGCGGAGGATCGCGACATGCCCTTCGGCTTTGAGGCGTACACGTCCTTGGCGCGGGCCGAGCGTGAGCAGAAGAGCGCCGACCCGTACTACCCCGCGCCCTGATTGGGGCGTTTCAACCAGATCACGGAGCGTGCATGGCCCGGACGTTGCTTGCCATCCCGGTATATAACGAAGAGAAGTACGTCGAGCGCGTGCTGGGCCGCGTGCTGGAGTACGTGCCCGACGTGCTTGTGATCGACGATGGGTCGAAGGACGCGACCCCCTCGCTGCTGGCGCAGTTCCCGGTGGAAGTGATCCGCCACGCGCACAATCGCGGGTATGGCCGGTCGCTGATGGACGCGTTTCGCTGGGCGGCGGTCGATCGCTTCGACTGGGTGATCACGATGGACTGCGACGAGCAGCACGAGCCGGCGTCGATCCCCGAGTTCATGCGCGCGATCGATCGCGACGATCTGGACGTGATCAGCGGCTCACGGTACCTCAGCGTGCACCCCGAGAACGACGCGCCGCCCGCCGAGCGACGCGAGATCAACGGGCTGATCACGCGCGAGCTGAACGATCGGCTCGGCCTGCTGCTGACCGACGCGTTCTGCGGCTTCAAGGCGTACCGCGTATTGGCGTTGTCGGCGCTCGATCTGGACGTGGACGGGTATGCGTTCCCGATGCAGTTCTGGGTTCAGGCGAAGGCGGCAGGGCTGCGGCTTGGTGAGCTGCCAGTGCGGCTGATCTACAACGACGCCACGCGTTCGTTCGGCGGGCCGCTGGACGACCACGACCACCGCCTGACGCACTATCGCGAGGTGCTGGAGCGCGAGCTGTCGCGTTGCGCCGACAGGCTGCCCAAGCGATGTCCGGCGTGAGCGCACCAGGCTCCTTGGCTCTGCTCGAATCGGTCACTGTGCGCTTCGAGCGCGGGGGCTTGGAGCTTGGACTGGGCGCGCCCCCTGCGCCAAAGGCGGCGGCGCGTGCGGAGCTGGGCCTGCCGACCGATCGGCCCATCGTGATGGTGGGCCACCAGGCCGAGGTGTGGCACGCGGGGATTCTGGCGAAGCTGATCGCGGCGGACGAGTTGGCCAAGCGGCACGGCGCGGCGCTGGTGTGGCTCACGCCCGACCAGGACGCCAACGAGCCGACGATGCTGCCCTATCCCGCGCAGACGCACGAGGGGCGGCTGCAACGGCGCGAGTGGCAGGTCGATCCGGCGGCGTTCGTTCGGCCCGGCACGCCCACGGGCTCTCGCCTGGCGATGGAGCCCGGCGCCGTGCCGCGCGTGGCGCGCACCGAATGGCCGCACGAGCACGTGCGTGGTGGGCTGGAGCGCATCCGCGGTGCGCTTGAAGCGCGTGGTGGCGCGGTGGCGCTGGCGGACCAGTTCACCGGCGCTTCGCTGGACCTGGTGCGCCAGGCGCTGGGGATCGAGGTCGATACGGCGTTGACGGCCATCGCGATGGCGCGCGGGTCGGCCTTTGGCATGTGGGCCGAGCGCATGCATCGCGATGCGAAGGACTGCGTGCTGGCGTACAACGCGGCCGCGCAGGGCTACGCCGGGGCTGGGGTGCGCGAGCTGGCCATGGGCCCGCGGTGGGAGCTGCCGCTGTGGTCGCTGACGGCCGGCAAGCCGCGGACGCCGGTGTACGGCGACGAACCACTGCCCCAGCGCATGGCGCCGCGAGCGCTGGCGATGACCGGGCTGGCGCGCACGCTGCTGTGCGACGCGTGGGTCATGGGCACGGGCGGCGAGCTGTATGACGAGGTAACCCGGCGCTGGCTGCGCGCGTGGATGGGTGCTGAAGATCTTGGCGCGGGTGTTGTTGCGACGGCGACGCTGCGGCTGCCGCTGCGCGAGGGCGCGCTGCCCGACCCCGAGCGCGCCGCCGAGGCGGCGTGGCGCGCGCACCATGCCCGGCACCACCCGCAGATGCTCGACCAGGACGACCGCCAGCGAGAGCGGGATCGGATCGTCGAGCGCATGCGCGCCGCGCCACGCGGCTCGATGGAGCGGCGCGAGCTGTTCGCCGAGTTGCGCGCCGTGCTGGAGCGAGCGCGGCGCGATGCGGCCGAGCGGCTGCAAGAGCTGGATGCACAGGCGGCGCAGGAGGCCGAGCGTTTGCAGGACAAGGCCTGCGTGCTGGATCGGACCTGGCCGTTTGCGTTGCACGACGACTCGGCGCTGCGCACGCTCGACGGCGCGGTGCGCGAGGCGGTGGGGGCTCTGGCGTGACTCGGGTGCTACCCACATGGGTCTGCCTTTTTGTGACGCTGGGCTGGGTGCTGGCGGGGTGCGAGCGCTCGCCGACGGCGCCCTCGGGCGGGGGCGTGCGCATCGCGACCACGAGCCCGGCCGTGGGCATCATGCTGCGCGACTTCGGCGCGGCGGAGCTGGCTGTCGGGCGATCGGGATACGACATCGCGCTCGACCCCACGTTGCCGGTGGTGGGTGACGCCGCTGGGATCGACCTGGAGCGGCTCTCGGCCTTGCGGGCCACGCACGCCTTCGTCGAGACCGGGGCTTCGGCGCCGCCGGCGGGGCTGGTCGAGGTCGCCGATGCGTCGGGCTTCGAGCTGGTGACGTTCGAGCTGACGAGCCTGGAGCAGCTCATCGAGGTCGCCCAGGCGGTGCACGCGGTGGTGCGTGGGCAGGTCGATGCCGGGCCGGCGCCCGCCGATCGGTTTGCCGCGGCGCTCGAGCCCGATTCGGCATTGGCCGACGCGGGCGCCGTGCTGTTGCTGATCCCCGGAACGCCGGCGGCGGCGCTGGGGCCCGGCTCGGTGCACCACGAGGTGCTGGTGGCGATGGGGGGGCGTTCGGCGCTCGAGGGCGGTCGGCCGTACATGCCGGTGGACGCCGAGGACGTGCTCGCGATCTCGCCCGACGCGATCGTGGTGCTGGCGCCCGGAGAGGGCGAGGATTGGGCGTCGCTGTTGGGCTCGTATTCGGCCCTGCCGGTGCCTGCGATCGAGCGCGGGAGGGTGGCGGTGTTGCGCGACGCGGACGTGCTGATGGCCTCGACCTCGACGCTTCGGTTCGCCGACGACCTGCGAGGCGTGCTCTTGGGCTGGGCCGAGGATGAATAGGGCCCGTACGATGGCCCGATGAGCACGAGCCCGACCAGCACGAACAGTCCGAGCGACGCACCGACGACGCTCGATCCCGTCGCCATCCTGGATGCGCGCTTCGGCGAGGCGATCGCGCGAGCGTTCCCGGAGTCGGCCGGCCGGGTCGATGCGCTCATCGCGCCCAGCAAGAAGGCGGCGATGGGCGACTTCCAGTGCAATGCCGCGATGGCGCTGGGCAAGATGGTGGGGCAGAACCCGCGCGAGGTTGCCCAGGCGATCGTGGCCGCGGCCGACATCGCCGACATCGCCGAGCCGCTGGACGGGAGCGCCATCGCGGGCCCGGGGTTTATCAACATCCGCCTGAGGCCCGAGGCGCTGGCGGGGTTGCTGGGCGAACTGGCCGGCGACGCGCTGGGCCTGCCCCCGGCGGCCGAGCCGCGGAAGATCGTGGTCGACCTGTGCGGCGTAAACCTCGCCAAGCAGATGCACGTGGGGCACATCCGTGCGATCGTGATCGGCGACGCGATCGCTCGCACGTTCGAGCGGCTGGGGCACGAGGTCGTCCGCCAGAACCACGTGGGCGATTGGGGCTTGCCCATCGCGATGGTGGTCGACGAGCTGCATCGCGAGAGCCAGGCGGGCCGAGTCGATCTGGACACCATCACGCTGGACGAATTGGACGCGATCTACAAGGCCATGAAGAAGCGCACCGACGCGGGGCGCACGGGTCTGCGTTTGGCCCAGAAGTGGGATCTTGGTCCGAAGGTGATGGCCGAACTCGAGGCCGAGGTTGCCGACGCGGACGAGGCGATGGCGCAGGCGAAGTCGACGCTGATTGCACTGCAAGGCGGCGAAGGCTGGGCCGTGGCGCTGTGGCGCCGCATCAGCGACATCACCATGGGCGCTTGCATGGACGTGTGCCGGCGCCTGCACACGCGCATCACGCTGGAGGCCAGCGCGGGCGAATCGAGCTACCGCGACGAGCTGGCGCCGATGGTCGACGACTTGATCAAGCGCGGCGTGGCGCAGGAAGACGGCGGCGCGCTCGTCGTGCGCGGCGAGGGCAAGGACCCACCCGCGCTGGTGCGCAAGGGCGACGGTGGCTTCTTGTACGCCACGACCGACATCGCGGCGATCCGGCGGCGCGTGCGGGAGCTGGGCGCCAGCCGGGTGATTTATTGCGTGGACGTGCGGCAGGCGCTGCACTTCCGGCAGGTGTTCGCCGCGGCGCACAAGGCCGGGTATGCGACGACGCCCGATGGCGTGGAGGCCTTGCTCGAGCACGCCGCGTTCGGCACGATCCTCGGTACGGATGGGCGGCCCTTCAAGACGCGCTCGGGCGAGAGCGTGAAGCTCCAGGACCTGCTGGACGAGGCGCACGAGCGGGCCGAGAAGGTCGTGGCCGAGCGCAGCCCCGAGCAGGATGCGGGCCACCGCGCATCGACGGCCGAGGTCGTGGCGGTGGCGGCGATGAAGTTTGCCGACCTGGCCAACGACCGCGTGCGCGATTACGTGTTCGACTTCGATCGCATCCTGGCGTTCGAGGGCGACACCGGGCCGTACCTGCTTTATGCGCTCGTGCGCATCAGGAGCATGTTCCGCGAAGCGCAGCAGCGGGGTGTTGGCGAGGCGTGGCGCGATGCCCAGGTTCGGCTCGACGACGAGGCCGAGAAGCAACTCGCGATGGCGCTCTTGCGGTATCCGTCGGTGGTGCGCGCAGTGGGCGAGCACCTGGAGCCGCACCGGTTGTGCCAGCACATGCTCGAGATCGCCAACCGGTTCAGCGGCTTTTACCAGGCGTGCAAGGTGCTGGGCGCCGAGGACGATGCGACGCGCAACAGCCGGCTGTGGCTGTGCGACCTGACGGCGCGCGTGCTCGAGGATGGGCTGGGCGTGCTGGGGTTGCCAACGCTCGAGCGGATGTGATCCGGTCTCGTTGGTGATTGCTTCTGGCCAACACACGAGAACCCACGTCTGACGACGTGGGCTCGTTGAGCGTGTACGCATCCGAGAAAAGAAGCGGGCGACCCGCTTGGGCCGCCCGCTTGAGATTCAGATCAGGCCAGTCGTTTCTGAGGGATCAGAAGGTGAACTGGAACTGGGTGCGGAGGCCCACCTGGGGGTCGCCGGCGTCGGGCAGCAGGCCATCGCTGGCGATGCCACCGGGGATGTCGGTGTCGTTGACGGTCTCGAGCACGAAGAACACGTCGGCCGTGAACTTGGCGCTGTGGTCGCCGAAGACGTAGTGGTTGTAGCCGAAGGTGAGGGTGGGCAGGTCCTCGTTGTTGTCCGAGACGAGGTAGTCAAAGCGGCCGAAGACCTCGTTGTTCTCGTCCCAGCGGTAGCCACCCTGGATGATGAAGCCCAGGTCGGTGGCGTCGCCGGCGGTGCCCATGTCACGGTCCTGGAAGATGAAGGCACCGTAGACGCTGATGCCGTTCTGCTCCCACTGACCGTCGGCGGTGATGCTCAGGAGGTCGAGCTCCATGGTCGCACCGGTGCCGCTGGCGAAGGTGCCGTCGCCGGACTGGTAGAAGATGCCACCACCGAAGCGCAGGGCCTGCTCCTGGCCCTGGGTGGAGGTGAAGTCCTTGAAGTCGCTCCAGGCGCCGCTGAGCTTGTAGTCAAAGCGGCCGCCGATGCCCCAGTCGGCCTCCATAGGGCTGTCGAAGCGGGTGGCGGCGGTGTTGAAGCCGTCGGAGAAGGCGACCTGGGCGCGGTAGTCGTCGTCCTCGTTGCCGGCGTAGGTCAGCATGATGCCTTCCGAGCGGCCCTGGGCGAAGTAGTCGTTCGTGAACGAACGAGCGACGGCGAGCTGGCGGCTCGACGAGGTGTTCTCCTCGAAGAGGAAGGGCAGCTTGAAGATACCGGCGGTGATGGTGGCCTCGTCCTCCATGCCCGGAACGGGGATGGTCAGGTAGAAGTCCTTGAGGTCAAAGACACCGTCGTTGGTGCCGAAATCACCCTGGACGTAGTAGCCGATGCCGCTGATTTCGCCCTTGGCGCCCAGTCGAGCGCGGCGGATCTGGAAGCCGTTGGCGAAGTCTTCGCCGGCGCCCGGGTCCTCGATGAGGGTGACGTTGTACTGGAACTGGACGCGGCCGAAAACTTCCGGACCGGCGTCAGCGCCCTGGCTGAGGGTGGCGCGGGTGGCATCGCTGCGGGTCTCCGCGGCGAACGAGCGGGCTTCGTCCAGGCTCGAGGTCTGAGCGATCGCGGTGCCACCAAGGCCCATGGCGAGGCCCGCGAGCAGCACTGTGGCCTTCGTGTGACTCATCGTACGAGACTCCTTCTTCGAGATCGTGGGGCGGAAAACTGGCCGCCCGAATTCGTCAGCGTGCCCGGCCGCACGTTGCATTGGCCGGCAACACGTCATTCGCCGATGGTCGGGTTCCACCCACGCTTCCATCGGCCCATCGGGCTCGACCATGAGCCCCCAAACACGGCTGGTCCGGCGTCCATCCTGGGCTGCCCTTCCAGCCTGCCCGACCTCTCCGAGAAGCCGGGAACAGTCAACTTTATCGCCCCCACGCACCCTGTGGCCGCTGTGGCCGGGGCGGTCGGGGCCGCTTCTGAACCCGCCGGGCCACCGCTTTGAACGGCTGCCGGCCCGCGGTCTCGTCCGGGTTACCGGAAGCGAGATCGAAAGTGTAGCCGGCAACTTAGCCATCGCCAACTACAGGGACGGTTGGTTTTTCGGCCGGATTGGTCCGTGAACACCACAATCTGCTTTTGAATGCGAAGATATGTTAAAGTCGGGTGTACGACCTGCCGGGAGGATGGCCATGGTGCCCAACAATCTGCCGCATTCGACGGGCTCGGGCGGGCTGGCCCGACGAATCTCCCAAGACCGTCCAGCCGAGGGCACCGACATGGCGGCATCATTCGAGGACTCGAAGGACAAGAAGCTGGTCCTGATCGTGGAAGATGAGCGGGATCTGGCCGAATTGCTGGAGTACAACCTGCGGGATAATGGTTATCGGACGGTTGTGGCCCACACCGGGCCCGACGCGGTCGCCAAGGCCAAGGCGCTCCGGCCCGACCTGGTGCTGCTGGACCTGATGCTGCCCGAGCTGC
Source organism: Phycisphaerales bacterium (assembly GCA_040219675.1). GTDB lineage: Bacteria > Planctomycetota > Phycisphaerae > Phycisphaerales > UBA1924 > JAHCJI01. The sequence continues at coordinate 88,350 of JAVJRZ010000005.1, read as the reverse complement.
CGGGCACCGAGGTGGCCCGGCAGATCCGCGCTGACAAGTCGACGGCCCAGGTGCCCATCATCATGCTGACCGCCAAGGCCGACGAGGTCGACCAGGTGGTGGGCCTGACGGTGGGGGCGGACGACTACGTGACCAAGCCCTTCTCCTTGAAGGTGCTGCTGGCGCGTGTGGAGGCGGTGTTCCGCCGCAGCCGGCGCCAGGGCCGCGCCAGCGAGCGCGTGCTGCGCCTGGGCGGGGTGGTGCTGGACCTGGAGACCCACGAGGCGACGCTCGAGGGCGAGCCCACGCCGTTCACGCTCACCGAGTTCCGCCTGCTGTCGGCGCTGATCGAGGCCGACGGCAAGGTGCTGACGCGCAACTCGCTGATGAACCAGGCCATGGGCCCGGGCGTGACGGTCACCGAGCGGACGATCGACGTGCACATCACCAGCATCCGTCGCAAGATGGGCCAGTGGGGCAAGCACATCAAGACGGTGCGCGGCGTGGGCTATCGCGCCGTGCAGGAACTGGCGCCGGCGTAGATGAACGACGGCGACGCAACGATCCCGGGCGGCCAAGCCGCGACACAGAGCCGATGGTGCTTCGTGGGCGCAGGGTCCGCGGCGGTCGCCGCGTGCGTATCGGCGATGGTGGGCGCCATGGGGTGGCTGGCGGCGCCGCTGCTGATCTCCGCGGGCGTACTGGTGTGGTGCGGCGTTCGCTTTCGGGATCGATCTACTTCGGCGCGTTCCGATGCGCACTGGAAGGACGAATTGCTGCGCGCCGAGGGCGCCCGCGTTGTGCGCACGCGGGAGCTTGAGCGGGCATACCGGGAGCTGTCGACGTTCCTGGAGATCATCGACGAGCCGATCCTGGTGTTCGATGATCAGCAGCTTGTCGTGCTCGTGAACGAAGCGGCTCGCGCGTGGCTCGACATGGCTGCCGAGGACGCGCTGGGGCGTCGCGTGGACGAGGTGTTCACCAACGCCGAGGTGCTGTCGATGCACGCCAAGGCGTCGCGGGGCGCGTTGTCTCGCCGGCGCGTGACGCTCGCTGGGGAGAACGGGTTCCGCGTGGCCGACGTGTCGGCCGTGCCGATGCCGCCGGACGAGGCCTCGGGCCCGGACCGTGGTCGTGGGGTGCTGCTGGTGCTGCGCGACGTGACGGAGCTGGCGCGGGCGCTCCAGGTGCGCACGGACTTCGCGGCCAACGCGTCGCACGAGCTGCGCACGCCGATTGCCTCGCTGCGCGGCGCTGTCGACACGCTGCACGGCCCGGCCGCGGGCGACGAGAAGATGCGCGAGCGTTTGCTGTCCATGCTGGACGAGAACGTGTCGCGCCTGGAAGACCTGATCCGCGACCTGCTCGATCTGTCGCGGCTCGAGGCGATGGAGGGCTCGGCCCGGCTGTCGCTGGTGCCCGCCAGCGAGCTGGCGCGCGTGCTGGGCGAGAGCTTCGAGTCGATGTGCGAGCGCGGCGGGATCTCGCTGCGGTTCGAGTTCGACCAGACGCTCGAAGAGCTGCGCACCGATCGCAACCTGCTGACCATCGTGCTGCGCAACCTGATCGAGAACGCCATCAAGTTCAGTAATGAAGGCGACGAAGTGCTCGTCCGTGGCCTGATCGAGGACACCGAGAGCGGCCGCGGGCGGCGACCCTGCGTGTTCGAGGTGATCGATCACGGCCAGGGCATCCCCCTGCCCATGCAGCAGCGCATCTTCGAGCGGTTCTACCAGGTGGACCAGTCGCGCGACGGCAGCAAGATCGCCCGCGGCACGGGCCTGGGGCTGGCCATCGTCAAGCACGCCGTGCGCACGCTGGGCGGGGCCATCAAGGTCAAGAGCGTGTGGCAGCGGGGGACAACGATGCGTGTCGAGCTGCCCGGCGCCCTGCCCCCACGCGAACGGTCGGCCGGCAGCGGGGGCCCGTCGGCGGCCTGAATCGGGCTAGCTTGGGCTACCTCGGGGCCCACTCCACGCCCTCAAGCTGGCCCAGGCGCCGGGCCCAGGCGTCGAGCAGGGTGCGCTGGGCGGCCAGGTCGCCGCGGGGTTCGATGAAGGCACGGAGCGTGGCGGTGCCGTCGTCGTGGTGCGTGGCCGAGGCGACGCCCTCGCGGTTCTCCACGATCAGGAAGGTGGCGGTGTAGGTGTCGCCGGCCCACGAGCCGTCCAGCAACGCGGCCTCAGCGGCCTCGAGGGCCACGAGCAGGGCCCGGGGCACGTCGTCGCGGTCGGCGGGCACCGGCCCCAGCGTGGATGGCTCGGCCTCGACGATCTGGCGGATGGGCGTAGAGCAGCCCGCGAGCAGGGGTGTGGCCAGCGTGGCGGCGCTGGCCAGCAGGGCGATGGCGGCCCTGGGAATACTATAGGTTTTTGTTTGGATTTTCATGCGCGTGGGCGGTGGGGCTCAGGTAGGATTGCCGGCGTGTCGAAACAGAGCCTGTGGGTCGGCGGTGGCACGGATCGGCCCGGAGAAGCGCGTTTGGAACTGACCATCGAGTTTGCCTTGGGCCCCGATCCGGTTCGGGTGCTGGGGGTTCATGACCGCAATGTACGCCTCTTGCGCGAGGGGCTGGGCGTCTCGGTGACCCCGCGCGGGGGCATCGTGCGCATCAGCGGGCCCGAGCAGGGCGTGCGGGCGGCCGAGCGCTTCCTGCGGGCGGTGATGCGTCGTGGCGGCCAGGCGTCCACGCCCGACGTGCTCCAGATGCTGGCCGAGGCGGCCTCGGGCGGGCTGGCGAGCACGGGCGAGGCGGCGTACCCGGATGTGGCGACGAATCCGGCGGCCGGGTTCACGCAGCGTCCGGCGCGGGTGCCGCCGCGCGAGGGCGACGCGTGGGAGGGCCCGCTGGCGGTGTATGCCGGGGGCCGGCAGATCCGGGCGCGCACGCCTGGGCAGGAGCACTACCTCGAAGCGATCCGCAAGCACGAGCTCGTTTTTGGCATGGGCCCGGCGGGCACGGGCAAGACGTACCTGGCCGTGGCGGCGGCGGTGCACCTGCTGCGGACCGATCGCGTGCGCAAGCTGGTGCTGGTGCGCCCGGCGGTGGAGGCCGGCGAGCGGTTGGGATTTCTGCCCGGCGACATGCAGGCCAAGGTGCATCCGTACCTGCGGCCGCTGCTCGATGCGCTCTATGACATGATGGACGTGGGCACGATGGAGCGCTTCCTGGAGAGCGGGGTGATCGAGATCGCGCCGCTGGCGTTCATGCGCGGGCGCACGCTCAACCAGGCGGCGATCTTGCTGGACGAGGCCCAGAACAGCACGGTGGGGCAGATGCAGATGTTCCTGACGCGCATGGGCGAGGGCTCACGCATGATCGTGACCGGCGACCCGACGCAGATCGACCTGCCCGACCCGGCCGGCAGCGGGCTCATCGACGCCGCACGCCGGCTGCGGCGTGTGCGCGGCGTGGCGTTCGCCAGCCTGACAAAGGAAGACGTGGTGCGCCATGCCCTGGTGCAGCGGATCATCGAGGCCTACGGCGGCAAGGATTTGCCGGGCGAGGCCGAGGGAGACCGCGCAACCGCCCGGGCGGCCGAAGGGGGCTCGTGATGCGTTGGCCTTGGCAGAAATCGAGCGGCGGCGGCAGACGCGTGAGCGTGCGACGCGAGCGAGCGACGCCGCTGGACAAGCTCCGCCGGCTGCTGACTAACCCGCGCACGGGGTATGCAGCCATCATCGCCGCGGTAACGGCCGTGGTGCTCAGCGTGATCACCTGGTGGGCCAGCTCGCAGCCGATGGTGCAGCTCGGCCGCCTTGCGGAGCGCACGGTCGTGGCGCGCGAGAGCTTCACCATGGCCGACCCGGCGCGCACGGCCGAGCGCCGTGCGCTGGCGCGGGATCGTGCGGCCCGCGTGTTCGTCGAGCGGCCCGAGCTGGACAGCATGGTCGATGGGCTCACGCAGCTTCCCGCAACGCTGCGTGATGCCGAGACGATCGATCAGGTGGCGCCCGAGCTGCGCGCACGCTTCGACATCGATGCGGAAGAGCTGGCCGCCGTGCGTGCGATGGTGTCCGAAGAGGGTGTGCAGCCGGGCTGGATCGAGGCGATGGAGCGGCTTCGCCGGGCGATGGCCCGCCGGCCCCTGGTCGAGCCCACGACCTGGCAGACCGAGCGGCAGCGTTCGGCCCAGCTCGGCGGCAGCGAGGCCGGCGAGACGGCCGTCGTGTGGCTGCTGGGCGCCGATTCGCCCGACCCGATCCACACCACCGCGGCCAGCCTTGTGAACGCCGGCAGCGACGAGCAGCGGCTGCAAGCGGCCGAGACCATTGCTTCGCAGGCGCAACTGCGCGACGCGACGCTGCGCGGCCTGGTCATTGGCCGCCTGATGAACTTGCGCGAGCCGACGTACCGGCTCGACGAGGCCCTCACGGCAGCGCGGCAGGCCGAGGTCGTGGCCCAGGTCGAGGAAGCGTCGCTGGAGTTCCAGTCCGGCCAGGTCATCGTGCGGCGCGGCGAGCCGGTGGGGCTCGAGACGATCGCGCTCTTGCGCAGCGAACGCGAGGCCGTGGCGGCGACGCGGGGCATCTGGACGCTCAGCTCTCGGCTTGCCGGCTCGGCGGCGGTGAGCGCGCTGATGGTGCTGGGCCTGACGATGTACCTCGCGTGGTACTGCCCGCGCGTGGCGCGCAATCCCGAGCGGATGATGGGCATCGCCGGGCTGTTCGTGGCGTGCTTTGCGTTGGCCGTGTGGCCGGCGGCGATGGAGCCCCGGCTGGTCCTGCTGCTGGCGGTGGCGCCGACGCTGCTGCTGGCCATGCTGCTGGTGATCGCCTACGACGCGCGCATCGCGCTGGCGGTGGCCGCGGGCCACGCGGTGCTGGTCACCCTGGCGCTCAAGCAGCCGACGTGGTTCCTGTTCGTGCCGTTGTGCGGGGCGGCGACCGCGGCCTGGCAGCTCAGCGACATCCGCGATCGGCGGGCCTTCGTGCGCACGGGGCTGGCCACGGCGTTGGCGCTCGCGCTGGCGTGCGCGGGCGGCGGGCTGCTGGGGCGGCCCGTGTCCGGCCGTGGCCTGCTCGAGCTGTCGTGGGACATGGGCTTTGCGGCTAGCGGCGGGCTGGTGACGGCCGGGCTGGTGCTGTTCATCCTGCCCAGCGTCGAGAAGGCCTTCGACATCACCACGGGCATGAAGCTCATCGAGCTGCGCGACCCCAAGCACCCGCTGCTGAAGGAACTGCAGCGCCGGGCCCCGGGCACGTACAACCACTCGATGAACGTGGCGTCGATCGCCGAGGCCGCGGCCGACGCCATCGGCGCCGACGCGCTCCAGACGTACGTGGGCGCGTTGTACCACGACGTAGGCAAGATGAACAAGCCCGAGTACTTTGTGGAGAACCAGGCGGGCGGGCCCAACAAGCACGACAAGCTCAGCCCGGCCATGAGCCTGCTGGTGATCGTGGGCCACGTGAAGGACGGGCTGGAGCTGGCGCGAGAGTTCGGCCTGCCGCGGTCGTTGCATCACTACATCGAGGCCCACCACGGCACGACGCTGGTGGAGTACTTCTACCACCGGGCCAAGCAGAAGGCCGCCGACGAGGCCGAGGCCGTGCGCGAGAAGAAGAAGGACGCCGAGGGCCGCGACGTGGAGGGCGGCGGCGACGCGACCGAGCCCAGCGAGATCGAGTATCGCTACCCCGGGCCCAAGCCCAGGACCAAGGAGTGCGCGATCCTGATGCTGGCCGACGCCATCGAGAGCGCGACGCGCACGATGGCCGACCCGACGCCCAGCCGCATCGACCAGCTCGTGCGAAGGCTCGCCCAGAAGCGGCTGATGGACGGCCAGTTCGATGATTGCGACCTGACGCTGCGGGAACTGGACGCGGTGGGGGACTCGATCAGCAAGACGGTGGCGAGCATCTACCACGGGCGCATTGCGTATCCGGGGGGTGGGGAGAAGCGGGCTTAGGCATAAGCATCACGGGTTATCCCTAATGCCCCCAGAATGACGCATGGTCTTTTGAGGATTTGACGATACACTTGGGTGTCAGCAACGCTGACTAACCAGTACACCCCCCGCATGAGAATGCGGGCTGCGGGGCCACCCTTACGGGGGTGGCCTTTGCTATTGTGGGCACAATGGGTTCAAGCTTCTATATCGACGGATTCAATCTGTATTACGGCGCCGTTCGTGATACGCCCTACCGATGGCTCGACCTCGGCAAACTCTGCGATGCACTCTCTCCAGACCTGAGGGTCGACAAGATCTGGTACTTCACTGCCCGCGTGGGAGATAGGGGGCCAAGTAGTTCGGCCGTAGTCAATCAGAACACCTATCTGGATGCTCTTGCCACGGTGCCGAACTTGGAAGCCGTGTTTGGCAAGTTCCAGACCAAGCCGGTTCGGCTGCCTCTCGCCAATCCTACAGCAGACGCTCAGTTCGCAAAGGTACTGCGGACAGAAGAGAAGGGGTCCGACGTCAACCTTGCGGTCTATTTGCTCAGAGATGCATTTCAGGGTATATGCGACGAAGCGGTTGTCATTTCCGCAGATTCCGATCTTTGCAGCGCGATCGAAACAGTTCGCGACTACACCTCAACGAGCATTCGCGTAGTATTTCCCACACGCAGGTTCTCCAAAGCAATTGACGCCCTTGGTGTGCGGATTGGCAAGATCCACGAGAGCACACTCAAGAAGTGCCAGTTTCCAGACGTCGTATGCCGCGGCCAAAGGAGTCTTACAAAGCCTGAGGCGTGGGGGGAGTTGGCTTCGGGTGAGTCGCCTGCCCCTGGCCATACCACTCCCCCAACACCCCCCGCCAATCCTCCAACCCCTTCACCCCAATAAATCTCTTGCGCACCTCGTCACCCGCAGGATGATGCTGGGCAAAGCGGATGGCGAACTTGCGCATGGTCTTGCCGGTGACGTATTCGGGGTCGCGCAGGTGGGCGTTGACGCGCAGGGCCAGCTCGAAGTGGTCCTCGAGCACCTGCCGCTGCTCGGCGATGGTGGGGGGGCGGGGGTCTTCGCCGGCCATCAGGTCTCGGGCCTGGCGGAAGATCCAGGGGTTGCCGATGCAGCCGCGGGCGACGCTGACGCCGGCGACGCCGGTGTAGCCGATCATGCGGAAGATGTCCTGCACATTCCAGATGTCACCCGAGCCGAAGACGACGCGGCCCGGGCGTTGCTGCACGATATCGCGCAGCAAGTCCCATCGGCTGGGGCCGACGTACTTCTGCTGCACGGTGCGGGCGTGCACGGTGGCCCAGGCGTAGCCCATGTCGTACGCGGCGTCGAAGATGCGCATGAAGTTGCGGGCCATCTCGGGCGTGTCGTCGTAGCTGCGGCGGATCTTGAGCGTCACGGGCACGCTCTCGGGTAGCGCGTCGCGCACGGCCCGCAGGATGTCGATGGCGCCCTCGGGCTCGGCCAGCCAGTGCCCGCCGCGGGCCTTGCGCGAGACCTTCTTGACGGGGCAGGCGAGGTTGATGTCGATCGAAGCGAAGCTTCGATGGAAAGGCACGGAGGCACGAAGGCACGAAGGCACGGAGGGCTCGGAAGCGGCCTCGGCCAACTCCCGATACTCTCGCGGCCTTCGGCTGCCCTGCTCGATCATCTTGACGGCTGCCGCGGCCATCTCGCCGGGGTCGCTGCCCATGATCTGGCCAACGAGGGGGTGGTCGTCCTGGCCGCCGGGCACGTTGTCGTGCAGCTCGCCCAGGTCGGCCTTGGCAAAGCCCCGCCCGCCCGAGAGCAGGGTGCGGTCGAGCAGGGCCTCGGTGACGCACAGCGGACAGCCGTGGCGGCGGGCGATCAGCCGCATGGCCGCGTCGGAGTACCCCGCCAGCCCGGCCTGGAAGAACGGGGCGTCGAAGCCGGGGATGGTCTGGGGCAGCGCGGGGTGGGGGCCGTGGATGCCGATGTCCCGGGCGATGGCGCGCACGTCGAGCGTTTCGGCCCCGGGGGCGATACCCGGCTGCGGGGCGGTGGCATTGCGGGATGCGGTCTCGCAGGACATGGCCAGAAGGATATGAAGACGGGCCGAGTGGACGCGGGGCCACCACGGGGGCACCATTGGGCGTGCTCAGGGCGTCGGCCATCCCGGTCTCGTGCGTGTGCCTCGCGGCGCTTGCGAGCTGCGCGTCGACGAGCGAGGTGGACAGCGGGCCGATGTACCCCCAGGGTGTGCAGCGCAGCGAGACGCTGGACATCCACGCCTTCCGCGACGGCACCCGGCTGCAACTGACCAACACCACCGCTCGCAGCTTCGGCCCGGGTATGTTGTGGCTCAATGGTCGCTACGGCTACGCCATCGACGGGCTGGACATCGGCCAGACGCTGCACCTGCCGCTGTCGAGATTCGTGGATGAGCAGGGCCGGCGGTTCGCGGCCGGCGGCTTCTTTGCCGGCGAGCGGCCCGAACTGCTGGCGCTCGTCGAGATGACCACGAGCGAACCCAGGCTCGACGGCGAGGGCGAGCGCGCCGTGAAGTTCGGGCTGGTCGCGGTCGGGCAGCGGCGATAAACCGCCCGAGAGCCGCGGTCTACGCTCCGCCCATGGCCAACATCCTCGTCGTCGGACCGCACCCGGATGATCAAGAGCTCGGCATGGGCGCCAGCATCGCCAAGCTCGCCGAGCAGGGGCACGACGTGCTGCTGCTGGACATCACCAACGGCGAGCCCACGCCCTATGGCGATCCGGTGACGCGGGCGAAGGAGGCCGACGACGCCTTGCGCTTCCTTTCGCCCGATCCGGCGAAGTTCCCGAACGCCAAGCCCGTGCGGCGCGTGCTGCTGGGCCTACCCAACCGCTACGTGGAGCACACGATCGAGAATCGGCACAAGATCGCCGGCGTGATCCGTGCCCACCAGGCGAGCATCGTGTTCACGCCCTTCTTCGAGGATGCGCACCCCGACCACCGCGCCGTCACGCGCATCGTCGAGGACGCTCGCTTCGATGCGAAGCTCACCGGCGTGGACATGCCCGTGCCCGAGGGGATGGAGCCGGGCGAGCCGATCTATCCCAAGTGGCTGTTCTACTACTACGCCACGCACCTGCGCTGGGTGGCCAACCCGAGCTTCGTGCTCGACGTCACCGGCTATATGGACCGCAAGATCGAATCGATCCGGGCCTACCACACGCAATTCGTGTTGCCCGAGAAGAACCGGCGCGTGGTCGACTGGGTCGAGGCGGTGGCGACGTACCTGGGCAGCCGGATCGGTGTTGCGGCCGGTGAAGGGTTCTATACGAAGGAGCCGGTGGGGCTGGATCGATTGGACGGGCTTGCGTGAGTCGCAATGGGGAGACACATGAGCATTTTGATTCCTATTGACGGGAGACCCGATCGGGGCGGCTTTGCCGAGGGGGACGACGCTGCACTGGCGTGGGACGTGCTCAAGTACGCCGGATCCCATCAAGACGTAGACGTCATCGACATGTCGAACTGCGTTCACCTGAAGCCCTATGCGCTGGCGTGTCTTTGTGCGTTAGCAGCCGAGAATCGCGAAGCGGGTCGCCCGGTCACCGCGGTGCCGCCCAAGCAATCGGATTGTGCGGAGCACTTCAAGCGCCTTGGCTTGCCCAGTTTCTTCAATGGACCGTGGCAGTCGGATCAGCCGCGGGAGTCCAACCTACCGATCTCTATCGTGGATTGGCCCCCCGGCGACAGTGGGGACCAGATTCTCGAATTACTCGCTCCGCGAACGGAACTGGCAACTGGAGTTCGCGCGGATCTGGTCGGAAGTTTGGATGAGGTTATTCTCAACGCACTCACGCACTCTGGATGGCCCGTTGGTTGCGTAGTTGCCGGCCAAGCCTTCGACGGGACCGGCAAGGTGGAGATTGCTGTTGTGGATCTAGGCCGAACCATCCGCGGCCATCTTGCCTCAAATCCCAGGTACTCAGAGTTGAAAACAGATGAAGCCGCGATTCTGAAGGCCCTCGAAGACGGCGTTACGGGTACGCCAGACGGTCAGAGGAATTCGCGAGGAGATCCAAACAGTGGCGCCGGCCTGGCATATGTGCGGGCATACTGCGCTAGCGGGATGGGAGAATTGACGGTGCTAAGCGGGGATCGGTGGATTACCTGCACTTCAGACGGAACTGTAGTTATCGGACGCTTATTCACCCGATTCAAAGGGTGTTTGATAAATTTGCGGTTTCTGACAGGGTAATCTGTTGCCGAATTTTATCCGATCTGGTATGATTTGCTAGAGACAGGGTGAGCGACACATGGTTTTGGTGTTTCCGCAATCCCACCTGCGATCAGCCGGAGATGGCGAGCGGCTGGCGTGCGCCATCGTTGAAACTCTTCGCTCAGACCAATGCGTGTATCTCGATTTGGCCAATGTTGAATCGATGACGCCTTCGTATGCGAACACGCTTGTCATGACGGTTCTTCACGCCATGGATACCAATGAATTGCCAAGCAGGATTCAACTGAAGAATTTGTGTGAACCTGTCAGCCATGCAATTCAGCGAGCAGTTCAACGCTATCAAAGCGGCATTAGGCTCTCCACGCAGCGTGTGCCCCAAGCCCGATCCGCCTAAAGGTAATCGTCGGCGTTGATCGTCTTGGGGCCTTCGCTGCCCGCCGTGCGTTCGTAGTAGCCGTCGCCCTTCTTCTCGAACTTGGTGAAGCCCAGCTCGCCCAGGCGCTTGTTGCTCATCTGGGTCTTGTTGAGGTCGCTCCACTTGCCGGCGATGGCCGGCGCGGAGATCGCCCGGCGGCAGGGCTGGCCGGTCTCGGGGTGCTCGGTCAGCGGCTCGTCGGCCATGCGCTGGACGTACTCGAAGGTCTCGCCCGTGGGTTCGCCCTTCTTGTCCAGCAGTTCGTAGTCGTAGGTCGGCATGCTTTACTTTACGCGGGAAGGTCACCGGCCGTTCGGCTGCCCTGGCCGCTGAGCGCCCCGGAGAGGATGAAGGCCAGCTCCAGGGCCTGGGCGTAGTTCAGCCGTGGGTCGCAGGCGGTGGCGTAGTTCTCGGACAGTCGCTCCTGCGTCACGCCCGAGGCCCCGCCGAGCACCTCGGTGACGTCCTGGCCGGTCACCTCGATGTGCACGCCGCCGAGCACGGTGCCGGCCTGGGCGTGGGCGGCCATGGTGCCGCGCAGCTCGCGGACGATGGCGTCGAAGCTTCGCGTCTTTCGGCCGTCATCGGTCACCTGGCCGTTGCCGTGCATGGGGTCGCACAGCCAGACGGCCGGCTCGCCCGACCTGGTGACGGCGTGCAGGATGGGCGGCAGGGCGTCGACCTTGCTGGCGCCCATGCGTGTGATGAGCACGATCTTGCCCGGCTCTCGCTTGGGGTTGAGCGTGCGCAGCAGTTGCACGGCCTCCTGTGGATCGATGCTGGGGCCGATCTTGACGCCCACGGGGTTGGCGATGCCGCGGAAGAACTCGATGTGCGCGCCGTCGAGGGCCCGGGTGCGCTCGCCGATCCAGGGCAGGTGGGTCGTGAGGCAGTAGAAGCCATCGCGGCGGGGCACGCGGCGCGTCTGGGCGCTCTCGTACTCGAGGTTCAGCCCCTCGTGGCTGGCGAAGAAGTCCACGCGGCTGACCTCTTGCAGCGAGCTGGCGCCCACAAGCTCGGCAAAGCGGATGGCGCTGCGCACCTCCTGGGTCATGCGCTGGTAGCGCTCGCGCAGCTCGCCCGAGAGCTGGGCGTTGGTCAGGAAGCGCAGGTCCCACTGCTCGGCGTGGTGCAGGTCGGCAAAGCCACCGCTGGCCAGCGAGCGGATGAAGTTGAGCGTCATCGCCGCGTGGTGGTAGCCCGCCAGCAGCAGCTCGGGGTCGGGCCGGCGGGCGTCGGGGGTGGGGTCGGCCCGGTTGACCAGGTCGCCAAAGTAGCTGGGCATCTCGACCGGGGCGCCGTCGATGGTGAGCGTCTCGGTGGGCCTGGAGCGCGGCTTGGCGTACTGGCCGGCCAGGCGGCCGATGCGGACCACCGGCTTCTGCGAGCCGTGGATGAGGACCAGGCTCATCTGGAGGAGGATCTTGAGCGTGGCGGTGATGGTGGTGGGGTTGCAGTCCTCCAGGGTCTCGGCGCAGTCGCCGCCGTGGATGATGAGCCGGTTGCCCACCTGGGCCTGGGCGAGGCTGGCCTTGAGGCTCTCGATCTCCCAGGAGGTGACCAGGGGCGGCAACTGAGCGAGCCGGGCGACGGCGCGGTCCAGGGCGGCGGGGTCTTCGTACCGCACGGCCTGGGCGCGCGGGCGGGCCTTCCAGCTCTTCGGCGTCCATGCATGGTGCCCGTGGGCAGTGTCGGCGTTTGTGGCGGTGCTTTGGGTCACGGCGGGCTTTCTTGGCGCGGTTTTTGCGCGTTCGGGGGGACTTTTTACATTCTTCGTCGGATTCACTCATGGACGTGTGTTGATGGGTCGATGGACGGTGCGTTCGGGGTTATCCGCCACTGACGGCGGCCGGACGAACAGGACCCAGGCCGCACAAACCGTAGAGCCCGGCAGGACAGGACCAACGAAGGACCGACCGGGACCCAACCTCACACGCGGCCGATTTGGAGATTTCGCAATGCCAAAGACAACTTCTTCTTCGACTCGCCGCCGTGCGACGACCAGCAGGAGCCGCACGCACGCGGCCCGGACGGCCCCGTCGCGTCGCAGCACCAGCAGCCGGTCGACCACCGCCAAACGGTCGACCACTCGGGCCAGCGGTCGCAAGACCACGGCCAAGCCCGCCGCCAAGCGTACGACCACCCGGAAGACCACCGGGAGCCGTACCACCGCCAAGCGGACTGGCGCCAAGACCACGGCTCGCAAGAGCCCCACCAAGAGCACTACCGCCAAGCGCACCCCGGCCAAGCGCACTACCGCGCGCAAGACCACCGGTACCCGCACCGCCGCCAAGCGCACCCCGGCCAAGCGCACTACCGCGCGCAAGACCACCGGTACCCGCACCGCCGCCAAGCGCACACCGGCCAAGCGCACTACCGCGCGCAAGACCACCGGTACCCGCACCGCCGCCAAGCGCACCCCGGCCAAGCGCACTACCGCGCGTAAGACCACCGGTACCCGCACCGCCGCCAAGCGCACACCGGCCAAGCGCACTACCGCGCGTAAGACCACCGGCGCCCGCACCACCGCAAAGCGGACCCCGGCCAAGCGCACTACCGCGCGTAAGACCACCGGCGCCCGCACCACCGCAAAGCGGACCCCGGCCAAGCGCACCACCGCGCGTAAGGCCACCGGTACCCGCACCACCGCCAAGCGCACTACGGCCAAGCGTTCGACGGCCAAGCGCACCACCGCTTCGCGCAAGCCGGCCGCTCGCAAGAGCCCGGCCCGCCGCTCGACCACGACCGGCCGCGGCCTGCGCCTGTCGACGGCCCGCCGCTCGACCGTTCGTCGTTCGACGATCCGCCGCGCGGCCTGATTCGCTCTGAGAATCTCTGCCGGGCCACGGACGGCCCCACGCCATGACGTGCGAGCCGGCTCCAGACGGGGCCGGCTCGCTCATTTTCGCCGTTCGGGGCCTCTGGGGACGGTTTTGGAGTGGTTCGTCAAAATTACTTGTAGATGCATGAATACCACCGCCCGCCCGGGCATTGGTACTGTCGGACACACAACCCATTTGCAACGCCCAGGGCCGACGAGAGGCCCGATCGAAAGGAGAACCACGATGCCCCGCCTGAACACCATCGAACCGAGCAACGCCACCGGCAAGGCCAAGGAGATCTTCGACGGCCCGCTGAAGGGCAAGCACCTGAACATCTTCAAGGGCATGGCCAACTCGCCCGCCGCCCTCCAGGCCTACCTGGGCATGGCCGGCGCTCTGGGCGAGGGCTCACTGAGCGGGGCCGAGCGTGAGGTGATCGCGTTGTTGACGGCCCAGCAGAACACCTGCGACTACTGCCTGGCGGCCCACACGCACATCGGCAAGGGCGCGGGGCTGACCGAGGCCCAGACCCTCGAGGCCCGGCGTGGCGAGCTGAGCGATCCGAAGCTCAACGCCCTGGCGGGCTTCACCAAGGCCCTGCTGGACAAGAAGGGCTTCGCCGACGAAAGCGACATCAGCGCCTTCAAGCAGGCCGGGTACACCGATGAGCACGTGGTCGAGACGATCGCCAACGTCGGGCTGAACTTCTACACCAACTTCTTCAACCACGTGAACAACACCGACATCGACCTGCCGGCGCCCCCGGCCCTCGAGACCGCCGGCGCACGCTGATCGCCGCTCGCGCCAGATCGAGCTTCCTCCTCCCACGCCACCCCGGGGCATCCCGGGGTTTTTTCGTTGGTGGCGTTCAGTGCGCGTGGCGGCGATTGGATCGGCTGGCCCGGTGCAGCGCCAGCGAGCCCAACGCCAAGGCGGGCAGCGCAACCAGCGCCAAGGCGGCCCACATGCGCTCGGAGGAGGGCTCGGCGGCGACCAGGCCGCCCGCGGCCAGCAGCCCCGTGCCCGCGACCACGCACAGCCCGCCTAATCGGGCGATGCGAACGATGGGGCTGGTCCACAGCCGGTCCTGCTCCTGCCGCTGCTTGTTCGACACGTCCGCCTCTCTTCCTCTCGCGATCCGGGCCGGGCGCCACGCCGGCCGGGGCAAATGTATCGGCACGGCGCGAGCGTGGGCAACACAAGCGAGTGTCGAGAATGGGTAGCGCAAGTCGCTCAAGACTGGTACACTGTGCGGTGCCCGCAGCGACGACCACGAGCCCCAAGCGCACCGCCGCGACCAAGTCGAGGCCGCCCAAGCCCTTGCGCCCAAGGGGCGCGCACAAGGACGATTGCCGGGTGTACGTGGGCGACTGCCGGGACCTGCTGCCCATCATCCCAGAATGTGCGCAGGGTCAGGTCGATCTCGTGTTCGCCGACCCGCCCTTCAACTGGGCCCGCGGCTACGACCGCTGGGACGACTCGATGCCCGACAAGGACTATTGCGATGTGTCGCAGAGCTTCGGGCCGCCCGGCGAGGTGACGGCGTTTACGCAGCGCTGGATCGACCTGTGCATCGACGCGCTCGCGCCCACGGGCAGCCTGTGGATCAACATCCCCGACGATTGGGCGGCCGAGATCGTGGTGCACCTGAAGCAACGCGGGCTGCACATGGTCAACTGGTGCGTGTGGCACTATCGCTTTGGTCAGAACACGACGAGCCGGTTCATCAACAGCAAGGTGCACGCGCTGTACTTCTGCAAGGACCCCAAGAACCGCACCTGGAACGCTCAGGCCGTGCTCGAACCCAGCGATCGCGCGAGCACGTACTTCGACCCGCGCACCATGGACAAGAAGGACGGCATGCCCGCGGGCCTGCGCCTGCCCATGGACGTGTGGTATGGCGAATACTGGGGCCGCATCCAGGGCAACAACAAGGAACGCCGCGGCAAGCACGATAACCAGTTGCCCGAGCTCTACCTGGCCCGCGTCGTGCGGGCGACGAGCAACAAGGGCGACCTGGTGCTCGACCCCTTCACCGGCAGCGGCACGACGGCCGTGGCGGCCACCGCCCTGGGCCGCAGGTACGTCGGCTGCGAGTACTCGCCCGACATGGCCAAGAGCGCGCTCGAGCGCGTCGCCATGGGCCCCGTCCGCGACCTGCGCGCTCCCGCAAAGGCCACGGCGATCTTCCAGCCCAGAAGGCGCAAGCCCAAGGCGTAGGGCCCGGGGCTTGCGGGAGAACGTGGCTTCGGTGCTCGCCGCTTACTCGCAGCCGGCGTCGAAGGCGTTCTGGAAGGCCAGGAAGTCGAACAGCGTCAGCACGCCATCGCCGTCGAAGTCGGCCGCGAGTTCGCCCGCGTCGAAAGCGTTCTGGAAAGCCAGGAAGTCGAAGATCGTCAATACGCCGTCGCCGTCGAAGTCGGCCGGACAGGGCGCCGAGCTTAGCGCGTCGGCCACGCCGTCGCGGCGCACGTTGTACTGGTAGGTAACAGCCTGCGCCAGTGCGATATCGAACACGATGGAATCCGACGCGAGCTGGAAGAGGTATGTCTGGTTGTTGATCAGGTCATTGCCACTGACGCTCAGATCGATGAAGCCGTCGCCGTCGAAGTCGCCGATCGTGGGCGACTGCTGGAAGGACGAGGCCGTGCCCACGGGCAGGGGCCACCCGGCGATCTGCGTGCCGTCGTGGTTGAAGCCGTACAGCGGCGTCACGGCGGTGTTGTTGTCGACCAGGAGCTCGACGGCGCCATCGCCATCCACATCGGCCACCATGATCTGCGCGTGCACCGCGCCGACGACGCCCGTGACCGGCCAGCCGGGCAGGTCGTTGCCGTCGGCGTCCCACACGTGGATGCTCGCCTCGGGCGTGGGCGTCAGCGTGCGATCGCCGATGGCGATGTCCAGGCTGCCGTCGCCGTCGATGTCGGCGATGGTGGGGGGCGTGAAGATCGAGAACTGGGTGGTCGTGGGCCAGCCGGGGCGCAGGTTTCCGGCGAAGTCCAGCACGTAGATGCGGCCGGTGAACGGATCGACCTCGTTGGTGGTGGCGAAGACAATCTCTCGCGTGCCGTCGCCGTCCAGGTCGGCCAGGCCCGCGGAGTTGTAGTTCAGGGCCTGGACCGTGCCGCCCTCGTCGGGCGTGTAGGGGAACCCGGGCAGCGTGTTGCCGTCAACATCGAAGGCGTAGACCGTGTAGAACGAGGACACGACGATCTCGGGCGCACCGTCGCCGTTGATGTCGCCCACCGCGGGGCTTCCACCGCTGGATATCGCGTCCAGAACGATCGGAAAGCCGGGCCGAGCCGTGCCATCGCCTTCATACACGGCGAGTTGCGCGACGCCGCTCTGGTTGCCGTTGACGAGGATCTCAAGATCGCCATCGCCATCGAGGTCGGCCAGCGCGGCAGACTTGAACGAGCCAGGGATGCCGATCGGGAAGCCGGGCGTATTCGACCCATCCTTCTCGATCACGAACAGGTTGCTGCGGATGCCAAAGAAGAAGGTCTGCACGACGATCTCCTCTTCACCATCACCGTCGACATCACCAAAGGAAGGCGCGCCGAACGTGCCCTGGCCCGGCGTGAGCACGCGGGGGAAGCCGGGCACGTTGGTGCCGTCGAGGTTGATCGCGTGCAGGCGGTCCTGGATCACGTGGACCATCTCGAGTTCGGGGTCGGCGTCCATGTTGACCATCATGCCACCGTCGACCGAGGGCCCGGGGCCGAGGATGAGCGGCCAGCCGTCACGGACTTCGAAGCCGGGCACCTGGCCCACGGCGGTGCCGGCCAGGGCGGGCACCGCCAGCAGGAGCAGGCCGTAGCGCGTCTTGGTGATCTTCTTGGGATGGGGCGTCGACGTGGACATGGGCGTTCCTTCTCTCCGGTTTGTGTGAGCGTGCCGACGGCGCGACCGACCGCGGCCCGCTCGACACCGCTCTGGATCACGATACAGGTTTCGAGTTGGCCCCGCTACAAGTTCCGCAAATATTTCTAGAAATCTTGCCATGCACGTGTGTTTGGATCAAAGTTGGGCTATAAATGGGTGATGGCCGCAGGAAGCGAGACGCATGATCGCCCCGAGGTCCTCGATGCGGACATCGTCGAGGCCGTGTCAGGCGTCCGGTCGGCTTACGTCGAGCTGTTATCGGCCGTTCCTCGCGAGGCGCAGGGGGCCATCGGCCTCGAGCGTGCTCTGGGCATCAGCAAGAAGCTGGCCTGGCAGGTCTATCGCGTCGCAACGTCCGAGAGCCCCCTGGGCTCGGGGGCGCGCGTGCCCGGCAAGGCGGCGACGCGGCAGGTGCTGTCGGCCGCGCGCAGGGCGGGCGTATCGGCGGACATCGCCGGCCGTGTCGAGCGTGCGACCGAGTTGTTCCACCAAGCCGTCAGCGACCACGCGGACGATCGCAGCAGCTTCGACCTGATGGTGCGCTCGGTCAGCGGGGACGGCATCGCCGGGCACGATGCCGAGCTGAAGCGCACGGCCTACCGGGTCAACCGGGAGTTGGTCGGTCGCTGCTGCGATGTCGACCTGTTCACGCTCTTCGTACGCAAGTCGGCAACGCCTGGGCACATCGAGTTGTGCTCTTTGCGCGGCCTGCATGGGCTGCGACGCCTGCGGCCCGGCGTGCCGCTGGAAATCTCGCGCCACCGATTCGATCAGGGCGAGGGCGATGTGCGCGTGCGCGAGACCGTCTTCGGGAGCGCTCCAGGCGGTGGCCCGGCCAGCCTCGTGCCCGAGTTTTCGACAACGCCGCTGCCGAGCATCTCGGCAATTCGTCGCGAGGGTGGGTACACGCGCTTCGTGGCCGATGTCGATCGCTTGGGAACGACCTCGGCCGTCAGTTGCTTCTTGTGCGATATGACCCGCGGCCTGCCGATTCGCTCGCCCGATGGCTCGTGCGCCATCGGCAACATCCACGAGATCGCCACGCCCGCGGGCGTGCTGTATCAGGACATGTTCGTGGACGCCGACCTGCTCAGCGAGGATGTGTTCGGGCCCGCCGAGCCCCAACTACGCGTGCTCTCGCGCCGGCCGGAACATCTGGTGTGGCCGCTGGACGACCCGGGCGTGCAGTTGCCCGTGCCCGAACGGCTGGTGCGCGCCGGCCGGGGGAGCACCGCCGCGGGCGCGCCCGAGTTGCCGCAATACGCCGACATGGTGCGGCGGGTGGGCGTCCAGCTCGGCTGGGATATCGAGAACATGGTGCTGTTCCGCGTGCGCGTCGAGCACCCGGTGCTGTACTCGCTGGTCTGGGTCCGGCTCGATCTGGAGGGTCGCGCGTCGGCGTGATCGCCTAGCGCGACACCTGCCCCGCCAGGGCGGCCAGCGCCTTGAGGTCCTGCTCTGCGATGATGCGGTCGATCTGGGCGTCTGCCACGCCCTTTTGCTTCAGGGCGGCGCGGGCGCTGTTCCACAGGCGCTTGATGGGGGCCTGCTTGCCCTCTGCCGTGGCGATGTACAACTCGGAGACGACCTCCGCGAGGCGCGTCTCGACGATGCTGTCCTTGTTGGCGTAGTAGCGCCCGACGATCTTCCGCTGGTTGGCCGTCAGGTCGGGACGCTTGGCCATGGGGTGCCGATCAGCGCGATCAGCGGCGCGGGCCGCTCTGCTCGCGCAGGCGCTTGTTGACGGCCTTGCGGGCCGCGCGACGGCGGCGCTCGCTGGGCTTCTCGAAGAACTCCTTGCGCTTGATGTCCTTCGTGAGCCCTTCCTTCTCGCAGAGCTTCTTGAAGCGCTTCATCATCTGCTCGACGGACTCGCCGCCGCGGGACTTGATGCGGATCGCCATATGCGGGTGAACCTCCATCTCCCTGCCGGGTCCATTCCACCAGAACCCGAGCATGGGAACCCGAAGGGTTGCGGGCGGGCGAGGGTAAGTCAAGCCGGCGTACGCTGGGCCATGCTGGTCGACGTCTCTCCGCCGCTCTCGCCTCGCACCGCCGTGTTCCCCGGCGACACGCCGCTATCCAGGAATATCCTTATGGACACGGCCCGCGGCGACCACCTGACGCTGAGCACGCTGACCAGCACGGTGCACATCGGGGCACACGCCGACGGCGAGAACCACTACAAGCCGGGCGGGCAGCCCATCGACGAACACCCGCTGGAGATGTACCTGGGCTCGTGCGTCGTGGCGCCGGTGCGGGCCGAGCGCGGCAAGCGGTTCGGCATCGACGCCATCGAACAGGAGTGGCTGGACGCCTTGGGCGGGCTGGTCACCAACGGCCAGCCCGGGCGTCTGCTGCTCCAGACGGGTACCGGCGGGCCGCCGGAGGCCTTCCCCAGCGACCTGGCGGCGCCCGAGCCGGCGATGATCGACGAGCTCGTTGGCCGCGGGGTTCGGCTGCTGGGTGTGGACACGCCCAGCGTGGACCTGGCCGACGCCAAGGACCTGGTGGGCCACGCCGCGTGCGCCCGGGGCGGGGTGTTCATCCTGGAGGGGCTGGTGCTGGACGGGGTGGAGCCGGGCATCTGGGAGCTGATCGCCCTGCCGCTGAAGCTGGTCGGATTCGATGCGAGCCCGGTTCGGGCCGTGTTGCGGCGCTAGTCTCAAGAGACGGCGCGGACGATGCGCCGACCCCGGACAAGCTTGGGAGTGCGCCATGACGGATCGTGGACCGCTGGGTTTCGAGGCGCTCGAGCCGCGAACGCTGCTGAGCGTGAGCATCGAGATCGATTACACGTACGACAGCAACGGGTTCTTCGACGACGCCGATCGCCGCGTGGTGATGGAAGCGGCCGCGGATTACCTGGGCTCGCTGCTGAACGACTCGCTCTCGGCGATCGTTCCGGGGGGGCCCAACGAGTGGCGGCTGCGCTTCAACGACCCGTCGTCGGGCACGCCGGTGGAGGTCACCAACCCGACGATCGACGAGGACGAGTTGCTGGTGTTCGTCGGCGGCCGCGACCTTGGTGGCGACACGCTGGGCCTGGGCGGCGCTGGCGGCTGGCAGGCCGTGGGCACGAGCACGTTCCTGAACATCGTGGAGGGCCGCGGGCAGAGCGGCGCGACGGGCCCCGACGCCGGTCAGACCGACACGGCCCTGTGGGGCGGCAGCATCACGTTCGATACCGATACGAACTGGCACTTCGGGCTGACGACCGAGGGGCTGGCGGGCAACGAGCACGACTTCTACTCCGTCGCGCTGCACGAGATGATCCACGTCCTGGGCTTCAGCGACGGCACGCCCGCGTTTGCCAACCTCATCTCCGTGAGCGGCGAGTTCATGGGGCCCGCGTCGATGGCGGTGAGCGCCGACACGAGCCTGCTGCCGGGCGACCCGGGCCACTGGGACGAGGGGCTGAGCAGCGCGGGCCAGGAAACGCTGATGGACCCGACGTTCTCCCGCGGCATCCGCAAGCTGGTCACGCCGCTGGACTTCGCGGCGATGCAGGACATCGGCTGGGAGCTGGACGCGCTGCGCTGGCCCGGCCGGGGCTCGGCCGTGCCGCTGAGCGTGTTCACCGGCGCGGGCGTGGGCTCGGGCAACGCCTCGCCGGGCAGCCCGGGCCTGCACTGGGTCGACCCCAGGCAAGGGGGCGTGCTGGACTTTCGCATCACCAGCGATGCGCCCGTGTCGCTGCGCGTGTGGGACTCGCGCGGGCTGCTGGTGCAGGAGGTCGCCTCGGCCGACGTCGTGACCGGGCTGGGCTTTGCCGCGACCGACCAGATCTACAGCATCGAGATCATCTCGGGTTCGAGCACCGCGTCGTACAACCTGGCGGTCAGCAGCAGCGGCTTCGACGAGCTGGCGTATTCGCCCGAGGGCTTCGCCTCGGCGGACATCGAGCAGGTGGTCAGCATCGGCAACCCCACGGACAGCGCGCAGCTCTACACGCTGGTGCTGCGGTACGAGCGCGACGACCTGGGGCGCGAGTTCGACCTGGTCGCCTTCGAGCGGCTGATCGAGCCCGGCTCGGTGCAGACCATCGACATCGTGCGCGACGGCGTCTTCGCAACCGATGAGCCCTCGGGCCGCGGCATCCTGGGCAGCCAGCCGTACGCCATCGTGCTGGAGTCCACCGCGCCGCTGACCGCCTCGCTGGAGCACGAGGACGAGTTCGCCGGCCGCGACATCTCGACGGCCGAGACGTTCACGCGATCATCCGACGACACGTGGCGCTTCGCGCGGGCCGAGAAGGCGGCGGGCGTGTTCGACTTCCTGGTGTTCTACAACCCCAACGACCACGACGTGCGCGTGACGATGCAGTTCCGCGACATCGGCGGCCAACGCAGCTTCACCCAGGACGTGCGCGCCGGCGCCCGCGGCGGGCTGAACCTCCAGGACACCGGCGACCTGCCCAGCGGGCTCTACGGCGTCGTCGTTTCGAGCGTGGCGATCGACCCGGCCGACCAGCCCTCGCACGAGGGCATCGTCGCGGGCCTGAGCCACTTCGATAGCAACACCGGCCTGGGCTGGACGACGCTGGGCACGCCCGGAGCGCTGCCGAACTCGGGCATGACGCCGCTGGCCGGCCTGCCGGGCGCAACGGTGCGGGCCCTCATCTTCAACCCCGGCTCGACGACGGCGCGCCTCGAGCTGACGCGCTTCACGGGCAGTGGCAGCGAGTCGCTGGCCGACCGCTTCGTGCCGGCGGGCACGTCGGCCTCGATCCCGCTGGACGCCGCCGTCGGCTACGAGTACACGTTCACCGGCGGGCAGGGGCTGATCCAGTTCGTGCAGAGCACGCCGGCGGGCTCGGGCAGCAGTTCATCGCGAATCAACCCGGCGAGCACCCTGGCGTTCGCGCTGAGCGACCTGGACGACGACCCGGCCGACCTGCTGCGGCTGACGATCGCCAACGATTCGGCGTTCAACGCGATCGTGACCGTGCGCTTCCTGTTCGCCTCGGGCGGCGAGATCACGCAGAACGTCATCGTCGCCGGCATGGACTTTGGGACCCTGGACATCGACACGCTCACCAATGTGACCGCGCGAGCCAACGGCGGCCCGCTGTCGATCATCCTCGAGTCGAACCGCGCGATCGACGCGCTGCTGGCGTTCCAGAACGCCGAGGAGTTCTGGTCGAGCGGGGGGATGGTGCTGCCGGGGTGAGGGCCGTAGGGCTTACGCCTCCGGTCGCATGAACGGGAAGGGGATCACCTCGCGCAGGCTGGCGCCGCCGGTGAGGAGCATCGCCAGGCGGTCGATGCCAAGGCCGATGCCGCCGGCGGGGGGCATGCCCACGCGCAGGGCGCGCAGGAAGTCTTCATCGAGCGTGCGGAAGGTATTATCGTCGGCTTGCGCACCCTGGAGCTGCTGGCGGAACTTGGCCTCCTGCACCTCCGGGTCGTTCAGCTCGGTGTAGGCCGGGCCGATCTCCATGCCGGCGATGAACAGGTCCCACCGGCCGGCCAGCTCGGGGCGATCGTCGAGCGGGCGCGTCAGCGGGCTGGTGGCGCTGGGGTAGTGCAGCACGAAGGTCGGCCGCGTCTTGTCGATGAGTTCCTCGGCCTTGTCCTCGAACAGGCGGTCGACCAGCAGCCAGTGGTCGGTGGTCGCCGCGTCGTTGTAGCCGGCGCCGGTCGCGGCCTTGCGCACGGCCTGCTCGTCGAACATCGAGCAGCCCGCGGCCTTCTCGAACAGGTCGCCATACTCGACCTGCACGAAGGGGTCGGCGTAGTTGATCTCCAGGCCTTCCCATGGCATGGCCCTGGTCGTGGCGTCGGGGTACAGGCCCTTGTACGCCGGGTCTTCGCACACCATCTCGGCCAGGCGCCGTACGAGGGCTTCGGCCAGCTCGAGCATGGTGTGCGCGTCGCCGAAGGCCTGGTAGGCCTCCATCGAGGTGAACTCGGGGTTGTGGCGTCGGCTCAGGCCCTCGTTCCTGAAGTTGCGGCTCATCTCGAACACGCGAGGCATGCCGGCGACGAGGAGCCGCTTCAAATACAGCTCGGGCGCGATGCGCAGGAACAGGTCCATGTCCAGCGCGTTGAGGTGCGTCACAAACGGTCGCGCCGCCGCGCCGCCGGCCTGGGCCTGGAGCACGGGGGTCTCGACCTCGGCGAAGCCGCGCGCTTCCATGAAGCGCCGCGTCTCGCGCACGACCTTGCCACGCAGCACCAGGCGCGACATCGCCTCGGGGTTGGACCACAGGTCGACGTAGCGCCTGCGGAAGCGCGCCTCGGGGTCGCTCAGGCCGGCGTGCTTCTCGGGCGGGGGTTCGACGGCCTTGGCGCCCGGGCGCAGGGCGCTGGCCCACACCGTCAGCTCGCCCGCGCGCGTCTTCATCAGCGGGCCCTCGGCCACGATGATGTCGGCCAGGTCGGTGTGCTTGGCCAGGTTGAAGCCCGCCTCGGCGCAGTCGCGCTTGCTGACGGCGATCTGCAAGTCGCCCGTGGCGTCGCGCAGGTTGAGCCACACCAGCTTGCCGTTATCGCGGTGCAGCACCACGCGGCCGGCGACACGCACACGGGCGCGTCGGTCCTCGGCCGGCGGCACGTCGGTCTGGGGGTCTGCCTTCAGCTTCGCCTTGCGGTCGGCCTCGGCCTGCTGGTGGTCGGTGTCGGCCTGCTCGTCGTACAGCTCGTGCGCGGCGGCCAGTTCGACCAGCCCGTCCTCGCGCACGCCGTAGGGCTTCAGGCCCATCTCGGCGACGGCCCGGCGGTTGGCCTGGCGCTGGCGGACGAACTCGTTGTCGGCGTGCGGGGTGGAGGGCGTCGGATCGGTCGCGGCATCGCTCATGGGCCGCAATGGTAGGGGAAGGGCCGCTCAGCCGTCCCCGTCGGGGGCGATGGTCTGGGTGGCCATGACGGCCGGGCTCTGCTCGCGCACGCGTTGCAGCCCGCCGTCGGGGTCGGCCTCTTCGGGCGATTCGCGTGTGGTGATGCACCAGAGCTCGAGCCTGGCGCCGATGGGGCGCAGGGCGATCAGCCGCACGCGCCGCCCGTCGCCCAGAGACTGGGAGGCGTTGTCGATCAGCGGGGCCTTGCCCTCCAGGGCCGCGAAGAAGGCCTGCGTCTCGGGCAGGGTCAGCAGGGCCGGAGGCACGTACTGCTCCTGGTTCTGGCGCAGGTACTCCAGCAGCACGCTGGCGGGCAGGGTCAGGCGGCCCAGGCTCACGGTCCGAGCGGGCATCCACAGGGCGCCCTGGCTATCGACGATGGGCTCGACGACCGCCGACACGTAGCGCTCGCCCTCGGGCGTCTGCACCAGCAGGCCCACGGCGATGAGCCCGTCCATGAACTCGACCTGGACCTCCTTGAGCTCTTCGGGCCAGCCGACCAGTTCCCACTGCGAGGCGACCCAGTCGCGCATGGTGGTGTTGAGCCAGGCGTTGGCGTCGTGGGCGCCCAGCCAGGCGTGCCAGCGCTCGTCGTCGGGCGGCCGTTGCTCGTAGATGGCGTTCCACAGCCCGTTCTCGATAGCCACGGCCGTCTGCCGCGTCTGCGGGTCTTCGAGGCGCACGGTCCGCCACCAGGTGGGGGCCTGCTCGGCCAGCGAAAAGGCAACCAGACCGGCGAGCGTCAGGAACGCCACGAGGGAGAGTGCGCCGATGACCAGCCATCGGCGAAGGCCATGGATCCTGTGCCGATCGGGCATCGCTGCGCAATGGTGGGTCGCCGGATGCCGCCGATCAAGCGTCGGCGCGCCTTTACCGCACCCGGAGCGTCCGAACGCCCGTCCAGACCTGCCCGAACATGTCGGTATGTCGCACTTCCACCAGGTGCGGCCCGCTCGAGAGGCCCGCGGGCAGCGTGGCCTGCCACATGCTCTGCGATTCCCTGGCCTCGGGCAGTTGCCGCCCGGGCTGGGCGGGGAACTGCTCCTCGAGCAGCTTGAGCCGCAAATAGGCCGGGTCGGGCTGGGGCGCGTGGGCCATGGGCATCCAGGGCCCGCCGTTGACTCGGAACTCGACCGTCGAACGCTCGCTGGACGCCCATGCGTTCACCAGCAGGTCGGCGCCGGCCACCTCGTCCCGCATGAGCACGCTGGGCAGGTCAATGGCCATCTGCTCGTTCGCGGGCCTGCCGGCGGCCTTGTAGCGGATGGCGTACTGGTTGCCGTCGATGGTCAGCAGCGACCAGCCGTTGGGCTGCCCGTCGCTCATCGTGGCGTGGGGGATGCCCCGCTCGTCGGGCACGCCGGCCCACCAGCTCCCGCAGCCGGTGACGTGCACCAGGTGGTGGTGGGGCTCGGCCCCGGTCCAGCCGTCTTCGCTATCCATGAAGAAGTGGATCTGGCGATGCCAGTGCGCGCCCATCGAGAAGGTGTGCTCGTAGGGCGCCAGGATCTCGAACAGCTCGGCCCGGCGCTTCACGCTGGGCAGGGGGATGTGCATCGCCAGCACCACCAGCCGATCGGTGGGCACGTGCTTGAGGTTGTTGCGGATGAACGCGAGCTGGTCGTCGTTCAGGTCGGCATGGTACTTGTTCTCGCCCTCGTACACCACGTTGTCCATGACGATGAAGTGGGCCTGGCCGTAGTCGAACGCGTAGGTCGTGGGGCCGAAGACACGCAGCCAGGTCGCGTCGGCGTTCACGTCGTTCGGCACGTCGAAGTTCATGTCGTGGTTGCCATGCACGTTGTGCACCGGCTTGCCCAGCAGGGCCATGTACTCGTTGTAGGGCTCGAGCAGCGCGAGGTTATCGAACATGATGTCGCCCAGCGAGAACACGAAAGCCGCGTCGCTGGCGAAGTCGCTCTGGCGGATGTCGGCGATGATGTCGTGCGCGAAGTACTCCAGCTCGCCCAGGTTCCGCGGCTGCGGATCGCCCAGCAGGACGACGCTGAACCTGTCGGGCTCATCCTGGGCGTGCAGCGGGAAGTCGATCGCCTCGGGCAACGCGCCCGTGGGCGCCACGCCCGGGTACTGCAGGCCCATGGGCGAGCCCTTGGGCTCGTGCACGTAGAAGAACCGCGGCTTGTTCTGCGCATCGAGCGGGACGGCGTAGCCCGCGGGCTTGATGACGAAGACCGCCTCGCCCGCGATGGCCTCGATCTCGTAGCGCCCCGCATCGTCGGTCAGCACGACGTCTCGGCCGTTGGACACGCGCACGCCCTCGAGCCCGGCCTCGCCAAGCTGACGCACGCCGTCGCGGTTGGCGTCCTCGAAGACCACGCCGCGAGCAATGTCGGCAAGAACGGGCGACGAGAGCACGAGCGAGAGCGAAACCGCCAGAGCACCGGTGCGAGCCATGGGAAACCTCCGTGGAACGAATGAGCACCACGGTACACGCCGAGCCCCGCGAAACTGTTCAGATTTGGTTGAGGCTCGGAAAGAACTGGATGATCGAGCCCGGGCCATCAGCCCTCGGCGTGCGCCGGGTCGTGGTCGGCACGCAGGCGCTGGAGCAGCGGGTGGTCGCGCTTGGCCCACAGCGCCTCGACGACCATCTGCGGCACCATCGAGCCCAGCACGCCGGGGTCCTTGCCCATCGCGGCGATCTGCTTGATAAGGCTGCTGCTGATGTACGCGAAGCTCTCGCCGGAGACCATAAAGGCCGTCTCCAGCCCGGCCAGTTGGCGGTTGGTGACGGCCTGCTGCACTTCGTACTGAAGGTCCGAGAGGTTGCGCACGCCGCGCAGCAGGGCGGCGGCCTTGCGCGAGACGGCAAAGTCCACTGTCAGCCCGGTAAACACCTCCACACGCACCGGCGCGTGCTGGGGCTCGGCCTGGCACAGCTCGTCCACCAGCTGTTGGGCCATGTCGACCCGCTCCTCGGCGGTGAAGAGCTGGGGCTTGCCGGGGTTGTGCCCGATCGCCACGATGAGCTCATCGAACAGCGTGCGGCCGCGGCGGATGACGTCGAGGTGGCCAAAGGTTATCGGGTCAAAAGAGCCCGGATAGATGGCAACGTGCGGCCCTGGCATCGCCCATCGTACCGCCAGCAAGGCCCCGGCGCACGTGGGCCACGCCGTCTGGGCGGGTCGTGCCGCGAGCGGGCGGGCATCGGCCGCCAAACACGCTTGCAAGCGGTGGCCAATCCGAGCCGTGCAATGGACAGTGTTGGTGTTCGGCCATCGGCCTAAAGGCCGTGCCCAGCGTCTGGGCAGTCGTGGCCGCATCCCCCTGCACCGGCCCCGCGTCGTGGCGTTCACGGCGCGGGGCTTTTCTTTTCGCTCACATCCAGGTAAACGGCGTGCGATCGCGCTGCGAGACCAGGTATTCGACGCCCTCGGTCAGGCCGGCCAGGCGGTCCTTGAGCCTGGGCAGGTACCCGCGCTCGGTGTTGGTGTGGCCGGCCAGCAGCACGCCGCAGCCCTTGCGCAGCAGTTCCAGAGCCTCGTGGTGGGTCATCTCGCCGGTGACGAAGAAGTCGCAGCCGGCCGCCAACGCATTGGTGCGCAGCGCAGCGCCGGCGCCCGGGCACACGCCCACGGTGCGCACGGGCTTGTTCACTTCGTAGTCCACCGCCGCCACCTTGACGGCCGGGATGCCAAGGAAGGTCTTGAGCCGGTCGGCGATCTCGGCCGGGCTCACCGGGCGGTCGAGCACCAGCCGGCGCCCCGCGCCGGCGTGGCGCACGGGCTCTGGCAGCAGCTCGTACAGATCCACCGCGGGCTCTTCATAAGGATGGAACTGCCGCAGGGTTTCCATCGCGATGGGCAACGCGGCGCGCGAGCAGACCATCTCGAGCCGAAGCTCCTCGACGTGCTCAAGGCGCCCGGTCTGGCCGACGACGGGGTTGGCGTCGTCGCCGGCAAAGAACGTGCCCGAGCCCTCGACGCCGAAGGAGCAGGCCGTGTAGGCCCCGATGATGCCCGCGCCGGCGCTCGCCAGCGCGTTGCGGAGCTGGTCGGCGTCCTTCTGGGGCACGAACGTGACGAGCTTGATCTCCTGGCTGCCCGGCCGCTCGAGGTGGGGGGTCAGGGCGCGCACGTCGCCGGCGATGGCGCCCTCGGTCTTCGAGCCGCTGATGGCCTCGCACAGCCAGTCGGTCATGCCCCCCGGAGCCGCGTCGAGCGTGCTGTGCGGGCTGACGACGGCCATGCCGTGGGCCATGGCCTCGAGCAGCATCTTGCCCATGGCGGTATCGTCCGTCAGGCTCTTGATGGGGTGGAAGATGGGCGGGTGGTACGCCAGGATGGCCGACGCCCGGGCCGCCCGGGCCTCCTCGAGCACGTCCTCGGCCAGGTCGATGGTGAGCAGCACCGGGCCGGCCAAGGGCTGGCGGCGCGAGCCCACGATGAGGCCGACATTGTCCCACGAGCCGGCGTACCGCAAGGGTGCGAAGGACTCGAGCGCATGGAGGAGGTCGCCAACGGTTGCCATGCGGCCATCGTACCGGTCCCAAGCGTGTTCTGGCCGATAGGGAAGGACCGATGGAGAGCCTCCGACTGAGCGCGTACGCGAAGCTGAACCTGGCGCTGGCCGTGGCCCCGCCCGAGCCCGACGGCCCGCGCCGAGGCTGGCACCGCATCTGCTCGTGGATGCACGCGATCGACCTGTGCGACGACGTGGTGGTCCGCATCGATCGAACGCTCGATGGACCGAAGCTCGACGTGCGATGGGCAAACGACGCGCCCATGCACGCCGGCGAGGCCGTCGCCTGGCCGGCCGAACGCGACCTGGCCCTGCGGGCCGCCAGAGCACTGGGCGAAACCGTGCCCCTGCACATCACCATCCGCAAGCGCATCCCCGACGGCGGCGGGCTGGGCGGGGGCAGCAGCAACGCGGCCGCCGTGCTGCGCGCGGGCGATGCCCTGCTGGGCCTGAGCCTCGGCTCGGCCCGGCTGCGCGAACTGGCGATGGACCTGGGCAGCGACGTCGCCTTCTTCATCGACGACACCGACCCCACGCTCGACGCCCCGCCGCGGCCGGCGATCGTCGGCGGCTTCGGCGAGGCCATCGAGCGGCTGGCCGCGCCCGCCGAACACACCGACATCACGCTGGCGTTGCCGACCTTCGGCTGCGCGACGGGCGAGGTCTACGGCGCGTTCGACGCGCTCGATCCCGGCCCGCTTCGGGAGGCCGAGCTGCGATCGCTCGCCGCGTTGCACCCCACCGTGGCGGCGCTGTTCAATGATCTGGCGCCGGCGGCCGAGCGCGTGCGTCCAGCGCTGGCCGATCTTCGAACGATGCTGATCGCCGCGTGGGCCACGCCCGTGCACGTGACGGGCAGCGGCTCGACGCTGTTCGCCTTCGGCACGCACGAACACGATGACTGCGCGACCGTGAGGACGGCCTTGCTCTAGCACCATGAACACCCGACACGAACAGCACGAGGCGATCATGGTCGGCGTCGACGTCGGCGCGACGGGGCTCCGCGTTGGCGTGATCGACGCCGGGGGGCATGTTCTGGCCCGGAAGAAGGCCGCGACACCCAAGGACCCGCAGGCGTGCGCCCAGGCCATCGCCGAGCTTGCGCGCCAGGCGTGCGGCTCGATCGATGCTCCGCTGCCGCCCACCATCGGCCTGGGCGTGCCCGGGCCCGTGCATAACGGTGTCATCACCGCCGCGATCAACCTCGGCTGGCGCGACGTGGCCCTGGGCGACATGGTGCGCCACGCGCTCGGCATGCCCGCGCTGATGGTCAACGACGTGAACGCCGCCGCGCTGGCCGAGCAACGCCTGGGCGCCGCCAGGGGCGAGCCGGACATGATCGCGCTGTGGGTGGGCACGGGCATCGGCGGCGGGGCGGTGCTGGGCGGTGCGCTCTACATGGGCGTCCAGGGCGTCGCGGTCGAGGCCGGGCACATCATCATCAACGCCGACGGACCCGCATCGGCGCGCACCGTCGAGCAGTGCTGCTCGCGCCGCGCCATCGTCGAGGCGGTCGCCCGCGGCATGGCCGAGGGGCGCGCAACCTCGGCCCGCGAAGCAACCCCGCACGCCATCGCCGATGCGTTTCGCCAGGGCGACGACCTGTGCGTCCAGGCCGTGCATCGGGCGCTCACGCTGCTGGGCTCGGCGGCGGCCAGCGTGTGCGCCATGCTCGGGCCGAGGGTCGTGGTCGTGGGCGGCGCCCTGGTCGAGGCCATCGGGCCGGCGGTGGCCGAGCGTGTGGGCCGGGCCGCCAACGCCGACGCCTTCCCGCCCGGGCGCACGCTGTCGGTCCGCCTGAGCGCGTTTGGCGACGACGCCGGGCTCGTCGGCGCTGCGGTCTTCGCCGCGGAGTGCCCATCCGATACAATGGCCCGATGACGACCGCCCAATCTTTCGTGGAGCCCGCCGTAGGCATCTCCAAGGCCATCCAGACCGACGCGCCAAGGCTCATCGAGCTTCGCCGGCATCTGCACGCGCACCCCGAGCTGAGTAACCAGGAAGGCCAGACCGCCCAGTGCATCGAGGCCGAGCTGCGCTCGTTGGGCCTTCAGACCAAGCCCGGGCTGGGCCGCAACGGCACGGGTGTGATCGCCTACCTCCCCGCGACGGCGCCCACGAGCACCACCATCGCCCTGCGCGCCGACATCGACGCCTTGCCCATCACCGAGACCACCGGCAAGCCCTGGGCGTCGACAACACCCGGCGTCATGCACGCCTGCGGGCACGATGGGCACACCGCCATCCTGCTGGGCGCGGCCCGCGCGCTCTCGAACGCGACCGAGCGACCCAACAACGTGCTGTTCATCTTCCAGCCCGCCGAGGAAGACGGCGGCGGCGCCGAGGTCATGTGCGAGCAGGGCGTGCTGCGCGGCGCCGAAGGCGGGGGCCTGGGCGAACCGGTCTCGCGCATCTTCGGCCTGCACGGCTGGCCGCGCATGCCGCTGGGCATGGTCGGCACGCGCCCCGGCCCGCTCATGGCCAGCACCGACGACTTCGACGTGCGCATCGTCGGCAAGGGCGGCCACGCGGCGATGCCCCACCTGGCGGCCGACCCCATCGTCGCGGCCAGCGCCATCGTCCTGGCGCTCCAGACCGTGGCCTCCAGGAACATCAACCCCAACGAGGCCGGCGTCATCACCGTGGGCCAGTTCGAGGCCGGCACGGCGAACAACATCATCCCCGAGGCCGCCCGGCTCGTCGGCACGATCCGCGCGCTGAACGACCAGACGCGCTCGCTGCTGGGCGAGCGCTTCCACCACATCGTGCGCAGCACCGCCCAAGCGCACGGCTGCACCGCCGAGATCACCTGGCAGCCGGGCTACCCCGTCACGCACAACACGCCCGAGATGGCCGACCACGTGCTCGACGTGGCGCGCAAGGTCTTGGGACAGAGCAACGCCGAGCGGACGCCCGAGGCCAGCATGGGCGGCGAGGACTTCAGCTACTACGGCCACCACGTGCCGGCGTGCTTCTTCATGCTCGGGCTGCTGCCCAAAGGCGCCAACGAGGACGGCGTGCCGCTGCTGCACCAGCCGGGCTTTGACTTCAACGACGACGCCCTGCCCATCGGCGTGCACATGATGTGCGCGCTGGCGATGTCGACCGATCGCCTCGATGTTTGATGTAAGTTCGGATGCCCATACTCCGAACGAACACCAAAAATTTTCCTTGATTCGCTTCTTAGGTTGTGGTAATCTGCCTCCAGAAGGGCGTCGCACGATCGCCCGGAAGGAGCAAGAGCCATGGTCCGCAACCGCACCGCGTTTCTGATCTCGAGCCTGGCGATCGCCAGCGCAGCGATGGCCAACAACGAGCGCCGCATCACGCCCGACGACCCGCTGTTCATCGAGTTTCGCGTCGATCCGGGCGTCTCGGTGACACCCGACACCCTGGTGCTCGCGCTGGGCGCGCCCGAAGCGCTCGCGCCGGGAACCGGCGAACGCACGACGGTGCTGAGCAACCAGGGCGTGGGCCTGGGCGCGCACCAGAACTCGCTCTTCGGCGACGACGTGGGCGTGCTGGACCTCAGCCCCGCGGCCACCTTTGTCGACGGCGCCTCGCCCTACACGCTGCTGGATCCCGGCGTCGTCAACATCGGGTCTATGGCCACCCTGGCGATGGGCACCGAGAGCGGCCTGATCGAGGTGCGAATCACCACCGGCGTCCTGATCGTCAACCTCGACGACGTGACGCTTCAGTGGGGCGTGGGCACCGGGCCCGACACCTTCACGCCCGCCGACGTGCCGCTGGAGATCACCAACATGTACGTGGGCACGCCGTGCTACGCCGACTTTGACCGCAACGGTGAGCTCGACGTGTTCGACTTCCTGGCGTACCTCAGCGCGTTCCAGGTTGGCGACTATCGCGCCGATTGCGACGGCTGCGGCTCCCTGAATCTGTTCGACTTCCTGTGCTTCCAGCAGCGATTCATGGCCGGCTGCCCATAGGGCTCAGCGGCGCATGGTGCGGCCGTTGCCACCGCCGCCCCCGCCGCCGTAGCCGTTGCGGCGCTTGTCCTGCACGTCGATCGCCACGCCCTCGAACAGCCTGGCCGACATCGGCCCGAGCACGCCCTCGACCGCCGAGATGAACGCGGGCTCCAGCCGCACGCGCGACGGATTGGTCGAGGGCACGGCCACCGGCTCGCAATCGCTGATGCACACCACGACTTCAAGGGGAGAAGACGGCGCGTCCACGGGCGCGCCGTTCTTCTTGGAAGCATCATGCTCGCACGCCAGCTCGTGCACACGCTCGAGCGCGGTTGGGCCGTTGCCGTTCAGCCGGCTGTCGCGCACGTACAGGCGAAGCCGCCCGCCCTCGAGCGGGACGGCCTCGATGGGCGCCATCTGCTCGACGATGATCTGCGCATCGCCACGCGAGCGATCGAGCCGGCCGATGACGAACTTGGGGCTGTCGTCCTCCAGCAGGTGGTGATACTTCTGGTACGCGTCGGTAAAGAGCACGGCGTCGGCGGTGCCGGTCGTGTCCTCGACGGTCAGGATGCCCATCTTCTGCCCCGCGCTGCGGCCCGTTCGCGCGACGATCACACGCACCGACTGCACCATGATGCCCGCGATCACCTTGCGCCCCTGTTCCACGCCGGGCAGCTCGCCAAGCTCGTGCGACGCGAACGCGCGGATCCACGGTCCCCATTGCTCCAGCGGGTGGCTCGAGACGTAGAAGCCCAGCGTCTCCTTCTCGTTCTTGAGCGTCTCCTGCTCGCTCCAGGGCTCGATGTTCACCAGCGCGGGCGAGGGAACCTCTTCGGCGGCGCCATCACCACCGAAGAGCCCGCCCTGGCCCGCGGCCCGGTCGGCGGCCGCGGTCTGCCCCGCGCTCACGGCCGAGTCGATCGACGCGACCATCGCCGCCCGCTGCTCGCGCGAGTGCACGTTGTCGAACGCGCCGGCCTTGATGAGGCTCTCGATCGTCGCCTTGTTCACGCTGCGCAGGGGGATGCGCTCGCAGAAGTCGAACAAGTCCTTGAAGGGCTGCGGCCCATCCTCGCCCGCTCGCGCGTTCACGATGGCCTCGATGGCCCCCCCGCCCGCGCCCTTGATGGCCTTCATGCCAAAGCGGATGTGCCCGTGCTGGGCATCATGCGGCTCGCCATCGCGGTACACCACCTCGAAGTCCTGCCCCGAAAGGTTCACGTCGGGCGGGGCCACCTCGATGCCCGTGCGCAGCACCTCGCCCGTCTTCGGGTCGATCACGCGCGTGCGCTTGCAGTCCTCCAGGTACGGCAGCCAGTCGGCCACCTTCTGCGCCTGGCTCTCGAAGGTCAGGAACGCGGCCATGTACGGCGCCGGGAAGTACGTCTTCAGGTACGCCGTCTGGTACGCCACGATCGCGTAGCCGGTCGAGTGGCTCTTGTTGAAGCCGTACCCGGCGAACTTGAGGATCAGCTCGAACAGCTCTTCGGCCTTGTCGCGCGTCAGGCCCTGCTCGCCGGCGCCCTCGATGAACTTCGGCCGCTCGGCGGCGATGATCTTTTCCTTCTTCTTGCTGATGGCCTTGATGAGCGAGTACGCCGCCCGCAGCGGGATGCCGCCCAGCTCGTGGACGATCTGCATCACCTGCTCCTGGTACACCATCACGCCATACGTCTCGGCCGTGAAGCGATCGACGATCTCATGCACCGTGGGCACGGGTTCCTGCCCGTGCTTGCGCTTGTTGTACGCGGGGATGAGGTCCATCGGCCCGGGGCGGAACAGCGCGTTGGCGGCGATCAAGTCCTCCAGCCGGTCGGGCTTCATCTCCATCAGGAGGCGCCGCATGCCGCCCGATTCGAACTGGAACACGCCCGTGGTGTCGCCGCGCGCGAACATCTCGAACACCTTGGGGTCGTCGTACCTCAGGCGGTCCAGGTCCAGCGGGTGCGGGCCGCCGTCGCCCGGCTCGCGCCCCACGGCGGCGTAGATCGCCTCTTCGTCCATCGCGCTGGTGATGAGCGTGCGCGCCCGCTCGATGACGCTGAGCGTGCGCAGGCCCAGAAAGTCCATCTTCAGCAGGCCCATCTTCTCGCACGTGGGACCGTCCCACTGGGTGATGGCCTCGTCCTGGCCGCCACCGCTTTGCTTGTACAGCGGCACCAACTCGTGCAGCGGCCGCGTCGCGACGATGACCCCCGCCGCGTGCACGCTCGCGTGGCGGGCCTGGCCCTCCATCACCTTGGCGTTGGCGATGAGCCGCTGGATGGTGTCCTTGTCGGCGTGCTGCTCGGGGGGCAGCTTTTCGTTGAGCTTCGCGACCGCCGCCGGCTCGCCGCGCGCCACGTCGGCCCAGTCGGGCTCGACCTCCTCGGCCTTGTCCAGCGTCATGCCGAGTTGCTCGGGAATGAGCTTGGCCAACCGATCGGCCACGGGCAGGCTGATGGCCAGCACACGCGCCACATCGCGCACCGCCGCACGCGCCTTGAGCGTCCCGAACGTGATGATCTGGGCGACATGCCCGTACTTCTCGCGCACGTAGCGGATCACGTCGCCGCGCCCGTTCTGGCACAGGTCGATATCGATATCGGGGTACTCGCTGCGATCCGGGTCGGTAAACCGCTCGAACAGCAATCCATACTTCACCGGGCACGCGTTGGACAGGCCCAGCACGTAGCCCACCATCGTGCCCACGCCCGAGCCACGAGCGAGCGCCGGAATCCCCTTGGCCCGCCCCCAGTTCACAAAGTCCCACACGATCAGGAAGTACGCGCTGATGCTCTTGTCGGCCAGAATCTTCAGCTCGCGGTTCAGCCGGGCCCACTTGTCGAACCCATCGGCATCCTTGGCCTTCGCGCGCGCCTTCTCGGTCTTCGCAGCGCCCTCGACGTGCGCGTGCTTGTGGGCCATGATGTCCGGGCCATAACGCCACACCATGCCGCCCTCGGCCAGAAGCCGCAGCGCCTCGTCGCACTGGGTATTCAGGTCGTCATGGTCCAGCCCGGCGTCGGCCGCCGGCTCGAGCGTGAAGCGCGAGCAGTAGTCCTTGTACCAGGCCGTCAGGTCGCCGCCATAGATCGCCTCCGTGCTATCGGGCAGTTCCTCGGGCGTGCGCACCACGACCACCGGCGCATGATTCGCGCCGATGGGCAGGTCCAGATCGCACCGTGACGCGATGCGCAGCGTGTTATCGCACGCCTCGGCGCCATCCTCGCCGTACTCGCCCTCGAACAGCTCGCGCATCTGCTGCGGGCTCTTGACATACAGCTCGGGCGTGTAGCGCAGCCGTTCCTGCTCGTGCTTGTTCTTGCCCATCGAGATGCAGATGAGCGTGTCGTGGGCGTCGTGGTCCTCGGCACGCAGGAAGTGCGCGTCGTTGTCGCACACCAGCGGCACGCCGTGCTTCTTCGCAAGCTCGATCACGTGCGGGTTGATCGACACCTGCTCGGGCACGTGGTGCTGCATCTCGCAAAAGAAACGCGGCCCCGTCCCCTCGTCGGCAAACACCCGCTTGTGCCACGCGATGCTCTCTTCGGCGGCCTCCCACGACGTCTGGCTCTTGGTGCGCACGTACGCCAGCAGGTGATCGCCCAGCTCGCTGCCCAGGTGCCCGTTGATCGCGATCAGCCCGCTGCTGTGCGCCTCGAGCAGATCCCGATCGATCCGCGGCTTGAAGTAAAACCCCGTCAGGTACGCCTGGCTGCACAGCAGCATCAGGTTGTTCCACCCAGTGATGTTCTCGGCCAGCAGCACCAGGTGGTAC
The DNA here is from genome assembly GCA_040219675.1 of Phycisphaerales bacterium. Lineage (GTDB taxonomy): Bacteria > Planctomycetota > Phycisphaerae > Phycisphaerales > UBA1924 > JAHCJI01. Next base: position 52,130 of record JAVJRZ010000005.1, on the reverse strand, counting down.
CCGCCGTCGCTCACGCCCGTGTACGTCCGGTCCTGCCGCGGCCGGCCCGGCGGGCAGACGTAGGCCTCGACACCCAGGATGGGCCGAACCCCGCGCCGGCGGCAGGCCTCGTAAAAGGCCACGGCGCCGAACATGTTGCCGTGATCGGTGACGGCCACGGCCGGCGTGCCCAGGTCGGCGATGCGGTCGGTCAGGCGATCGATCCGGTTGCCGCCGTCCAGCAGCGAATACTCGGTGTGCAGGTGCAGGTGGGCAAAGCCGCTGCCGATCTGGCCCAGCAGCGTCTCGGTGATGCTCTGCTCGCCCGATTCGGGCTTGCTGGTGCCAGCCATGGTCGCCGATCCTCCGTGATCGTGGTCGAAGAGCGGACGGTAGGACGGCACCACACCCGCCCGTGCTGGCCTTGCCCGCCAAGGCCCTCTCGGTCCCCGTCAAGATAGGAAACTCACCAAGGGCCTATAACCCAGGCCCAACCGGTCCGCATGTCGCTTATCTCGAAATTTTGGCCTCTTTCGGAGGATCCGGATGGCGGCTAACCCACGTGTCCGCTAGGGTTTGGTGGAGGGAGGATCGCTGCCGGTTTCGGCTGGCCGCGTCTTCCGAACATTCAGGTGAGCGGGCTGGGGTTCTCCCGGGGCTTAGCCTCGGGCGGTTGCTCCAGTGTGCTCCGCGATGTCCGCCGGGGAAGGCGTGAGTCCCCGTCGGCTGCTGTTCGAGTCGGAATTGAAGAGAGCTTGACTGCGTAAGGGAGAATCGATGATGCGTTCTGTGATTGCTACTGCTGCTGTGCTCGCGCTCGCGGGCGCCGCCGCGGCCGACAGCGTGGACCTCAACTACACGGGTCCGGCCGAAGGCCGTTCGTTCAACGTCGTCGCCAACGGCAACGCCACCAGCGTGTTCGCCGGCCAGCTGACGTTCACCGTGGCCAACGGCTCGGGCTCCACCGGCGTCCGCCTCAACGGCCCGCTGACCACCTTCTGCATCGACGTGCTCGAGGCCATCGGCCCGGGCCAGCAGACCTACGACCTGGCCGCCCTGCAGGACGCCCCGGTCACCGCCGGCGGCATCGCCCCGGCCATGGGCGCCGATAAGGCCTCGGCCATCGCCCGCATGTACACCTTCGCCGCCGGCCAGCAGTTCGGCACCGACCGCAACAAGGCCGCCGCCTTCCAGTTGGCCGTCTGGGAAGTCATCGCCGACTTTGGTGACAATGACCCCATGAGCGTCGCCAGCGGCGACTTCCGCGTGACCAGCAGCATCAACAGCGGCACGCAGAACTTCCTCAACGCCCTGCTGGCCGCCGCCGTCGACTCGAGCATCACCGAGTTCCGGGGCCTGGGCGCCCTGACCAACGAGGGCTTCCAGGACCAGCTCTACAGCGTGGTCGTGCCCCTGCCCGGCGCCGCCGGCCTCGCGGCCGTGGGCCTGGCCGGCGTGGGCCTGGTCGCCCGCCGCCGTCGCGCCTGATCGCGACCCATAACCTCGATCGGGGGGCGAACACATCGCCTCACACGAACGGAGCACCCGCCGGCAACGGCGGGTGTCTTCATTTGCGGACGTGACGCTCCCCGCCATGCGTCCGCGAACCTGTGAATCGTCATAACTCACTGCAATAACTTGACTTAGGCCTCGACAATCAGGGCGTTTCGAGTATGCTCCACGTGTTGCGAGGCCGCCGCGTGTGGCGGGATACGGGGGAGCATCCCGCCACCCGTCGGCCAAGCAACAACCGCGGCCCGGGCACAGACGCCCAGCCGCGACACAGGTGAAGATCAGAAGGAGAGCGCCATGAAGGCCAAGTTGTTCGCCACCATCGCCGTCCTCGCCACCACGGCCGTCGCCGCCGCTGACAGCGTCGAGATGCGCTTCGTCAACGCCGGCCCGGGCCGGGCCGTCACCATCCGCGTCGACGGCGAGCAGTACCGCGTGCACGCCGGCCAGCTCAACCACGAGGTCCTCTCGCGCTCGGGCGACACCGCCCCGGCCACGGGCATGCTGGCCACCTACTGCGTCGACGTGGGCGAGTGGGTCAACACCAGCAGCCGCACCTACGACGTCGCCGAACTCGTCGACGCCCCCGTGGGCTCGGTCGGAAACGGCATGAGCCAGGACGCCGCCGACGCCATCGGCCGCCTGTACACCTTCGCCAACGGCCGCCAGTTCACCGACGACCGCAACTTCTCGGCCGCGTTCCAGATCGCCGTGTGGGAGGTCGTGGCCGACCTCGGTTCGCCCGCCGACACGCTCGACCTGAGCGAGGGCAGCTTCAAGGCCTGGAACCTCAACCAGGGCACCATGGGCCACGTCAGCTCGCTCCTGGCCGTCGCCACCAACAGCTCCATCCTGGTCAACCGCCGCGTCCGCGCCCTGACCAACGACGGCGCCCAGGACCAGATGTTCGAGGTCGCCGTGCCCCTGCCCACCACGGGCGCTCTGGCCGCCGTGGGCCTCGCCGGCGCCGGGCTCATCACCCGCCGCCGCCGCGCCTGAGCCGCAATCCGAATCGACCACCACGCCGACGGCGTCGGCTCCATCTCCCGCGGCCCGGACCCCGTTCCACCGCGTTGCACCACCGCCCGCCGAAACCGGCGGGTGTGTTTTGCGCCGGCGCTTCCCTAAACTCAGGCGTGCTGGAGTACGAGTCCACCTACATCTTCGAGGGCGGCAAGGCCAAGGCCCCAACCCTTCTCGATCGCATCCGCGCGACCATCGTGCTGGCCATCATGATCGTGCTGGGCGCCGCCGTGCTCGCGGGCATCCTGGCCGTCGGCCTCGTGCTGCTGCCCTTCGTGCTCGTCGGCGGGCTGATCGCCTGGTTCCTCGTCCGGCGACGCATCCGCCAGGCCCTGCGAGCCATGGAAGAGCCCTCAAGCAACCAGTCGGGCCGGGTCAACGTCAAGGTCCGCCAATAGGCAAGGCCCTCACCCCGCGTCGATCTCCAGCATCTTCTCGCGCAGCTTCGTGGTGATCGGCCCGACCGAGCCGTCGGCGATCACCTTGCCCTCCACGCGCGTCATCGCCAGCACGCCAAAGCTCGCGTTCGTGCAAAAGACCTCGTCGGCATCCAGCACGTCGTCGATCGTCAGCCAACGCTTGCGCACCGCCAGGCCCATGCCGCCCGCCTGCTCGAGCACCGCCGCCCGCGTGATGCCCGGCAGCACGCAACTGGGCATCGCCCCGCCCGAGCCGGCCACCGCCGCCTCCTCGCCGCGCGCCACCGGCGTGTGCAGCGTGTCGTCCTTCACGACGAAGATGTTGCTGACAGCGCCGCCGCACACGTGGTTGGTCACCGTGAAGATCAGCGCCTCGGTGCCGCCCTTGCCCAGCGCCGCCTGCAACTCGCGCAGCCGCCACCAGTAGTTCACCGTCTTGTGCCCGGCCGTGGGGTCCAGCGGGTTGGCCTTGGCGTCGGCGATCACCAGCATCCCGCCCTGCTCGAACAGCTCGGGCGGATACTCGGTCGCCCGCTGGGCCACGATCGCCACCGTGGGCGTCTGCACGCCCGCGCCCACCTTCTCGGCCTCGCGGCGCACCAGGTTCAGGTCCCCGCCGGTCACGGTCAAGCGAACGCGCGCCGCGTCGTACGCCACGTCCTCGAGGTGCTGCTGGGCCGTGCGCTCCACGGCTTCGGCCAATGGCCCGGCGCGCAGCGCCGAGGCCAGCCCCAACTCCTTCGCCGAAGACACCAGCCGCCCTACGTGCTCGTCCACGCGCGCCACACGCACGCCATCGTCGCCGCGCCGCGCGGTCATCGTCTCGAACAGCCCGACCGCGTGCATGAAGCCCGCGTCCGACAGCGAGACGCTCGCCTGTGGGTCATCGTCCCGAAGCAGCCTGCCGTTGAGGAACACCGTTGCCATCGACATCCAGCGTAGGAGCCGCATCGACACCGGCCCGCACCAGCAGCACCCCATCCTCGCGCGACGGCAGCGCATCGAGCACGCCCCGGGCGGCCAGGAACGCCTGCGGCGGCACCGCGTGCGTCACGATCGCCCGCCCACGCCGCCACAGCCCGCGATACTCCACCCGACCCAGCACGATGCCCGCCACGCCGGGCCGGCCCGAAGCGTCTCGCACCACCACCGGCCCGCCCGACGCACCGCCCAGGGCCGACCAGCCGCGGACCATCCGAAAGTACCGCAGCGGAAACGCCTCTTCCTCATCCAGGAACGACACGGCCTCGGGCGGGTCGCTCCGCAGCACCACCGCCTGCCGCGGCGAGGGCGTGGGCCGCTGATCGCGCTCGGCCAGGCCGCCCTCGGTCGGGAAGCCCACCAGCGTTGCCTCGCCCATCGCCGCCTGGTCCACAAGCCGTGCGGGCTGCGCGCCCAGGCGTTCGGCCATGTCCGGCACGCGGATCAGCGCCCAGTCCCCGGCTTCCACCGGTTCGCCGCCACCGGAGATGATCACCTCGATGGGCAGCACCATCGCCACCGGCCCGGTCGGGCTATCGACCCACAGCCAGACGTACTGCGAGCCCTCGGGGATGACATGGGCCGCCGTCAGGATCCACCGCTCGGACACAAACACCCCCGAGCCGCTGCCGCGGATGCCCGAGCCCAGAAGGTCCAGGCTCACCGGCGTGCACCCGAAGGCAACCTCGGCGTTGGCGGGCCAGGCCTCCCGCCGCGCGGTCTCTTCCATGCCCGTGATGGTGCAGCCGCCAAGCACCACCAGCACGCAGACCAGCGCGACGCCCACGATCCTCACGGCCGCACCCGCATCGCCACGATCGTCTGGTCGTCGGGCATCTTGGCCAGCCCCGCGAACCGGCGCACGCCCCAGACCACTTCCTTCACGAGCTGCGCCGCCGAGATCTCGGGCGAGCCGTGCACCGCGTCCACGATGCTGCGCACGAGGCGATCGCGGCCGTAGCGCTCCTCCTCAAAGTTGCGCGCATCGGTCATCCCATCGGTGAACATCGCCAGCGTGTCGCCCGCGCGCAGGGTCCGGCGCTCCTCCGAGAAGGCCTGCCCGGGGAGCACGCCCGCCAGCATGCCGTTGCTACGCAGCGCGATCGCTTCTTCCCCGTGCTCGTCGGTTGGCGCCCGCAGCAGCAGCGGGGGGTCGTGCCCGGCGCTCGCGTAGGTCAGCTCCAGGCTCTCCGGGTCGACCACGCCGAACCACAGCGTCACGAACTCGTTGGGCAGCGAATCGCGGCACAGGTCGTCGTTCACCGAGGCCAGCACCTGCGAGGGCGAGGCATCGCGCGACACGTGCGCCAGCAGGCTCGCGCGCACGTGGCTCATCAGCAGCGCCGCGGCGATGCCCTTGCCCACCACGTCGCCCACCACCATGCCGATGCGCCGCGCCCCCTCGGCTCGGCCCTCGCCGTCCAGCTCGATAAAGTCAAAGAAGTCGCCGCTCAGCTCCAGGCTCGGCTCCCAACTCGCCGCCAGGTCCAGCCGCTCGTTCTGTGGCGGGCTCTTGGGCAGCATGCGACGCTGCACGTCGCTGGCCAGCGCGAGCTGACGCTGCAAACGACGCTCCTCCTGCCGGTGCCGCAGCAGCCGGGCCTGGCCGATCGCCACCGAAGCCTGGTGCGCGATCGTGCGCAGCACGCGCTGCTCCGCGTCCGTGAACGCTCGAACCTCGCGCCCATACAGCCGGATCACCCCCAGCGGACGACCGTTGAAGATCATCCCCGCGTTCAGCACGCACGCCAGCCCCTCGGCCTTCGCGCGGGCCTTGAGCTGCACGCGCGCATCGCGTTGCAGATCGGGAACGGCCACCACCTCGCCCGCCAGCGCACGCTTGTCGAACTCGCGATCGGTCGAAAGCGGCAGCGGGTTGGAAAGCCAGCCCTCGCTCAGGTTCCGGCTCACACGATGCTCGACGTCGCGCTCCTCGGGCGCCAGGCTCGCGCGCTTGCCGTCCTGATCGAACAGCACCAGCGATCCCGCCCAGAGCCCAAGCAGCTCGATGGCGCTATCCAGCGCGATGCCGAGCACCTCGTCCTCGCTCTCGGCCGCCGCGAGCAGCGCGCTGAGGCGCTGCGTGGCGCTCAGCTCTCGCAGCCGGGCCCGAAGCTCGATCTCGCGGTCGCACACCTGGTCGGCCACGTCCACGATCAGCGCCACGGCCTTCTCGATCTCGCCGGCCATCGGGCCGTCGGTCGCCGGGCTCTTGCCCACGTGCACCCAACCGATCACCCGCCCGGCCGCGCGCATCGGCACGGTGAACGCCCGCTCGGCGGCCAGGGCCGAAGCATCGGGCCCCGGCTCGGCAAAGCGCCACCGGGCGCGCTGGTCGTCGCTGGGCAGGATCTCGCGGCCGCCGGCGTCCAGCAGCCGAACCGGCGCGCCCAGCAGCTCGGCGAGCGTCGCGCACAGGTGCACGAAGCCCCCATCGCTCAGAAAGTCGATGATCGAAAGGCCCGGGTCCTGCTCGGCGGGCGCGGGTCGAGTTGTCATGCCATGAGCCATCGCACCCCGCACCGGACCGGCGTTGCGATCAACGCTCGCCCGATCCTTCCTCCGCCGCCGCGCCATCGTCCTGCCGCGGGCGCTCGCCGTCCTGCCATACCGCACGCAGCAGCGGCACGATCGCGTCGCGCTGGCCCGCTCGACCCTCGGCCAGCCGCTCCAGGCCCAACGCCAGCGAAACAACATCCCCGCGCTGGAAGGAAACGTACGCCAGCAGCAGCGCACTCTCTCGCATCGCCGCCGGCCCGTCGCGATCGGCAAGCTGCGCCCGCAGCCGCCGGCTGGCCGACTCCAGCCGATCCTCGGTGGGGAGCATGCCGTCCTGGTACCGCGCGGCCACAAACTCCGGATGCTCGATGAGGAAGTTACGCAGGTTCACCGCGGCCGACAGGTCCAGCCCCGCGCCGATCTGCGCATGCACCCGACCGATGGAGGCGATCGCATCGCCCGGCCTGGTCGCCAGCGCCATCGTGAAACGCTGCTCGGCCTCGAAGTACTGGCCCTGACGCATCATCGTCTGCGCACGCTCGATGTGCAGGTCGTACGCCGACGCCCGATCGAGCTTGGGCGAAGGCACCTCCACCGTGCCCACGCCGGTCTTCAGCGTGGTCACGAGCTGGTCCCAGCCCTGGATGCGCTCGGCCAGCACACGCTCGCTGGGCGCCTGGGCCGCGCCCTCGCTGGCACCCGTCTCGCCCGCCGCGCCGCCCTCGACCAGCAATCCATCACGCAGCACGCGCTGCAACTCGCCCAGCCGAGCCATGAACGGGTCGCCCGTTTCCATCCCCATGCCCGCCCGCGCGTCGGTGCCCGCGGGCCCAGGCTCCCCGGCCGCCCCCTCGCGCCCGGGCGCCGCGCCAGACGGATCGCTCTGCTCGCCTTCGCGCCGCTGGGCCACGCCGCCCGAGCGAGACTCGAAGTCCTCGGCGAGCCGCGCCCGCACATCGCCGGCGATGTCGATCCGCCCGCTGGGCAGCCGGCCAAAACGGTCCCGCGGCTCGGCCTCGCCCTCCTCGCCAGCTTCCTGGTCCCCAGGCTGGCGCTGGCCGGCCTGGGCGTCACTCTCGCTGTCGCCCAGCAACAGCTCCCGCGCCAGCCCACGCAGCGGCGAGGCCACCAGCCCCTGCGTCTGGCCTTCACCGTCCTCGCCCATCTGGAGCATCGTGGGCCCAAGGCTGCGGTCGGCCGTGAACGCCGAGATCGAACGCAGCGAGAGCAGCGTGCCCGGCTCGAATCGCCCGGCCTCTTCGGCCGTCGCCTCGCGCAGGTCCGTCGTGCCGTCGCCCACCTGCATGGGCGCGGTCGCGCTCACCGCTGGCAGCCGATCGCCGGTCCGGCTCGTCAGCAGGCTCCCGCGAAGGTTGCGCGGTGGGGCGTTGCCCACCGTCAGAGCAAACTGGTACTGCAACGCCTCCGTGCCGCGGATGCCCGTCCCCGCCAGGCCGCTGGTGAACGAGTCTCGCCGGAAGCTGAACAGGTCGTCCGAGCCAACGCGCTGGCGGAAGTCGTACTCCAGCCCATAGCCCGTCGCGCCGCGGAAGCCCATGCCCCCCGGCACGTTGCCGGTGACCAGCGCGTTGCGGAACCGGAACTCGGCCAGGTAATCACGCGTCGGCTCATTCGCGCCCGTCCCGCCGATCATCGTGTTGCGGTCCAGCGCCCGGCCGTCGCCCAGGGCGTTCTGCCCCAAAGCCAGCCCCGCCACGCAGAGCACCGCCCCCACACCCACAACCGATGCCATGCCGATCTGCCGCATTGTGCCGTCTCCCTTCGCCAGCGAAACCCGCTGATGGACGCTCTTTGTAAGGATATGCTCCCCTCGCGCCCTGCTTCTCATACGACATCGGCCCAAGCCCGGGTTCTGTCGAACCGACTTCTGGAATCAAATGTCCGATAATACAAGTAAGTTATTGCAAACTTTCTTGTCGGTCCTGCCGGACCCGAAGCCGGTCGGCGTCCGAAGGGTGTGTAGAATCCCGTCACGCGCCGTCGCCCGAGCGGGCCGGCGTTGGTTCGGGTGAGTCCACCACGATCGCGGAGCGATCGCACCTTCCCAAGCACAGCAGGAGGCTTCCCGATGCAGCCGAACACCCCCACAAACCCACAAACCACTGCGCGAGCGGCCCGCGGCCTGGGCCTCATCGCCGCCCTCGCGCTGGCCGTGTCCACCATCGCCCTGCTCAAACCCACCGCCGACGCGTCTTCGGCCGCCCGTGCCGCGCCCTCGGCGGTCGCCACAGTCGACCTCTTCGCGGTCATCAACGCGCTCGACGAGTTCACCGCCCGCGAGCAGAGCCTCGCCCGCAGCACGCAGGAACGCCGCGACGAGGTCCAGCGACTCAACGCCGAGATCGAGGGCCTCGAGCAGGACCTCACGGGCCTGGACCCAACCTCCGACGCCTATGACCAGCTCTTCCGCGAGCGCAACATGAAGGCCGGCTTCCGAGAGCTGCGTGTCAACATGCTCACCAAGTGGCAGATGGAAGACAACGCCCGCCTCATCAGCGAGCTCTATGCCAAGGCCATCACCGCCGTGGGTGAAGTCGCCCAGCGTGATGGCTGGGACGTGGTGGTCCACCGCGGGCAGCCCATGGCCGTCCCGCCAAACCCCAACATCCGCGCCGAGCTGGCGCTCGACTTTGTGGAGGATTGGATCCAATCCCGCCGAGTCATCTATGCCAACGACGTCGTGGACATCACCAACAGCGTGGTCCAGCACATGAACAACAAGTACGCCGCCGGCGGCTGAGACCGCAACCACGCGCACACGAGGCCACCCAGTGCACCCCTCCGCTACCGCACGATCGATGACCGAAGCCCGGCCACAGGCCACCACCACCGGCACGCTGGCCGACCTGCTGGGCGCTCGCCTGGTCGGGCCCGGCGATATCCCCCTGGCCGACATCGCCCCCCTCGACAAGGCCACCCCCGGCGCCCTGACCTTCATCCGAGACCAGCGCCATGCCGCGGGCTGGGCCACATCCAACGCCTCGGCCGCCCTGGTGACCGAGGGCGTCCGCCTGGACGAAGGCGACACCACCGATCGCGCGATCCTCTACGTCGACGACGCCGACCGCGCCCTGCTCACCCTGCTCGAGGCCTTCGCCGAACACGCCGCCCCGCCCACGCCCGAGCCGGGCATCGATCCCTCCGCCCAGGTCGATCCTACCGCCCAGGTCGACGGCGCCGCCATCGGCCCCATGTGCATCGTCGGCCCGGGCGCCACGGTCGGGCCCGGGGCCGTCCTGGTCGCGCGCGTCACCCTCGGGCCGGGCGTCAGCGTCGGGGCCGAATCGGTGCTGCACGCCGGCGTCGTCGTCCAGCACGGCTGCACCATCGGCAAGCACGTCACCCTCCACCCCGGCGTCGTTGTCGGGGCCGACGGCTTCGGATACCTGCCCGGACCCAGCGGCCCGGTCAAGATCCCCCACCTGGGCGCGGTGGTCATCGAAGACCACGCCGAGATCGGCGCCAACACCTGCATCGATCGAGGCAAGCTCGCCGACACCCGCATCGGCCGGGGCACCAAGATCGATAACCTCTGCCAGATCGGGCACAACGGCGACATCGGCGCCAACGTCATCATCTGCGGCTGCTGCTCCATCGCAGGCAGCGTCACCATCGGCGACGGCGTCACCATCGCCGGCAGCGTGGGCGTCTCCGATGGTGTCACCATCGGCCAGGGCTCCACCATCGGCGCCCGCAGCGGCGTCATCAACAACGTGCCCGCCGGCGAGACCTGGCTGGGCGCGCCGGCCATGCCCGCCCGAGACGCCGCGGCCAACTACGCCCAGTTCCGCACGCTCGCAAAGGACCTGCGCAGCCTGCGCAAACGCCTCCGAGACGCATGACCGCGCACCCGCGACCACGCAAGACGCTCGGCAACACCGCCACCCTGTCGGGCGAGGGCTTATTCACCGGCCAGCCCTGCACCATCGCCTTCCACCCCAGCGAAGAAGGCCTGCGCTTCGTCCGCGGTGACATCGCCGCGCCCGTGCCCGTGCACTACCTGGCCCTCGACCCCAGCCCCGTCCACCCGGCCTTCTCGCGCTTTCGCGGCCGCAGCACCAACCTCGCGCGCAACCACGGCATGGTCGCCACCGTCGAGCACGTGCTCTCGGCCCTGATGGGCCTGGGCATCACCGACTGCCGCATCGAGCTTGACGCGCCCGAAGCGCCCATCCTCGACGGCTCGGCCAAGCCCTTCGTCGAAGCGCTCGACGCCGCTGGGCTGGCCGACCTGCCCGGCACGATCGACCCGCTCACGCTCGAACAGCCCGTCGAGGTTAAAGCCCCCAGCGGGCCGGCCCGCATCACCGCCGAGCCGCGCAGCGAGCCGGGCTGGTCGGTCACCTACGAGCTCGACTACGGCCAGGGCGCACACCTCGAGCCCCAGACCATCTCCTGGGACGGCTCGGCCGACGACTACCGCAAACGCATCGCCCCCGCGCGCACCTTCAGCATGGACTACGAGGCCAAGTCGCTCCAGAGCGCGGGCCTCTTCAAGGATCGCACGCCCGCCGACATGCTCGTCATCGCCAAGGAAGGCCCGATCGACAACGCCTACCGGCTCGACAACGAGTCCGCCGCCCACAAGCTGCTGGACGCCATCGGCGACCTGACCCTCGCGGGCGGCCCCATCCAGGCCAACATCACCTGCCACCGCTCGGGGCACGACCTCAACCAACGCATGGCCCAGATGTTCACCCGACGCTTCCCCACCTTCGTCAGCCCGGCCAAGGCCTGAATCTCGCTCGCTTCACCGCCCCGTTGCGCAATCTGCGGGCGCTGCTTCCACTTGGCCTTGACGCCACGGAAGTTGGCCGTACGCTGTCCATAGCCCAGGCCCGTTCAGAGGCCGAACCCATCAACCCCCACCACCGGCCGCGGCCCGCCTTGGGCCCGCGATCGCGGCGGTGCCACTCGCGTGCGGGCCCGCGACGGGGGTTTCCATGAAGCAGCATCAGAGCAATGCCGATCAACACACGTGCCATCCCGCTGGGAAGCGCCGGCTGGTAACGCGCAACCCGCGCGCAGGACTACCCTTGAGGGAGCGGAAGGGGTTTGTCCGAGCCCGGGCGTTCGCCGGGCAGTTCGTGGCGGCGATGTGCATCGCCGCCGTGGTGGTCGCCATCGGACAGGCAGGGGGCTGTGTTGATCAGGCCGCGATGCGTCAGCAGATCGAGTCGGCTCGCCAGGACCTTGGCGGCCTGCGCGACGCGCTGGCCGCACGAGAAGACGCCCTGCGCCAGGCCCTGGCAGATCCGTCGGCCCCGCCCGACCTGGCCGCCGGCTGGCGGGCCCAGCTCGCCGTCGTTCGAGACCAACTGGCCGCAACCGGGCACGCGCTCGACGCCTCGGCCCAGTACGACGCCGACCCCCTTGGCGGGCCGATCGCTCGAACCGTCGGCGCCGTGGCGCCGTTCGTGCCCGAGCCGTATCGCCTCCCGCTTGTCCTCGGCGCCGGGCTCGCGGCATCGCTCGCTCGCGGCGTCCAGCTTCGCCGGGCCGGTCGGGCGATCGCGCGGGGCGTCCAGCGGGCCCTCGATGCCGATCCGCAACTGGCCACAACCTTTGCCCAACACGCTGATGCCGTCCGGGCCGAGCAGCCACCGCTCGCCCGCCGGCTCGTCGACGAGGCCCAAGGCAAGCGAACGCCGCGGCCGATCTGATGTTGGCGGCAGAAGGTCTGAGGGAGGAAAGCCGGGCATGCGACGCGGATTCACGCTCATCGAGCTGCTGGCGGTCATCGCGATCATCGCGGTGCTCATCGGCATCATCATCCCCACGCTCAGCGGGGCCCGAGAGAGCGCCCGTCGCACCCAGTGCCTGGCCAACCTCTCGCAGATCGGCATCGGCACCCAGCTCTACATGGACACCGAGTCCGACGGCGTGCTGCCCGTGGTGCGCCCCTTCCACGAGGGCGAACCCGGCGGCGGCAGCGACCCCAGCTTGCTGGACGTGCTCAGCCAGTACCTCGACACACCCGTGCCCACACGCCCCACGCCCGATGAAGACTTCGTGCTCGGCCGCAACTCGTGCTATCGCTGCCCGAGCGATGTCGGCGAGGAAGACGGCGGCCGGCCCTTGTGGGCCAGCGCGGGCACCAGCTACGAGTACTTCCCGGGCCTGGTCATGACCGCGACCGAGCTGGCCTTCGCCGCCGAGAGCCCCAGGCTCGAGCGGGCGGTGACGCGGGCGCTCGAGCTCCAGGCCGAGGGCGGCCAACCCGCGCCGCTGCTGAACTGCGCGGGCGAATGGCACGTGCTGCGCGTGGGCGGGCCGACCAGGAACGCCGTGTACTTCCCCTCCATGCGTGCCGACTGGCTCGAGGAGCTCTCCTCCGACGAGGGCGCGAGGCTGTTCGGCGAGATCGGCCGACTGCTGGGCATCCCGTGATCCACCGATGAGCCACCCATGAGCAACGTTCGCGACGACATGATGCGCACGCTCGAACGCCTGGAAGGGCGCAGCGCCAAGATGCGCGCCCTGCGCGAGCGCATCGCCGACTTCGAGCGCACGACGATCCGCGACGCGGACAACTGGAAGCGGTGGGGCCGCAAGGGCTGGCCGTACGCCAGCGCCTTCGCCGTCGTGCTCATCGTGGGCGGCTACTTCCTGCTGCGCCCCACGCCGGTGCCCGATTACGAGACCGGCCGCATCGACACGCTCATGGACTTCACGCTGCTCCAGAGCGAGTTCAACAACCTGCCACTGGAGCGCCGCCTGGAGCTCGTGGGCATCCTCATCGAGCGGCTGGACGGCATGAGCAGCAGCGACTCGCTCATGCTCGCGGCGTTCGCCGGCTCGATCCGTGGCAAGGCGCGCGAGCAGCTCGAAGAGAACGCCAGCCGATTGGCCATCGATCTGTGGGACTCGCTGGCGTACGAATACCAGTCGGTGTCCGAGGCCAACCGAGAGCAGTACCTGGCCGACGCGTTCGTGCGCTTCGAGAGCACGCTGGAGATGATGGGCGGCAACGTTCGCGATCGCTCGCCCGAAGAACGGCTCGAGCGCGCCAAGCGCCAGGCGCAGCGCGACCAGGAAGCGATCAAGAGCGGCCAGGGGCCACCGGCCCGCGCGCTCGGGCGCATGTTCGACGTCATGAACAACAACATCGGCAGCCACGCCAGCCCGCTGGAACGCCGGCGCGGCGAGCTGCTGATGCGCGACATGACACGCTTCCTGCGCGGCCAGGACGTCGGCGGCGGCGGCTGATCGCGAGATTTTCACGCTGCAACACATCGCCTCCCGCAGGCAACCCGTAGAGTGCCGGCAGGAGGTGTTGCATGCCCAGCACACTGACAGACCGTGCGCCAGCGCGCTACGACGACCTTCGCGCCGTCTTCATCAACTGCACGCTCAAACGCTCGCCCACGCTCAGCCACACGCAGGGGCTGATGGATCGCTCGATCGCCATCATGGAGAAGGTGGGCATCTCGGTCGAGACGATCCGCGCGGTCGATCACGACATCCCGCCCGGCGTGCAGCCGGACATGACTGAGCACGGCTTCGACGCCGACGAGTGGCCTTCGATCCACAAGAAGGTGATGGACGCGCAGATCCTGCTCCTCGGCTCGCCCATCTGGCTTGGCGAGAAGAGCTCGGTGTGCACGCGCATCATCGAGCGGCTGTACGGCAACTCGGGCGAGCTGAACGATCGGGGCCAGTCGAGCCACTACGGCCGCGTGGGCGGGTGCATCATCACCGGCAACGAGGACGGCATCAAGCACTGCGCGATGAACATCCTCTACTCGCTCGGCCACCTGGGCTACACCATCCCGCCGCAGGCCGACGCGGGCTGGATCGGCGAGGCCGGCCCGGGGCCGAGCTACCTGGACGATGATTCGAACGCGCAGGACAACGACTTCACCAATCGCAACACCACGATCATGACGTGGAACCTGATCCACCTGGCCAGGATGCTCAAGGACGCCGGCGGCGTTCCGGCGTTCGGCAACCAGCGCGACCAGTGGAAAGCGGGCGAGCGGTTCGGCTTCGAGAACCCCGAGTACCGCTCGTAGCGCGGCGCGCTCGAGATCGCTTAGCAGGCCGCGGGCTCGAGCAGGCCGGCCGACTCGAGCGCATCGTGCAGCGCCTGGCGCGTGGCCTCGCTGGCGGGGGTCATCGGCAGGCGCAACCGCCCGCTGTCCAGGTGCATGATCTCCAGCGCGGCCTTCACGCAGATGGGATTGGTCTCAATGAACATCGCCCGGCTGAGCGCAAAGAGCTGGCGGTGCAGGTCGCGCGCCGTTGGCAGATCGCCTTCGAGCATCGCCTTGCACACGGCCGCCGTGGGCCTTGGGGCGATGTTGCCAACGACCGAAACGCAGCCCACGCCGCCGAGGGCCATGAAGGGCAGGGTCATCGAGTCGTCGCCGCTGAGCAGCGCGATGCCCGGGCAGCGCATGAGGATGTCCGTGGCCGAGTCGGTGCTGCCGGTGGCTTCCTTGATGCTGACCACCCACGGGCTCTCGTACAGCCGCTCGACGGTCGCCGGTGCGAGGGCCACGCCGGTGCGACCGGGGATGTTGTACAGCATGATGGGCAGCTCGACGCTGTCGGCGATGGTGGCGAAGTGGGCGTACAGGCCTTCCTGCATGGGCTTGTTGTAATAGGGGTTGACGCTCAGGCCGGCGTCGGCCCCAAGATCGAGCGCGATGCGCTGGAGCTCGACGGCGTGGGCCGTGCTGTTGCTGCCCGTGCCCGCGACGACGACCAGGTCGTGGGCCTTGCCGACCTCGACGCAGTGGCGCACGAGCGTGCGATACTCGGCGTCGCTGAGCGTGGGGCTCTCGCCGGTGGTGCCCGCGACGACGATGCCGGTGATGCCGCCCTCGGCCTGCCTGGCGATCTGGGCTTCCAGGCTGGCCTGGTCGATCTCGCCGCCGTCGGCCGTGAATGGCGTCACGATGGCGGTGAAGGCGCCGGCGAAGCGATCGTCTCGGAGATGGCTTGTGGACATGGTGGGCTCCCGGTCGGGTCGCGGTTTGGCTGATCGTGTCGGGCTGGTGTCGGATGCGTCCGACGGGTCGGTTGGGGGAGGGCCGCCGCGAAGGGCCTAGCCTCGCAGCACTATTCGTGTCCGAGCGGGCGAAGGTTTGCCCGTTTCGGCAGCAGGAGCATCGGACGATGGGCCGCGCGGGCATGATCGAGATGGCACGCCAGATCGCTTCGGGCGCCATGAGCGCTCAGGACGCCGTGTCCGCTGCGTTGGCGGACATTGACCACGCCCAGCGCGAGCTCAACGCCTTCGTCGATGTCTTCGGGGATTCGGCCCTGGAGCGAGCACAGCGCGTGGACGACGCCCGGGCCCGGGGCGAGGCGCTGGGCCCGCTCGCCGGCGTGCCGGTGGCCATCAAGGACAACATCTGCCTGGGCCAGGACACCCACCCCGGGCGGACGACCTGCGCCAGCCGGTTGCTGGAGGGCTATCGCAGCCCCTACTCGGCCACGGCGGCCCAGAAACTGCTGGACGCTGGCGCCATCGTCGTGGCCAAGGCCAACCTGGACGAGTTCGCCATGGGCGGCAGCGGCGAGCACTCGGCCTTTGGCGCCACGCGCAACCCGTGGGACACGTCGCGCACGCCGGGGGGCAGCAGCAGCGGCAGCGCGGCGGCCGTCGCTGCCGGTTGCGTGCCCATGGCGCTGGGCAGCGACACCGGGGGCTCGGTGCGCCAGCCGGCGGCGATGTGCGGGCTGGTGGGGCTCAAGCCCACGTACGGCCGGGTGTCGCGGTATGGCCTGGTCGCCTTTGCCAGCAGCCTCGACCAGATCGGCACGCTGACGCGCACGGTCGAGGACGCCGCCGCGACGCTGTCGATCATCGCCGGGCACGATGCGTTGGATGCCACCAGCTCGCCCAGGCCCAGCGAAGACTTCGTGGCCGCGCTGGATGGCAGCGCCCCCGGCGAGCGCGTCTCGTGCGTGCGCCCCGCGAACGGCGTGCATCCGGGCATCGCCGACGCGGTGGAGCGGGCCGCAGGTGTGCTCAATCGCGCGGGCATCGCGCTGGACGAGGGTGCGCTGCCGCACACCGACTACGGCATCGCCGCGTACTACCTGATCGCGCCGGCCGAGGCCTCGAGCAATCTTGCCCGGTACGACGGCGTGCGCTATGGGCGGCGCGCGAAGCTGGATCAGGGCGAGGGGCTCGATGCGTTGTACACGCTGTCGCGCAGCGAGGGCTTCGGGCCCGAGGTGCAGCGCCGCATCCTGCTGGGCACGCACGCGCTCAGCAGCGGGTACTACGACCAGTATTACGGCCGGGCCCAGCGCACGCGCCGGCTGATCAAGGAAGACTTCGAGGCGCTCTTCGACCGAGGCGCCCGCGCGGTCTTGATGCCCACCACGCCCGAGCCGGCGTTCAAGCTTGGCGCCAAGCTCGACGATCCGATGTCGATGTACCTCGAGGACGCGTTCACGGTGGGGGCGAACCTTGCGGGCCTGCCGGCCATCAGCGTGCCGGCGGGCGTTGTCGAGGTCGACGGCGTGCAACTCCCGGTGGGGGTGCAGCTCGTGGGCCGGCCGTTTGACGAGGCGGGTCTGCTGCGCCTGGCGCGCGTGCTCGAGGCGGGCCTGGGCTTCGATCGCCTCAGCCCGTTCGCGGCCGAGCGCGCGAGTACGCGTGGCTGATCGTCAGATCGCGCCGGCGAGTTGTGGGGCGCTCAGGCGGCTGGCGAGGTTGTTGGTCATCTCGGGCGACGTCGTGACAAGGTAGTAGATCACCTGGTTGTGCCGCCAGCCGATGATGCTGGGCGCCGACGCCTCGTCGGACCCGATGGCGTAGGCCTTGCCCTGCTCGAAGCGCTCGTCGCCGCAGCGCTGGATGTACAGGCTGACCTCAACGGGGTTGCCCGACTGGTCGAAGGCCTCGTACATCATGTGGATGGACGGGCCCTTGCCGGGCACGCGGCACTTGCCGGCGGCCACGAAGGTGGCGTCGGCCATCAGCAGGCCATCGAGCGTGATTTCCTCGCCCAGCACATCGCGAAAGGCGGTGGGCACGCGCTGGAGGTCGCGCTCGGTGAACTTGCGGATGGTCGTGGGGTGGCTGGCGCAGCGGTTGTGCTCGTTGCTCATGAAGCTGGCCAGTTGCACGCCGCTGGGGGGAAGCTCGTCGAGATACACCGTTCCGTCGGCGATATCCGTGCCCGCAGGCTGCGTGGGCGCACCCTGGCGCACGAAGGACGACACCGCCACCACGATGACCACCGCGGCGGCGAAAGCCGCAACGCGCTGCCACACCGGGAACCGCAGCGGCGAGGGTGCCTTGTCAGCCTGGGTGCCGGAGATGCTAAGTGATGGGGTCGCACCGGGCGCTCCGGTGCACATGGCCGCGACGCGGTCACGCAAGGCCTGGGGGCACTGGCACTCGGCGGCCATGCAGCGGCCGACGGCAGAACGCATCTTGCTCTCCGAGTCGATGAAGCCGTGCAGGCCGGCGTGCTCGGCCTTGGCGCGTTCCAAAGCGGCGGCGTCCTGATCGGTTAGCTCACCGTCGGCGGCGCATCGCGCCAGGCGCTCGAGGGCGGCGTGGTCGGGCGAGCCGTGCTCGTGCTGGTTGGGTTCGTGGTCGTTGGGGCTCATGCGTGCCGCTCCGAAAACAGCTTCGATGCAGGCTCCCGGGAGAGGGAGCCGAGGGTCCGCGTTGGGCGATGGCGGTCTCGCGAGTGCTCCGTTTCCCCCGGCGTGCCGGGGTGGGCAGGGGAGCCGTCGCGAGCGCCGCCGCGTGGGCTAACCGGGGTCTTCTCCGTTTTCATCCCGCGCAAGGCGATGGATTCCAAGTCTTTCGGCCGCTTCGGGGCTGGCCGCCAGCGCGTCGGCCACGAGTTTTCGGGCCCGGTGCAGGCGGCTCATGACCGTGCCGATGGGTACTTCGAGGATCTCGGCGATCTCGCGGTACTTCAGGCCCTCGACACCCCACATCAGCAGGATCTCGCGGAATTCGGGCTTCAGCTCGGCGATCGTGGACTTGAGGATGTCGTCCACCTGGTCCCAGTCGAAGCTGGCGCGGTCCCACGCGGGGGCGGCGCTGCCGGGCTCCAGCTCGCCGTCGGACTCCTCGAAGAACTCGCCCACGGGGGTGGGGCGCCGGCCCGACTTCTTCAGGTCCGAATAAAAAGCATTGTGGGCGATGGTGAAGAGCCACGCCCGCATGCCGCCGCCGCGCTCCTCAAACTTCTGCCAGGTCTCGCTCTTGAGCGCTCGGAGGTACACCTCCTGCACCAGCTCGTCGGCCCGCTCGGGGCTCCGCGTCAGGTGGTACGCCAGGCGGTACACCGCGTCGAGGTGTTCCAAGGCCATCGCTTCGAATGCCTGGCGATCCATACAAGCCCCTTGGCTGGGCGTTCGGCCCGGTCCGGATGCGAGGGTACCCGCTGGCGGCCCCGCTGGCACGGGCCCCGAGCCCGGCCTCATACGCTACGCCCATGCCCGAACTGCCCGAGGTTGAGCATCTGCGGCAGACCCTGCGGCCGCTCCTGATCGGCCGCCAGGTCGCCCGGGCCACGCTCCACCGGCGAGACGTCGCCGTCGGCCCGCATGACCCGCCCGGAGGGTTCGCTCGGCAACGCACGCGGGTTCGCCCGAGCCGGCTGGGCCGCCAGCAGTTGCTCGAGGGCGAGCGGCTGTCTGGCGTCGACCGGCGGGGCAAGTTCCTGGCGATCGTCGCCCAGAGCGGGCGGGCCCTGGGCGTCCACCTGGGCATGAGCGGGCAGGTGCTGTGGGCCGCACGCGGCCGGCGGCTGCCCACGGATCACGTCCATGCCACCTGGCGCCTGGACGACGGCTCGCGGCTGGTCTTCCGGGATCCGCGCCGCTTCGGCGGGCTATGGCTGGCCGACAGCCGGGATCGGCTGGCCCCCTGGGGCACGCTGGGCCCCGATGCCCTCGACATCGACCCCGAGGTGATCGTCGGCCTTCTCGAGCGTGTCCGGCGGCCCATCAAGGCGGCCCTGCTCGACCAGCGGCTGCTGGCCGGCGTGGGCAACATCTACGCCGACGAGTCGCTGCACCGGGCCGGCATCCACCCCAGGACGCTGGCCTGCGACCTGACGCCAAGTGAGGCCCGCCTGCTGGGCCGAAGCATCTGCGCGGTGCTGGGGGCGGCTGTCAGCGCGGGCGGATCGACCCTGCGGGACTACCGCTCGGCCTCGGGCGAGCCCGGCGGGTTCCAACTGGACCATCGGGTCTACGGCCGCGGCGGCCAGCCTTGCCTGGCTTGCGGCCGGGTTCTGGAGCAGGCCCTGGTCGCCCAGCGGACCACGGTGTGGTGCACGGGGTGTCAGCCGACCCATACCAGGAAACCCCACCGCCCACAATCTCACAACTTATCCACAACAAGCTGTGGATGATTTTGGAGGCCTCCATCTCCTCTTGATTTACTACCCTCTAATAGAGAAATAGAAGTACTCGTAGTTATGCCTGTCGCAACGTGGACAACTCCATGCACTTCGGTCATAAATTCTTGCAGAAAAAGGCTTTACAAGAAGGGACAAGCGGTCGTTTCCGTGTCGCTGCGGCGTCGTCTTGCGGGGCTTGGGGTTGGCTCGGCGAGATGTCGAAAATGCGACAGGTTCAGGCGAACCGGAGCCGCCGGCCAGAAACAACTTGTCCACATGACTGGCGACAGGCCTTGGCGCTTTCTTCATGATGCGACAATGAAAAAGCGACCCCAGGGGCCGCCTTCCATTCGGGTCTTCGTGGGCCTGCTTCAGCTCGTCATCTTGCCGACGAGGTAGCCGATGATGCCCAGCACGACCACGACGCCGGCCATGGCGCCGGCGAGGATGGCGACGCTCAGGCCATCGATGAGGTCCATGATCACGCCCGCCCGGGTGGTGATCGAGACGATCAGGGCGAAGGCGAAGGCCATGACCAGGAACAGGCCGAAGCTGGCGAACATCG
The DNA here is from genome assembly GCA_040219675.1 of Phycisphaerales bacterium. Lineage (GTDB taxonomy): Bacteria > Planctomycetota > Phycisphaerae > Phycisphaerales > UBA1924 > JAHCJI01. The sequence goes on along the minus strand of JAVJRZ010000005.1, from coordinate 31,797 downwards.
CGGCCATCGAGGGCCCGGGGTCGAGTGACTCTTCGGCGTAGATGACCGCGGCGGGCTGGCCGGCGGAGGCGGCCGAGGCGTCCTCGAACAGGGCGGCGCCCCCGGCGCCGACTTCCTCACCCACGGTGGAGCCATCGCCGCCATCCATGTCGAAGTCGCTGAGCAGGTCGGCGCCCAGCGAGGTATCGTCGGCCTCGCGGGTCATGTCCAGCAGGCCCGAGCCCGAGGCGGCCGGGTCGGCGGCGGTCTCCAGGCCGAAGCTGGGGGCGGCGCTGATCTGGGTCTGGGCGGCGGCGTCGGCTTCTTCGACCTCGTCGGACTCGAAGATGCTGATGCCGGTCTGCTCCTTGGCGTCGTCCCCGCCCGACGAGTCGTCGTCGGCGAAGCCGATGGCCGAATCGTCGGCGTCGAAGCCCAGGCCCGAGTCGTCGGCCAGGCTGATGGGGGCGTCGTCATCGCCGCCGGCCGAGTCGTCGTCGGCCAGCAGGTCGACCTGGTCGACCTTGAAGATCAGCTTGTCGCCGTCGACGAACTTGCTGAGCTGGTTGGACTCGACCAAGTCCATGACCTCCTGCTCGCTCTTGCCGAGCTTCTGGCAGGTTTCTTCCATCGAATAGAACAGCTTGGCCATGGCGGTTCGCTCCAGCGTTTGGTCAACGACCCCAGGGAAGCCCTAGGGCCTGGTTTGGCAGTGTACTCCGACGATCGGGCTCGGGTCGGCAGCCCGGCGATGGACCGATCCGCACGCCACCACGCGGCGGATGCACCGGCGGTGAGGATAGGCCAGCAGGCCGGCGGGTGTTTCGCCGGTTGCTATTGGGGTGGGTGCGCGCTCCCATTGGGGCGATGAACCCCACGGCGAACCTGCTGAGTGTCGAGGTCCGGGAACTGATCGAGGCCCGTCGTTACCGCGAGTTGCGTGATGCGCTCGGGCCGTTGCCGCCCTTCGACGTGGCGGCGGTGCTGGACGTGCTCGAGCCGGGCGAGGCCGCGGTGGCCTTCCGGCTGCTGCCTCGGGAGGTCGCCGGCGAGGCGTTCGCGGAGTTGGAGACCGATCGCCAGCAGGCGATCATCGAGGCCCTGGGCGACCGGGCCAGCCGGACGATGCTCCAGGCGATGGACCCCGATGACCGGGCGGCGCTCCTGGACGAGATGCCCGACGCGGTCGCCAAGCGGCTCATCGGCAGCCTCAAGCCCGAGGATCGCGCGGTGACCCAGCAGATCCTGGGGTATCCCGAAGAGTCGGTCGGCCGGTTGATGACGCCCGATTACGTGCGGCTGCGGCCCGAGTGGACCATCGCGCAGGCGCTCGAGCACATCCGCCGGTATGGCCGCGACGCCGAGACGGTGCACTGGGTGTACGTGATCGATGGGCGAGGGCGGTTGATCGACGACCTGCACATCCGCTCGATCCTGCTGGCCGAGCCGGACGAGACGGTGCGCGACATCATGGACGACGCGTACCAGGCGCTGAGCGCCTTTGACGACCAGGAGCAGGCGGCCCGGGCAATGCTCGACTACGACCGCACGGTGTTGCCCGTGGTGGACAGCAAGGGCGTGCTACTGGGCATCGTCACGATCGACGACGTGGCCGACGTGGTCGAGGAAGAGGCCACCGAGGACATCCAGCTTCTTGCCGGTGTCGAGGCGCTGGACGACCCGTACATCAAGACCGGGCTCGTGGCGATGCTGCGCAAGCGGGGCATCGCGCTGGGCGTGCTGTTCGTGGTGCAGGTGATCACCATCGCGATCCTGGGGCGGTTCGAGGGCGCGCTGGAGACGCACCTGATCCTGGCGATGCTCGTGCCGCTGATGATCTCGTGCGGGGGGAATACCGGCACGCAGGCGGCGAGTTTGCTCATCCGCGCTGTGTCGCTGCGCGAGCTTTCGCCGGACGACTGGCGACGCGTGGCGCGCAAGGAGCTGGTGACCGGCTCGATCCTGGGCCTGGCGCTGGGCGTGATGGGCGTGGGCATCGTGCTGCTGGTCAACGCGACCGGCCTGGCGTCGACCGAGCAGCCGTTGCGCATCGGCGTGGCGGTGGGCCTTGCCGTCGTGGGCATCGTGACGTGGGCGGCGCTGCTCGGCGGGCTGCTGCCGCTGTTGCTCGAGCGTTTGAAGCTCGACCCGGCGACGATCTCCAGCCCGCTGGTCGCCACGCTGATGGATATCAGCGGGATCCTGATCTATCTGGGCGTAGCAACGGCGGTGCTGGCCGGCGCGTGAGTGGCGCTCACTCGCCCTCGAGCGCGATGCTGCGCAGGCCCAGGCGCGTGAGGATGTCCTGGAGCGTGACGACGTGCTGCCAGGGGACATCGCCCTGGGCGCTCAGGCGGATGTGGATCGCCTCGCCGCCGATGCCGCGCAGTTGCTCGCTCGCGTAGGCCTCGAACTGGTCGAGCGCCACGAGGCCCTGTCCGAGGCCGGCGACCACTGGCGCATCACGGACGATCGAGATACGAAGCGAGATCGTCGGTGCGGGCAGGGCGAAGGGGTCGACCTGCTGTTCGCGAGAGGGCTCGTCCTGGTCTTGCTGCGTTGCCGAGATCGCCGCGGGCAGGAACCACTCGGGCCCGATGAACACGATGGAAGCCATGAAGAAGATGAGGATGACCAGCACGACGTCGACCATGGGCGCGAGGTTCGGGCCGTAGATGTGCCTCGGGTCTCGTGCGCGGCGCATGGCTCAGGGGCCTCCCATCGGCGCCGCGGTCTGTTCGGCCGCGACACGCACGGCGCGCACGCCCGACCCGCGAAGCTCGCGCAACACCGGCGTGAGTCGAGCGTACGGGATGGATGCGTCGGCGCGCAGGTGGACGGCCGGCGCGGCGCGCACGGCCTGGCCGAGGCGCGCGATCTCGACGGGCGAGCCGTCGATATCGACCAGGACCTGTTCGTTCTCGAAGCGGACGTTGACGAATGTCGCGCTGGCTTCCTTGGTGTCGTCGCCGGTGGAGGACTTGGGCAATGCCAGGTCGCTGCGCTGGTCGCTGGCGAGTTGGCCCACCAGCAGGTAGAAGACGATGAGCACCATGACCACGTCGATCATGGGCGTGAGGTTGGGGTGGCTCGTCCCTGTGGCGGGGCGGCGGCGCCTCATGCCTTCTTCTCGCTGGTGTCGCCACCTGCGGGTTCGCCCATGCGCCTGGCGACGCGTTCGACCAGGGGGGCTGTCTGGGAGAGCGCCAGGTCGCACAGCCGATCGACGCGCGAACGCAGGAAGCCGTAGCTGAGCAGCGCGGGGATGGCCAGGCACAGGCCCAGCAGCGTGTGGAAGAGCGCCTTGCTGATGCCCAGGGAGAGCTGGGCCGGGCCGGCGGCGCCGCCCTCGGCGCCGATGGTGGTGAAGGCCAGGATCATGCCCCAGACGGTGCCCGCCAGGCCCACGAGCGGTGCGAGGTTGCCGATGGTCGAGAGCGGCTCGATGCGGCGCAGCAGGCGGGCGCACTGCGCGTCGGACTCGAGCTGGGCGGCCTCGCGGGCGGCCGTCGTCGTCAGCCGGTCGCTGCCGGCGGCGTCCTCGGTGGCCAGCATGCTCTTGAGCACCAGGGCTGGGAACGACGATCGCGACCGCAGGTAGCTGGCCAGCTCCGAGCGTGGGCCCGAGGCGGTGAGGCTGTCGAGCTTGTCCAGCTCCTGCTCGGGCAGGATGTTGTCGGCCCGGATCTCCAGCAGGCACTGGACCAGCAGCGCGACGCCGGCCACCGAGCCGATGGCCAGCACGATGGTGAACAGGTCGATGGACTGGACGAACAGCGACCAGGCGCTGGCGGTGGGGGCGTCGGTCTGGGCGAGCAGCAGCGTCGGGTCGAACATCACCCGGAGGGTACGGCCCGGCGGCGAGCGCGGCCCGCGCGGGCGTTCAACGCCCGTCCTCGTCCTCGCTGGGGGCCTGGGGGATGTCCGACAGGTCGTCCCGCTCGGGGTCGACCGGGCGGCTGATGGTGTGCTTGCCGGCGAACCAGCCGTAGAGGTCGGCCAGTTGGGCCCGCTGGTCGATGAAGGGCCAGGTCGGGCTGTCGGGGGGCACGCGGGCGCCCGTCGTGGGGCAGGTGGTCCAGCCGCGCGGGGGCGTGAGGGTGATATAGCGGGTGTGCTCGCCGGTGTGCTCGAGGGTGATCGTCGTGGTGCGGTGCGGCGGGAGAGCGCCCTCGACGCGGCTGGGCCACTCGACGGCGATGATGGCGCCGGGGTCTTCCAGCAGGCGGTCCCAGCCCAGGGCGGCGAGCTCTTCGGGCCCGCTCAGGCGGTAGGCGTCGATGTGCACGAGCGTGAGCGTCCGCGGGTTGCCGCGGCGTTCGTACTCGTTCATGAGCGCGAAGGTGGGGCTGGAAACCAGGCCGGGATCGATGCCCAGGCCCTTGGCCAGCCCGCGCACGAGCGTGGTCTTGCCGGCGCCCAACTCGCCCTCGAGCGCGATGATGTCGCCGGGCTCGAGCGTGGCGGCCAGCGCAGCGGCCCAGGCCTCGGTGTGCTCGGGCGAAGCGGGCTCGATGTGTTGTGGATCGGCCATCGATGGATCCTTAGCCGTGCTCGAAGCCCATGGCTGAGGCGTCGAGCGTGGAGCCATCGGGCATGCGGACCAGGGCGGCGACCTCGCCTTCGGTCACCATGCCGATGCGGGTGAGGGGCGTGCCCTCGATGGCTTGGGGGATGGCCTGGCCCGCCGGCGCGGTGAAGAGCAGCTCGTAGTCCTCGCCGTCGCCCAGCGCGGCGTGCAGGTCGGTGGCGTCGGGATGGATGGGGATGCGGTCGGCCTCGAGCAGCATGCGCACGCCCGAGGCGCGGGCGATGCGTGCGGCGTCGATGCCCAGGCCGTCGGAGATGTCGATCATGCTGCGCAGCTCGAATCGATCGTGGAGCGCCAGGGCTTCTCGCACGCGCGGCTCGGCCAGCGCGTGGCGTTGGTTCTGGAGCGATCCGCCCAGGGCCCCGGTGACGTAGACCGCGTCGCCCACCCGCGCGCCGCTGCGCAGGACGGGCTTGATCGCGTGGCCGCCCACGGTGACGGTGAGCGAGATCGGGCCGCCGTCGCCCTTGGGCAGCGAGGCGATATCGCCGCCCACCAGCGGGCAGCCAAAGCGGCGCGCGGCGGTGGCCATGTGATCGAAGAGTTCGTCGGCGTGCGCATAGTCGGCCGGCAGCAGCGCGGTGGCCAGCGCCCAGGCGGGCTCTGCGGCCATCGCGGCGATGTCGCTGACCGACCGCATGACCGCCTTGCGCGCGATGAGCTCGATGGGCAGTGCGTCGTCGAAGTGGCGGCCCTGCACGAGGTGGTCGGTGGTGAGCACCAGCGGCCGCGGGTCGGGCGCGATCACGGCGCAGTCGTCGCCCGGGCCGGTGAGCACCTGGGCGAAGCGTTCGGGCAGGTCCCCCGAGCGAGTCTGGATTCGGCTGAGCAGTTCCCGCTCGCGCACGGCTCGGTAAGGCTCCTACTCAAGATAGGTATAGCCCGCCAGCCCGCCTTCGTAGTAGCGCATGAGGGCGGCGCCATCGGGCACGGAGAGCTTGCCGGTGCGCACGGCCTTCTCGACATCCTTGCGCAGGGCCCGGCGGACGTCGTTGTCGTCGTACTGGAGGTAGCCGAGCACTTCCTTGACGGTGTCGCCCTCGACGACCTCGTCGATGGCCCAGCTCTCGCCATCGGAAACGATGTGCACGGCGTGGGTGTCGCCGAAGAGGTTGTGCAGGTCGCCCAGCACTTCCTGGTAGGCGCCCACGAGGAAGACGCCCAGCTCGTAGTGCTCGCCATCGCGGATGTCGTGCAGCAGGATGGCGTCGTCGAACTCGCCGCCGTCGGTGGCGGGGAAGCGCTTGATGGCGCCGTCGCTGTCGCAGGTCATGTCGGCCAGGATGCCGCGCCGTGTGGGCCGCTCGTCCAGGCGTCGCAGCGGGGCGACGGGGAAGAGCTGGTCGATGGCCCACGCGTCGGGCATCGACTGGAAGATGCTGAAGTTGCAGAAGAACGTCTCGCGCACGACGTCGGCCAGCGGGCGCACGTCCTCGACGAGGATGTCGTCGGCGTCGACCGCGTCGGGGCGTTCGAGCAGCCGGGCGGCGATGGCCTTGAACAGGCGTTCGGCCGTCGCACGGGCATCGAGGCTGAGGTGCCCGAACTGGAAGAGGCTGATGGCCTCGTCTCGTGCGGCCAGGGCGTCGTGGCTCATCTCGCTGAGGCGTCCGGTGGACAGGCGCTCGTAGGTGTCCAGCAGGTCGATCAGCGGCCTGGGGGGTTCTTCCATGGCGTCCAGCTCGGCGCGGATGGCGCGGCCGTCGAGCGCCGCGGGTAGCCCGCTGGAGGCCAGCACGTCGACGACGAGCATGCTGCCGTGGGCGACCATCGCGCGCCCGGACTCGCTGAAGATGTTGGGGTGGGGCTGCTCGGCCTGGTCGCACACGGCCTTGATGCGGTAGACCACGTCGGCGGCGTACTCGCGCAGGTCGTAGTTCACGCTGCTGTCGGTGGCGCTGCGGCTGCCGTCGTAGTCGACACCCAGGCCGCCGCCGACGTTGATGTGCGTGACGCCCGCGCCCATGCGTCGCAGCTCGGCGTAGATCCAGGCCAGCTCGGTGATGGCCGTCTTGAAGCTGATGATGTCGCACACCTGGCTGCCGATGTGGAAGTGGACGACCTGGAGGCTGCCGAGCATGTCGGCGTCGCGCAGCTTGTCGACCGCCTCGACGAGCTGGGCGGCGGTGAGCCCGAACTTGGCGGCCTCGCCCGCCGAGCCCTGCCAGCGGCCCATGCCCTTGGCGCTGGGCTTGATGCGCACGCCCATGCGCGGGGTGATGTTGTGCTTCTTGGAGATGCGGATGATCAGGTCCAAGTCGCCCGGTCGCTCGACGATGGGATAGATGCGATCGCGGATCTGGCTGGCCAGCACGACGGTCTCGATGTACTCCTCGTCCTTGAAGCCGTTGCAGACGATGGGGATGCTCGGCTCGTCGGCCGTCAGGGCCAGCACCGCCAGCAACTCGGGCTTGCTGCCCGCCTCGAGCCCGAAGCCCAGCCGGGCGGCGGCGGTGCGGATGTGCTCGCACACCGAGCGCTGCTGGTTGACCTTGATGGGGTAGACCGCCTCGTAGCCGCCCTGGTAGCCCTCGTCGGCAATCGCCCGGTCGAAGGCGTTGCGCAGCGACTCCATGCGGTGGTCGGTGATCTCGTTGAAGCGCAGCAGCACCGGGGCGAACAGGTCGCGCTCGCGAAGCCCCGCGACGATCTCGCCCAGGTCGATGCTGGGTCCATCAGCGCCACGAGGGCGAACACGCATGCGGCCGTCGGGCCCGACGGCGAAGTACCCCCCGCCCCAGCGATCGATGCCGTAGAGCTCGACCGAGTCTTCGGTCGACCACTGGCCGGTGGTGGCGTGCGGGTTGATGGTCTGGTCTGTGGTGGTCTGGGTCACCGCAAAGGATACGAAGGTGGCGCCGGGGTTGCGCGGCCGGGCGAATACTGTTCGGGGCGATGCTGACCAGGAAGAAGGTCTGGACCGGGGTGGCAGTGGCGGCCGTCTGGCTGCTGGCGGTGGGTGCGCTCCTGTCGCCCTGGAACTCGTGGGGCGGGCTGGTGGCCTGGCTGGCCACGGCCGTCCTGATCTTCACGATCCCGGCGTGCCAGTTGGCCTATGTCCGGCATCGCGACTCGGCCCGGGCGAAGCGGCTGGCGGCGCTGTGGCGCCGGCCGGCCGTGCGCGGGCTGGCCGCACTGCTGGCCCTGCCGCTGGGCATCGCGTGGATGGTGCTTTTCTCCGGCGGGCTCAGTGGGACGGGCGGGAGCGTGCTCGCTTCGATGCTCGACACGCTGTACATGGGCCTGATGATCTCGGGCATGCTCTTCATCTCGCTGGCGTTCATCCGCGGCGGCGACGAGCCCCGGTGCGCCGGGTGCGAGTACCTGCTGGAGGGCGCCCCCGAGGGCGGCTTCGAGCGATGCCCCGAGTGCGGGGCCGACCTGCGAGCGAGCAGCGCCATCGCCACCGGGCAGAAGGTCATCGTCAAGCCCATGGTGGCCGTGGGGGCGGCCATGGTGATCGTCGCGTTTGTTTCCATCGGCCGGGTGTCCCGGGGCTCGGGCTCGGTGGTGCCCTACCTGCCGACCGGGGCGCTGATCAAGGAAGTGACGGCGGCGCCGCGCGGCTTTACGAACAACGAGTGGGCCGAGCTGACCACACGCTCGCTCACGCAGGGGCAGCGCGAGGCGCTGTTCGAGGGAATGCTCGAGCTGCGCGAGCGCAAGGGCTTCGTCGCGCGCGAGGCCGAAGCCTGGATGGACCAGACCGCCATGGCTGGCGACGTGCCCGAAGCGCTGGTCGAGCGGTACTACGCCGGCATGCTGCGCCTGTGGCTGGCGGCGCCCGAGGTCGTCAACGCGGCATCGGGCACGCCGGTGCGCTTTGGCATCGGCGGAGACTTCCGCGGCAACATCCACGTGCCGGCCAGCTCGGTGCTGCGCGTGTGGTTCGTGCCCGATGAGCTGCTGGTCGAAGGCCAGCCCGCGGCGATGCACAACGATCCCCGGCGGCCGATCTACGGCATCTCCATGGGCACGACCGACCGCGGGCTGGAGGGCCTGGAGCCCAACTTCGCCACGCCCGCGCAGCGTGGCCCGGTGGGCGAGTTCGACGCCGCGAGCGTGGCGGGCGATTCGGTTGCGCTCCGCGCCACGGGCTGGCTGTACGTCGCGCCCTACACCACCGTTGGCCCCGCGGCCGGGCAGAGCGTGCCCGCCGACGCGGTGTGGTCGACGCGGGTGGACCTTTCCAAGACCGTGCGCATCGAGCGTTAGCCCGGCGGAAGAACGCGCCCGCGCCGGATCGTGCTGGCGCTCAGGCCCTCAGCATCGGAGCGTATCTCGATAGCCCCGTCGCGCCCGGTGACGAGCCAGAGCCCGCGGTCGCGGTAGCTCTGCCACGGGTCCCTGCGCACGCGCTTGGTGCCGGCCGACTGGATCACCACGCGGGCGTCGGCCATCGCCACGAGGCGGCGGGCATGGTCGTCGTCGGCGCCGTGGTGGGGCAGTTCCAGCACATCGACGTTCAGCAACGCCGGATCGGTCTGCTCGAGCAGGCTGGCGAGCGCTGCGCCGCCGATGTCGCCGGTGAGCAGCACGCTGTGGCCCTCGGGGCTGTCCCACCGCACGACGAGCGAGGCGCTGTTGGCGTTCTCGAAGCTCTGGTCGGCCGGGGGCCAGAGCACCGTGCCGCGGGCGCTGCCGACCTCCAGCACCTGGCCGGCCCAGACCGTTTCGACCCGCACGCCCAGATCGCGCAGCTCGTCGAAGATCTCGCGCATCTGCCCGTGCCCGGCCGCGTCCATCACCTGAGGCGTGGTGTACATGAACGTGATGCCAAGCTCCTTGGCGGCGTGGGGCAGGCCGTTGGCGTGGTCGAGGTTGGCGTGCGTCAGCACGGCGGTCGGCGAGATCGAGGGATGCAGGTGCTGCGCGGCGCGGCTGGCCACGCGGCCCGCGCCCGGGCCCAGCGAGCCGCAGTCCCAGAGCACGACCTGGTCCTTGCTTCGCAGGATGTGGGCCGTGCCGTCGCCGATGGCCAGCGTGTTCATCTGCATTGCAACCGGCGCCCGCGTCCACGGGCCGATGACCTCGACGCTCGCCCAGACGAGCACAGCCAAGAGCGCCAGGGCGTGGTTCCAACGCACGCGCCGCCCGACGCGGAACACGACGGCGAACGTCACCGTCGCGGTGATCGCCAGCGCCGCGCTGATGGGTGGGGCCTCCAGGCTCGAGAACGCCAACCCATCGAACCAACGAACAACCACCATGTTCAGGCTCGCCAGCGCGTGCAGCACGTGCGCCAGCGGCTCGGCCAGCGGTGGGGCGATGGTCGCCAGCAGCAGCGCGGCGTATGCGGCGATCAGCAACATCGCCACCAGCGGCGTCATCACCAGCGTTGCCGGCACGGTGAGCGGCGCGAGCAGCCCCGTGCGCCAGGCGATCCAAGGCAGGCTCACCAGCCAGCACATGACCGTGGCGCTGAAGAGCTGCGCGATCGAGCCAGCGCCGTAGTTGACGCCCAATCGCCACAGCGGCGGCGGCTGCTCGACGATGCCCTTGAGGTGTGTGGACGGGCCAAAGATCGCCGTGTGCGCGCTGGGCGCCAGCGCGAGCAGCGCCGCGACCAGGCCAAAACTGAGCTGGTAGCCCAGGTCGAACACCTGGTAGGGGTCCCACAGCGCAATCGCCAGGGCAGTCCACGCCAGCACGGCCAGCGGATCGTGGCGCCGGCCCATCGCTCGGGCGGCCAGCAGGGCGAGCACCATCACGCCCGCACGCACGATGGGCGTGCGCGCGGGGACGATCACCAGCAGCATCGCGACCGCGATCGCCACGCCGAGCGCCTCGACACGCCACCCCGGGCCGATGGCGCGCAAGGCCCACGCCGCCGCGGCCGCCAGGATCGCCAGGTGCAGCCCCGAGATCGCCAGCAAGTGCGCGAGGCCCACGCGGCGGAAGGGCTCCTGCGCCTCGTCGTAGCCCGCATCGCGCTGGCCCAGCACCAGCGCGGCGAGCAGGGCGCGGGCGGGGTCCTGCTGCGCTCGCGGGTCGTCGAGGCCCAGCGTGCGGCGGGCGCCGCGCTGGAGCGTGTGCTGCCCCCGGCGCAGCGGCGCGAGCGCGCCCTGGAGCGACAGGTTCGTGATGTCGCTGGGTTCGATGAGCGCCCAGCCGTCGGTGTCGATGGTGCACACCGGGGCGCGCGGGGCCCGGGCCGGGCCGGGGTTCATCGGCTCGCTGGGCGGGCGCATCCAGCCGGTGATCATGACGACCGAGCCCGGTGGCAACGCGGGAGACTCGTCGAGCGCCTGTGAGACGCTGATGCGCACGCGGCCGCGCGTGGGCGCCAGACCCGAGCCGCTGTCGATGGCCAGCGCCCGGCCCATGAGCGTGGCGCGATCGCCCTGGAACACGCCCCGCTCGTAGCGCGGCAGCCCCAGGTCGGGGTCGATCGCCTCGTGCGTCACGACGGCCTTCAGCCGCACCAGCCCACGCTGGCGGCCGGCGTCGTCGAGGGGCAGGGCGCTCAGGCGGTGCACCAGGTGGTCGGCCGGCGGCGCGTTCTGCTCGCTCATGCGGCCCGCGCCGATGCACGCGACGGCCACCACCAGCAATACCCGGCCCGGTAGCGCCGGCAGCACCAGCGACACGCCCGCCGCCGCGATCGCCAACGCGTACAGCGCCTGTGGATGGTCGAGCGCGAGCCCCTGGGCCAGGGCGATGCCACCGATGCCGGCCAGCAGGGCGAGCACCGCCCGGCCGCGTGCGGTGGACCGCTTCGTGGCCTGCATCTGCCCCGGCGTGTCGTTGGCATGGGCGCGCATCGCCCCCAAGCCTGACAGAATCGGACCGTCAGGTCAAGGGGATTTCATGCATTGGAGCGCAAATCAGTTGCCGGTCGACTCGATGAGGTCGTCGAAGCGGCCCAGGATGTCGATGGACTCGACCTGGTCGTTGCTGTCGGTCAGGCGGTCGCTGGCCGAGTCGTTGGTGTAGAAGGTCTGCCAGAAGCGGACCTCGCCGCGGCCGGCCTGGTCCTTGGAGCTCATGTACATCGCATCGATGCCCGCCGAGTGGAAGATCAGGTTGCCGCGGGCGGCCGAGGGGCCCTGGGGGAAGTCGGCGTTGGGCAGCGTGGGCGAGCCCAGCAGCACGGCCATGTGGTTGTACAGGTCGGGATTGGGGGACACGCCGCTGCCCAGCAGGCTGTACTCGCGACCACCGGTGGCGCCGGCGAAGACGGGGTTCTTGCCGCGCTTGCCCAGCTCGCTGGTGTTCAGGAAGGCCGCGTTGGACGCCCAGTAGAAGCGGGCGGGGGTGTCGCCCGAGTAGCTCTCCTGAGCAAAGTCGGTCAGGGCGGCGATGGGCTGGTTGGCCGTGCGATCGCGCTGCCAGGCGAGGATGGGCGTGTTGAAGGAATCGACCACCGAGGGCAGGCGCTGGTGGTCATCGACATCGGCGGCTTGCAGGCCGACACCGCCGCCCTCTTGCGCCACGAAGCGATTCTCGGCGGGCGTGTAGTAGCCGCCGCCGGCCTCGGGCGTGCCGATGAGCGTCAGGTTGACCTTGACCACCGTGTCGTCATCGACGGGGCCGACCTCGACGATGTCCGGGCCGGTCTCGGAAGGGTCGACGATGCCGCCGGCCAGGTCGAGCATGATGTTCTGCATGCCGCTGAAGCCGCGGTCTTCGTTGTCCGCGTCGCCCATCTGGCGGGGGGTGAAATACCCCGGCTGGCGCCCGTTGTCGGTGAAGTACTGGGTCGAGGCCTGGCTGATCTCGGTGAGTTGGCTCTGCGTGCCCGCGGCCCGGGCGGTGTTGCGAGCGCCGCCCAGGGTGGGCACGATGATGGCCACCACGATGGCGATGACCGCCATGGTGACCAGGAGCTCGATGAGCGAGAACGCGCGGCGCGCGGGCGGTGTGCTGGTGGGTCGTGTCATCGTCCGAATCCTCCCCAAGAGGCGGCAACCCATCCCGCAGGGCGACGCCGATGCTTGGTTCCTGGCCCGCCGGGCGGGCGGCAAGCGTGTTCCCGTGCCCCCTCCGACGCCCGGGGCATCGAAGGGAGCACCCTGTTGTTCGCGTCAGGGCGTGCGGCAGTTGCCACGCTGCTGGGGAAGGCCTGGCCGCAACAAGTGTACCGGGACGCGGCCTGTGGGTTGACAACAGCGCCTCGATACCCTGCCAAAAATCGAAAAAAAGGCGGCCGCACACGTATGTGCGACCGCCCGGAGGGAGAAAGAGAGAGCTCTCTTTGTGAAATCTTGATTGTGCGAGGTCTTCGACCCCCAGGATGGCCATGATAATCGGCCATTTCCCTGTTTTCGCCGCGAAACACAAGCAAAAAGCGGGAAAAACGATCCAAATTGGGGTATATACTTAGGAACAGTTACGCAAAATAGGGAGCCTTTGCGGCTCCCTTCAGGCGATTTCGGAGTCCGACCGGCCGCTGAAGCGGGTCAGCCCAGCAGGCCAGCGGTGTTGGCGATCTCCTCGTCCACACGCTCGCGGATGGCCTGGAGGCCGGTCTCGGTCAGGCCGAGCACCTCGAGGACGGCCGGATCGATGTCCAGGCTGGTCAGGTCCAGGCGGAACTGGCCCTCGACCGAGCCGACCAGTCGATCGGCGATGTAGACCATGGCCGGCAGCCGGCGGGCGTCGGCGGGGGCCTCCATCGGGTTGTGGTGGTAGCCGGTGACCAGGGTGAAGTTGTTGGGGAACTTCCACTTCTCGCACAGGCCCTTGCCGAAGTCCTGGTGGTCGGCGCCGAAGATCTGGGCCTCGACGGCGCGCATGTCGTTGGCCGGCACGCCTTCGGCGTTGACGCCCAGGTTCTGGACGACCTCGATGAGCTTGTTGCGGTCGAACTGCATCTCGACCATGAGCCCGATGTTGTGCATCAGGCCGGCCAGGAAGGCCTCGTCGGAGAAGCCCACCTTGGCGGTGTCGGCGACGACCTTGGTGATGGCCCCGCAGGCGACGGCGTGCTCCCAGATGGCTCGGGCGCTGAAGCCGTGGCTCAGGTCTCCGCCGCGGAAGAGCTTGGCCAGGCTTGCGGCGATGGCGATGTTCTTCACCGCGTTGAGCCCGAGCATCACGATGGCGCGGTTGATCGAGCCGATCTGCCCCGGCAGCCCGTAGAACGACGAGTTGACCACCTTGAGGATTCGGCTGGACAACGCCGGGTCGTTGGCAATGACGTTGTGCAGGTCTTGCGCGGTCGAGGAGGGGTCCTCGACGAGCTCGACGATCTTGAGGGTGACTTCGGGCAGCGTCGCGATGTGGCTGATCTCGCGGATGGCCACACTGACGGCCTGCTCACGATCCTGCGTACCGATGCTCATGGCCTGGTCTCCTGCCGGCGTTGCGGTCTGACTCAACGAACATCAGGAGCATCGACGCTTTCGGCGGGCGACTTTCGTGCAGCTTTGGTCCAACAAAAATTTTTTTTGGGACCGCCCGCTCGGGGGCCCGCCGGGGGCTCAGTAGGCGTTGAGCTTGGCCAGGATGCCTTGGGCGTTGGGGTCAACCTCGGCCAGCAGGGCCGCGGTGCGGGGGCCGGCCTGGCCGTCGCCGTAGGGATGGTCCGCCCGATCGGGGGCCGGGGCGGCCAGCGTATCGAGGATGGCCCGTTCGATGGCCTCGGCGGTGGTGTCCTCGGCGTGGCGGACGGCGGCCGGTCGTTCTCGGCCGTTCTGGCGTGGTCCGATATCGGTCACGCGGCAACCCAGGGCGGGCGCCTCGATCAGCCCGGCCGACGAGTTGCCCACGAGCACGCCGCCGGTCTGGCCCAGCCGCTTGAGCAGGCCCACGAACCACGCGCGCGGGCGGTGGGGCTGGACACCCTGGCATCGTTCGTTCAGCACGCGGAGCACGCCCGCGCGGCCTGGGTCGTGGTTGGGCGCGAGCGCCAGCGGGGTGATCTCCAGCGCACCGAGCGCATCGAGCACGTTGGCGGCCACGTGCTCTTCGGTTTCCAGCGATCGGCCGGTGGGGTGCAGCAGCACGACGGCCTTGGGATTGCCCAACTCGGCGAAGTCGGCCTCGGACATGGGCTCGATCGCGGCCAGGTCGTCGATCGCCGGCGAGCCCACGATGCGCACGTGCTCGGGCTTCTCGCCCATGCGGATGAGGCGATCGGCCGAGGTCTGCGTTGCTGGCAGGTGCAGGTGGGCCAGCTTGCTGATGGCGTGGCGCATGGATTCATCGGCGACGCCCTCGGCCCGGTCTCCGCCGTGCAGGTGGGCCAGGGCCCAGCCGCCGACGTTGGCTGCTGCGGCGGCGGCGAAGGCCTCGATGCGATCGCCCAGGATGACGACCCAGTCGGGCTCCAGGGCCCGGAAGCTGCGCGTCAGGCGGCTGATGCCCGTGCCCAGGGCCTCGGCGTCGTCGGGGCGCGTGGTGCGGCCGGGCTTTTGCATCGGGATGCTGTCGGCGATGGGGAAGTGGGCCTTGACGTCTCGGAAGCTGTCGGCGGGGGGGATCAGGTGGGCCCCGGCGGCGATGACCAGCAGGTCCAGGTCGGCGTGGGCGTCGACGGCGGCCATGACCGGGCGCAGGAGCCCGAAGTCGGCGCGCGAACCGGTGACCACGGCCACCCGGCGCTTGCGGGCGGCCCGTGCGTGGGTGCGACTGGGCTGGGGCTCGCCGGCCCATCCCGGGCCAATCAAGAGGGCCTGCCTTCGAGCTTCTGGCGGGGACAGTGGGCGATCATGGGGCCATCCTATGAGGGGTGGGCTATGGCCGACGGGGCCTACACTGCGCTTCTATAGAGACACCAGCGGTACGATGCCGCCGAGGGGCTTTTTGGGCCCAGGGAGAAGGCTTCGATGCGAGTGGTCTGCGATCGTGGTGCGTTGCTCGAAGCGGTGAACGTGGTGTCGTCGGTGGCGGCCTCGCGCACGCCCAAGCCGCAACTGACCTGCGTCAAGCTCAGCGCCGGACGCGAGGGCGACGCGGGCGAGCTGACGCTCGCGGCCACCGACGGCGAGATCGGCCTGCGCCTGCGCACGGCCCGCGTCGACGTGCAGGAGGAGGGCGAGGCGCTCGTGCCGGCCGACAAGCTCAAGCAGATCGTCGCCGCCGAAGACCACGAGCCCACGCTCACGCTCGAGAGCGAAGACCGCACGCTGCACGTGAAGGGCGTGGACGCGTCGTACACCCTGCTGGGCTACGACCCCGGGGACCTGCCGCGCGTCGCCGATCGCAGCGACTTCGGGGCCGAGGGCCTCAAGACGCGCTTTGACTTCCCCAGCGACATGCTGGGCGACATGATCGGCATGACGCTGTTCGCCACGGCCCGCGAGACCACGCGCTACGCCATCAATGGCGTGCTGATGCGTCGCAAGGGCAAGACCCTGGAGATGGTGGCCACCGACGGCCGGCGCCTGGCGATGGCCCGCGGCACCGTGCCCGGCGCCAGCAAGGACGACCCGGACGTCTCGTGCATCGTGCCCACCAAGGCCCTGTCTTTGCTCCAACGCCTGGTTGACAGCGAGGACGAGTCGGTGACCGTCGCCGTCAGCGATCAGCGGGCGCTGTTTGCGCTCGGCGGCGGCGAGGACGGCGTGCCCCGCGCCGTGCTCTCAACGTCCTTGGTCGACGGGCAGTTCCCGCCGTACGAAGAGGCCATCCCCAGCGACCAGAGCGTGAAGGCGACCTTCGACAGGGACCTGCTGCACAGCGCCGTAAGGCGTGCGGCCCTGCTGACCAACGAAGAGAGCAAGGGCGTCCGCCTGAGCTTCCGCGGCGAGCACAAGCAGCTGGAGCTGTCCAGCCACGCCCCGGAGATGGGCGAGGCTCGCGTCAACGTCGAGCTCAAGGGCTACAACGGCGCCGACGTCGAGATCGGCTTCAACCCCGGCTTCATCACCGACGCCCTCCGCGTGATGCACGACGCCGAGGTGACCATGGAACTCAAGGACGGCCGGCACGCGGGCGTGATCCGGACTTCTGGGAATGGGTTCTTGTATGTGGTGATGCCGGTGACGATCTGAGGGCGGCTCAGGCCGGTCCTCGGGCCGCCAAACCCAAAGAACTTTTGGATGATGCCTTGACATTTAAAGCAAATGCCGTTTTGCTTTAAATTATGGGCCCAGATTCAAAACCACCTTCGAATCCGTCTTCAAGACCGCCCTGGGACCTGAAAGCCAGGTTCTCGGACGCGAGCCCGGGCCGTCTGGAGCCGGTGACGATGCGCAAGCCTGCGGTGGGGGCTTCGGGCCGTGGGCAATGGCAGGATGTTGAGACCTGGTCGTTCGTGCCCGACGACTTGCCGCCGGCCCTCGATTGGAAGTCCGTCAAGGGCGAGCTCTTCGAGGAGTTCGCCGGTGCGCACGCGGCGCTCGGGCGCGTCAATGGGCTGGTGCACGCCGTGCCCAACCCCGAGATTTTGCGTCAGGCGTTGTGGCTGCGCGAGGCTCGGCTGAGCTCGAAGATCGAGGGCATCCACACCACAGCGCTCGATATGGTGCTCGCCGGCGAAGACGCCGCCAGGACCAACCCGGGGCGCGAGGCGCTCAACGCCGTGCGCGCGGTGCAGCGCGGCATCGAGAGCGGCAGGCCCTACAGCGCCGCGCTCATCCGCGAGATGCACGAAGAGCTGCTGACCGGCGTGCGCGGTGAGGAGCTGCGGCCGGGCGAGTTCCGCGACGTGCCGGTGTACATCGGCGTTGCGGGTCGTCCCGATCGCGCGCGCTTCGTGCCGCCGGCCGATAGCGCCACGGTCGAGCGATGCATGGCGGCGCTCGAGCGTTTCGTGAACAGCGCGTGGGTTGAGATCCCGCTGCTCGCGCAGGTGGCGCTGGCACACTACCAGTTCGAGGCGGTGCACCCCTTCCGCGATGGCAATGGCCGCATCGGCCGCGCACTCATCCTGCACCAGATGTGCGCGCTGGGCTTGCTCGATATGCCCATCGTCTCGCCAAGCGGGTACTTCCAGCGTTATCGGCAGGACTATGTCAATGGCCTTCTGGCCGTGAGTGAGCGTGGGGAGTGGATTCCGTGGCTGCGGCTGTTTGTGGTAGCCGTCGCCGAAGAAGCTGTCTCGACACGCGTGCTTGCCGAGCGCATCGTTTCGGCGCACGCCCTGGCTGCCGAGAAGCTGCGAGATCATCCGGCCGCCGGACGCTTGCTGCGCCTGCTCGATCACGTGTTCGGCTGGCCGCTCGTCACGGCCGCCAGCGCCGCACGCGTGCTCGACGTGACCGATCCCACCGCGCGCAAGGACATCGCCTTGTTCGAAGAGCTAGGCATCCTCGCGCGGACCGACGACAGCACCTACGGCAAGACGTGGTACGCGCCCGCCGTGCTGGATGTGGCCGAGGCGGAGTACGCCGAGTATCCAGATTGAGCTACGCGCCGTGCACGTCTTCCCACCGCGTCTTGAGCGCGTGCTCGACCTCGAGCAGGTCCAGCACCTTCCCGGCCACGAAGTCGACGATCTCGCCGATGGTCTTGGGCAGCAGGTACAGGCCGGGGTTGGTCGGGCAGATGCACGCGCCCGCGAGAGCCAGCGTGCGCATGTTCTCGATGTCGATGAGGTTCAGCGGCGTCTCGCGGTGGCAGATGATCAGCGGCCGGCGTTCCTTCAGCGTGACCATGGCGGCGCGCGTCAGCAGGTTGCTGCCCGCGCTGGTGGCGATGGCGCCAAGGCTCGTGCTCGAGCACGGCACGACCGCCATGCCGTCGTGGCGGAAGCTGCCGCTGGCGATGACCGCGCCCACGTCCTTGTTGGGGTGGCAGATCAGCCGCCGCTTCATGTCCTCGGCCATGGCGTGCTCGCTCAGGTGCGGCAGCAGGTCGTCGAACTCGACCCTCTTGATGCCCGATTCGTCGCCCAGCAGACGCCGGCCGTACTCGCTGACCACCAGGTGCACCGTGCCGCCGGCCAGCAGGAGCTGCTCGAGCGTGCGCAGGGCGTACCAGGCCCCCGAGGCGCCGCTGACGCCCAGCACGAAGGTCCGGCCAGCCGCCGCGTCGCTGGCGGGCTCCTGGGGGCGGGCATGGGGGAAGGTGGGCACGGCGGGGGCTCCGGGAAGGATGAAGCGGGGTCAGGCCGAATAGACTGTCGGCCTCAGGACGGGCCTGTGTAAAGGTAAAGACCCAGGAATTGGTAGCCCCAGCGGATGGAGGGCATCGTGGCAGGACGAGCACGAGTCGGGCAAGCGAGGACGCGGCGCGGGTTGGCGATGGCCAGCCTGAGGGTGGGGCTCACCGTGGCCCTGGTGGCGGGCCTGGGCGGCTGCGCTGGCTGGGATACCTGGCCTCCGATCGACCCCGGCGACAGCATCCCCAACCGCGACGATGCGGCAATCAGCCAGTCGATGACGGTCGCCTTGGCCCGGGTGATCCAGGACTACCCGCCCCGCGGCGGTTCCGATCAGCCCGTGACGATCAACCTGCCCGACCCGCTGGTGAGCGAGGCGGTCTACCGCCGCGTGGCTCGGGACGTCGAGCGCGAGATCGAGGGCAGCCGGCTCGTTTCGCCCTTGAGCGAGTCGTCGATCGGCCGGCCGATCTACCACGTCGCGGGCGTGCGCATCCGCACGGGGAAGGCCGAGATCGATGTGCTCCGGCCCGTCTTCGGCGCGGGTGAGCTCGATCGCTCGGAGCTGACCAACGACCAGGCCTACGAGGGCTACACGGTGCGCCTCAGCGGCGGCTTCCGCCCCTGGCACGTGACATGGGTCGAGCGGTTCACGCCGGGCATCATCTCGGCGCCGGCGATCAACCCGATCGATCGGCCCCAGCCGGCAGCGCAGCCCGAGCCCCAAGCGGAAGAGATGATCGAAGAACCAGCCGACGAGCCCGCCGAGACTCCGGCAACCGGCGAGCCCGGCGAGGGCTGAGCCGAGCATGGGCACGATGGGTGCAGGTGGGGGCCGCGAGCCGGCGGGCATCGTCGGGGCGCACGCGCTCTCTGGCGCCATGCCCGGCAAGGACCTGATCAACCTGGTCGACCTCAAGGCGGCGACGCTCCGCCGGCTGTTGTCGCGTGCCCGCCAGCACGCCTGGGCGCTCGACGAAGCGCCCTTTGATGTCGGGCAGACGCTGCGCGGCCAGGTCGTCGGGCTGCTGTTCTTCGAAGACTCCACGCGCACGCGGCTGAGCTTCGCGATGGCGGTGCATCGGCTCGGCGGGCGATTCATCGAGCTGACCGACCGCGGCAGTTCGTTGAGCAAGGGCGAAACGCTCGGCGACACGGCGCGCACGGTCGAGGCGATGGGCGTGACGCGGCTGGTCGTCCGCGCCAAGCGCACCGAGGACGTGCTGGAAGTCGCCCAGGCCGTCCGCATCCCCGTGCTCAACGCCGGCGCGGGTGATGGCGAGCACCCCACGCAGGGGCTGCTGGACACGCTGGCGCTCGCCGAGGCGCACGGCCGGCTGGACTCGCTCGACCTGGACGGCCTGCGCGTGCTGATCGTGGGCGACGTGGCGCGATCGCGTGTGGCGCGCTCGAGCGGGCCTTGCATGGCGGCGCTGGGCGCCCGGGTGCTGGTCGCCGGGCCGGGCGTCGATGCGCAGGTGGCGGCCAGCGCGGGCGGGGCCGTGGCCGAACGCTTCGATGCCGCGCTGCGGGAGGCCGACGCGGTGATGGCGTTGCGCATCCAGCACGAGCGTGGCGGCAGCGACCTGGACGCCGCCGGCGCGGATCAAGCGTATCGCGCGCAGTACGGGCTCACGGGCGATCGGGCGGAGCAGTTGAAGCCCGGCGCGGTCATCATGCACCCCGGGCCGGCCAACCCGGGCGTGGAGATCGACGCCGAGGTCATGGGCTGCGCGCGATCGATCATCACGCGGCAGGTGGCCCTGGGCGTCGCGGTTCGCATGGCGTGCCTGGAGGCGCGCGGCGCGGTTATGGGTCGGTTGTGATGGCCACCCACGTGTCGTTGTGGTAGGTCTGGATCTCGGCCAGGTGGGGCGTGAGCTCGGCCATCTGGGCGCTGTAGTGGCCCCAACGCACCATGAGCCACGTCAGCACGACCATGCACACGATGGCCCCGATCTCGCTGGCCAGGCTCTTGCGCGTGCGCCACAGCAGCCACGAGCCCAGCAGCAGCGTCATGCACTTGAACATCGCCAGGCTCGCGGGTGAACCCCACTGGAGGATCAGCCGCGCCAGCGGGTTGCTCTCGTACATCCCCGGGCCGACCATGTGGTCCAGGGTCATCGCCAGGTCGGCCAGGCTGAGGAAGGCGATGGCGCCCAGGAAGAGGTTCACGCGGCGGGCGCGGCAGTCGGGGTTGGTCAGTTGCTGGTGCAGGGGCATGGAGACCCAGGCCGGCTTGCGCCAACCCGACGCCGGCGGGGCACCGCCCGGGGTACAGGATGACCCGACGCTACCCAGGGCGTCCGAGAAGCGAGCCTTGGAGACCGCCGCCGCTGTGGATTGTGACATCACGCATGCCCTCGCCCCTGCACTCGAAGCTGGCATCGGGCGGTGGGCGCGGTCGGTGCAGGGCGTAGGGGCGCGGGCGCATCGAAATGGGTTGGGTCGGAGGGGTTAGACTGGCCCGTGCGGCCGGCTCTGCCGATCAGGCTGGGGTTGCGGTGCGTATCGGCAGGCAGGAGGTCCCATACGGTGAGTCCCCGGACCGCGCACAAGCGAATCTCAAGGCTGCTGGCCACCGGCGCGCTGACGCTGGCGAGCGTGGCGGGCACGGCGTTGGCCCAGGACGAGGCCAGCAACGTGTTCGTGGACGATTCGACCGCGGCCCAGAGCACGCTGCGGGCGCTGCCGGCGCTGCTCCGCGCGGGCAACGAGGCCGAGGCCGTCCGCGTCTTGCAGGCCTCGCTGGATAGCGGGGCCGAGCGGCTGGTGCCGGCCGAGGGCGACGAGGACCTGTTCGTCTCGGTACGCAGCGCCGTGCACGAGCGGCTCTTGGCCGATGCCGACCTGCTGGCGCGGTATCGCCTGGAGCACTCGGCCCGCGCCGAACGGCTGCTGGCCGAAGGCCGGTTCGCCGAGGTCGAGCAGCGCTACCTGCTGACGGCCTCGGGCTACGAGGCGGCGCTTCGGGTGGCGCGCGAGCGCTTCGGGCTGGCGCGCTTCCACGCCGCGGCCCGCGTGCTGCAACAACTGGAAGACCACCCCGATCGCGCGGGCGACGACGGTGCCGCGGCCGAGCTGCTCACGCTCGTGGCCGCGCAGGTCGATCGCCCATCGGTGCGCGCGCGTGCCGAGGCCTGGCGCGCCCAGGCGGGCCTTGGGCCGGCGGACTTTGACGCGCTGCGTGTCGCTGCGCCCCCGGCCGTGCTTCGACAGGACGTCAGCGCACTAGCGGGCGGCCGGCGTCCGCCCTTCCTGCCGGCCGAAGAGCCATGGGCCCAGGAGATCGATCGCGACCTGGCGCCCGCGCCGGGCGAGGCGTTGCCCGAGCCGCCGCCGGTCGAGGCGCGTGGTGGCGCCTTCTGGCTGCTGCCCACCGTCGCCGGCGACACCATCCTGATCAACGATGGCGCGACGCTGTCGGCGTGGGACCGTTTCTCGCTGCGGCTACGCTGGCGCGCTTCGCTGCTGACCGATCGGCAGGCGATCAGCGACCTTGCCGACTTCCGCCGTCAGGCCCAGACGTGGCGCTCGATCGAGTCGCCCAGCATGGTCGCGGTCGATGCCCGCACGGTGTACGCGTCGATGGGCCTGCACATGGCCAACGCGCCCGACCTGGAGGCCGGCGTGCTCGCGGTCGACCTGCGCTCGGGCCGACAGTTGTGGCAGACCGACGCGCGGTCGATCGATCCGCGGTACGCCTACGCGAACGTGCGCGGTGGGCCGGTGGTGGGCGAGGGCCGGGTGATCTTCGGCCTGCGCGAGAACAACCGCTCGGGCCGGCAGGTCTCCACCGCCCTGGTCGGGCTCGACGCGCGAACGGGCGAGCCGGCGTGGGCGCGCACGCTGGGCAGCACCGGCACGGGCTGGTCGCGCTCGACACGCACCGTCGGCGCCGCGGGCGTGCTGCACGAGGGCGTCGTGTACTGGTACGAGCCAATGGGTGTGGTCGGGGCGTTCGACGCGCACGACGGCCGGCCGATCTGGCTGCGCCGCTTCCACACCGGCGGCCGCGTGGGCCGTGGAGACCTCAGCGGCGCGTGGAACCTGCGCCCGCCGATCGTCAAGGACGACGCCGTCGTCGCGCTGGTCGACGCGGTGGACACGATCTACCGGCTCGATCGGCGGACCGGGCGGTTGCAGGGCGCGGTGCCGACCGCGGCGATGGGCGACGTGAACTACCTGGTGGGCGTGGGCGATCGCATCGCGGCGGTGGGCGAGTCGAACGTGTGGTTCTTCAGCGCGGGCGAGATCGCCCCCAACGCCCGGCCGCGCGGCCTCTTCGAGGACGCGGCGGGCTTCGATGCGCTGATCACCGGCCGAGCCCTGGCGACCGATGGCCGGCTGCTGGTGCCCTCGGGCAACGCGGCCGTGCTGCTGGATCCGGCGACCGGCGAGGTTGACGGCGACATCATCCCGCTGCCGCGGCCGGGCAGCGTGGTGCCGCTGCAAGACCAGCTCATCGTGGTGGACACCGCGGTGCTCCAGAGCGTGATGAGCGCCGACGTGGCGGCGCTCGCGCTGACCGAGCGGTTGCGCGAGAACCCCAACGACGTCGCATCGCTGGTGAGCCTGGTGCTGCTGGCCGAGCGCAGGCAGGTGCTGGAAGCGGCGCCCGACGCGGCCCGCCGCGCGCTCGAGGCTCTGGCCCGAGTCGATGCGGGCGAGGAAGCGATCCGTTCGGCCGAGGCCGAGGGGCGCCGGCTGTTCGAGGCGCTGCTGTCGATGACCCGGCGCATGGTCGACCTGGGCGACGACGCGCGCGATGACGCGCTGGCCGACGAGCTGGCGGAGCTGGCCCTCCGGGCGGCCAGCGGCTCGACCGCCCGCTCTCGCGCGCTGCTGACCATCGGCCAGTTGCGCGATCGCCAGGGCCGCGGCTCGCTGGCCGCCGAGGCGTACCTGGACGTGCTGGCCGAGCAGTCGCTGCGGATGGCGAGCATCGAGCGCGAGTCGGCGATCGCCGGCGTGGTGGCGACCAGGCGGCTCCAGAAGCTACTGCCGCTGCACGGCTACGAGATCATTGAGCCGCACGAGGCCAGGGCGCGGGCGTTGCTCGAGGGAGCCGATGCGGGCGCCGCGGGCGACGTGCAGCGGCTCGAGCTGGCCGTGCGCCTGCCGGTGTCGATCACGGCGCTGCGGGCGTACGAGCAGATCGCCGAGCTGGCCGAGACGCGCGGCGAGGCCACGCGGGCCGCGCGGGCGTGGCGTCGTGCGCTCGACATCGCGCGCCTGGTGCGCACCAGCGGCGGGCCGGTGAGCGGGCAGGAGGTCGCGCAACTGGGCGCCAACCTGGCGCGCGTGCTGGCCGAGGCCGACCACATCGCCTCGGCCGGTCGCGTGGTCCGCCAGCTTCGCGCGGTGTCGCCCATCGAGACGCTCGATGCCCCCGCGCTGGCCGACCTGCGCCAGCGGTTCGAGAACCGCGATCGCGGCGCACGGCTTCGGGCCCGGCCGGCGGGTGTCGATCAGCAACTGGACGGCTGGTCGCTCATGAAGCCCGCTTCGACCGAGATCGATCCGGTCACACCCGAACACGTCGTGCTGGGCGCGGGGCACCTGGTGGGCATCTGGGCGCTCGCGCCCGACCTGGGGCCCATCGATGGCGAGCCCTTCGAGGCCGACCCGCGCGGGCCGATGGAATTGGTTTGGACCGGCACGCACGACCCGGCGACGCCGCCGACGCTGCTTCGGCAGGATCGCGAGCGCGCGTTGTTCGTGTGGCAGGCGGGCGATGGCGTCGAGCTGCGCAGCGTCGCGCTCTTCGATGGCGCGGCGTGGACCAGCAGGCCGCTGCTGGAGCTCTTCGACGAGGCCGACCGAGCGCCGAACCTCGCCGAGCAGGGGCCGCACGTTGCGGCGCTCATGGCCACGGGCCAGCAGGCCGACCCCCTGGGCTGGATAGTCGCTTCGGATCGCGAGCACGTGGTGGTCGGCCGGCGCGACGGCCTGCTGGCGGTGCTGGCTGCGGCAACGGGCGAGGTGCTCTACAGCGGCCGGCCGGGCATCGGCACGGCGATGGACATCGCCGTCGAGGGCGGGCGCGTGTGGGTCATGGGCTCGGCCGAAGCGCCGGGCGCACCCACGGCCGGCTCGCTCGAGTCGCTGGCGCTGTGGGGCCTGAGCCCGACCGGCGAGATCGAGCTGGCCCGCGTCGGGCTGGAAGAGCCGCCGCGCTGGATCGCCGCGGTCGAGGACGGCACGGTGGTCATGGGCACGCACAGCTCGGTGCAGCGGCTGCGGGTTGAGGCCGACGACCCGCGGGGCCGCCTGGCGTGGACCAACGAGGACACCACGGCCTTCAGCGCCGCGCTGGGCTGGGTGCTGGGCGACGCGCTGGTGGTCATGTCGTCGCGCGGCGACATGGCCGTGGCCCGAGTGGAAGATGGGCGTTTCGGCGATCGACCGCTCATGCTGTCGCTCAGCGACGGCGAGATCCCTCGCATCGCCCGCCAGAGCGATCGGCTGCTCGTGCTGACCACCGGCGGCGTGACGGTCATGGACGTTTCGGGCGCGGTGGTGGGGCGCGACGCGCTGCGCAGCACCGGTGGCCGCACCGATGAGAAGCTCCCGCCCGCGCTGGGCCACGATCGCGTGCTGCTCGTGCCCCAGCGCAGCTTCGCCGTGGCGCGCGGGCAGGGCGAGTACATCTTCTCGACGGTGGACACGCGGTCGGCCAAGGTCACCGGCACGCGCTCGGTGCTGCTGCCCGAGCCGCCGCAGGCCGTGCACGTCGTCGATGGGTATGGCCTGATCTCGACCGGCCGCCGGACGATCGTGATCCGTTTCGAGTAAACGCCCCGGCTCAGCCGTCGGGGGTGATCTCGATGGCCTTGCCATTGTCGTCGTCGCGCAGGCCGGTGGCACAGTCGACGATCAGCGACGCGACCGCGTTGGGATCCAGCACGGCCTCGCGCGGCACGCTGGATTCGTCGAACAGGGCGCGGAACATGGCCGTCTCGGTGGCGCCGGGCGCAACAGCGAACCCCTTGATGCCCGCGGACTGGCCCTCTTTGGCGATGCTGCGGACCATGAGCTCGACGCCCGCCTTGCTGGCCGCGTAGGCGAAGAAGCCCGGGTACGGATCGCGCGTGGCCATGGACGAGACATTGACGACGCGCCCGCGGGTGACGCTCAGGTGCGGCCAGGCCGCCACGATGAGCTTGGCCGGGCCGATGGCGTTGGTCGCAAAGCACTGCTCGATGAGGTGGGGCGTGTGCTGGGCGAGGGGCACCAGCGGCGCCACGCCGGCGTTGTTCACCAGCGCGTCGATGCGCCCAAAGGCCTTCAGGCACGCCCCCACGATCGCCCCCGGCCCGCCCGCGCTGCCGACGTCGGCCGGGCACCCCTGGGCCCGCCCGCCCAGGTCGAGCAGGGCGTCATTCAGGCGGCCCTGATCGCGCCCGACGATGAGCACCCGCCAGCCACGCTCGATGAACTGCCGGGCGGCGGCCAGACCGATGCCCGCGGTGCCCCCGGTGATGATGGCGGCCTTGGTGTCGTTGCCGGGCGTCGGCCGAGACGGGCTGTGTGGTTGCGGGCCGTGTGGTTGGGTCATGGCCCGAGCGTAGACTGGCGTCATGCGATGGACGGCCGCCATCCTGGGTGTCCTGCTCGTGGGCCTGCTGGCCCTGCCGTGGGCCGTTCGTCCGGCCAATCGGGCCCAGTCCGAGGCCGATGGCCCGACGCTGGTGATCATCACGCCCCACACCGAGCAGATCCGCTACGAGTACGAGCGCGCCTTCTCGCTGTGGCACGAGGCGAACTTCGGCCAGCCGGTCCGCATCGATTGGCGCGCCCCCGGGGGTACCAGCGAGATCCGTCGCCTGCTCATCGATCAGTACCAGGCCGCCATCCGCAATGGTGAGTACGAGCTGGAAGCACGCGACGATGGCTCCGTCGAGGTCGTGATCGAGCCGGGACGCATGGGCTACGACCTGCTCTTCGGCGGCGGCAGCTACGAGCACGGCCAGATGCGCCGCGGCTTCACGACCACCATCGACGGACGCGAGATCGACGTGCCCATCAGCGTGCCCGCGGGCTTCACACAGGCGCAGCTCGACGAATGGTTCGGCGAGAACAAGATCGGCACGCAGCGGCTCTACGACCCCCAGCAATACTGGATCGGCACCGCCCTCTCGGGCTTTGGCATCATCTTCAACAAGGACCTCTACGCAGAGCGCGGCATGGAGACGCCCACGGCCTTCGCGGACCTGACCGACCCGCGGCTGGCCGGCCTGGTAGCCCTGGCCGACCCGCGGCAGAGCGGCTCGATCACCACGACCTTCGATTCGATCCTGAACGCTTACGGCTGGGACGAGGGCTGGCGCATCCTGCGCGAGATGAGCGCCAACACGCGGTACTTCACCAGCGCCGCGACCAAGCCGCCGCTGGACGTGGCCGCGGGCGAGGCCATGGCGGGCCTGGCCATCGACTTCTACGGGCGCACCCAGGCGCAGGCCGTGACCGCCCCGGGCGCGCCGCCGGAGAGCAGCCGCGTGGGCTACGTCGACCCCGTGGGCGCCGTGTACATCGACGCCGACCCGGTGTCGATGCTGCGTGGCGGGCCGAGCCCGGTGCTGGCCAAGCGTTTCGTTGAGTTCTGCCTGACCGAGCAGGCCCAGAGCCTGTGGCAGTTCCCGGCCAACCCCGAGCAGGATGGCGCTTCGCCCACGGGTCCGGTGCGCTACGAGCTGCGCCGGGCCCCGGTGCGCCGCGTGATGTACGAGCGGTACGCCGATCGATTCATCGACCGGCTCGATCCGTTCACCGCCGCGGCCGAAGTCGACTCGCGCGGCTGGCGGTCGTCGATCCCGGTGATGATGGGCGCCTTCGGCGTCGACAGCGACGAGGAGCTCCAGGCCGCGTGGGCGGCGCTCTGGCGATTGCGAGAACGAGCCGCGTCGGATCCGGCCTGGGCCCCCGTGCTGGCACGGGCCGAGGCGGCGTTCTACGCCTTCCCCAGCCAGGCGGTGGTTGGCCCGGAAGGCCAGATCGAGGTGCTCGAGTTCAGCGAGGAGAACTATCGGCCCGTCCGAAACGTCTGGCGCGACCCCGAAGCCGCCGCCGAGGCCAGAATCGCCTACACCCGCTTCTTCCGCGACCGATATAGAGAGGTAGTGGAGCTCGCGTCTCGCTCCCGCCCGGATTGATCGATCGCCTGGAAGGAAGGCTCCCTTGGCAACCCAACTGCAAAAGGCGCCCATGCCAGCTCCCACGAACGCCGCAAACGACGTCAGCCGCATCGAGAGGCCGCCGCTGACCAAGATCGTGGCCACCGTGGGCCCGGCCTCGGACAGCCAGGCCACGCTGGAGCGCTTGATCGATTCGGGCGTGAGCATCTTCCGCCTGAACTTCTCCCACGGCTCGACCGACGAGCACAAGCGCCGCCTGGAGACCATCCGCGCCGCGGCGTCGGCCATGGGCCGCTGCATCGGCGTGCTGGGCGATCTGCCCGGCCCCAAGATCCGCGTGGGCACGGTGCCCGACATCGACGAGGGCGGCGGTATCGACGTCCAGCAGGGCCAGCACGTGCTGCTCGATCGCACCATCACCGTCGCCGAGGTGCGCGAGGAGACCATCGACGATCGCTGCGAGATCGTGCCCGCATTGCCGCTGACCTACGGCGACCTGGTCGACGAGGTGCAGCCCGGCCAGCGCGTGCTGATCAACGACGGCGCCATCCGCATGCTGGCGGTCGGGCTCGAGCCCGGCGGCGCGGCCGTGCGCTGCGTGGTGACCATGGGCGGCAAGGTGACCACGCGCAAGGGCATCAACCTGCCCGAGACCGAGCTGAAGGTGCCCGCGCTGACCGACCGGGACCGCGAGCTGGTCCGCTGGTCCGTGGCGCACGAGCTGGACTACCTGGCCCTGTCGTTCGTGCGCAGCGGCAAGGAAATCGAGGAGTTGCGCGATCTGGTGGCGGCCGAGGCGCCCGATCGCGAGCCCATCCCGATCATCGCCAAGATCGAAAAGCCCCAGGCGCTCTCGCGGATCGACGAGATCGCCGAGGTGGCCGACGCCATCATGGTCGCCCGAGGCGACCTGGGCGTGGAGATGGACATCCCCGAGGTGCCGCCCGCGCAGAAGCGCATCATCGCCGCGGCCGGGCACTGGGGCAAGCCGTGCATCGTCGCCACGCAGATGCTCGAGACCATGATCGAGAGCGCCATCCCCACGCGGGCCGAGGCCAGCGACGTCGCCAACGCGATCTTCGACCGAGCCGGCGCGGTCATGCTCTCGGGCGAGACGGCGGTGGGCAAGCACCCGGTGCTGGTGGTCGAGACGATGGCGCGCATCGCGCGGGCCACCGAGGCCGCCATGGCCCAGTCCGATCGCGGCGCCAGCCCGCCCCAGCGGCTCAAGCAGACGCGCTACCGCACGGCCGCACTGGCCCACGGCGCGTGGCACCTGGCCAACGACCTGGACGCCAAGGCCATCGTGTGCTGGAGCCAACTCGGCGGCACGGCCCGGTACCTCAGCCAGAACGACTTTGACATCCCCATCATCGCGTGGTCCAGCGATCCGGCCGCCACGCGACGCATGGCCCTGCTCCGCGGCGTGCGGCCCGTGCTGGCCCAACCGCCCGAGAGCGGTCGCCTGGCCGACTGGACCGACATGGTCGAGGCCCACCTGCTGGAGCACCACTGGGCCAAGGCGGGAGACCAGGTGCTGCTGGTGGCCGGCCGGCCGCTGGGCGTGGCCCGCGTGGTGAACTCGCTGAGCGTGCTCGAGTTGGGCGATCCGACCGGCGGGTATCGGCAGCACCACTGATCCGGGAAACTCGCAGGCAAAGGCGGGTATCCCTGAGGGTCGGGCAATCATGCTGGCAAATCTGCGTTTCTATCGGACCTTCTGCTAACGCTCCGACCCGCAACGCCCTAACCGAAGTAAGCGTTTTGTGCCGCGGCGTTCGGCTGTGGCGTCATTTCGCTCGTAGATATGTGCAACGCCCTGCTGCGCCCGCTGCCTTTGGGCTCGGCCGGGCTCCAAGTCAATATCCGGGGAGGCTCACATCATGGCATCACGAATCGGTCGGCGTCGCACCGCGCTCGGTGCGCTCACTCTTCTTGTTTCGGCCGGGCTTGCCGCGCCCGCGCTGGCCGATGATGCGATCGGCTTGGGCAGCGCGTACTTCGGCCCGTTCGTCGAGACGCCGGGCACGGCACAGTTCAGCGGGCAGATGCTCGTGGCGCCCAAGCGCATCGTCGACTTCCAGCGCGAGGGCTTGACCTATGCGCAGGCCGTCGAGCGTCGCCGACAGGCCGAGGCGCGGATCCAGCCGTTCGTGGTCCTGCGTGATCGCGGGCCGGATCGCTGGACGCTCGCGCTGCCCCAGGGCATGGACGAGTCGGCGATGGGCGCTTGGCTGGGCGGCACCGACGACTACCGCTTCGCACACCCCAACTGGATCGTGTTCAACACGCGCGAGCCCAACGACCCGCGCTACAGCGAGCAGTGGCACCACCCGGTGATCCAGTCGCCCCAAGCCTGGGACCTGGCCACCGGCGCTACCTCGACCATCGCCGCCTTCGTCGACACCGGCACGCTGCTGGGCCACGAGGACCTTTCGGCCAACCTCGTCGAGGGGTACAACTCCTCCGATCGTGAGCGCCAGAGCGACGGCGGCGTCGTGCGCGACCAGAACGGGCACGGCACGCACGTGGCCGGCTGCGGCGCGGCGATCGGCAACAACGGCGTGGGTGTCAGCGGCGTGGGCTGGGACTTGGGCATCATGGGCATTCGCGCCACGCCGGCCTCGGCGGGCGGCCAGGGCAGCACCTCGCTGGGCGCCATCCTGCACGGCGCCGAGTGGGCCATCGAGAACGGCGCCAAGACCGCAAGCTGCTCGTGGACGGGCGTCGAGAACCCGGCCATCGGCGACTCGGGCACGTACATCAAGAGCATCGGCGGCCTGCTGCTCTACGCCGCCGACAACAGCAACCGCGACCACAGCGGCTTCTCCTGGGCCGACACCATCGTCGTGGGCGCCACCGATCGCGGCGACGTCAAGGCCGGCTTCTCGAGCTACGGCCGCGGCGTGGACATCTTCGCGCCCGGCGTGCAGATCCTCAGCACCACCGCCGACGGCAGCTACGGCAACGCCAGCGGCACCAGCATGGCCACGCCCGTGGCCAACGGCGTGGTGAGCATGATGTGGAGCGTCGCGCCCACCGCCACGCCCGAGGTGATCCAGACGCTGCTGTACGGCACCGCCGACGACATCGGCGCACCGGGCTTCGACCCGATCTTCAGCAACGGCCGCGTGAACGTGTTCAGCGCCGTGTCGGCCGCCGCCGGCTCGGGCACGCCGGGCGCGCCCCTGGCCATCGACGACTCGTTCGCGGTGATCGCCGGCGACATCGCCACGCTCGACGTGACGGCCAACGACTTCGACCTGGGCGGGCTCGACCTGTCGATCGAGAGCGTCGACGCGACCAGCGCCCTGGGCGCCACCATCGCCATCAGCGCGGGCACGGGCCCGGACGGCCGCGATGAGCTCATCTACACCTCGCCCAGCTCGACGTTCGGCGAAGACACCTTCCAGTACGTGCTGACCAACGGCGACTTCACCGCCGAGGCGACCGTGCGCATCGACGTGCTCGATCCCTCCAGCTTCCGAGCGCCCGAGAATCCCTCGCTCACGCAGCCCGGCATGGACGTGGACTACTACGCCGTCAGCGGCCTGAGCGTGCTGCCCGACTTCGACACGCTCTCGCCGTACGCCAGCGACATCGTCAGCAACATCAACTTCCCGTCGACCGGCGGCGAGTTCATCACCAGCGGCCGCGCCGACGACGTCGCCGCGGTGTTCACGGGCTACATCGACATCCCCGAAACGGGCGTGTACACGCTGTTCACCAACTCCGACGACGGCTCCAAGCTCTACCTGGGCGAGGACGAGATCGTCAACAACGACGGCCTGCACGGCATGGTCGAGATCGGCACCGACGTAGCCCTCCAGGCCGGCACGCACGAGCTGCGCGTCGAGTTCTTCGAGCGTGGTGGCGGCGCGGGCCTCATCATGAGCATCCGCGGCAACGACGGCGTCAAGCGCGTCGTCTCGGCCGATGACCTCAGCCGCGCGGTGGACTGCCCGGCCGACTTCGACGGCGACGGCGAGCTCACGCTCTTCGACTTCCTGGCCTTCCAGAACGCCTTCGATTCGGGCGACCTGGCCGCCGACTTCGACGGCAACGGCACGCTGAACATCTTCGACTTCCTGGAGTTCCAG